>JBBCKD010000013.1:0-355101 GCA_037191015.1 Spirosomataceae bacterium
TTTGATCCTCGACCACAGTTTTTCCGGCCATTCGGGATCCATACAGGGTTTTTCTATCAGGAGGAAGAAAATGATGCTGCCGGCCATCACAGGAGGGATGCAGAGAAGCGTCACGAAAAGAAACTCTGCTCCGTATGATTCAAAAAACTGGTATTTAAAGATGATCTTCATGACCGCCGATAAAATGGGCTGATGTACCAGGTAAATGGAATAGCACATCCCGCCGATGAGTGAGATCCAGCGGTAGGCGAATATCTTTCCCCAGAATGGATTCGTAAGCACGACGTAGTAAAATGCGGCTATGGCGAGAGGGAAGGCCATCGCGTAGTACCTGTCATGCTCAGACGACATAAGATGTGTGCGGACGTGCGGCAGGAACAGTACGGCTGCAAAAAGGAGCAGTCCGATAAAAGAAAAAAGCACGTTGCCGGTTTTGATCTTCGGACGGTCGATGTATAAGTCGGCCAGGAGGATCCCGCTGATAAAGAACTGGATATAATGCACAAGATAGAAGCCGGGTGTCTGGTATCCGGATTGTATCCAGGGAAGCCCGAGGATGATGAGCACGATGCCCGGCCGGCGAAGCTGGACCGGCAACTTCAGAACGAGGAAGAGCAGGGGAGCGAGGAGATAGAAATGTACTTCCAGCTCCAGCGACCATGCCACCGAAAGCAGGAAGGAAGTAACCCCGTAAATGAGCACGTGACAATAGACCAGCGATGCCATAAGGCTGCGGAAAGCAAAGGGGTAATCCATGCTGGTCACCAGGGGGAAAACCACGAACATCACGAGCATTGCCGCGATGTAAGGAGGTTCGAGGCGCGTGAGACGGCGTTTGAAATACTTCTTCAGGGAAGGCTGCGGAGCGCCCCGGAGGTAAGATCTGGCAAAAGGCAGCGCCAGGATGAAGCCGCTGATCACAAAAAAAAGATCCACACCCTTTCTGCCGTCTATCAGCCATTGCCTTAATCCCTGGAACTGGTCGATGTCTTTGAATTCTACCTGGGAGCTGAACTCGAAGAACGAATGTACATGGTGCAGGAAGACCAATAGTATGGCGAGAAAACGAAGACCGTCTATTTCCGGGATCAGCTTACCGTTCTGGATATTCCGGGAAAACAGACTGGTAATTCGTTGGCGGATTGACATGAAAATGTTGATTCGTACGGGGGCGGCTCGGGAATTTATCGGGCGACGGAGGCTATTTGTCCCGGCAGCGCTTCGGAGCCGGTACGCTTTTTGTTCAGGTAGGGGATTCCCAGGAAACGTACGAAAAACATATAGGGAAACCAGTAAGCAATATCATAAGGCCTTCCGGAGCTGATCAGCAACGCCGGGAAATACATAAAGAAAGAGGCGGCAAAAACCCCCAGAGGGCTCCGGCCAAGCCGTATCTCCTTAATGGAGAACATCAGGAAAAAGAAATTGAGGGCGCAGAAAATGAAACACCCCAGAAGCCCGTGGTTGGCCAGCATTTCGATCGGGGGGACGTCCATAAATTCAAATTTATAGCCGTTGCCGATCACCAGTACTTTGGGGTCATAGATGGCTTCCTTCAGGAAATCGAAGCTGGCTACCCTTCCCATTGCCGAGGCGTCTTCCACTACCTCCTCGCTGGTTTCCAGCTGGAAAGCGGTAAACAATACGTCTTCGAAACGGCCTGCCAGCACATCCCAGTAGTTGATGATGATGCTGTAAATACCATAAAAACGGTGGATGAGATACCTGACTATGCCCAGCAGGACAATCAGAACGACCAGGGCGCGAAGCGTAAAAAGCTGTTTGATACCTCCCGCCATGCGCGAAAAATTGAACCGGAAGAGCATGTGTGTTGCAATGATAATACCGGTTCCGAGCAGGCAGGATTTCGACTGCGTAAGGATTATCACGCAGAAACTGAAGACCAGGGAGACGATGAGCAGCAGCTTGATCCAGGTGTTTTTAAACTCACCGATCAGCACATACCCCGAAAGCAGGCAGATCAGCGCATTCCGGGCAGCAAGGTGAGGATTCCCGCCCTGCTGGGCATCTTCGTTGGCAAATGTTACCGCAGCCCGCATCCCGAGCGTCCAGTTGGGATTGGTGATCAGCGAGTATATCAGTGTGAGGTTATTCATCAGGGACATCAGGAACACCACGACCAGCAGTGTTTTCTGGATGTCGTTCGGGACGTAAAGCAGCAGGACAAAGAAGCCGAAAGTATAGGCAAAGTTGACGACATCGGTGGCCGACTTCCCCATGTTGTTGATGAAGAAGAAGTAGTAGACCAGCATCCCGAAAAAAAGCGCAGCAAACTGGAAAAGCAGGATATTGGGCTTGTAGGCGACCGTCGTGAGCTTGGCGGGGACCATCAGCAAAAGAGCGAAAGCAAAGAAAATACCCGTAAACACGCTGCTGGCAGGCCCTATCCCGAGCGTATCGCGGACAAAGAAGATAATAGGGAAGCCATTGATCATCATGGAAATCCCTATGGAATACCGCAAATAATTAATGTTGCCTATTAAACTGCCTAAGTTCATCCTTTCCTGGAAATCCCGAGCCTGTGACCCAGGTATGCAAAGTCCATGTCTGTCAACAGGTATATGGCTTTTCTTAACCGGATACAAAGATACCTGATTTTTGCCGGAACTCGTTGCTTTAGTTTCCCGGCATATTCCTGCTGTATCTTCTGATGCTCGCTCCTGCCTACATCGGCAATCGTAGAAGACTTGGCGCTTTCATGGACCCTGAGGGCGCCGAGCAACCCTTCCGCCCGCCTTGCCTTTACCCCGGGAGCTGAAGTGTACCGGGTTATAAATTCATAATCGAATGCGAACCGGTAGCTTTCATCAAACAATCCGTACCGTTTTACAAGGTCCAGCCTGAAGAAAAGCGATTGATTATGCATCTGCATGCCCTCCCATACCTGGCTTGTCAGGCTGAAGGGGATTGTCTTCAGCAGCTCCGTAGCCCGGTCGTGCTGATCGACGAGGTACAGGTCTCCGTACACTATGTCTGCAGGTTTTCCGGGGCTGCCTGCCGCCTGCGCAAAGTGCAGGAAGGTATTGGGGAAATAGACGTCGTCTGAATTCTGGAAGGCTACCCATTCGCCCGTAGCTCTCCTCAGCCCCTTATTGAGGGCGTCTACCTGTCCTTTGTCTTTCTCGCTGACCCAGTACGTGATGTATTTTTCGTATTTCCGGATTACTTCGACGCTGTGATCGGTGGAGCCTCCGTCTATGATGAGGTACTCCAGGTTCGGGTAGCCCTGGTTGAGCACGCTCAGGATCGTCCTTTCAAGGAATTCGGCCTGGTTATAGGAAGGAGTGATGATGGTCAGCCTGGGAGCTGCAATACCGGTGTAGTCCGGCATTTCGGGGCCGGTGTACAGCCTGCTGACAAATGCTTTTAACTTTTCTGTACTGGTTTGTAAAGACTCCATCAGGCTAAATTTCAAATTGGTCTATCAGCTCTGTCAGGTTGTCCAGTTTCGATTTAACTGATCTCCTGAAATTGCGTATAGAAGAAATGGAAGCGGGCCGCCCGTATGCGGGGTTGCCCGGCAGGCTGAATGCCTTCAGCGTTTCAAGGTTTTTGCGGTAGCCCCCGGTGAGGGCGGTCCATTCGCTATGACCGGCTACCAGCGCCGTGTGAT
The DNA here is from genome assembly GCA_037191015.1 of Spirosomataceae bacterium. Taxonomy (GTDB): domain Bacteria; phylum Bacteroidota; class Bacteroidia; order Cytophagales; family Spirosomataceae; genus Ravibacter. The sequence goes on from JBBCKD010000013.1 coordinate 3,635, forward strand.
CCGACCAGACCGGGTGGTAGCCGTACAAGCCTGCAAAATCTACGGTATATACCCGTTCCCCGGCTACGACCGGGACGGCGTTTTCCAGTTTCAAAGGATGCAAAAGGCAGTTGTGCAATCCAAGATGCCAGAGCGGGTCTCTTATCACGAGCGAGCGGGCAACATGTATGGGGGCGTAGTTAAGCCATAGCTGATCGAGGCACATGCCGTTACAAAGGTCAAACGAAGCCCGGTCGATGGTTCTTGTGCTCCACCATTCCAGCAGGTTTTGAACGCTTTCGGAGCGCCGCGCTATCCAGGCGTTTGAATGGAACATCCCGATATTGAGTATCCGTTTGTCGTCAAGATGACGGGATGCAGGCAGGCGGTCAGCTATATGGGGAGTCAGGAGAAGGTCTTTTCCCGGATCAAACAGGTGGTCGAATGAACGGTACACCATTGTCGTAGGCGCCAGGAATACCCAGTTGGAGATAGCGGGACTGCGCTCCGGGAGATGCCGGGCAAACCACGGTCTCAGGGCGTGTACCAATTCAAAATCATAGTAGAACCCGCTCATTTGAGCAAGCTGAGGCAGCGCCAGGTCCGAAACCGGGATGATCTCCATGCCGGCGGGAAGCCCGGGCAGATCGGCCTCATCGGCCCATCCGATCATGAACGGAGCCCCTTTATGGTGCTCCCGGATACTTTTTCCCAAAGCTATTGCTCCGGGGAGCTGGTGTCGGTTACAAACTGTGAAAAACGCCGTCAACGCAAAATAGGTTTTAGCTGTGAGGTATCTTTTATTGCTCCCGGGCCTTCAGCCATTGACTGTGGACTTCGGAATGAATATCAAAGCCGGTCAGCGCAAAAGGCAGCTCCTGGGGTCCGGGAGCCTCCAGATGTTGCGCTAAAGGCCGGGAAAAATAGGCCGATACAACCGGGGTAGGGCTCCTCAGCGAAGGCCAGATCCCTTTGGTTTTTTTCTCCCAGAAAGGGTGATCGTTCGTGGCCGTGCCGTTACCGGACAAAAAGCGGTGGATCTCTCTCCTGCTTTTTTTTGTGTGTGAGAGGAACCTGTCCACATTTCGCAAAGATAAGCCGCCGTCGTTACAGGCGATATAGTCATGGCCTTGTTTGCACCAGTAATGAAGCTGGTTTTTAACGATAAACGAGCCGGGCTCGAAAAGGAGTATGAAATCGCTCCAGCCGAACAGGTCATAGAAATCTTCTTTTAAGGTCAGCGAGGTGTAGCCCTTCCTGTCTTCAAAAAAGGATGCATCAAATTTATAGACCGTACAGCCGGGAAATTCTGTCCTGAACAGGTGTTCATCCATGTCGTCGGCGCCTACGAAAACGAACGAAAATCCTTGCAGCTCCCGCCAGGCACGCCGGATGAGTGCCAGCTCCACAGGATGCCGGTCTGCCCCGAAACAGGGGATCACTATGGCAGCCAACTCCCGCATCAGATGGTATCAAAGACGTTTGCCAGGTATTGAAACGGGGTTTTAAGGGCTTTTCTAACCCGCTGATAACGAAGTATCCTGACCGGTTTGATATAAGCACAGGGAAAATGCCTGTAGTATTCCTGCCCGTTAGCCAGGAGCCTTTCACCGTAATAGGCAAACAGCCCCTGCAGATCGGGTCTCTCCCCGATATCGAAGCGGTCCTGGTATTTGGACAGGACATCGGGCCTGGCCGGGTCGTAGCCGCTGTAGTGAAAAAAGGTCAGCGGCGAGGTGTCGTTAACATACCAGTCGCCTGCCTGCTGGCTGAATGTTCTTTCATGTAGGTTCCAGTAGGCCGCATTGTAGCCCGGATCCCTTTCGATATGGACATTCTCCAGGAAGACCGGCAGGAAATTCATCCAGTTCTGGTCGACAAACAGTCCGTCACAAAGCGCTATGAGGCATTCATACCGCAGCTTGTCTTCCCACCATTTTACAAACCCGGCGCTTTTTCCGGTTTTCCGGAAAGCGACGAATCCGAGGTTGTAGATCCCGGTGTTGAGATGGTGCAGTTCATTCGGTGTTTTCCGGTCGTTGACCGGCGTCAGGACGTGCGGGGTCAGCACTGCATCGGCGGTGTCCAGCTTCTGAAGCAGCGAGGTAAGCGGCCTGAATACGATGATATCCGGGTCGAAATAGATTACCTTGTCGGCTTCCGGGTAATTTTTCCAGAAATAGGTAAAGTAGAAAGGCTTTACAGCCGTGTTCAGCTCGGTAATATTATATCGCCCGCACATTTCTTCAAATCCCGCTATACCGATCTGGTGAATTTCTATTAACGAAAATGCGGGTTGGTGAGCCGGGTCAAACGTGATATTGTCCAGGCGGTCTACAAGTCCAACAAAAAAAATAATGTCAGGATTGGTAGCTTTAAGAGATTCTCCCAGAGTTTGTGCTTGTGCCAGGTAGTTGATGGAACAAATCGTAAATGCAATGGTCATTGATCCAGCGTTTCAGAAAGGGGCAAATTTAGGTACTTTTGGATGATTGCCATGATCCTTTCGATACTTAACCCTGTTTTGTGCCTTTCAAGGACTTTCATTCGCCCTCTCCTGCCGAGCAGGGTACGTTCACCCGGATCGAGGATAAGCTGGATGATTGCTTCCGATGCGGCGGGGATGTCCATGTAGGGTACGGTCCTTCCGGCATCGTTGGCGATAAGCTCGGGCGCTCCGCCTGCTCCCTGGAAGCAGATGACGGGCGTTTCATTAAGCGCGGCCTCCATAACGACCAGCGGGTAGGGATCTTCCCTCGAGGAAAGCAGCAGGATATCGAAACGGCTGATAAAATCAAGAGCGCGTGAAGTCGGTGGAATCAGGATGATACGATCGGACAGCCCCATGCGTCTGATATCCGTTTCAATCAGCTGGTAAATGGCGTGCTGGTTGCCTGCGCCAACCCAGACAAAGTATACCGGCAGCGGGCTCGTCCTGGCTATGACCAGCCTCGCGATCCAGTTAAAGATATCGTTGCCTTTCCGCCATTCCGCATTTCCGCATCCGCCCACTACGATAGCATCTTCCGGGATACCGTACTCTTTTTCAAGCAGGTTGCACTGGGCTTTCTGAAAATTTGCGTCGATATAATCGTGGTCGATCAGGGTCAGGATGCTGACCGAGTCTTCGGGGAAATCAAAATCCCGGATGTAGTAGTCGGCGACTGCCTGCGCGACGGCTATGAGATGATCCGTTTTTTTGAGAAGAAACTCCAGCTCATTCCGCTTGGAGTACATATTGGCAGACATCTCGAGCTCATGAGCGAACAGCACCACCGGCAGGTGATGCAGGAAACCAAGCTCATTGTAATAAATGCCGGCGTTTGCGATAGAGTTGATAAACACCAGCCCGATATTTTCCGGGTTTACCCGTTCTCTCAGCAACTGCCTTCTTTTTTTGTCGGCCAGCTGGGTAAGCGTATCGATGAGGCCGAGCTTGCAAAGCACTTTATCGCCCAGGCGGCTTACAATATGCCCCGGAGGCTCCGGGAGCCGGATGGTGGGCACCACTTCCTCAAATTCCTTTTCCACTACGCCGTCGCCGCAAAGCAGAAGCTCCATCGGAATGTTCTTCTGCTTCAATATCTTTAAGAGCTGGAGCAGCAAAAGCTGGCTTCCGGCCCTGTTTGCATCATGACTGATAAATAGGATTTTCTTTTGCATGCGTCAGGTTATTCCAGCCCGTTTACTTTTGGGGTCAGGACTGAAACGGGTTTTAATAAGCCTCGTAACTAAGTTTGCCGGGTACTCGTTTGGCCGGGTTGCCTACATAGATCCCCCATTCTTCCGAATCTTTATTCAGTGAAGACGCCATGCCGAGCAATGTTCCCTCTGCAATATTGGTATAGTCTTTAACAGTAGCGTTCACCCCGAAAAAACTGTAGGAATGAACATGGCAGTGCCCGGAAAGTACTACCTGTGAAGTGAAGAACACGTGATCGTCGATCCGGCCGTGATGACCGATATGGTTCCCGCTCCACAACACAACATTATGGCCGATAGTAGTGAAAGGCTGAATGGTATTGTCTTCCAGGATAAAACAGTTTTCCCCGATAAGCGAACGGTCGTAGACGGTAGCCCGGGAGCTTATGTAGGAGATGAACGAATATCCTTTTGCCCTGGCTTCCAGGTATACCTTTTCCCTGTTCCGGTTCATATTCCGGGCTGTCATAGGCACGAAAAAACTGTAGCCGGAGGGAGGGAACAGCTTTTCGACATCTTCGAAGGCAACCACAGGAAGCCCCTTAAACCGGCTCTCCTTAATATATTCCCGATTAACGGCAAATGCTGCCACATTGTGTTCAGAATCGTTCTCCAAATAAAAATGTGCCAGCTCTGCAGTATCCAATACCCCGAAAATGATCACGTCCGCCATTTGAGAGCCCTTCAAAGATATATTTATAAAACAAACAAACTTGTAAAATTTCTTTTACAATAGCAATAATTATACCAGCTCATACTGATCCAGCAGTTTATGGGTCTGCTGCACGTCGTTAAACATCAGTACATCCAGTATCGAAAGCCCGGGAACGAAGGGATCCTTGTATTGCGGGTAGGGCACAAGGCCTGCTTTAAGAAAGGATAGCTGTATGTTGTGCCTTGCAAAATGGTCCTTATCGTACAATGCAATACCCCCTTGCGGGTTGATATAGTGGGTGGCGCCTTCCAGGCGGCATATATCCAGGATCCTCTCTTCTCTTTTCAGCTGCCCGTTCCGGTAGAGAGTCGAGGAAGGGACGATCTGCGTTTCGAGGCCGAGATAACGGCTGATCCGGGTGAGGGAATAGTAGCAAAAGTCCCCTATATTCTGTGGCGTATACCCCACGATATCCAGGAAAAGCGGGAATATCGTATCAAATTGGGGGGCCTTTTTATAGGATTGCTCTACGGTCCTGGTCAGCTTTTTTTGCCAGGAATTATCGTCGCTGAGCCCGACTTCGCAGATCAGCTTATTCTGGCTGGCATCCTTAAGCGGTATGGTAAACAGCGAAGCCCGGCCGTTTACCAGCAGGTTATTCCTGTTGATGAAACCCCTGTTGATGAAGTTCACGTCGTCGTACAGAACAAATTTATCAACCGCCTTAAGAAGCTGGAAATAGCCGATGTAAGGCAGGAAATAGGGTTGCATAATAGCCAGTACCATCGTCACGATCTTTATGATCCGGGAGCCGGTCGTTACTTCAGTTTTCTTAAATAGTAGTCTTCCGCTTTGACAATCATGTTTTTCATGGTCGTATCGGTTCCCAGGCGGATATCCCCCGGTACCGGCGTGATGACATTTTTGGAGAAGAAGAGATAGTCTGCCTCTTCGGGGATAGGCTGAAGCCCTTTTTCGAAAGGATTGATCGAAATCAGCTTGCGGGTCAGCTTTCGTCCGTACAGCGGGTATTCGAAATCATCGTTGATAGTCCCCAGTGCTACTGTCGCGTCCTGGGGGACCAGCGAATCAAACCTGGCATAGGCCACGTAGGTATCCGGGCGCGAAAAGGTTTGCATTTTGATCCTGTCTGCCGTAAAAGCCGATTCATAGCCGTACGCGGGGAACGGCAGGCAGCGGATATTCAGGAACACCGTCATGATGGCCGAAACGCAGGCGGCGAACACGATAACACCGACATAGCCCTTCCAGATCCATCTTTTGGGCCTTAAAATGGAAAGGCTGTGCGTGGAAAAAAGAAGCAGGAGAAAGAGCACCCCGAATACCCCGGTCTCGACAAAATACCGCCCTTTGAAAGGGTCGTAGGGGGCAGAGTAGGATAGGGCGAGGAAATGGAGGACAAACGCTACTGCCAGGAACCAGTGCGGGCGCGACCATACGATCCTCAGCAGCACCAGCAGGACAACCGGCAGTATCAACGCAAACCCGAAAATCCCCCAATAAGGATTTGCATTATAGAACTCGAACCTTCTCTGGAACGAAAACGGCACGATAGAAAAATCAATTTCTTCGTCCAGGCGCATTTTGAGCTTGTCTTCGAGGAAAACGAGAGGTTTCCTGATCGTTTTATTCAGATCATACCCCCACTGGGCGTTCCGGAGCCCGTCCAGGTTTGCAAAATCATACAGGTACCGCACTACGTTCCGGCTTCCCTGCTCGAAGAGGTTGGCCGGAGAGCCAGCCCGTTCTACCGACTGGTGCCTGAGCGCGGTAGGCGGGCCTATAGGGTGACCGAAAGTCCGGAGGTTTGTAATGTACCCGGTCGGGAAGGTGTAAACGGCAGCAGCGATAACGATGCCCAGCGTAAGACGGAGAAACCGGTCCCTGAAAGTCGCGAAATCGGGCGACAGGAACACGGTGTAAAGCATAATGACAAATATCGACGGGAACAGCAATACAAAGGTGATCTTGTGCCCCAGCGCGATCGCAAACGCCATGCCCGCCAGGTAGAGATACCGGTTGGATTTGGTGGCATGAAACGAAAAAAGAAAATAGAGCAGGCACGACAGGTAGGCAGTAAGTACAACATCCGTTTCTGTCGTTACGGCCTGCATGAGAAAGTCGAGGAAAAGGCTGTAGCTCAATGCGCAGAACAGGCTTGCCGTGAAGCTTCTCCCTATTCGCTGGGCGCATCCGAAGACCGCGACGATCGTGATCCAGTAGGAAGCGTGGTGAATGAGCTTGAACGCATTTTCAATTTTCCCGCTGATCAGGTAGGTGAAAATATGGATACCGGTTACACTTTTCGGATAGGTGTCCATGTTCCAGTTGGTTCCGCCGAAATGCGCCATATTGCCGTGCTGTATATAGCGCAGCGGCCGGTTGAGGTGCCCGGTCATGCTGTCCCATTCATTGGGCACGGTAAAGAGGACAAGCGCGAGATTGGTTACGGCGATGACGGCCAGCGTCCCGATCAGGAGGATAAATAGTATTTTAAGATAAGGCGACAGGCCGGAAAACCAGGAGGTTATCATCCTGATCCTTTCCGAAAACACTTCCCGCATGGAGAAAGCCGGCGTCGTGCAGATCCTGCTCCACAACGAGTAATGTATGCCGATGGCCAGGTATACGCCTGCTATCCATGCCCAGGTTTGCGCGGTAAGATTAAGCGGCGAGAGCAGAAAGCCGACAGGAATGACGCTGCCCGTGAAGAGCAGGAAGCAGATAATGAAAAATTCGGAAACAGACGGCCCGGAAATCCGTTTGGCAGTAATGCCGGTCAGGATAATAAATACAAGGAAAGCTAACCAGTAAATAATAGTCATTGCTAAAACCTTTAGAGTATAGCGGCGCGGATGATACCATTAATGGCGGAAGATATCCTGACCACTACCTGTTCCTCCAGGCCGACAAAGAGAGGGAGCGCCACTACCCTGGAGGCGATGTCTTCGGAAACCGGGCAAGAATAATGCCTCGGCATAAAGGAAAGCGTGTTGAGTGAAGGATGGAAGTACCGCCTGCATCCGACGCCTATTGCATGCAGGCCTTTCTGAACCTGGTGCAGCACGTCTTCAGAAGGAAGTACGATCGGGTAGTAGGCGTAATTGTACTCCAGCTGATCGGCCAGCCGCGGTTTTTTCAGGTGCTCCCAATCCAGGTTGCTGTCGTACCAGCTGAATACCTGGCGGCGGTACCGGATTATTTCCGGGACATGGGGGAGGTTACAGAGGCCCATAGCCGCATGGAATTCCGAATTTTTACCGTTGACGCCCGCGTAAAAGTACTCTTCATCGCCCTTATGACCGAAGGCCCGCAAGAGCTGCAGGCTGTGGTTCAGCTCCGGATGGCTGGTCGAGATGAGCCCGCCCTCGACAGAATGGAAAATCTTGGTTGCGTGCAGGCTGCAGGTTGAAATGTCGCCGTAGCTGAGCAGGGATTTCCCTTTATAGGTAACGCCGAAGCCATGGGCGCCGTCGTATATAACCTTAAGATCGTGTCGTCGGGCTATAGCTTCTATTTTCTCCACGTCGCACGGGTTGCCGTAGACATGCGTGGCCAGGATAGCCCGGGTTTCCGGGGTGATGGCGGCCTCGATCAGGTCGGCATTGATATTGAAAGTGTCCGGGTCGATATCGACGAAGACCGGAACGCAGTTGTTCCAGATGATGACGTTGGAAGTAGCGCAGTACGAAAAAGGAGTGGTGATCACTTCCCCGGTGATGTTCAGCGCCTTGAGGGCGATCTGGAGCACAATGGTGCCGTTACTGCAAAAATACAGGTTGTCGATACCGGTAAACCGGCGCAGCTCCTCCTCCAGGCGTTGAAGCAACGGCCCGTTGTTAGTCAGATGAACACTGTCCCAGATCTGATTGATATATCCAATGTACTCCTCCTTATCCGGAAGGAAGGATTTGGTTACGTTAATCATTGGGTACTGGTTCGGTTTGGGAAATGGAGAAACTGAGTTGCGGACGGATATATCCCGGCCATTTTCCGTACCAGGTTACGCCTTCCCGGTAGTCCTGTATGTCGAAGGTGATGGCTTCTTCCAGGTTGAAAAGCACTTCGCTGGTGTCTTTGACTACCATTACTGAAATGACATAGCTGCCATCGTTGAGAAAGTTCCCGGGGATATCGCATACTGCTCCCACGAGTCCTTTGGAAAAATGCTGGGCCCTGGTTCCGACATTGAAGATGCACTCGCCGGTATAGGCATAAAGGTGAATGCTCAGGTTAAGCATTGCATTGTCTTCGTAATTCCAGAACTCGCACGAAAGCTTCATCGGCGTCCGGACGTCGATATGGGTGAGGTCGTCGCGGTAGTCGGGGATGAGCTTGAGGCTTTTCATCCGGACCTGGTGGTTGCCCGGGGCTTTCGACAGGTCGTCCCATACGTGCTCGAGGCTTTTCCTCGATACCCTGCTGAGGTAGGTGCTTACAATATGCGTAGTGTCGCCCTGCTCGAGGAGCTGTCCTTTTTCGAAGTAGAACGCCTTGTTGCAAAGTGACTGGACGGCCGTCAGGTTATGGCTTACGAACAATATCGTCCGCCCGCTTTCCGACACGTCGCGCATTTTGCCCAGACTCTTTTTCTGAAACTCCGCATCACCCACGGCGAGCACTTCGTCGACGATCAGTATCTCGGGCTCCAGGTGCGCAGCTATTGCAAACCCCAGCCTGACATACATACCGGAAGAGTATCTTTTGACGGGGGTGTCGAGGAATCTTTCGACACCGGCGAAATCCACGATCGCATCGAAAGACTTTTTGATCTCGTGGGTGGTCATTCCCAGCACGGCGCCGTTCAGGTAAATATTTTCGCGGCCGGTGAGCTCGGGATGGAAGCCCGTACCTACTTCCAGGAGGCTGGCGACGCGGCCCTTGATGGATACACGGCCCGTAGTAGGCTCGGTAATCCTGCTGAGGACTTTCAGAAGCGTGGATTTACCGGCGCCGTTGTGCCCGACGATCCCCACCCTGTCGCCATGCTCTATTTTGAAATCGACATCCTTCAATGCCCAGAACTCCTCCTTAGAGCTGGTATTGCCTTCTTTTCCCTGCCTGGAAAAAAAACGTCTGCCTGTTTCGGAGAACCAGTCACGGATAGTACTTCCCGACCTGAGATTTTTATGGTCTATGATGTACTTCTTACTTATATTTTCAGCTACGATAACAGACATATACGATACTGAGATAAGACTCAGAGATGATCAACAAAGGAACTTTCTTTTTTGCGAAAGTAAGCAATGGAAAGAAACAAAGCTATTGTCGAAACGATTACTGTACTGTAAAGACTTCTGGGGTCGAAGTAGGCGTTGTTACCCAGAAGACACCACCTGAACCCGTCGACGAGGCTGACCACGGGATTCAGAAGATGATATTTATACCACCACGTGCCCGCTACCATCTGGCTGCTGTAGGCGATGGGGCATGCATAGATCCCCACCTGTACCAGGAAAGGGATCAGCTGGCCGATATCTCTGAATCGTACATTGACGGCCGCAAAGAAAAGCCCGAAGCCGAACGCGGTGATAAACGCAAGGATGAGGAAGAAAGGCAGGAAAACAATATTGCTGCTGGGCCAGTAGTTGTAGCCTATGATGCTGATCAGGAGGTACAGCACAAAAGCGATCAGGAAATCGACAAAACCCACGGAAACGGCGCTCAGCGGCATGATGAGCCGCGGGAAATAAACCTTGGCTACCAGGTTGGAGTTGAGTGTGATGCTGTTGCTGATCTGGGTAAAAGTATTGGCGAAGAAAGTCCAGATCGTAATCCCGCCAAGCACCATTAAAGGGTAGGGGACCCCGGTATCGGGCCTCATTTTGGCGATCACGCTGAAAGCTATGGTCATCACGACCATAGTGGCCAACGGCCGTATAACGCTCCAGGCAATCCCCAGCAATGTTTGCTTGTACCTTACCGAAATATCTCTCTTGGAGAGAATCCACAGGAGTTGCCGGTGTTCCCAGAGGTCCAGCCAGTATTCCCTGGCGCTGCCCCCGGGTTTAATGGTAATGTTACGGGACATTTTCCTTTTTTTGTTTTTTCTCTCTTACCGCCTCATCATAAGCGGACTTGAAATAGACATATATCAGGGCGACCAGTAAGCCGAGCAACGCTCCTATTTTCTTACGCTGACCGGGGTCAAAGGTAAGATCGAGCGGCCGTTTGATAGGTTCGATAATGGTGAACAAGGGAGCTTCCCTTACCAGCGAAACCCTCGTCTGCTCAGCTCCGGCAAGCGCCTCGAGGTATAGCCTCTGGATGAATTCCGTATCCCTGCTGAGCCTGGTAAGCCGGGCCGGGGTTTCTACTTCTACGGAAAAGATGCTCTGGTCTTTGACCTGGGCAAGCCTGGTTTCAGAGCCGGATAGTTTCCGGCCCAGCGAATCGGCCCGCCTTTCAAGAAGAGAAAGTGTCTTCCTGGTCTTGGTTGTCTGGATTTCGGAATAAAACTCATCTACTGTTTCCAGGAGCGTATTGGCCCAGAGCGACGACAGGTTTTCGTTGATCGTCGTGACCTTCATCTCCATGAAAGACGATTTTTTGCCGAGCTCGTCTATATTGGTCGCATCGCCGATATCCTCGATCACGTCATTGAGCACCATACGTTCTTCGAGGTTGAAGCTGTCGGGCTTCGCGTGCGCAAATCTGAAATCATGCCAGTGAGTCGCTTTTTTCCAGCGATTTTCCTTTATATCGCTGGAGTCGATATAAAGATTGGCCATGATCATTTTCTTTTTTCCTACGGTCACTTCCTTGAGCAGCGCCCTTTCCAGCACAGGGCTGGATTTTACCCAGATGAAGAAATTCTCCCCGGTAAAAATATTGGCATCGGCAGCGCCGCCCATCCCGAAAAGATTGCCCAGGCCGGCAGGCATTCCTCCGCTTGTCCCGGCAGTACCCAGGTTAAACACTACATTAGCGATGTAGGAAGGCGGCTTTTTTAAGAAAATATCCAGGCCCCAGCCTATGCCGAGCCCGAGGATAGTAATGAGCAGCACCTGCTTCCAATTCTTTATAATAGCATCTTTGGCAGCCAGCAGGCCGATGATAACGTCCTTGAGTGTAAATTGTTCTTCCGTCGCTCCTTTAGACTGATTAGACATAAAAAGCTCTAGTTAGATATATTACGGAATGCGAGAACTGACAGGATCAGGGTCATCAGGGTAGTCGAGATCTGGATCCCTACGTTCAGTAGCTGCAGAGGTGTGACTTCGGTACCTGCTTTCACAGGAACGACTATTTCCGAGCCCGGCTGTACTTTCGGGTACACGTTAAACACAAGGAACCTGCGGGTACGGTCTACCGAGCCGTTCGGGTATTTGATCCAGGAACTGCGTCGCTGGGATGCTTTTGTGAAACCTCCGGATTGAGAGACGAAATCGAGGAATGACATGCCGTCATTATATTTGACCGTAGTCGGATACAGCACCTCGCCGGCCACCTGGACCGTCTCGAGACGTTTCGGGACCCGGATCACATCACCGGCCTGCACGATCAGGTCCTCTTTTGATCCTTTGTTCCTGAGTATCCTGGTCATGTTGATCCCGATATTCTCCTGCTTCGTAGTCCCTTCGACCACGTTTACGCTCGCACCTGTCACTATATTCTGGTTGATGCTCTCTTCTGCTTCAACTACATCTATGGTATTGGCTTCGGGGAGAATCGTGGTCCGGACAAGAGTCGCGCCCGGCAGGAATGCAAGCTCGGTGAGGCCGCCTGCGCGCTCTACAATATCGCTTATTTTGTCGTTCCGGTTGATAATAGGGTAGGACCCTTCCCTCAGAATACCGTCTCCCTCAATCCTGACGTACTGCTGCTCTTTATAGGACGGTGATCTTCCCACGATCACTTCGTCATAAGGCCATAAAACGATGCCGCTTTCTCTCCCCCCGATGCTGAGGTTTCGATCGAGGTTGACCGTAAAGACTTCGGCGATCTGGGCGTCGGCGAATTTGGCATCTACATCTCTTTTGCGGCGTGATATCTGGATGTTCCTCAGATCTGCCGATTCCTTGAGGCCGTCTGCCTTAATGATAAGGTCTTCAAGCGACATATTGGCGATGTAGGCGAATTTACCGCCGTTCTCACCAAACCCCCTGTTGTTGACCTCGCCGGTGATCGATACCGTCGCCTGCTCGGTCATATCATAAACCGACGGCACGTACACCACGTCGAGACGCGATAGCTGGAGATCGGGTATCCGGTTACTGAGAATGTCGGAAAGATTGACGGAAAGATTCTCGATGCTCTGGTCGGGGCGTGTGCGGCTGACCTGGACTCTGCCGGGAAACGCGTCTTCCCGCAGTCCCTGCACAGTCTCAAGCAGTTTTTTGAGCGTTGGGTTGCCTTCCAGCGAATATTCTCCCGGCCGCATTACGGCGCCTTCTATGGTGATCATATTTTCAAAACGGTCGAGCACTGCGTCGACAGTAACGAGATCTCCTGTTTTAAGCTCGAAGTCCCCGGCCTGGCTTTCGGTTACATCGACGATCTTCCTTTCCTTGGAAGTAAAGCGTAGCACCCTGTACTGCGCCCTGTAGGCATCGTCTGTAAAGCCGCCGGCAAACCGGAAGAGATCGGAGAGCTTTTCACCCGCCTTCATCTCGTAAAGACCGGGTTTTTTAATATTGCCCTGGATCTCGACCCTGGTATCGTAATAGCCTACTATGATACGGTCGTTGTCGCGGACAAGGACATCATTTTCCAGCTTTCCGGTCAAAAAATATTCATACGTATCGATCGTCGAGATTTCCTTGTTATCGCGAACCACCTTGATATTGCGGAACGTACCGATCTCATTCGGCCCGCCCGCCAGGTACAGCGCATTAAAGGCGGAGTGCAGGGATGTAAGCTCGTAAGTAGCGGGCTTCATCACTTCTCCCGTTACATATACCTGCACCGACCTTACTTCTGCCAGCGAGATCCGGAGCGTCGATCTGGCTGCGCCTCCGCCTTGGCCCAACAGGCTCGGGGCATATGGCGCCAGCTTGCCGATCAGCAGCTTTGTAATCTCGTCTACCGTTTTTCCCAACACATAGATGCTGCCTATCCTGGGCAACGATATATAGCCGTCGCGGTTCACGGTGATCCCGGTGAAATCCTGCTGTATGTTCCCGTAAATGTTGATGTTCAACTCGTCACCCGGACCCACGGTATAGCTCATCGGGGTTGCAATGGGTTGGTTCTGGAGCGGGTTGAACGCGCTCTGTGAAAACTGCTTATGCCCGAAAATCTTGTTGAGCAGCGTCTGCCTGGCGATTTCGGCAGTATCTGTCGGCGCAATACCCGACGTCGTATCCAGCTGGGTAGGTGTCAGCTTCCCCTGCTTCGCTTCCTTCGTCGCGGTCTGCTGATTTGCATTCTGCTGCCCGGAAGTCCCCTGCTTGACCGCATTCTGGATCTCTGCCGAGGTCGGAAGGCCCGTACCCTGTGTGGCTCCGCCCGGGACTCCCGATGGCGCGCCTTGTCCTCCGCCGGGTACTGCGGGTGCTCCCTGTCCAAAGCCCTGTAGCGTTGTAAAAAGAACTGCACAGGCGACTCCGAGTTTTAATATAAAGAAACTAAGCTTTTTCGATGTAAACATGATGCCGGATAAGAAACCTATCTATACAAGTATCGGAATTTAGTGTATCTGTATGTACCAAAACCCACTTTGCAATTAACGAAATCAACGAATATCCGCGTATATTTGGAATTCAAGCTATTTATTAATTCGGCAAAGTAAATTAGATTTTTCCTATTTTTAAAGGATTGGCGCGATTTCTGGATCGAACCACGCGACAATTTGCCCGGAATACGGCTTGGGAAGATTGAAACACAAAATGGAATCAGAGACATAAAAAGGAGGTTTATAGTAATTATGGCAGAAAACAATCAGGTAAAGTACGATGATGACAGTATCAGGTCCCTGGATTGGAAGGAGCATATCCGCCTCCGGCCGGGGATGTATATCGGGAAGTTGGGGGATGGCGCCTCTGTCGATGACGGAATTTATGTGCTCGTAAAGGAAATTATCGATAACTCGATCGATGAACATATGATGGGTTACGGAAAAGTAATTGATCTTAAAATATCCGAGCACCGGGTAGAAGTGCGGGACTATGGGAGGGGTATCCCCTTGGGTAAAGTAGTAGATTGTGTTTCCAAAATAAATACCGGCGGAAAATATGACTCCGGCGCCTTCCAGAAATCGGTAGGGCTGAACGGGGTAGGTACGAAGGCGGTGAATGCGCTCTCGAGCTTTTTCAGGGTGCAATCGGTGAGGGACGGCAGGCTGAAATGGGCCGAATTTTCACAAGGCGTGCTGCTCCGTGAATCTGACGAGGAAACCACTTCGCTGCGGAACGGCACATCGATGATATTCGAGCCGGACAATACCATATTCAAAAACTTCCGGTATATCCCGCAGTACCTGCAGAACATGATCTGGAATTACTGCTACCTGAATGCGGGGTTAACCATCAATTTCAACGGTCAGAAGTACTTTTCCCAGGATGGATTGCTCGACCTGCTCCGGAACAAGGCTGACCAGGAGTCTATACGCTATCCGATCATACACCTGAGGGGCGACGATATAGAGCTTGCGGTTACCCACGGCAACCAGTACGGCGAAGAATATTATTCATTTGTGAACGGCCAGTATACCACCCAGGGAGGTACCCACCTGGCCGCATTCCGCGAGGCGTTCGTCCGAACGATACGCGAGCATTTCGGTAAGGACTACGCCCCGGAAGATATCCGGTCGTCGATCATAGCGGCTATTGCGATAAGGGTACAGGAGCCCGTATTTGAATCCCAGACGAAGACGAAGCTCGGATCGAACAATATCTCGCCCGACCCCTCCAGCCCGACCGTCCGGACGTTCATCAACGACTTTTTGAAGGAAAGGCTTGACAATTTTCTCCACATGCATCCCGAGGCGCGCGACGCGATCAAAAAACGCATCGAGCAGTCGGAGCGGGAAAGAAAGGAGCTTGCCGGGATCAAAAAGCTTGCGAATGAGCGTGCCAAGAAGGCCAATCTGCATAACCGGAAGCTGCGCGACTGCCGGGTACACCTGGTAGATGAAAAAAATGAGCTGCATAAGCTTACCACGCTCTTCCTGACGGAAGGGGACTCGGCAAGCGGCTCGATCACCAAGTCGCGGGATGTTGCCACCCAGGCGGTATTCAGCCTGCGGGGAAAACCCCTCAATTGCTTCGGTCTTACAAAAAAGATCGTGTATGAAAACGAGGAGTTCAACCTGCTTCAGCACGCGCTGGATATAGAAGGCGGGATGGAAGGCCTGCGATACAACCGGATCGTCATTGCAACCGACGCCGATGTGGACGGGATGCATATCAGGCTTCTCCTCATGACGTTTTTCCTGCAGTTTTTCCCCGACCTGGTAAGGAACGGGCACCTTTTCATCCTGGAAACCCCGCTTTTCAGGGTAAGGAACAAGAAGGAAACCATCTATTGCTATTCAGACCAGGAAAAGTCGGAAGCTATTGCGAAGCTGGGCGGTAAACCCGAGATTACCAGGTTTAAGGGACTGGGGGAGATCTCGCCCGACGAATTCGGAAAATTCATAGGGGAGGACATGCGGCTCGAACCTATCTTCCTGGATAAGGAGGATTCCATACAGAAGATCCTGACCTATTATATGGGTAAGAATACGCCCGACCGGCAAAAGAATATCATCGAAAACCTGAGGATCGAGAAAAACCAGGATGAGCTTTCCGGGGCGGCCTGACCGGAAGTGCGGGGGTATCGGGAGAATTTTAAAAGACGTATTAAATCTGAGAAGTGGACTTAAAGGAGATAAGAAATAAAATAGATGCCGTTGATGACGAGCTGCTGGCGCTGCTGAACAAAAGGATGAAGCTTGTAAAGGAAGTAGGCATACTAAAAAGAGCGGAGAAAAGCGTAATCTACAGGCCCGAGCGGGAGCAGGAGATCCTGCGCCGGCTGGAGCGGCAAAACGACGGCCTGCTTAACGAATCGGCGATCGAAGCCATATTCCTGGAAATATTTGCCGTATCGAGGAACCTGGAATTGCCGGAGCGGGTGGCTTTTCTGGGACCTGAAGGAAGCTTTACACACCAGGCTGCCGAAAGCCGCTTCGGGGGAATGAGCGAATATCTGGTGCTGCCTACCATCCGGTCGGTATTTGACAGCGTCGAAACCGGCAGGGCCGCTTTCGGGGTAGTGCCGGTGGAAAACAACCAGGAAGGGATAGTCCCCGAGACCGTAGACCTGCTGCGCGAAAAGGAGCTGCTGATCGCGGCCGAGCTCTATCTTAGCATTCATTTTACGCTTGTATCGAAGGCCGACTCGATCAGGGATATCAAAACCATTTACTCAAAAGATATTGCGTTCCGCCAGTGCAGCGTGTTCCTGAGGGAATATTTTGATGAAAACGAGGTGGAGTTCATACCGGTCGATTCGACTTCCAAGGCGGCCAGGCTGGCTGCCGGTGAGCCTGCTTCCGCCGCGATATGCTCCAGTATTTCTGCGAAATTGTTCAAGATCCCGGTGCTGTTCGACAATATTGAAAACAGCGATCAGAACCGTACCCGGTTTTTAATTTTGGGGAAAGATTTTAAGAACCAGCCTACCGACCGCGACAAAACCACCATTATTGCCAATTTACCTCATACCAATACACCGGGAGTTTTGTTCCGCTTCCTGAAAGACTTTAACGACCGGGGGATCAATCTTACCAAGATAGAGAGCCGGCCGTCGCGGAACGGCTCGGATTTCGGGTTCTGGTTTTTCGTGGAGTTTGAGGGCAACCGGCATGATCCGGCGATCGCGGAGATCATGAAGAAGCATGAGGGAGATCTGAAGTGGCTGGGGAGTTATATTCGTATGGGCTGATTGTAATGATACACATGAGACGAAGCATTTTTTTCCGGATAAAGTTTTTGTTTTTGGGGGCCGGTATCTTTTTTTCACATACCGGCGTGTCGCAGACCGATACCCTTAGAACCCTTGGGCTGGATATGGTGACGGTAAATGCCTATGGATCGAAGAAAACGATCCTGGAAAGTACGGCGTCGGTGGGCGTTCTGACGCCTGCGGGGCTGAGCCGATTTGCGCCTGTTACCTGGAGCAATGCGGTGAATACGCTGCCCGGGGTCAGGATGGAGGAGAGGTCGCCGGGAAGCTACCGGTTTTCGGTGCGGGGTAGCATGATGCGGTCTCCCTTCGGGATCAGGAATGTCAAGTTTTACTGGAACGGAATACCGTTTACGGACGTTAACGGGAATACTGCCCTTAACGTCCTGGATTTCGGCGCTGTAGACCGCATGGAAGTAATCAAGGGTCCCGGGAGCAGTCTTTACGGAGCGGGAACAGGCGGGGTTGTTCTGATGTACAGTCCCGCGGGAGAAGAAGGGAAAGGCGAGTTTACCCAGAGTGCAGGAGCAGGGCAATATGGTTTCCGGCATTACAATACAGGGCTGCAGTTGGGCTCAACCCGGATACAATACGGGCACCAGGAGCAGGCCGGCTACCGCAACCAGAGTAGCATGCGGCGGGAGGGATTTACCTTTACAACCAGCAATGACTTCGGAAAAAAAGGTACCCTGTCTGTATTGGGGTCTTACTCAGATCTATGGTACCAGACTCCGGGAGGACTGAACAAGGCGCAGTTTGACGAAAATCCCAGGCAGGCCCGGCCCGCAACGCCCGTGTTGCCGGGAAGCGAAGCCCAGAACGCGCGCATCATGTCGAAATACCTGCTGCTTGGAGCCGGGCACAGGCTGAAGCTGTCGGAGAAGTGGAGCCAGGAGATCGGGCTTTACGTATCCACCAACAACTTTGCCAACCCTTTTATTTCCAATTACGAAAAACGTGAGGAGCATGGTGTCGGCGGGCGCAACAGCTGGCAGTATACAGCAGAAAAAGGCAGCTCCAGGCTGATATGGACAAGCGGGTTTGAATGGCAGACAGGAAGATCCGTGCAGCGTAATTACGATAATATGGGCGGAAGCCCGGGAGCCCAACAGACTTCCGAAGATATTTCGGCCCGGCAGGGGTCGGTCTTTTCGCAGTTGGAAGCCGTATTCCCAGGGCAGCTTACCCTGGCCGGTGGGTTGAGCTATTCGCTTCTCAACTACCGGCATGAGTCCTACTTTCCCGGAGACTATGCCGATCTGAGGAAGTCTTTCGACGGAGCGGTCATGCCGAGGTTGTCGGTCAATAAGGTATTCCATAACAACTGGTCGGTAACCGGTTCGGTAAGCAGGGGGTTCTCGCCTCCGACCTTACTGGAAGTCCGTCCGTCGGCGGGGGGATTCAGGAGAGACCTGGAAGCGGAAACAGGATTTAACAAGGAGCTTAGCTTCAGGTATTCCGCGTACGGGTTGTCGGCGGAGGTTACCGGTTATAGCTTCGGGCTCAGCGAAACGATCGTGAGGAGGACTGACGAGCAGGGAGCGGAGTACTTCGTCAATGCCGGCAAAACCCGGCAGAACGGCGTAGAATGGCGGCTCGAATACCCGGTATTGAAGAAGAGCGCGTTGATGGAAGAGCTGAGGTTATGGCATGCGGGCACTTATACCCACTATACATTTTATCAATACCAGACAGGCGATGCAGATATTTCCGGCAATGCATTACCGGGAGTTCCCAGATTTGAGCAAAGCAGCGGCGTCGACCTGCTTTTCCCTTACGGGATCCGCGTTTTCGGCGTATACCAGTACGGAGGGAGCTTTTTCCTGAATGACATCAACACCGTCGAGAGCAGCCCCTACCACCGGTTCAACGTGCGGATGATCTGGCACAAAAACTGGGGGAAACATCTCTTCTCGGAAGTCAGCGCTTCGGCCGAGCGGGTAAAAGCGGAGATCTATTCCCTGGGCTTCGACCTTAATGCTTTCGGAAACCGGTTTTACAATGCCGCCCCCAAAGAAAACTGGTATGGCGGAGTAAAAATAGGCTGGAGATGGTAGTAGCGTCATTTCCCCGATCTATTTCCCGCCACTGTCGGGGATTATGATACGGAAGCTACTGCCTCCGCCATCCGGCGAATCGATATGTATTGAAGCACCGATCAGGCTCAGCATGTCCATTATCAGCAGGCTTCCGGTGCCGCCGGCAGATGTCTTTCTGCGGCGGTCGAAAAAATAGTCTATTTCTGCCTGGCTGAGGCCCGGCCCCGTATCGGCAACCGTGAAGACGAGGGTGCTTTCTACCCGCCCGACGTCCAGACTGATCGTCCCGTCCGTCGTATTTTTATTGGCATTGTCGATCAGGTTCCTCAAAACAAAGGAGAGAATCTGGTAGTCGGTGCAACAGGCCAGCATGGTTTCCCTGATGGCCAACCGGTTGTTCCGGCTGGCGAGGATCTCCTCGTAAAGTTCCCTGATTTCGGTAAACAGCAACGATATGGCAAAAGAGTCCGGTTTTGGTTCAAATCCCTCCTTTTGGCTGACAGCCCACACGAAAAAATCCCTGGCGAAGACATCCAGCGCTTTGCTGCCTACTTTGAGATCAAATAGCATTTTTTCGGCCTCTTCCCTGCTTAGCTCGCTGAAATTATCCGCTATATAGCTGCTGATCTGGGTGATGAAACGTATCGGGGAGCGAAGGTCGTGCAGCACCATCGTCATCACTTTGTCTTTTGCTTCATTACTGCAGGAAAGCGCCAGCTCCGATCGGGCCAGGTCTTCGACGGCAACGCTGAGTTCTGCAGTCCTTGCCGCCACCTGTGCTTCCAGCTCCGCAGCCCGCATTTTCAGGGCCCTGGAGCGCCTTTTCCAGAAAAGCCATACGGTTATCGCTACTGCTGATGCCGCCAGGCACCAGAACCAGATCGTCTGGTAAAACCAGGGGCGGACCGTAAGGGGAATTACCAGGCTCCCCGGCGCTTCCCCGTCCGGGTTCCCCGCTTTCCTGAAAAGGATCCGGTAATTTCCCGCCGGGATGCCATTCAGCGTCAGCGTACCGGATTCGGGAAGCGGATGCCACTCGTCGTTTAAACCGGCCAGCCGGTATTCAAATGAAAGATTCTCCCGGTTCCCGAAATAAGGACTGCCGACGGCGACGGAAATCGTCGTAAAATCAGGCGGGAGCACGATCGGGGCGGCTCCGTCGAACGGCCGGTTATTGAGCATAATCCTGTCGACGTAAAGACGCTGCAGCGGCAACCGGACCTGTATTTTGTGCGGGTAAAACCAGACAAGCCCGTTGAGCGACGGCAACGACAGCAGGCTGTCTTTCAGCCAGACGAAAGCAGGATCGCACCCTCCGTTGAATTCATTTGTCCGCAGTCCCTGCTCACGGCTCAGCCGGAAAAAATACGGGCTGCCGCTGCGGCTGATCAGCGCATCAACGAGGTCGTTCTTCCTGACCCGGAACAGCCCGTTGTTGGTCGGGAGCCAAAGATTCCCGGAGGCATCATGAATGAAAGCATGTACTGTCTTCAGGGCCTCCAGCGGGCCCAGCGGAAAGGGATACAGCCGGCCGCGGTCGAGCAGGTAGCAGCCCCTCCCGTAGGAAGCTATCCATATCCTGTCAGATCGTTCGGGCAGCGCCGTCCGGATCGGGACGGCATCCAGGACATCGAAGTAAACCCTGTTGTCCCTGATGTCATACCATTTCAGACCCGACTCCGTGCACAGCAGGTAACGCCATTTGCTCAAGGGGACCACCTGGTCTATGACGAGCTGGTCGGGGAAGCGCCTGAGATCAGCGACGGTGTCATTTTCAAGCCGGCCGATAAATTTCGTCGTGGCAAAGATCACCCGGCCGTCTTCCTGCCGGCCGATATACCGGAGCCGGTTGTCAAGGGAGGTAATAAAACGGATATCCCCTGTTCGCAGATCGTATTTTTTAAGCTGGTAGTCTTCCTCAAAATAAAAGGCATTCCCTTCGGTCAGGTAGGCGCAGGTAGTCGCGGTGTGTGTGGGAAGCATCTTCGCGCCGCTTTTACCGACCGGGAGAAGCACATCTCTTACAAAGATCAGCGAATCGTTGATCCTGGCCTGGGCATAGAAGTTTTCGCTGCGCAGCTCCGCAGGCATCCGGGGGTAGGCAAATTCCGGGAGCGACATCTCGTACAGCCCGTTGGTAAATGTCCCGATATAGTACTTGCCTTCAAAATGCGCGACGCAGGCGATATCGTCGGCCGGAAGATCTTTCAGCACCAGGCGTGCATCCAGCCTGCCGGCATCCGGCACCAGTTGGTAAAGGGCCCTGTCCCGGACAAAATAGGTCGTCATCCCGTCGACGTAGAACCTGGGGTGCACGGCCGGGCCGGGGCTTTGCTTCACCTGCGCTTCTTCCGGAAGCGGCAGCGTGCCGAGGAACGCGGTTCCCTGCCAGATAAAGGCCTGGTTTCCCGTAATATGCAAAACATGATCGGGAAAGGGGAGCAGATCCGGCGCGGTCTTCCCGTTTCCTTTACGATAGTCCGGCAGCCTTTCCTTTTCTCCATCCGGGCGGATGCAAAACAGGGAATCGTGGTTATACAGGTAAACGCTTCCGTCGGGCAGCCCGAAATAATCCGGGTAACGGGCCGTCGGGTAGTGAGGGACCGTCCTCCGGATTTGTTCTACGGAAGCTGGGTTGTCGATCGCGAGGCCGCGATTGCCAAGCAATACGTCTTTTTGCGATCTGCGGGGCACGGGCGCATAATCGTCGGCCGGATGATAGATTTCCAGCAGCTCGATGGAAGCCGTCATCGCGTAAACGTCGCCGGCAGCGCTGCGCAGCATGTACTGGATCCGGTCGGAGGCGACACCTTCCAGGTTGGCGGTACCGAAGACCCGGAATGCCCTTCCGTCGTAACGGACCAGTCCCATCTCGGTAGCCAGCCAGCAATAGCCCGCCCTGTCGAAGCAGACGGCCTTTACGCTGTTCTGCGGCAACCCGTTATCGGTCGTAAAATGCCTGATCCCATAGCTCCCTTCCATGACCTGCCCGGAGGCGGAAAGAAACGATGCCAGTGAAAAAGCAAGCCCCGCGATTGTCGAAATAGTTTGCATCCCCTTTATCAATATCCAAGAGTGGCGCCCGGCACGTATTCAGGTAAAAACCCTGAACGGAACCGGAATATACGGCAATTTCTCAATCCCAGGCCAATTCCCGAAACCTATCCGTATAGATTTCTATCCATTGTTTGTAGATATAAATCTACATAAGTGTAGCGGAATCGTGCTTTTTTTTAGCATCAGCCGCGAGGAACTTTGCTGCGTTATTCCATAATAAAACACACGAAACAGGATGCACCCCAACCTTGTCATCCTGTACAGGACAATTCATCCTATATGAAATATGAATCATCAGCAGTCAACCGGGAACAAACTGACCATAGGTCTTATCGATACTTTCCCTATCTATCGTATAGGATTAACCGTAGCTTTTCGTGAAAAATTCGGTGCGGTACTGGTCAGCAGCGGCGGGGATCTCGACGAACTGGTTGAAAAACTGGATGGGGCCGTGCCCGATCTGTTGGTGATGGTAATCACTGCTGAACAGACCCAGCGGCTCGACCAGACGCTGGTGCCTGCCAGGCTGCGGTTCCCGGAAGTACCGGCCGTAGTATGCTTCAACACGGTAAACGAGACGGTGATGCTGAAATGTCTCCGGGCAGGCGTATTGGGCTACCTGTTGAATGAAAGCAGCGTCGACGAGCTTTTTGCCTGTATCGAAAGCGTGCTTAAGAGAAGGCGCTACATGAACGATTTGATGGGAACGCTGCTTTTTGACCTGCTGGTCGATGAGCGGAGGCTCTCCAAGGTCGAAAAGGTATCTACCCTGAACAGTCGTGAATTTGCCGTTGCAGGCCTTTTAAGCAAAGGCGTGAAACCTTCGACCATTGCCCGTACGCTCGGGATTTCCCCCTCCTCCGTCAGCTTCCTTAAGAAAAACATTTTCCAGAAGCTGAGAATCCAGAACGTCCGGGAACTGGGCCAGGTAGTCGAACCGGGAATCGGGCAGACCCTCTGAATTAACAAAAACAATCAAACAGCAATGAAATGAACCGACCGTTACTATTCAAAAGGCCTGTGTACAGGGCCTTGGGGCTGATTTCAGTCTTTATAACCATCGTCGCGCCGCTCTGTACCCCGGCGCAAACGGGCTATATTTATGTACATTACCGGGCTATGGATGAATCCCAGGCCCCTTGGTTCAGCTATAATACCGGGGCAGGATCGTTCGACCTGGACGACAGGCCTAACCATATAGCTGTGAGGGATTTAGGTATAGCACAAAACGGGCGTATGTGGGCGATATCCAATGCCGACGGGAAAATCCATTTTAGAAACGGCAACTCAACAATCTGGCAAGAGCACTCCAGTACACTGAATTTTACACGCATCGATGGCCGCGGCGGGGATGAAGCGGTGGCAATTTCAGGGGGCAATGTGTATCTTGTTACTGCAAGTAGCGCCAACTTAATCGGGACAGGTGGTTCCGGCGGCAATTTCGAGGGGAACACACCATTCGATGTCGGTGGCAGTTGGACTACCAATAATCATTATGTATGTACAACAAACGGCCGGGTTTATCAGTACAGTGGTTCGGACGTTACCTGGACCAGGGTAGGAAATCTTGAGTTTGCCAATCACATAGATGTCAACCCAACCAATAACAGGGCAATTGTTATTAAAAACGGCGGGGGTAATGCCGGCACCGTATACGAGGTTCAAAGTGACGGCACAGAAACCAGCCTGGGTAAAGCGTCCGGTATAACTGCCGGTCAGGATGTAGCTGCTACCGGGGCCGGCGATGTATTTGCCAGGTTTGGGAACGGCTATGTTCATAAGTGGATTTCGGGCACAACCTGGAGTGTTCAGGAGGAACAATCCAGGAATACAGCATTGGCAAATACGGTATCTATTACAGGGGGTGCCGGGCACAACCTCTGGATGACATTCGGGACGAATCCCGCTTCTGATTATGGCACTCTTTTTAAAAGAGTAGAAGTGGCTTCGGGGCAACCTGTATATATTGACGATGAACGCGTAAAGCCTTCGGGCACTCACAGGAGCAATTCAAGACTTATTGCAGTAACCCCGGGTCCTTATATGATTACGCAGACCGGGTTTTCCGGTTCGCAGCCGGCTGGTATCAGCACAGCAGGATGGGAGCTGCAGCGTATTTTTGTATATGATCCCACCGGTGGCGGCACAAGCAATATCACATCTGCTACAGGCGGTAATGTCAACGTAGATGTGGCGGATGGTGAAACCGTGCATATCGTTTTTCAAAACGGGAGGATATTTACCACGGATCTGGATAATGATTGCAGTAAGGAATTTATGGAGGACTTTGGCACAGGTTCGGTAAATAATGATTATGGCCCGCTTACCGGACAGACCACCTACCACTATGCAGGGGGCACAGGGGGTACTCCTGACGGCTATTACAGGGTGCGTACTGAAACCAATTTTTTTACCAGCCCGTCAGGCAGATTTGACCACACTGCCAAAGACGGTACGGGGAGAATGTTACTGATCAATGCCAGCTATCAAAAGGATGAATTTTTTCGCAGGAAGTTTACAGGCTTAATAACTTCCCTGCCTTACCGGTTCACCGTTTGGCTGAACAATCATAACGGGGGTATCCCACCCAATATTAAATTAGAGATCATTGAGCCTTCAGACAAAACCGTATTGGCTTCGGAAGATACCGGGCCGCTTACGTCGCAGGGGCTATGGGTGCCGTTTACTTTTTCATTTATCCCTACTTCTTCAGAAATAGAGGTTGCGCTTACCAATAATACCATAGGGGGAACCGGTAACGACTTCCTGGTTGATGACATCAGCTTTGGTATCGACGCGCCCGGCCCGCTGGTAACGACTGTCACCCATCTCGCCTGCGGCGCCGCTGCGGGCAGCATATCCGTCACTTCCCCACTGGGCCCGGTTTATGAATACAGGCTTAACGACGGCAGTTGGCTAAGCTCCCCGGATTTTACCGGCCTGGCCGCAGGCAGCTATACCGTATCTGTCCGTCTGGTGGGCTCTACCAATTGTGAGAACAGTAAGGGCGACATCGTCCGCCAGTCGGTATGCGGCAATGTGCTGAACGACGTTAACGGTCTCACAGACAATATTGTCAACGGCAGCGCTATAGGCACGCTCCCGGGTGAGCCGTTGTATGCGATTTTGTATGACGACACCTCCGGGGAAGTAGTGGACATGGTGGAAGTGGCTTCGGACGGATCGTATTCGCTGGGAGCCATAGCGGGCAACGATGCCACCATTTATATCAGTACCACGCCTGCCGGCATAGGGCAGACCGGCATCCCGGAGGTTGACCTGCCGGACGACTGGGAGCATACCGGTGAAAACAATTGCGTGATCACACCTGCCTGTACCGGTAGCGATAGCGCTCCTGACGGGGTCTTGTCGCTGGGAACAGTTAGCGGTCCTGTTACCGAAGCGAACTTCGGTATCCAGCAGCCGCCAACGGCCGTAAGCAGTACCCTGCCTGCCCAGCCGAACCCGGGCGGAGACGCCAATGTATCAGTCCCTGCAACTGCCTTTAAAGGCAATGATCAGAATGGGGGTATCGTTACGGATATTACGATCACCGCTTTTCCTGAAGGTGCGGAAACCATTACCATCGGGGGTAACACCTATACGCCCGGGAATTTCCCGACCGGGGGAGTCACGATCCCTGTCGATGCCAACGGGAACCCGACCGTGCCTGTCGCAGTCAACCCGGAAGACGGTACGGTGGACGTGATCATCGCCTATACGGCGATCGACAACGCAGGGGCTGTGAGTGAACCGGCGACCGTAACACTCTCCTTCGAGGATGTCAGCATCTCGGGCACCGTATTCCATGACCCCAACGGCCTGACCGACGGCAACGTAAACGGTACCGGCACCGGTACTGCCGGGGGACCGCTCTATGTGAGCCTGGTCGATCCCGTTACCAATAGCGTCCTGCAGACCATTCCGGTCGATGTCGACGGCACCTATACCTTCAGCGGTCTTACTCCGGGTACCGGCTACACTGTTGTGCTTACCGATGACCCTGCAGGAAGTACTTCGTCGCCTTATGCCGGAAGCGGCGCGGAAGGCTGGGCGAGCACCGGTGAAAGCAGCGGAGGGACAGCCGACGGGACAGTCGACGGAGCCATCACGGTCAATACCGGGACGGGCGGGGTCGCTTCGGTTAATTTAGGTATTCAGCAGCCGCCGGTCGCCTACCCGGAGAGCACCAGCATCACGCCGCCGTCGGTCGGGACCATTGTTACCCTGGACGGACAGAGCGGTAACCCTCCGGTCCCTTCCGGTAATGATGAGGAAGACGGTCCGCTGGGCAGCGGCGGCACCATCGTGATCACCACATTGCCGACCAACACCATGCTGCTCTATAACGATACGCCCGTGACGGCCGGCCAGGTTATCCCGGATTTTGATCCTTCACTGCTGAAAATAGAATTTACGGTAGCATCTGTCGGATCGACCGGTACCAGCTTTGAGTTTGCTTACCGGGATGCGGCCGGTGCGGAGTCTGAACCTGCCCTCTATCTACTGACCTATCTTCCGCTTCCGGTCACGCTGGTAAGCCTGGAAGGGATTGCCGATGAAGGCCGGGTACGTCTTGACTGGGTCACCACTGCCGAGACCAACAGCTACCGGTTCGGGGTTGAGCACAGCATAGATGCCCGCGACTGGCAGGAGGTGGGGAGTGTGGTCGCGCTGGGAGAAAGCGACGAGGTGCATACCTACCGGTTCCGGCATACATCGCCGCTGCAGGGGAATAACTACTACCGCCTGAAAATGATCGACCTGGGCGGCACGTATGAGTATAGCCGGATTCTCAGTGTCTATATGACCGGGACGGCTTCTGAAAATATAGCGGTTTACCCGAACCCGGTCTTGAACCCGGTTTCAACAAAGCTTTTTCTGCCGGACGGGCAACGGGATGTAACCTACGAAATCTATGACCAGAACGGTGGCAGAAGGCTTACCGGCACCTATACGGATGGTGGAATCCAGGTGAGCAGCCTGCAACCGGGCGTTTATATAATCCGGTTTGGCCGGTCGGAGATGCCCGCTCAGGTAAAACGGTTCATAATTGGTAAGTAATACTGTAAGCCCTGATCCGGCCAGCCGGATCAGGGCTTACCACTTTCCTGCGCAGAAAGTGGTTGATCAGGTAAAAATAACGCCCGTTGGGTATCCCGGTAATAGCTGAAAATTTGTTGATTTGCTTATCCGAATAAACCTACTCTAAGTACCATGGATACAGTACTGATTGCCGATGACCACGGGATTGTCAGAAGGGGGCTCGAAATCATGGTGAAGGAAGTATTCGGCGGCAAGTGTACGGTAAGGTTCGCCGCCAACGGACGGGAAGTCATGGCCATGCTGAAAGAGTATCGTTTTGACATGCTGATTATCGATGCCAACATGTCCGATGCAAATGCCTTGGAGCTCCTGCCCCGGATTATGGCATTGGCCCCGGACATCCGGACGCTCGTCGTCAGCGTCGGCCCTGAAAACGTGTATGCACCCCGGTTTTTGCGGGCGGGTGCGCTCGGATATGCCTGCAAAGATATTGACGACAATGAAATGTGCGAGGCGATCCGCTGCGTCGGAACGGGAAAACGATACCTGACAGAGTCCCTGTCGCGGCATTTCGCGGAAGCCATCCTGAACAAATCGCCGGAAAATCCGTTTGATCAGCTTTCCGCCAGGGAATTCGAGGTTGCCCTGCTGCTGCTGAAAGGCCATGGTGCAATAGAAGTGGGCAACGCACTATCAATCAGCAGCTCGACCGCCAGCTCGTACCGCTTCCGAATCTTTGAGAAACTAGCAATAAAGTCTGTCATGGACTTGAACCGACTGGCCAGACAATTTGGTCTTATCCGGGATTGACGCACTTTCCCCGGAAATGAGTCGGTCAGTCTTATTGACTGATGTTTTTTGTAGCGGTGGAAGCCTTATCTTCTTTTTGGCCGGCGTAGGGGACAAAAATCGCAAGCCACGCTCTGCGGGCGAGACGGAAGAAAACAGGCGTCAGGATAATGAAAAGGACAATGAGCACGCCCATCAGGGTTGTGATGTCAAGGTCTAGCCAATTTAACCCTATCGGCACGGCGACCAGGATGACCATTACATAGAAGGCGTAGCTCATGTACATGGCGCCGTAGTAAAAGCCGGGTTCCGGCACGAAATTCTGCCCGCATTCAGAGCATGACTGGTTCATTTTGTCAAACCCGGTGACAGGCCAGTACGCGCTTTGGTGCTTGAAGATTTGCCCCTGATGGCACTTCGGGCATTTGTTAAACAATATGCTGTAAAGCCGGCTTTTCTTTAGCATGAAGCGGATCCGGTTTCCCGGGTGGTTGGTTCAGCCGCAAATTTAAGGATCTTATTTACGAAACGATATAAAAAGTTTACGGGGTTAATGGTACAAATCAACGATTGAAAAAGAGCCGCTCTTAAGCGTTACCGCTAAGGTGTTTTGGCTACATGCCGATTGTCTTGATCTGCATTCCGCGCGTAACCCGGTCGTTGGGGTTCATCCCGTTCAGGATACCGAGCTCTTCCATCCGGTTGGCGGGCATGTTCAGCGCCTGCATCGCCTGCTGGAAGGTACCGTCCCGATCCACGGTTTTGATAATGATCCTTTCAGGCTTCCGGTTGAGCTTGCTCTGATCGCTCAGCGATTTAAACCCGCCGGCTACCGATTTGAAGGTGTTGAACTGGTTGTTAAAGTTGTTCTGGTAAGTCATCCCGTGCATAACATACATGACGCCCCCGTACTGTATGATCCAGGTGGCGATCTGGACGGTTGTCTTGGGATCTTGCGTAGTGGTCTGTCCTTGCTGCTGTTCCGCCTGCTGCTGGCTGACCATGACGAGCGCAGGATTACCGTTTATGGTCTGCTTCGCATTTTCCAGTACCTTGAAATTATATTGCTTCACGATGTTTTGCGCCGCTTCTTCGAGCGTATTGCCGGAACCCAGCGTCAGCATCATCAGCGATTTGCCGTCGCTCGGGGCCATCTGGAACTGGATGGGTGAATTCTCGTATTGCCAGCCTTTGGGTACCGGGAACTGAAATTTCAGCTCGGGATGGTAGAAGGTATTATTTTCAACGAATCCCTGCCTGGGATCGTTGCCGTAAATAATCCCGTTGATCATTTTCAGATAGCCTTCCCGGTTGACAGAATAGGTGCCCGGATTGCTGCTCTGGTAGGCCTGAGCCAACTGCCCCACCTTATTGTAGCGGTCGCCCGGGTCGGGGTGAGTCGACTGGAATGTCGGGATGGCCTGGCCGCTCTTGTCGCTGAGCCGTTTCAATGTCCCGAAAAACTGGGCCATTTCCTTCGCGTCGTACCCTATTTTGCTGGAATAGGTCACGCCTATCTCATCCGATTCGGTCTCGTGCGCACGGCTATAGCTCAGCATCAGCATCTGGAGGCCCTGTACGGCGCTTTCCCCCATGGCGCGTACCTGGGGAGAAAGGATCATACCGGCCATAAGGGCGCCCTGCCCCAATATCTGCGAAGTCTGCTGCCTGGCCGAATGCCTGGCGGTGATATGGCCTATCTCATGGCCCAGTACGCCGGCAAATTCGGCTTCATTGTTGAAATGTGCCATGATGCCCCTTGTAAAATAGACATAGCCGCCGGGCACGGCAAATGCATTGACAACCGGGGAGTCTACGATATAAAACTGGTAGGGAAGATCGGGACGGTGCGAGATAGCGGCCATCGCTTTCCCCTTTTCGTTAATGAAAGCCTGCAGCTTTTTGTCTTCATAGAGCCCCATGGTGGCTACTATGGAAGGGTGGGATTCTGCCCCGAGCGCGATTTCTTTCTCCTGGGACATAAAGACGATTTCCTTCTTTCCCGTTACGGGGTTTACGGAACAGCCGAAAATAGTCGCGGCTGCTATCAGTAAAGAAACCGTTTGTATACAGCGCGATAGCATATTCATAGTAGGTTTGGTATAAATTGTTTATGAAATACTTTTACAAAAGTACTAATTTGAAGATTCAATCATCTTTGATACGAAAATAGGAGATAATAGTCACCGGTTAACCGGAGTTTGCAATAAACAAATGCCAGGACAGAAAATTATTTACAGTTACCTGCCCCGATTCCTGAAGCGGCTCGATTTCCTGGGGTTGTTTGAGAAGGATCCTTTCGGGAATTCGCTGCTTTTGAAGCGGATCATGATTTTTGTCCTCGGATGGTCTACGTATTACCGCCTTACGGCCGTAAACCGCCTGAAGATAGAAGGGATGGAGCACCTGGCCGGTTTACCCGACCAGGGCGTACTTTTCCTTTCAAACCACCAGACCTACTTCGCAGACGTGATGTCGTTCTATCATATATTCTGCGCGGCCAAGTGGGGATACAGCAATACGGTTTCCCCTCCCTTCTACCTGTTTTCGCCGCGGGCGAGGATATACTACGTGGCGGCTGCCGAAACGATGAAGGAAGGAGGGATCCTGCCGAAGATCTTTACCACGGTGGGAGCTATTCTCGTTGAAAGGTCGTGGCGGGCCAGCGGCGAGAATGTTAAAAGAGACCTTGACAACACGGGGCAGAACAAAATCGCGAAAGGACTGGACCACGGCTGGGTGATCAGCTTTCCCCAGGGTACCACCAAGCCTTTTGCGCCCGTCAGGAAGGGAACCGCCTATATGATCAAAGAGAACAATCCCATCGTAGTCCCTGTCATCATCAACGGTTTCCGGCGGGCCTTTGACAAGAAAGGGCTCAGGTTTAAAAAGCGTAATACACAGCTTTCCGTACGCATCCAGGCTCCGTTGCGGTTTGAAGAAGACGAATCGATCGACGGAATGGTCGAAAAAATAACCGCAGCGATAGGGCAGACGCCCCCGCAGAATCTTTTCCGGGCCTTGTGAAAGGGGGGCAGACACTCTGCGAATGGCAAAGCAGGCAGGTTGCTACACCTGATCTCAAAAAATAAGTAAGAAATACCGTGATATTTTTTGTAAATAAAAAACGGAAACGCTAATTTTGCGCTCTGTTTTCTAAAAAACTGACAAACAACAAGCCACAAACCAATGGCACGTGATCTGAGATTAACAAGAAATATTGGTATTGCCGCTCACATCGACGCGGGAAAAACCACTACAACGGAGCGTATTCTTTACTATTCCGGTGTGAGCCACAAGCTGGGAGAGGTGCATGACGGAGGTGCCACCACCGACTGGATGGAGCAGGAGCAGGAGAGAGGTATCACCATTACATCTGCCGCCGTTACTGTAGGATGGGAATATCGCGGAGAGCAGTATCATATTAATATTATAGATACGCCCGGTCACGTGGATTTCACTGTGGAGGTAAACCGCTCGCTGCGTGTATTGGACGGGCTTGTTTTCCTGTTCAGCGCCGTTGACGGCGTGGAGCCCCAGTCGGAAACAAACTGGCGCCTCGCTAATAACTATAATGTAGCGCGGATCGGCTTTGTCAACAAAATGGACCGCTCCGGCGCCGACTTCCTGAACGTTTGCCGCCAGGTAAAGGAGATGCTCGGATCTTATGCCGTACCTCTTCAGTTACCGATAGGCTCTGAAGAAAACTTCAAGGGTGTGGTCGACCTGATCAACAACCGCGGGATGGTATGGAATGAGCACGACAAAGGCATGACCTATGAAGTCGTCCCGATCCCCGAAGATATGGTCGACGAGGTTGCCGAATGGAGAGAGAAGCTGCTTGAGGCGGTAGCCGAATACGATGAAAGCCTGATGGAGAAGTTCTTTGAAGATCCTGAATCCATCACCGAAGACGAAATTCTGACAGCGCTCAGGGCGGCCGTGATCGATATGAAAATTGTTCCGATGGTTTGCGGATCTTCCTTCAAAAACAAGGGAGTGCAGACCATGCTGGACCTGGTAATGGCGTTATTGCCTTCGCCGCTTGACAGGGAGAGCATTAAAGGAACTGATCCCCGTACAGGTGAAGAGATAGCGCGTAAGCCGTCCGGCGATGCGCCGTTTGCCGCGCTTGCGTTCAAGATCGCAACCGACCCATATGTTGGTCGTCTTTGCTTTGTCCGTTCCTACTCCGGAACACTTGAATCGGGTTCTTATGTATTGAATAACCGTTCAGGCAGCAAGGAGCGTATTTCACGTATCTTCCAGATGCATGCCAACAAGCAGAACCAGATCGAGCGCCTGGAAGCAGGTGATATCGGCGCGGTAGTTGGTTTTAAGGATATCAAAACCGGGGATACGCTTTCGGATGAAAAGAACCCCATCGTGCTTGAATCCATGGATTTCCCCGAGCCGGTTATCGGCTACGCGGTTGAGCCTAAGAAAACTGCCGACCAGGATAAGTTCGGGAATGCCATCGCCAAGCTTGTTGAGGAAGATCCTACGCTGGTAGTAAATACCGACCATGAAACAGGCCAGACAATCCTGAGAGGGATGGGTGAGCTTCACCTGGAAATCATCATCGATCGTCTGCGTCGCGAGTTTAAAGTAGAAATTAACCAGGGTGCTCCCCAGGTTGCTTATAAAGAGGCGCTCACCAAAAATTTCGAGCACCGCGAGGTTTACAAGAAACAAACCGGTGGTCGTGGTAAATTTGCCGATATCGTTTTCGAGATCGGGCCGCGTGACGACGATGAGCCGGGCCAGGAGAAAAAGACAGGCCTGCAGTTTGTAAACCAGATCGTGGGTGGGGTGATCCCGAGAGAATTCATTCCTTCTATCCAGAAAGGTTTCCAGGAGGCAATGAGCAATGGTCCTCTGGCCGGGTACCCGGTGGATTCCTGCAAAGTCAGGCTGTTCCACGGTTCTTTCCACGATGTCGACTCCGACTCTTTCTCTTTTGAAATGGCGGGCCGTCTCGGCTTCAGGGAATCGGCGCGTAACGCCGGCGCCAAGCTGCTCGAGCCGATCATGGCGGTAGAGGTAGTGACACCCGACGAATATACAGGACCTATTACCGGTGACCTTAACCGGAGAAGGGGTATCATGAAAGGTATGGATACAAAAGCCGGTTCACAGGTGATCAAGGCCGACGTACCTTTGGCAGAGCTGTTCGGATACGTGACCGATTTGCGTACCATCAGCTCGGGCCGTGCAACGGCAAACCTTACTTTCTCCCACTATGACTTCCTGCCGGCTAACCTTGCGGAAGCGGTGATCGAGAAAGCCAAAGGGAAGGTAAACGCGTAAATTCAGTGGTCTGTGAGGACACAGACCACGGGTGATGGAATAAATGGTCCTTTCATCACACGATCCTGAAAATTTCAAGGACCAGAAAAAAATAAGATGAATCAGAAAATCAGAATTAAGCTTAAGTCGTTTGATCACAACCTTGTTGACAAATCGGCTGAGAAGATCGTAAAGGCTGTTAAGGCTACAGGAGCGGTGGTAAGCGGGCCTATCCCCCTGCCTACGCAGAAGGAGAAGTTCACAGTACTGCGTTCTCCGCACGTTAACAAAAAAGCCAGGGAACAATTCCAGCTTTGTACTTACAAGCGCCTGGTAGATATTTTTTCATCGAGCGCAAAGACAGTAGATGCGCTTATGAAACTTGATCTGCCCAGCGGCGTAGACGTAGAGATCAAGGTTTAGAAGAAGCCTAAAACATAATTCAGGTGAAGGTCCGGGCCGGAAACCACATCTGATCTCTGACCGATAAGCAAGCGCAGGTTTGTTTACGGTCATAAAAAGGAGATCAGATTTAGTCTGGTCTCCTTTTATTTTGAAAATTCTTTTTCTAACTTTGCGCTCCATTTATAATTAGGTTAATACCTGCTGTTTTAAATTTTTTTCAAATGTCTGGTTTAATAGGTAAGAAAATCGGAATGACCAGCTTATACAACGCTGACGGGCAGGCTCTGGCGTGTACGGTTATTCAGGCTGGGCCTTGCGTGGTTACGCAGGTCAAGACCAAAGAAAGCGATGGCTATAATGCCGTCCAACTGGGCTTCGGCGAACGTAAGCTGAAGCACACAACAAAACCGCTTCTGGGACACTTCCAGAAGGCGGGCACTTCTCCCAAGAAGAAGCTTGTCGAATTCAAGTATTTTGAACAGCCCCTGGAGCTCGGCTCCGAGCTGACCGTTCAGGATATCTTCGAGGAGGGAGAATTCGTAGACGTCGTGGGTAAAACCAAAGGACGTGGTTTCCAGGGTGTTGTAAAACGTCATGGGTTCGGTGGTGTGGGTGGCCAGACTCATGGTCAGCACAACAGGCAACGTCACCCGGGTTCTATCGGTGCATGTTCGTTCCCTTCGAGGGTATTCAAGGGCTTGCGCATGGCCGGCCGTATGGGTGGGAACAGAGTTACTGTTCAGAACCTTAAGGTTTTGAAAGTGATCCCTGAGCAGAATATTCTGGTGGTCAGTGGCTCAATCCCAGGGGCTAAGAATTCATTTGTAATCATTGAAAAGTAATGCCGATGGAACTGTCAGTTTTGAACATAGAAGGTAAAGAGAGCGGCAAGAAAGTGACTTTACCGGAGGAGATATTCGGCATCGAGCCGAATGAACACGTAGTATATCTCGATGTGAAGCATTACCTGGCTAA
Organism: Spirosomataceae bacterium; assembly: GCA_037191015.1. Classification (GTDB taxonomy): domain Bacteria; phylum Bacteroidota; class Bacteroidia; order Cytophagales; family Spirosomataceae; genus Ravibacter. Next base: position 38,483 of record JBBCKD010000013.1, read on the forward strand.
CCAGCGCCAGGGTACGCATAAATCCAAGGAGAGAGCAGAGGTAAATTATTCTACAAGGAAAATCAAGCGTCAGAAGGGTACTGGCGGCGCTCGTGCGGGTAGCATCAAATCGCCCGTTTTTGTAGGTGGTGGCCGTGTATTCGGGCCTCGTCCGCGGGATTACGATTTTAAATTGAACAAGAAGATTAAAGTGCTGGCACGCCGGTCTGTGCTTTCGGCAAGAGCTAAGGAAAACGCGATCTCTGTTCTGGAAGCTTTCACATTTGAACAGCCCAGGACGAAGTCATACCTGAGCCTGCTGCAGGCATTGGCGCTGAACGGGAAGAAGACGCTTCTGATCCTGGAAGGACCCGACAGCAATGTTTACCTGTCGAGCCGCAATCTTCCGAAAACGAAGGTCACAACCGCCGATTCGGTCAACACTTACGATCTGATTAACGCAGAACGCCTGATTATTACTGAAACGGCTCTGCCTAAAATTGAAACCTTATTGTCTGCAAAATCATGAGTGTACTAAAAAGACCCATCGTTACTGAAAAGGTAGCCGGGCTGAACAGCCAGGGGAAATATGCTTTCGAAGTAGATTTAAAGGCCAATAAGATCGAAATCAAGAAAGCTGTCGAAAAACTTTATGGTGTGAACGTCAAGCAGGTGAACACCATGAGGGTGATAGGCAAGTCCAAAACCCGTTCTTCAAGAGGACGTTTTGTGACCGGCAAGACTTCTACATATAAAAAGGCAATCGTAACGGTTGCGGAAGGAGAAATCATAGACATATACGGAGAGGCTTAGTCCCTAGTGACTGACCCCGTTACGATAGATCATTTAAAAAATGGGAATCAAAAAACTTAAACCAACAACACCGAGCCAGCGTTTTAGGGTGGCTCCTGATTTTTCGGCTATTACGACCGCCAGCCCGGAGAAGAGCTTGTTGGAACCGCTGAAAAAATCAGGCGGGCGTAACAGCTCCGGTCGTATGACAGTCCGTCAGAGAGGTGGTGGACATAAGCGCCGTTATCGTATCATCGATTTCAAGCGCAGCCGCGTAGACGATCCGGCTTCAGTGCTGACGATCGAGTACGATCCGAACCGCTCGGCCCGTATCGCGCTGATCCAGTACGGCGACGGTACGAAGAGCTACATCCTGGCGCCTATGGGCCTCCAGGTAGGACAGACGGTCGTTTCCAGCTCTACTGCAGCTCCGGAGGTCGGTAACACGCTTCCGCTGGCTTCACTGCCTATCGGTACGATCGTGCACAATATCGAGCTTTCGCCCGGCAAGGGAGGTCAGCTTGCGCGCAGCGCGGGTACCTATGCCCAGCTGGTAGCGAGAGAAGGAAAATACGGCGTACTGAAATTGCCTTCAGGCGAGATGAGAATGGTGCTTTCTACTGCGAGGGCTACGGTCGGTACGGTTTCCAACAACAGTCACATGAACGTGACCATTGGTAAAGCTGGCCGCAGCAGGTGGTTAGGTCGCCGTCCGAGAGTTCGTGGTGTGGCTATGAACCCTATCGATCACCCGATGGGTGGTGGTGAAGGCCGCGCTTCAGGAGGGCAGCCTCGTTCCAGAACCGGTCTTTTGGCCAAGGGTAAGAAGACCCGCAGCCGGAAGAAGAATTCGGAAAGGTTAATAATCAGTAGACGCAAAAAGTAAGAACAGATGTCACGTTCCCTAAAGAAAGGACCATACATTGATTTTCGCCTTCTGGCCAAAATCGAAGCGATGAACAACGCAGGTAAGAAGTCGGTGATCAAAACCTGGTCAAGACGCTCCATGATCTCACCTGATTTCATCGGGCATACATTTGCAGTGCACAACGGAAACAAGTTTATCCCCGTATACGTGACCGACAACATGGTTGGGCACAAGCTGGGCGAGTTTTCTCCTACCCGGAATTTCCGCGGGCACACTGCCAAAAAGGATAAAGGTAAAAGGTAAAAAGTAAAAAGCTGTTCCGGCCCGGCCGGCAACCTCTAAAGATATAAAATGGAAGCAAGAGCAATATTAAGGGATGTGCCCACCTCTCCTCAGAAGATGAGGCTGGTAGCTGACCTGATTCGCGGCCAGCGGGTAAGCAAGGCCCTGGCAATATTGAAGTTCCAGCCTCAGGCTGCTGCGCCTATCATGCATAAAGTGCTGTTGTCGGCAGTAGCTAACTGGCAGCAGGGAAACGAAGATGCCAAGATAGAAGATGCGGATCTGGTAGTAAAGACAGTTTTTGTTGACGGCGGGCGCATGCTGAAGCGTCTTCGCCCCGCTCCTCAGGGAAGGGCTCACCGCATCCGTAAGCGGTCTAATCATATCACGATTATAGTTGACGACTTGTCGGAAGCTGGAAACGATTAATTTATTTAAACGAGCAAAATTGAATGGGACAAAAGGTTAACCCAATTGGTCTGAGGCTTGGAATCGTAAAAGGGTGGGATTCCAGCTGGTATGGAGAGAAAGATTTTTCCGATAAGCTGGTAGAAGACGACAAGATACGCAAGTATATGAGCGCTCGTATCCCTAAGGGAGCGATTTCGCGCGTGGTGATCGAACGCACACTGAAGCGGATCACGCTGACAATTCATACCGCCCGCCCGGGTATCGTAATCGGGAAGGGAGGTTCTGAGGTCGACAAGATCAAGGAAGAGCTGAAAAGCATTACCGGTAAGGATGTTCAGATCAACATCTACGAGATCAAAAGACCTGAAATAGATGCCAAGCTGGTAGGTGAGACTGTAGCGCAGCAGCTGGAAGCCCGGATTTCTTACCGTCGCGCCATGAAGCAGGCTATCGCTTCCGCAATGAGGGTAGGCGCCCTGGGTATTAAAGTTCGTGCATCAGGCCGTCTGGGCGGAGCTGAAATGGCCCGTACCGAAGAATATAAAGAAGGAAGAGTGCCTTTGCATACGCTCCGGGCCGACATCGACTATGCTATTTCCGAAGCGCAGACCGTATACGGCAAGATCGGTATCAAAGTATGGATCTTCAAAGGAGAATTGTACGGTAAACGCGATCTTACTCCAAGTGCGCTGACAGCAGCAACCGAAAGAGGAGGAGACCGTTTCGAACGCGGAGGATCCGGTGACGAGCGCGGCGGCAGAGGAGACAGGAGAGGCGATAGGAGAGGAGGCGACGACAGACGCGGCGGTGGCGGTGAGCGTAATAAAAGAGGCGGTGCCGGTGGTGCCGGAGGTAACCGCAACAAAAGGAAATAATTGACGAATCTTCCCGTGTAGGAATTGCATTGGAGTAATTATTTAGATCATGTTACAACCTAGAAGAACCAGATTCAGAAAGCAGCAGAAACTGAAAGGCAGTTTTAGCGGTATTGCTTCACGCGGGCATCAGATTGCTTTTGGTTCATTTGCTATTAAATCGCTGGAGTCCGGCTGGATTACCGCACGCCAGATCGAGGCGGCCCGTATCTCTGTAACCCGGGCTATGAAAAGAGAGGGACAGGTCTGGATCAGGATTTTCCCTGATAAGCCGATCACCAAAAAACCGGCTGAAGTAAGGATGGGTAAAGGTAAAGGTGCGCCGGAGTATTGGGTTGCGCAGGTGAAGCCCGGCACCATTTTATTCGAGGCGGGTGGAGTTCCCTTAGATTTGGCCAACGGCGCCCTGGCTTTGGCTGCACAGAAACTGCCTATTAAAACCAAGTTCATAGTAAGGCGTGATTATCAGGAATAGGATCGCGCAGTATTTGAACAAATCTAATCGGAAAGGAACAAGATGAAAAAGCAGGACATTAAGGGGCTCAGCCTCGAGGAAATCCAAGCACAAGTGGCCGAAGAAAGGGAGCGATTGCTTAAGCTTAAATTTGCCAACGCGGTTTCTCCTATAGAAAACCCACTTAGGATCAAGGCGTCGCGCAAGCATATTGCGAGACTGCTCACTGAAGCTACTATTAAGAAAAACGCCGATAACGCATAAGACAATGGCTGAAGAAGTATCAAGAAACCTAAGGAAGGAAAGAACTGGCCGCGTTGTCAGTGATAAAATGGAGAAGTCCATCGTGGTAACCGTAGAGCGTAGGATCAAACACGCTATGTACGGGAAGTTTATGAAAAGGACGACCCGCCTTGTAGCACACGATGAGGCGAATGCCGCTGGGATAGGCGATGTTGTCCGGATCATGGAGACCCGCCCGCTGAGCAAGACCAAGCGTTGGAGATTAGTCGAAATTATTGAAAAAGCTAAATAGAAATGGTACAGCAGGAATCAAGGCTATCTGTTGCCGACAACAGTGGAGCTAAGGAGGTATTGGTGATCAGGGTTCTGGGAGGAACCGGAAAACGCTATGCATCTATCGGTGATAAAATAGTAGTGACCGTAAAATCGGCGCTTTCTTCCAGCAGTATGAAAAAAGGGACCGTATCAAAAGCGGTTGTGGTTCGTACGAAGAAGGAGGTCCGCAGGAAAGACGGAAGCTATATCAGGTTTGAGGATAACGCCGCGGTGTTGTTGAATAACAACGATGAGCCCAGGGGCAGCCGTATTTTCGGACCGGTAGCCCGCGAGCTGCGCGAGAAGCAAATGATGAAGATCATTTCCCTGGCACCTGAGGTTATTTAAATAAATATCGCGCAGAGGTGCTGCCGGCAGCGCCTCAGGATATTCTAAAGAATAGAAAAACATGGCAAATAATCAGAAAAGCCCGGCCAAGCGTCACATACGCACAGGCGACACGGTGAAGGTCATTTCGGGTAACTCTAAAGGTAAAACCGGCAAGGTCATTTCGGTTCTTACAGACAAGGACAGGGCTTTGGTAGAGGGTGTAAACCTGGTGACCAAGCACCTTAAACCCAATGCTCAGAACCCGCAGGGAAGTATTGAGAAGCGGGAGGCCGGAATCCACATAAGCAATCTGCAGATGGTGGATCCTAAAACCGGCGAGCCGACAAGGATCGGCCGTAAGCTTAATGATAAGGGGAAGCTGCAGCGCTACTCTAAAAAGTCCGGAGAGTTTATCTGATAAAGCAGAGCTCCCGGAAATTCAGATCGGAAAATGAGTGGGTCGGTAATCCACTTTTTAAAAACAGCAGAAATGTCAACAGCAAGATTAAAAGAAGTTTACAACAAGGACGTTGTACCGGGCCTTAAGGATAAGTTCCAGTACAAGTCGGTTATGCAGGTACCGAAATTGTTGAAGATCGTCATCAATAAAGGTATAGGAGCCGCGGTAGCGGATAAGAAACTGGTGGATGTAGGAGTTGAGGAGCTGGGGTTGATCACCGGTCAGAAGGCGGTGGCGACACTTTCGAAGAAGTCGGTCTCTAACTTCAAGCTCCGCGAGAACATGCCGATCGGCGCGAAAGTTACCCTGAGGAACGGTATGATGTATGAATTCCTCGACAGGCTTACTTCTATTGCCCTTCCGCGGGTACGCGATTTCAAAGGTGTCAGTGAGAAAGGTTTTGACGGAAGGGGCAACTACACTTTGGGTGTTACCGAGCAGATTATTTTCCCGGAGATCAGTATCGATAAAGTCAATAAGATCACCGGTATGGATATAACATTCGTAACCTCTGCCAAGACAGATGAAGAGGCTTACGAACTCCTCAAGCAACTGGGGATGCCTTTTAGCAATTTGAATAAATAACGGAAAGCAATTACATAAATGGCAAAGGAATCAATTAAGGCGCGTGAAAGGAAAAGAAGGCACTTGGTTGCCAAGTATGCCGAGAAACGTGCCAAGTTAAAGGAGGCAGGTGATTGGGTAGGTTTGGACAAACTTCCGCGTAACGCCTCTCCGGTGCGTCTGCACAACCGTTGTAAAATAACGGGCCGCCCCAGGGGTTATATGCGTAAGTTTGGTATCTGCAGGGTTGTATTCAGGGAAATGGCCTCCGAAGGTAAGATACCTGGCATCACAAAATCCAGCTGGTAAGAGCTTTTTGAAGTTTGATTTCAATTACTTAACTTTGCACTCCTTTTTTCAGGGTGCTTAAACGAGTCAAAATAAATGGTAACGGATCCCATAGCAGATTATCTGACACGTATCAGAAACGCCATAAAGGCGAAGCACAGGATTGTTGAGATACCTGCATCCAATATAAAGAAAGAAATCACGAAAGTGCTTTTCGATCAAGGGTATATTCAAAATTATAAGTTCGAAGATACTGGTTATCAGGGAACTATCAAGATTGCTTTAAAATATAATCCTTTGACAAAGCAGCCCGCTATTGTCAACCTGGAGCGTATCAGCAAGCCCGGTCTGCGTAAGTATGCAGGGGTAGAGAACCTTCCCCGCGTCCTGAACGGATTAGGTACAGCGATCTTATCTACTCCCAAAGGAGTGATCACCGACAAGCAGGCGAGAGCCCTGAACGTAGGCGGAGAGGTATTATGTTTCGTGTACTAATTAAGTCTGAGAAAAATGTCACGAGTAGGAAATAAAGTAATAGAGGTACCGGCCGGTGTGACCGTTTCGGTTTCCGATAAGAACGAAGTAACGGTCAAAGGCCCTAAGGGGACGCTGACTCAGAAGGTCGATCCGGATATCAGGATCGAGCAGGAAGGGACGGTGCTGAAGGTTCAGCGGCCCACCGACCAGAAAAGGCATAAGGCGCTTCACGGCCTGTACCGTGCCTTGGTTAACAACATGGTGGTAGGCGTCAGCGACGGATACCGCCGTAACCTGGAGCTGGTGGGTGTAGGTTACAGGGCAAACGTTAACAATAACGTACTGGAGCTCAGCCTTGGATATTCACATACAATTTTCCTTGCAGTACCCCAGGAGGTCAAAGTAACCACGCTTACCGAGAAGGGACAGAACCCGAAAATATTCCTTGAAGGGATCGATAAGGAGTTGATCGGCCAGATTTCGGCCAAGATCCGTTCCCTGAGGAAAGTCGAGCCGTACAAAGGGAAAGGCGTGCGCTTCATTGGCGAGCAGGTACGCAGAAAAGCCGGTAAAGCTGCAGCTAAGAAGTAAGTCAGATAAGAAGAAAGATATAAGCATATGTCAAAGAAGATGGATAGGAGGCAACGCCTCAAGTATCATATTCGTAAGAAGGTATCCGGTACGGTGGAACGGCCAAGACTTTCGGTATACCGTTCCAATACCAATATCTATGCTCAGGTGATCGATGACGAGAAGGGGGTTACCCTTGCGAGCGCATCATCGCTCGAACTAAGCGAAGGAGCTCGTTTGAACACCAACGCGGCCGATGCGGCGGAAGTAGGTAAGAAAGTTGCCGAGAGAGCAAAGGAGGCTGGCGTGACGAAAGTGGTTTTCGACCGCAACGGTTATTTGTACCATGGTAAAGTTAAAGCATTGGCCGACGGAGCTCGTGAGGGAGGCCTACAATTTTAAGAATTTCGCAAGATGGTGAATCAATCGAGGCCTTCCAAGGTCAATGAATCAGAGCTTAAAGAAAGAGTAGTTGCGATTAACCGTGTCGCTAAGGTTGTAAAAGGTGGTAGACGTTTCAGCTTTTCAGCAGTAGTAGTGGTAGGCGACGGGAAAGGTGTGGTAGGTTACGGGTTGGGTAAGGCCAACGAGGTAACAGACGCCATTGCCAAGGGTATCGACGATGCCAAGAAGAACCTGATCACCGTACCGAAGGTCAAAACAACCGTTCCTCATCCGCAGGAAGGTAAGTTTGGCGGCGGCCTGGTGCTGATCAAGCCTGCCGCAGAAGGTACCGGCGTACTGGCCGGAGGCGCTATGCGTGCCGTGCTGGAAGCTGCGGGAATCAGCGACGTATTGGCCAAGTCCAAAGGCTCATCGAACCCTCACAATGTAGTAAAGGCTACATTCGACGCTCTTCTTAAAATGCGTGCACCTCACCAGGTAGCGATGCAACGTCGTGTAAAGCTGGATAAAGTGTTCAACGGGTAATAAGCCCGGATTGAACGTAACCGATAAAGAAAAATGGCGAAAATTCGTATCACTCAGGTAAAAAGTACTATCAAGCGTCCTGATAATCAGAAGAAGATCATCAAGTCGCTGGGTCTTGGTAAAATCAATCGTTCGGTTGAAAAAGAGCAGAACGATTGTCTGGACGGCGCTATCCGCAAGGTAAGCCACTTGGTTAAAGTAGAGAATATTTAAGTTTGATCGTAATGAAGCTAAGTTCATTAAAGCCGGCCGAGGGCTCGGTGAGAGATAATAAAAGAGTAGGACGCGGACAGGGGTCCGGCATGGGTGGTACTTCTACGCGTGGTCATAAAGGTGCCCAGTCACGTTCGGGCTACAGCGCCAAGAAAGGCTTTGAAGGAGGCCAGATGCCGTTACAGCGCCGCGTTCCGAAATTCGGTTTTAAAAACCCGACCCGCGTTGAGTATAAAGCCATCAACCTGGATACAGTTCAGGCTCTGGCCGAAAAAACCGGCGCCAGCGCAATCGACATAGCGTTGCTGCTGGAAAATGGTGTCGTAGGAAAGCACGATCTGGTCAAAATCCTGAATCGTGGCGAGATTACTTCTGCGTTGGAAGTATCAGCACATGGATTCTCGGAAGCTGCTATCGCATCTATCGAGAGCGCTGGAGGTAAAGCTATTAAACTTTAACCAATTCGGAGGTATCAGGTAGGGTATACCAGCTTGCAGGCGTCCGCTCAGGTTTATTCTTAGAAGAATGAAACGATTCATCGAAACTATTAAGAATATTTTTTCTATCGAAGAGTTGAGGACTCGTATCCTCAACACTTTGCTATTTATAGCTATCTTCAGGCTGGGCTCATACGTAGCACTGCCGGGAGTAGATCCCGCAAGGCTCGACGTAGCTACAGACGGACTCTTGGGTTTGTTGGATGTTTTTTCTGGCGGCGCTTTTAGTAAGGCTTCTATTTTTGCATTGGGGATCATGCCGTACATCTCGGCGTCAATCGCGATCCAGCTTTTGACAATGGCGATGCCCTATTTCCAGAAAATGCAGAAGGAGGGAGAGTCAGGACGTAAGAAACTCAACCAGATTACCCGGGTGCTCACTATTTTTGTTACCGTAGCCCAGTCGCTGACCTACCTGAACACAACAGTTCCGGCGGAGGCTCTGCTGGTTTCGAGGCTCCAGTTTACAATAATAGCGGTCGTTGTTCTTACAGCAGGAACCATGTTCTGTATGTGGTTGGGCGAAAGGATTACCGATAAAGGGATCGGCAACGGAATCTCAATGCTGATCATGATAGGGATCATTTCCCGTTTCCCGGCTTCTATCCTGCAGGAACTTGATTCCCGCGGAGGGGGTGGCATCCTGCTTTTTGTGCTGACGCTGGTAGCGCTTTACTTCGTGGTGATGGGCGCAGTGGTACTGACGCGTGCGGTAAGAAAGATCCCGATCCAATATGCCAAGCAGGTGGTAGGCAGCCGCGGAGCAGCAGTAGGGCAGAGGCAGTATCTTCCGCTCAAGGTGAATGCCGCCGGCGTAATGCCGATCATTTTTGCGCAGGCCCTAATGTTTGTGCCATCTACTGTAGCATCATTTTTTGCAGACCGCAGCGATGTCGCCGGCAACATAGCCGCGACCTTTGCCGATTATACATCGTGGGAATATAACCTGTTGTTCGGCGTGCTGATTTTGGTCTTTACATTTTTCTATACCGCTATTTCTGTTAATCCCGTACAGATAGCGGACGAAATGAAACGGGGCGGCGGTTTTATCCCGGGCATCAAGCCTGGTAAGGACACTTCCGATTATATCAGCAGTGTGCTCGACCACATTACTTTCCCCGGAGCCGTATTGCTGGCATTGGTAGCGATCCTGCCTGCCGTAGCAAGCCTTTTCGGTGTAACGTCGTCGTTTGCCCAGTTTTTCGGGGGAACCTCCCTGCTGATTATGGTGGGGGTTGTCCTGGATACGCTCCAGCAGGTGGAGAGCTATCTGCTGATGAGAAGATACGAAGGCCTGATGAAGTCGGGCAGAGTGCAGGGACGTTCGGCGGTATTGCCTGCCTGACAGACAACTTGATTGAAATTAGAATATAGCATATGATTTACCTGAAATCCGATGAGGAAATAGACCTGATTAAAGCGAGTGCGCAGGTTTTGGGTAAAGCACATGCGGAAGTGGCGAAATGGATCAAGCCGGGAGTTTCGACGATCCAGCTTGACAGGATTGCCGAAAGCTTCATCAGGGATAACGGAGGCATCCCGTCTTTCAAGGGCTTTGGCGGCTCAGGACGGATCCCCAGTTTTCCCGGTTCGTTGTGTATCTCTGTCAATGAAGTCGTGGTACATGGCATTCCCGGCGCTTACGTTTTAAGAGACGGTGATATTATATCGATCGATTGCGGCGTAAGGCTGAACGGCTACCACAGCGACAGTGCCTACACGTATCCGGTCGGTGAAGTGAAGCGGGAGGTAATGGATCTCCTTATCGCAACGAAGAAATCGCTTTACCTGGGTATCGAGAAGGCCCGGGAAGGGTTCAGGACCGGGGATATCGGGCATGCGGTACAGTCTTATGTGGAGCGTCTCGGGTATTCTGTGGTTCGCGAACTGGTAGGACATGGAGTTGGAAAAAGCCTCCATGAAGCTCCTGAAGTGCCTAATTATGGTAATAAAGGTAAAGGGGTGGCGCTTCGTGACGGTATGGTCATAGCGATCGAGCCCATGATCAACCTGGGCAGGAGATCGATCGTCCAGGAGAGTGACGGGTGGACAATCCGTACCGCCGACAGGAAGGCTTCTGCGCATTTTGAGCATACGGTAGCGGTAAGGAAGCATCATGCAGAGATTCTGACTACCTTCGATTACATCGAGGCAGTCACTGCAAACAGCAGTTTAATGGTGAGTGCTTAATAACTAGTCAATTATACACAGCGAATGGCAAAACAAGCGTCTATAGAGCAGGACGGAGTAATTGTGGAAGCATTATCCAACGCGATGTTCCGGGTGCAGTTGGAAAATAAGCATGAAGTAATTGCGCATATATCCGGAAAGATGCGTATGCACTATATCAAGATCCTGCCCGGCGACAGGGTGAAGCTGGAGATGTCTCCCTACGATCTGTCGAAGGCCCGGATAGTTTACCGTTACAAGTAATGGCAGACGGAAGCAGCTAGATTGTTTAATCGGGAAAGCGTAAAATATATATAAAAATGAAAGTTAAAGCATCTGTAAAGAAACGTAGCGTTGATTGCAAGGTGATCAGGCGCAAGGGCAAGATCTATGTGATCAACAAGAAAAATCCAAGATATAAACAAAGACAAGGATAAAAATCAATTATGGCACGTATAGCTGGTGTAGACATCCCTGATAAAAAGCGGGGAGAAATTGGGTTAACTTATATCTATGGTATCGGCCGTAGCTCGGCCAAAAGGATCCTCGAACAGGCAGGGATCGATGTCAATAAAAAGGTGAGCGAGTGGAATGATGAGGAGTCCGGAGCGATCCGTTCGATTATTGCCAACGAATTCAAAGTCGAGGGTGCTCTTAAATCTGAAGTTCAGTTGAGTATTAAACGTCTTATGGACATCGCATGCTACCGGGGGATCCGCCACCGGAAAGGCCTGCCGCTGCGTGGACAGAAGACCAAGAATAACTCAAGGACCCGTAAAGGGAAACGGAAGACCGTAGCCAACAAGAAAAAGGTTGGTAAGTAACCTGTAGCACAGATTATCTAAATTAAAAATTCCCGCTCAAGGGGTTTGAAATGGCACAAAACAAAAGAAAAGACAAAGCCAAAAAGAGGGTAGTGATAGTGGAGCCTGTCGGACAGGTTCATATTAAAGCCTCTTTCAACAATATCATTATCTCAATCACCAATTCTTCAGGACAGGTTATTTCCTGGGGTTCAGCCGGGAAGATGGGCTTCAGAGGCTCTAAAAAGAACACTCCCTATGCTGCCCAGACAGCTGCCCAGTCGGCTGCCCAGGTAGCGTATGACCTTGGGATGAGGAAGGCGGAAGTATTTGTAAAAGGACCCGGCTCAGGCAGGGAGTCTGCTATCCGTACCATTCAGAACTCCGGGATCGAGGTAACGACCATCCGGGATATCACGCCGCTGCCGCACAATGGCTGCCGGCCTCCCAAACGCAGAAGAGTTTAATTTTTTTTCAGTATTTCCGTCCAGTCTTAGTTTAGGAACTTGGGGCTAATGAATGGCGGAATGTAATTTCAAACAATAATAAATGGCACGTTATACAGGTCCAAAAGCAAAGATTGGCAGGAAATTCGGAGAACCGATATTAGGAGCCAACAAAACGCTTGCAAAGAAAAATTACCCTCCCGGTATGCATGGCAAAGGCCGTCGGGGGAAGAAGTCAGAATACGCTCTTCAGCTGTCTGAAAAGCAGAAAGCCAAATATACTTACGGTATCCTCGAAAGACAGTTCCGGAGAGTATTCCAGAAGGCGCATGTCAAGCCCGGCATTACCGGCGAAAACCTGTTGAAATTCTGCGAAGCCCGTCTTGACAACACTGTTTATCGTTTAGGTATCGCGCCTACCAGGCGTGCCGCCCGTCAGCTGGTTTCCCACAAGCATATTATGGTCGATGGCGAAGTAGTGAACATCGCTTCCTATACGCTGGTTCCTGGTCAAATTATATCAGTTCGGGAGAAATCCAAGTCCCTGGAGGCTATCACCAACAGCCTTGCAGGCCACAGCAGCAAAAGGTTCGCCTGGCTGGAGTGGGACGGAAAAGAGTTGACTGGAAAGTTTGTGTCTTATCCTGAGAGAGCTGATATTCCTGAAAACATCAACGAGCAGCTCATCGTCGAGTTGTACTCTAAATAATAGTTTGATTGAATAACCCGGGCGGTCTTTCCGCCCGGGAATCTCTGGCCTTCGGGCCATTTTGCGATCGCAATAAAACAGTAAAGACGGACTGATCAACCGTCAATTACTCAAAAAAAAGGAACATAGACCATGTCAATATTAGCATTCCAAATGCCCGATAAAGTCGTAATGGAAAAAGCAAACGATTTTCACGGGTTGTTTGAGTTTAAACCCTTGGAGAAGGGATATGGTGTTACGATCGGTAATGCCCTCAGACGGATCCTTCTGTCTTCCCTGGAGGGTTATGCCATTACTAGTGTTAAGTTTCCGGGAGTGCTTCATGAGTTTTCTTCTATTGAAGGCGTCGTAGAAGACGTTACGGAGATCATTCTGAATCTCAAGCAGGTTCGTTTCAAGAAAGTTTCCGACCTGGTTGAAAACCGTATCATAGTTAACCTGAAAAATATTTCTGTGTTAACTGCAGGCGATTTGGGAAAATTCACCACTTCCTTCGAAGTGTTGAACCCGGAGCTGGTCATTGCTCATGTTGACGATAAAAAGGAGTTTGAGATGGAATTGTTCCTTGACAAAGGACGTGGTTACGTACCTGCCGACGAACCGAGAGGAACAGAGCTTCCCTTCGGCCATATCGCAATGGACGCTATCTATACACCCATTAAGAATGTAAAATATAGCGTCGAAAATACGAGGGTTGAGCAACGCACTGACTACGAAAGACTTCTGATCGACATCCAGACAGACGGTTCGATACACCCGGAAGATGCACTGAAAGGCGCCGCCAATATCCTGATCCAGCACTTCATGCTGTTCTCTGACCAGACGATGACGTTTGAAAAGCAGAAAGCCGAGGAAGAAAACCAGGTAGACGAGGAAATGCTGCGTATGCGCAAGCTGCTTAAAACGCCTCTTGCCGAACTCGACCTGTCAGTCCGGGCCTACAACTGCCTCAAGTCTGCCGATGTAAGATCGTTGGGAGACCTGGTCAAGCTGGAAATCTCCGATATGATGAAGTTCCGCAACTTCGGTAAGAAATCGCTGACGGAGCTGGAGCAACTGGTACAGGACAAGCAGCTGAGCTTCGGGATGGACGTAAGCAAATACCGTCTGGACGAGGATTAAATACAAAAAACAATTATTCACAGGTTACCTTTCTGAAGCGCGGTAACATAGCTTCGCTGCTCGAAACGGACCGCCGGGGGAAACAACTGTAAAAACAGCCCCGGTAAATTTCAAAAACAATGAGACACGGAAAAAAAGACAATCATTTAGGCAGAACCTCATCACACCGCAGGGCTTTGTTATCTAACCTGGCAGGCTCTTTGATCCTGCACAAAAGGATAGAAACTACTTTGGCAAAAGCTAAGGAGCTCCGGAAGTACGTAGAGCCGCTCCTTACTAAAGCGAAGGACGACTCTACGCACAGCCGTCGTGTGGTTTTCTCTTACCTGAAAGATAAGGACATTGTAAAGGAGCTTTACAATGTGGTAGCCGACAAGATTGCAAACAGGCCGGGTGGTTATACCCGTATTATCAAACTTGGTAATCGTTTGGGCGACAACGCCGAGGTAGCGCTTATAGAGCTCGTTGATTTCAATGATGCACTGCTGCTGGCCAGCGCCGAGAAACCGGTCAAGACCCGTCGCAGCCGTCGTGGTGGCAGTGGTAAGAAAGGCGCTGAAGAAGCAGCACTCGCTCCGGCCGCAATAGCCGAAGTGGTGGAAAGCGTAGTGGCTGAAGAAGAAGCTCCTGCAGCTGAAGCTCCCGCAGTCGACGATCTTGAAAAAATAGAAGGAATAGGTCCTAAGATAGCAGAAGTGCTGACTGAAGCCGGGATCGCTACTTTTGCTCAGCTGGCAGAAGCTGCGCCTGAGCAGATCCGCGAGATCCTGGATAACGCAGGCTCCCAGTTTGCGGCTCATGATCCTGCTACCTGGCCAAAACAGGCAGAACTTGCTGCGGCAGGCAAATGGGATGAGCTGAAGGCATGGCAGGATGAATTGCTGGGCGGTCGCGAAGCCTGATAAGGATTCTTTTACAATTGCTTGAATTTGTAGGGTTAAACGTTTTCGTTTAACCCTTTTTTTGTCCAACTTTGCACCCGGTTTGCCGGGAAGCCGGTAGCGCATACTGACAGCATCACATGGGAGAGTATCCCTCTTAATAATCAGGTTATACAAATATGTCGCAATCAAAACAGGCGTTGTTGGTTTTGGAAGATGGAACCGCATATCGTGGTTCGCACGTTGGCCAGGAAGGAACAACCGGTGGAGAAATCTGTTTCAATACCGGGATGACGGGTTACCAGGAAATCTATACGGATCCGTCGTATTTTGGTCAGATTATCGTTAATACTACCTCGCATATTGGCAATTACGGTGTCCGGATGGTGGAGGAAGAAGAGTCGGCGTCGATCAAAATAAGCGGCCTGGTCTGTAATTCTTTTTCGCATGGATATTCCCGGCAGCAGGCAGACACTTCTTTGCAGGCGTATTTTGAAGGTGCAAATATCGTCGGGATCAGCGAAATCGATACGCGCCACCTGGTAAGGCATATCCGGGAAAAAGGTGCGATGAACGCCATTATCTCTTCTCAGATACTGGATGAAAAAGAGCTTCGCGACGAGCTGGGGAAGATACCTTCCATGGCAGGCCTGGAGCTGTCTTCGGTAGTCAGTACGAAGGAAGCCTACTATGTGGGAGATGAAGCTACTGCAAAATGGAGAGTGGCCGTACTGGACTACGGGGTCAAAAAGAGTATTTTGAATCATCTTGCCAGCCGGGGCTGCTTTTGTAAGGTCTTCCCGGCCCGGACCGCTACTTCCGAAATCATGGCCTGGGGACCCGACGGGTATTTTATCTCAAACGGACCCGGCGATCCCGCTTCTATGGATTACGCGGTAGCGACGTTGAAAGATCTGCTGGCTACCGAAAGACCCCTGTTTGGGATTTGCCTGGGGCATCAGCTTCTCGCCCTGGCTAACGGCATCGGCACCTACAAGATGCACAACGGGCACAGGGGGCTCAATCACCCGGTTAAAAACCTGATCACCGGACGCAGCGAAGTCACCTCCCAGAATCATGGCTTCGGTGTGATTGCGGAAGAGGTCTATGCAGCGGACAATGTAGAAGTGACGCATATCAATCTCAATGATAAAACGGTGGAAGGCATCCGTATGAAGAACAAGCCGGCGTTTTCGGTGCAGTACCATCCCGAGGCTTCGCCGGGTCCGCACGATTCGCACTACCTGTTCGATAATTTTACCGATCTGCTGGCTGCCTATAAAAAGTAGAGCAGTGGGAGGTGTCTTTTCATAACCTGATATATGGAACTAAAGGCATCTCCCGAAAATGTTTTTGAGTGGCTCGCGCTCCGGTTTAACCTTGTACCTCTTCCTCTGCTGCACGGGCAAATGTTTCCCGTGATATCAAAAGCAGTCCTTCTGGCTGCCGATAAAGGGGTTTTCCATGCAGTAGAAGCAGGCTCGGAAACTGTTGAAGCGGTTGCCGTAGCCTGCGGTTTACAGCCTGTTCCTACCCGGCAGCTCCTGGATGTGCTGGCCTCATGCGGATACCTGAACTTTAAGAACGGGCGCTACCGCCTCTCGTCTATGGCCGGTAAATGGGTAGGATCGATGGGCCCGTCAGGCTTATCCGATTTGCTTGTCTACAATAACCGGGTAGTATGGAAGTGGATGGAGCACCTTGAAAACTACCTGGAAACGGGGAAAGGGATCGACTATCACAGGAATTTCGGGGACGAGGAATGGGATCTTTACCAGAAGGCGATGCGGGCGGTAGCCGTTTCGGAGGTGAAGGAATTTGCCCGGAAGTGCCCCGTACCCGGGCAGGCCCGCCGCATGCTCGATATAGGCGGAGCGCACGGTCTGCATGTCAGGGCGCTCATGGAGCGGTATCCCGGCCTGAGCGCCGATATCCTTGACCTGCCCGGGGCCCTGAAAGTACAGCAGTACGCCGGGGAAGATAAAATTACATTGATCCCGGGTAATGTAGTGGAAACTGACCTGGGCGCAGGCCGGTATGACCTGGTCGTGATGTCCAGCCTTGCCCATCATTTCAGTAGTGACGAAAACAGGCGCATAGCCGGTAAAGTAGCGGAGGCGTTAACCCCCGGCGGCGTATACGTAGTGAATGAATTCGTCAATCCGGGAGAAGCCGGTTCCGGCGGGCTCGTGGGAACGAGCAGTAGCCTGTTTTTCGGGTTGACAAGTACTTCGGGTACCTGGACAATCGCCGAGACGCAGGACTGGCAGAAGCAGGCGGGATTGAAGCCGCTGAAGGTCAGAGGATATACTGCGATTCCCGGGAGGTTCCTGATCGCAGCCCGGAAGGAGTAAAAATGCCTCCTGAAAATAAACCCCGGATGAAGCGGTTCTTTTGTGAACCTTTCCCTGCAGCATCGCCCCTGGTGGCAATGATCTTGAAAAGTAAGAGAAAACGTCTAATTTTAGATTGGCTAAATATTCAGTGGCTCTTATTACGTAATCATCATGCAAGACCTGTGGGAGAAAATGAGACAAGGTGATGCAGACGCAATGCTTGCGCTATACGAGAGTAACTATACCGACCTGTTAAGCTACGGAGTGCAGCTGATCAGCAGCGTGGATACTGCCAAGGATGTCATCAACGACGTATTCCTTCATCTTTGGGAACATCATGGAAAGCTGAAACCTGTCAGTAACGTAAGGGCTTACCTGTTTGCCTGTACCCGCAGAAGGATCTTTCACCCGGTTTATTTTAACAATAAAGTACTGTCGGGGAATGAAATAGGTTTTTATGAAGAAGGAGAAATGCCGTACGAAGATCTGTTGATCGAGATGCAGCGGTCGGATGAGATCAGGATAAAGGTACAGGCGGCGCTGGGAAAACTCACTGCCAGGCAAAAAGAGCTGATACAACTGAAATACTTCAAAAATATGGATTACCGTCAGATTGAAAAGGAGACCGGGATCAGTGCAAAGACGGCCTATAATACCATTTATAACGCGATAAAAGTGCTGGAAACCGAACTGCGGGGCACAGGTATAAGCATCACCGCTTTTTTAGCTTTCTTTTCTTCCGAAATAAATTCCGGCATTCGCAACCTGCCCGGTTTCTGATTTTTAGCTGCCTGCAGACCTGCCGGCTCCTTCGTTTATTACGGATTGGAGCCAGGATGCTTATGAATTTCTTCCCCGATTAAAAAAAATGAAATTTTCTTTGGGAAAACGAACGGTCCCTCCGCTTCTTATTCTTAGAACCTGGAAAATATTATATGAACAACGGGCCGAAGACGATCGCAGAATTACTGGCAGATGAGTCGTTTCTGAAGTACTGCGGAGGTGACGAAACAGAAAACGTATATTGGGAAGGGCAATTTGACGCCGATCCCGGGCTTAAGGAGACAGCTCAGAAGGCAAAGCGTATGTATGAATTGCTGAAAGCCGAGCTGACGGATGTAGCCGGGGAAAAAGCCCTGTTCAAAGATCTGCTGGAAGGGCAGGGGATAGCCCCTGACGCTGAGACCGGAGAAGCGCCGGTGCTACCTATCCCTGCCAGGCGAAGCACTTGGATGTGGGCTGCCGCTTCGGCTGCTTTTATCGCGGTGTGTACCGGTATCTGGATGTATACCTCCTATTACAAAACTGCGCCTTCAATTCAGCCTGTACAAGCAGTCGTGACAGAACCGGACGCTGCGCCGGGCAGGGACATGGCGGTATTGATCCTTGCCGACGGTTCGACCGTGCTGCTCGACAGTACCGGAGCAGGGCAGGTCGCAAGAGAAGGTAACGCAAGGGTCGTGAAGCAGCAGGACGGGCAGGTACTGTATGAAGCCGCCGGCAAAAGCACCGGGGAAATCGTTTATAATACCATGCAGACACCCCGCGGCGGACAGTACCGGCTTGTACTTTCTGACGGTACCGGCGTCTGGCTGAATGCATCTTCCTCTATCCGCTATCCCACCACCTTTGACGGCGGCGAGCGGAGGGTTACCGTGACAGGCGAAGTATATTTTGAAGTAGCGGCACGGCCTGATCCTGCCCGGAAAGGTGCTATGCAGCCGTTTATAGTGGAAAAAGGCGATATACAGGTACAGGTGCTCGGGACCCATTTTAATGTGAACGCCTATGAGGATGAAGCCGGGCTGAAGGTGACGTTGCTGGAAGGCAGCGTCCGGGTTTCGGTGCCTTCGAAAGGGCAGGAAGTGAAGCTGGTGCCGGGCCAGCAGGCGATATGGAGCTCTGCGCAAGCCCTGAGCATGACAAGCAATGTTGACACGGAAGAAATAATGGCCTGGAAAAACGGGTTGTTTGACTTCAATAGCGCGGATATTGAAACGATCATGCGCCAGATCGGAAGATGGTATGATCTTGACGTCAGCTATGAAGGCGTTATCCCGAAAAGGACATTTTCGGGAAAAATCACCCGCCACACCAATCTGTCGAATGTGCTCAGGATCCTGGAGCAGAGCAATATCCGTTTCAGAATGGAAGAGAAAAATATCATTGTAATCCCCTGACCCGGTTTGCCGGTATTCCGGAAATCTCAGTTGCTAACCATAAATGATGCAGTACATGACTACATAATCTATTCTAATCCCCATCCCGGAACCGGGTTATCCCGGTATCGCAACCGACGCTCCCGCGGTTTATACGCGAAACAATTACAACCTTTTTTAAGCAAACAACCATCATGATGTATTTGATTCCTATCGGGGATTTTACGGTCCTTCAATGCCGGAAAATTCCCATTGTCAAAACGCTTTTAATAATGAAGCTGACGATTATTTTACTCATTATGTTCCAGGCAAGCGCTAAAGGATTTTCGCAGGCCGTATCGCTTTCAGAGAAAAATGCCAGGCTGGAATCTGTTTTCAAAAAGATCGAGAAGCAAACCGGCTATTATTTCTGGTATGAAGATAAAACGCTGAGGGAGCTGAAGAAAATGGTGACAGTCGAGCTAAGAAACGTTTCCCTGAATGAAGCGCTGGAGAAGTGCCTCTCTGAAACGCCGTTTACGTATTCGATTGTTGAAAAAACGATTATCATCAAGAAAAAGCCGGTTCAGGTAAGCGAAGCAAAAGTCCCGGTCGCACCGGTAGAGATTGAAATACGGGGAAAGGTACTCGATGAAACCAATAGCCCGCTGCCCGGCGCCTCTGTTTTATTAAAAGGGACCAGCACCGGTACATCAACCAATGCCGAAGGACAATTTGTGCTGACAGTCCCCGACAGGCAGGGTATCCTGATCATCTCCTTTATCGGCTACGAAACGATAGAGGTGCCGGTCAGCGGAAACCTGAGCGGCATCGTGCTTGAGCAAAAAATTTCGGCTATGGATGAGCTCGTGGTGATCGGTTATGGCGGCGTCAAACAGAAAAACCTCACGGGGGCTGTCTCGAGTATCAAGAGCAAAGACCTCAACACCGCAGTGAACGCTAATTTTCAGCAGTCCCTGCAGGGTAAGGCGGCGGGTGTCCAGGTGATACAGCCGACCGGTCAGCCAGGTGCCGGCGTAAGGGTGCAGATACGCAGCAATCCTTCGTCGGCTAATGCCGGTGTATTGTATGTAGTGGACGGCATCCCGGTAAATGACGCGGCCGGCCAGCCCGGTATCAGCGGATCGCTGGGAGATGGTAAATACGGAAGCGGAGGGGTAGATAAGTCGCCGTTGAATTTTATCAACCCTAACGATATCGCCTCTATCGAGGTTTTGAAGGACGCCAGCGCCGCTTCTATCTATGGCGCCAGGGCGGGCGCCGGCGTGGTGCTGATCACGACCAAAAAAGGAGCGGAGGGGAAATCGAAAATTGATTATACCGGTACGTATGGTATACAGCGGGTTGATAAAATGTACCCGGTGTACGGCGCGAAAGATTATATGATCGAAAGAAACCTGCTCCGGGAAGAAATGTGGTACCGGGATAATAAGATCGCTCCCTACTACGGGAATGTAAATGCAGGGGATGTTGCTCCCTATAACCCGGTGTATAGCCAGGCCGAGATCAACGCTGCACGCAATAGCGACAAAACCGCGATGGACGCTATTACCCGGGCAGGCTATACGCAGCAGCATAACCTGTCGCTTTCCGGCGGCAATGGAAAGACATCCTATTTTGCGTCGGGAAACTATTTTGACCAAAAGGGGGTGATCCTCAATACCGGGTACAAACGTTATAACGGACGGGTTAGCCTGGACCAGGTCGTTTCCGACAAAATTAAGATCGGGGCAAGCGTCATCCTGTCGAACTCGAATGCAAATAATACCATTACCGGAGGCGTCAACGAAAATGGCGGTATTGTGACTGCTGCGATCTACTGGGCTCCCAATATCCCGCTGCAGAACCCGGACGGATCTTACCCGTTGAGCCCCTATTACCCGAATATCCCCAACCCCGTATCGTACCGTACCGTGACGGACAAAACGGTGACCAATCGCAGCTTAAGCAGCGCTTACGGGGAATGGAGCATTGTTGCGGGGTTGAAAGCGCGGGCCAGTTTCAGCTACGACCAGTCTTCTTCCAAACGTTCTACGTATTTCCCGAGGACATTTTATTTTGGCTCGCAGGCCAACGGCGCCGCCAGCCTTGCCCAGTCGGAAGCCAAATCCAGGCTGCTTGATTATACTTTGTCTTACGAAAAAGCATTGGGCGACAAACATTATCTCAGCGCCGTAGCCGGGTACAATTTTCAACGGACGGATTGGGAAGGGTTTAATGCAGCCAACCAGAATTTCCTGTCGGATGTGATCCTGAACTACAGCCTGCAGTCGGGACAGGCCGTAAGACCTTCGGTAGGCTCCAGTAAGGCGCAGACCACCTGGGCATCTTATTTTGCAAGGGCTATCTATACCTTCAATGACAACATCACGCTGCAGGCTTCTTTAAGGCGAGACGGGTCTTCGGTATTTGCAGACAATAAGAAATGGGGCTATTTCCCCGGGATTTCGGCAGGCTGGGTAGTGTCGGACGAAGATTTCTTTCTTGGGGTAACACCCGTCACTTTCCTCAAGCTGAGGGCAGGGTATGGCGAAACGGGTAACAGTGCTTTCGGAGCTTCGGCATTCCAGTTGTACGGTACCGCTCAGAGCCCTTACTTCGGCACCGGCAACGTCAATTCAGGCCTCGTCCTGACCAGGGATGCCAACCCGAACCTGACATGGGAAACAGCGGGAGAGCTGAACATCGGGATCGACTTCGGCCTGTTCAATAACCGCTTGTCCGGAGCCGTCGATTACTTCAACAAGACTATCCGGAACCTGATTTCCTTTGTTCCCTATCCGTCCGGGTTTATTATCAACGGCGTTTACAGGAATGCAGGTAAGACCAGGTCGACAGGCTACGAAATTGCGCTGCAGTCGAAGAACCTGGTTCCTTCTTCGACCCGCGGGTTAGGCTGGTCGACCAGCGTTAACTTTGCGCACTACCTCAACTACTGGGTAGAAAGATCGCCCGAAGCCCTGGCTGTCCTGAACCGTTATGAAGTACCTACAGGAAGAAAAGCACTTTTCAATCCTCTTTTCGGGACACTGTCGGACGGGATCTATAAAGGCGGAGCCGGAGAAGCGCCTGCACACATGCCGGGAATGCTGCCGGGTGGTATTATTATGAAAGATATCCACGGATATGACGCTTCAGGTAATCTTGTAGGGCCGGACGGGGCAATCACAGCAGCAGATATTACCTATATCGGGAATGAGGATCCGAAATTCAATTTCGGTATAGGCAACGAATTCACTTTCAAGAATTTCGATCTGAATATTTTCATGTCGGGCCTGATACAGAAGAAATGGTCGCCTTATGCTTCAGGAAGGACAACGGAAAGCACCACAAATGCTTTCGGCTTCAACTCGATGCCTGTTTCCTCTACCCGCTGGAGCTTCAAAAACCCGGAAGGCGATTTCCCTACTTCCTTGTCGGACGCGCTATATACGGGCTATCAGAACGGGGCCGACTACTGGCTGGTAGACGCTTCCTTCCTGCGGTGCCGGAATATTACGCTGGGGTATTCGCTGCCGCAGACAACGTTGAGCAAGCAAAAGCTGTTTTCCGGCATAAGAGTGTCATTTGATGTTCAGAACCCGTTCACGATCACACGTTACCCGGGCCTGGATCCGGAGCTGAACAGGGATAATTTTTACCCGCTGGTCAAAAGCTATGTGTTCGGGATCAATGCTTCTTTCTAAATATTTAAAATGCGTATCATGACAGCGATTCATAAAAATATCATACAACGGTTCCTGCTTACGTGCTGCCTGTCGGCGTGTCTTATGCTGGCCACTTCGTGCGAAGGAGACCTGGAGTTTAAAAGCTATGGAGACCTTTCTTCGGTGATCTCCACCCCCGAAGGAGCTGTGGCGGCAGTGAACGCCGCTTATACCGGGCTGGCCGGGGGAACCGACTGGCAGGGAGGATGGACCTCCGGCACTTACGCCTGGCGTACCCAGGCCATGATGACCACCGATGAAGGCGTATGCGCATGGGGCGGCAACTGGCCTATTATGCATACCCTAGGCTATCACCCGGATTTTGACTGGGTGACCCATAATTACGGGCGGTATATGCCCTATATTTCGAGGATCGCCATTGCGATAGACGGTATCCGGAATGTAGAAATAAACGAAGATCTGAAAAACAGGTATATCGGTGAGCTGAAAGGATTGCGGGCGCACTACGCGCAGCTGCTGTATTTCAATTACGGTCCGGTGACCATTGTCACGGATGCGGCTATTGCCGCCGACCCCAATGCCCCTTACGTCCCGCGGCCCTCAGTTGCGGAAATAGTGGCGCAGATTGAAAGAGATTACCTGGATGCTGCAGCGTCTTTGCCTGATAAATTCACAGGGCCGGACTATGGACGTTTTACGAAGGCGGCCGCACTGACAGGACTGATGAAGCTGTACATGCACGAAAAAGACTGGGCAAAGGCCGTAACTACCGGTGAGCAGATCGTATCCCTGGGCTATTCGCTGATGGAGAATTATGAAGACAACTTCAGCATGGCCAATAAAGGAGGCAGCTCCGAAGAAGTAATCCTCGCTATCGTATGCGCCCCAACCGCAGGCGACCAGTATACCAATATGTGGCTGGCACACTCCCTGCCGCCCGACTATGCCGACCCTTCCGGAATCCCGCTGACTGCATGGGGTGGTTATAAGATGCGCTGGAGCAGTTATGATAAGTTTGCGGCAAACGACAAAAGGCTTAAGATGCTGATGGAATCATACCCAACCGGGAAAGATGCGTCGGGTAATATCGTTTACCGTAACGCCCGGACAGGTGGAGATATGGGTGCGGTTCCGATGAAATTTTCGCCTGATCCTTCCAAAGCCAATTCACAGAACAGCGGCGTGGATTTTCCTATCTACCGTTATGCCGATGTGTTGCTGATGCTGGCGGAAAGCATCAATGAAGCGAACGGCGGCCCTAATGCCAAAGCCTATGACTATGTTAATTCGGTAAGAAACAGGGCGGGTCTTGCAGATTTGACCCCGGGTTTGGCGAAAGAGGCATTCCTTGCCAAAATACAGGATGAGCGCTTGTTTGAGCTATGGGGAGAAGGATGGAGAAAGGATGACCTGATCCGGTGGGGCAAATACATTCAACGTGCCATGGACGATGGCAGCACTGCCGCCCAGCCCCATAAGGTGTTGTACCCGCTCCCGAGAGCGGTTGTGACCCAGAGCAACGGTGTAATTGCGCAGAACCCGGGTTATAATTAAAATTTCGGCATTTTAGCAGGATCCGGATCGGCCGGATCCTGCCAAAATGCCTGGTACATATTTCTTCAGCAGAACAAATGAGATTCCTACACGACGCCGGCCGGATCGTTGCCTGCCTGCTTTTCACAACGGTCATATATGCGCAAAACGGCAGAAACCCGCGCTTATCCGGAATTTGTGACCTGAAATTGACCGGTACCCGGACCTGGATAAGGGTACAATGGAACGATTGCGCTTCCGACGGGAAAGGGTTTAACATCTATTGGTCTGCCGAAAACAGGAAACCTGCACATCCGGCGGCCGTGGTGCCGGCCAATGCCCGCCGCTACTATATACAGCAGGTGCAGGCCGAAACAAAGTACTATGTGTGGATGGAGGCAGCCGGCAGCGGCCATACTGCTTCCGGAGAAGTAACCACGGCAAAGGAATGGATACTGGACCAGGAGGAGGTAGCCAGCCTGGACATTGCGAGCTCGGCGGCAGTGCCGGAAGGGATGAAGCTCTTCTGGCACGACGAGTTCAACGACGAGCTGCTGAACCGCAACAAATGGTCTACCAATTATTACTCGAGCATTGACTACCTGTATAAGATCAACTTCAACAAAATGAAGGCCGACAGCCTGCCGCAGGCTGCCTATATACTGAATGGAAAAACCATCAACCTGCTTACAAACGATGCTCAGCCCGCGGAGGTATATGATGTGAAGAACAATAAGAAGATTTCCTCCATCCAGACTTACGACTGGGGGAGAAATGAAAATATGCTCGATAACCGGAGAGGCGGATACTTTGAGGTAAGGGTAAAAAGGAGTAGTACCGGAAAGCCCAGAGGACTGAATACTGCTTTCTGGTTTGATTCTCCGGGCCCGGATCTGAAATATTACCTGGAGCAGGGTACTACGCTCGACGGCGTAAAGGGCATACGGCCCAAGGGACAGGTGTTTGAGATCGACGTGTTCGAGTACCTGAACGCGCAGTTTGTGCTGCACGGGCACGTCGATACGAACGGCAGGTTTCAGCGTAACCTGGCTACCCACATTGCAGAAGGCTACAAGCATGTGGACGAATGGGTCGTACACGGCATGCTGTGGACGCCTACCTCGCTGGGGCACTATATAAACGGAAAGCTGATAAAGGAATATGCCGACAAAAACCAGATCTATGCGCCCAATCATTTTATGAACGTGCTTTTGGGCGCCTACGGGGGCGGCGGGACCGTCAATATGGAAGTCGACTACATACGGGGCTATCAATGGCCCCTGGAAGGCGCGAATGAGCTTCCCAACGGCGGCGGGGAATACAGCGGGCGTATACTGCCCTGGGAGGGAACTGCCGTTATCTCCGCATCAGCGGCGAGGTCGGGCAATGCCGGGTTCGTCCTGCAGCCGGGGCAGACGCTGTCACAGTATGTCTATCTCGATCATTCAAAAGATTACCGGCTTTCTTACTGGGCAAAGGGGGAAGGAAACCTGGAAGCGCAGGTCAGCAATATTACGCCGGTATCCGGCACGGAAGAAGATCACTACCGGCAGACGACGGTCGCGGGCTCTCCCGCTTTTATGCCATACGCGCTGGATTTTAAAACGGGAGCAGCGCATGAAGGCCACATGAAGATCGTCAGGGTGGCTTTTACCAATACCGGGAAGGCCGACATTTTCATGGACGATATCGGGCTGGAGATCGTGGCCGGCGACTAGTCTTCCCGCAGGCTCTCGACAGGATTTACCGATATCCCTTTCAGGGTGTGGTAGACGATCGTGGCCGCGGGGATGAGCAGGATCACGGCAACGGCCGCCAGGTAATAGGTCCAGGATACGACGATACGGTAGGCATAGCTTTCCAGCCACATCGATACGAAGTAATAGCTGAGCGGGATAGCAACGGCGGAAGCAAGCGCCACTACCGCCACGTATTCCTTACCTAGCATACCGGTGATCCGCAGGAAATCTGCCCCGAAAATTTTTCGTATGGCAATTTCCCTGGCTCTCGTTTTTAACGAATAGGCTACCAGGCCGAATAATCCCAGGAGCGCAATGATCATGGCCAGGCCGCTCAGCGCGTATAAAAGCTGAAGCTGCTGCCGTTCGCTTTTGTATAGCTTTTCGTACAGCTCGTCGACAAAGGTATATTCAAACGGGTACTGCGGGAACAACCGGTTCCATGTTTCGTTTACGGCTGCAATGCTTTCGCTGATCCGGTCGGTCGACAGCTTTACCAGGAATGTCCGCAGCCACAGGGGTTCGAAAACCATCACCACGGGATCAATGGTATTCCGGAGGGTTTCCTGGTGGAAATCTTTGACCACGCCTGTAACCGGCCCGTCCTGTAGCGCATACCCCCCTGATTGACTCCATTTGATCTTGCTGCCGATCGCCTCCTGCGGGT
The DNA here is from genome assembly GCA_037191015.1 of Spirosomataceae bacterium. Taxonomy (GTDB): domain Bacteria; phylum Bacteroidota; class Bacteroidia; order Cytophagales; family Spirosomataceae; genus Ravibacter. The sequence continues at coordinate 65,263 of JBBCKD010000013.1, forward strand.
CGGTCCAGCCCATTTTACGCATGGCCGTTTCATTAATGATATAGGCCCTTCGCCTGCCGGAGAAGTATTCCTGTATGGCTTCCGGTGCGGTTAAGTCGGGAAGAGGCTCGTAGCCAAGGCTTTTCGGCAGCCGTTCCCCGGCCAGCAGCTCAAGCCCCATCACGTCGATAAAATCATGGTCGATCGCCTGTATGTCCATATAAGGCGCGTCATCCTTTGTGCCGGCCATGCCTTCATATTCCACGCTGCCGCCATCGCGGATCTCGCGCGAAGGGACCTCGAGGCATGCGCTCACGCCGGATATACCCGACCTGGGCGGCCCCGCCTTTTTTTCCAGCTCGTCTTTGAAGAGCTTAAACTTTTCGGTAGCCGTACCCGGCATGGCCGTCAGCGCCAGCACCTGCTCTTTTTTCAGCCCGAGGTTCTTTTCATTGAGGTATCTGAACTGGTTCCTGGCCACAATGGCGCTTCCGATCAGCAGCATGCACAAAGTAAACTGGCCGGTCACCAGCATTTTTCTGAAACCAAAGCCATGGCCGCTTTTGGCCAGCGACAGGCTTTTCCCGGTTTTCATGACATGCAGCGGAGACAGCGATGTCAGGATAAAAGCGGGGTAAAATCCCGACAGTATGCCTGTAAACAGGGCCAATGCGCCCATACCCGGCGCGACGGTCCGGAAAGGCAGCACGGTTTCCATCGCGACCGCATTTTTTATAAAAGGGAGCAGCGCGTACACCACACCGCAGGCAAGCAGCGCCGCGCTCAGGCTCAACAGCACCGATTCGACCAGTGCGTGGGCTACGAGCTGGTTTTTGCGTGCCCCCAGCATTTTGCGCAGCCCGGTTTCTTTTGCCCGGCCAATGGCGATCACGCTGCTCAGGTTCATGAAGTTGATCATCACGATCAGCAGGATGAAAACAGCCGCTCCTGAAAATACCTTCACAAAAAGAATATTGCCGTTAGTCTTTATTTCGCGTGCCAGGTCGCTGTGAAGATGGATCCGGTTTAAAGGCTGAAGTACATATTCCGTTCCCTGCCGGCTTTGCGCACCTTCGTTCTTTGCCATTAGGTCTTCGATCTTCTCCTTCAGAGCGGCAGGGTCGGTGTTATCATTGACAAGCAAATAGGTATAGGCCCACCACGACCGGTCGGCTTCATTGCGGAAGGACGTGAGCATCTGGACGGGCAGGTGGGTATTGGAAGGAGGGTCTTCCAGGATGCCGGTCACCTTGTAGGTCTCCTCGTCGGCGCTCCAATAGCGTGTGATCACCAGTTCCTGTCCGAGCACATCTTCGCGGCCGAAGTATTTTTGTGCCAGTGACCTGGTAAGCACTACCGAATACGGTTCCTGCAGGGCGGTTTTGGGGTCCCCTTTCAGCAAGTTGAAATCAAACACCTGGAACACGGCGGCGTCGGTCGAATAGGCATGATCCGGCCTGAATTTTTCCTCGCCTATCCGCACATATTTGGGCTCATTGTTCTGAAAGCGGATGAGCTGCTTCACTTCCGGGATCTCATCGGGGATGGTTTTTGTCCAGTCGGCGTTGACGCGGGCAAAGTGCGTGTCATAGCCGGTACCGGAAGTAAAGTGTACCGTCAGGCGGTAAATGTTGTCGGCCTTTGTATGGAACCGGTCGAAGCCGGTTTCGTGGACCAGGTACAGCGCGATAAACAGGAAGGCCGCAAACCCGGTGGTAAGGCCGGCCAGGTTCAGCAGGTTATAGATGCGGTTTTTGTGAAAGCCCCGGTAAGCGATCCTGATATAGTTTTGCAACATAGCGATGGGTTATATCCCCAATTAACGGGATATAAATTACAACTGTTACGGCTTTAAGAAAGATTAACGTTAAAGCCCGATACCCCTCCCCACGATATACCCCGAGCTCCATGCATGCTGGAAATTAAAACCTCCTGTAATGCCATCCACATCCAGCACTTCCCCGGCGAAGAAAAGCCCTTGCATGCTCTTGCTCTCCAGGGTTTCGGGGTCGATGCTGTCGAGGCTGATGCCGCCGCAGGTCACAAATTCTTCTTTAAAGGTGGTTTTCCCGGAGACATCAAAGACGCTGTCGGTTAGTGACATCGCCAGCTTGTTCAGCGATTTGTGCTGCGTGTCGGCCAGCCTGAGGTGCCCGGTAATGCCTGCGTTTTCCACCAGCGCGCGCCATAGTCTTGCGGGGATATTAAACTGCGCATGGGTAGCTAATTGTTGCTTCGGAAAGGCGCTTTTAAGATCGTAAAGGCCTTCCCTCACCTGGTCGAAGTTGGTGTCGCCCGTCCAGTTGATCCGGACCTGGAACTGATAGTTAAGTCCGGCCAGCTCGCGTGCGCCCCAGGCAGACAGCCTCAGCACGGCAGGCCCGCTGAACCCCCAGTGCGTGATGAGAATAGGCCCTTCTGATTTCAGCTGCGTGTTGTGGATCCTGATCCTGGCATATTGAACCGAAATACCCGCGAGCGGGAGCAGGTAGCTACCGGGAGTATTGAAGGTAAACAGCGACGGGACCGGCGGGACGATGTCATGCCGGTGTTCTGCCAGCCAGTCAAATCCCTGAAGCTTCGGGAAGCCGCCGGTTGCTATGACAAGACGGTCGGTAATGACCGGGGGACTGTTATGGATTTCCAGCCTGAACTGATCGCCTGTTTTTTCGAAAGAAACAACAGAAACACCGGTACGTACTTCAACCCCCTTTTTCCTGGCGCTTTCCATGAGGCAGTGAATGATCGTGTCGGACGAATCGGTAGCGGGGAACATCCTCCCGTCGGGCTCTGTTTTGAGCCTGACCCCACGGCTTTCAAACCACCTGACGGTATCGTCGGCGCTGAAGACGGAAAGGATCGATTTCAGGAATTTCTCGCCTCTCGGGTAGTTTTTTGCAAAATGACCGGGGCTTGACGGCTGGTGCGTAACATTGCATCTTCCCCCGCCCGAGATCCGGACCTTCGACAGCACCTTCCCGGATTTCTCGAGTATGGTGACTTTGCTTCCGGGGGAGGACTCAGCAGCCGTGATGGCCGCCATGAACCCGGCCGCCCCGCCGCCTATGATCGCTATATGCATTTTTAACCTTATCCAACGTGATTAAATCGTACCTTCGCGGTAAAGATACGCTGGTTTGTTTTTGGTAATTACTTCGCATGTTTGGTTTTCTTAAGAAAGGATTTGGTAGGGGAGGTAACACACTGATATTGCTGGGACTCTTTTTCGGACTAGGGCTTTCCCTACATTTTAAAGACAGGTTCTTCCCTGACGGAAAGCTTTGGGAAACCATTGAAGCCGTTTCTTCCGCGTCTGTAACCGATAAAATCGAAATATTGTCGGGATTGCCCGGCGGGGAATCTGCCGGTATGATCCCTGTTTCCGCGGACGCGCCGATCGATGAGATCCTGGGCCGTAAGGACTTCGTTTTCCCGGCTAACGCCGGGCCCGACAAGCTGCAGCTGGTTGAGCACACCGGTTTTTCGCTGGGGTATAACGAGCGCTACGAGCAGGCTTCCTGGGTAGCCTACCCGCTTGTAAGGGAACAGGTATCGGGACAGGGTGCGCGCGATCGCTTTTTTAACCCGGACCCTAAGGTGAAAACCGGTTCGGCCCTTTTTTCGGACTATACACGCAGCGGGTACGACCGCGGTCACCTGGCTCCTGCAGCCGATTTCAAGCATTCGTACGAGCAGATGAGAGAGACCTTCTATATGAGCAATATCTCGCCGCAGGACAGGGAGTTCAACGCGGGTATATGGAATGACCTCGAGAAGCTCGTGCGGGCCTGGGCCTATAGATATGAAAAGATTTATGTAGTAACAGGACCGGTTTTGAAACCGGGGCTGAAGACTATCGGTAAAGTAAACAAGGTAGCGGTGCCCGAACAGTTTTACAAGGTCGTCTTATATGCCGAGCCTCCCCACATCAAAGGCATAGCCTTCCTGCTGCGCAATGAGCCGGCGTCGATGCCGCTGTCGAAAGCAGTAGTCAGTATCGACTCTGTCGAGAGCCTTACCGGGATTGATTTTTTTCCACTCCTGCCGGACGACATCGAAGACCGGGTTGAAATGAAGAGTAATCCCGGGGAATGGTTCAGGCTGAAGTAAAAACCCCGGAATCCGGGTAGTTAGCAGAAGTTTTCTTAACACAAAAAAGGCCCGGGTTTACCAGGGCCTTTTTAAATAAGTATTGAAATTTTCAGCTACTAAGAAACCAGCTTGATCTTAAGCGCGTTGAGCTGGCTTTTCAGAGAAGCGTCTATCTGCTTGTCGCCGACCCGCAGGATATAACCTCCTACCAGGCTGTCGTCCGTTTTTTCCTCAAGCACAATGGTTTTGCCGGTAGAAGCCGTTAAAGAATCTATGAACTGCTTTCTCACTTCGGGAGTGAGCGCGGTGCTGGAAACGACGGTAGCTTTCTGTATCCCTTTGTAAATATCGTATTGCTTTATGAACTCGTCGGCAATAGCATCCAGGATAGCTTCGCGGTTCTTGCGGGTGATAATATCGAAAATACTGAAAGAAACCGGGTTTACCTTGTCCTGGAATAACCCTCTCAGGATGCCCAGCTTTTTTTCATGTCTGACAACCGGGCTCCCGAGTACCTTCATCAGAATCCGGTTTTCAGACGCGGTTTTGCTGAAGAGCACCATATCCTCATAGACTTCCTCCACAAGGTTTTTTTCTTTGGCAAGCTCTATCAGAGACTTGGCATAGCGGGAGGCAACTGTAGCGATTGACATCTTTTGTTATAAGTTACTTTTTCTTTCTACAATGACCGGCATGCTGCCGGCGGCGCGGAGCCGGTTCAGTTCAGTTTTACGCTGTCTTTAACCAGGTCTGCCACCAGCTTTTCCTGCGCGCTTTTGTCGCTCAGCTCGCGGCGAAGTACTTTTTCGGCAATATCGATCGAAAGGGTAGCCACCTCTCTCTTGATCTGGGCTACTGCAGCAGCCTGCTCGCTCCTGATGGCCTCGCGTGCACTTTCAATAATCCGGTTTCCTTCGGCTGTTGCCTTGTCCTTGGCTGCTTCAACCAGGCGGTCGGCTGCTTCCTTGGCCTCTTTGATGATCCGGTCGCGGGCGGCATTGGCTTCTATGATCAGGCGCTCGTTGTCGGACTTCAGCTGAGCCATTTCTTCCTTGGTTTTTTTGGCCAGGTCCAACGCACCCTGGATCTCGTTTTCACGCTCTTTCAGGCCGTTGATGATCGGTCCCCAGGCGTATTTGGAAAGGATGAAAACCAGTATGAGGAATACGACCAACATCCAAAAGATAAGTCCGGGATTTGGAGTTAAAAGTGACATGCTGTCTTTATGTTTAAGATTTTAATGACGATATGGTCTTTTGTTTCAATAGTGCGGGAGCCTATTGCTCCCGCAGATTTCTTCCCGGGGCCTTAACCGGGGCCTATTGCCGCCGGAACCCCTGCTCTGTCTTATTTGAAAGAAATAAGAAGACAGATAACCGCCGCAAAAAGAGCAACCGCTTCAATAAGGGCAGCTACGATAAGCATGGCAGTCTGGATACGACCGGCAGCTTCGGGCTGACGGGCAATACCTTCCATAGCGCTTGCACCGATTTTACCGATACCAAGGCCCGCGCCGATAGCAGCGATACCCGCACCGATAGCAGATCCTGCGAATGCAAGTCCGAGACCACCTTGTTCAACTGCCTGAAGCAAAATTTGAGCTAACATAATTGTGATGTTTGAAAAATATATTTGAAAACAAAAGATTAAAATCAATGCCCGTGATCAGCGTGGCTATGCTCTTCGATGGCGCTCCCGATATACATGGACGACAGCAGCGTAAATATAAACGCCTGGATAAACGCTACCATGATTTCAATAAAGTTCATGAAAAGCGCGAAGGCCGAAATCACGGGTGCAAGCAGGAAGCTTTTGAAAATAAAGATCAGGCTGAAAAGGCTCAGCAGGATAATATGCCCGGCAGTGATGTTGGCAAAGAGCCGGATCATCAGCGAGAAAGGCTTCATGAAAACCCCGATAATCTCTACCGGGATCATAACCGGAAGCAATGCCGGAGGCAGGCCGTCGGGCGCTACGAGGTGCTTCCAGTAGTGCCTGTTGGAGTTGACATGCGTAATGATAAAGGTAAGAATGGCCAGAACCATCGTAATGGCGATATTCCCGGTCACGTTTGCGCCGCCCGGCAAAAGGCCGAGCAGGTTGTTGATCAGGATAAAGAAAAACAAAGTGAGCAGGTAAGGCAGGTATTTGGCGTAGTTGGGCCCTACGTTCGGCTTCACCACCTCGTCTCTTATGAAGAGAACCAGCACTTCCATTGCCGACTGAAATCCTTTGGGAGCCTTGCCTTTTTCCCTCTTGTAAGCTTTTGCCACCGAGGTGAATACCAGGATAAGAATAATGGCTCCGAGGATCATCGAAGCTACATTCTTTGTGATCGAGAAATCGTAAACGGTACGGCTTTCGTCGACAGGAACTATTTTTTCCGCATCTCCATGCACGAGATGGTACCCGTTGTACTCGTGGTGGTCGTTATGAAAACGGGAAGAAGAAAAGACTTCGATGCCGCGGTCAGGTGAGTAAAGAATGACAGGAAGCGGTATGCTGAAGCCTTTCGAAAATTCCCACTCGTGCGAATCGCCGATGTGGTGCATGATCAGCTTGCCGGTCTCGAATTCCTCCTCTTCCAGGGAGACATGCCCCCCTGTACCATGATGGGAATGATCCTGGGCGTATAACGGGCTTAGGCCCAGGAGGATAGATAGTGAAGTAAAAGTTAAAACCTGACGGAAAAATCGTGACATTTTAGTCGAGTTACTTGAGTCCTGTTCAATTGGCGCGCAATTTACGATAGACTCCCCATATTTCAAAACATGTATAAAATAAATAGAGTGCAAAAAAATTGGCTACAAACAAACCGCCGTCGGGAACTTTGCGGTACAGGAATATGCCGACAAATACCAGGCTGAGGATAAACCTGGCTACCGAAACCGAGAGGTAAAACTGTACGAATTTTTCACGGTTGTTCCTGAATCCCTGTAACATCAGCTGATCGATAAGGAATGAAAGCGCCATGTAGAATGCGAGGATGTACCATATCTTCGGGTGCAGGATTCCGGCCGGATACCCCAGTGAATCGACTATAAATAATACAATTCCGATAATGACGGTAGCAAGCGTGGATCTGAACACCTGGATAACTTAAAAGCTTTATGGTCAGTCGGCGCACGGCCGTACAGGCCTATTTGAGCGCGCCTCGTATAAATAAATACAAAGATGCTGCAATAGAAATTAACGACAAAGCCAACGTCCAGCCCGGGACCTGATTTTCCTGCCATTCATCTATTTTGTAGCCCGCATAGGTGAATGCCAGGATAGTGCCCAGCATCTGGAACGCCAGCGCCGAATATTTCGCATAGGCGTTGGATTTCGGACTGCGCTGTTTCCTGTCGCCCGGTTTCTCCTCCATTATTGCTTTTTAGCCGGTTTGCGTATCGATCCTATACATTTCTGACCAACTGAGGCTTTCGGTTAAAGAGATCCCAGACCAGCTCTCCGAAAAGCGTATTGGCCCATGCAAACCATTTCCTGGTAAACTGTCCGGGATCGTCTTTATGAAAGGACTCGTGCATGAACCCCGTGCCGCCGTGGGTCGCTATCAGCTGCTTCAGGCATTTCCTGATTTCCTCGTCATGATCGCTCGTCAGCGCCTGTATCGTAATGCTGATAGGCCATATGGTGTCGGTCCCGGTATGCGGACTGCCGATACCCTCGCCTGCCCGGCCTTTGAAGAAAAACGGGTTGTAGGCCGAAAGCACCAGTTTGCGGGTATTCCGGTATACCGGATCCCGGGCAGGGACGGCGTCGAGATAGGGCAGTGATAAAAGAGAAGGGACATTGGCGTCGTCCATCAGGTGAAAACTTCCGTAACCGTTGACTTCGAAAGCATATACCTTGCCGAATTGCTCGTGGGTGGTGACCGCATACCTGGCCAGGGCGGAGCTCACTTCGTCGGCCAGCCGGCTGCATTCAGTCGCCAGCGTGCTGTCACCGCTGATTTCAGATACCATTTCTGCCGCCTGCCGGAGCGAGATCACTGCAAAGAAGTTGGAAGGAACGAGAAAGGGAAAGATGGTAGCGTCGTCGCTCGGCCTGAAAATAGAATTGATCAAACCTACCGGTTTGGTCGGGTAGCCGTAACCGCTTATGGGTACGCCATCTGTAGCCCATGCAGTTTCCCGCTCGAATTTATAGGGGCCTTTGTTGCCGTCCTTTCGCTGCTGTTCTTTAAATGTTTTGACGATAAGGGCGATTGCTTCCTTCCACTGGCTGTCGAAGGGAGAAGTGTCATTTGTGATTTTCCAGTACCTGTATGCCAGCCTGACAGGGTAGCATAGGGAATCGATCTCCCATTTACGCTCGTGGATACCCGGCTTCATTTCGGTCCGGTCGGTCTTTTTCCATTCGCTTTCCATGGTTTCATCCTTGAAGAAAGCATTGGCATACCGGTCGAGATGGATACAGTAGGTCTGCCGGTTGATAACCCCTGCTATCAGCTTTTGAAGCCTGGCGTCATTTTTTATCAGCGAAAGATAAGGCCAGACCTGCGCGCTGCTGTCCCGGAGCCACATCGCGTCGATATCGCCGGTGATCACATAGGTATCGGGCCTGCCGTTCTTTTCCTCGAAATAAACGGTTGTATCCAATGTATTGGGAAAACAATTTTCGAACAGCCAGGCCAGCTCTTTATTGGAGATACCGGATTTTACGGTTTTGACGGCGTTTTCTACGGCTTCGCTTACGAAATGCCGTTCTGAGGCAGCAGGCCGGTTGGATTTGTATTCTGCATAAGCAAGGGATTTCTTTCCCGGGACAATCGCTCCTGCTGCGGCCAGGCCGGTCGTTTGGATGAATTTTCTTCTTGTAAACATCATGAATAGGATATCGTGTGAGACAATTTAATACAAAATCAGCTATAAATTAGCTGTACTAATTAAGCTCCTTATTATAAGATGATTACCACCTGATTTTCCCGGGATACGGAGGCTGTATCCTGCCTATTTTAAAAATATCCATAAATAATTGGATTAAAATACAGGATTTCCTCCATTAGCAGATAGAGAGAGTTGATTTCTGCAGAAAACAAACTTTTGAAGATGACCGATACTGATCTTTGGAATGCTTTTCGAAAGGGCGAGCGCGATGCTTTCCGCCTTATATATGATCGCTATTCCAGGGACCTGCTCAGCTATGGGTACAGGATTACGGACGACGGTACACTGATCGAGGACACGATCCACGATTTGTTCATTGAGCTGTGGCATGCGAAAAAGCTGAGTGAAACCGATTCCATTAAGTTTTATCTCTTTGCAGCGCTTCGTAAAAAGCTTACCAACACGCTAAAGAGCAGGAGTAACCTGTATGCAAAGGGCTTTGAAATTTCGGAGGTTGACCCCCAGGCTCCTCCGATTGAGGAAGATCTTATTGAGAGAGAGGGCGAGCAGCAATTACTGGAGCAGCTGCATCGCAGCTACCGGCTTTTGACCGACCGGCAGCAACAGGCCCTTCATCTCAGGTTCTATATGCATTTCAGTAATGAGGAGATTGCCCGCATCATGGGCGTCAACTACCAGTCGGCCTGTAAATTCATTTATACGGGGCTGAAAGCGCTCCGTGAAACGGTTCGCATTCTTTAATGATTTTAAGAGATACGCGGGGTGTCATTCCCGAAAATACGGACACATGAGCTATTATCACTATAAGGCGGAGGATTTTGCTGCAGACGACGATTTTAAGAAGTGGGTCTGCGAGCCGGATAGCCAGTCGGACAGATTTTGGAAAGAATTCCTGGCGGAAAACCCGGAGAAATATTATGCCGTTATGGAGGGGCGCCGGCTGGTGGCCGGGCTGCAGCGCTTACCTGCTCCTGCTGACCTCAAAAAGCAGGCGGAAAAGGTTTGGGACCAGATAGAGAGCACCGTTCATCGCAATGAGCGCCCGCCCCTTATGCGCCTTTTGACTTTACGGGTGGCAGCCGGGATACTTTTTGTCCTGGGGCTGGGCTGGTGGTGGCAATCGGGCGCTTTTCAGGAAAGCAGGGAAGGAGACGACCCCTTTGAAGAGAAAGGACTGAGCCAGGATTGGGAAGAAGTAGTCAACAGTACATCGGCCTCTATACAGTTTCGGCTCTCTGACGGGAGTCTTGTTGTGCTGGAAAAGAACAGCCAGCTAAGGTATGAGAATGAGTTTAATGATTCGCTGAGGATCCTGTATCTGAAGGGCGTGGCATTCTTCGATGTGAAAAAGGATGCCGGACGCCCCTTTATGGTACACGCCAACGGGTTGGTGACCAAAGTGCTGGGTACCAGCTTCAGCATTCAGGCCCGCGAAAGCGATCCTAATGTAACCGTATCGGTGAAAACGGGAAGAGTGTCGGTTTACTCGGAAAAAGCTGCGGTTCAGATCGACCCTGAAGAGGGGGGGATCGTGCTTACGCAGAATCAGAAAGCGGTTTTTGCGCGTAGCAAGGAGACCCTGAGCAAAACCCTCGTAGAGAAACCCCAGATGCTCCGGAGCAGCGAGCCTGTTTCCTTTACTTTCGAATCGGCCCCCGCTAAAGAGGTATTTGAGGCCCTGGCCCGGAATTATGGCGTAGAGGTGCTGTACGATGAAGAAACCATAAAAGAATGTTCATTAACTGTTAATCTTACAGATGAAGATTTGTTCCAGAAACTTGAGGTTATTTGCAAGGTGTTGGAACTACGGTACAAATTAATTGATGCACAGGTGATCATCTATGGGAACGGCTGCTCTTAAAGAGCGGTTTTCCTCTCCGGTTTTTCAAGTCTTAACCTAAATATTTCCCGTTCTTTTATGCTCAACTTTTAACTATTGCTTCTCCGAAAAGCGTCAGTGGTGGTTGCAACACCACTGACGCGGCTTCCTCCGCATTGTATCGTTCGGGTACAGTTCACCATCACAGTGACGTGAAGGAAGATGTTTCCATTATCAAAAGTTTATGAAAACATGTAAAACTAATGAAAAGACCGCTATTAGTAAATCCGTTTATTAAACGCCTTATGAAGATCTCGTTTATACAAGCCTTTCTGGCGGTGATTTTTACGGGTGTTTCCCTGGCGCACAATTCTTCGGCGCAGGAGCTGCTTTACCGGAAGATTAATCTGCAGGTAGAAAACGAACAGGTTCGGAAAGTACTGACTGAAATTGAGCGTCAGGTCCCTGTCAAATTTGCCTACCGGCCCCGGACTTTGCCCGCAGGGCGTAGGATAACACTTGAGGTTGTTAACGAACCTCTCGCAGATGTGCTTGGAAGAGTAACCCGGCATTTGGGAATCACTTATGAAGTAATCGGGCAGCAGATCATCTTACAGTCGCCCAAGCCTTCATCCTTCTTCCCGGAGCCGCTGCAGCTTTCACCTGGTGATGCACTCCTGGCAGACAAGACTGTTACCGGTAAAGTAACCGACGAGAACGGCGAAGGTCTCCCGGGAGTAAATGTCCTCCTGAAAGGAACCCAGACCGGTACCACGACCAACCAGGAAGGGAGCTTTAACCTGGCAGTGCCGGACGATAATGCCGTCCTGGTATTCTCCTTTGTAGGTTATATCTCGCAGGAGGTAGCGGTAGGAAACAGAACTTTCGTGGAAGTTGCGCTGAAAGTAGACGAGAAAGCGCTCGAGGAGATAGTAGTAGTAGGGTACGGCACCCAGAAAAAGGTAAACCTGACGGGAGCGATTACAGTAGCCGACCCTGTGAAGCTGGCCAACCGGCCCATCACGACCTCTTCGCAGGCGCTGCAGGGGTTAAACGGCTTGTATGTCAACCAGAATACGGCGCAGCCCGGCAACGACCAGGCTACCATCAGGATACGGGGCGTCGGCACGCTGAACAACAATGACCCGCTGATACTGGTCGACGGGGTGTCGTACCCCCTGCTCGATGTCAACCCCAACGAGATAGAAAGCATATCGGTGCTGAAAGATGCCGCCTCTACGGCCGTTTACGGATCGCGCGCCGCCAATGGCGTCATACTGATCACGACAAAAGGAGGAAAGAGAGGAGAGGGCTACCGGGTGAGCTACAACAACTATTTCGGGACGGAAAAAGTGACCAAGCTGCCTGATGTGGAGTGGGACCCGATCAACTTTATGAAATATAAGAATATAGCGCTGGCCAACGAGGGAAAGGCGAGGGAATATACCGATGCCGAGATTGAGGAATACGAAAGAGGAATGGCTTCGGATCCAAACGGGTATATGTATCCCCGGACAAATCCTTACGAGATAGCGCTGCGCACCGGGTTTATCCAGGAGCACAACATTACCGTATCGGGCGGCGGCGACCGTCATAACCTCGCGCTGACGATGGGAGCGCTTTCCCAGACCGGGATCCTCAAATACGACAAGTCGAAGGCAAACCGCTATTCCATAGGGTTGAACGGCAAGGTCGATGTCAACAAGTTCCTTTCGGTGGGAGGTAAAATATCAGGTGTTTTCAGGAAATACGACGAGCCCCAGGTAACGACCAACACGTATTGGCAGAATGCAATATTCCGTACCGTGCCGATCTTCCCGGCCCTCATAGAAGACGGCCGCTACGGCAATACCTGGCTGCGGTCGACCGGGCTCAATGTCTGGAGCAATACGCTGGCTAATCTTAAGGAAGGGTCGAGGGACTATGTCAGGACCCGCCTGCTTACCAATGTGTTTGCCGACCTGAAATTGCCGGCGAATATCACTTACCGGGTCAACCTGGCGGCGAATACGTATGACTACGTCCAGCACGTTTTCAGGCCTTACCTGACCAACACAAACCCCAAAACGCTAGCTTCGGTTATTGTGAATGCTACGGCAATGGGCTACAGGCGTTATGAGAAGGAAATCAACCTGACAGGTTTCCATACGCTCGACTGGAATATGCAGGTAGCCGAAAAACACAATATTTCTGCATTGCTGGGAAATAGCGTAGAGACGTTTTCATGGGAGTATTTCAACGCTCAGAAAGAGGGGGCGATGGACAACCAGCTCACCGATCTCGACGTATTCCTGATGAATCCCCAAGTAGCGGGAGCCAGCACGGAGTCGGCGATCCTGTCCTATTTCGGGCGGCTGAACTATAACTTCGACGACAAGTACCTGGTCGAAGCCAACTTCCGCTATGACGGATCATCACGGTTTGCGAAAGAGCATAGGTGGGGTTTGTTTCCTTCGTTCTCCCTCGGGTGGAGGCTCGACAGGGAGAATTTCCTGCAGGATGTAAACTGGATTACCAACCTGAAGCCCCGTTTCTCCTGGGGTAAGATCGGTAATCAGCAAATAGCGCTCTGGAGCTATATCAACGCGGTTGGGCTCAACCAGAACTATTCGTTCGGTACGGCCGAGACACTGGGAGCCGCCACGACGGCAGCAGCAGACCCGGGCCTGAGCTGGGAAACCACTACGATGTCCAACCTGGGTTTTGATATATCGCTGTTCAACGGGCGGCTGAACACCACCATCGAGCTCTATAATAAGATCACCGACGGTATTTTGCGCCCTGTCAACTATTCTTCACAGGTAGGCGACCTGACCGGGCCCACTACAAATGTAGGTTCCATGAGCAATAAAGGACTGGAAGTGCTGGTCAATCACCGTAACCAGAGAGGTGATATTTCGTACGAAATTGAAGGGAGCGTAGCTTACAATAAAAACCGCGTTACTAACCTGAACGGGCAGGAGATTATTTCGGGGCGTTATATTACAAAGGAGGGGCATCCTGTCCAGTCCTACTACATATATGAGGCAGACGGCATTTTCCAGAATGAGAACGAAATCGCCAATCATGCTTTTCAGAATGCCGCCACCAAAGTAGGTTTTCTAAGGTATAAAGACCAGAACGGCGATAACAGGATCGACGCACGCGACAGGAAGATCTTCCACGGCGTGGTTCCCGAAGTAACCTACTCTTTTACCCTTGGAGCGGGTTATAAAGGGCTGCAACTGATGGCTTTCTTCCAGGGTGTAGGGAAGGTGTTTACCTATCCGCAGCATAATGTCAGCTACCCTTATTACAACGGGGCCGGCGTTACCAAGGAATGGCTGACCGATGCATGGACACCGGAAAACCCGGATGCACGCCTGCCTATCCTTACGACCAGCACGGGCAATACGCTCAATTTCGAAAATTCGACCTTCTGGCTTCAGAACGCTTCTTACCTGAGAATGAAAAATATTCAGCTCAGCTACGAGCTGCCGGCAGGCATTACGCAGAAGCTGGCTATGAGAAACCTGAAGCTATTTGTGAACGGGCAGAACCTTCTGACATTCAGCCAGATGAAAAACTGGGATCCGGAAAAAGACCTGACCCAGGATAACATCTTTGCCTATCCCCAGGTAAAAACGTTTACAGCAGGTTTAAATGTGACTTTTTAAATAGCCATGAGCAATCAGGAATCGGAATAAGTGCTGATCGCTGACTGCTGAAAGCTGATAACCTTATATACAAATGAAACGATATCTGATATTAACAATTGCGGCTTTTTCGGTTTTCGGGTGCGACGGCATACTCGATACCGTACCCAAAGACAAATATACAGAGGAGACTTTCTGGCAAACGGAAGAGCAGGCAGATGCCGGGTTGACGGCCTGCTATACGACGCTTCGCAGGGAAGGTATTTACGGAGGAGGCGCCTGGGCTACTCCGCTTTGGGAGGAAACCGCCACTCCGAATGCTACGGATTACAATAGCGCATCCGGGTTTTTCAGGATTGCGGAGGGTATCCACGATGCATCCAACAGCGGGATTATCAACAACAGATGGGCGCATGCCTACGAAGGAATAGGCAGGTGCAATACCTATCTGGCCAAAGTGCCCGACATCCCTATGAACGAGGCTAAGCGCAACCGGGGAATAGCCGAGGCAAAGTTCCTGAGGGCAGTTTATTACAGCCTGCTGGTCAATTATTATGGCGATGCGCCTTTGATACTTGATCCGCCCGTAAAAGAGCATAATACGCTTCCGAGGAACCCTAAAGACCAGGTTTTCACCCAGATCATAAAGGATTTGGATGAGGCGGCCGCGGTGTTGAGCGAAACCGCGGCGCAACCCGGCAGAGTAACGAAAGGAGCGTGCTATGCGCTGAAAGCCAGGCAATACCTGTATCACGGCAAGTTTGCGGAAGCCGCCGCATCGGCAAAACAGGTGATGGATATGAATAAGTACAGCCTTTTCCCTGACTACAGGAACCTGTTTATGCCGGAATACGAGAATAACGCCGAGGTAATATTCGATGTGCAGTACCTGTTCCCGAATTATTGCCACTCCTTTGACCTCATCCGCCGGCAGTTTGATACGGCGGCCCCGCTCAGGGACCTGGTCGATGCATACCTGATGGCGGATGGTTCCGACATCAAAACTTCCAAAACATATGACCCCGCGAAATACTGGGAAAACAGGGACCCGAGGTTCAGAATGACATTAGTATGGCCGGGATCGACATACCGGGGCGCCGCAGTTACCGACCGCACATTCGCACAAACGGGCCTGACGTTTAAAAAATATAGTATTTATGACGATAACAATTCCTATAACGCGCTTATCAGGAACAGCGCCCAGTCGGATATCAATTATATCGTGCTGAGATACGCCGATGTCCTGCTTACCTATGCCGAAGCCAAAATTGAGCTCAACCAGATCGACGAAAGCGTGTACGAGGCAATCAATGCGGTAAGAAGCAGGCCGACGGTTAACATGCCGCTCATTCAGCACGACGACCCGTCGGACGCTGCCAACTATGCCGCTATGACGGATCAGGCACGGCTGAGAGAAATTTTACGCCTGGAAAGAAGGATAGAATTTGCCGGAGAAGGCTTTTATTACATGGATATTCTTCGCTGGAAAACGGCAGAGCAAGTCAATAATGGACCCATTTATACGCATAACTACACTGAAAAGCTTGTCAGGAAGTTTAATAAAGACCGCGATTATTTATGGCCCATACCTGCCTATGAGCTGCAGGAAAACCCGGCGCTTGAACCCAATAATCCTAACTGGTAAGCTACCTTGAATTGGTTTCACTATGGTAAAATTTCGCAAATCCTGTTTGCTTAAAATACTCTCGCTGTGGGTGCTGTCGGTCTGGACAGTACCCGCAGCCTGCGGGCAGCCCGCACAAAAGCGGAAGCCCAATATCATTTATATTTATGCCGACGACCTTGGTTACGGCGAGCTGGGGGTGTATGGTCAGAAAAAGATCAGGACTCCCCATCTCGACAAGCTGGCTTCGGAAGGGATCAGGTTTACGAGACATTACACGAGCACGCCGGTGTGCGCGCCCGCACGCTGCATGCTGCTGACAGGACGCCACGGCGGGCATTCCTTTATCCGGGGAAACTATGAGCTGGGTGGGTTTAAAGACGACGAAGAGGGTGGCCAGATGCCGCTGCCTGAAGGAACGGTTACCATTGCCAAAGTACTGAAGCAGGCCGGGTATGCTACCGGGGCCGTAGGCAAATGGGGTTTGGGAATGACCGGATCCAGCGGGCACCCCAACCGTCAGGGTTTTGATTACTTTTATGGCTATCTTGATCAGAAGCAGGCCCACAACTACTATCCTACCCACTTGTGGGAAAACGAAAAGTGGGATACGCTGAACAATTCCTTTATAGAAGTACACCGGAAGCCGCCCGTCAACCCTACCGATAAGGATTTTGACTACTACAAAGGCAAAGACTACGCGATCGACAAGATGGCCGAAAAAGCCAGGCAGTTTATTTCAGACCACGCCGACAAGCCGTTTTTCCTGTACCTGCCTTTTACGATCCCGCATGTATCGCTCCAGGTGCACGATTCGGAAGTGCAAAAGTATATCGGGCAGTTTGACGAGTCGCCCTATCTCGGGGACAAAGGCTATTCTCCTACAAAATACCCGTACTCTACCTATGCCGCGATGATTTCCTATCTCGACAAGCAGGTGGGCGACATCATGGCCTACCTGAAGCAGCATGGACTGGAAGAGAACACGATCGTGATGTTTTCGAGCGATAACGGCCCGACGTTCAACGGCGGCACCGACAAGGAGTTTTTCAACAGTACCGCCGGTCTGAGGGGTGCAAAAGCCCAGGTATATGAAGGCGGTATCCGGGTACCTTTCCTTGCCAGGTGGCCCGGACGGATAGCGCCGGGAAGCACCTCGTCGCTGGTATCGGCCCAATTTGATATGTTTGCTACTTTTTGTGAAATAGCCGGGGTGCCCGCTCCGAAGAACGACGGCATATCGCTGCTGCCCGAACTGACCGGGTCCGGCCCCGTACCATCCCGCGAATATCTGTACTTTGAGTTTCCTGAAAGAGGCGGGCAACTGGCGATACGCTTTGACAGGTTCAAAGGCGTGAAGGTGAACATGAAGGAAAATAGAAACGCGCAATGGGAACTTTACGATCTTCAGGAAGACGAGAACGAAACCCTGAACATAGCTTCCCGTCATCCTGACCTTGTCAAAAAGCTTGATGAAATAGTTAAAAAAGAGCATTGGCCGGCCACCATTCGCGAGTGGGAATTCGTAGACCCGAAAATAAAATAGCGGATAGTATATGATGACTGATTATAAGATAGCCTGGTTATGTGTTTTTGTTTTCCAGGCTTCCGGTTTATTCGCACAGCAGGCGATGGTCTGCGGCGACAGCAAGATCGTTCTCATCGATTATGGGAAATCTACCGATACGATACCTGCCGTAGTCTGGACCTGGGATGCTCACGAAGCCCGGGATCTGCCGGAGGTATACCGCGAAAAAAAGTTTAATACAGTCGACGACTGCAAGGCCATCGATAAGGGCCGGAAAATACTGGTATCATCGTCTTCGGGAGCCGTGGCGATCCTTGACCGTAAAAGCGGCAAAGCGCTTTTTCATGCCGATGTGCCTAACGCCCATTCCGTGGAAATACTACCGGGGAACAGGCTGGCGGCAGCTGCGTCGACAGCGGCGAACGGGAATAAGATCATGCTTTTTGACGCCGCCCGCCCGGGTAGGGTTTTGTTTGAAGACAGCTTGTATTCGGCGCATGGTGTTGTCTGGCACAAGGGGAGGAAAACCTTGTTTGCTCTCGGCTACGACGTGCTTCGTGAGTACAGGCTTACAAAGACAGACAGCCTTGTTTTATTGAATTCCTGGAAGATCCCGGGTATCAGCGGGCACGACCTGTATGCCGATACAAAGGGTGACGGCCTGTTTGTGACCGAGCATACGGGAGCCTGGAGATTCGACCTCGGCACTTACCGGTTTGAGAAGATAGAAGGTTTCCCCGACGCGGAAAATATCAAAAGCATAGGCAGGAATAAAAGCGGCCAGTTCATTTATACCGTTCCGGAAAAAAGCTGGTGGACCTACCATGTGAGCTTCTTCCATCCCGGGAAGAAACTGGCTTTTCCCGGGATGCGGGTTTACAAGGCCCGCTGGTTTGGGGATTAAACACTGCGTACCCGGGTAACATACCCTGCAATAGATTTGACCTGATTACGCCTTTTCTATAAAATTCAAATCAGAAAAGGTACCAGCTTATGTCAGTAAGAGTATGTGTTTTGCTGTTTTTTACAGCAGTTCTCCGAATATCAAACGCCCAGTCTGTCAACCAGGACGAATCGAAAGTGCCGGCGTACACACTTCCCGGGCTTCTCAAGACGTCTTCGGGAGAAGCTGTGAAATCGGTCAGAGATTGGGAGAAAAAGCGCCGTCCCGAGATATCAGCGCTCTTTGAGAAGGAGGTTTACGGACAAACGCCCGCAACCCGGATACCGGTCAGCTACGAGGTTAAATCCGTCGAGAAGGCTGCCTTTGGAGGAAAGGCTACGCGTAAGGAAATACGGGTGCAGTTCCCCCGGAACAAATTCATGGATCTGCTGCTGTATGTGCCGAATGACGCCCGGGGGAAGGTGCCGGTATTTCTGGGATTGAATTTTCTGGGCAACCAGAGCCTGGAAAAGGATCCGTCGATCCCGATCACTGCCGGCTGGCAGCGGAATAACAAAGGGCTCGGGGTAACAGAGAACCGCGCCACCGAAAACACCCGGGGCGCGTCGATGCTCAACTGGCCGGTGGAGTATATCCTGTCGAAGGGCTATGCGCTGGCAACCATTTACTATTGCGATATTTTCCCCGACCATGCCGACGGGCGGGACGCGAGTATCCAGGTACTCTTTCCTGACAATAAAGTGCCGCAGCAGGAATGGGGCGCTATCGGCGCCTGGGCCTGGGGATTAAGCAGGGCGGTCGACTATCTCGAGACCGATCCGGCGATCGATGCCGGGAAGGTTGCGGTGCTTGGCCATTCCCGGCTGGGAAAAGCTGCTCTCTGGGCGGGCGCGCAGGATAAAAGATTTGGAGTAGTGATATCCAATAACTCCGGCGAAGGAGGCGCCGCCATCACCCGTCGTCGCTTTGGAGAAACCATTACAATTATCAATAAGAACTTCCCCCATTGGTTTGCGCCAAATTATAAAAAGTACAACGACAGGGAAGATGACCTGCCTGTGGATTATCACCAGCTGATCGCCCTGATCGCGCCGAGAGCGGTGTATGTAGCCGCTGCTTCCGAAGACCTGTGGGCCGATCCGCGCGGAGAATACCTGTCGCTTTATCACGCCGGCCCGGTTTACCGGCTGTACGGGAAAGAAGTTTTGAATTCACCCGAAGCTCCGCCGGCGCAGAAACCCGTTAGTACTGATTTCATGGGCTACCATATGCGGGAAGGGGGGCACGACATACTGCTGTATGACTGGGAGCAGTATGTGAAGTTTGCGGATAGGCATTTTAAGTAAGAGAACTACCTACACAAAATCCGGCTTGCTAATGACTTTCTGATCTTTTGCGGAACGCATCCTTTTTTATTCTCCGTGCCTTTGTGGTAAAAAAAACGCAGAGAGCGCGGAGTTTTTTTCGAAATCCAATAGGGGGAAATTTCCTGAAAGTTGTCTTTATCAATGAAAGAGTTTCACCTGATAAAGGAGAATTTTAAGTTATTCCGGATCACATGCAGAAGGCGTCATTCCAAAAAGATAATACAGGTTCTGTTTGTCGTGAACAGGATGCGCAGCCGTATACTTCCGGCGACGAAAGCGGAATGAAGGATACCGAGCTTTTTATCCGGAAGACATTTCAGGACGATGCCGTAAAGGGTTGCGAGCTTCTTTTCCGCCTTTACCATAAGATACTGTGCAGCCATGCGGTGCGATTTGTATATTCAAGGGAGATCGCAGAGGACCTTGTCAGTGAAATATTCTGCAAATTCTGGAAAACCCGGGCGTTCGAAACCATCACATCGTCGTACCGGTTCTACCTGTTCAGGTCGGTACGGAACGAGGCATATAACTACCTGAGGCTGGAGTTCAGGAAAATGGAAACGCTGGATGCCGTCGAATCTAAAAAGTCGTCCCGGAGCCAGCAACCCGACAGCATTGCACAGTATGAAGAGATACTTAACTCTATCGAGATGATCGTGGAAACCTTGCCGAACCAATGCAGGAAAGTATTCCTGATGAATCGCTTCGAAGGAAAACGTTACCAGGAAATTGCTGATGAGCTGGAAATTTCGGTCAAGACCGTGGAAATACATATAGGGAAGGCCCTGGCCGCTATGCGGAAGGGACTGAAAGATTACTGGATATGACAGGGACGTGCGGGCAAGTCGCATAGTCAGTACTTCGGATGACACAAGCCATGAGAACTGAGATAAACAAACTGTTGATTTTTGACCATTTTGCACGTAAGACCTCTCCGATCCAGCGAAAGGAAATAGAGAATTGGCTTACCACAAAGGAGCATGAGGAACAGTTTTACCAATGGCTTGAAGAGTGGGAGAGCACCCATCTCCAGTACGTCGCCGAAACGGGGGAGGCTGCCGGCAGGTTTGTTGATTTTCTCAATACTCACCCGTTGCCCGGAGAAGAAACCGGAGACGAATCAGTGACCGGGGAGACAAAAAGCCCCGGGGGCTGGTCACGGGGGAAACACTACCGCACTACTGTTTTCGCTGCTTCCGTCTTGCTCATCACTGTCCTGTCGGCCTGGCTGTTCAGAGACCGGCTGCTCTTTGAGACGTACCGCACAGCTTACGGCGAAGTAGCCACCTATAAGCTTTCCGACGGCAGCACTGTGAAGCTCAATACTAATTCTGCGCTGCGTGTACCGCGCTGGGGGTTCGGGAAGGCCCACCGGGAAGTTTATTTAGAGGGAGATGCTTCGTTTACAGTTACACACACGCCTGATAATAAGCGGTTTGTGGTCAAGACCCCCAAGGAGTTGGAAGTAGTCGTGCTGGGAACGGAGTTTACGCTATATGCACGTGAGCAATTCTCAAGAGTTATCCTGAAGAGCGGAAAGGTACAGCTCCTTTATAAGGAAGATCGCCAGCCGAAGGAAATAACCATGAAGCCCGGAGATCTCGTGACTTTCAGTAAAAACAACCAGTTGGAGCTGAAAACCACGCAGCAGGCGCAGGTGTATTCGGAATGGGAGCAAAGACGCTTTGTTTTTGAAGAAACTTCGCTGGAAGAGGTGGCGTACCTGCTGCAGGAAAACTATGGCCTCACTTTCGAGATCAGGGGAGAGGAGCTGGGCAGAAGAATGCTGATGGGTTCTTTTCGTGCCAAAAACGTGGATGAGCTGCTGCAATCTATTGCTGAGCTGCTGGATATCAGGGTAGACAGGCAGGGCAACCACGTCCTGCTGTCGGACTGATAAGATGTAATTTCTTAGACTCAATAAAATACCTGAAACTATGATTAAAAAATTACTGAAGGCCCCGTTTACGGGGTTCATGGCCACTGCTTTGCTGTTTGGCAGCCCGCCCGGGATCTCACAGACCGTGGCTTACGCCAGTCAGAAGGAAGTGCAGGAGCAGAGGGGCGGCACACAGGCTGTTCAGCTAAAGAATGTGCTGAACGCGCTGAAAAGCAACTACCAGGTAGATATCATGTTCGAGCTCAAATCTGTGGACGGACTTACAGTGCCCGCGAATGTCGTCAACCTGGAGCAGAGCCTAGAGCGAAACCTGGATAAGATCCTGACCCCGTTTGGCCTGACCTTCAAAAAGGTGAACCGGCAGTCGTACCTGGTGCTGGGTGACAAGAAACGCAATAAACCTACTTCCCGGGTTATTCGCGAACCGGAGGAGCCTTTGCATGATCTTACTAACCGGACTTACCAGAGCATTCCGGCGCAGAACCGGATCCTTGGGCAACCTCCCTCTCCGGAACGGGTCGCCGTTGCCGAGCGGCAGGTCTCAGGAAGGGTCACCGACGAAAGCCAGGCCGGCCTGCCCGGGGTAAATATCCTGGTCAAAGGCACCCAGCAGGGCTCCACAACGGATAGCGAGGGGAACTTTACGCTGGTCGTACCGGACGAAAAAGCCGTACTGGTATTTTCCTTTGTGGGATATGTGACACAGGAGATACTCGTTGGAAGCCGGACCTCCCTGGAAATTTCGCTCGTACCCGACGAAATGGCGCTGGAAGAAGTAGTCGTGGTAGGATATGGCACCGTAAAAAGAAAAGACCTGACCGGATCAGTATCCTCGGTCAGCGGCACAACCCTGAAGGATATTCCCGTTACTTCGGCATCAGACGCTATTGTAGGCCGTATGCCGGGCGTGCAGGTGACAAGGACCGAAGGCGCTCCCGATGCCGATATCAAAATACGGGTCAGGGGAGGCGGTTCTATCACGCAGGATAATTCCCCCCTCTTTCTGGTAGACGGATTCCCGGTAAGCAATATTAACGATATATCCCCGGCTGATATACTTTCCATTGACGTATTGAAAGACGCCTCGTCCACAGCCATATACGGCGCCCGCGGCGCCAACGGGGTAATTATGATCACAACCCGGGGCGGTAAAGAGGGAAAGGGAAAAGTAAGCTACAATATGTTCTACGGGCAAAAGCAGATCACCAAGTTCCTGGAGGTGCTGGATCCTTACGAATTCGTATTCTGGCAGTACGAAATGCGGAATGCCACCACTGGAAGCAATAATACCTTATTCCAGCGGAATTTCGGCGATTTCCGGGATATCGGGCTGTACAAGCAAATAACGGGGACAAACTGGCAGCGGGAGATTTTAGGACGTACGGGAAGCAGCTTGTCCAATAACCTCTCGTTTTCCGGAGGCACGAAAGCTACCAAATACAACGTCAGCCTGACCCGGAACGATGAGGAGGAGGTAATGATCGGATCGGGCTACCAGCGGCATAACCTCACGATCCGGACCAATAGCCAGATCAACAACTGGCTGAGCCTGGACCTGAATACCAGGCTTTCCGACTATCGCCTCAAAGGGGCCGGGACCTCTTCCAACGGTCGCCTCTTCCACATCGTCCAGTTCAGACCGGTCAACGGGCTGTCGGATTTCGTGGATTCGGATCTTACGGATGACGATTACGAAATATCGAGCACCTTTACACTGAACCCGTTGAAGCAGACACAGGACGACTACCGTCGTCAGAATTCGCTGACGCTTAATGTCAATGGCGCTTTTAATCTCAAATTGCCGGTGCCCAACCTGAGCTACCGGCTGGAATTCGGGAAACAGTATCTGCAAAGGACCAATCAGCGGTTTTATGGCATAAACACTTCCAATGCCCTGCTTTACGGCGCACAGCCGCTGGCCAGCATTGCCAAGGTGGATCAGGGCGGCTATCGCATTGCCAATATCCTGACCTATTCAAAAAACAATTTTCTGCCGGGAAGTAACCTGAACATCATGGCGGGACAGGAGCTGAATTATGAAAAATCCATAAATATAACGAGTTCCGTCAACTACCTGCCCAAATATATCGACCCGGTAAGCGCCCTCAGCATGATGCAACTGGGCAATGCGGAGCCTGTCGTGACGAGCGATAACCCCGATGTCAAGCTGTCTTCTTTTTTCGGACGGGTCAATTATGACTACAAAGGGAAATACCTGTTTTCGGCCACCTTGCGGGCTGACGGATCGAGCAAATTTGCCGTCGGAAACCGCTGGGGATATTTCCCTTCGGCAGCCCTGGCCTGGAGACTCTCCGATGAAAGCTTTTTACAGGGAGCCCGCTCATTCCTCGACGACCTTAAGCTGCGGGTAAGCTACGGGGCGGCAGGGAATAACCGGATCCCCGACAATACCTGGCAAAAGACGCTCTCCGTGACTACCGGCGGGCTCTTTATCGGGGGAGAGGAAATACGGACCGCCTACCTTGTTCCTAACGCTACGCTCTCCAACCCGTACCTGAAATGGGAAACCACTGTAACAAGAAATCTCGGGCTTGACTTTGCCCTCTTCAAGCACCGGTTAAGCGGTACATTCGAACTTTACAAAAATACGACCCGGGACCTGCTGATCCGCGCGACCATACCTTCCAACACGGGCTATACCAACCAGTATCAGAACATCGGACAGACTTCCAACCGGGGATTGGAGATCACACTCGACGGGGTACTGGTGGAGCATAAGGACTTCAAGCTTTCTGCCTCTTTCAATATCGGGTTCAATATCAACAGGATAGACAAGCTGGGAGAAACCAAGCGCTGGGAACAAACCTCGGGAATATCGGCTTCCACCGGACCGTTCAATGAATACCTGGTCGAGGAAGGAGGAAAAGTCGGGCTTATGTACGGGTATCAGACGGCTGGAATGTATTCATTTGATGACTTTACCTATGAAAACGGAACGTATACGATTAAGGAGGGAGTACCCAGTAACAGGGAAGCCATCAACACGAGATGGTTCCGCCCCGGCGCGCTGAAGTTCGTGGAACAGAACGGGGATGATGTTGTGGATGCCAACGACAAGGTAATTATCGGGGATGCAAACCCTAAGCATACCGGAGGATTCAACCTGATGGCTCAATTCAAGGGATTCGATTTTTCAGCATTCCTTAACTGGGTGTATGGTAATGATATCTTCAATGCCAATAAGCTGTATTTTACTACCGCGGAGTCAGATAGGTCATACAGGAACTTATTGGCTATCATGAATTCGGAAGACCGGTTCACAAATATCAGCAAAGTAACCGGGCAGGTAGTGGACGATCCGGCAGAGCTCGCCGAGATGAACAAAAATGCCAAGTACTGGTCGGCCCAGATGGTAAGGGCGCCGCTTCATTCCTGGGCGATCGAG
Organism: Spirosomataceae bacterium; assembly: GCA_037191015.1. Taxonomy (GTDB): domain Bacteria; phylum Bacteroidota; class Bacteroidia; order Cytophagales; family Spirosomataceae; genus Ravibacter. The sequence continues at coordinate 90,370 of JBBCKD010000013.1, forward strand.
GACGGCTCTTTTTTGAGACTCAATAACCTTACACTGGGGTATTCCCTGCCCAGGGAATTGTTGTCCCGGATAAAGCTGGAACAGTTGCGCGTCTACATTACAGGTTACAACCTGGGGATTCTGACCCGTTATTCGGGGTATGATCCTGAGGTGGATTCCATCCGGTCCACTCCGCTGACCCCCGGCATCGACTACAATGCCTATCCCAGGAGTCGCTCCTACAACGTCGGGCTCAACCTGACTTTTTAAGAAACTGAAATAGCCGTGAGGTGTTCATAGGCCGGGCCGCGCAGGCCGCGCCGCGCAGGCCGCTCACAAACCGGCCGGTGAACAAACGCTAACACCTGATAGCTTAAACTCTTTTATTCACATGAAACTATGAAAAAGTATACAAGACTTACAGCCATTCTTGCCATGCTTCTTGTTTCAGGCAGCTCCTGTGACAATTACCTGGAAACGCACTCAAATTCCATATTTACCGAAGAAACGGCATTTATTAACCTGGATTTTGCCACGAAGGCAGTGTTCGGTGTGTATGCCGACCTGACCTCTACAAGCTCCTATGACCTGAGCATGATCTATTTCAAGGCGGACAACGACATAGAGTTTATATTGGGGGGCAATGATAATTCACGCCGGTCGGTAGCTCATTATTCTGCAGACGACGGCAATTCCATACTTGGCAGCACCTGGAACCTGGTATTCCGTACCATTGAAAGGGCCAATATCTGTATCGAAGAGCTTCCGCGAAGCCCGATATGGGAAGGGGAATACGCCAACGAGGCAAGGCGGCTGTATGGAGAGGCAGTCACATTAAGGGCGCTTTGCTATTACGACCTGATCAGCCTTTGGGGTGACGTGCCGTTTCTCATCAAATCGACCCAGGCCGGCGACAATTTTTACCTGCCGAAGACCGACCGGGATGAGATATACGAATACCTGATCCAGGAACTGAAGGACATAGAAGATTATGTGCCCTGGATGAGAGAAACGCATACCACCGAAAGGATCAACAAAGCTTTTGTAAAAGGCCTGAGGGCCCGTATGGCCCTTGCCTACGCCGGCTATTCGCTCCGGAACAAGACCCATGAAACACGGCGCGGGCGCCACTGGCAGGAGTACTACAAAATCGCCAACGACGAATGCCGTGAGATCATGGAAAGCGGCAGGCACCAGCTTAATCCCAGTTATGAAAACATTTTCAGAACGATACACGCCTATTCCCAGGATCTGACTTACGGAGAAGTGATTTTTGAGATCGCGTTCGGACGACTCATCAGCGGCAGGACGGCACAGGCGCTGGGTATGCTGTTCGCGACAAATCCGCCCGACCCGCTGCACGGCCGGGCAAATTCCGAGATCAGGACCAGCATGCACTATTATTATTCATTTGACACCAAGGACCTTAGAAGAAATACTAACGTTGAGCTCTATAACTATGCAAGCACCAGCTTCCCGGGGCAGCAAAGGCTCGTCGCCAACACGGGTTTCGGCCTGAGCAAATGGCGCAGGAACTGGATAACCCCTTCTATGGGCGGGGACTTAAGGGACGTTCAGTTTACAGGTATCAACTGGCCCTTAATGCGCTACAGCGATATAGTGCTGATGTTTGCCGAATCAGAAAACGAGCTGTACGGTCCGACGGAAGCTGCCCAGCAGGCGCTTGCCAGCGTAAGGCAGCGGGCTTTCGCACCGGCAGACCGTCTTGAAAAGGTGACAGGCTATGTGAATTCTGTTGCCGCAAGCAAGGAAGCATTTTTCAAGGCCATCGTGGATGAGCGCGCATGGGAGCTGGGAGGAGAAATGATCCGGAAAAACGACCTGGTACGATGGAATCTCCTGTACACTAAGATCAAGGAAATGAAAGATGAATCCCTGAAGATTATGAGCAACGATCCCAAATATCACTGGGTGCCGGATTACATATTCTGGCGGCACAAGGACTCCGAGGTCATCGAGATCCTGAACCCGGATTACCGGTTGCCCGGCACGGCTATTGAAGGATACACGCGTACCAACTGGTTTCCCCTGTCCTCGGCAGGCAATATTACCACCTTTACCAATACGCTGAACATTGTAGCCAATGGCCTCAGCGAAACCAAGAATAACCACCTGGCGGCGATCCCGGCTACGATCATCGGGGCCACGAATGGCGTATTGACCAACGATCAGATACCCTGATCCGTAAATAAAGTTTTGTGAACAGAAATTGTCGATTCGTATGATACAGCTTCTCAAAAAATATATATACACAGCTTTGCTTTTTTCCGGCGCGGTCATGGTGACTTCCTGCCGGGAAGAAACGCCTGAGGCCAGGGAGGCCGACCAGTTATTCCGCCCGATCCTGTTTACAGCTACTGTTAACGGGAATATGGTTGAGCTTGACTGGGTCCCCATCAAGGGCGCCACTTACTTGCTGGAAGTGAGCAGGGATAGCATGATGTTTCAACAGGATCTTCAGGTGATCCAGTTGGAAGGGGTTGCCTATTTTCAGCTGGAGGACCTTTGGAGCTCCGCTACGTATTCGGCCCGGATAAAAGCACTGAGCGGAAAACCGGGGATCAAGGATTCGGAATACAATGCCGTTACTTTTATCACGGGTACCGAGAATATATTTTATGCGGTCGATTCAACGGCAATCTCCTTGAACAGCATTACCCTGTCCTGGGATCCTGCCAAGACGGCATCCCGGATGGAGGTGCTTACGGGTGGAGAGGTGGTGCAGACGATCGGGCTTACCGAAGCGGAAATTTCAGAGGGGATCCGCACCATCGAGGGCCTCGAAAACGACACTGAATATACCTTTCTTATCTACAACGGTGAGATGTTGAGAGGGACCCTTGTCGTAAAGACGCTGGCAGACCCTTAATCCTTCTGCGTTACCCCATCTTATATGCTTTAATCGGATAATCGATTCTCACAATACATCAGTGACAGACCCTATGAGATTTTCATTCTGCTTTTTGGTAGCAGGCTTGTTGTTTCCCTTGTCTGCGTTCCCGCAAAAAACCAATATTCTGACACCCAAAGAAAAAAAAGACGGCTGGATCCTGTTATTTGACGGCGTAAGCACCAAAGGATGGACTACTGTCGATGGCAAGCCCGTACCCGGCGGATGGGAGGTGAGCAATGGGGTTCTGACCGCAAAAAAAGACGGTAAAGGAGGAGATATTATATCGACCGGAGCGTACTCCGACTTTGAACTGAGCCTGGATTTTAACATTGAGCCCGGTGGCAACAGCGGGGTCAAGTACCTTTTTACCAGGTATACACAGGGAGGTAACCTGGGAATGGAGTACCAGATCCTGGACGATGAGCTGGCGGAAGACAATCAAAAGGACAACCACCTCACCGGCTCTTTCTATGACGTGCTGGCGCCGGATGAGTCCGGGAAAAAGACAAACCCGCCTGGCCAATGGAACACGATCCGTGTCGTAGCCAGGAAGAAAAAGGTAGAGCACTGGTTGAACGGTGTAAAGATCCTGGAATTTACCCGGGGAAGCCAGGCATACCAAGAGGCGGTTACGCTTAGTAAATTCAGCAAGGCGGTACCTGCCTTCGGAATGGTGGAAAAAGGGCATATCCTCTTGCAGGAACACGGCAGCGCCGTATCGTTCAGAAATATTAAAATCAAATCATTGTAAGTCAGTTGAATGAAAAGGAGACGGGATTTTATCAGAAAGCTGGCGATAGGGTCGGCTGTGCTTGCCTCCGGTGAGCAGGTGTTCGGGGGGATAGCCTCCGGCTTTAGCGCGAAAAGCTATAGAAATATTATTGGTGCAAACGACAGGATCCGTATGGCCACCATCGGCTTAAACAGTCGAGGAAATAGTATGGGCGGAACGATTGCCGGGCAAAAAAATGCCGAAGTGGCCTGCGTCTGCGATGTAGATGAGAGGACGATTTCGAAGGCCGTCGAGACCATTAGGGCCGCAAAGCAGGTCAATCCGCCCCGGCCGGAAAAGGACTGCCGTAAAGTATTGGAAGACAAATCCCTGGATGCAATTTATATCGCTACGCCGGATCACTGGCATACGCCGCTTACCGTTATGGGTTGCCAGGCTGGAAAGCATGTATACGTGGAAAAGCCCCTGAGCCATAGTCCGGCGGAAGGAGAAATCGCCATTGCCGCTGCCAGGAAATACAACCGTATTGTCCAGATGGGGGCGCAGCGACGTTCCGCACCGGTTCTTGCCCAGGGGATCGATCAGTTGCACAAGGGAATTATCGGGAGGGTATACATGGCCAAAACATGGTATACGAACAACAGGAAATCCACGGTCCTGCGGCCAGGTCCGGTGCCTGGCTGGCTCGACTACGACCTGTGGCAGGGGCCGGCCCCGCGCGTTCCTTTCAAAGAGGGGCTGATCCACTACAACTGGCACTGGTTCTGGAACTGGGGGACAGGCGAAGCTTTGAATAACGGGACCCATGAAGTGGATGTGGCGCGCTGGGGCCTCGGGGTTGATTTTCCGGTACGGGTGAGCTCTGTGGGCGGAAGGTACCAGTTTCAGGATGACTGGGAAACTCCTGATACCCAGATCATTACCCTGGAATACCCGGGCCGGGTTTCCCTGGTCTGGGAGAGCAGAAGCTCGAACGGAAGGAAAATAGAAGGAGCGGACCGGGGAATTACTTTTTACGGTGAGAACGGGAGCCTGGACACCGGGGGAAACGAATATACGGTATATGACCATGATGGAAAGCTGATCAGGAAGGTGGAGGCGGAAACAAATGAGAGCGGAATGGATGGACGCAACACAGCGAGCCCCAGCCTGGAAATGGACAGCCTTCACATGGCAGATTTTCTCGACGCGATCAGGAATAACCGTCGCCCGAATTGTGATGTGGAAGCCGGCCATAAAAGCTGCGTGGCAATGCACCTTGGAAATATTTCCTGGCGCTTAGGCAGGGATCTGAAAATCAGTCCTGAGAACGGGCATATTGTCGGGGATAAAGAAGCTCAGCGTTTATGGAAACGTGAATACGAAAAGGGCTGGGAGCCTAAAATTTAAAATGGCGGAGAAAAAGACAACCATAAAACCGGCAATGATCCATTTACCTTTTTATTTGGGAAATATCCTGCTTTTCGCTTTGATCGCCGGCACGGCTGCAGCACAGGAAATTGGCGCCGAAATCCCGTTTACCACCTATGAGGCCGAATCCGGACTTACCAACGGGATCCTCCACAGCGGCAGCGACGACCGTAGCAGGGTAAGCTATGAAGCCTCGGGCAGAGGAGTGGTCGAGTTGAAGGATCCGGACAGCTACGTCGCCTTTAGGAGCACGGCCGGGGCCGACAGGATCACCATCAGGTACAGCATCCCGAAAGGGACAGAAGGAGCTGTCAGCCTGTTTGTCAACAACGTGAAGAAAAAGGACATCAGCTTGTCCTCAAGGCGCATCTGGAACGAGAACCCCCGGGTGCCGGGCGGGTTTTTCCGCTTTTTCGATGAAGTAATCATAGACGAGAATGTCTCGCACGGAGATGAAATAAGGCTGGTAAAGGGGAATGCAGAACCGGCGCCGGTAATAATCGATCTCATTGACCTGGAGCAAACGCCGCCTCCGTTGGAAAAGCCGGACGATACCTGGTTCGACATCACTGCCTGCGGCGCAACCGGCAACGACGAATCGGACGATACCGAGGCCATCCGGGATTGTATTGCCGCCGCCTCCACAGGAACGAAAAAAGTCTGGATCCCGGCAGGTAATTATTATATCAGCGACCAGATAAGTATCTCAAAAGGGATACAGGTAGCGGGTGCGGGAATGTGGCATAGCGTCATTAAAAAGAATATCCCCGCGGCGAACAGGAAGAGAGCATTTCAAATGGAGGACTCTACTGCTGTAAAAAACCTTAAGATAGAAGATGTACTCGGGAATGTACGGATTAATAATCACGAAGGGATACGCTTTTCTGCAACCTCGGGAGTATTGATCGACGGGGTTTGGGTGGCCAATACATTCGGAGCAGGTATTCTGGGCGCCAATGCCGGCCACGCGGTGATCAGGAATTGCCGGTTGACAGGCACCTACGCGGATGCCATCCATATCGCGAGGCAGTCGGTGAACATCCTTGCGCAAAACAATTTCGTCAGGAACTCCGGGGACGACGGGCTTGCCATCGTGACGTACGATAGTACCGGGTGCCATGATATTGTCTTCAGGAACAATACGGTCTGGTTCAATTACTGGGGACGCGGCATTACGCTGATCGGAGGAGATCGTAATATTCTTGAAAACAACCTGGTGATCGACGGCGGAAGAGCGGGATTGCTGATCGCAGTAGAGGAGTATAACGGGAAGATCACACCCTATGTTACCAATTTCGTGGTGCAAAACAACCGTGTGGTCCGGTGCGGGGATATCACGACCCCAAACCGGGGAGGCATCTCGTTGTGGGGCAATGTGGAGACGTCGCGTATGTCGGGTGCTGTCAGGAATAACGAGATCATTGATCCTATATACCATGCGCTGGTGGCCACAAACTGGGTCCCTAAAGAGGTGATTATACAAAATAATACCATCGGAGCGCCTGTGAATACCGGCGGCAGGCGATTTTATACCCCGTTGAAAGAAGGATATGCCCCGGTACTTCGTGACAACCCCGAAATATCCGGGAAAAAATAAAGGCAGGACATTATAACTTATAGAGAATTCAAATGACACTTCAGAAAAGCCTGTACTATCAATGGATCTTATTGCCGTTATTTTTAATAAGCACATCCGTTTGCTTTGGCGAAAACAGGGATATCCTGCAGTACGGGGCTGTCGCGGATGGGAAGACGGTTTGCACAAAAGCCATCCAGCAGGCAATCGATGAATGCTCCGGCTCCGGAGGTGGTGAAGTCCGCATTCCTGCAGGGACCTTTCTTTCGGGCACGTTGCACCTGAAAGACAACGTATTTCTGAACCTCGATCCCGGGGCTATACTCCTGGGCAGTACCGATATGAAGGATTATGCGCCGAAGGGGATGATCCGCGCGGTCAGACAAAAGAACATCGGGATTATCGGCCACGGGGTGATCGATGGCCAGGGATGGGCATTCTGGGAGAAAAAGAAGGAACCCCGTAAATCGATGTTCGGGATGAACCCGGCGTGGAACTTTGAACATAAAGCGCAGCGCCCGGACATACTCGTCCAGTTTGAGGATTGCCGTTCGGTCAGGCTCCGGAATGTTACGTTAAAAAATTCGGAGGCGTGGACGCTGCACCTGCTGGCCTGCGAGGATGTGGTCGTAGATGGCGTGACCATCCGTAACCCTCAGCATGGCCCCAATACAGACGGTATCGATATCAACGGGTCGCGCCGTGTCCGGATCCTGAATTGCGATATTTATACCAACGACGATGCAATATGCCTCAAGAATAAGGATCCGAAATACTGGGACCGGCCCTGCGAAGATATTCTTGTGACCAATTGTATCCTGACCACGTCGTGCAATGCCTTCAAGATCGGGACCGAAACCATCGGGGATTTCAGGAATATCGTTTTCAGCAACTCGGTCATCAAAGCCGGAGACCCTGAAAATGAGCTGTCAGTGCTCGCATCGCAGCAGGCATTGCCCGGGCATTATGGTAATATCTTGTCCCCGCGTTCCGGGATTTCTCTGGAAACCGTAGACGGGTCTCATGTTTCCGACATTGTGATCAGCAATATAGTAATGGAAGCACGCGTCCCGCTGTTTATCCGGTTGGGTAACCGCGGACGGAAAGCAAATACAATGGACCCCGCTTCGGTTCCGGGCACATTGAAAAACGTGATCATTTCCAATATAGTAGCATACAATGCTTCTACTACGTCGTCGGTAACCGGGCTAGCCGGTTATCATGTCGAAAACATCAAAATAAGCAACATGATCATCCATACGGAAGGAGGCGGAGACGCGGCGCTTGCCCGGAAAATACCGGATGAAATGGAAAAGAGCTATCCTAATGCTACTATGTGGGGCCATTTACCGGCATCCGGGCTGTTTGTGCGTCATGTGAAAGATATCGAGATCAAAGACATAAGCATTCTGATCAGTAAAGCCGACGAAAGGCCCCTTCTAATTTTTGATGATGTAGCCGGATTGAGAGTGGATAATCTCCGGACCAATGATCTGCACCGGGGAGAAAGCCTTCTTGACTTTACCAACGTAAGAGGAGCGCGTCTGCTGAACTCTGATTTCTCCGGGAGCCATATATCCCGGTGGATGTCGTTTTCCGGGAGTGAAACGAAAGACATCCGTCTGTTTTTTCCCGATGTACCCGAAATAAAATCCCGGGTAAAAACAGACGCAGCCATACCGTCGGGCGTCATAACGGTACATTGAAATCAGATAACCTCTACCATCTTTTGTTATCGATTTTACAGCCTCTGCCTCGTCCGCCGGAAGGGCTTCTCCAGCTGAAGGCGCTGCGCACGGTTTATCTATACCAGGCGCCTGTGGACAGAGCGGCATGGCAGGAGCTGAAAGCAGCTTTCCCGGCCGCTATACTGGACTCAGGTGGTTATGTGCTGCCTGCTTCGACTAGAGATACTATATTGGTGAGCAGCGAAATAAGGTAAGCCGGATATAAGCCGGATTGACAAAAAATAAATTAACAGAAAAAATATTAAGATATAACCGGGTTGATATAAGCGATAAATGTGATACTTATATAAGTTCTTAAGAATTGGTAATTATAAAAGATCATGAACAGCCGCAGATCCGCCTTGAGTTTCCTATTTGTTTTTTCATTCTTTCTGTGTAGTGCACAGGACCTGCCTTATCCTCTGAGCCCCGCTATCAAAGGGATTGAAATAGACTGGTCAACACATCAGCGGCACGCGCAGGGAAGCGATAACTTCCAGCTTACATGGGCTGACGACGGCCATCTTTATGGGATCTGGGGTGATGGCGGGGGTTTCGCCGGAACTAACAACAAGTACAGGGTGTCGTTCGGGGTGGCGCGGATCGAGGGCGGTGCAGATGACTACACCGGCTATGACCGGTATGGTCATAAGGAAACTGCCGAGTTTGAAGCGACGGTGATCGGGAAAAGCTGGGGGGTGATCGGTGTACGAAAAAATCTTTACGCCTGGGTCCACCCCGACAGGGAAGGCGGCTTGTGGGGAAACTGGGAGGATCATCATCGCGAATCGAGGCTGTTTATATCAAAAGACAAAGGGGCATCCTGGCAACCGGCAGATTGGGCCTTTACACCCAAGGATGACCTGATAGGGGGAGGCATCCTGCAGTTTGGCAGGAATTATTCGGAAGCCAGGGACAAGTATGTGTATCACTACCTGGTACAGCCCGGTTTTCACAGGAACAATAAAGGACAGGTGACCGAGCTGCAGGTCCCCGGGCGCATTTACCTGGCAAGGGTTAACAAAAAGAAGATAATGAAAAGAGGATCCTACGAGTTTTTTGCCGGGTTTTCGGGAGAAAAAGTAGTCTGGTCAAGGGAGCTTAAAGATAAGAAGCCTGTATTTGAGGATAAGAACGGGGTAGGAACACCTGTGGCCGTCAGCTACAACCCGGCACTGAAGCGATATCTGCTTACCACGGAACATTCCAAACCCGAGGCCGGAATGATGGGAATATTCGACGCCCCCGAACCCTGGGGACCCTGGTCGGTGGTGTCGTATGCCGGGCATGAAACCTGGTTTGGCCATGATCATGCCGAAACCGTACCGGCCAATTGTTTTTTCTGGTGCTTCCCTACAAAATGGATAAGCGGGGATGGCGGAACGGCCGTCATGGTGTTTACCGGAGCGGGCGGCGGAAATAATAACGATTCATTCAATACAGTGCGGGTAAAATTTCTCTTGCCCCGGTGATTTTTATACTTTTTCAATTTCTACAGACCTAAGATTTCTCAACGCTTTAAGGCTGTCCGTACATCCTTCGGGGAAAGTCTTTCCCCGTCTCTCCTGACTTCCGGGCTTTCCAAAAAATAAAAAGGAACATTGTTGCAACATTGTTGCATCTAATTTACATTTGCAACAATGTTGCGAATACGGGTGCTTTATCCGGGCTTCTGCTCCGCGTCCCGATTCAAAGCACGTCACCTTTTTATCGTTGTCATCTATGAAAATCTGTACAAAAACAATTCTCAGCGGACTATTTCCGGTCGTCGTCTGGCTGATGGCGGGCTCTGCATGGGCCCAGACTTCAGAAACAGGAACGCTTACCGGGATGCTGCGGGATAAAACGGGAGAAGCCATACCCGGGGCGAGTGTCAGTACGGCTGACGGGCGGCATGTCTCCCATTCCGACCAGACCGGGGCCTACCGTCTTATATTGCCCGTGGGTAAGCACGTCATCAATGTATCACACCTGCGTTTCGGAGTGATCGGCTACCCGGTAGAAATCTCATCCGGTATGGTCGCCGACTTGTCGCCGGTGCTCAGGGAAGCCACAAATGCGCTGAGCGATATCGTGGTTTCGGGATCAGCGATGCCTGCCGAATTGCGCACGATCGCATCGAATATCTCCATCCTGAAAGCAGGTCAGCCGGAGCTGCGCCAGATGCAGACCATCGACGACGCGCTGTATTTTATCCCGGGACTGACCATCGACCGCAACCGGGGCCTGACCACTACCGGCACGCACACATCCGTGACCATGCGCGGCACCGGCTCTGCCAACCGTACGCTGATCCTGAAAGACGGCATCCCGATCAACGATGCCTATACCGGCGGGGTCAGCGAATGGAACTCTACCGCTACAGGAAGCATTGCGCGTATAGAGGTAGTACGTGGGCCGGGATCAGCCATACACGGATCCAACTCCATGGGCGGTACGATCAACCTGGTGACGGCAAGCCCTACCGAAAAACCTACGTTTGGGGTGGATCTGCGCTATGGCTCGATGAATACGCTCCAGGCCGGGATCAAGGCCGGGAAGGCATTTAGGAACGGCTTCGGTATCATGGTTTCCAGCGAATACAAAAAGACAGATGGCTATAAGTTTATGGCCGACAGCCTGTGGCGCGACTATTTCAGGACGCCGCGTATGGAATTGTTCAATGTAAATACCAAGCTCGTCTACCAGGTAAATCCAGGATCCCGGCTCGAGGCCATTGTCGACCACCATCTCCAGATGCCCCTTTCCGGAACTACTACCATTTATGATGACAAGACCCGCATCACCAATTCCCTGCTGCGGTACGTCGCCCGGAAAGGCCCGGTCAACCTGGAAGCTACCGGCTATGTCAACGCCCAAGTACGGACATCCGACGCCAACCAGTGGAACAATACCGACAAGGCCTATAACAGGGACAGCTACGATTCCAGGACACCCGTCGACATCTACGGCTTCATCGGGAAAATCAGCCGGAGGTTCGGAAACCACCTGGTTACGACAGGCGCTGACCTGCGGCATACGAGCTCGTCGACCCGGCGTTTTAACTACGGTTCCGGGTACCAGAATTTCTCGGGCGACCAGAATTTCCTTTCATTCTTTGTCAATGACGATTTAAAGATTGGGAGCAAAGTGAATGTAAACGTCGGGATGAGGTATGACAACTGGCAGAACCTGAACGGGAAGCTGTTTGACAGCACGTCCGACCAGGAGGTACGCCTTGACTATGAAAAAGCCTCGGCTAACGTGTGGTCACCCAAAGTCGGCGTGGTATACCAGGCGTCGCAGAAGCTTCGCCTCCGCACGCAGTTCGCGCAAGGGTTCCGCGCGCCTTCTATTTACGATCTCTACATTTCCGGGCCCCTCGGGTCCTCCTTCTTCCGCCTGGGAAATCCCGACCTGAAGCCGGAAAGGATGGTATACTCGGTTGACCTCGGCGGCGATCTGTATCTTGGCAACAATGTAGAGCTGACCCTGACAGGCTATCTTTCCCAATACCGCGATTTTGCCGAAAGGGTGGAAATCGATCCCTCCGGGCTCCCCGCATATCTCGACCCCGGCGGGCTGCCCGTCAGGCAGTTCACCAATATCGGGCAGGTAAACCTGGGAGGTATCGAAAGCTCGCTGCGTTATACCTTCGCCAGACGTTTTACGTTGATCGGCAGTTATTTCTACAACCGTTCCCGGATCGCGAAGTATGAAACCAATCCCGCCTATGTGGGGAATGAAATGAACGGCAACCCCAGGCATACCGTCAGCGGAGGCTTCGTATTCGACCTGCCTGCCAGGGTGAACGCGGCGATATGGGTGAGGAGCACCTCGAAAAGCTTCGGTAACCTGGAGAATTCCGCCAACCGCGTCATGGCTCCCGTTGCCACCGCCGATCTGAAGGTTACCTACCAGCTGAAACGGTTTGCTTTCAATGCCAATGTGCTCAACCTGTTCGATAAGCTGTATTTCGGGAGCTACACTTCCCCGACCAGCTACCAGTACGCGCCTCGCAGGGCGGTGAATGCCGGTATTTCCTTTAACCTTTAACAAATAGCTCCGGATGCAGGAATGGGTAAGCTGTCTGTTGATACTGGGAGGCATATCCTGCCGGTGGTGGTACGGAAGAGCCGGCAAATCGTCTGCTGCCCGGAATAGAGCGCAAAGAATAGCGGCTAATGCGGCGCTGATCCTGACCGGGTACGGGATCTACCTGTTCGCAAGCCCTTTGTGGAGCGATGCCCCGATAGCGGAGGCGGGCGGACCGGCAGATCAGGGCTTCCCGGTTTCCCTGGCGACAACCCTCCTGATCTTGGGCGCCATTTTCAGTTCAGGTATCCTTTTTAACCGTAATAAACAGTCGTCATGTTAGAGTACATCGAGTCCTTTTTATACCAGGTTGCCGTCGCGCTGTCGTACCCGGTTTTCATCGGCCTGGCGCTGATGATCCTGTGGTCGGTATACAGTGCCGGCGATTTTCTCATGGAATGGATCCAACGGCGGAGCGGGAACGCCGATCCGGTCAGGTCCTTTACCGGGGCTTATTCCGTACAGCTGGATAAAGCCCTGGCAGCGCCCGGAATGGCCGACATCCACCTGACGAGGGTGGTACGGTTGTGGGAGAAAAACAGGATCGGCCGCCTCGACCGCGTGCGCTTTATGGTCAAGGTAGCACCTTCCGTAGGTCTGATCGGCACGCTGATCCCGATGGGCATCGCCCTGTCGTCGCTTTCCACCGACGACCTGGCGAGCATGTCTTCCAATATGGTCAACGCCTTTACCGCTACCATTGCAGGGCTGGCCTGCAGCGTGGCGGCCTACCTTATTTCGCAGGAAAGGGAAAAATGGCTGAAAACCGATTTCCTGGAAGTGGAAACCCGGATGGAGGAGCTGCTTCGCAAGCTGGAACATCATGAAGCTGCCGGCAAAAACGGGCGGATCATGAATATGGAGACACTTACCAAAGAACTATTCAGACCATGAGATTGCTGGGAAAACGCACCGACCACTATACTCCCCTGGAAGATCCTATCAGCGGGGTAGCTAACCTGTTCGACCTGAGCGTGGTGCTGATCGTCGCCATGATATTCGCATTGGTGTCGACGCTCGACATGCTGGATATGTACTCCGAATCGGATGTAACTTATACGAAGCAGGCTGCGAACGGGGAGATCGAAATTATAGAGAAAAAGGGGAAGGAAATCAAGGTGAAGAAAATTACCAAAGACCAGTCGTCCGGCAAAGGGGAGCGGCTCGGGACCGCCTATAAGCTGGAAGACGGACAGGTGATCTATGTACCTGAATAACAATTCTATTCAGATAAAAGCCATGAAGGGTAAAGCAGGGAAGGATAGGAAAATATTGGTGTGCCTTTTGGCTGCGTTTGTACTGCTATGGACAGTACAGGCCGCCACGGCGCAAACCTCCGCGGCGGCGGAAAAAATCAGCCTGATCGTGTCCGACAGCTACGCCGCCGTTGCTTACCATTTAGCGGAAAACCTGGAAAAATCGGTACCGGAGTTTTCCGGGAAATATAAGCTGAAGATTTATTCGCAGAGCCATTACCAGGATAGCGACCTCGCGCATGTGGCCGCCTCAAAGCTGGTTTTTGTCTACGTACACCAGGGAGGCCTGGTGGAGCAGGCCCGGCCGCAGCTGCTCGAAGCGCTCAGGCAGGGCGCCGCAGTGTACGCCCTGGGAAGCACCCCGGCGGAGAATGCCTATAAAGAGCTCGGGATCGTATTTGACCGGAAGGTGCTGCGGTATTTTGACCAGGGCGGGATCGAAAACCTGCGGAATATGGTTTTGTATGGTCTTCACAAGCGCGGAGTACCGGCCATAGCCTACCAGGATGTGATCGAGTACCCTGTGGCAGGTATCTATTCGTTTGAGAAAGACAGCGTATATCTCTCCCCGCGGGACTTTATCGCTGATTACCGGGCGCATAAGCCGGGACAGCCCTGGGTCGGGTTTTATTCCTTTCGGTTCGAGATCCTGAACGGGCAGCACCGGCACCTCTATGAGCATATTCAGAAGCTGGAAGCGGCCGGGTTTAATGTCCTCCCGCTTTTCGGTGTGCCGCTCGGCAAAGCGCTGGAGCAGCTTGCCTTCGATGAGCAGGGCACGCCGTTGATCAGCCTGCTGGTCTCCGCCTCGTCACTGCCCGGCTCCTCTCCGGAGGAATTGCGGCTCATTTTTGAAAGAATGAATATCCCGGTCATCAGCGCCATCCAGCTCGACCAGTCCCGCGCGGAGTGGGAAAGTTCGGTGACCGGTTTGAGCATATTCAACCGGACGCTGCACCTGAGCCGGCCGGAAATGACCGGGCAGATACAGCCTACGGTAACCATCAGCCAGGAAACGAAAACCTATCCTGGCGGAACGCAGATCACGGTCAAGACGGCCATCCCCGATCGTGTCGACCGGCTGGTGGCGCGGGCAGTGGCCTGGGACAGCCTGCGGCGGAAGCCCAATGCCGAAAAGCGGATCGCCCTCATCTACTATTCCAATCCGCCGGGGAAGCATAATATCGGCGCCAGCTACCTCAATGTGCTGCCGCAAAGCATACAGAACATTTTAGAGAGGCTTGGGAGGGAAGGATATAACCTCGGCGGGCAGCAGCCGGACAGCACCCGTTTGTACCGGCAGATCATGGACTACGGCCGGAACATCGGCAATTGGGCCCCGGCCGAAATACGTCGTTTAGCTGCGCGGGGCAGCCCGGTACGGATTCCGGTCCGGCAATACGAGCAATGGTTCCGGCAGCTAAGGCCCGCCTTTCAGCAGGAGATCCTGGCCAAGTGGGGGCCGCCCGACAGCTCCCGGATCATGACATGGCATGATGAAGCCGGGGAGCCCTGTTTCCTGTTGCCGGCCGTCTGGTACGGCAATATCCTCCTGACGCCGCAGCCGGCACGGGGTTGGGACCAGGACATCGATAAGGCGTATCATGACGTGACGCTTCCGCCGCACCACCAGTACATCGCCTTTTACCTTTACCTGCAAAAGCAGTTTAAAGCCAATGCGGTCATTCACCTCGGCACGCACGGCACACATGAGTGGCTGTCGGGTAAGGAGGCCGGGCTGAATGACGACGACGCGCCGGAAGCCTTGATCGGCGACTTGGTCAACCTTTATCCCTACATCGTCGACGACGTAGGAGAGGGGATACAGGCCAAAAGACGCGGGATGGCGGTTATCATAGACCACCTGACGCCGCCTTTCGATACCGCCGGGCTTAACCCCGAGCTGCGGGAGCTGTCGGGACAGATCAACGATTACATAGCGGCAAGTGAGAAAAGCGCCGTTCTGGCGGCCTCCAGGCTGGAGCAGATCTGGCAGTCGGCGGAGAAGCAGGGACTGCTGAAAGACATCGGTGCGGAAGGAGCGCCCGATGCCGGTAAGATAGAAGAACTGGAGCATTACCTGCGGGACATCGGGCAGAAGCAGACACCGTTCGGGATGCATACGTTCGGGAAATCACCCGACTCGCTGTATGCCCGCAGCACGGCAGTGGCGATCGTAAGCCGGCTTACCGGCCTGACGGATGCGGAGCGTGAAGCACAGGTAGCGGACCTGACGGGCCGTATCCTGGTCAGCGGTGAGAGTGAGCTGTCATCCCTCGTCAATGCGCTCAACGGCGGGCACGTCCGCTCCGGCCAGGGGAATGACCCCCTGCGGAACCCTGCTTCGCTTCCTACGGGGAAAAACTTCTTCGCCTTCGATCCGTCAAAAGTACCCTCAAAAGAGGTGTATGCTACCGGCAGTACGCTGGCGGAAGAATTGATCGAAAACTACCGGAAAAAGCACGGCGGAGAATTCCCCGGAAAGGTAACGCTCAATTTATGGTCGGTCGAGACCTTGCGGCATGAGGGCGTCATGGAATCCCAGGTATTGCGCCTGCTGGGTACGAGACCGGTTCACGACGGTATGGGAAGGGTCAGAGGGGTGGAGCTAATCCCCCGGGAAGAGCTCGGCAGGCCGCGGGCCGACGTAGTGATCATCCCGTCAGGACTATACCGCGATATGTTCCCTAATATGATGGAGCTGCTCGACAAAGCCGTTATGCTGGCCGCCGGGGCCGACGAAACGGATAACTTCGTCAGTCAGAATATAGCCAGGCTGAAGCAAACCCTGATCGGGCAGGGTATCCGCGATGAAAAGCTGGCCCAACGCCTTGCTTCCGTGCGCATGTTCTCCGTCCCTACCGGGGCCTATGGGACCGGCATCGAAAACATCGTGGAAGCGTCGGATACCTGGGACAACGAAAACCAGGTCGCCGATGTGTATTTCAACCGGATGAGCCACCTGTACGGACAGGGTTTCTGGGGCGATAAGCCCGAAACTACCGATAGCACATTAGGGAACGGCCTGAGCCTGGCCGTGATGAAAAATACGTTGTCCGGTACCAAAGCGCTGGTGCACAGCCGTTCTTCCAACGTATACGGCGCGCTCGACAACGACGATTTTTACCAATACCTGGGCGGCGCGGCCCTGGCGATACGGTCAATCGACGGCATCACACCCGACGTCATGGTGACCAATCTCTCCGACCCGTCGCAGGCAGGCCAGGAAACGCTCGATAAGTTTATAGGCCGGGAAATGAAAACCCGCTATCTCAACCCGAGGTGGATCACCGAAATGCTGGACGAAGGCTATGCCGGAGGCCGGATGATCAGCAAAGTCACGGAACACCTGTGGGGCTGGCAGGTGACGGTACCCGACGCCATAGACGAAAACAAATGGCAGCAGATGTACGAAACCTACGTGGAAGACAAGTACGGTCTGGATATCCGCGAAAAATTTGAAAAAGGCGGTAACCTGTATGCCTATCAGGCTACCCTTGCGCGTATGCTGGAAACAATCCGCAAAGACTACTGGAACCCCGATGAAAGCGTTGTACAGCGCCTCACCAGTGAATATCTTTCCACCGTCGGGGCAGCGGGCCTGGCCTGCAGCGGCAATATATGCAATAACCAGGGCCTGGCTGACTTCGTTGCGCAGGTGGCCGGTCAGTTGCCCGGGCTCAGCGGCGCCCCCCTCGCTGATTATAGCCGGCAGCTGGCCGCGGTCAGGTCTCCGGTAGAACCGGGCAACAGTACAACAAATCCCGGTTTGACAGGAAATAGCGACGCCGCTCCGAAACCGGCTCCGCAGATAGTGGAAGATGTACGACCGGCGTCGCCTCCGGCTGACGTGGATGTCGAAGTCACCGGTTATAAAATGGAAGAAACGGTAAAGAAGCTCTTCGAAGACCTGAAAAAGCCAGAGAAAGGCCCCCCGGTAGCCTTTGGGCTGGCCTTGCTGATTGCAGCCCTGCTGGCTGCCTTTCGCGTACGCAGGGAGGAGCCGTAGGGTGGGGCCGCAACAGAGGCAGGTACGGTCGGGGTTTTGCCAGGCAGCTACCTGCTCAAGGCTGTCAACGGGTAGTCCAGGTTGATGCTGAGTACCCGGTTCCTGGTTTTATCGTCGCCGCGGCCCGGGTCGACGTTAGCCATTCCCAACTCATAGGAAAGGTTGACCCCTAAGCCCCGCGCGAGGCGATAACCCGCAGTCAGGCTGAGACCGGCATCAAAACGGCTGAAACCCATATTTTTATCAAAAGCCGCATACGAATCATCGAAGCCTGTACCCTTATCATGCAGCCTGCCGAACAGCCCGTAGCCCAGGTAGAGGCCCGGCCCGCCATAGAGGCGGCCCTTGTTATCGGGCAGGTCGTGATTATACAGCACCGAGACGATCGGCTCAAGGTAGAGCATCCGGGCGAGGAAATATCCATCGCTGTATTTCTGCTTGCCTCCTTTGCCTATGAGCTGTACTCCGTAAAGCAGGCTGAGGTGGCTGAGAAAAGGCGTCTTATCGGCAGTTGCTGCCTCGCCGGGCCGGCTGTCGGCAGATGCAAGCAACCTGGCCGGATCGGGCGGCCGAGGGGAATGGTAAGCGGCGTTCTTACCTTTATAATAGTTGATCACCTGGTCGATCAGGCGTTGATTATCGTATTTCAACGCCACATTCATGACCAATACATCGGCCGGATGGTTCCGAAGATCCTGCAACCCCGGGCTATATTCGTAGGAAGGCCCGGAGAGCCTCTGTCGGGCGAGATCGATCGAAGCCTGCAGGAAGGCGTTGATCTTGCGGTCGAGATAAGTGGGAGGGCGCGAGGGGATATCGGGGCCGATTTGACCCCATCCGGTGATAGGTGACAGCCCGATTAAAAGCAGGAAGAGGCGGATCATGGTTTTCATAACAGGAATCGTTTGGGAGCGAACCTTACAAATTTCCCTATCCCGGTTTTGTACGCCAATAGTTAGTCGTAACTATTTTCACAGACAACCGGCGCATACAACGGACATTATTCCCCCCCGGGTGCGAAGATTGACAGTGGTTTTCGCGTAAATTCGCAGAAGCAGAACCCCCTTTTATGTTATGGCCCTTATGTTATGAAAGTCAGTATATTACGCCCCTTTTTAGCATGTACGCTGGCCCTGTGGTGTTTTCCGGCAGCCGGGGGGAAAGACTATACCGAAGCAGAGGCTCTGGCAGCCTGGCAAAAGCTGAAAAAACAGGCTGTTACCGGCGAAACATTCAGGGAAGTATGCGACCTGGCCCAGGATGTTGCGAAGGATCATATCGGGCTGAGCTACGAAATCCTGGCTGAATACGTACCCCTGGTACGGGAAACGGGCAATAAACAATGGATACATATCCTGCTGATGGGTTGGGCGCGCGCGAAAGCGTCTTACCACTTTTTTGAGGAGGCTGAAGGACTGTACCGGCAGGCGAGGCAGAATGCCCCGGATACCTCGGTACTGTTCCGGGAAGCCCTGGTCGGTACGGTCTTGCTTTATGGCGAATGGGAACGGCCGGATTCGATGCGAAAATATACCGGGCTGGGAGAAAGTGCCTGTATACGTGCCCGTGACCATGAGAACCTATCATTTATTTATACATTTAAAGCCATGTCCGATATGGCCGACACAGCAGCCATGCGCAGCTACCTGACGAAGGCCATCGCCCTGGCATCAGACCTGAAAGACAAAAACGCGCTTTTCACGGCGAGATACAACCACGCCAATATTTTCCTGCAGCACAATCCTCTGAAGCAGGTTCAGGAATTTGAAGAATTGCTGGAACTTGCCAAAGATCCGTCGCTGGATCATTATCCGCGCAAGCTCTATGAACGTACCGCATTTACCTTCCGCAGCGCGGCTCCGAGCGCATATTATCAGCTCATGCAGCTCAACCTGTTGCTGATGGATTTCGAGAATGCCGACAAGTTTGCAGCCCTTTTTCACGATGCGGTGGTCAGGCCTAACCCTGAAGGGGGAAAGGCCGCCTATTACTATGCCGAGCTGTCTATTATAAAAGCCTGCCGGAAAAACTTTGACGCGGCCCGGATGCTCCTGGATAAAAGCAGGAGTTTGTTCAGGTTGCCGGAAGAGCAGATACCTTATGTTAGCTATTTTATTGCTGCCGGTCTTCTTGCTGCTCATGAAGGAGACCATGCGAAAGCGGAGCGGTATTATAAAAAATTTGTAGGTCCTCATGGATATTCACACGGCCTGCAGGTGCTGCCCGTGGAGCTTTATTACGCGCAGGCACTGATCGCGAATGGCAAGTTTCCGGAAGCCGGAAAAGTACTTAGCCGGTTTGACCAACTGGCGAAGACACGCAAGTATTCGTCAACGGGTTATTATTACTACCGGTTTCTGGCTGATTTTTATAAAGCGAAGCGGGATTTTCCCGCCTATGCCCGGGCAATAGAGGAATTTTATGACGTCAAGGATTCGCTGAACAATCTCGTAAGGTACAGGGCTATTCAGGAAGTGCTGGCCAGGGTAAGGATCAGGGACAAGGAGCAGCAGATCGAAAAACTGAACGATGAGCAGCAGAACCGGGAGAGGCAGATTCGTCAGGAGAGGGCTCTATATGCGGTCGTATTGACGTCGTTGCTGCTAACAATCGGTTTGCTCGTTTTATATCTCCGCAACAAAAGCCTGCGCGCCAGGCATGAGGAAGCGTTGCATAGGAGCGAGCTGCTGCGCCTTGAAAAAGAAAGGCATCTCGAGCTGACGGAGCGCGTATTGGAAGCGGAAGAGAAAGAGCGCCGTAAAATCGCGGATCAGCTGCATGACGAAGTCAACTCGATGCTGGCCCTGGCTTCCCTGTCCGTGTCGTCCGCCCTGGAACACGGGGCATACAGCGACGGCAGGCTTGAAAAGACCCGCGGGATCCTGTCTTCTGTTTCGGCTACTATCCGTGACCTGAGCCATCAGCTTAATCCGCTTACCTTCGAAAAATTCGGTTTCAAAAAGGCGTTGGAGGAGTCGGTGGCGATTATTAACGCATCAGGGAAAATAAATTTGTCGGCGGTCATCGTTGGCTTCGAAGGCGGGTCCGATCAGGTTTCCGTTTTCCTGACCAACGTGTTCCGGATCATCCAGGAGCTCCTTCATAACCTGATCCGACACTCGGGAGCTACGACCGCGTCCCTTGAGGTGGTTGAGCACGAAGGATTGTTGTCAGTGATCCTGGAGGATAACGGGATCGGTATCAGCGATGCGGACATCAGGGAAGGACAAGGTATTGGCAGCATCCGGTCGAGGGTAGCTTATATGGACGGGCGGATAGAGATCAGCCGGAGACCCGAAGGAGGAACTATGGTGGTGATTGAAGCATATAAACCCGGCAAGGCCGATGAGTATGGAAAATAAACTGCGGATCATGATTGCAGACGACCACCCGATGCTGGTAGAAGGCGTCAGGGCGGTGATTCAGGAAATTCCGGGTATGCAGGTTGTCCGGTCAGTTAATAACGGACGGGAGCTTATTGCAGCGTTGAGCCTTGTTCAGGCAGACCTGGTGCTGGTGGACCTGAATATGCCTAAAATGGATGGGCCGGAGGCAATCCGGGTGCTTCGTAGAATGTTCAGGGGGATTAAGGTGATCGTTTTTACCAGTTATTCCAGACCAGAGTTTATGAAGGAGGCAAAAAAGCTGGGTGCCGAAGGGTACCTGTTGAAAAGCGCCTCTTCGTCCGAGATAAAGGAAGCTATCGTCGCCGTTGCACGTGGAGAGACCTGGTTCGGGCCTTTTGCTGCAGGCCCTGCAGAAGAAACGGGCACCGGGAAGGTAGACGATTTCGTTAAAAAATACCAGATTACGCCGCGCGAAGTGGAAATTCTTACCTATATAGCCGAAGGACTCACCAGCCGGCAAATCGCCGGAAAGCTGTTTGTCAGCGAATTTACGATCAATGCGCACCGGAGAAATATCTGCAGGAAACTCGAAATTTATACTTCCGTCGGCCTTCTTAATTTTGCCCGCGAGCATGGTCTTATAGGAAAGGCGTGAATCAGTTTGCGCTGAGTCAATCGGGCTGGCGTTGCTGACGAGGACATTACCGGCTGCTTTCCGGGTAGGCCGGGAGAGGTTTGTAAGTTAGAATTTCTATCTTCGCCTCAGGGCTTCGGAGAACCCTTCAGTCCGAGAACCAAACGGTCAGCAATTGATGAAATTTTTTTTCTTTACCATTGCCTTGGCAATGAGCATCTCATTGAGCTACAGCCAGCTACCTGCTACCCGGGAGCTCGATAGCTTATTTACTATCTACGATAAGAACGAGCTCTTTTTTGCCAATGTGCTTCTCAGGCGGGATGGAAAAACTTTGTATCAGGGGACGTCAGGATACCAGGACCTGGAAGCAGGGATTAAGAATAATCCTCAAACACAGGTGCTTATCGGTTCCATTACTAAAACCTATACGGCCGTGATCATCCTGCAGCTGGCCGGGGAAGGCATGTTACAGCTTGATGACAAGCTTGCAAAGTATTACCCGGAGATTCCCAATGCCGGCCGGATCACCCTTGAAACACTGCTTCGCCATCGTTCCGGCCTTTTCAATTACACTGATACCCCTGAATTTGCCGACGAAGTAACCTCTTCCGTTTCGAAAGACGATGTCCTGGAACGTTTTAAGCGCCTGGATACGCTTTTCACGCCCGACACACAATTTCGGTACAGCAATACCAATTATCTGCTTCTGGGATTCATTATAGAAAAGGTGACCGGAGATTCTTATGAGAACCAGCTCAGGAAACGCATTATTGACCGGTTGGGTTTGAAGGAAACCTATTACGGGCGACCTGCCGACAGGAAGAATTTTGCCAGGTCGTATGTCAATAACGGGAAAGAATGGATAGCCACACCGATGGAATGGAACACCGATTGGGCTGGTGGGGCAGGAGCTGTCGCAGCTACCGCAGCCGATCTGGCCCTTTTTTTCGAGGGCTTGTTCGGAGGGAATCTCGTCCCGGCAGAAAGCCTGGCCAGGATGACCACGCTGAAAGACGGCTATGGCCTGGGACTAATTGCCGTACCTTATGGGCAAAAGCAGTTTTATGGTCATGGAGGCCGTATCGAGCACTTTAATTCCGTGGCAGCCTACAACCCTGAAGATAAAACCATGCTCGTCAACCTGGTCAATTCGGAAAGGCGCTTTTCGCCTAACGATATCTCTATCCAGCTTCTGAATGCCGCCTATGGTTATCCTGTAGAGTTTCCCGATCTGACCGAAAGGAAAGAAGTCGCCATAGAGACGACCGTGCTTACGCGATATGAAGGTACATACGCAGCCCCCGGCTTCCCGTTGGAGATACATGTATTTGTAAAGGAAGGGCGCCTTCACGGTCAGGCTACAGGCCAGGGAGCATTCCCGCTTACAGCCTATTCCGACACGAGCTTTGAATTCCCTCAGGCTAAAATCGAGCTGAATTTCTTTGAAAAGGACGGTAGACAGGCCTTTCATTTTTCCCAGGGCCCGGCAAAGTTTGATTTCGTACGGAAGCCGTAAGATCACATGGTGATCCTCAGGGAGTATTTACCGGCATAGCTAGTCTTTTTGCATAAACGGCAAGTATTCAATATTTAACCCAAATAAAAAATACCAGTCATGACTTTAAGACAGAATGCCCGGCATTTTCTGGCATTTTCAGTGTTGTCTGTAGCCCCGGCGATTTATTCCTGTAATTCATCCCAGCAGGCAGGTGAGACTCCCGGCGCAGCTGCAGAGATTGCAGCTCAAAAAGATTTTGTATTCGGAGACGACCGTCCTTTTCCCCAGTGTCATGCCTCCACATTGGTGAGAAATGATGACGGCAGTTTTGTGGTAGCATGGTTTGGCGGAACAGAGGAGAAAGACGATGATGTAGGGATATGGGTATCCATAGGACGTCCCGGTACCTGGAGCGCCCCGCTCGAGGTAGCCAAAATCAGGGAGGACCCGCACTGGAACCCAGTATTGCACCGTACTCAGGACGGAAAGATATACCTGTTCTTTAAAGTGGGTAAGGAGATCTCCCATTGGGAAACCTGGGTGCAGGTATCTGAAGACGGAGGTGCAAGCTGGTCAGAAGCCTATGAGCTTGTAGCCGGCGATCGCGGCGGGCGCGGACCGGTAAAAAACAAGATGATAGAGCTATCTGACGGTACCTGGCTGGCAGGAGCATCGGTTGAGCCCGGTCGCTGGGAAGTGATGGTCGACAGGAGCGAGGACGGAGGAAAAACCTGGGTTGAAAGCCCGAAGTTTAAGATCGATACCATGGCTATCAAAGGGAAAGGCGCTATTCAGCCTACTTTATGGGAAAGCGCGCCCGGGAAGGTACACATGCTCGTCAGGACTACGGGCGGAGTGATCGGAAGGAGCGATTCGGACGATAACGGTAAAACCTGGTCGGAGATCACGGCTACGAGCCTTCCAAACCCCAACAGCGGTATTGACCTTACCAGGCTGCCCGACGGGACACTGGCGCTCATGTACAATCCTGATAACGAGAACTGGGGGTCGCGGTCGCCGGTTTCGCTTGCCCTTTCATACGACAACGGCGAGACCTGGCCCGACGTGATCGATATCGACGCCGGCGATAAAGAAGATGAATTTTCTTATCCGGCTATCATCTCCTGGGGAGATTCTGTTGCCACCACCTACACCTGGAACCGGCAGAAGATTGCATTCTGGTCGGGAACAAAGGAGCAGGTGAAGAATTGGTCGGGTTTAAAAAAAGCCGAATAGTAACTCTACTGTCGCAATAAAGGTATAATTTAGAGGCGCATATTTCCGGGAGGATATGCGCCTCTTAGTTTATTGTATCCTTAATCACTTGTAAGCATGAAAGTAATTTCCAGAAAAGCAGCGGTTCTTTTCACTGCATTGGCATTAACCGCCGGAAGCCTGCTGGCGGGACCGGATAGCCCGGAGAAGCCGGGAAAGCCTGTTAAATTGTTCAACGGCAAAAATCTCAAAGGATGGGTAGTGCACGGAACCGAAAAATGGTACGTGGACAAAGGGGAGCTGGTCTGCGAAAGCGGACCGGATAAAGGTTACGGATATCTCAAAACGGAAAAGCAATATAAGGATTTCGACCTTTCCGTCGATTTTCTCCAGGAATCCAACGGCAACAGCGGCGTCTTCATCCGCTCATCGGTAGAAGGTACCAAGGTATCGGGGTGGCAGGTGGAGGTAGCCGGCCCTAACCAGGATACCGGCGGTATCTACGAATCCTACGGACGCGGCTGGCTGGTCAAGATACCGGATGAAAAAGAGGGTTATCTGAAATACGGCAGCTGGAATACGCTCCGCATCCGTGTACAGGGCGGAAGAGTGCAGACATGGCTGAACGGTCACGAAATGGTGGACATTGACGATGCGAAGATCGGCGAGGCCAATGGGTCGATCGCGCTCCAGATCCATGACGGAGGCGGGATCAAGGTCCGCTGGAAGAACCTGCTCCTGACAGAGCTTTGATCAGACAAAACAAACGGCATCATGCATCCGGGTTTCCGGTATGCATGATGCTTTTTTCGTCTTACACGGTAGCCGGGTAATGATGACATACTTACCGGGAAAAAATCACAAAGCTAAAACTGGCAACAATGGAAAAATCTAGACGATCTTTTATTAAAACGGTAGCCGCGGGAACAGCGGGTGCAGCGCTGTTTAATTTCAACGCCTTGCCTGCCCGTGCGTACAACCGCATTATAGGCGCCAACGACCGGTTACGGGTCGGGTTAGCCGGCTTAGGAAGGAGGATGGGAGCTTTCTATGAGCCTATTGCGCTGAAATCAAGCAATGTGGAGCTGGCTTACCTGTGTGATGTCATGCAGAAGCAGCTCGAAAACGGGGCGTCTAAGTTTGCAAAGCACATCGACTATTCCCCTAAGCTGGAAAAAGATATCCGGAAAGTAATCGACGATACTTCGGTCGACGTATTGATCAACGCAACTCCCGATCACTGGCATACCCCGGGAACGATCATGGCGGTTAAGGCCGGGAAGCATGTATACGTCGAAAAACCCTGCAGCCACAACCCGAGGGAAGGAGAGTTGCTGATGGAAGCAGAAAGAAAATACAAGAAAATCATCCAGATGGGTAACCAGCAGCGTTCTGCCCCGGAATCCGTCGAGATTATCAATGAAATACACAAAGGAACGATCGGCAAAGCTTACAAGGCGATCGCATTTTATGCTTCTGCCCGCGGAGAGGTACCCCTGCAGAAACAGGCTGCCGTACCCGACGGACTGGACTGGGACCTTTTCCAGGGACCTGCGCCGCGCAGAGCATATACCTCGGAGACCTGGGACTATAACTGGCACTGGTATGGCTGGGACTACGGCACCGCCGAAGCAGGTAACAACGCGACGCATGAGCTCGATGTCGCCCGGTGGGCATTGCAGGTGAGCTATCCTTCTTCGGTAGAAGTGGAAGCCGAAAAGCGCTACTTTGCCAACGACGGCTGGGAGATGTACGATACGATGGACGCTACTTTCCGTTTCGAAGACAAGAAAATCATCAAATGGGATGGTCAGAGCCGCAATGGGTACAAAACCTATGGCAGTGACCGCGGTACCCTGATTTTTGGCACCGAAGGATCGGTATATGTCGACCGGGGCGGCTACAAGCTTTATGACCGCGCCGGGAAGCTCATCAGGAGCAATCAGTCGAAAGGAAATGAAGGCGGCACGCAGCTCGGCGGCGGCGGCGATATGAGTACCCTGCACGTGGTCAATTTCTTCCAGGCGATCCGCGGCAAGGAGAAGCAAAACTCCAATATTATCGATGGAGCCGTCAGCACACACCTCTGCCACCTTGCGAACATATCCTCTCGCATCGGGAAAGGCTTCAAGGTCGACCCAAAAACCGGGAAAGCCCAGGATAAAGATGCGCTCAAGCTCTGGAGCAGGCAATACGCACCGGGATGGGAACCGAAGGTTTGATGAAAGGGCGCCATACTTCTGTTAAGGGGGCAGTCCTGCTCGGTCTGCTCCTTTTGTCGCAGCTTGCCGCCGCCCAGGACTTTAAATGGTGGAATCCTGAGTCTTCGGAATTTAACGTATTGGAAGGGCAGGCTTTCCGGGGAAAGGTAAAGAGCTTCTACGACAGGCTGCCCGCCAGCTCCGAAGGGGTTGTACGCGATGCTGTCTGGGGGTTATCGCGGCACAGCGCCGGGCTCATGATACGTTTCAGGACGAATTCTCCCGCTATCAGTGTGCGGTACGGCGTGACAAGCGAACGCCATGGTATGCCGCACATGGCAGCCACCGGGGTGAGCGGGGTGGATCTTTACGCCGTTTCCATGGACGGGGAGGAGCGCTGGTGCGCAGGCAGATATTCATTCAAGGATACGATCCAGTACAACTTCAGCGACCTGATCACAACCGATAACTACCTGAAGAAAGGTAGAGAATACAGGCTATACCTCCCCCTTTACAATGGCGTGAAATGGCTGGAAATCGGGGTGGAAGAGGGGAGCATGCTTGAGCCGCTCCGCGTACGCGACGACAAACCCATAGTTGTCTACGGTACCTCTATTGCGCAGGGAGCCTGCGCAAGCCGGCCCGGTATGGCCTGGACTGCCATATTGGGGAGAAAGTTGGACCGCCCGCTTATCAACCTGGCCTTCTCTGGCAACGGCCGGCTGGAAGATGAGGTGCTGAAATCTATCGTCGAAATAGACGCGAAAGTTTTTATCCTGGACTGCCTGCCCAACCTGGTTAATGCGACGGATTTCCCGGATGAAGAAGTTTCGAAGCGATTGAGATCGGCCGTGAAGCTGCTTCGGGGGAAATACCCTCAAACCCCTATTGTGCTGGCAGAACACGCCGGGTACACGGAAGAAGCAATGAACGCGGTCAGGAAATCTGCCTATGAACGCCTGAACAAGGTAGCGCAGAGCACATTCCAGCAGCTCAAATCGGAAGGTATCCAGCAGATTTACCTGGTGCCGAAAGCTGAATTCAGGCAAAGTCTCGAAACGACGGTCGACGGTACGCACCAGTCCGACCTGGGGATGATGCTGTATGCGGAAGGCTACGAAAAGGCCCTGAGAACCATCCTGAAAGAACCCGCCGGCGAACAGAGCACGACCAGGCCTGTTACCCAGCTGAGAGAGCTGCCGGGCTATGACTGGGAGCAGAGGCACCGGCAGATCATGGAACTGAACCGGGCGTCTTCCCCGAAAATCCTGACGATCGGTAATTCGATCACGCACTTCTGGGGCGGGGAGCCCAAGGCCTACCGGGTAAACGGCCCGGCGTCGTGGGAGAAAGTTTTCGGGAAAAAGCAGGTACGCAACCTCGGTTTTGGATGGGACCGGATAGAGAACGTGCTTTGGCGGGTTTACCACGGAGAGCTGGACGGCTTTAACGCGGAAAAAATATTCATGATGATAGGGACCAACAACTTCCAGGTCAATACGGACGAAGAGATCGTGGCCGGATGGCGCTACCTGATCAGGGCCATCCAGACCAGGCAGCCGGCTGCAAAGATCTATCTGACCGGAATTTACCCGAGAAGGAACCAGGAGGAGCGGGTGAAAAAACTCAATATCGAATTGGCGAAGCTGGCAGGAGAGTTCAATACCATCTATTTCGATCCGGGCCGGGCGCTGCTGGGAGAGGACGGCAAAATTGTGGAAACCTATTTTTCGGACGGGCTGCATCCTAACGAAAACGGGTACCAGCGACTGGCAACGGAGTATTTGCCCTATGTTAAATAGGAACGGCCTTTAGCTCATTCCTTATTCCACACCGAAACCTCGCAAATTAATTTTAACTTTGCGACAAATTTTGACAAGCGTAATAATCAGATGTTTCAGAGCTTACAGGACAAACTCAATAGTGCATTCCGCACGCTTAAAGGAAAAGACAGGATTACCGATATCAACGTAGCGGCTACCACCAAAGAGGTAAGGCGCGCATTGGTAGATGCCGACGTAAACTTTAAGATAGCCAAGGAAATTACCGACAGGATCAGGGAAACGGCGATCGACCGCAAAATACTGATATCGGTAGAGCCGGGGCAGATGTTTGTGAAGATCGTACAGGAAGAGCTGACCCGCCTGATGGGGAGCAACTCGGAAAGCATCAGCATCAAAGGCGATCCCGCCGTGATATTGATAGCAGGTTTGCAGGGGTCGGGTAAGACGACCTTTTCCGGGAAGCTGGCGAACATGCTGAAAAAGCAGGGCAGGCAGGTGATGCTGGCGGCCTGTGATATTTACAGGCCGGCTGCGATAGACCAGCTGAAGGTGCTCGGAGAGCAGATAGGGGTAGAGGTATACGCCGAGCCGGACAATAAAAACGCGGTGCAGATTGCGCGGAATGCCATCGACCACGCGAGGAAAAGCGGGAAGAAGATCGTAATCGTAGATACCGCTGGTCGCCTTGCCGTAGATGAGGCGATGATGCAGGAGGTGGAGAATATCAGGAACGTGCTGAACCCGTCTGAAATACTCTTCGTAGTCGACTCCATGACCGGTCAGGACGCCGTCAATACGGCCCGGACTTTCAACGAAAGGCTGAACTTCGACGGCGTAGTGCTTACCAAGCTCGATGGCGATTCGAGAGGCGGTGCGGCGCTTTCGATCCGGCAGGTGGTGGAAAAACCGATCAAGTTTATCAGCACCGGTGAGAAAATGGAGGCCCTGGATGTATTTCATCCCGACCGTATGGCCAGCCGTATCCTGGGCATGGGCGACGTGATTTCACTTGTGGAGCGGGCGCAGCAGGCATTTGATGAGGATGAAGCCAGGCGGCTGAATGCCAAAATGCGGCAGAACAAGTTCGATTTCGACGACTTCCTGGGGCAGCTTCAGCAAATCAAGAAAATGGGTAACGTAAAGGACCTGCTGGGGATGATCCCGGGGATGGGCGCTGCCATGAAAAACGTCGATATCGACAATAATTCTTTCGTGCCGATCGAGGCCATGATCCAGTCGATGACCAAAAAGGAAAGAGCGAACCCCGATCTCATCGACAGCAGCCGGAAAAAGCGTATCGCCGAGGGAAGCGGCAAATCGATCACGGAAGTCAACAATCTCCTGAAGCAGTTCGACGAAATGCGGAAAATGATGCGGAAGATGAATACCATGCAGGCCGCAGGTAAGCTGGGGAAGGCCTTGAAACGATAAGCCGGCCTACACGATATACGGCCTGATGACCCGGGCGTTGTACTTTTTTAATTCTACAAACAGCCTGTTGAGCATCTCGTCATCGCGGTAAATGCCGATAATGGTACCGCCTGAGCCGGCGAATTTAGCCGATGCCCCCAGGCTGCGGGCCGTATTGATCAACGCCAGGTTGGTTTCCGAAATGTCGTAAATACTTTTTCTCAGGTCGAAATTGCGGTCCATGAGTTCGTGAAGCTTCTCAGGTCTGCCGTCGAGCAGGTATCCTCTTGCTGTTTCCGCCAGGGAAGCTATTTCTGCAAGCGTGTTCACAATTTTTTCTTCTCCCCTGTCGAAACGGGCCCGTACATCGCTGTGGATCTTGCCCGAAACCTTGCTCAGGTTGGTATTATAGGCCACATACAGCTTGGGAAGCAGCTTGGGGTCAAGACGCTCGTATTCCCCGTATCCGCGGGTTTCGATCAGGTGCTTGTCGAAATTCATATAAACGCAGCCCTCATAGCTTTGGATCACCCGGTCCTGCAGGCCGGCTGCAATGCCCAATTCCTCCGTCTCTGCGACCATGACGAGTCTTGGCAGCTCTTCCAGGGGAATTTCAATATCATAGAATTTCATGAGCGCCCGCATCAGCGCGACAAGAATTGCGCTTGAGCCCGACATCCCGACCTGCCGCGGTATCGACGAGCGGTACCTGACCGTAAAGTTGCGGTTAGGGAGCCTGATATGGTGGAGCTCACAGAAGTCGGTAAATTTCTTGATGCCGGCTTTAATGAGTGGTATGCCTCCGTTATAGCCCAGCATCGTAACCGAGTCGCGCAAATGAAAAATGCTCCTGAAGCTGTTGCCATCCTGGGACTGCGCTTCTATAAGGAGCTCAGGCGATTCATACAAAGAAATAGATGCCCCGAAGTTTCTTACTGATATGGCTATTGTCTTCCCGAAAAAGCCGTCTGACGGATTGCCTAATAACCCCGCACGGGCATAGGCTCTTGTTTCTATAATCAAAACCGGAATATGTTTTTCGCAAAAATAGGAAATTATGAGTCAGGAGATAGCTCCTGGCTGGATATACTACGCGACCGGATGAAATATATTGCTTACTTCGAGGCTTCCTCCCTGAATTTGACGATGGCGTTCCGCACCGGCTCTACCGTGCGAAGATAGGCGTATATGGCAGCCAGGTCATCCGTCTTCATATCGGTATACATAGCCCACGGCATAATGGTCTGGAACTCGCCGGGCCGGACTGCGGGAAGTACATACGCGCTATCCGAATAAGCTTTGAACCTCGCTATGAAGTCGGCTTCCGTCCATTGGCCGATACCGGTCTCAGGATCGGGAGTAATATTGGCTGTAGTGACGATATAGCCGTTTCCGAGGCTCATTTCCCATCCGCCTGCAAGCTCCATTCCCGGCAGCTTTTGCCCTTTATCGTCGGGCGGCGTATGACATTCGATGCAGCCTCCTATATTGGCAAGATATCTGCCATAGGCCACACGGTCGGAGGCCAAAGGCTTTTTCCCGGACGGAGCCTTTTCGGGAATCGTATTAAGTATAAAGTTGAAGGGAAAATTCGCTTCAGATTCAGGGACGGAATGGTCGATAGCAGGGATGCTCCTCAGGTAGGCAATGATGTCTTTCACGTCTTCGGGGTCCATTATTCCGTAGTGTTTGTAAGGCATGACGGGGAAAAGCGCACGGCCGCTTTTTGTAACGCCCGTCGTGATGGCGCGGTATATTTCTCCGTCGCTCCATTCCGAAAGGGCAGCCGGTGTAATATTCCTGGCGAAAAATTTACCCGGGAACCCGAACTCTTCGGAGAACTTTTCTCCTCCCTGTCCTAAGCTGCCTTCCTTTATCGGCCCCGAAAACTTGCTGAAATCCCGTTGGCTGTGGCAGTCCATACAGACCACGACGTGATTAGCCAGGTACTCCCCGTGCCTGACCCGTTCCGGGGTTATTTCTACTTTCAGGTCGGGGGCCGGACCTACATCGGGCAGGAAAAAGTATACATACGCCGCAGATGAGGGGAGGACGATCAATAGGGCCAGCACCAGCCAGCCGGCGATTTTTTTTAAAGCTTTCATAAACTTGACAAAGGTTAACAGTGGTAGGGTCGCGTATATATTGGGTATATACGTGTTAAAATCTGCCAATACTAGGAAAACTATCTGAGAATGTAAAGCTAACAGGCTTTTTTTGAGGGAGATAGAGCGGTTAAGACGCAGGAAATTTATTAAACGTCACGGTTTGTATGAAAAACCGGCCGTAGTGCCATGTTTATAATTATGCCAGTCCTTCGTGTCTATAAAAGACCGGAGGACTGGCATAATTATAGTTGTATTGTTAACCGGCGAGCGCCTCCGCTCCGCCGACGATTTCAAGGATCTCCTTAGTGATCGCGGCCTGGCGTGTACGGTTGTAGATGAGCCGGAGCTCTTTCAGCATTTCCTGGGCGTTTTCTGTCGCTTTGTCCATTGCCGTCATACGTGCGCCGTGCTCGGAAGCATTTGATTCCAGGATAGCCCTGTAAAGCTGGATCTTGAGCGCTTTGGGTACAAGCTCGTTCAGGATCTCGTCTTCCGAAGGCTCAAACAGGTAATTGGCCGCGCTGGCCGTTTTGGCAGACCCGGAGTCGGCTGATGCCTGGATCGGCAGGAACTGCTCGGTCCGGACGATCTGGGTAGCCACGTTTTTAAACTCGTTGTATACAAGCTCAACAACATCGTAAGTACCTTTCGCGAAAGCATCCATGATATACTCGGCAGCCTCCTTTGCATTTACAAAGCTCAGCCTGGTGAAGAGGTCGGAAAATTGGGTGATGGTATTGAAGCCTCTCCGGCTCATTCCCTCGCCTCCTTTTTTCCCGATAGCCAGCACATCGACGTTTTTCAAAAGGGCCTGTTTGGTGTAACGTTTTTCAACACGGCCGACGGCAGCTTTAACGACGTTGCTGTTAAAAGCTCCGCAGAGGCCCCGGTCGGAAGTCAGCACCACCAGGAGCACCCTTTCAACGGTGCGCACCTGGCTATAGGGGCTTTCCGCAAGACTCTCCGCACCTTCCGAAACGGTCGACATCATCTCGTTAAGCTTACGTGCGTACGGACGCATCTGGATGATGCTGTCCTGCGCACGGCGTAGCTTGGCGGCTGCCACCATTTTCATCGCTTTGGTGATCTGCTGTGTCGAGTTTACAGAGCCGATCCTGTCACGAACCTCTTTTAAGGAAGCCATCGTTTTGAATAATATGAGATAAAGGAATGAGGTTGCCTGGAAATCAGCGTTTCCCGGGCAACCCTGTTCCAGTGATTATGATTTGTATTTAACTGTGAGTTCTTTCGCTACTTTTTCGAGCACGGCTGTGAGCGTATCGTCATACTTGCCGGTTCTCAAAGCATTGAGCGTATCCGCATGCTGGGCTTTCAGCAACTGCAGGTATTCTTTTTCGAATTCGCGAACTTTATCTACAGGTACGGCGTCCAGCAATCCTTTGGTAGATGCGTAGATGATGGCGATCTGCTCCTCTACTGCAACCGGTGCGAATTGCCCCTGCTTGAGTACCTCGAGGTTTCTGCGGCCACGGTCGATAGCGAGCTTTGTAGCGGCATCAAGGTCGGATCCGAACTTGGCAAAAGCCTCCAGTTCGCGGAAGACGGCCTGGTCGCCTTTCAGGGTACCGGCCACTTTCTTCATCGACTTGATCTGCGCGTTACCTCCTACCCGTGATACCGAAATACCCACGTTGATCGCAGGGCGTATACCTGAATTGAAAAGATTTGATTCCAGGAAGATCTGACCGTCGGTAATAGAGATTACATTGGTCGGGATATAGGCTGAAACGTCTCCGGCCTGTGTTTCGATGATCGGCAATGCAGTAAGAGAACCACCGCCTTTTACTTTACCCTCCAGGGAAGGAGGCAGGTCGTTCATAGCCCGGGCGATGCTGTCGTCGCTTACGATTTTAGCGGCGCGTTCCAGCAGGCGGCTGTGAAGGTAGAATACGTCACCGGGATAAGCTTCGCGGCCCGGAGGACGGCGTAGCAGGAGCGATACTTCGCGGTAAGCTACGGCCTGTTTCGACAAGTCATCGTAAATGACCAGGGCAGGACGGCCTGTATCGCGGAAGTATTCGCCGATAGCGGCACCGGTAAACGGTGCGTAGAATTGCATAGGCGAAGGATCAGATGCTCCGGCAGCTACGATCACGGTATAATCCATCGCCCCGTAACGGCGGAGGTTAGCTTCGACCGCTTTGATAGTCGACGCTTTCTGGCCGCACGCCACATATATACAATAAACCGGCTCTCCCCGGTCATAAAATTCTCTCTGGTTGATGATGGTGTCGATGGCGACAGCAGTTTTACCTGTCTGGCGGTCACCGATAATCAATTCACGCTGGCCGCGGCCTACGGGAATCATGGCGTCTATAGCTTTGATACCGGTTTGAAGCGGTTCGGTTACCGGCTGACGGTAAATAACCCCGGGGGCTTTCCTTTCAATAGGCATTTCAAAGAGCTCTCCCTCGAGCGGGCCGTTTCCGTCAATAGGTTCGGCAAGTGTATTGACAACGCGCCCGATGATGCCTTCCCCTACTTTTACAGAGGCGATTTCATTGGTTCTTTTGACGGTGTCGCCTTCTTTGATTTCGCTGGAGTCTCCCAATAGTACGGCACCCACATTGTCCTCTTCCAGGTTCAGTGCGAGCGCTTTAAGTCCGTTGTCAAACGACAACAGCTCTCCTGCCTGTACCTTTGAAAGCCCATAAATACGAGCAACACCATCTCCTATCTGGAGCACTGTACCTACTTCTTCGAGTTCGGCCTCCGATTTGGAGCCGGAAAGCTGCTCACGCAGAATCGCCGAAACTTCGTCAGGTCTTACAGATACCATAGATTTATTTGAATTATTTTGGGTATAACGGAAAATTTTCAGTTTCAGACCGCAAATGTATGAGTTTAATTTAATATTCCGGAGCTATTCCGGCTAAAATATATATAGCTTGAATTGTTGTACTTTTCTAAGAGTATCCATAGAGCCGGGCGAAAGGTATCCGGGGAGGAAAGAGCCCGCGAAAAAAAATTATAATGAGTAGTGCGCTTTTTTGTATTTGATTCCGTTTTTTTGGTAGCATATTTTTATTCGAATCATTATATGCTGCTTACATTTAAACGCAAAACACCCGAGATGTTGAATTTCCTGAAGATTGTAACTTTACCTGCCCTTTGTCTGTCGTTATTATTCAGTCCGTTTGCTTCTATCGCTCAAAACCAGAGAGTTCCGTTAAAAACCGAGCTGGATACCGTGGCTTATGGCATAGGACTCAGCATAGCGGGCAGCCTGAAGATGCAGGGGCTGGCCGAAATCAATACCAAAGTGCTCCAGGAGGCGATCCAGGATGCGCTCACAGGTAAAGAGACCGTTTTTACACAGGAGGAGGCCAACCAGTACCTGATGTCATATTTCGGAAAGAAAGAAGATTCGCTGCGTGCGGTGGAAGCCGCCAAGGCCGAGCCCAACCGGATCGCGGGGGAAAATTTCCTGGCCGAGAATAAAAAAAGACAGGGAGTGACCACGACGCAAAGCGGGCTGCAATACGAGGTTATGAAGGCGGGTGAAGGAGCGAAACCTACTGTAAATGACCGGGTAAAAGTCCATTATCATGGAACGTTAACCGACGGTTTCGTGTTCGATAGTTCAGTGGAACGCGGAGAGCCTATCGATCTTTCGGTCAGCGGAGTTATCCCCGGCTGGACCGAAGCCCTGCAGCTGATGCCCGTCGGATCGAAGTGGAAAATCTTTCTTCCCTATCAGCTTGCTTACGGCGACCGCGGCGCCGGCCAGAATATAGGGCCGAAGTCTGCGCTGGTTTTTGAGGTGGAACTTCTGGAAATTTTGAAATAGCACTGTAAATGAGAAAATACCTGATTACGCTGATCCCGGTAATTTTTGTAGGGGGCAACATCCCTGACAAGCGATTGACCGACCACCCGGCCGAGCCGGGACCGTTCAGCGGAGTAGTCGAGGATCTGAAGCCGACAGAGGTTCAGTACAAGGCCCAGTCGACAGCGCTGAGACTGCTGACCAACTTCCACTACCGGAAGGAAAAGCTGGATGATTCGCTGTCGTCGGTCATCCTGGATAAGTACCTCCGGGATATCGACCCGGGGAAGCTGTACCTGATCGGCGAGGATGTCGAAAAGTTTGAAAAGTACCGTTATTCGTTTGATGATTTTCTAAAACGGGGAGAGCTTGATATCCCCTATGAAATATTCAACCTGTACCGCAAACGGTGGCTTGAACGCAACGAATATATCAGCAAGATACTGGACGACCCGAAGCTCCAGGATTTTTCCGGCAAGGAAACACTGGAGGTAGACAGGGAGAAGCTGCCGTGGGCGGCCAGCTCCGCCGAGCTCGATGAACTCTGGTTCAAGTATATCAAAAGCGAAGCGCTGGATCTTAAGCTGTCCGGTAAGGCCGATACCGCCGCCGTCACGATTTTGAAGCAGCGGTATAAGAACCGGGCCCGGAACCTGGGGAGGATTAAAACCGAACAGGCGTTCCAGACTTATTTTAACTCTTATGCGGAATCGATCGATCCGCATACGAGCTACATGTCGCCTGTTACGGCCGACCGTTTTAACCAGGATATGAGCCAGTCGCTGGAAGGGATCGGCGCGCAGCTCCGCGAAGACGGAGATTATATCAAGATAGTGGATATTATTCCCGGAGGACCGGCGTTCAAAAGCAAGTTTTTCAAAAAGGAAGACCGTATTATCGGTGTGGCGCAGGGGGAAAACGGCAATATGGTCGATATAGTGGGTTGGTTCGTGGACGATGCGGTGAAGCTGATCAAAGGACCGAAAGGTACGGTGGTACGCCTGCAGATACTTCCTGCCGATGCGCTCCCCAATACACCTCCCAAGGAATACAAGCTTGTGCGGGAAAAGATCAACCTGGTGGAAGGGAGAGCGAAAAAAGAGATCATTACCATACCCGGAGAAGGGAAGGAACATAAGCTGGGTGTGATCAGCATCCCGCAGTTTTACAGGGATTTTGAAGGAGTGCAAAGGCGTGAAAAAGGGTTTGCCAGCACAACCGCCGATGTGCAGAACCTCATTCGGGAGCTCAAGGCCGAAGGAATTGAAGGGCTGATCATCGACCTGCGGAATAATGGTGGAGGATCTCTGTACGAAGCTGTGGCCATGACGGGCCTCTTTATCAAAAACGGGCCGGTGGTACAGATCAGGGAAACCGGGGGAGAGACCGAAGTCCAGTCCGACAATGATCCGTCTATAGCTTATGACGGTCCGCTTGGCGTAATGGTAAACCGGTTCAGCGCTTCGGCGTCCGAGATCTTTGCAGCCGCCATACAGGATTATAAAAGAGGCGTGGTCATAGGCGAGCAGACTTTCGGCAAAGGCACGGTCCAGACGCTGATCGACCTGAACCAGTATGAAAGGGAGAGCCGGGAGCCGCTTGGAAAAGTCAAGATGACTACTGCTAAGTTTTACAGGGTAAACGGCGCCAGTACCCAGCTGGAGGGAGTAAGTCCCGACATAGCGCTTCCGACGGCCCATGTTACAGACGAGTTCAGGGAAAAATCGCAATCGAGCGCTTTGCCCTGGGACCAGATCAACCCGTCAAGATATGAAGAGACCGGCTTTGTAAGCGCCAAACTTCTGAGCTGGCTCAATGAGAATCATAAAAAGAGGCTGACAGCCGACGAAACACTCAAAAAGCTGGTTTCCGACCTTGCGTTGTTTAAGGAGGCGCGCGAAACCAAAACCGTCTCACTGAATGAGGCGATCCGTAAAAAGGAGAGGGAGGATGCAGAAAAGAAAAGAGCGGTAGTCGCAGCGGTGGACGACGGGCTTGGAGAAGAGGGAGCCGATGAGGACGATGTTTCGGCCGGCGGAGATACTAAGGTTTCGAAAAATGACGTTTACCTACAGGAAACCGGGCGTATCGTAAGCGATATGGTATCTTTTTCGAAAGAACCCAGCCTGGTTGAGCGGTCGCCGAAGCAGAAGAGAAGGTAATTGAACAGCAGGAAGTAACGTATTTATCAGGTAAACAGGGAATTAAAGAATGGCGTCAGGAGAGTCTCTCATTCAACGAATATTGAAATCCACTTTTTTTGCCAAGGTAATGAGGCGGGGCGCATCGTTGACCAAAAATAAAGCGCTGCTGCTCGTGGTCCTTCAGCAGGGGATCAGCAAGATGGAAAGCAGGGGTGTCTCGGAAGGGATCAGGGAAGTAAAAGATCAGCTGCAACTGATGATCCGCCTTGTTAAAGCCTATGCCACCGGCGAATACCGTGAGGTCGCAGCCAAAAGTATGGCGACGGTAGTGGGCGTCCTGGTATATTTTGTTTCTCCCCTCGACCTGATCCCGGATGTTTTGCCCATATTGGGTATCGCCGACGACGTAGCGCTGGTGGTTTGGATGTTCAATGTCCTGGAAAAGGAAATGAGCAGGTTTGCGGATTGGGAAAAGAAAACCAAAACCATCAAAATCGACTGACGATGCAGGCGCGCACCGGAATTTATGCGTGCGGATATGTTGGTATCTCCGAGATATATTTGTTAAATTTGCTTTTCCGGTTGGGTATATTGCCGGTTAAGAATTGCTTTTATACAAGATTAAAAAACGTAAATAGAAATAAAAATGGAACCAGCTGCAGTATTGGCTTTTATGGGATTGGGTGGTCAGGAAATGCTTTTGATCGGATTGGCGCTTCTGCTTTTGTTCGGTGCAAAGAAAATTCCTGAATTAATGCGTGGACTAGGCCAGGGAATAAAAGAGTTCAAGAACGCTACGAAAGATGTAAAGGACAGCATCGAAAAAAGTATGGATGTAGAAGATACCCAGAAATAGCCTTTTCTGGTGTCATTATTGTAACTTATAATAAAAGGGCTGTTTTGCTTAAACGCAGGACGGCTCTTATTTTCTGTATAAAGACATAATAGAACTTCAAAGTCTGTGATCGGGTCATTCGATAAACTGCGGGACATCCGGGAAGAGTTAAGGGAGGGGCGTCTGACCTGCGAGGCTATCGTGACCCATTACCTGGAGCGTATCAACGCCAGGCCTGAGCTCAATGCTTTTGTTGAAGTGTATCACGAAGATGCGCTGGAGCGAGCCAGGCAGGTTGACGCCCGGCTGAAATCGGGTACCGCCGGGCGGCTGGCCGGGCTGGTAGTCGGGATAAAGGATGTAATCTCGCACAAAGGATACGGGCTGCAGGCCGGGAGTAAAATTCTTACCGGCTACAAGTCTCCCTATAATGCAACCGTAGTGCAAAGAATCCTGGAAGAGGACGCGATTATCATAGGTCGTCAGAACTGTGATGAGTTTGCAATGGGCTCTTCCAATGAGAACAGCTACTTCGGCTCTGTAGGGAATGCTGCTGCACCTGACAGGGTGCCGGGAGGCTCTTCCGGCGGTTCTGCCGTAGCCGTTCAGGCAGGTTTTTGTCATGCTTCCCTGGGTAGCGATACCGGCGGATCGGTAAGGCAGCCGGCTTCATTTTGCGGGGTCGTGGGGCTGAAACCTACCTATGGCCGCGTTTCGAGGTGGGGGCTGATTGCCTATGCGTCGTCTTTCGATTGCATCGGACCTATTACAAGGAGCGTCGAAGACGCCGCCTTACTGCTGGAGATCATCGCCGGGCAGGATGATGCCGACAGCACCGTCTCATCGCAGCCTGTCCCGTCGTATTCTTCTTCACTTGCGTGGTCGGGTAAAGCCCGGATCGCGTATCTCCGGGAAAGCATCGAATCGGATGCGATTCAGCCCGAGGTCCGTGAGCAGACAAGGGCTCTTCTCCGGAAGCTTGAGGAACTCGGGCATATCGTTGAGCCGGTTGAGTTTACCTCGACGCGGCATCTGCTGCCTACCTATTATATCCTTACTACTGCCGAAGCAAGCTCTAATCTTTCCCGTTTCGACGGAGTGAGATACGGTTATCGTGCGTCAGCCGTCGCCGACCTGGAAGACATGTACAAGAGAAGCAGGTCGGAAGGTTTCGGCAAGGAAGTCAAGCGGCGTATATTGCTCGGTACATTTGTTTTGAGCGCGAGTTATTACGACGCATACTATACCAAAGCGCAACGCGTTAGAAGATTGATCCTGGATGAAACCAGAAGCGTCCTGGATCAGTATGATTTTATAGTTTCACCCGTAGCTCCTACTACAGCATTCAAAAAAGGTGAAAAAGTACAGGATCCTTTACAGATGTACCTGGCCGATATTTTCACGGTCCAGGCTAATGTAACCGGATTGCCCGCTCTTTCGGTGCCGAACGGGTTCGACAACCAGGGGCTGCCTATTGGTTTTCAACTGATGGCTGCGGCTTTTGATGAAGCCAGGTTGTTGTCTTTCGGGAATTATATTTCGGAAGTGAATAAAGAGGTATGATGACAGGTTCTAACTTAATCTAAACTTTTAACCGCAAGTACATTTGGTAATGAAAAAGCTGGACAGCGTGAGTATTGTGCGATTTATTTTGGTTTTGGCCATTTTTTTTTCATTTGAAGTTAATGCGCAGCAGGCAGAGGTCGCAGAGGAAGAGCCTGAAACGGAAAGCGACACGACAACAGTAGTATCGGCCCTTGACCTAGTACCTGAAATATTGGAGGAGCAGATGGACAGCCCCGTATCGTCCTTTCTCCTCAAAGACCGGTTTAAATATCTTCAGAACGAAATACCGCTCCGGTATAACGAATATTCTCACCAGTATGTCGATTTTTTTGTAGATAAGCGCACTTCTTTTACAAGAAGGATGCTGGAAACAAAAGACCTGTATTTCCCTATTTTTGAAAAGGCGCTGGCAGAATATAATCTCCCCGACGAGCTGAAGTATTTGCCGCTGATAGAGTCGGGCTTAAACCCACGGATTATTTCAAGAGCGGGCGCAGGGGGGCTATGGCAATTTATGAGGGCCACCGGGCGGGAGCTGGGCCTGCAGCAGAACCAGTTTATTGATGAACGCTTTCATCCTGAGAAATCTACCGAGGCAGCCTGTAAGTACCTGAAGCAGCTGCACAAAATTTTTGGAGACTGGGAAATGGCGCTGGCAGCCTACAACTGCGGCCCGGGAAATGTCAGGAGGGCGATCCGGCGTACGGGCAAGAGCGATTTCTGGGGGATTTACCCGGTATTACCGAAGGAAACACGGAATTATGTTCCGCAATTTGTTGCGATGGTCTATCTCATGAATTATAGCAGAGACCACGGCATCGTAGCCGGCGACCTGAAGCTGATACCCGTTTCTGATACAGTGAAAGTAAACGGGTATCTGAACCTGAACACCTTTGCCTCCTTGGGAGGGATGTCCCTCGACGATATATACGAGCTCAATCCGCACCTGGTCGGTACCTGTATCCCGCAGTCGGAAGGGGATTTTTGCCTGAGGATCCCTGCGATTAAAGCTGCGCTGCTGGCCGATAATATCCCGGCGATCCTGGATTCTTCCTCGAGGGTCCCGGTTGGTTCCGGCATTCACCTGGCCGAGTCGCGTACCGTGAAGGACGGCTATGAACTGGTCACCACCAATATCCGTCATACCGTTCGCAGCGGACAGACATTGTCGTCGATAGCCAGGCAGCATGGTGTGACAATTTCCCAGCTGAAAACATGGAACGGGCTGAGGACCACCACACTCCGCAAGGGTCAGCGCCTCGTTGTCAAGAAAACCACCCGCAGCCGCATCAGGGAGGAAGCAGTGCAAAGCCCTGTGGTAATAGCCAGCCGGGATACTTCCTCGCGGCAGGAGAACATTCAGCCGGCCGCAGTCGCTAAGTCTGAACAAGCGGAAGAAATAGTTGTGAGCCAGGTGTCCGCAGCGCCGGAAAGCCAGGCGTTTGCTCCGGAGCAGCCGGGAGTCCAGATGACCGAGGCGATGCTGCTCGCCCGCCAGGCAGCCCGCCTGGAGGCAAAAAGCAAGGATGAAGACAAGGATAAACCCGGGACCGCAGCAGTGGCGAAGCAGCCGGTTCGCAAGACCGGGACCGGTTCTGCAGTACATACTATAACGAAGGGAGAGACCCTGATTTCCATAGCAGAAAGATACCATGTTGAAGTAGAGGAAATAAAAAGGCGCAACGGCCTGCAGAACAGCAAGCTGGTGGCCGGGAAAAAGCTGGAGATCCCTGTGAGCACGGAGGTGGTGGCTGACAAGCCGGTTGTACAGGCCCGGCCTAAAAACCGGAGTGTTTACCACGTCGTGCAGACAGGAGATACGCTCTGGGCGATTTCCAGGAAATACGGGCTTTCGGTCGACAAGATAAAGAAAGTAAATAATATCAAAGGCAACGCCCTCAAGACGGGAATGAAGATCCTTATTTCCGGGTAGATTGCCGACAATATGCACATCGTTACCCCCGGCCGGCAGGCTTGGGGGTTTGGTTTTGTAGGAGTATCGAGTATGATAGCATTTATAACCGGCAGGCTTGCTGAAAAAGAGCCGTCGAATGTAGTAATCGAGGCAAACGGGGTCGGTTACGAGATCAGGATTTCGCTTCAGACCTATGCGGTGCTGCCCGAAACCGGAACACCCTGCAAGCTCTACACCTATCTGAGTATACGGGAAGACGCACATGTCCTCTACGGTTTTTGGGAGTCTACGGAAAAACACCTTTTTTTGCACCTGATAAGTGTTTCGGGAGTAGGACCTGCCATGGCCCTGGTGATGCTTTCCTCTATGTCAGCCCAGGAGATCAGGTCGGCTA
Source organism: Spirosomataceae bacterium (assembly GCA_037191015.1). Lineage (GTDB taxonomy): Bacteria > Bacteroidota > Bacteroidia > Cytophagales > Spirosomataceae > Ravibacter. Next base: position 132,892 of record JBBCKD010000013.1, read on the forward strand.
TTCTCAAAGAGGATCTCCGGGCTATCCAGTCGATAAAAGGCGTGGGCTCCAAAACAGCCCAGAGGCTTATCCTGGAGTTGAGAGACCGGATTAAGAAAGAAGGGTTCGAGGCTGAGACACCGTCTACGGGATCACAGACGATGAGCGGGAAGAGGAGCGAGGCCCTCAGTGCACTGGTGACATTGGGAGTGCCGCGGGCTGCAGCGGAAAAAAGTATAGAAACTATACTGAAAAAGTACGGTGATAACATTAGTATAGAAGAGCTGATCAAGCTGTCGCTGAGGTAACGGAGTCAGTTTTTTTACATTAAAAAAATAACAGGGGAGGTTAAAACGTTGTGGTTTTACGTCATGCTTTGAACCTTCTTCCAACAAATCGAAAATTGGTCGGATATCTTGTCTAAATATATTTACCAACTCCTGTTTCGCGGCTCATTGCTCCTTACGGCGGCTGTCTATATGGCGGCTATACCGGGTGTATACGTACCTCCGGCAGGGAAATATGATATCGGGACTTACCCGTTTCCGGCCGATACGATTCCGGACACCAACGACAGGAATGCGGTACGTTCCGGAAGGGGGGTCAAGCTTAACTGGAAAGATTACTACCGCAACCGGTTTACCGAGCCCCGCCCCAGGTCGCCGATTTACCAGAAACCGCCTTCCAATGTATCGACAACGATAGAATTGGCTCCTTCCGGGGATATCGTAGTATCCGAAAAGATCGAAACCGATAAGGGGACTATTGAATATCGCCCGACGGAAAGCATCGATCTCGGGACTTACAATGAAATTCAGAACAGGAGGACCTTCGATAACCTTTTGCGCGAATATGCCGGGAAGTCGGAGGCCTACGGAGCGGGGCGGCTGCTGCCCAAGCTGGATCTGCCGCCTTCTCTCGACCGCCTGATGGGTAATGACTTCCTGGATATGATGCCTAACGGGTTTGTCACCATGGACATCGGTTTCATGAACCAGTTCAATGACAACCCGTCGATACCGATCCGGCAGCGCAGGAACTTTGATTTCGTCTTTAAGCCCCAGATCAATATCAACTTTAACGCCAAGATCAGCGAAAGGCTGGGTTTCCTGACAAATTACGATACCAAGGCAAGCTTCAAGTTTGAGAATATGCTCAAGCTTAACTATAAAGGCAAGCAGGAGAGCTTCATACGGGCGGTCGAAGCGGGGAATGTAAACTGGGTCACCAACACGCAGCTTATCCCGGGGATGCAGAACCTGTTCGGGTTGAAGACCGAAATGCAGTTCGGAAGGCTTAACGCAACGTTCGTGGCCTCCCAGCAGCGTTCCAGGAAGGAAAGGATAGTGCTGAGAGGGGGTACGCAGGGAAGAGAATTTGAGATCCGTTCGGATAACTACGAAGAAAACCGCCACTTTTTCCTGTCTCATCTCTTCAGAGAGCAGTATGAGAAGTCGCTTAAAAGCCTTCCCAATATTACTTCGCCTGCCATCGTGACGCGGATGGAAGTGTATGTGACCAACAGGACGGCTACAACGACGACGCTCAGGAATGTGGTAGGTTTAACCGGTATTACCGAGAATGAGGAGGCGACGCCGGTCGATATGAAGGATGATCCGCTCTACCGGAACCTCCTGGCCAACCCGGCATTCAGGCAGGTGGACCAGACAAACGGCGTTCTTACCTCGGCCCCCCTGTCTTTGCGTAAAAATGTGGATTACGAACTGCTTCGCGGTGCCAAAAAGCTGGTCAGCGAACGCGACTATATTTTCAATCCCCAGCTGGGCTACCTCTCACTGACAGTGCCTCTGCGGAATGACGAAGTGCTTGCGGTTGCCTATGAGTACACTTATCGCGGCAGGTCCTATAAGGTCGGGGAGCTTACGGAAGACTACCAGAATCTCAGGGATGACGAGGTGATAGCGCTTAAGCTGCTGAAATCTTCCTCAATCCGGAATAACACTTCCCAGCCCATGTGGGACCTTATGATGAAAAACATCTATTCCCTGGGCGCTTCGCAGATCGACAAGCAGAGTTTTCAGCTGAGAATTATCTATAAAGATGATGCGACAGGGATGGACACTCCTAACCTGCAGGTAGGCAGGAGGTTAAGAAATCAGCCGCTGGTAAAGATCATGCAGCTCGACCGTCTCAATACGGTAGGCGATTTCCAGCCGGACGGTAACTTCGATTATGTGGAGGGATATACGGTCGATTCCCAGAACGGGCGGATTATCTTCCCTGTATTGGAACCCTTCGGAAGGACGATAGAAGCGTATTTTGATCCGGATGAGGCGGATCTGGCGAGGCAGTATGTGTTCAGCGAGCTGTACCGTACCACGATGATCGAAGCTCAGCAGATAAACGAGAAGAATAAATACTACCTGAAAGGGAATTACCAGTCTGCGGGCGGTACGGAAATTCAGCTGCCATTCGGGGTAGCAGAAGAGTCCGTGATGGTTACTTCCGGCGGGGTAGCGCTGTCGAGGGGAGGAGATTACGTGGTGGAAGCCCAGATGGGACGGGTCCGGATTACGAATCCTTCAGTGCTCAATTCGGGCAGGGAGATTGTAGTCGAGTACGAAAAGCCCGATCTTTTTGACAACCAGATCAGAACGCTGGTAGGAACCCGCCTGGACTACGTCCTCAATAAAGATGTGCGTATAGGCATGACGGCCATGCACTACAACGAAACCCCTGCAGGTTTCCTGAAGCGGGTAGCCATCGGGAATGAGCCCGCAAGCAACACGATCATAGGAATTGACGGAAGTATACGGAAAGAGGCGCCTTTTATCACCAGGCTGCTCGACAAGCTCCCCCTGCTACAGACCAAGGAAATGTCGTATATCCATTTCAAAGGCGAAGCCGCGCAGCTCTACCCCGGGCTCAACAGGCGGATCAACGGGCGGGCTATCGTAGACGATTTTGAAACTTCCAGGATGATCTACGATATGGTCAGGCAACCGACCCTATGGAAGGTGGGAGCGACACCGCAGAACTCTCCCAACTTCAACTTCCCCGGCGCTTCCTCCCAAAGGCTTGAACATGCTTTTAACCGGGCGAAAATATCGGCCTATAATGTCGACAACGTATTTTCCGGAAGGGATTTCGGGGCCAATATCGGCGTGCCGGTTTTGCCCGACCAGGGGGAAATACAAAACTACTACGAGAGGATGTATACTCCGCAGGACCTCTTCCCCGGGAAAGCGGTACCTGTCGTGAACCTGCCCCAGACTATTCTTGACATAGCTTATTACCCGGCCGAACGGGGGATGTACAACTATAACCCCGATCTTGACGCACGCGGGATGCTCAAAAATCCGAAGGAGAGTTTCGGTGCTATTACAAGGGCGATCTCTGCAGATAACGACTTTGATAATGCTAATATCGAAACCATTGATTTCTGGTTGCTCAATCCTTTTATCGAAGGACCCAACGGGATCGTAAGGGCAGGGTATACCGATGGATCGGGTAACAATATCGACCGGAGAGCAACCGGGGGGAAGCTGGTTTTTAACCTCGGAGATATTTCAGAAGATATTATTCCTGATGAGCGTTACAATTTTGAAAACGGCTTACCCATTGCCGACCGGATCGTCGGGGTCAATGTCGATTCTACTGCCTGGGGTTATGTGACGCGCCAGCAGTTTGTAATCAATGCTTTCAGCAACGAGCCGGGTGGACGGGAGAGGCAGGATGTCGGGCTGGACGGAATGAATAGTGCAGACGAGCAGCGATTCTTTAAAGAGAGCTTCCTGGACAGGGTCGAGAGCACAGTAAGCCCGCAGGCAATGGAGCTGATCCGTAATGACCCTTCTGCAGACGATTTTGAATTTTACCTGGGAGAAAAATGGGATCAGCAGAGCGCTAACGTCCTGCAGCGCTATAAAAACTTTCTCGGCGCCGAAAATAACTCCCCGGAAAGCACCCAGAACCGGAACCAGTTTACGCAGGCCAACACCAACCTGCCAGACGGCGAGGATCTCAATACCGACAATACGATCAATAACAACGAGGAGTACTACGAGTACGTGATCGACCTTCAGCCCGGTCAGCTGGAAGTGGGGCGCGGTTTTATTGTCGACAGGACGACGACGGGCGAAGCGGAATGGTTCCTTTTCAGGGTGCCGGTGCGCGAGTTTACCGGGAAGACCCCCAACATGAACAGCTTTAAGTCCATCCGGTTTATGAGGATGTACCTGACCGAGTTCGAGAACCCGGTGGTGCTCAGGTTCGGACAGCTGCAGCTTGTGGGGCAGCAGTATCGTAAATATCCCTATGATCTGAATGCCGTCAACCAGATGGAAGCGCCGGAAAGGTACGACGCGAAGTTTACGGTAGGTACTGTCAGCATCGAGGAGAACAGCCAGGTTGGCTCGGAGGCTTCCGGTAAATACGTATATACGGTGCCGCCCGGATGGGAACGTGATCGTGATTTTACCCAGCCCAACCAGAATTTTACCCTGAACGAGCAGGCGATGAGTATGTGCGTTACCGATCTGAGAGACGGAGACTCGAGAGGAGTATTCAAAAATGTCAATCTCGATCTCCAGTTCCGCAAGCGGCTGAAAATGTATGTGCACATGCACAGCGACGACCCGATCGTCGGTGGAACCGGCGTATTTATGCGACTGGGTACGGATGTGAGCCAGAACTATTATGAGGTAGAGAAGCTTAACCTGATCGCTACGCGGCCGGGAGAAGCTGCCGCAGCGGCGGTGTGGCCTGAATCCAACGAGATTAACTTTGATCTGCAGGATCTGCTCAATGTCAAGTCCCGGAGGAACCAGGAGTGGGGAAGAAGCTATTCGCAGCCCTACTCGATGCTGAGCTCCGACGGGCTCTACAGGATTACCGTAATGGGGAACCCCGATTTAAGCCTGGTGCGCGTGATGATGATCGGTATGCGGAACCCGGTATCGGAAGACGAGCGGCCCCAGAGTTTCTGCCTGTGGGTAAACGAGCTGCATGTGGAAGGCTTTGACCAGACAGCCGGCTGGTCGGCGATCGGCCAGCTCGATGCGAAGCTTGCCGACCTGGCTACCATCAAAGCTACAGGGCGGGTGGAAACCTTCGGTTTCGGAGGTGTTCAGACCAAGATCGGGGAGCGTTCGAGGGCTTTCACGAGCGATTTCGGAATTGCGACCAACGTCGCCGTAGATAAGTTCCTGCCGGAGCAATGGGGTTTCAGTATCCCGCTTTTCCTCAATTACGACCGGAAGCAGATTACCCCTACATTCGACCCTCTCGACCCGGACATGCGCCTCAAAACCTCTCTAGATAATCTCAGGGATTTTGATGAAAGGGACCGCTACCGGCGGATGGTAATAGACAATACGACCAGGAGAGGGATCAATTTATCCAACATCAGGAAAATGAGGATGGGAACAGGTACCCGTACCCCGCATTTTTATGATTTTGAGAACTTTGCCTTTACCTACGCATTCAATGATCTCAAAAAGACGAATGTGCTGACGGAATCTTTCCTGCAGAAAATGTATAAGGGCGGTGTCGCATACGCTTTTTCGAAAACTGCTACGCCTTTTGAGCCTTTCAAGAACTGGAAAGTGACCAACTCCTATGCCGCATTCATTAAAGACTTTAATCTTAATCTTTTCCCGACGTCGATGGCGGTCAGGGCTGATGTGGAACGCAATTTTATGCGTACCCAGCTGCGGAATTCCGACCTGACGACAGATGGACAGTTACCGTATTTTGAAAAGTTCTTCTGGTTTAACCGCTTCTACGATTTTACCTGGAACCTGACCAAAAGCGTAGTGGTGACATATAATGCCGCCGCACGGGCGATGGTCGATGAGCCTTACGGCGACCTGGATACCCAGGAGAAGAAGGATTCGCTCTGGCACAATTTCAGGAGCCTGGGAAGGATAAAAGACTTCGACCAGAGGATCAACCTGACCTGGCGGCTGCCCCTGGACAAGCTTCCGCTTACGGATTGGATCGCGGCAGATTACAACCACCGCATCGGGTATAATTTCATGGCCAACGCCCTGGGTGCCGTAGACGAAAACGGGTCCGAATTCGGGAATATTCTCAGGAACAGCAGGGAACGGGGCATCAGCGGCCGTGTCGATTTCGTTGCGCTCTACAATAAGCTCAAGTACCTCAAATTTGCCAATACCCCGGGAACTGCAAGAAAGAACTTTACGCGAAGCCCGGGTGATATGGAGGAGATGAAAACCCAGTCGAGCCAGGTATTGAAGGACTTTACCCGGGTGCTGATGACCGTGCGTGGTATTAATTTCAGTTATTCGGTGCTGGAGACCACAGCGCTTCCCGGTTTCCTGGGAGCACCGCGCTTTTTCGGGCTTGACAAAGGAGGAGCGCCGGGCCTGGGATTTGTACTGGGTGAGCAGCAGCGGGATTTCCAGAAACAGGCGGCCGCCAAGGGGTGGCTGACAGACAGCCGTATCCTGAACCAGCCTTTTCAGCAGACTATTGACAAGCGTTTCAATGCCAATACTTCGCTCGAACCTTTCAAGGACTTTCAGATCAATGTAAAGGCCGATTATACGCGCCGGGATGCCTACCAGGAATTCTACCGGCCGGACTCCGGGGGGACCTACCAGTCGGAAAGCCCGCTCCGGAACGGACAGTACAGCATGTCTTTTATGTCGTTCAGGACAGCGCTTACCAAGATGAACAGGGACCACAGCTCACCGGTGTTCGATAATTTCATCAGGTACCGGGAAATCATAGCCGACAGGCTCAACAGCGCTCCCGAGAATATCGGTGAAGGTACCTACAACCGGAATTCCCAGGATGTGCTGATCCCATCTTTCTTCGCAGCTTACAGCGGAAGGGGCGCAGACAGTACAGGGAAAATAAGAACCAGCCCGTTCCTTAAGCTGCCTTTCCCGAACTGGTCGGTACGCTACAACGGGCTGTCGCAGATCCCACTGTTTAAAAACGTATTCCAGTCGTTTTCGATCGAGCACAATTACACTTCGACTTATAGCGTAGGTAATTTTACTTCCTCCCTGAATTACGAGGAGATGTATGTCAACCTGGCTGTTACCGGCTACCTGATGGCGTCGAACCTGGTCAACAACAATCCGTTGTATAGTCATGTCAACGAATATGGACACTATATCCCGGTATTTGCGATGAGCACCATTACCATGGCGGAGCGGTTCTCGCCGCTGATCGGGATCAACTTCCGCACCGTAGGCCAGGTGACCGGCCGGATCGATTACAACCGGGACCGTACCGTGGCGCTGAACCTTGCCAATACCCAGATGCAGGAGCTGTTTAACCAGGATCTGACCATCAGCATCGGGTTTACCAAAAACAATATGGCGCTTCCGTTCAAGATCAATGGTGCGACAAAAAGGCTGAAAAATGACCTGACGGCGCAAATGTCGGTTACCTTCAGGGACACACGCTCCATTCAGCGTAAAATTGTCGAAATAGAGGAAGCGGGCGTAAAACGGGAGGTAGCTGAAAATACACCGACGGCCGGGAATATCAATTTCCAGCTCCGGCCTACCATCAACTACGTAGTGAGCAACCGCCTGAGCCTCCAGTTCTACTTTGAACGTATGTTCAACGACCCGTTGGTTTCAAACAGCTTCTACAGGTCCGTGTCTTCCGGAGGGGTTCAGCTGAGATTTAATCTGGCGGAATAAGCGCCGCCGACCGGCCTATCGGCTTCCTTAACCTGGCTACTGCCGGCGACCGATCTCAGATCTTTCGTTTCAGCTCGAAGTGCTGACCAAGGTACAGCTTTCTTACCTGTTCGTCGGCTGCAAGTTCTTCGGCCGTTCCTTCCTTCAGGATTTTACCTTCAAACAGGAGATAAGCCCTGTCGGTAATCGACAGGGTCTCGTTTACATTATGGTCGGTAATAAGAATCCCGATGTTCTTGTGCTTGAGCCTGGCGACGATATGCTGGATATCTTCTACAGCGATAGGATCGACGCCTGCAAAGGGCTCATCGAGCAAAATAAACTTTGGATCGACGGCAAGCGCCCGGGCTATTTCGGTCCTGCGGCGCTCACCTCCGGAAAGCACCGATCCTCTGCTCTTTCGGACATGGAGGAGGCTGAACTCCTCCAGGAGCTCTTCCATCTTGTCTTTTTGCTCTGCTTTGGAAAGCCGGGTAAACTGAAGGACTGCTTTGATATTTTCCTCTACTGTCAGTTGCCTGAATACGGACGCCTCCTGTGCAAGATAGCCCAGGCCGAGCCTGGCGCGTTTGTACATAGGCAGATCGGTGATATCCATCTGGTCGAGGTATACCTTACCGCTGTTGGGCTTGACAAGACCCACTGCCATATAAAACGAGGTGGTTTTGCCTGCCCCATTGGGCCCCAGCAGCCCGACGATTTCTCCCTGCTCCACCTGGTAGCTTACCAGGTTATTAACCAACCTTTGTCCGTATTTCTTGATCAGCTTTTCTGTCCTGAGGATCATATTTCCGACAGTCGTTCCGTTTTGCGGCTGCAAGGTAAACAGAATACGGCTAGGGTATAACTACTTTAACAGTTTTTAAGAGCCGGTCCTGGATGATCTTTAAAAAATAAATACCAGAAGGAAGCGGTGCAGATGGATAAATGCTTAACATCATATTGGAATTATCGTACCCGTGCCCGAACGGAAGCCGGTGGCCGGTCATGGTAAAAAGTGAAATGTTTTCGGGGTTTATCCCGGAAGCAAACAGGGTGATCCTGTCGGGTTGCGAGGGATTGGGCGCAATCGTTATAGCGGGCGCAGTGGCATCAAAATAAACCGCATCGATAGGAGATAGCCTGACCTCGCCCGTGTTTCCGGTCATTTTAAGGCGATAATAATTGAAGCCGGGCAGGGGCGACGGGTCAGTAAACCTGTAGAGGTTTTGCGACAGGTCTTCCACCGGCAATGCGCCGATAGCTTCAAAGCTATTCCCGTCGCTGCTGCGTTCGACGATAAACTGTGAAGCGGTATGGCCGGCAGCCATTTCCCAATAGATCAGGGCTTCCCGGAGATGCCTTTCCGCTTTGAAGCGTGTCAGTACGAGGGGGAGCTGCGGGCTTGCGCTGTTAATTTCTATGTGGTGCAGCCGGACCGTACCTACGCCGTTTGAAAGGATGAATGCAAAATTGTTCAGATCGACGCGGCTTATGGCATTGCCGCCGCTTATCCAGCGGTAGTCGTCTATCCACACATCGTACCTGCCCGGGGCAATGTCTTCGGAAGTTTCCAGGGGCGACAGGTAGGTGAGGTTATCGCTTTTGTTGTTCATAACCCAGGTGAGCCTGATACGCCCGCTTAGCGGGTCGCTTAATATCGCTCCCGAAGAGCCGGGTACTCTCAGAGCGTATGTGCCATCGGCTTTGAAATCAACAGAAAGCTTCGAGAACAGGGAGGCATTGGGAAGGAGGGTATGCGTGTGGATAAGCTCGTCGCCTACTGCGAAATACCCGGCAATATTGCCTTCCAGCGTAATATCCCTCACCTCGAGGTCAATTCTGACATGGAGCATATCGGAGGCAGGTATTGCAAGCGGCGAAGTCCTTATGATCCGTACAGAGCCGCCACCTGTGGCAGAAGTACGCGCGGCGTCGAGGAAGCATTCTCCCTGGCTTACTGTAGCTGAGGAAGTGGTGATAACATGGTTGACCTGGGCGGTACCGGGCGCGTCGCTCTCAAACCGGATATCCGGTTCGCAAAAGTCCTGCCGGAAATACAATAGCGGCGCTTGCGACAATGAAGGAATGACAGAAGCGATACCCATAAGCAGGGTGAGTGCAGATGTTCTCATAGTATGTTTGAAAGTATGGTGAATAAAAAAGTATAGCGATCCTGACCGGAAGGCAGGCTACGAGCTTTCCAGCAAAGGGGTGATTACCAGTCTTATTTCTTCTGAAAGCGCGTCTACAAGACGGGCTTTTACTTCTTCCCGGTTGGTTACTATCCTGACTTCCCTGTAGGGAGCAGGATCCCGGAAGTTTCTCAGGAATCGTTTTTTATCGGGCGCCAGCTCCCGTGCTGCGAGCTCCGGCAGGATCGTGACCCCCCCGTTGCGCTCCACCATCCTGATTAGCGTTTCGATGCTGCCCGACCTGAAAGTAAACAGCTTGTTGATCTGGCTTTTCCTGAGCTCACAGAATTTCCTGATCTGGTCGCTCAGGCAGTGTCCTTCCTCGAGCAGCCACAGCTCGTCGCCTCTGATATCTTCCGGTACGATGTAGGCTTTGTCATACAGGCCGTTGTCTTCAGACAAGTATACATAGAATTTCTCCCTGTAAAGGGCCGACTCATGAAAAGCGGCTTCCTGTATGGAGGTGGCCACGACGGCTGCATCGATATTCCCGTTCCTGAGCTCGGTTACAATGCGTTCCGTTACCATTTCGTTCACCTGGAAATTGACATCCGGGTACTTCTGCGCGAATTGGGGTACAAGAGCAGGGAGAACATAAGGCGAAACAGTTGGGATAATGCCTACCCGCAAGTCCCCGCTCATAACGCCGTTAAAGCTCCGTGCTATTTCGCGTACCCGGTTCGCCTCTTTCAGCACTATCCGGGCCTGACTGATCAACTGTGAGCCAATGTCGGTAGGTACGATCGGTTGTCTATTCCTGTCGAATATTTTAATATCCAGCTCATCCTCGAGTTTTTTGATCATCATACTCAGAGTCGGCTGCGTTACGCAACACTGGTCGGCGGCCTGGACAAAATGCCGGTGATTGTCTACTGCGACAATATATTCCAGTTGTTGGATATTCATGGTTAAAGACAGTATTGAGTTAAAAAGCTTGTTTATAGATTTTGATTATACAAATATACAACTAATTACTTTTATTTATAATCGGATATGCGGCAATGAGACAGCTGGTAGCCGGTTTACAGCTTGTGTGCGGCGATCAGGGTTCTTTCCACTTTTTCCCATACCCAGCTTTCCTTTAGCTTTTTCAGGGGCGTGAATTGCTTCCTGAACAACAGCAGGTTGTCATAAAGGCTGTCGAATTCCGTTACTTTATAAGATGGCATCACATAACCGGCCGGATAGCAGCCGGCGAAGCGGGAAGCCGGGGATTCCGCGTTGGTGATCACCGGCTTTTCCGCCTGGATCGCGTCGTATATCCCGGATAGGCTTTTATATTTACCATTTTCCTTCATGTCCGGGCAAAACAGGAAGTCGGATTGGGTAGCGGCAATCTTCAGTATTTCCAGGTGGGACGCAGGCCCCATCCATTTAACGGCAGGATGTCGGGAGAGCCGTTCTGCCGCCTTGTCAGCAATCCGGCCTGCCATTAGTACCTGTACCGGCTTCCCCGAATCCAGCAGGCCGGAAATAATTTCCATCCCCGGGTTTTTTCCGAGCTGTCCGTAATATAGGATGGTAAGCAGGGGCTGCGGTTGCGACGTAACAGGGCCGTCGTAGCCCGGCGGGAAATCAGGAAGTATCAGTGTTTTCCTTTTAACCTTATCAGGCGAAAGCCGGTAGCAATTCTCATCGGGTACAATGAGCGTTGTGGCAGGCATGTACAGGAATCTCCTGAGAATCCTCCATCCAAGGGCCGGAAAGCCCGGACGGACGCATACCTGATCAGGTAAATCGGCTACAACCTGTCGCTGTAGCCAAAGGAACGGCCAAAGTGCCAGGAGCAGCTTTTCGCCTGCGACGTGAACAGAATGATAACGATGCCTGACCAGGAGCAAAGCCGAGTATGCCAAGTACCGGAGAAACGACAGGGATGAGGATGACTGAACATATTGCTGCGGACAGCCGGGCCCGGCAAAATCTACCGTAGCGCCGGCGCCGGCCAGGCTTGTGATCTCACGGCTGACCCTGAGGTCGGAACCGTCGTCGAGAGAAAGGCAGAGAACCCGCATCCCCGGGGCAGATAGCGTGAGGTACCGGTAGCAAAAGACAATCGCTGCGGGGAAAAGCAGCAGAACTGCGCATGTAAGGCAGAGTGTCTTCGGGGTGTAATATCCTGCCAGGGCAATACCGTTCATGACAATACAGTGTAAATAAACCTCGGGTGTCCAGGCAGGCGGTCTCAGAGGTTGTAAGGTGTGCAGAGCGGCAGGAATGCCGGCGAACGAGAGAACAGGTAGCCATGGAAGGCTTCGGGGAAAAGAATGGTTTCTCATGATTGAAATAGTATAGTATGATTCAACTGAACTTATACGGACATGCTACCCGGTTCAACCTGGCTGAAATAGCCGTAGATGAACGGATCGGCAGGTCATTTGCTGCTCAAATCGAGAGTAAATTTAGATGGTAGCCCTGAATAGTCTTACCCGGAAATTTTGTAAATAACCTCTTTTCAGGAAACGGCTGTCAGCGCTGCTATCCGGTCGGCATCTATCCCCGTTGCGCACAGGAAGTGGCCCTCGGGACATGCTTTGTGACCGTGAATACCGCAGGGGCGGCATGGCAGCGCTTCCGGGGTCTGGATTACAAACGACCGGTCGGAGAGCGGGCCGTAGCCAAATTCAGGGATAGTGGAGCAATAAACGGCACAGACCGGGGCATTTACTGCAGAACACAGGTGCATGGGAGCCGAATCGTTGACGTAATTCATCAGGGCGCCTTCCATCAGAGCGGCAGACTCCAGGAAAGAGAGCTGCCCGCAGAGGTTGACTACGTGCCCGTGGCTGCCGGTCAGCTTTTCGGCAATAGCCGTATCTGCAGGGCCACCCAGGAGATAGACAGGATGTTGCGGGGGCAGAAGGTCGATGAGCCTGCTCCACTGCTCAGGCGGAAACTGTTTGGTAAACCATACCGAGGTAGGCGCAATGCAATAATAGGGTAATTGCTGAAGATGCGAGATGCTCCGGTAATCGTTTTCCCGGGGGTATAGCTTCGGTTTCTGAAGCGCGGCATCCGTTATACCTCCGGCCAGCAGGTAATTTCTGTCTGTTTCATGGACTCCTTCTTCAAAGCGGTGCGGATAGCGGTGGGAAAAGAGAAATGAAAGGGGGTTTTTATCGAAGCCGGCAGTACTTCCTGCTCCTGAGAATGCTGTCAGTAATCCTGTGGCCCCATAGCGCTGCAAGTTGATGACATGATCGTAGCGTTGCCTGCGAATGTGCCGGAGCAGTTTGAAAAGGCTTTTGTATTTGCCCCCTTTTTTATCCCAGATCAGCACGTTCCGCAGGAACGGGTGTTCCCGGAAGAGCGCTTCGTTGCCCTTCCTGACGGCAATATCTATTTCAGCGTCGGGCAACCCCAGGTGAAGGGTTTCCAGAAGGGAAGTAGCCAGGATGACGTCTCCGATGAAAGCAGTCTGGATAACTAATATTTGTTTCGGGACCATAACGCGGGATTGCCCCGTGGTTTTTTGAGATAGGTTATAATTGGGTAAAATTGAGTAATTTTGTTGTAACGCACGAGGAATTTGTGCTGATTTTTGCAGCAATGGCCTATTACAACACGAAGCAGAGACTCGCAGGAGGAGCGCCGCTAAATTCCCTTAAAGAGGAATACGAACTATATACATTTCCCAACGGCATACGCCTGGCCCACAAACAGGTATCCAATACCCGGATCGCACATTGCGGCATTATGCTGGATATCGGCAGCCGGGATGAAAAACCTGACCAGGAAGGGCTTGCGCATTTCTGGGAACACATGGCTTTTAAAGGAACAGAAAAAAGGCGGTCTCATCATATCATCAACAGCCTGGAAAGGGTAGGGGGCGAGCTTAATGCGTATACCACCAAAGAAAAGATCTGTTTTCACGCATCCGTACTGGACGAACATTTTTCCAAAGCTGCCGATCTCCTGGCCGATATTACCTTTCATTCCGTTTTTCCCGAAAAGCAGCTTGATCGCGAACGGAACGTGATACTGGAAGAAATGGCAATGTATAGCGATTCTCCCGAAGATGCCATTCAGGATGATTTCGATGCAATGGTTTTCGAGGGACATTCGCTGGGATACAATATTCTCGGAACGGCGGAAACAGTCGGCTCCTTCACTAAAGAAGACCTCGGCGTATTCATCAAAGACAATCTCGATACTTCCCGCATCATATTTTCTTCGGTGAGCAGGTTCCCGATGCAAAAGGTGGTCAGGATCGTGAGCCGGTACCTGGAAGATATCCCCGCTACCCACATGACGCGCAGCAGGGTCGGGCCTTCGGTTTACAGTCCCCAGGCGAAGATTGTACGCCGCGACCTCACGCAGGTACAATGCGCGCTGGGAAAAACCGCCTACGCCCTGGATGATGAAAGAAGGCTTCATCTTTTTATCCTCACCAACCTGCTGGGTGGGCCGGGAATGAACTCGCGGTTCAATATGGCCTTGCGGGAAAAGCATGGCTTCGTATATGCTATCGACGCAAGCTATACCCCGTACCTCGACAGTGGTTTTTTCGGTGTCTTTTTCGGCACGGAACGGAAGCATCTCGATAAAAGCATCTCCCTCATTATGAAAGAGTTCAAAAAATTGAGGGAAATCCCCCTGACCAGCGCCCAACTGCATTATACGAAAGGACAGATCATGGGGCAACTGGCGATGTCGGAAGAGAGCAACAACAGCTTCATGCTGATGATGGCGAAAAGCCTCCTGGACGTCCGTAAAGTAGAATCACTTTCCGAGATTTTCGACAAGATAAGGCTTATTACTTCCCGTGAGCTCCAGGATGTGGCCCGGGAAATGTTTGACGAGAGTCAGTTCAGCTGCCTGACTTATTTCCCTGAAGAATAGAACCTTCTGCCAATTATCGTAACAAACTATAATCAACAATCTCCTATCAGAATAATGCTAAGAAAATTTTTACTCGCCGCAATCCTCCTGGTTGCCGGCGTTCAGCCTGGTCTTGCCCAGAAAAAGAAGAAAAGCGAAGAAACCTCCAAAATCGAAACGCCCAAACCGGAAACTGCTCCTGAGAAGCTTAAAAGCCAGCCGGCGAAAGGTCCCAAGCCTTTTTCGGAGGTGATCGACAGCACCGCGAAGAGCCAGTATGGCTTAATGGGAGTGCATTTTGTAGCTGATAAATGGTACCTGGAAGTGCCTGATTCATTGTTCGGAAGAGATATCATGTCGGTTACGCGTTTTTCGCGTACGGCGGGCGGCGCAGGGGTTTTCGGCGGGGAAGAAGTAAAAAGACAGATGATCCGCTGGGAAAAGGGACCGGCACATCAGCTTCTCCTGCGCTCGGTTACCGTATTGACGGTCAGCCCCGACAGTGCGAGCCCTATTGCGGAGGCGGTCCGGAATTCGGCGGCCGACCCGATCATCGGGGTATTTGATGTGAAAGCATTGAAAAGGACGGAGTTGCAGCAAAGCTATGTTGTAGAGGTGACGGATTTCTTTAACGCCGATAATCCTGCATTTTCGCTCAGCTCGGTAAGGAAGCAATTGCTGAAGCTGGCTGCGTTTAAAAAAGAAGCTTCTTTTGTTAACCGGATAAGCGCTTACCCAACCAATGTGGAAATCAGGACTACGAAGACCTTTTCTGTTGTTCCCGAGGTAGTTACCACTTCTCCGGCGCCGCAGGTGGGAGTTTACTTCCCTGCCGGAAGAGATGCCGGAGTGGTTACGCTGGAAATGAATACTTCGATGATCGTACTTCCCAAGGTGCCGATGGAAACCCGTCTTTTTGATAACCGGGTCGGGTATTTTGCCAATAAGTATACGGTATTCGGAGAGGAGTCCCAAAAGTCCGAGGAACAGGTCTTTGCCGTCAGGTGGAGGCTGGAGCCTAAAAACGAGGCCGACGCAACATTACAGAAAACCGGGACATTGATCGAGCCGGCAAAGCCTATCGTATTTTATATAGACCCGGCGACGCCGCTGAAATGGAGAAAATACCTCAAGGACGGGGTAAACGACTGGCAGCCGGCATTTGAAAATGCAGGGTGGAAAAATGCGATACGTGCGGAAGACTGGCCGGAATCAGACAGTACGATGAGTCTTGAAGACGCGAGGTTTTCGGTGATCCGTTACTTTGCGGCCGACATCCAGAATGCGTACGGGCCCAATGTCCACGATCCGAGAAGCGGGGAGATCATAGAAAGTCATATCGGGTGGTACCATAATGTAATGCGGCTGCTGCGTAACTGGTACCTGGTCCAGACCGCCGCAGTGGATCCGCGCGCGAGAAAGAAGACTTTTGACGACGGGCTGATGGGAGAGCTGGTGAGATTTGTGGCAGCGCACGAAGTAGGACATACCCTCGGGTTAAGGCATAATTTCGGGGCAAGCTCGGCCACTCCCGTCGAGAAGCTGAGAGACAACGAGTGGCTGGAAAAAAACGGGCATACCTCCTCTATAATGGACTATGCGCGGTTTAACTATGTAGCGCAGCCGGGCGACGGCGTAACGCATTTTTTCCCGGGCGTAGGCGACTACGACAAGTGGGCGATCAAGTGGGGATACAGCTACTTTGGCAAAAATGACGACGACCGGGCAATCCTGAATTCCTGGACGAAAGAAGCCTATAAGCAGGCCAGGCTGCGTTTCGGTACCGAGCTTAACCCCTATGATCCGCGGTACCAGTCGGAAGATCTGGGCGATAATGCCATGAAAGCATCCGCATACGGGATCCTCAACCTTCAGCGCATACTGCCTAACCTGAACGAATGGAGCCGCGAGGACGGGCAAAGCTACAAAGAGCTGGAGGAGCTGTATAACAACGTAGTGGCGCAATACAGGAGGTATATGGGGCATGTGACGAAAAATATCGGCGGCGTTTACGATAACCCGATGACCTATGACATGGAAGGAGCAGCTTTCGTGGCCGTTCCGAAGCAGGTTCAGAAAGAAGCCGTTGCTTTTCTTAACGACCAGCTTTTCAAAACACCGAAATGGCTGCTTGATTCGGCGGTGATCAATAAGCTGAAACCGGAGACGGGAGTGGAGGCGCTCAAAGAGATCCAATCGACGATACTCAGGGCTCTTTTTGCAGGAGACAGGGCGGTGCGCCTGATGGAGACCGGGATTTCAGCAGACTACTATACCCTGGATGAGCTGTATACCGACCTGGAGAAAGGCATATGGTCGGAGCTGGGCTCGGGACGGACCATCGATATTTTCAGGCGTAACCTTCAAAAGGTATACCTCGAAAACCTGATGGCAAAGCTGAAGCCCGGAAAAGCTACCGTTGCGTCGGTTCCGCCGGGGATCACCTATGGTTTTTCAGCCCGCTCGGTAGAGCTTGCCGAAACAGACCAGCCGTCTGTAGCCCGGGGGCACCTGGAAGCGCTCAGGCGGCAGATACAGGCGGCCATTCCCAGGACGACCGACAGGCTGAGCAGGTTTCACCTGGAAGATCTGAACAGGCGGGTTTCTCTGGCCCTCGACCCCAATAAATAGGAGGGAGGCCCTTCCCTGAACCAAAAAGCCCGGCGCTGAGCATCAGCGCCGGGCTTTTTGGTAGGTGCGGAAATACTATCCCAGTATTTCCTTTTTCCTCTTTTCCAGTCTTTCTTTTGTTTTCCGAAGCTCCGCCTTTTTCTCGGCAGTCGCGTTTTTCAAATCTTCGTCAATGCGTTTAAGCTCTTTTTCAAGGCTTTCATATTCGGCTTTCGCAGCCTGGTTAAGCTTGCTTACTCTCTCGTCGATCTTTGCCGATGCATTATTGGCTGCATCTTTTACATCGGAAGCCACATCCTGAGTGCCTTCTTTGATGTCACTCGCAATGTTATCAAGTTTTTGACCGGTAGCGTCGGCAGCATCTTTTACATCCTGCGCCGCAGACTCAGCCGCTTCTTTTGCTTCCTCTTTTGTGCTTTTAGAACATGAACTGAAAGTCAGCCCCCCGATAACCATCAGGGAACCGATGAACAAAGCTGTCTTTTTCATTTTTTTATTGTGGTTATAGTTTGAATAAAAACGTTAATTTTATTCGAAGCGTATGTAGGAAGAGAAAAACTATCTTTTATGTATATCAGGCTTGTAATCAGGAGAAATCCGTGATATCTTAACTTTGTTATGCGCGCTGTTCCTTATCTGATTCCGGTTTTGGTTACCTCGCTTTTCGTGGTGCTGGTGTACGCGGGCCTGGTGTGGGCAGGGCCGTTTTTGCTTCCCGTCCTGGGAATGATAAACAAATCTTCCGGCCGTTTTACCTTACCGGAGCTGATCGCTGAATATGCCTATTTTCATCATTCGCCCCATACATCGGCGGTCAGGACGTTCAGCGCATTTTTCTTTGCGGGATTCAACGCCTGGATATGCTGCTATCTGAGCGCAAATGCGCTTGAGATTCCCGAATTGATGTTTTTTCTTTACTCAGTAGTAATTCTTAACAGCAATTTTGCTATTTCTCTTTCGCATGAGCTTATGCACTCCGGTAAAAAGATCGATCGATGGATGGCGACATGCATTTTGCTGCTGAACGGATTTTTCTACCTCGAATCCGATCATTTGTATATTCATCACCGCTATGTGGGTACTGAAAGAGACCCTGCGTCTGCCTTGCCGGGAGAGAATGTATACCGGTACCTGTTCAGGTCGATCCGCAGCAGGATAAAAATGGTTTTCGGGCGGACACACATTTTCCCCGACGCTAGGGCACGCCGCATTATACAGGGTAACTATGCCCGTTTCCTGCTTTGCATACTGCTTCTGATATTTGCTTTCTGGTGGAATAAACAGGTTTTTTCATGGCTCCTGGTGCAGTACTTAACAGTCACGCTGATATATGAGGTGATTACCTATATTCAGCACTACGGATTGCGGCGCGCATATACCGCGCCGGGAAAAATAGAAGATGTGGATTTGCATCATTCCTGGAATTGCAACTACCGGTTGTCTGCTTATTTGTATTTTATGATGCCGGTTCATGCGATCCATCACCTTCGCAACGAACCCGACCTGAAAGAGCTGACCTGGGCCGGGCCGGTATTTCCTTACCCGTTTGCCCAAATGGTGACAATGGCCCTTATACCTTCTGTCTGGTTTAAGACGATGAATGAACGTGTAAATGAAGTTGAAAAGGAACTTTCGGATCTACGACCGGCCGGAAACAGGGTACATTGACTTTTCAGGTTGCTTATGGATATAATTTTACGGTGGAGGCATACGTGCCTGATCGCATTATGCTGCCTGGAGGGAAGCGGGGGGTATGCGCAGCATATACATGCCTGGCAACTGCAGTTCTTTACCGGACAGTTCATTACACACCAGCATCACCGGACCGCCCCTGAATCTTTTCACTATGGGGTTTCCCTTGATTTTATTAAAAAGACGACCGGTAAAAAGTATTGGCAGTATGCGCATAATTATCCGGAAATGGGCCTGTCTGCGACCTGGCGTACATTAGGCAACCCGGAAGTATACGGGCAGGTTTATTCGGTGGTCCCGTACCTGGAGTTCAGCTTATTTCGACGGAAAGCGGGCGCTTTTCAATTGAAACACGGTACCGGGCTGGCTCTTGCTACCAGGACTTACGACGCTGTGAAGAACCCTCAGAACAGGTTGCTGAGCACGATGCTCAATGCTACCTCCATGATCGACGCGGGATATCGCTTTTTTGTGTCGGACGAATGGGACCTGAAGTCCGGAGCCATGATCTATCACTATTCCAACGGAGGATTCAGGTTGCCTAATGCCGGTATCAATGCCGGGGCTGTCTACCTCGGGCTTGCCTGGCATCCTGCCGGAAGAGAACCGGAGCGAACCACCTTTGAAACCATCCGTGATTTTAAAAAATGGCGTTACCGGCTGAGCGGGGCGGCAGGATTTTACGATTTCAGAAGAGAAAATTCCCCTGTAATACAGGTAAATCCACAGCTGAGCGGCATGGTTTTTCTTCAGCACAGTACTGCCTTCCGTACAGGAATCGGAGTCGAAGCAGGCCGGTTAAACAGGAAGGATGTTCAGCCGGCAATCTACATGGAAGAGGAGATCCAGTTTGGAAAAATCGCTACCCGGTACGGTTTCGGGGGATATCTGAGAAACAAACCTCCCGGGCAGGAGAGCTTTTATTCAAAAATCGGGATGGCGTTTTACCCGGAAATGGAAAACAGGATTCCCGTCAGGTTCTTCGTCGGCAGTACGTTAAAAGCACATGGAACAAGGGCCGCCCACATTGAGCTGATGGCGGGATACGTGTTTTGAGCTAAACCGGCTGTTACGGGCCGGCTTTCGCAATATCCGTTTTTCCGTAAAACCACTTGTTCTTTTTGGACTGGTTACGCCATTGCCTGTTGGTGGGCGGCCGGTTAAACCAGTATCTCGCCCCTACGCCTACCGTATAAAAATCAGGTATACCCGGAATGATATGCAGATCGATGTCGAGCCGCTTGTTTATCCTGAAATCGTATTCAACTTCTCCGCCATACCATACAAAGGCCCGCTGCCAGTCGCCTTTGGTTTTAAGATAGCGGTTTTCCTGTACATAGCCCGGAAACCTGTACCAGCTTCTCCGGTATACCCAGGTAGGTCCGAGGCCCACCCGGAGCGAGTGCCGGCCGCCGTTCAGCATCTGCAGCCGGAAAGCGATATGAGTATGACCTGCAAAGAGCTTCGCGCAATCGCTGTAGGCTCCCTGAGCGATTTTTAATGAAAACCGCTGCCGGAAAATAAAACGTTCGTATGCCGCGACACCTCCCCAGTTGAGCACCATCCGTGCTTCAGGGTCGAGCCGTCTGGGTTGAAAATGCGCGTTGGAGTTCCCTTTCGGGTGTATGGTCATGAAAATCCAGTTAATGCCGAAGTTGTCCTGTGCGGAAGCAGGGAAAACCCTCAAACCGATCAGGCAGCAGAGCAGGACAAGCAGGTTTGGTCGGAGTCTATCGGTTTTCCGGTTCTTCATTATACTGGAGAACAAGTTTATTCATCTTGTGGAACCAGAGCGGTGGAACAAGCGCCATCAGCACCATCACAAAATAGAGGTACGGCATCCGGGGACCGTCTTTCAGCTGACTGACATCTATCTTACGTTTGTGATGCGGCAGGTGGTGGATCGAATGCAGCGGTAAAAGATGGAGGATGTAATTGGTATATTTATAATAGCAATTCCAGGAAAGTGATAAGGTGATATCTTCCTGCTCATCTTTCCGAAACAGGCCATAGTGCTGGATGTAGTTAATCAGCTCATACAGAAGATAAGCGATGAAACTCTGGAAAAGGAAGAATACAAGCGTTTTCTGTGGATGTCTGGAGCATAGCGCTATGGTAATCCATACTCCTGCAAGAATGGCCAGCATCTTCAGGTTCAGGAACAGGATCTTCCGGCTCAGATACTTTGGCAGCCCGTATTGCGTCAGGAAACTTTCCTTTAGCCTGCTATAGGCCAGGCGTACAAAATAGGAATAGAAGCTCTGATTGATCCTTGAAATATTGGGGTCTTTCGATAATCCCACGTCCCGGTGATGCCCTGCCACGTGATCGGCGGCGAGATGCGGAATTCCTGCGGCGGTCAGCAGCATGCCTGATATGAAAATGTCGGCCTTTTTATGACTGTGCAGCAGATCGTGAGCAAGTGTTACGATAAAGCACCCGGTGAGGCACCCGGTACAGAAGCTGAAAAGGAGCAACTGCCCTGCAGGCGGGTTGGTACGATCCACGAATGATATACCCCACACAATCATAGCACACAATAGTATTGCGCTTACCCTTTTTGCCATGGCGGTTGCCGGACAGCCGTAAAACATACGAAGCTCATCCAGTATTTCCCTGTTGCTGAACTCTCCCCATGCCGTATTCAGATAATTGGCGGCCAGCAAAACAGGTAAAATGAGATAATAGTATCCCAGTTCGCTTAATGCAACAAAGATACAGGCGAATATCGATGGCAGGATGTATTTCCAGATCCTCATTATTCTCATAGTGTTGTTTTGTTCCCGTCAATTTCCTCCCCGGACTGTATAACAATGGCAGTCGATAGAGCCCGGGTATGCTGTTACCTGGTCCGAAAGAAATTGGTCCTTATATTAGATGGAGGAGGCCGGTTAATGGAGGAGGCTGGCTAAAGGACAAATATACACTTTTCTCCCGATTACCCGGGAAAAATCGTAATGCAGCGTACGGTTAGCAGCAGCCTGCTATTCCTGGAAAAGCTCTTTTGTCTTTTTGAGCGCAGACCCTATTACCTGGTGCATGTCGTAATAGCGGTATTCTGCAAGGCGGCCACCGAAAATGACATTTTTTTCCTGTTCGGCCAGCGCCCGATACTGACGGAAGACCCCGTCGTTTTTAGCGTCGTTGACAGGATAGTAAGGCTCTGCGCCTTTTACCCATTCCTGCGGGTATTCGTAGGTGACAACGGTTTTGGGCTGCGTACCGAATTCGAAATGCTTGTGTTCGATGATCCGGGTATAGGGGATCTCCGCTTCGGTGTAATTGACGACGGCGTTGCCCTGGAAATTGTCCGTATCCAGGATCTGATGGTCGAAGCGAAGGCTGCGGTAGTCAAGGCTGCCGAACCGGAAATCAAAATACTCGTCGATCTTGCCGGTGTATACAACCGTATCCGCGAGCGCATCCAGCGCATTCCGGTCTGCGAAGTAATCCACGCCCAGCCTGACCTCGCTCCCTTCCAGTAGCCCTTCCGAAAGCTTGTTGTAGCCTCCTATCGGGATGCCCTGGTACTTATCGTTGAAGTAGTTGTTGTCGTAGGTGAACCTTACCGGCAGCCGCTTGATAATAAAAGCCGGCAAATCTGTGGCTTTTCTTCCCCACTGTTTCTCCGTATAGCCCTTGATGAGCTTATAGTAGATATCGGTGCCGACGAGCGAGATCGCCTGCTCTTCAAGGTTCTGCGGGTCGGTAATATCGGCTTCCCGTACCTGCTCGTCTATTTTTGCTTTTGCCTCTGCCGGCGTCTTTACCTTCCATAAAGCATAGAAGGTATTCATATTGAACGGCAGGTTATACAGCTCTCCCTTGTAGTTGGCCAGGGGAGAATTGGTATAACGGTTAAATTCTACAAAAGAGTTGACAAAATCCCAGATGGCCTTGTCGTTGGTGTGAAAGATGTGCGCTCCGTATTTATGCACGTTGATGCCTTCCACATTTTCACAATAGGTATTGCCGCCGATATGCGATCTCCGGTCGATGACCAGGCATTTTTTTTCATGTTTGGTAGCCTGGTGGGCAAAGACGCACCCCCAGAGGCCGGCGCCTACAATTAAATAATCGAAAGCTTTTGAAGACGGATCGGTCGGAATACTCACTTGAAAAACCCTGTAATGATTGTGTGGAAATTAATGGACAAGCCCTGGCGGCAAAGCTACGCCTTTTTTGTCAGGGAAGCAATCTGAGTTCCACCCTCCGGTTTTTCTGGAGCCCCTCCCGGCTTGCGCCGTCTGCGATCGGTTTGAATGAGCCGAAGTAGTCGATCATAATTTTGCCCGCGCTCACTCCGCCTTCCTTAAGAAGGAATTCTTTCACGGCCTCGACACGGCGCTTGGAGAGCGCCAGGTTGTAACGGTCGGAGGCTCTTCTGTCGGCGTGGCCGGCCAGCTGAAGCCTGCACCCGTTTTTGTTCATGACCTGGGCTACATTCTTAAGAATTTCTTTTGCTTCGGCGTTCAGCAGGTGTTTGTCGGTTTCGAACTGGATATTGGCAAATACTTCCGAGCATCCCAGCTGCGAGCTGAGCGCATTTTTGACGTATGAATCGAAATCGATTACCCTTCCGCTGCCGTCGACTATGCTTCCGGCGGGAGAATCGGGCTCTTTGTCGAAAAAGTCGGATACGCCGTCACCGTCCGAGTCGAGCAGCAGGCGCGGATCGATATCCTCAGGCCTGTTTGCTTTTGCTACCGAATCCATTTCTTCGAGCGAGAGGATCTTAGGCGGCTTTATCAACACCTTGGGGTCAGTATAGCGAAGATTGTAATAGCCGGAGCCGTCTTCAGGGCGGTATGCCCATTTCCCGTTCTCTTTTTTCACCCTGAGCGGTTTTTTCCCAAGCTTATAGGTAAGTACTACGGATGCGCCGCCGTATACATCTACGGCCGATGTACCTTTCCTGGACGTGGTGGCATTGGGCGCTTCTCCCGGGTCGGCCCCGCCGTAGGTAGCATCCAGGTAATCGGAATTTACCCTGTTAAGACGGAAATCCAGCCCGACGTCAAACCTTGGGGAGAGCTCGTAGTTCCACGACATGCCGACAGGGATAATCCAGTCGTTGCGGGTCCCGCCGGTAGTGCGGAGGGGTTCTCCCGTTCCCAGCTGGTAAGCCTCTGAATTGTACCATACCTGCCCGGCGCCGACCGATAGATCGACTTTCCATCTTTTCATCTTGTTGGGGCCCATCAGCAGTCCCTTGAGGTTGACCGTACCGGAAATGGCAAAGTCGGTATAAGAACCGGTGAAATAGCTGTAATAGAGCCTTCTTTTCATGCCGTTCAGCCCGCCGAACGACAGGTCCGCCCTTGCACCGAAAAGGTAGGAGAGCTGCTTGTGTAAAGTAACTCCGCCCTGGAAAGACAATTCGCTGTGGCTGTCGGTAGTGTTTTTTGTGACCGGGAAGAAGTCATATTCCCTCAGGTCGCCGTAAAACTGCCCGGGGCCGAAATGCGCCGATACCGACCAGGTATTGAGCTTATAAGGGCCCTCGTAGAGGGCTTTAGGATTGTAATCGGGGCTGTTAGGCTGCGCTATTTCCTGTGCCTGCAACATATTGCCGGTTATCAGCAAGAAAGACAAGGAAAGCAGGTAAGATAATTTTTTCATGAGGTTATATAGCTTTTATGCATATACCAGGTAGCTGATCCTGGATCTCCGGATCTCCCCGATAAAATAACTGTGCCAAACCTGGTCACAGGCGTCTCATGATGGTCGGAAGCACTGACGACTTCCACTGCGAGAAAGTACCTTCGATAATTTTTTCCCTTGCAGTTCTCGCCAGCCACAGGTAAAAGGTCAGGTTCTGAATACTGGCAATCTGGGCGCCGAGCATTTCACCGGCTTTGACAAGGTGCCTGAGATAGGCTTTTGAGTATTGGGTAGAAGCGTATCCGCCGAGCGCGGGATCCAGCGGGCTGCAGTCCGAGCTCCATTTTTCGTTCCGGATATTGATAATGCCTTCGGTAGTAAAGAGCATGCCGTTCCTGGCGTTGCGGGTAGGCATGACGCAGTCGAACATATCTACGCCCAACGCTATGCATTCCAGGATGTTGGCGGGTGTACCTACCCCCATCAGGTAGCGGGGCTTTTCTTTGGGAAGAATGTCGCATACCACGCCGGTCAGCTCGTACATCACCTCGGCCGGTTCACCTACCGACAACCCGCCGATCGCATTGCCTTCCCTGCCTGCTTCCGCAATCCGGTTGGCCGATTCGATCCTCAGGTCTTTATAGGTGCTTCCCTGTACGATCGGGAAAAGCGTCTGGTCATATCCGTATTTCCCGGAGGTACGGTCGAAATGCGTGCAGCACCTCGTGAGCCATTGATGGGTCAGGTCCATCGATTTGCGGGCATACCCGTATTCGCAGGGATAAGGAGTGCATTCGTCGAAAGCCATCACGATATCGGCTCCTATAGTTCGTTGGATATCGATTGCGGTTTCAGGTGAGAAGAAGTGTGTAGAACCATCGATGTGTGACTTAAACGCCACACCTTCATCGTTGATTTTTCTCCCCGTCGAGGCCAGGGAATAAACCTGGTATCCGCCGCTGTCGGTCAGGATAGGACGATCCCAGTTCATGAAACGATGCAGGCCGCCCGCCTTTTCCAATACGCCGAGACCCGGACGGAGGTATAAATGGTAAGTATTACCGAGTATGATCTGCGCGCTGATGTCGTCGCGAAGCTCCCGCTGATGGACTGCTTTTACGGAGCCGGCCGTACCTACCGGCATAAATATGGGCGTTTCGATGAGGCCATGGGCTGTTTCGATTACGCCTGCCCGGGCTTTTGAGCTGAGATCTGTAGCGCTTAAGCTGAATTTCATAGAGACGAAAGAAGGCCAAAATTAAGTACATCTTAGGGATAAAGGAGCGGAACGCTTGTATATTTGTTTCAAAAAGAGAATTCGTGACGCCCTCTGACTGTTCTTTACTCGTACTGCTTTTCTTCGTGTCGATCCAGCTTTTTTTTATAGCGATCGTGTTTGCGCGGTTGATTTTCTATGAAAGCCGCAGGTATGAAAAAAACGGCCCGGAAGAAGGGGTAAGCGTCATTGTCTGTGCCTGGAATGAGCTGGAGAATCTCCACGAACTGCTTCCTATGCTTGAAGACCAGGATTACCCGCTTTACGAAGTATTGGTTATCGATGATCGTTCGACGGACGGTACGGAGGAGTTTCTGGAGGCCTACTGCCGGAATTCGTCGTGTGTACGCACTGTCAGGATCAAGAAAGAGTATGATCACATTACCACCAAAAAGTATGCGGTAACAATAGGGCAGAAGCATGCCCGCTATGAAACTTCGCTGATGACCGATGCCGACTGCCGGCCTTCCGGCGACAAGTGGATCAGCTCCATGATGAGCCGGTTGGGAGGCCGAAGGGAGATCGTGCTGGGTTTTTCGCCTTACCTGAAGGAAAAGGGACTCCTGAACTGGTTTATCAGGTGCGAGACTTTTTATACCGCCGTCCAGTATTTTTCGTTTGCATCGTACGGGATGGCCTATATGGGAGTGGGGCGGAACCTGATGTACAGGAAAGAGCTTTTTTTCAGGAATAAAGGTTTTTACACACACGGCAACGTATTGGGCGGCGACGATGACCTTTTTATAAACGAAGTCGCGGATTCGCGCAATACTGCCTGCAACCTCGATCCCGGCAGCTTTATGTATTCCGTTCCCAAAAGGACGTGGCGTGAGTGGTTCGTTCAGAAGAAACGGCACCTGGGAGTAGGTAGATTTTACCGCAAGCGCTTTAAATTATTGCTGGGACTGCTGGGCGTTTCGCATATATTTACGTGGGTGGCGGCCCTGGGAAATACCGTTTGGGCTTTGCTGGCAAAAGACAGCTACCTGCTTACCGGGACGGCCATCCTATTCGGGGTGCGGTGGATCTTGCAATGGTTGGTCCTGTCCATCGTCAATCGTCGCCTGGGAACTACCGTCGGAAGCTTTTTTATACCTTTGATGGATTTCGCGCTGTTTCTTTATTACATGATAATGGGAGGATATAACGCTTTCAGAAAGGAGCAGACTGCGAGGTGGCGTTGAATTAAAATGAAATGAAAGAAGTCTTTAGATATTTCCCGGATCTGACGGACCGTCAGCGGGAGCAGTTTTCAGCCCTTGATGAGCTCTATGCATACTGGAATGCACAGATCAACGTGATTTCCAGGAAGGACATGCAGTTCTTTGCAGAGCGGCATGTGCTGCATTCGCTCGGAATAGCCAGGGTGCTGGAGTTTAAGGACGGGACGACGGTCCTTGATGTCGGCACGGGCGGAGGTTTCCCGGGTATACCGCTGGCGATCCTGTTCCCCGAAGCTCATTTTCACCTGATCGACAGCACTACCAAGAAGATAAAGGTAGTGAATGAAGTAGCAGGCGCATTAGGCCTGGACAATGTAATGGCTGAAGCAGTGCGGGCGGAGAAGATAACGGATGACTACGAGTTTGTGGTCAGCAGGGCGGTTACCCGCCTGGCGCCTTTCATGCGCTGGATAGAAAATAACATCAGCCGGAATTCTTTCCATGAGCTGGCAAACGGCATTCTGTACCTTAAAGGGGGAGATTTGGAAGAGGAGATAGCTGAAACAAAGCGGAAGGCGCGTATTTTTGCATTGAGTGATTATTTTGAAGAACCCTTTTTTGAAACAAAGAAGGTAGTACATATTCCCGTCAGAAAATAGCCGAATGTATGTCAGCACAATATAAGTTCAAAGCCAGCGCACTGATGAACCCGTTTTTTCCCGACTCCGTTTCTTTCGGGGAAAAGGGCGTGACATTTACCGTAAAAAAGTTTTTAAGGTCGAACGACAGCTTTGTGTTCTACCACGATATCTCGGGCGTCGAGATCGACAACGGGGTCTTTTTTTCAACCATCCGGGTATTGCCGAGGATGAGGCCCGAAATAGTGATAGAAAATTTCGGCAAGCGGGATGCTCTGAAAGTGAAGGAATTAATCCTGGAGCGCGTAAATAATTGATTTTTTTTGAGCGATAAGCTTGCATAGAATTCTATCGCATCATACATTTGCACTCCGTTTCAAAAGGTGATTTTTGCTGATAGAAATGGAGGTACATAATCCCGAATAGCTCAGTCGGTTAGAGCATCTGACTGTTAATCA
Organism: Spirosomataceae bacterium; assembly: GCA_037191015.1. Taxonomy (GTDB): domain Bacteria; phylum Bacteroidota; class Bacteroidia; order Cytophagales; family Spirosomataceae; genus Ravibacter. The sequence goes on from JBBCKD010000013.1 coordinate 160,977, forward strand.
GAGGGTCGCTGGTTCGAGCCCAGCTTCGGGAGCTTGAGAATGAAGCACTTAGCAGGAATGTTAAGTGCTTCATTTTTTTGTGCCGCCATAGGCTTACTATTCCCGGATACAGATAATTCTACGCCGTTAAATAAAAAAATCACCTGGCTTTTAGTACTTTAGCTACTTTAAGCGTATTATACTAAACCATTTTTCCACACGTCATGAAAAACAACCTATCGCCGGGTGCCTTGCGGAACTGCAGGTCGCCGGACTTATAATACATCGCTTCCCTCGATATTCCTGCCAAGACCCCCCTCCCGTTTAATGACATTATTGTTTAATATACTTCCGGGCTATGATACATTCGTCAAATCCTGGCTTGCAAAGCACTCGCAACAGCTCATCGGCATTTTTTCAACTCGGGCTTTTGGCAGCTTATGCGTCTTTCCTAGCTCTCAGTCTTTATCGTCATGAGCTCTGGAGGGACGAACTGCAGGCCTGGAACATTGTGACGGGTTCATCGGGTATCGGTGAGCTTTTCCGGAATAAGGAATACGAAGGGCATCCTACTTTATGGTTCCTGATACTCTATCCGGTCAGCCGGCTTACGTATTCCCCGGTTTCGATCCAGGTTGTCAACTGGATCATCGCTGTGGGTGCAGCAGGTCTTTTGATTTACAGGAGTCCGTTTACCCTGATCGAAAAAATCCTCATTCTCTTCGGCTATTTTTTTGTCTTCGAATACGGGACGATAAGCCGTAACTATATGATCGGGGTACTGATACTCTTCGCCATAGGAGCGCTGTGGAAATCGTACCGGCGTCAATGGATCATGATCTGTATCCTGTTGTGGCTGCTCCTGCAGACCAATGCCTACATGGCCTGTATCGCGCTTGCGGTCTTCGCTACACTGCTGATCATGCAGCGGAACGGCAAAAAGCCGGGGCCCCGGGTTACTATCTCAGGTATAATGATCGTCCTTTCCGGTTTGATTTTCTTTGTGATGACTACAAATCCCCCTTCTGACAGCTCCTATGCCTCCGGATGGAACTTTAGCCTCGACTTCAGGAGCATCAGGCTGATCCTCTCGAATGTATACAAGGGGCTCGTGACCATCCCCGAACTGAACCGGACTTTCTGGGGGTCGAATATCGTCAGGAGCAGGGATGTAGCCGCCTTACTGGGGGTCTTTACCCTGGCTACCGTTATTTACTGCGTGCGTCGCTCCCCTTATGCGCTTACTTTCCTGGTCCTTTCTTTCCTGTTCCTGTCGGTGTTTATGAACATGAAATTCGAAGGCCATCTTCGTCATCACGGGCATTTCAGTATAGCGCTGCTATTTGCATTGTGGATAGCAGGCTATGAAAAAAGATATACTGCCGGGCCGGTTATCCTGTTGCTTCTTATCCAGCTTTTCGCGGGACTTTTTGCCTGTTATACGGATATCCGGCATCCTTTCTCTTATTCCAAATATATAGCCGCCTATATCCGGAACAACTACCCGGCCGATATCCCCGTCATCGCAGCCTATAACGATATGGCCACCCCGGTTGCGGGGTACCTGCAAAGGAAAATTTACTTTCTGAATGACGGACGCTACGCAAACTATGTGATATGGAGCGAGGACTACTGGAATCGGCAAAACTACCGTTTTGAACAGGACGAGCTGTTCCGGCGAATGGACCGGTATATTGCCGGGCGGAATGATCAGTACCTGCTGATCATGAATTACCGGTCTGCCGGCGACGAAGCAAAGGAGGCCCTCGAGCCCGGAACCCATCGGGAGGTCACCATAGGAAACCGTAAATACAGGATTAATTCTGCCGGGCGCTTCTCCGGCGCCATCGCTTCTGACGAGAACTATTATTTATATGAGGTGATGCCTGTAGCCGACTAATCCCGGCCGGATTTTTCCAGTCGGGCTTCTTTTGTAATTTTGGGAAATAACCCCGATATCATGCCGCCACCTGTTCTTCATAATTTTCCTGAAAATGCTTTGCCGGGAAACGACCCGCTCTCGATCCGGCCTATGAGGACGGAGGATTTACCGCTTTGCAGACGCCTGGTAAGCGAGGCAGGCTGGAACCAGACCGACGGGGACTGGACGCGGGCTATGAAGCTTGACCCTGACGGATGCTTTGTCGCCGAAAGCGGGACGGTTGCCATGGCTACTACTACCTGCTGCCGGTTTGGGGAAACAGGCTGGATCGCGATGGTGCTGGTCGATCCGGCATATCGCGGGCTCGGTATAGCGGGGAAGCTGGTGCAGCATGCGATTGCCTGTATGCAACGTGCGGGAGTGAAAAGTATCCGCCTGGATGCTACTGCCATGGGACAAAAGGTTTACCGGAAATTAGGATTCAGGGAAGAATACGAGGTAATACGTTATGAGGGGATAGCCGGAAAAGAGGTGCCAGGCATTGCTTTGCAGACCGTTTTGCCGACCGATACCCTGATGGATGAGATCGCTGGTCTTGACAGAAAGGCGACCGGCGCAGACAGAAGGGCTTTTTTAGAGAATTTAGATATGACGAAAGCGGCTGCTTACTGCTTGAAAACGGACCGTGAAGGTACCGCAGAAGGGTACGCCGGGTTCAGGATGGGGAGAAATGCCGTTCAGGTAGGCCCTGCGGTAGCTTTTACGGAACACGCCGGGCAGATGCTGCTGGATGCCGTACTGGCCGGGTTTCCCGGAAGCGCCTGCTTTATTGATATCCCGGCCGAAAACAAGCCGGCGATACGGTGGGCGGAGTCGCGCGGATTTAAGATTCAACGCAGCTTTATAAGAATGTATCTCGGCGAAAAGCCTTTGGATCGGCCCGATTGGATATGGGCCTGCTCAGGGCCGGAAAAAGGATAGATGGTCTTACGATCATCGCCTGTAGTAAAAAGGCTTTCCGACAACTTTTCGTATCTTTAAAAAAATGTACCGGATCATGATGTATCGTATTTTTCTTACAGGCGTATTGGCTATACTTGCTTTCCAGGTGAAGGCGCAGCAAAAGCAGGAACCGTGGAAGCCGGGCCAGTTGATGGCCACAGAAGTGCTGGCAGACAGGATATTGGCCGGGGAAGCCGAGAATATGCTTATTGTATCGATCGGCCCCGATGATCCGATTGAAGGATCGTTTGATATTGGTCCCGGGAAAGACAAGGAAAGTATAGCCGCGCTGAAATCGTTGCTCGGAAAGACGCCAAAGGATAAAGAAGTGGTCATTTATTGCGGCTGCTGTCCGTTCGACAGGTGTCCCAATATCCGGCCGGCTTTCAAGCTGCTGAACGATATGGGCTTTAAGAATGCAAAGCTGCTCGACATTCCTAAGAATATAAAGGTAGACTGGATTGATAAAGACTATCCTGTAAAAGAAGAAAATTGAAACGATTGTTTTCTCTTCTGGCTTTCATCTTTGCTACCCTGAATGCCGGAGCTCAGGATCCTGGTTTGAAAATCGGGGATACAGCGCCGGAAATCAGGCTTTTAACGGCTGCAAATGATTCTTTCGCTCTTTCGTCCCTGCGAGGCAGGCTGGTGCTGATCGATTTCTGGGCAACATGGTGTGCGCCGTGCGTAAAAGAGCAGCCGGAGCTGAAGAACCTGTATGACGAATTGAAAAAGCAGGTAGGGGAGGGAAAGTTTGAAATAGTGGGCGTATCCCTGGACAAAAGCAGGGAGAACTGGGTGAAAGCAATAGAGCGCCTGCAGATCAGCTGGCCACAGGTAAGCGATCTTAAATTCTGGAGGAGCCCGGTCGCCAAAGCTTATCATATAGAAGAGCTTCCTTTTAATGTCATCATAGACGGCTATGGGAAGATAATAGCCATGAACCTGCACGGGGAAGAGCTGGGGGCGTTTGTCAGGCGTCATCTTGGAACGGATTAATCCCATTGTCTTCGGGATTTACGGCGGAACACTCCGTTTAAAAACTAAATCTCTGCGTCTCCGCGTCTTTGCGAGATTTTTTTTCGGAGCCGCCGCGGGAAGTATAAAATCAGAGCCGGAATCAGCTCATTCCCGGCACCTTGCTTTTTCCCTGCTTCCGGTATTCACCTGGCGAAAGCCGGACGATTCTCTTAAACTGCTTGTGAAAGTTGGAGAAATTGTTGAACCCGCTGGCATAGCATACTTCCGAAATATCGAGGTTCCCTTCCATCAGCAGCTTGCAGGCATAGGCGATACGCACTTCGGAAAGATATTGAAAATAGCTTTTGCGGGTATGGGTTTTGAAATACCGGCAGAAGGCTGAGACAGAATGATGCGTTAACGCCGCCACATCGTCCAGTGAAATAGGGTTCCTGAAGTTTTCGATGGTATAGCTGTAGACGGTATTGATTTTCCGCGTGACGTTCTCGTTGGATTCCGTCGGGTAGGGTACATGATTGAGGTAAGCATAATCTTGCGAGCGGGCAAGAATATGGAGTATGCCCAGCAGCTCGATGACCGCCTCTGCAGGATCGCAATCCCGTAATACATATAGCTTGTCAATCGCTTCCGGATGCCCGGCCCCCTTAAACTTGAGCCCGTGCAGTGCCCGGCTTAGCAGGGCGGCAACCGGGCGAAACTCATCTATAGTAAAGAAATCCTTCCCCAGGAATTCCTCGCGAAACTGCACCACGATCGACTCCGGGGTATCGTCCGGGTTTGTAAGGTAGTGATCTTTATCCCTCTGCCGGGTGTGAGGCAGGTTTTTCCCGATCAGCAGGAGCTCGCCTTCCTCGATAGTGCTGATGCTGTTCCCGATAAAGTTGGTGCCTTTTCCTTTGATACAGTAGATGATTTCGATCTCGGGATGAAAATGCCAGGGGTTATTCCAGGCAATTTCATCGCCTTTTACCACCATCGATTTCTGTATCGGCGGGATCACCTTCAACAGGTGTGGTTTCTGGGGTATGCGATGAGAGGTATGCACTATTTACGCGTTTTAACACCTGGCTTATTAAATAGATGCAAATATAGCATATATAAATGCCCAGATGATGGATGTGAATGGTAGAATGACAGGTTAATTTTGAATAAAAAAAATATGGTGCTTGGACTGAGCAGCTTTACGTATGGATGGGGAGTAGGTCTGGAAGGTTTCCGGCCTCCTTTTCCACTGGATGAGAGAGGGCTGCTGGAACGGGCTGTGCAGATGGAATTGGGATGTTTGCAGTTGGGTGACAATCTTCCTGCGCACCTGCTGGACCGTGAGCGCATGGAATATCTGAGACAGACCGCGATGGAAAAGAACATCCGGCTGGAGCTGGGCGCAAGAGGAATGACCAAGGCTCACCTGGAGCTGTACATCGCCCTGGCTACTTATTTCCAGGCTCCGCTTCTGAGATTTGTGATCGATGAGGAAGGCTATACACCCGGAACAGATACCATACTGGGCATACTCAGTGATGTAAAGCCGGTTTTGGAGAGGCGCCGTATCGTACTCGGAATTGAAAACCATGACCGCTTGAAGAGCCGGGAGCTTGCCGGTATCATAGAGGCGGCAGGCAGCGACTATATAGGAATATGCCTTGACTGCGCGAATTCCATCGGGGCGGGCGAAGGCCTGGAGCAGGTGGCCGGCTTTCTGGCCCCTTATACGGTAAACCTGCATATCAAGGATTTTACGGTGACCAGGCTTTCACATAAGATGGGTTTCATCGTGGAAGGCGCGCCGTTCGGAAAAGGGCTGCTGGATCTTGATTTCCTGATGGATAAGGTCGACAGGTACGGAAAATGTGAAAGCGCGATCCTGGAGCAATGGGTGCCGCCTGAAGCTGCGCCGGAGGATTCTGTCTTAAAAGAGGAAGCCTGGGCTGTGGAAGGTATCGGGCGTTTGAAGGCAACGCGTTACTTTGGATAGTGTGAGGAGAAGAGGTGAAGGCTGCACCCTGGCCTGTGTCTTCACAGGCCGGAAAATGTCTGTTTGTAAGGGGATCTGGTCTGAGGTTTAAAAAAAGACTCCCTTCTGCTACGAAGGCGGTCCGATGTTTCGGGAGGGGGCCAGGTAGGTGAGGAGCTTACTTTTAAAATCTGATATTCAACAATTTAATAGAGTCTTACAAATATGAAAATCGCATTGATAGGCGCCGGGGGTAAAATGGGATGCCGGCTGGCCGATAATTTTCTCAAAATGCCGGACTATGAAGTCAGCTACGTGGAAACAGGACTGAAGGGAGTAGAGAACCTGAAAGCAAGAGGTATTTCGGTTGTATTTGCAGAAGCGGTAGTAGCCGGCGCCGATGTGGTCATCCTGAGCGTGCCTGATACGGTGGTAGGACCGGTGTCGCACCAGCTGATCCCGCTCATGAAGCCCGGCGCCCTGGTCATGACGCTGGATCCTGCCGCACCGCTCGACGGCGTGATCTGTCACCGCGACGACCTGGGCTATGTCATTGCGCATCCCTGTCATCCGTCCGTTTTCAACTGGGAGTCCAGCGAAGCGGCCTTCCGGGATTTTTACGGTGGTATTTCCGCCAAACAATCGATCGTGACCGCCCTGATGTACGGAACAGAAGAACATTATCTCCTGGGAGAGCAGGTAGCCCGGGATATGTACCAGCCGATTAACAAGGTACACCGGATCACCCTTGAGCAGATGGCTATCCTGGAACCGGCCATGGTAGAGACCCTCGCGCAGACGTGCATGGAAGTGGTCAGGGACGGGTACGACGAGATCATAAGATTGGGGGTACCCGAAGCTGCGGCCAGGGATTTTGTGCTGGGACACCTCCGGATACAGATAGCGGTTCTTTTCGGAGAAGTGAACGGAACTTTTTCAGACGCCGCTTATAAGATCAGTAAAAGAGCGCGTCCTTTGCTTTTCCGTGAAGGATGGGAAAAGATATTTACCATGGCCGATATAAAAGAGCAGGTAAAAGACATTACAAGATAAAAGACAATTCATCCATCACATCAGCTATCCCTATCCCCGGCAGCTATCGGGCGGGATACATTAACTCATCATCACAGTATGAATTACAAATTCCAGTTTTTATTCCTGCTGGCGGTCCTTTTTCATCCCCTGTGCGCGCAGGTAAAAGTCAGCGACAACGGCAGGTTCCTGGTTGCGAAGGATGGGAAGCCTTTTTTCTGGCTCGGCGATACCAACTGGGAATTGTTTCACCGCCTGACCCGCGAAGAGATACTTTTATTTCTCGATAAGCGGAAAGAGCAGGGCTTCAACGTCATTCAGGCGGTGGCCCTTGCTGAAATGGACGGGTTGAGAACGCCTAACCGGTACGGGGACCGGCCTCTGAACAACGAAGATCCCTCCCAACTGCTTACCACGCCGGGGAACGACCCGGACAACGAGTACCAGTATGACTATTGGGACCATGTGGATTTTGTCATTGACGAAGCTGCCAAAAGGGGGTTGTACATAGGCTTGCTTCCTACCTGGGGGGATAAGGTGGCGCATCTTTGGGGTGACGGGCCTATCGTATTCAACGAGCAGAATGCCGGGCAATATGCACGCACGCTCGCCGGTCGCTATGCTTCCAGGTGGAATATACTCTGGATTATCGGCGGAGACCGGCCGGCCGTTTACAAATCTTCGCGGGAGGGTTCGGAAAAGCAGTACGACGACAGGCCCGTCTGGAGGGCGATGGCAAAAGGGATCGAAGAAGTGCTGGGCAAAGACGCATTTATTTCTTATCACCCCTCGGGAGGAGAAGGAAATTCTACTTCCTACCATTTGCACAACGACCCCTGGCTGGACATGAATGCTTTCCAGACCGGGCACGGTGCAAGAGAAACCAAGGTATGGGAGTGGGTAGCCCGCGATCTTTCGCTGACGCCCCCGAAGCCGACCCTGGATATGGAGCCCTGCTACGAAGACCACCCGGTAAACCCGTGGGACGGGAAATGGACCCGGCAGGGAAGGGGTTATTTCGACGCCTATGATGTAAGGGCCCGGATCTACAGGGGTGTTTTTGCAGGAGCCTGCGGCACCACGTACGGGCACCACCAGATATGGCAGTTCCTGAACACTGAGCTTTACGCACCCGTCAACGTAGGCGATACGCTGATTGGCTGGCAGAAAGCCCTGGACTCGGAGGGGGCCGGGCAAATGCAGCATCTCAAAAACCTGATGCTATCGCGGCCCTATTTTTCCAGGGTGCCGGACCAGGGGCTGATCCGGTCGGACGCCGGCAGCACCTATGTAGATTATATTACCGCGACAAGAGATGCAGAAGGCAGCTATGCGCTGATTTACCTGCCTCAGAACCGCCCGGTGACGATCGCGCTGGAAAAGCTCTCCGGGGCCAGGAAAAAGGTCTGGTGGTTTGATCCCCGTACCGGAAGAGCTACGCCCGGGAAAGAGCAGAAAGGAAAGAAGCCGGCGACCCTGACACCGCCCGAAGGAGGGAAGGACTGGGTATTGGTGATCGACGACGCTTCCAGGAATTTTAACGCTCCGGGGATATTGTGAAAAAACTGAGAGGAGCTATTATCGGAACCGGTTTCTGGGCCAACTACCAGGTACCGGCGTGGCAGGAGCTGGCAGGAGTCGAGCTGGTCGCGGCTTATAACCGGACGGCTGCCAAAGCGGAAGATATCGCCCGGAAGTTCGGGATCCCACGGGTTTATACGGATGCTGCCGGGATGATCGAAGCGGAAAAGCCGGATTTTGTCGATATTATTACCGATGTGGATACTCATGCGAAATTCACGGAGATCGCAGCCCGCAGCGGCGTGTCGGTCATTTGCCAGAAGCCGATGGCGCCGGGCCTGGAAGCGGCAAGGAACATGCTGGATACCTGCAACAGGGCCGGGGTAGGATTTTATATCCACGAAAACTGGCGCTGGCAGGCCCCGGTAAGGCGGCTTGGAGAGCTGCTGAGCCAAAACCCGATCGGGGAAGTATTCAAGGCAAGGGTGTCTTTTTGCTCGGGTTTTCCCGTATTTGAAAACCAGCCTTTCCTGGCGGAGCTCGATGAATTCATCCTGACCGATATCGGCTCGCACATCCTGGATACCTGCCGGTTTTTGTTTGGCGAGGTGGAGTATGTCGCCTGTCATACCGCAACGGTCAACAAGCGTATCAAAGGAGAAGACATGGCCAATGTGCTGATGAAAATGAAAAACGGCGTTTCCTGCTATGCGGAAATGTCTTATGCATCCGTACCGGAAAAGGAGCCTTTTCCCCAAACCTTTATTCACGTGGAGGGCAGCGAAGGATCTTTGCATCTCGGATGGGACGGCGAGATCCGCCTGACCACGCGCCGGGATACGACCGTGCTGGAAGTCAAACCGGTGCAGTATCCCTGGGCAGACCCCGACTATGCGCTCGTGCACGCCAGCATTGTGGATTGCAACCGCAACATCCTGCAGGCCCTGCAGGGAACCGGGCAGGCAGAAACAACTGGAGCAGATAACTTCGAGACAGTCCGCCTCGTACATGCCGCTTATGCCGCCGCCAGGAGCCATGCTGTAATCGATATGTCAACTTTCGCTAAGTAGCCCGGGATGGAATTATTGGAGATACATCATCTTTCTAAAAGCTTTCCGGGAGTAAAAGCCCTGGATGATGTGTCTCTGGCTGTCCGGCCGGGAGAAGTTCATGCGCTTTGCGGTGAAAACGGGGCCGGCAAGAGTACCCTCATGCACATCCTCTCCGGGAACCTGCACCCCGAAACCGGGAAGATCGTTTTTGACGGGAAAGAGCTCCGGCTCAAAGACCCGTTAGACGCATTCCGGTCCGGCATCTCGATCGTGCACCAGCACCTGAGCCTGACGGATACGCTGAGTGTTGCCGAAAATATATTTGCCAATCGCCAGCCGGTTACCAGATGGGGACTGATCGATTTTGAGCGGCTGTACCGGGAGTCTTCAGTGCTGCTGGAGCGCCTTCAGATTGACGTCGACCCTAAAGTGAGGGTTGGGACGCTATCTGCCGGGCAAAAACAGATGGTTGAGATTGCCAAGGCGCTGGCCAGGGAGCCGAAGCTGCTGATCCTCGATGAGCCCACCGCTTCGGTCACCGACAAGGAAGTATCGATATTGTTCAGGATCATCGGGCAGCTTAGGGCGGAGGGGCGCTCCGTTATTTACATTTCCCACAGGCTGAATGAAATATTCGAAATTGCCGATACCATTACCGTGCTAAAGGACGGGGTGCTTCAGGGAACCTGGCCGGCCCGGGATCTGACCCGCGACAGCCTTATCCGCCTGATGGTGGGGCGCAATCTCCAGGTACAGGAGTTTGCCAGCCACCGGGGAAAAGAAGTGCTTCTCGAAGCCCGCAACCTTTCAAATAGTGATATCCATGCTTTGAACCTGAAGCTTCACAAGGGAGAAATACTCGGGATGGCAGGCCTGGTCGGAGCCGGACGCACGGAAATAGCCAGGCTTCTATTCGGCGCTGATCCGCCCCGGCAGGGAGAATTGCTGCTTAACCAGGAGCCTGTGAAAGTGACCCACCCGGAAAATGCGATCCTGAACGGTATCTTCTACCTTCCGGAAGACCGCAAAACACAGAGCCTGTTTCCCCACATGTCGATAGAGGAAACCCTTTTTTCGGCCCGCCTTACCGGTAAGGTGATGACAGGGAAGGTAAGGCAGTTCAGGGAAAGCGCCGCAGCTTTTGTTAAAAAGCTCCGTGTAGCTACCCCGGATACCGCAAAGAAAGTAGCGCAGCTAAGCGGCGGAAACCAGCAGAAAGTATTCCTGGCCAAATTGCTCCTGGGAGAGCCCAAAGTACTGATCGCCGATGAGCCTACGCACGGCATCGATATCGGGGCCAAGCACGACGTATATAACCTGCTGAGACAGCTTGCCGCAGAAGGCAGGGGCATTATTCTTATTTCGAGCGAGTTGCCGGAGCTGCTGACCCTTTGCGACCGGATATTGGTGATACGGGACAAAAAAATAGCCGGAAGCCTCTCGCGTAATGAAGCTTCGGAATCCCGTATCCTGGAGTTGGCCATGGGCTCAAACTGATCAAAAAGCGTATATGAGGAAAATACTTGAAGATCGCATTTACTCTCTTTCGGCGTTGCTCGTCGTTGTGGTGGCCGTAGCCGGGCTTGTATACCCGGATACTTTTCTCACCGCAGACAACTTCAGACAGCTGCTGTTGAACCTTTCGATCGATGCCATTGTGGCCGTAGGGATGATGATCCTGCTGATAGCCGGGGTATTTGACCTTTCGGTAGGCTCCATCCTGGCCTTCGCAGGATGTCTTACCGCCCACCTGATGTTCTTTTATCAGGTTCCCGTTTTCTGGGCAGTCGGGGCCGGGCTCATTGCTTCCGGGCTCCTGGGTTTTCTCAACGGGTACCTGATCGCCTACAAGGGGATCAATGCGATGATACAGACGCTGGCTATGATGGGCATCGCCCGCGGGCTGGCGCTGATGGTTAGTGGCGCAGCGATACAGAACCTGCCCTACTGGTTCGGCGCCATCGGACAATCCAGGCTGCTCGGTGTGCAGATGCCCGTCTGGTACATGCTTCTGATCGTGGGCGTATTGACGTTCCTGATGTCGAAAACGGTATTTTTCAGGCGGTATTACTATATCGGGAGCAATGAAGTAGCGGCAGCTCTTTCCGGTATCAGGGTAAAGAGAATGAAAATGATTGCCTTTATCATTTCAGCATTGCTTGCCGGCATAGCGGGAATATTGCTGACCTCCAGGCTCGGAGCGGCTTTGCCTACCATGGGAAGAGGATTGGAGCTCCGCGTGATCACGGCGGTGATACTCGGCGGAGCCAGCCTGAGCGGCGGGACCGGGAGAATACCGGGCGCCTTGCTGGGTGCTCTTTTCATGGGGATCGTAGCTAATATCATGGTGATCGCAAGGGTATCAGGGTACTGGCAGGATATCATCGTGGGACTTATCCTGATCCTCACGCTGTGGACGGATCAGTCTTTGAAAAAGAATTATAAATTATGAGTTATTAATTATGAATACCGATAGCTCTTGTAACATGAAATCAAAACGCTTTTCCCGATTGAAGACCGTAAGTCTGATTTGGGCGCTTTTGGTTGCCGGCGTTTCATGCGAGCTTCCTACCAGGACGGGTGAAGGACAGGCTGCCGGGCAATCCGATGAAACAGAAACGGCCGGTCCGCCCGAAAACGAAGAGTATGTGATGGTCACGACCGCCGTAACAATGCCGATGTATGTGAACCACGACCAGGCAGCCTTCAAAAAGTGGGGAGAGAAAACGGGGGTAAAGGTATCCATCCTCGGGCCCGCCGACTGGGATGTGCCGGCGCAGATCAATACCCTGGAGGAAGTCATCGGCACCCGCCCGACCGGTATCCTGGTCAACGGTACCGATGCTGCGCTTGCCCGGGCGATCAATAAAGCAGTGGCTGCGGGCATTCCTACTGTAGTGTACGACTCGGATATTCCGGGCGGCAGGCATCACGCCTTCCTGGGCACGGACTGGTATGAAATAGGCAGGATGCAAGGCGAGGAAATAGTGAAGCTGACAGGAGGTAAGGGGAAAATCGCTTATATGGGCATCCTGGGGCTGAGTAATATGGAGGACGGCTTCCGGGGACTCCTGGATGTACTGGCAGGGTATCCCGGGATGCAGGTAGTAGGTAAATACGATGATAAGGCAAGCGTGGAGGAGGCAGCCCGGATCACGTCTGATATCCTGGCGGCTCATCCTGACCTGGCGGGATTGTGCGGGTTCGATTCCAATTCCGGTCCGGGGATGGCACTGGCGGTGAAAGAGCTTGGTAAAGGAGGTAAGGTTAAGATCACTACCGTCGATTGGGAGCCGGAACATTTGTCGCTGGTCAGCCAGGGAGTAATCCATATGCTGGCGGGCCAGAAAAGAGAGCTGTTCACCTGGTACGGGGCCCAGTTTCTCCATGATATGGCGCACGGTACCAACCGGCTGTCGGGCAACGACGAGCGGGCGGGCATTACCAGCGTCCCGGAAAAAGTAAACACCGGTCTCATCAGGATTACCAGAGAGAATGTAGCACTGTTTCTCCCCTGAGCGATGTATCTGCAGGCCGGTCCCTTCAGCGTATTGTACGAAAACGGGTTTCTCCGCTACCTTTCCTACGGGGACGCGGAGATTGTACGTATGATCTATTATGCTTTCAGGGACGAAAACTGGGGGACGTTTGATAAGATAATAGAAGATGAAACGGTGGTAAAAGAGGAGCGTGCATTCTCAATCCGCTACAGGAGCTTTCATCTGAAAGACGGCGAAAAGATATTCGTGTGGAATGTGGAAATCGACGGCCGGGAAAACGGAGAAGTCACTTTTACGCTGGAAGGAACCTCGCTTGCCCCTGTTTTGAAAAACAGGGCGGGGTTTTGTATCCACCATCCGCCTGAAGGAACTTCGGGGGAACCTGTAGAAATTACGGAGCCCGGTTCGGCAAAATATACCTCTGTTTTCCCGGAATATATTTCACCCGGCAATCCTTTTAAAAATATAGCCGCTATGCGATGGCGCTGCGGGGAAGCCTGGTACCGCCTGGACTTTGAAGGCGATGTATTTGAAACCGAAGACCAGCGCAACTGGACGGATGCTTCCTTTAAAACATTCTGTACGCCCCTGGATCTTCCGTTTCCGGTATTATTGAACGAAGGACAAACGATCAGGCAGAAGGTTACTTTCAGACCTGAAAAAAAGCAGCCGCCTCTCAGTCCGGGCGAACGTGAAATTGTTCTGACATTAACCGGGGGTACCTGCGACAGGCTGCCTTTAGGTACGATGCTCCCCTTAAAGGAAGGAGAGAATGAAGCTTTCATTTTCAGGCAGTCGGGCTTTCATCATTACAGGGCAGATATCCGGCCGGAGCAGGAAGAATGGGAAGAAAAGCTTCAAAAAGCAGCTCACCTGCTGACCGGGCTGGCTGCAAAGCTGGAGCTCGTGATACACGTAGGCGCTAGGCCCGGGATCAGGCCGGATGAGATAGCAGCATGTCTCGCGAAGCTTAAAGTTCCTGTGCATTCGGTAGCAATATTTCCTGACGATATCACGAAGTTGCCGGATACATTCACAACGCAGGTTTCGGAGTGGAAAGCCTGCTGCCCTCATTTCAACATCGGCATCGGGACCGACTATAACTTCACGGAAGTAAACCGGAACCGGGTGCTTCCGGGTATCCCGGATTTCGTCAGCTACGGGATACAGCCCCAGGAGCATGCCTTCGACGACCTGTCGCTGGTCGAGAACCTGGCAGCCCAGGCAGATACGGTCAGAACGCTTAAGCACGTTTACGGTCATAGCTGCCGCGCACACATTTCTCCCGTAACATTCAAAAAGAGGTTTAATCCCTATGCGACAGATCCTGCGCAGTGGGTAGCAGGCGAAGATGCACAGGTCGATGAACGTCAGTATACGGCATTCGGGGCGGTCTGGACGCTCGGAAGCATTAAAAACCTCACCATGGCCGGCGCCGGTTCCGCCACCTATTTCCAGGGCGCCGGGAAGCTGGGGATTGCCGGAGAAGATCTAAAGCCGTTTCCGGTCTTCGAGGCACTGAAACTATATCATTCAAGCCATCCTTCCCGGGTGCTCGCTTCCGTTTCGAGCGCTCCGCTTGTTGCCGACGGACTTTTTTTCGGGAATGGTACTTCGATCATCTGGAACTATACAGGGCGTCGTCAAAGCATAGTCCTGCCCGGCGGTGAACAGGTGACCCTGGAAGGAAACGAGATCAGGAAGGTGCCCCCCCTGCCGGATTAAAAATTCTTGCCGGTAAAGTCAGTTCCGGCAGATGGCCCGGGTACGAGGACAACGCTTGTGACCTTTCCCTGGAACGACTATTGTCCGGCTTATTCTCCGGATGGAAAAACGATTGCCTTCGTCAGCGACCGTTCCGGTGCAGCAGAAATCTGGGCAATGGATTTGCAGTCCAAAAAGCTCCGGCAAATTACCGGTAGTACGGGGATATGGGTTTATGAAAATTCAGGAAAAATTGAATGGTCAGCGTCAGGGGATAAAATATTGTTTACAGGCAGTACCGATAATTTTCTCACGCTTTATTTTGTTGGCGTCGAATGAAGGGACTGCCAGCGCAGGTTAACAGGCTATTTTGTGCCTTTACCTGAATATATGCTCCGGCAGATCTGATTCTTACCTCTTTTCTTCAGCAACAGCATCCTTATGGGTAGTATACGATGTATTCTGGTTAGATAATGCAAAGTATGGATATCTCCTGAAAGCTACTTTTGGGGATCAGTTCGAAAGTATTCCACTCTCCCCGTCATCGGGGAGAGATGATGAGGAAGAACCCTGGTAAAAGTCAAAACAGATCGTTTTATGGAGCGTAAGCAATTGCATCATTTTGTATTAAAGCCTTTTTGTACCGTATTCCGGGCGGTCGCGATGGGCTTCCTTTTGGTCGGTCCGGTTTCCATCTGCGCTGCGCATCAATTCCCCGACAGCCTGCATCGCAACGACAAAGGGAATGAATTTGACTGGCTGCAGACGGCGCGCGTCTTTTTGCTGGATGCCTATCAGCCCCCGTTTGCCCCTGTGCTGGAGTATGACGCCGGGGCTTATGCGGAGACGATGGCCGACATGAACGCGAATGTGCTGCGTTTCGGCACGATGGGCAAGTACGCGACGATCCCCGGGATACGCTTCACCACGCACCCTGACCAGAAGGGGCGGGATTTATTGCAGGAGACCATTGATGCCTGCAAGCCCAGGGGGATCAAAGTAGTCGCGTATATCTCTACCGGTCATAAGCTTGCGTGGTCGATGGTGACGGAAGACTATCCTGAGTACGGGCAGAAGAGCACCCCGAACGGGAAGCCTGTCAGGAGCCATATGTTCGTCGGGGAAGACCATGGTACAGTTTGCTGGATGACGCCCTACCGGCAGGCCTTTTTAGATTATGTAAAGCATGTTGTCTGCGATTACGAGATAGACGGTGCGTATTTCGATTCGTGGGTTCCGCACCATTTCTGGCCGGGCAGGCAGCTGTGCTATTGTGACGGCTGCCGGAACGGCTTCCGGGAAGCAAGAGGCCTTGAAATTCCCTACCACGAAAATGACGAGTATACACCCGGCGAGCTGAAAGCAATCGATCAGTACCACGATTGGTACTGGGAAGTGTATAGAAAGGAAGTCGTAACCAAGGTGTATGAGCTGGTGAAGGCATGTAAGCCTGTTCCGCTTATTTCCAATATCGTTAACCCGAGGAGAATGGCTCTGCAGGACAGCGTCGTGCTGAGCAAGATGGACGGGTTTTTATACGAGCGCGGCGCCTCTATGCTGGAGCGCGCGGAGGGAGTGGGCGTGCCGAGGTCGGTAGGCCTGCACGTCTGGCCGTATATCGGGGTTTACCATAACTGGCCCCGCTTGGCGTTCCAGGGCGTCAATTACCAGCAGGAGATTTATACCAACCTGATGTACGGCGGCGGCTCCATTATTGCACAGCCGACCGGCTATGTGACTGATACTGAAAATAAGAAGTATATCAGTGAGCCTTTCGGGCTGATCAAAAAGCATGAGGCGGTATTGAAAGGGATGGAAAATTATCCTTACGTCGGGGTGGTATTCGGCTACGACAGCCCTCCGGAGCATGCCCGGAAAGGCGGTATCCTTGGCGGGGAAGGCAACGCCCGCACGGCTGCCCGCGGCGCTTTCGCCGCCTGCCTGAATGAGCACGTGCAGGTAAGCTCGATCAGCGAGTTCGTGCTCGACGACCCGGAAAAGCTCAGGAAATACCCGGTGCTTTACCTGGCCAGCGTCCCGGTACTGTCGGAAAAGCGGGTAAGGAATATCATGGAATATGTGAGGAACGGGGGCTGTTTAATCGCCACCCACGCTACGTCGCTGTTCGATAAGGCCGGGAAAAGGCAGTTGCAGTTTGGCCTGGAGGAATTGCTCAAGGTAAAGCCCGTTTTGCCCAAAGGGGAACTGGCAGGGATCATAAACAGCTACCAGGCCATGGTAGGAGGGCCCAATGACCTGTACCTGCTGGCCTCCGAAACCGGCAGCAAGGCAGTCGGCGCGGAGTGGAAGGACAAGCTGGTGCCCCTGTGGTATTACGAGCCGGTCGAGGTATTGAAAGGCGGGGAAGTACTGGCGGATATCGTGACCGGCGACGGTCGCCGGCCCGTTCTTCCCGGCGTTGTGATGTCGTCTTATGGCAAGGGCCGCGTGATCTACAGCGCGTCGGACCTGGAATCCCTGTATGATACACAGGGGCCGGACGTCGTTGGCAGGCTGATCAGGAAATTGGTCGAAATAGCTTCGGTAAAACAGGATCCTCCCTTTACGCTGGAGGCGCCTGCCGGTTTGCGAGCCAACCTGTCTGAAAAAGACAACCTGCTGCTGCTTCACCTCACGAACTGGACAGGGAATAAATATGAAAAACCGTGGTGGAATGAATACTACCTGTCCCCGGTTGAGAATGTACGTCTGCAGATCCGTATCCCGGATGGCAAAAAAATAAAGCGGGTTTCCGCGCTGGTAGACGGGAGCTTTGAAAAAAAGATAACCGGCCGGCAACTGGAGATTTTTTTTCCCCGGATCGCTTCCTACCAGGGAGTAATGGTTGAATTAGAGTAATTTTTAAAGAAATCAACGTATGAGGAAGATAACGGCGATCAGGACCGCAATTGTGGAAGCCAATTTTCAATGGACCTATGTCCGGGTTTATTCGGACGTCGACGGTGGACTGCACGGCACGGGAGAGTGCTTTTTTGCTCCCGGCCTGGAAAAGATCGTAAGCGAGCTGGGCAGGCTCCTGGTAGGCGAGGACTTTGTCAATACCGAAAGGCTTGTCGAGAAGATGAAATGGGCTTCTTCGGGGGCCGGTTCCTCGGCGGGAATTATCTGGAACGCCATTTCAGGGATTGAAGCCGCGCTGCTCGACCTGAAGGGGAAATATTACGAAATACCGGTCTACCAGCTGCTGGGCGGGAAGTTCAGGGATGAAGTAAGGATCTACCTCGACTGCCATGCCGACAGCGCGCTGGAGGCCTTTGATGTGCTGCTTCAGCCGCAGCAGCTCGAATGGATGGAGGCATCGGACGACGAGGATTCCATGCTCGATCCCTCCTTTTTTACGAGGGTCGGGTTACGGGCCAAGCAGATCGCGGAGCTGGGCTACACCGCTCTGAAATTCGATCTCGATCTGCCCGGAACGGATTTCCAGGCATCGCAGGGCTACAGCATTAAAAACAGGGACATCGACTGGATGGTCAACCTGGTCAGCGCGGTGAGGGAAGGGGTAGGCGACGAGGTCGATATCGCATTCGATGCCCATTGGCGATACAAAGCGCATGAAATCCTGGCGGTAATGCGGGAGATCGAGCCGTTTCGCATCCTGTGGATCGAGGATCCCCTGCCCCCGCACGACCTTAACGGGCTGGCGCAGCTGCGCCGTTTGAGCGGGCTGCCGGTCGCAACCGGGGAAAATATTCAACTGCAACAGGGTTTCAAGCCGCTGATCGACGGAAACCTGTGCGATATCGTCACGCCCGACCTGCAGAAAGCCGGCGGTCTTCTCGAAGGCAAGAAAATCGCGGATATGTCGAATGCGGCCAATAAGACCTTTGCGCCCCATATGATCGGAGGCCCGTTAGCCCTGATGGCGTCTTGTCACTTGTCGGCCGCTGTCCCGAATTTCCTGGCCTGCGAATTCCACGCGCACGACGTCCCCTTCTTCCATGATCTTTGCGAGGAAGGCACGGACGAATGGTTCAGGCCGGGATGGGTAAGGCCTATGGAAAAGCCGGGTTTCGGTATCGAACTGGATGAAAAAGTGATGGCGCGGTACCTGCACCGGGATAGCAGGGGGTTTTAGCGGGTGGTGTAATATAACCGGTGGCTGAACGAAGTCGAAGCCACACAAATGACTTTTAAAACAGAAATAAAAAATGGAACTACTTAAAGGGAAGACCGCTTTCGTGACGGGCACATCGCAGGGGCTCGGGGCCGCCATTTCAGAGGAGCTGATCCGTAAGGGGTGTAATGTCTGCTTGCACTACTACAGCTCGCCGGATGAGCCGGAAAGGCTCGCTCAGATCGCCGGGGAAAAGGGACAGAAGGCATTTTGCATACAAGCCGACCTGACCAGTGAAGAGGAGGTGATCCGGTGCATTAAAAACGCGGTCGCGTATTTCGGCTCGTTTGACATACTGGTAAATAACTCGGGCGCATTGGTGGAGCGGCGTACGCTTTCCGCGATCGATATGGCGTTCTGGCATAAAGTGACCGACATCAACATGACCAGCATGATGCTGGTTACCCGTGAGCTGGTGCCCTTCCTGAATAAAAGGGACGGGGCAAGCATTGTCAATATCTCTTCGCTGGCGGGGCGGAAAGGAGGGCACCCGGGCTCGCTGGCGTATTCGACCGCCAAGGGAGCGGTGCTTACCTGGACCCGCGCGCTTTCGAGGGAGCTGGCGCCCGAAGGGATCCGGGTAAACGCCATTGCGCCGGGCTTTATCGAGGGAACTCTTTTCCACAAGGTGCATACGACCCCTGAATCCGCCCTGAATACGATTAAGGAAATCCCGCTCGGCCGTTCCGGGACCCCGGAAGACGTCGCCCGCGTGGTCAGCTTCCTGGCGTCGGAATACAACGGGTTTATGACCGGCGCAACCCTCGACCTGAACGGAGGACAGTATTATGCATAGCCCGGTGAAAATCGGACCTCATTACTCCCGGGTGCGCTGGGGGATTGTTTGCTTTCCCCTGGCTGCCACGATATTAAACTATGTCGACCGTCTGGCATTCAACTACCTGAGCGCCGAGGGGTATCTTCGCGAATTGATTTCCGACGAATCCTTCGGCTACATTGCGACCGCGTTTTTTGTTGCCTATACGTTTTCCAACCTGGGCTCGGGGTTTGTGATCGACAAGCTCGGCACCCGGCTCGGCTATTCACTTTGCATGACGTTCTGGACGACGGCAGCCCTGCTGCATTCACTCGCGAGAACGCCATTTCATTTCGGGTTGTTCCGGTTTTTGCTGGGACTGGGCGAAGCCGGGAACTGGCCGGCTGCCATCAAGCTGATCAACGAATGGTTCCGCCCTGAAGAGCGCTCCACGGCACTGGGGATCTTCAACAGCGGCGCGGCGATCGGGGCCATCGTAGCGCCGCCCCTGATTTCCTGGCTCAGCATCGCGTATGGCTGGAAGGCCACTTTCGTGATTATTGCTGCTTTAGGCTATCTGTGGATACCGCTGTTCTGGTCTATCTACTATACGCCCGAACATTCCCTGAAAGAGTCGAAGGCACGGGTCGTGCCGCTCGGAAAGCTGGTTCGGACGCGGTTCGTTTCGTTGTTCACCCTCTCTAAAGCCTTTATCGACCCGGTATGGTATTTCATCACGTTCTGGATCGGGCGGTACCTGGTCGACGTGCATCACTGGAACCTTGAGAAGATCGCCTGGTTTGCGATGGTCCCGTTTATTTCGGCCGACCTGGGCAATATCCTGGGAGGATTGTTTACACAATTTATGATCCGGCGGGGAACACCCATTCCCAAAGCCAGGAAAATAGCCGTCGGCCTGTTCGGCTCCCTGCTGGCGTTTTCGCTGATCCTGGGGCCTTTTATCATCGGGTCCCCGGTGTCGGCTATCGTGGTGTTGAGCCTTGCCAGCTTCGGGTATGCTTCCTACACAGCCAATTCAATGGCTTTTCCCGGCGACGTGGTTCCCCAGAGCGCAGCCGCGTCGGTATGGGGAGTGGCCAGTGTGGGATCAGGGCTCGGCGGCGCTGTGTTTCAATCGCTTTCGGGAATTACCCTGGCCTATTTTGCGTCGGCTTATAGCTATACCGTGGCATACAATGCTGTGTTTATGGGATACGGAACGCTCGCGCTCATCGGCGTTTCCATCGTGCTGTTCGCCATAGGCCCCCTGGTCAAAAATCAGCCGCTGCACGATTATGTAGCAAACGGCGGCTAAAAATCAAGCTGCTGCTTCCGGTAGGAAAACGGCACCACCTTCCGGTGCTTCCTGAACATCCTGTTAAAGTGCGCAAGGTTGTTGAAGCCGCTCTCGTAAGCGATTTCCGTGATGCTCAGGGAGGTAGTGCTCAACAAGCTGCATGCATGGGCAATCCTGACTTCGTTGATAAATTGCGTGTAGGTCCTGCGGTTATGGCTTTTGAAAAAGCGGCAGAACGCGTTGGGAGTCATATTGGCCACCTGGGCAATTTGTTCGATGTCGATGTTCTCCCTGAAATTATCCAACGTATATTGATATACATCGTTCAGGCGCTTCATCTGGACGGGCGGCATCAGCCGGTGCGGGTCAATTTCGGTCAGGCTGATTTTCTCTTTGCTCAGGGCCATCATTTCAAGAATTTCCAAAAGGCATGTCATCCTGCTTACCCCGGCCAGCGCCGGCAGCATTTCCAGCCGCGCCTTTATTTTTTCCCTTGATTTGCCGTACACCTTTATCCCTCTTCTCGAATCGTAAATCAGCTTTTTTACCGGGAGCAGCTCAGGAAGATCAAAAAATGCCGGGCCGGCAAAATCTTCTCTGAACTGTACCACGATGGCCTGGGCCTCAAGCAATGGATCTGCGTGATAATATTCCGGACCGTTTTTCCAGCAGTGGGGAACATTGGGGCCTACGAGCACCAGGTCGCCCGGTTGAAAAGACTCCACATGATGACCGACGAACCTGGTTCCTTTACTTTTCAGGATACAGGTCAGCTCCAGCTCCGGGTGAAAGTGCAGCGGGTTATAGAAATGAGGAATAATTTCATCGTTTACCCTGAACGAGCTCATTCCATCGACGACCACATTGATGAGTTTCGGCTTCATTCTTAATACGGATTTGCGTTTCTACGACCAAATGTAAGCTAAAACTGGTAGTATAGTATCATTTCCTAATAGATTATGCAAAGTTATCTTTGGATTTTGCTCATAAATTGCAGTCAAAAAAAGTAAATAATATCGATGTTCAATGCAAAAAAAGAGTCTTCCTTCGTAGAGGGCAATGCTTCTTTACCCTGGAAGAATGAGAAAGAGTTTTTCGGAATAGCGCGGAAAGAGCTGTTCCCTGCGTTAGTAGGCGATATCCTCGACAAGATGGGGTACTACCACCAGTTTTTGCCTCAGGATATCAAGCCGCTGGCCGGGAATATGGTTGTCATCGGAAGGGCAATGCCGGTTCTGGAAACCGATATCAGCGACGAAAGGGATCAGCAGACGGCAGCTTCCAAGCCGTTCGGCGTGATGTTTGAAGCGCTTGATGACCTGAAAGAGAACGAGGTGTACATCTGCACCGGCGCTTCGTCTTCCTATGCGCTTTGGGGCGGGCTGATGGCTACGCGTGCGATTCACCTGGGAGCTGCCGGGGCCATCCTGGACGGCTATTCAAGGGATACCAATGAAATACTTGCGTTGAATTTTCCAACCTTCGGCAAGGGCTCCTATGCCCAGGACCAGGAGCCCAGGGGAAAGGTGGTCGATTTCCGGGTCCCGATTGAATTCGGGGGGATTAAAGTCAATCCCGGTGACGTGATCTTCGGTGACCTCGACGGCGTGATCGTGGTGCCGAAAGAGCTGGAGACGGAGGTGTTCAGCAAAGCGATTGAAAAGGCCCGCGGTGAAAAGGTCGTCAGAAAAGCGCTGGAAAGCGGTATGAGCAGCGTGGAAGCGTTCCGAACCTATGGCATTATGTGATTATTACTACCCTGATTTTCTGCACGAAAACAGGGTAGCATCCGCCCTTACGATTCCGGCGATGCCGGGCTGACCTTAAATCAATGCTAAATCACTAACCCTAATTACCAGAATGTATGAAAATTTATGTTTTATCCTTTTTGTTAGCAATGGCCGCCGCGCTGCAGGCGAACGCCGGAGGCTTAGCCGGGAAGATCCCCATTTTTGAACCAGCGGATCCGGCAACGCAGGAAACGGAAGTAAAAGGCACGGTGACCGATACGACAGGCGGTGTGCTGCCGGGCGCTACCGTGATCGTGAAAGGGACCAACCGGGCGACCCTCACCGACGTGAACGGCGCTTTTACGGTTCAGGCCGGGGCGACAGATACCCTGGTTGTTTCTTTCATCGGCTATCTTACCGTTGAAGTGCCCGTGCAGGGCAGGGAAAATCTCAGCGTTCAGCTGAGAAGCAATATTACAGGGCTAGACGAGATAGTAGTGGTCGGATACGGGACCGCCAGGAAGGCGACGTTGACGGGTTCGCTGGTTTCGCTGAAAGGAGAGGTGCTCAGCAACATTCCGTCGGGTAACTTCTCGAACGCATTGGCAGGCAGGTTCGCCGGGCTTACAGTCGTCACTACTTCCGGACAGCCCGGGAACGACAACTCCGCGCTGCGCATACGTGGCCTGAACACGCTGGGCAACAACAATCCGCTCATTGTAGTCGACGGGATCCAGGGTAGAGATATTAACCGGTTGAACCCGAACGACATAGAGAATATCACGATATTGAAGGATGCCTCGGCGGCCATCTACGGCTCCCAGGCGGCCAACGGCGTGATCCTGGTCACAACCAAGCGCGGGCTCTCCGGGAAAAACGAGGTCAGCATCAACATGAGGCAGGGCTGGTCGTCGCCGACGATTGTCCCCAGGTATGCCGACGCGGCCACGTATGGACAGGCGCTGAATGAAATAGACCAGTATGCCAACCGAGCGCCCCGGTATTCAGAGGAAGATCTCCGGCTGTTTGCCGACGGGTCTGACCCCTGGTTTCATCCCAACACTAACTGGTATGACCTTATTTTCAGAAATTCGACCCCTCAAACGTTCGTCGACGCCTCCATGAGGGGAGGGACGGAAAACGTCCGGTATTATTTGTCGGCGGCCTACACCTACCAGGACGGTATCTTCCGGAATAGCGCCAATCATTACGAGCAGATGGGGATACGCAGCAACCTGGACGCCAAAATCAACAAATACATTAACCTGGGGGTCGACCTTAACTTCCGCCAGGAAAACCGGAACAATTCGACCGTATCCTTATTCGAGCTGCTTCGTTCGGGGATGGGAAGGCCGAACCGGGTCGCGTTTTACGGCGACTATCCGGCGGCGGGGTATGAAGCGGGAAGAAATCCTGCAGTGGTGGCAACCGACGTGACCGGCTACGACAAAAGCATCGATTATGTATTTCAAAGCAACGCCCGGCTGGATATCGCCGTTCCCGGTGTGGAAGGACTGACGCTTACCGGGAATGTGGCCTTTGACAAGTCGATACGGAACGGGAAAATATGGAGAACGCCGTGGATGCTGTATTCCTGGGACGGGGTAACCATGGATGAACACAACATGCCGGTGGTTTCGGGCGCGCTGTCGGGCTATTCGGCCGCGAACCTCGACCAGTTCATGAGCGACGGGAACGGCCTTGTGATGAACGCGCTGATCAATTACACGCGTTCGCTGGGCAATCATAACATCAAAGCGATGGCGGGCATCGAGCGCGGATCGGGCAAGTCGATGAATTTCTCAGCGTACCGGACGTACTTCGCCTCGGCGCTGATCGATGAGCTGTTTGCCGGAGGAGACCTGGACAAAACCAATACCGGCTCGGCAAGCCATAACGCCCGCCGGAACTACTTCGGCCGCTTTAACTATGACTATATGTCGAGGTACCTGCTTGAAATGGTATTCCGCTACGACGGATCCTACATTTTCCCGGAAGGAAAACAGTACGGCTTTTTCCCCTCGGTCTCGGCGGGCTGGATCGCCTCGAACGAGGGCTTCTGGGAAAGTAGTCTGTCCTTCATCAATACCTTCAAGCTCCGCGCCTCCTGGGGGCAAACCGGCAACGACCGGATCGACCCCTACCAGTTCCTGGCCAGCTACGGGTTTGATAACTCGGCAACAGGCGGGAACAACGATCCGAAAGATTCCAGGAACACTACCGTATTTAACGGACATGAGGAAGTGAAATTCCTGAAAGAGCTGAGAATTCCCAACCCGTCGATTACATGGGAAGTGGCGACGCAGACCAACGTGGGTGTGGATTTATCATTGCTGAACCATAAGCTGGATGTCTCTGCAGATTATTTCTATAATTTCCGTTCCAATATTCTTTTATATCGCAATGCCTCCATTCCTTCTACGGCGGGGCTGACGCTTCCCCGCGAGAACATAGGAAAGGTAAGCAACCAGGGGGTTGAATTCGATATTTACTATAACGGCAGGGCGGGCGACCTTACATATGGTATAGGCGTCAATGGCGGGTACGCAAAAAGCAAGGTGATTTTCTGGGACGAGTCTCCGAATGTTCCCGACTACCAGAAAGCGACCGGGAAGCCGGTTAACATCGACCTGGTCAGCAACAATTCGGCAGGCCTGCTCTATGAGGCTATCGGGATATTCAGAGATCAGGCAGCGATTGACAACTACCCTCACTGGCAGAATGCGAAACCTGGAGACATTATTTTCAGAGACGTAAACGAGGACGGGAAAATAGACGGGCTGGACAGGGTCCGGTCGGACAGGACGACAACCCCGAGATTTACAGGCGGATTAAACCTGAATATTGGCTATAAGGGAATCTATCTGAATGCCGGGTTCCAGGGTGCTACCGGAGCTACGCGGTATCACGAGGTAGAATCAGGCGAGGTAGGAAATTTCACGATGGAAGACCTGGATGGCCGCTGGACGCCGGCAAATATCGATGCTTCAAAGCCCAGAGCGGGTAATTTCCGGTCGGAATACTGGAACCAGGGCGGTACCGGGCCCAACACCTACTGGAACCGGAAATCGGATTACCTGCGGCTGAAAAACCTGGAGCTTGGCTATAATTTGCCGGATAGCTTCTGCTCGAAGACAGGGCTGAACAATTTCAGAGTGTTTTTCACCGGGATGAATCTGCTGACCTTCACCGGGCTGAAGACATTTGACCCTGAAACGACGTCGAATACGGCGTACCCGTTGAATAAAGTACATAGTTTAGGTTTATCACTGGCATTTTGATTTACGGTTATGAATAGCAGAAAATATATTTCGATCGTGGTCTTTTTTACAGGGCTTTGCTGCTCCTGTTCTGACGACCAGCTTAATTTAGACCCATTGGGCGAGTACTCCGAAACGGCGGTATGGAAGGATCCGGCGCTGGCCGAGCTTTTCGTAAATGGCATCTACGACGCCATGGATATCCCGTATTCAAAATTCATGCAGATGTGCTTCGTGGATGAGGGGCACCGGCGGGACAACAGCAATCTGCTCAATTTTAATAACTGCGTCATCAGTCCCGACAACATACCCGGCTGGCTGCAGGGGGAGGGGCATCCCCGTATGATATGGCAACAGCTCTATGCCATTAACAGGAGCTGTAACATTCTTCTGAGCAATGTAGACCGGTTGCCTGACAGCGACAACCTGGTCGACGGGAAGACCAGGAAAGACAGACTGAAGGGGGAAGGATATTTCCTGAGAGCATGGACCTATATGTACCTGCTCAATCTGTATGGAGGGGTACCGATTATCGACAAGGTTTTTTCGTTGGATGACGACTTCAGCGTAGCGCGTAATTCGTATGAAGATTGTATAAAATTCATTACAGACGAATGCGATAAAGCCGCAGAGCTATTGCCGGTCCGCCATACGGGCAGCAACAACGGAAGAGCAACCAAAGGAGCAGCGCTGGCTTTGAAATCGAGGATATTACTTTATGCCGCGAGCGATCTGCACAATAAATCCGGGTTTTCGGGCTATGAAAAACCTGAATATGTGAGATACACCTCGGGGGATCAGAGAGACCGGTGGCTTGCCGCAAAAAATGCAGCCAGAGCCGTGATCGACCTGAACGAGTATGCACTTTACAAAGAGTCGCCGGCCCCGGCGGATTCTGTGGCCCAGAACTTTGTCAACCTGTTTCTGGCCGATTCGGAAACGGAGGAAGACATTTTTATACGTTACTTCAGTGCAAGGATTGTTCCTTATAACAATAATATATTGAACAACAACAATCCGAACGGGTATCACGGCGGCGGCAACAACTGTCCTTTGGGCGATCTTGTCGATAGCTACGAAATGAAGGACGGCTCAAAGTTCAGCTGGCAGAATCCTGTTCATGCGGCTTCCCCTTACGTGAACAGAGACCCGCGTTTTTACGCTTCTATTCTCTATGAAGGCGCCAAATGGAGACCGCGGACGGCCGATGTGGCGCCTATAGAACCCAATGGGGTCATCAGCATCGGCGATAAAGAAATGTGGAATCCGCAAACCAATTCGATGTCCCTCTGGGGAGGGCCGGACGGACGGAACAGCACCGTTTCGGCTTTTGAAGGCGGGTATACGGGTTATTACCTGCGGAAATTCCTCGACCCGACAAAAGACGGGCAATTCCTGAATATTTCGCAGGACATACCCTGGAGGCACATCCGGTTTGCAGAAATACTGCTCAATTATGCAGAGGCATGCATCGAGCTGGGTGAATACGACGAAGCTAAAATCTACCTCAATAAAGTGAGGAAAAGAGCAGGGATGCCTGATATCAGGGAATCGGGCGACGCTTTACGCACCCGCTATCGTAACGAGCGCAGGATAGAGCTGGCTTTTGAAGATCACCGGATGTGGGATGTGAGACGCTGGGCGATCGGGCCGGAAGCATATGCGCCGGTGCATGGGGTCAGCATCATTTATAAAATGGACCCGGTGACCCGTGTCACTTCGAGCGTACCGACCATCACTTTAAAAGAAGTAGAAAAGCGGTCGTGGCTGGACAAGGCCTATTTTTTCCCGGTTCCACGCGCGGAAATGGACAGGAATCAGTTGCTGGTTCAGAATCCGGGCTATTAGGCAGCATGAACGTCCGGTTCTCTGAGAACTTCAGTGCTGAAATGTCTGGATCTACTTGCTGAAGGCTTCGCCGGTCATAAGTACATGGAGGGAAAGCTCCCTGCACTTATGACCGGACGAGTATTGAATAACAACAGGAATATTTCCGGGGATGAAAGCCAATCCGGCAAGAGTTTGATTTAACGAGTTTCCAAAAGATGGTAAAGCATAGTGTTTGGGCGATTCTTTGTACAGGCTGGGTCCTGGTATGCTGCCGGCAGAATCTTGAGCTGCCGGAGGATGTAAAAGAGGAGCTGTCGGATCTTTCGGGACCGGTTGACTACGTCTACGACGTAAAACCTATTCTTTCTGACCGGTGCTTTGCATGCCACGGACCGGATGCAAAAAATCAGAAAGCTGACCTGCGGCTTGATGTCGCCGGTTTCGCCTATAAGAAAGAAACCGAAAGCGGGTTAAAAGCTATTACACCGGGGAAGCCGTGGCGCAGTGAATTTGTTCACCGGATTCTCTCCGATGATCCGGACATGAAAATGCCTACTCCCGAATCCCACCTTTCGCTGACGGCCAGGGAAAAGGCTATTCTGATCCGGTGGATCGAGGAAGGCGCCGTCTATAAGCCGCATTGGGCTTTTACAAAAGTGGAAAAGCCGCGGGTTCCGGAAACCGGGAACAAGCAGTGGGCTGCCAATGAAATAGACCATTTCATCCTGGAAAAGATGGAGGAGAAAGGGTTTACGCCGTCGCCGCAGGCCGATAAGATCACGTTGCTCCGCCGCGTTTCCATGGACCTCACCGGTCTGCCGCCAACGGCCGGTGAGATAGAAAATTTCCTGGCCGACTCATCGCCGGAAGCCTATGAAAAAACGGTAGACAGGCTCCTGGCCTCTCCGCGGTACGGAGAGCACATGGCGGTAGCCTGGCTGGATGCCGCCCGGTATGCCGATACGCACGGATACCAGGACGACGGGCCCCGGACCGCCTGGCCGTACCGCGACTGGGTCATCAAAGCGTTCAACGAAAACCTTCCATACGACGGGTTTGTTACCTGGCAGCTGGCAGGAGACCTGCTCCCCAACCCCACCCGCGACCAGCTGGTTGCCACGGCATTTAACCGGATGCACCAGCAAAGCCAGGAAGGGGGTATTGTCCCGGAAGAATACCGGACCGCTTACGTGGCCGACCGTACCGATACGTTCGGGAAAGTCTTTCTGGGGATGTCGGTGGAGTGCGCCCGCTGCCACGACCACAAATATGATCCCATCAGCCACAAAGACTATTATTCGCTCTTTGCCTATTTTAATAATGTCAATGAAAACGGCCAGATTCCCTATAACGGGGAGTCAAGCCCTGCTATCACGATCCCGGCGCCTGAAGCAGAGGCAAGACTGGACTTCATCCGTACCCGGCTCGAAAAGGAATATGACCGGCTCCGGAGCGACGATACCGCCTATGAAGAAAGATTTCAGAAATGGCTGCAGGCAGCGGAGTCGGCGCCTGAAAAGGCCCTTATACCGGGAAATAAGGATCTTATCGGCTACTTTACCTTTGATGAGGCTTCAGGCAAAGAATTTGCAAACCTTGCCAACCTCAGACACAAGGCTTTTTCGGAAGGAGACGACAGCCTTTCGAATGCTGCTTCCCGTCCCGGGAAGTTCGGGAAAGCGAGATTTATGTACGGGGATAACCCGGTCCGCTTCGGGGATAAATTTGCATTCTTCGAACGGAACCAGCCCTTTACCATCAGCATTTGGCTGAACATCCGGGACGCGGCGATTGACGGCTCGCTGATCCACAAATCGAACGGGGTTATGAACGGATACAGGGGCTGGAACGTGTTCCGTCTTCCCGACGGGCGGATCAGGTTGACGATCAGCTATGTGTGGCCCGAAAATTCGATCGAGATCCAGACGGTCGATCCGGTGCCGCTCGATAAATGGACGCACGTGGCCTTTTCCTACGACGGGCTTAGCAAAGCCAACGGCGTGGTACTTTACCTGGACGGCCTGCCGGTCAAAGTAACCGTTCATAACGACGGACTTACCCAGAGTATTCTTTACGGGAAAAATAAAACGAACTGGTACGTGGACCAGCTGAGTATCGGGCGCCTGTCAGACCAGCGCACCAAGAATTTTGAAGTAGACGAGCTTAAGATTTATTCCCGCGTGCTTACCCCGCTGGAGATGCTGGGCGAGTTCAGCAGAAAGAACGAGCTGCTCGCCGTTCTGAAGACGCCCCGGGAAAAAAGGCCTCCTGAGAAGCTGGCAGCGCTCCGGGATTACTACCTTGCCCATATTGACGAAAGCTACCGCCAGGCCAGGGCCGAGGCGCTGTCGCTGCTGGGCGAAGAGACGGAGATACGCAACACGCAGATCGACGTCATGATTACGAAGGAACGCAGGTTCCCGAGGAAAACGTACATCCTGAACAGGGGGGCTTACGACGCCCCGGATAAGGAAGTGACAGCGGATACACCCGACAGCTTCTTCAAGATCCCGAAGGGCTATCCCGAAAATCGCCTGGGTCTGGCGCAATGGCTGTTGCATGAAGACCACCCGCTATTTACCCGTGTTGCCGTCAACCGTTTCTGGCAGTCTTATTTCGGGAACGGTCTTGTGGTGACAAGCGATGACTACGGCAACCAGGGAGAGCTCCCGACGCACCCCTTGCTGCTCGATTGGCTGGCTTCGGCGTTCAGGGAGTCAAAATGGGATGTGAAAGCCATGCAGAAGATGATCGTCATGTCATCGACCTACCGCCAGTCTTCCAGAATACGTACTGACCTGAACGCGGAGGACGAGGATAACCGCTATTATACGCGCGGCC
Source organism: Spirosomataceae bacterium (assembly GCA_037191015.1). Taxonomy (GTDB): domain Bacteria; phylum Bacteroidota; class Bacteroidia; order Cytophagales; family Spirosomataceae; genus Ravibacter. The sequence goes on from JBBCKD010000013.1 coordinate 191,437, forward strand.
CGAGCTACCGCCTGAGCGCCGAGCAGATACGCGACAACGCCCTGGCGTCGAGCAAGCTGATGGCCGGTTGGATCGGGGGTAAGAGCGCCCATCCCTACCAGCCCGACGGGATCTGGGAGGCGTTGGCTACCCGGAACGAAGTCAGGTACCGGCAGCAGCACGGCGACACACTTTATAGGCGTAGTCTCTATACGGTTTGGAAGCGCAGCGCGCCCCCGCCCATGATGCTCAGCTTTGATGCGTCGGAGCGGCATTTCTGTATTACCAAAAGGCAGAAAACAAGCACGCCGCTACAGGCCCTGGTCGTAATGAATGACCCGCAGTTTGTCGAAGCTTCCAGGGTGCTTGCCCAGCAGGCACTGAAACGCGACAATGCCGTAGACCGGCAGATAGCGCATATTTTTACCGCCCTGACCAGCCGTCCGCCGAGCGATTACGAGCTGAGTATCCTGCGCGGGCTTTACCAGGAAGAGTACGACGATTTTTTAAGGAACCCCAAACGGGTGAGCGGTATCCTGAGCGTAGGCGAGTACCCTGCCGACCGGACGCTGGACGCCGCGAAGGTAGCGGCCTTCACCATGGTCGCGAGCACCGTGATGAACTTTGACGAATTTGTAATTAAAAGGTAAATCTGCACTATGAGCTTCCATAAAGAACTTGAAAACCACGTCCACGAGCAGCTGAGCCGTCGCAATTTCTTATCCCGCAGCAGCCTTGGCCTGGGTGCCGCCGCAATGGCGTCATTATTGAATGCCGACCGCGCGACGGCTGAAAAAAAGCCCCCGCAGCCGGAAGCGCAGGAGACCAACGTTCCGCTGGGCAAGCCGCATTTTGTACCTAAAGCAAAGCGGATTATCTACCTGTTTCAGAGCGGCGGCCCTTCCCAGCTGGAATTATTCGACTATAAACCGAAGCTGGAAGCGATGTGGGGCCAGGACTTGCCGGAATCGATACGAAAGGGGCAAAGGTTAACGGGGATGACCGCCGGGCAGAGCAGCTTCCCGCTGGCCGCTTCCTATTATAAGTTCCAACGGCACGGATCAGGCGATATGATGATCAGCGAGCTGCTGCCGCATATCTCCGGGATTGTCGATGATGTGACGTTCATCAGGTCTATGCACACGGAGGCGATTAACCACGACCCGGCCGTTACCTTTTTCCAGACCGGCAGCGAGCAGGGCGGCCGCCCCTCATGGGGCTCCTGGATCAGCTATGGGCTGGGGTCCGACAACCAGAACATGCCCGCTTTTGTTGTGCTTCTTTCCAAAGGACGCAGCGGGGACCAGCCGCTTTATGCCAAGCTGTGGAGCAATGGGTTCCTGCCGTCGGTTCACCAGGGAGTGGTGTTTCGTTCAGGGCCCGACCCTGTCTTTTATCTGAACAACCCGGACGGAGTCGACAAAACGAGCCGCAGGAGAATGCTGAATACGTTGGCCAAACTGCAGCAGGCGCAGTTCGAAAAAATCCTGGATCCGGAGATCAACTATCGCATGGCGCAATATGAAATGGCCTACCGGATGCAGACCGCCGTGCCCGAAACACTGGATATTTCAAGGGAGCCCGACTATATTTTCGACATGTACGGGGAGGATTCACGGAAGCCGGGGACGTTTGCGGCCAACTGCCTGCTCGCCCGGAAGCTGGTTGAAAAGGATGTGAAATTTGTCCAGCTGTACCACCAGGGGTGGGATCAGCACGGGAACCTGCCGAGGGACCTCCAGATCATGGCAAAAAGCGTCGATCAGGCGTCGGCTGCCCTGATCCGCGATCTGAAGCAGCGGGGGCTGCTGGATGAGACCCTGGTAGTTTGGGGGGGAGAGTTCGGCCGCGGCACCTATTCCCAGGGGAAGCTCACGAAAGAGAATTACGGCCGCGACCACCACCCCAAGAGCTTTACGATCTGGATGGCAGGCGCCGGCATCCGGAAAGGATTTGTATTGGGCGAAACCGACGATTTCGGGTACAACATCGTGAAAAACCCGGTGCATGTGCACGATTTCCAGGCTACGGTCATGCATCTCCTGGGGCTTGATCACGAGCAGCTTATTTTCAAACACCAGGGCCGGCGCTACCGGCTTACCGATGTTCATGGGGAAGTGGTTAATGAAATCCTCGCCTGAACTGAACCCCGTGTTTCAGCCGGCGACTGCGGGAATCCGGGTTGGGTCTGATGCTGACCGCCGATGGTTGATCGTCAGCTAAAGGTGTCTTAAACAGGTGTCATGCCGGGAGCTTGTTGAGACGCCTCCTATAGATTACGAAATGCTTGATTTTAATGTTAACCGTTTTGCTGCAGCTTTCTGACTGGGCGCTTTTTATAGGCCGCTTACACCCCTTGCTTGTTCATTTGCCTATCGGCTTTCTCCTGATCGCGCTCTTCCTGGAAGCCGGCCAGCGTCTGGGGAAATTATCGGTCACCGAAAGTACAAAGGCATTCATTCTGCTTGCCACGGCCATCGGCGCTACCCTGGCGTGCATCGTCGGGTTTTTGCTGGCGTCGGGCGGAGGGTACGAGGAAGAAACCCTGGGCAGCCATAAGTGGCAGGGGATAGGGGTGGCGGTTTTTGCCTGGGTCGCGTGGCTGGTCGGCAACGACTGGCTCAACGCCAGGCTCAGCTGGCTTCCCGCCCTGTATTTCCCGGCTTTCGGGCTTTCGGTCCTGCTGATGTTTTCGGCCGGTCACCTGGGCGGTAACCTCACGCACGGCGACGGGTATCTCCTGCAGTACGCACCGAATCCCGTACGGGCGCTGGCCGGCCTGCCGCCCCGGGAAGAATCCGGCTCCGGCGGCGAGATCAGGCCGCTGGCAGATGTAAACCAGGCGTTGGTATACAACGATATTGTGCAGCCCATCCTGAATACGCGCTGCGTGCAATGCCACGGAAGCTCGAAAAAGAAAGGGGGTCTCCGGCTGGACGGCTACGAGCACCTGGAAAAAGGCGGCGATAACGGGCCCGTCCTGACGGAGGGGAAAGGCGCCGGAAGCGGCCTCGTGAAAGTGTGTCTTTTGCCCATGGAAAACGATATGCACATGCCCCCCAAAGGCAAGCCGCAGCTCACCGAAGCGCAGATCGGCCTGATCAGTTGGTGGATCGACCAAGGCGCCCCCAGGGACAAGAAAGTAGCGGATCTCGAGCAGCCCGAGGAAATTGCAGGCAGCCTGCAGGCTCTGGGAGAAACCGGGACGGGGGAAGGGACCGACAGCCCGGCGAAGGGCATTGATTTAAGCCAGATTACGGTCACCGAAGCGGATAAAAACGCTGTGGCGGAGCTAAAAAAGTTAAGCCTGATCGTATCGCCGGTCTCAAAAGACCAGAACATTATCGAAGTAAGCGCAATTAACGCGCCTTCGTTTTCCGACGAGCAGGCAACGTTGCTGCAAAAGCTATCCGACCAGATTGTATGGCTCAAAGTCGGCGGAACCGCTGTTACAGACAAGGCGGTGAAAGACATCGCCGGGTTGAAAAATCTCAACAAGCTTTACCTGGAGCACACCGGCGTAACCGACGAGGGGATTACGCAACTGGGCGGGCTGCCGAACCTCGAGTACCTCAACCTGATCGGTACGAAAGTTTCGGACGCCAGCATTAAAAAGCTGTCCGAGATGAAAGCGCTCAGGAGTCTCTACCTGTGGCAATCGGCCGTTACCGATTCGGGAGTCGCCAAACTGCGCCAGCTGAGGCCCGACCTGCATGTGGTGGGAGGGCTTTCCGAACAGGATGTTCAGAATTTTCTGAGCGCCGGGAAAAAAGACAGCCTTGATACCAGTACCAAGGCTGAATAAGACTCAGGTTTTTAATTGGAAATTTTCCCCTCTATTAGTCCATTATCAGGCAATTTAGGCTTGTCTTATCCACGCGGGTCAGTAGTAATTATCACCCAGAAAAATATAACGTACTCCACAACTAACCCTTGGCTTCATAACCGCTCGACAACGATAGAGAAAGGGTATCTTTTTTTACGAAAAAAAAGGGGGATTTCGCGAAGAAATCCCCCTAATGCAGAGAGTGAGGGATTCGAACCCCCGGTACCTTGCGGTACAACGGTTTTCAAGACCGCCGCGATCGACCACTCCGCCAACTCTCTAAACTGCCAGAACACCTCATTCAGGTGTTTTGTGGGTGCAAAAATAATTGTTGTTTTGGTCTGCACCAAATCCTTTGGCCAAATTATTTCCACTGACGCCTGATGTTGTCACAAATGACTGCTGCGGCGATGCCGGCGTTGAGCGACTCTGCGCCGCCGAAGCGGGGGATCGATACCCGGTCGGTGACCAGGGCCGCTACCTCGTCGCGGATTCCGTTGGCTTCGTTTCCGAGCACCAGGTAGCCGCCCGATGCGGGGAAATTGTAGTCATAAAGGGAGGTCCCGCCGAGGAAAGTACCGGTGATACGGGCCGGGGAGGCCTTCTCAAAATACCTGACGAGACTGCTGTAATAGATCCGGATCCTGGTAAAGGAGCCCATGCTCGCTGCAATTACTTTAGGATTGTAAAAGTCGGTGGTCGTTTCCGAGCATACGATCTTCTGGAAGCCATACCAGTCGGCAATCCGGACGATAGTCCCAAGGTTTCCCGGGTCGCGGATATCGTCGAGCACGATCACAAATTCTTTGCCTGCCACATCGATAAATACGTTTTCTTTCGTTTTAGCAATAGCCACGCAGGCATTGTTGGTCTGGTAGCTGCCTATCTGGGCGAGGTCGTTGGCCGTGGCGCTAACGACCTGCGCGTCGACGGCTTCAAGAAGGTCTGGATGAGCAGTTCGGAATTCTTCCGTTACAGCGACCAGCTCAACCTCGAAGTCGGACGCCAGAAGCTCCGTCACGCTTTTGGCGCCTTCTACGGTGAAAGATTGGTGAATCTGTCTGAACTTTTTAATTTGCAGCGATTTGTAATATTTGATCTGGTTTTTTGAAAGCATATTTTCAATATCTGCGCCTTGTAAGTCTGTTGTTCTTCGCTTTTTTATCCCTGTGGTTTTCGGGTTGCGCGACCGTGAAAACGAATGGTGAAAAAGAATACCTGTTGGGAAACACAGTATTTAAAGGCAATAAAGTTATCAAAAATGAGGATATGGAAGCGCTTATCCCGACAAAACCCAATCGTCGGTTTTTGGCGCTCCCGTTCTATCCCTACCTGTGGCTTTACCGGGTGGGCTCGAGCGGGTATAACCGTGAGCATTACAGGCGAAAGCTCTCAGACCTGACGCTGGAGTACCAGTCGAAATCAGCGGATACCAGCCTTACGGCGCGACAGCAAAATAAGCTCAGGAAAAAATACGCCAAACGCATCGAAAAAGCCCGGCTCGGAGTAGACGAAGGAAACTGGTGGATGCGAGTGCCCGGTGAGCCGCCTGTATACCACTCCAAAGCCGAAGCGGAGAAAAATGTGGAAAAGATGAAGGGCTACCTTTTCAATAAAGGTTTTTTCGATGCGCAGGTATCGTACAAGTCCGACACTTCGTTTCAGCGCGTAAAGAATACTTATTATATTACCGAAGGCAGGCCGACGATCATACGGGAGGTAGTGACCCTCAGCCGGAACCCGGAAATCGACAGTTTGCTTAACCAGGGAAAGGGCGCCGTAAGCAGGCTCAGGCGCGGAGACCGGTACGACCAGGCCGTTTTCGAGGAAGAAAGGATCAGGATAGAGACCTTACTCAAAAATAACGGGTTTTTTGCGTTTACAAGGCAGAATATCTCTTTCCTGATCAATGACACGATCAGGCTGGAGACCGACAGCATCAGGAAAACCATCGATATCCGGACCTTCGTTGCCAATACGCCTCCTCCGGGCGGGCAAAAGAAATTCCGTATCGCCCGTATGACGGTTGAGGTGCAGCCTTCGTCGGGACTGCCTGCCGAGCTTGACGTCAGGGATACGCTCAGCTACGATGGCATCACCTACATTCACAGCGATAAAAAGTATTCGCCGCGGATCCTGAACTCGATGATACGGCTCCGGCCCGACAGTACCTACAGCCAGTTGGATGAGCGGTATACCCAAAGACAGCTTTCTCTTACCGACCAGTTTCAGTTTGTCAACCTTTCGTTCGACACTACCGCTACGCGCCTGACAGGCCGGATCAATGCTATCCCGCTGAATAAATATGAACTGGCTACAGACCTCGGTCTGAACGTGATCCAGTCGCAGGCGCCGGGCCCTTTTGCCACCTTGTCGTACAAGATCAGGAATGTATTTAACGGGCTTGAAAACTTCGAGATCAATCTCCGGGGCGGTATTGAGGCGGTTTCTGGATATGGTGCGAGAAACCTCCTGTATCGCAGCACAGAACTGGGTTTGAACAGTTCGCTTACCTTTCCTCAACTGTTAGTGCCTATCGGCGCGATACGACACCGGTACGGGTATCTGAACCCCAAAACCCAGGTGAACGTCGGTTATAACTATGTCGACCGGCCGGAATATGTCCGTACGAGCATCAAATCGGCGGCAATCTATTCACTACAGCCGAATAATAACGTTTTCTACAGCCTGTCCCTGATCGACCTGAGCGTTCTGAATACCCAGAAACTGAACCCTGAGTTTCAGCAGCTGCTCGATTCCCTGGCCCTGCAGGGAAATAACCTCAGAAACAGCTTCCTTCGCTCTTTTGTATCGGCTTTTAATTTTACATTCGTCTATAATACAAACCCGATCTTCGGAGCGCCCGAGAATGCAAAATACCTTCGTGCGTCGCTGGAGTCGGGCGGTACAAGCCTCAATTTTTTCCCCGGACAGATGAATGTCATCAACAAGGTCGTCAACCCGGGCTCCGAGCGGGATACACTTCAGTTTTTTAAATTTATCCGCTGGAATATTGATTTCAGAAAATACTGGCGGATCAACAACTCCTCCTCTTTCGTCGCCAGGGTCAATACAGGCGGCGTGCACAGCTATGGCGGGAACAGGAAAGGGATCAGCAGCGTGCCTCCCTACGAGAAATATTTCTTTGCCGGCGGCTCAAACAGCGTCAGGGCATGGCTGCCCAGGAGGTTGGGACCGGGCTCGACCCGTCCGAGGTATACCTCCAATAACCTTTCCATCGAGTCGCCGGGGGAGTTCCTGCTGGAAGGGAATCTCGAGCTCAGAGGACACCTGGCTGATTTTTTCGGAAAAATCAACTATGCGCTGTTCCTGGATGCTGGGAATGTCTGGAATTTGTCAGGACCTGATCTCGGCTCGGGGACATTCAAAATAAATCGTTTTTATAAGCAATTTGCCGTCGGTACCGGTTTCGGACTACGTTATGACTTCGGTTTCGTGGTCCTCCGCTTTGACTTCGGAGCAAAAGTGTACGATCCTTATCTTCAGCGGTTTGTGCTGGATGAGCTGAAGTTCAATAAATTATTCAACAACCGCCAGACCAACTTTCTCAACCTGAATATCGGCGTCGGCTACCCCTTCTAAACGATAACTACCCGCGATCAATAACCTCACCCCGAAATGCAGAAAAATAACCCCCGGATAATAAATGCCTGGTGTATGTACGACTGGGCCAACTCGGTTCACAACCTCGTGATTACGGCAAGCGTATTCCCCGTTTATTTCAGTGCGACAGCCCTGGCGGCGGACGGGAGCGATGTGGTAAGCTTTTTCGGTATGCAGGTAAAAAACACGGTCCTGTTTTCGTGGTCTGTTTCGTGCTCTTTTTTACTGATAGCGGTTTTAATCCCGTTTTGTACCGCCATAGCCGACTACACAGGCAGGAAAAAGACATTTATGAAGTTTTTCTGCTACCTGGGCGCAATCAGTTGCGCGTGTCTTTTCTTTTTCAAAAGAGATACGCTGGAGCTTTCGGTACTTGCCTTTATGACCAGCCTGATCGGGTGGAGCGGGAGCATCGTATTTTACAATTCCTTCCTGCCGGAAATAGCTACGGAGGATAATTACGATCGCTTCAGCGCGAGGGGATTTGCCCTGGGTTACCTGGGCGCGGTCATTTTGCTGCTGTTTAACCTGTCAATGATTATGTTCCCCGCCTGGTACGGCATCGTCGACAAGTCGCTTCCTGCACGGCTTTCATTTCTGTCGGTCGGGGTCTGGTGGATCGTGTTTGCCCAGATCCCTTTCAGGCGGCTGCCGAATAACGTTCATAACAGGAAACCGGAAGGGAACTGGATTTTTAACGGCTTCAGGAAGCTGGGCGTTGTGTTCAGGCAGCTGCAGAAACAGGTGCTGCTTCCGCGTTACCTGATCGCGTTCTTCATTTTTAACATGGGCGTTCAGACCGTGATGTACGTGGCTACTCTTTTTGGGGCAAACGAACTGAAGCTTCCTCCCAAAAGCCTTATTACGACGATCCTGCTGATCCAGATTATAGGGATAGCCGGTTCTTATTTTTTTTCGTGGCTTTCCGGTAAGCTGGGGAATATCTATGCGCTGATGATCGGCGTGGCAACGTGGATCGGTATTTGCGCCGCAGCTTATTTTGTGACGAAAGAGGAAGAGTTTTATATGCTCGCCGCCACGGTAGGTATGGTCATGGGCGGGATCCAGGCGCTTTCCCGCGCCACCTATACAAAGCTAATCCCGGATGATACGGAAGACACGGCCTCTTATTTCAGCTTCTATGACGTCACCGAAAAGATTTCACTGGTTTTGGGGACATTTACGTTCGGGTTTATCGAAGCGATGACCGGCAGCATGCGCAATAGCATACTGGCGCTGCTGTTTTATTTTGTGATAGGGCTTTTATTGCTGGCCAGGATCCCGTCGCGGAAGGTTTACCGGTACCGGCTGGAGGAAGAGATGTAGGATTCTATGTTACTCATCCAAATCTTCCGTGTATTGGAGAAAGTTTAATTCCTCTTCACTGAGTTCTGTTTGAAAGCCCTCATAGTTGAAGATGTCTTCACTCATTTCCGAATCGTACGTTTCTTTCATCAGTCCGAACTCCTTACCGAAGAACAAGAAAGACGGCCTTATTTTTGAAAGACCAATTAATGGAATTATCCCTTCTTCCGTTATTACTTTATAACCGCTTGATTTTTGAGACTTAAGTTTTAATCCAAGCGATGCTTTCGCTAAATTAATCTCGGGGACATTAGCATCAGCTTCAAGGGTTATTGAGAAGTCTGATGAAGTTGAAACCAGTATTAGTGCACGTTTTGTAATTACCCTGTCGGTAACAACAACAAATTCTCTTCTCCATTTATCTTTTGATTCTTTATGAATTTGTAATAATCTCTTTCCCAGCTCATACTTATTTTCAATGCTTTCAAAGGAACACTCGGCCCCATTAAAGAAGATAGAGTTTTCTTTCGAGAAATTTATCTCAATAGAAGCGTTAATCTTAACGCCCTGTATCGGCCCCTCTGCCTGTGGCTTTAATTCAAATTGAACGCCGTGCTGTGAGGTGAAAAATTTTTCATCTTTTGTGTCGTCAACTCTATAATTAATTTTAAAATCTTTCAGTTCGTCCAGCTCGGATATATTACCTATCTGAGTAAATATATTCCCGGTCATAACGCCAAAATCTCCTAATTTTACGGGAAAACCTGGCTCCCATACACCATATAAAGTTTTTTGATTTTTTTTGACGGAATTTGCGTATACTTTCGCGATAGAATTTGACATAATCGTAATTGTTAGATTTAAAATTTAATAGTTTATGTTTAATCTCTCCTTGAGGGAATGATACCTCCTCCCACTATGCCGGCAATCTTCGGGCTTCAATTCTTTATTATGTCCGGGACGAACCGGTCGGAAACCAGGCTATAAAAAATCACGTTCATTGAGGAGGGTGTAGGTGAATTTATTTCCAAATGATTTTTCCCCGTTCCGGCATTTTAACATAAACTCGCTGAAATGCCTGGAATCGGCAAAAACCTGGCAGCCTGCCGAATAATTGGTGTTTTTTGTTTCCCAGTTGCCGTTTTTGGGGCCTTTGTGAAGGTTGATCCCAAAAAAACCTTGTTCTATCGTCCCGGGATCGATATCTAAGGAGCCATTCCTGTCATTATCCCTGAATACTTTTACTCCTCCCAGGTTTTGACAAAGTGCGTAATAGGAGTTTCGGTGTTTGGCGATACAATACGCTCCTGCATATTGCCCTTCCATTAAAATCGCAGTGCCCTTATGTTTGACCTCATTGGCCGGATTTAACAAGTAGTAGATACTGGGATCTGTGGTAACAGGATAGTAGTCAATGTACCATTCTCCCAGGAACTTATGGAATATCAATAATGTATCATCAAATCTATCCGGGATAAGATTTGCATTCCGGATTCCTACAATGTTCAGATTCCAGTCGACAGCATCGTTGTCATAGATCCTGTATTCCTTTGATTGCATTACTTCGATTAGTTTTTCAATGCCTGGCTTTATCATGGTATTTTCTGTTTGGTTGATTGTACGCAGTTTTTTGTGTCAGAAGGTTTTCTGAATTCTAAATAAAGTCATTAACCGACACTGCCTTACTCCACTAAAATCCTATATCCGATCCTATACTTAACCACAAGGTAGATACCAGGCTGCAGCGGCGATATTTCAACCAGGTCTTCATTGATCAGTTTCATGAGAAAGGAGATGTTACTGCCCGATAAATAAGCCAGTTTCCGGGTTGCTCCATCAGTAATGGGAGGGGTAGGAAAAATGATTTCATTGTTTGTTAGTTGTATATTGACAGACAAAGATGGTTAGGAAAACGTACTTGCGGCAATACCACAAAAGGGGGATTTTTTTGGTAAAGTGCTATGAAATATCTTTGATAGTGTAATTTTATATTGGCATGCGCAGCCGCCCGGACGGGGCTCGGCACCCCTCCATCGAACGTCACTTTAATCTTGGCGTCGGACCCGGCTATGTGTGGCTACACTTCAGGTTGTATTATCCGTGGATTGAATCTGGCAGTACTCTTATTTCAATTCGCACGTTCTCACTCCACCACCACCTTATACCCCACCCCATCCTTCGAGATCACATATACCCCCGGCTGCAGGCTGGCATGAGGCTGCAATTCCACCACCTCCTCATCTATACGTTTATACGTAAAAGGAATATTCCTTCCCGAAAGATCCGTCAGCTTCAACCTGGACGCATCGCGGGCTTCTATCCGGATCGTGCCGCCCTTTGCCGGGTTCGGGTAGGGAGCATCTGTGCCGGTGGTACGTACGCTGACGACTTTCGAATAGGTATAGCTGCCGTCCTGGTCCACCTGCCGGAGCCGGTAGTAACTCCGGCCCCGGAGCGGTGTTTCGTCGGTGTGGATATAAGATTTGATCTCGTAGGAATCTCCTTTTGCGGCTACTTTCGCAATTTCCCCGAAGATCCTGGCATCTGCGCTGCGTTCTACGCCGAAGTAGCCGGCCTTTTGTTCCGAAGAGGTGGACCAGGCAAGCTTCACCAGGTTGGCAGGGGTGGCTTCAGCAGTAAGAGAGAGGAGGGTGACGGGGAGAGAGGAGGATTTACAGATATCACCGGAAAGCCCGTAGCCATCGCTCCAGTCCCCGCAGGGAGGGTTTGCGCCGGCATCGTTGGTGTTGTAAGACAGCACGGTTTGAGAAGACATCCGTGCCGAAGGATTTACCAGTACCAGCTCCCAGCGTGAAAGCGCGGCGTTCCATTGTACGGTTACCTTCTCACCCCCGGCGCCGTCGGTTACCGGGATTTCATAGGCATTTTTTCCGTTGACAAGCCCTGTGGTTTGAGTGGCCGAGGCGTTCATGACCGGAGCGCCCGGGGGGGCCTGCACCGTAACTGAAGGCGTTGCGCAGTCGCCGGTCAGGCTGAAGCCGTTGCTCCAGCCCGTGCAGGGCGGCCTGGGCGCGGTATTGAGGCCGTTGGAGGCAAAGGTAGGATTGGATATCCAGGTACCTCCGGTGTAGTAGCTTTTGTCGGAGTGTTGCCCCTTCCATTGCGAACCATCCCACTCTACGGCAAATTTACCAGCCGTAGGTGTCAGCGCATCGCCGTAAAGGTAAGCCAGGTATTGATTACGGTCATTGGCATCGTCGATTTTGAATATCACCTGGTCGCAATCTGAGCACCAGCCCAGATGGGTGGTAAAGTGGGCATTGACCGCCACAGGGCTTTGTTCCTGCGGGCTTAGCTTGAGGATAAAAATGTCATAGCTCCCGGCCGATTCCAGTCCGACGGTGCTTATCCCCGGGTCGAAATCGACCGTACCTTCAAAATAACCCGTTGTATAAACATGGCCCGAGGCATCCACTACTATGGAATTGCCACTATCATAACCCACCGCCCCTATGCGTTTGGCCCACACGTAGTTGCCGTCGGTGTCCAGCTTACTGATAAAAATGTCATCGTTCCCGGCCGCGGTCAAGAAGGCCGTGCCTTCGCCCGGGTCGAAATCGGCTGCGCTACCGAAAGAATCACCATCCCTATTAAAAGAACCGGTTGTATAGACATTGCCCGCGGCATCTACTGCGATGGAACGCCCATAGTCATAGCCATATGCACCGATGCCTTTGGTCCAGAGGAAATTTCCGCCTGCGTCCAGCTTGCTGATGAAAATGTCATACCTGCTGGTTATACCTTCCCCGGGATCAAACTCCACCATACCTTCAAAATGGCCCGTGACATAGACCTTGCCGGAGGCGTCTGCCGCGATGGAATTGCCACTGTCAAAGCCTGTTCCACCCATACTTTTGGCCCATACGATGTTGCCATTGGCATCCAGCTTACTGACGAAAATGTCGGACATCCCGGCCGATGTGAGGCTGACGGTACTTTCATTCAGATCGAAATTGGCCGTATCCCAAAAACTGCCGGTAGTGTAGACATTGCCGGCGGCATCTACCGCGATGGCATTGCCATAGTCAAATAAATGGCCTCCGGTCAGGCGTTTGGCCCACACATAGTTCCCGTTAATGTTCAGCTTGCTGATGAAAATACCCTTGGCAGGTTCCACTTCGGCTATCCCTTCACCCGGGTCGAAATCGACAGGGCAGTCACAGTTAAAATCGCCTATGGTATAGACATTCCCGATGGCATCTACGGCAATAGATTTGCCCGCGTGAGTGCCGGCGTAATAGCCTGTTGTACCGATGCGCCTGGCCCAAAGGTAGTTGCCATTGGAGCCCAGCTTGCTGATGAAAACGTCATGTCCGGTATCAGCTACGAGGTTTACCGTACCCTCACCCGGGTCGAAATCGACCGTACCCGAAAAACTACCTGTGATATGGACATTACCGGAAGCGTCTACTGCTAAAGAATAGACACTTTCACTTCCTGTTCCACCTATACGTTTGGCCCATACGAAGTTTCCCCCGGCATCGAGCTTGCTGATGAAAATGTCGGCATCGCCTACAGAAGTCATGTTGAAGACCCCTTCCCCTGGGTTAAAATCGACGGTTCCTTGAAAAGAACCTGTAGTATATACATTGCCGGAGGCATCCGTTGCGACAGTCCTGCCGGTGTCAAAGCTTGTCCCGCCCATACTTTTGGCCCACCCCAGCTGCACATCCTGGGCCGTGATGACAGGAGAAGTAAACAGGCATAGCGCAGCAACCAGCGCTTTTGTAATCCGGGAGGATATCGATTTTTTCATAGTTTTAATGAAATTTAAGGTCAGAAATTTATGGTTTCAATCTGCTCCGCCAGCTGTACATTGGCAGACAAAGTTGGCCTGGAAAGCCTGCCGGCGGCAATACCACGAAAGGGGGATTTTTGGGTAAAGTGCTATGAAATATCTTTGATAGTGTAAATCTTAATTGGATGACAAAGGGCCTGATTTTCGTTTGCCTGTGGTTTGCTGCGCTTGCGGTCCGGTCGCAGACCGTTGAGCCTATACGGATTATGAATGAGTCGGACTGGTCGCTGCCTGATCATCTCCTGTTGTTTAAGACTACTTCGCCGCTTACACCGGCGCAGGCCTTCGATGCCGCCCGGACGGGGCCCGCAACCGTCCTTACCGAACGTCACTTTAATCTGGGCATCGAACCCGACTACGTGTGGCTATACTTCCGGATACGGAATGAAGGAGCCGCTCAGACAGCCGTTTTCATGCTCGACCGTATTGACATACACCATTTTCAATGCTTCCGCCGACGTAACGGGCAAATAGATACATTGGCGCTTACAGGCGACGCTTTACCTTTTCATAGCCGTCCCGTTAAAGTCAATTATTTTGCCGTTCCGATTCCGCTGGCAGCCGGTGAGCAGTCCGAAATCGTGATACTGCTCGACAAACGGCATGAGTTTATCTCGGGAAATGTAAGCTTATACTCCTCCGGAAAATTTTTACAGGCCGTTCGGCTCGATTCGGCCGTAACCGCTTTTTTCCTCGGTATAGCAGGGTTTATCTTCCTGTTCAACGTTTTATTGTGGCTTTCTCTCAGAGATTCTGTGTACTTGTTCTTTTTAGCGCACGTGGCTTCTACCATTCTCTATGTGCTGAGCAGTCTTGGCTATGGGTTTGAATTTATATGGCCAGAGTTGGTTTTCAGTAATGCATTAGTGATGGTTATAATGGCAGCCCTTTGGGCCGGCACCAACCTGTTTCTCATGAAACGGTTCCTGGGGCTTAATTCATCAACCAGCCGGTATACCCGGGCCACTACCGGGCTGGCCTGGTATATCTTGTTTATTTCGTTTACAGGCTGTTCCATAGCCCTGTTTCAACAGCAGGAACTGCCTGTCTATATACTTCAGCTTGGCGAGTTTTTGCTGATAACCTGGATCATCGCCAATGCAGTCCTGGTGGTGGCTGTTTTTATCGAGCAAATCCGTAAGCGAAACAAGGCGGCCTATATCTATGTAGCGGCCCTCGGCTTCACGATCCTTGGGACGATTATCTATGCCCTGACTCTTTTGAACCTGGTAAATGCAGGTCATTTTACTATCAACTGGCTGTTGCCGGGTTTTCTGATGGAGCAAATCATACTCGCCTATGGGTTGACCATACGCTTCAATAGCTTCCGGCAGCAGAGCCTCAACCTCCAGCTAACCCTGGCCCGGGAGCGGAACCAAATGACAACGCAGGTGATCAACGCACAGGAAGCTGAGCGCAAACGCCTGGCAGCCGATCTGCACGATGACCTTGGCGGTACCCTGGCTACACTCCGGCGCAGGCTGGGCGACCTCCGTCAGCGGCTGCGCGACCCGCAGGCTGCCGATGCCCTTAATAAGCTTGAGCCGCTGGTACAAAAAAGTACGTATGATCTCCGTCGTATCGCGCATAACCTGAGGCCGCCTGAATTTGAGCGGCTGGGCTTGCGGCACGCGCTCGACCAGCTGGTGCAGAGCCAGCCTGCACAGCCTACCCGCTTTTCGTTTGTAGTAGCAGGCCGGGAACGAAGGCTGCCGCTTGATACCGAGCTGAATCTTTATCGCATTGTGTCAGAACTGGTGCAGAACATTCATAAACATGCCGAGGCCGGACGTGCTGCTTTGCAATTGCTTTATTACGAAGATCACCTGTCGGTTATGATTGAAGACGACGGGCTGGGAGACCGGGTAACAAAAAACAGCGGAACAGGTGTCGGACTTGGGTTGAAAAATTGTAGCTTAAGGGCTGAATACATCGGAGCATCGCTGCGCAGGGAGGTAACGGGAGCCGGTACGCTGGTGGTGCTCGATGTCCCCTATGCAACGATACCTTATGGAACCAGTTTCCCCAGTTCGAATACTCCTGGTTGACGACCATCGGTTGTTTAATGATGGCCTGAAAAGCCTGCTCGATACTCAACATGACCTGACCGTCTGCGGGCAGGTATTCTCGGCGGCCGAAGTCATGTCAGCTGTTCACCGCTTAAACCCGCAGTTGGTGTTGTTAGACATTAATCTGCAAGGCGCCAATGGTATTGATATCGGGCGCCAGTTGCTCCAAAATTTCGCGGGCCTGCAGGTGATGCTCCTGACCATGTACAATCAGCCTAAGCTGCTGGACGAGGCCCGGCTGGCAGGTCTGCATGGCTACCTGCTCAAAGATGCCACCACCGAGCAACTGCTGACAGGTATTCGTACCGTACTGAACGGAGGTACATTCTTTGCGCTGAACGGGCCATTCGTCAACACCCCTGACGCCCCTTTTGGCGATGATTTTGCCCGGCGACTGAGCCTGACTTTCCGCGAGATCGAAATTATCCGGCTCATTAGTAAGGGGTTAAGCAGTGAACAAATTGCCGATCAATTGAATATCAGTGTAGAAACGATCAAGACCCACCGGAAGAATATTCACTTTAAAATGGGTATCAACAAAGTCGCCGATCTGATTCAATTTGCCATTAAACAGGGTTTGTAAAGTTAAGACAACCCGCCGCCGGCTATCGGAGCAGTCTTATCCTGCCTGCTCCTTTTTTTTACTGCCCGTAAATGTATTGAAAATAAGACCGCCGGTAAAAGCACCGTATAACGTGGAAGGAACCGGTTGTGATGTGAGCGGGCATGCGCCGCTTTCACAGCCGATGTAGGCATAATACAGGTAACCCGCCAGAGCTCCGGCCAGGGTACCGATAATGGTGAAGATTACAGTTTTGCGAGTCATGTCAGATCTTTTTTATTCAAATTTCAGCAAACAAAACAGCTTTTTCAGTGACTATTGTTACAAACTGTTTAACCGGGATTGGTGGCCCGCACAGGGTGGCCCGCAAAGTGAGAGAGGATCGCAGGATCGATATTTCGTATTTTTGTGATTATATGATCGAATATTCGGACTTCTTTAAATGTTGTGATATTTTTATAGTATTGGGGATGAATTGAAATCTGTACGATGGTTCATGAGTAGGGAAAGCAAATCGCTGAGTGATTCCGACCTGGTCGTCAAAATCAGGATGGGGGACAGGCATGCGTTCGCAGGCTTCTACGACCGCTATCATGTCTACATTTATCATTTGTCCCTGAAGTTTCTTAAATCACCGGAAATGGCCGAGGAAGCGGTTCAGGATGTGTTTCTTAAGGTTTGGGAGCACAGGACAGCGCTCGATCCGGAACGTTCGGCAAGAGGTTACCTGCTGATGTGCTGCAGGAATCACCTGATCAACCTGCTTGCAAAGAAGGGCCCGCTATTTCAATCGATAGACCATCATGAGTGTGAAGAAATTGCGGACTATTACAATCCTATTGATAAAATTATACTGGCAGACTATACGGAGTTGGCAGAAAAAGGAATTTCAACCTTACCTCCCCAGCGGCAGAAGGTATTCAGGATGTACCGGCTCGAAAACAGGAGCCTGGAAGAGATAGCCTCCGAACTGGGAACTACCAAAGGAACCGTTAAAGATCACCTGCTGAAGGCTACGCGCCATCTGCGTCTCTACCTGAAAGAATACAGCGGTATCCGTATCGACATGCTGCTGCTCTTTTTCTTTTGGGACCGGATTTAATAGTCTGCTATCTCCCACCTACATTCATTCTCTGCGGCTTTGCGCCTCTGCGTGAAAAAATCCTCGCAGAGGCGCAAAGCCGCAGAGCGTATAAATAAATTTAAAATTTTCAGGGGACCGGCATGCCTGGCTTCCCGAAAACCTGTATTCCTATTCAGGAACCTTAAACCGTCATGATGGAATATCAAACCAGATACCTGTTGCGGAAATACCTGGAGGGAGCGCTGGCAGAAACAGAGCGCGCGGAGCTTTCCGGGCTTCTGAAGTCGGAGGAAGGGCAGAAGGCGCTGGCAGAGATGATAGACGAAAATGCGCAGGAGCTTCTTTTGAAAGACCTGACGCTGGAGCCGCATATTTCGGGGAAGATGTGGCAAAACCTTGAAGACAGGATGGGAGCGCCCGGGAGGCCGGCTACTACCCGGTGGCAATGGGTCGGCTGGGCGGCATCCGTTTTCCTGCTGTGCTGTATCGGAGGCATACTATTGTTGAACCGCGGCCCGGTCGAAGCGCTGACCTATACTACTGATGCGAGCCAGAAGCGGACGGTAATTCTGCCCGACGGCTCCCTGGTGACGTTGAACAGCAATTCTGAGATATCGTACCGGGAAAAAAAGGAAGCCAGGGAAGTGGAACTTTCAGGGGAAGCCTATTTTGCTGTAAAGCACGATGCAGATCGTCCTTTCTTCGTCACCGCAAGGGAAGTCCGTGTAAAAGTGCTGGGTACCTCTTTCAATGTGAAAGCTTATGAGTCGGAGGATAACATCTCGACCACTCTGCTGAAAGGTAAGGTGCTGCTTGAGTCGCGGGCCGGAAACAACGCGAGTGTAGAGTTGGAACCCGACCAGCATGTCAGCTTTGCCAGGAAAGAGCAGGCGTTCGTGCGGGGCGATATCCGCGACTACTACGCGGCCGGATGGAGGAATGGTAACCTGGTTTTCGAAAACGAACCTTTAAAAAATATTATCCCGGAGCTTGAAAAATGGTACGGAGTACCTTTCGAGATCGATGAAAGCATGCTCGATTGCCGCTTCAGCATGGCTATCGGGGATGAAGGGCTGGAGCAGCTCCTGCTTTTCTTTGAATTGTCGGCAGGTACCGCCATGACGCGCCTGCCCGGCGGAGGAGTGCGTTTGGACACCCGCCTTTGTGATTGATGAATATCCTTAACCCTTAACTAAATATTCCCCGAAATACCGATGATTAGCTAGAACCTGAAATTTACAGCGGGAGCAGGGAGTTGCCTCCCGGATAAAAAAAGGATGCCGTCATAGTCTTTGGCGAGATCGGACGGCATCCCGGTCTATCGTTTTGTTTTCCAATAAACCACAGCAAAAGTATGAGAAATACTTTAAGCAGCTCATTTCTATGGGCAAACTTATCAACCCATTTGCAGAAAAGTATGTTAATAGCAGTCCTGCTTTTCTTCCAGATCCTACCGGGCAGCGCCGACGCAGCAGCGCCTCTCCCGGCAAAACGTTCCTCCCCGGAGGTAAATATTTTTCAGCAGACAAAGGTGGCGCTGGCGTTCGAAGGCATTCCTCTGAGGCGTGTGCTCAGAGAGATAGAAAAACAGAGCGCCGTGAATTTCTTTTTCAGTAACAGTCATATTGATATCCACCGCAGAATTACTTTCAGACAAAGCGGCCCGCTTGACCAGGTGATGGACAGTCTTTTCGGGAGCCTGGGTATCAGCTGGGAAGCCCGGGGCCGGCAGGTCGTTTTGAGAAAAAGCGATGCTCAGAAGGGTACAGGCCTGTCGCCGGCACCTGCCAGGCCAACGGAAGGGGCGAGGCTGAAGAGGGAAGAACTGAATATCATCCGGCCGGTCCAGGAAGTGGTCAGGGGAAAGGTGACCGACGATAAGGGCGAGGCTCTTCCGGGCGTAAATATACTGGTCAAAAATACGCAGCGGGGAACCGTTACGGACGAAGAAGGGAATTTTTTATTGGAAATCCCTGACGGGAAGGCAATCCTTGTATTTTCCTTTGTCGGCTATGTGACCCAGGAAGTCGAAACAAGCGGCAGGAGACAATTTTCGATAGCGCTCGTACAGGATCAGAAGGCGCTCGATGAGCTCATCGTAGTAGGTTATTCCTCCAAGCAGCTTTCCGAAATTTCGAGCGCAGTGGCAACGATATCTGGAAGATCGCTTACCGACGTGACCTCCAACAGCACCACCAGCCTTCTGCAGGGAAAGGCAGCCGGAGTCATCGTTTCCAACTCCTCCGGCGACCCTAATGTCAGCTCTACCGTGATGATCCGCGGATCGGGATCTATTACCGCCGGGGCGGCCCCGCTCATGGTAGTAGACGGGATAATCGGCGGAACGGCCAATCCCAACGACGTAGAATCGGTTACTATCCTGAAAGATGCTGCTGCTACCGGTCTGTATGGCTCACGTGCATCAAACGGGGTTATCATCATTACCACCAAATCGGGGAAAGCCGGCAAGCCCAGGATCGACTTCAACCTGACCACCGGGACGACCAGCGCTACTTCGGGTAATTTCAAGGTAATGGATTCGCAGCAGCTTTACGACTACACCAAAAGTTTCTACCCTGCCGACCGCTTTAACCAGGATATCCCGTCGTCGGTGCTCGGGCAGAACACAAACTGGAAGGACCTTGCCTTCAGGACGGGTATCACCCAGAACTACGTGCTGTCGCTTTCGGGAGGATCGGAAAAAACCAGGTTTTACGCAGCAGGAAACTATTATTACGAGGAAGGGACGCTTCGCCACAATTCTACCAGGCGATTTAACCTCCGTACCAATATTTCGCATGCCATCAACGACAAGCTCGATCTTACGCTAAAGGTAAACCTCAGGAGGAACAACAACGAATCGGATCCGTCAGGGCTCGACGGCGCGCTTTACGGTGCCTACAATAACATGCCGTGGGATGCCCCTTACAATGCCGACGGCACCGTCAACCGGGGGACCGAAGGCGGATGGTACGGCAGGGAGCAGGAGAATTTCCTGCACGGATGGCAGTACAACCGGAACACCGGTACGCAATCGGGGGTAGACACCGATGTCAACCTGACTTACCGCATAGCCGAAGGACTTACTTTTTCTACCTACAACAGGGTGAGCTACACCGGTACGAAAAGCGAGCTCTATCACGATGTCCGCTCGAAGGCTGGTAAAGGGCTCGGAAGGCTGACCAACGGGTATGGTGAGAACCTGTCGCTGGTTTCGTCCAACCGGATTTACTATGATTTCAGCATCGGCAGGCACGCTTTCAATGCGCTGGGCGTGGTTGAAATGGAAAAAAACAGGTCGGAGAGCGGGTCTGTCGTAGGCGAAGGATTCGCACCCGGGCTTCATGTCATGAGCACCGCATCCCGGATCCTGAGCGCTGACGGCGATATTTTTGAGGACTCTTTTAACAAAGGACTGGTCCAGCTCGACTACAACTATAACGACCGCTATTTCGTTACAGGGTCTTATATCCGGGAATATTCATCCCGGTTCGGCGCGAATAACAAAGCCGGTAACTTTTTTACGCTCGGCGCTTCGTGGCTGCTTAGCAATGAAGACTTTTTCCGGAATACGGAAGCGATCAGCATGCTTAAGCTGAGGGCCAGCTACGGGGTGACCGGGAACGCGGAAATCGAGAACTACAAGGCGCTGGGATTGTATAGCTATGCTACGCAGTATGCCGGTAATTCTGCGGCTCAGCCCTACCAGCTTGCCAACCCCGACCTTACATGGGAAAAGGCCAGGAGCGGTAACCTGGGGGCAGACATAGGGTTTTTCAACAAGCTCCTGCTCAACCTGGATCTTTATAACAAGACCACCGACGGACTGCTGCTTAACGTGGAGCTGCCCTACACCAGCGGCTTCCCCTCCATTATCCGCAACGTAGGCGCTATCCGCAACAGAGGGCTCGAAGCCAATCTTACCTACAACCTGCATGCGGGCAGCTTCACCTGGGACGCAGGGCTGAACATCGCTTTTAATAAAAGCCGGGTGATGACGCTCGACCAGGGCAAGGAGATCAGGCAGGGCAACCTCCTCATAAGCGAAGGTAAAGAGTTGTATGTCTGGCAAATGAGGAAATGGATGGGCGTGGATCCGGCAAACGGCGACCCGCTATGGGAAAAAGTTACGAAGTCGGCAGACGGATCGGAGGTGCGGTCGGTGACGAACAGCTACAGCGAGGCATCCCTCCAGATTGTGGGCTCGTCTCTGCCTGATTTTACAGGCGGTATGACGCATACATTAGGTTACCGGCGTTTTACGCTTAACCTGTTCTTTAATTTTGTGCAGGGCGGAAAGATCTATCACAACTCCCGCCAGTTGTTTGACTCCGATGGCGCCTACTATACCTATAACAGCATGGTACCGGCAGCAGGGTGGAGCCGATGGGAGAAAGCAGGGGATATAGCCACTCATCCCAGGCCGGTATTCGGCGGTAACCGCAACTCCAACCAGGCCTCCTCCCGCTATCTCGAAGATGGCAGCTACCTGCGCCTGAGAAACATCAACCTGGGGTATAACCTGCCCGACCGCCTTCTGGAAAAAGTCAGGATGAAATATGCGAGGTTGAGCGTGAGTGCAGACAATCTCCTGACGTTTACCGGGTTTTCGGGAATGGATCCGGAGGTCGTTATCGGCTCAGGGGGAGGGGTTTCGAGCATTAAGTACCCGATATCGAGGAAAATCATGTTCGGGATCAATGTTGGATTTTAAAAAGAGACTTCGATGAAAAATATAAAAATACTACATTGGATATTTGTCCTGGCAGCGATCAGCACCGGGTGCGATACAGACCTTCAGCCTTATACCGGGAAGTCGAATGAAACGGCGTTGGCCAGCTTCTCGGACATCCAGATCGCTACTTACGGGAACTACGCCATGCTGGTGGCTGAGCCTTATACGAGGCATTACCTGACCCTCAATGAATGGCCCGGGGATAACGTAGTGCAGAGCGGCGCCGACGGCGACCAGGCCTCACTGGGGGCGTCCTACCTGCATATCCCTACGATGTATCCTACCAACGACTTCTGGGCGCAGTCATATAAGCTTATCTATGCAGCGAATCTTATCATCGACCGCATAGACGACGGCGCTTCCGCTGAGCTCGACCAACTGAAAGGCGAGAACCTGTTTTTGAGAGCGCTTGCGCATTTTAACCTGGTGAGGCTATTCGGCCGTCCCTATACCCAGGGGAACGGGGAAAATCCCGGTGTACCTGTTATCCTGACTCCCGACCCTCCGCAGGATGTTACCCGCAATAGTGTAAAGGAAGTCTATGATGCGGTGATAAAAGACCTGGAGCAGGCGGCTGTCCTGATGAAGACGGCGAAAAATGCCAATTTCGCTTCGCGTGAAGTGGCGCTGGCACTTTTGTCAAGAGTATATCTGTATAAAAATGACAATGAAAAGGCGATCGCCTACGCAAACCAGGTGATAGCATCGGGGAGGTATACGCTGGCCTCGACGGACGTGTATATCAAATCGCCGACGCTCGTTCCGGAAACCAATCCCGAAACGATCTTCAATTTCAGGCATACGCTGGCAGATAACAAGGATAAAAACGCCGTCGGATCACTATATTATAACGATCCGGCTACGTTGTCGACCGGCTGGGGTGAGTATTACACTTCCCAGGCCCTGATGGACCTCCTGATGAAACATCCCGAAGACGCCCGGCTGAACTTCATTACGCCCCACTATATCAACGGCGTTTTGCAATACCGGGGGACTTCACCCCAGTATTTCATTAACAAATTTAATTGGCAGGAAGGTATTGCCAATCTGAGCTCACCGGTTTACCTTCGTCTGGCAGAAATGTACCTCAACAGGGCGGAGGCCTACGCCAAAACCGGGCAGCCTGAGACAGCCCTGCAGGATGTGAACCTGATCCGGCAGAGGGCGGGGCTTACCGGTAGCGCGCTCTACAGTATCGGCGACCTGAAAGGCCATTCAACGGTGCTGGAGGTAGTCCTTGAGGAGCGACGCCTCGAGTTGGCGTATGAAGGGCATCGACCGGGCGACCTTTACCGGAATAATCTGCCTCTCGTAAGGGCGTACCCGGGGCTGCATGGTACAGACAACTTTCATTTTCGTGTAGAGCCTACCGATCCGCGGGTAGTCTTTTATATACCAGAGCGGGAAATCAATGTAAACCCGAACCTGACGCAGAATCCCTAGCCCACTGCCGTAACTTAACCTTTAGTAATGTGCACTATTATAAGTTAACTAAATAATGAATTTTCAGAAAAAACGTATGCCGTCGTTCGTGAGGAGAAGCCTTCCGGCTTTATCGCTGCTGCTCCTCTGCGCTTTTCCCGGTCCGCAGCATCAGCCTGACCAGGGAGTGTCAGGGCTGCATGTCCCGGAGGGCTTCACTATTGAGAAGGCAGTAGATCCATCCCTGATTTCGTACCCGATGTTTGCCTCATTTGATGAGAACGGCCGGCTCTTTGTATTCGAGTCGACCGAAACGAACGACATGGGTACCGAGCAGATGCTGAAAACGCCTACCTACCACGTAAGGGTTCTGGAAGATACCGATGGTGACGGTGTGTTTGATAAAAGCGGGATCTTCGCCGATAAGATCCCGTTGCCGATGGGCGGTGTTTTTCACCAGGGCAGCTTGTATGTAGCCGAATCGCCGAACCTGGTCAGATATACGGATACGGACGGAGACGGACGCGCCGATTCACGCGAGGTACTGCTGGCCGGCTGGGTGCTCCATTCCAACGGGGCAACATTGAGCGGTCCTTTTTTAGGGCCCGACGGATGGCTGTATATGCCTGATGCGCGCCGCAGCTTTGACATTACCAACAAAGAAGGCGTCAGGCTGAAAGGAAAAGGAGCCCGGGTATGGCGTTGCCGTACGGATGGTACGGGCCTGGAGTGGATGTCGGGCGGCGGCTTTGACAACGCGATAGAAATTGCCTTTATGCCTTCGGGCGAGACAATAGGCACCATGACCTATTTTGTGGATCCCCAGGGTGGCTACCGTGATGCGCTCATGCATTGGGTAGAAGGCGGGGTTTACCCCAAGCCGAACCCGGTGATCCGGGAAGATCAGCTCAAGCTGACCGGCCCTTTGATGCCTGTGATGAGCAAAACCGCAAGAGTTGCCCCGTCGGGCCTGATGCGGTTGGACGGGCAGGAGTGGGGAAAAGCCTACCAGGGCAATCTTTTCAGCGCGGAGTTCAATACCGGGCGCATCATGCGTCATGAGGTGAAGCAGGAAGGAGCGACCTACAGTACTATAGATTCGCCTTTCATGACTTCGTCGGTGGCCGATAGCCACCCTACCGACGTTTTGATGGATGCCGACGGAAGCATGCTGGTGCTGATCACCGGTGGGTGGTTTATCGAAGGCTGTCCGCTTTCGCGCGTGGCAAAGCCGGATGTAGTGGGGGGGATATACCGTATTCGTAAAAAAGGTGTAGCGCCGGTCGGGGATGCGTGGGGAAAACGTATCGACTGGCCCGGGCAGTCGCCGGCGCAGCTGAATGCATTGCTGGCAGACAAAAGACCGGCGGTAAGGAAGCGGGCATTGGAATACCTGGTGGAGAAAGGAGACTGGTCTATTCCTGTGCTGAAAACCCGGCTTGCTAAAACTGCTCAGCCGGAAGAAGCTGCAAGCCTGGCATTTGCCCTTTCCAGGATCGGTACTCCGGCAGCTTTTACTGCCGTACGGGGACTGCTGGGGCACACCAGTCCCGTTGTACGTACCGCGGCAGCGCGGGCTTTGGGGTTAGCCGGGGATAAATCCTCCGTTGCCGGTCTTTCGAAAATTGTTGCGTCCGATCTTCCCCAAGTGAGCCGCCAGGCGGCTACCGCCTTAGGCCAGATAGGCGACGTTTCGGCGATCCCTTCCCTGCTGAAAGCGGTATCCCGGACAGACGACCGGTTTGTAGAACATGCCGTGATCCATACGCTGATCGGCTTCGGTCAGCCTGAACCGCTGTTGACCGCGCTGAAAAATCCTTCGGATAAGATCAGGAAGGCGGCACTGACGGCGCTCGACCAGATGGATGATTCCCCGCTACAGAAAGAGCATCTGAAACCTTTCCTGGCAAGCACTAATCCTGACCTGCGTACCGCCGGCATATGGGTGGCTACTCACCGTCCGGAATGGACCGACATCGTGGTGGAATTCCTGGAAAAGCAGCTGGCCCGCTCCGGGCAGACTGAAGAAGAATTATTGGCGCTGCGTGATCTGATGGTTACTTTCTGCCAGAATGAAGCCTTACAGAACTTTGTTACGGCACAATTGAGAAACGAAGGCGCAACCCCGGAAAGCCGTTTATTGTTCCTCTCCGTCATAGGACGCTGTGATGTGCGGCAGCTTCCATCCAGTTGGTCGGCCCAGTTGAAGGCCCTGCTCGGGTCGGGGGACGCCGCTGTAGTGTCGGAGGTGCTGAGCCTGATCCAGTCGCGGCGGGTGAAAGGGATAGACGGGGAACTGCTGTCGATATTTCGTGACAAAGCGTCTGCTCCGGCCCTGCGCCTGAAGTCGCTTGCTGCCCGGACAGTCACTGTACCGGAAATCACTGACGGAGACTTTACGCTTCTCGGCGATCTTCTGGGGAAAGGACAGGAGGCGCCGGTGAGACAGGCTGCCGCCAATGTGCTTGTCAACCTGAAGCTCACCGAACCGCAATTGATGTCAATTGCCGGAAAGCAGCTTCCGGAAGCAGACCAATTCCTGATGCCCGGAATATTGGAAGTATTTAATCACGGTACATCCGAGAAAGTCGGGAACAGCCTCGTGAGCGCGCTGCTTCAGGTCTCCGACCGGCTTACCAATATACCTGAGCAGGACCTGGCAAGAATTCTTTCGGCGTACCCGGCAAGTGTACGGGACAAAGCTGTGCCGGTATCTGAAAAGATCCGTCAGCTTCATGCAGCCCAACAGGAGAAACTGGCCCTGCTCGACGGGGGATTAAAGGGAGGGGATGTATCAGAAGGACGAACACTGTTTTTCGGCAAGGCATCGTGCTCGGCCTGCCATGCGATCGGGGCGGAAGGCAACCCGTTTGGTCCTGATCTTACCAACATCGGCGATATCAGGTCGCGGTCAGATATTCTGGAAGCTATTGTTTTCCCGAGCTCAAGCTTTGCCAGGGAGCATGAAACGGTGAACGTTGTGACCGGATCCGGGACTTTTATGGGTATTATCAAAGAGCAAACGCCCGACTACCTGATCCTGGCGCCCGGACCGGGACCCGGCCTGCGGATCAACCGTTCGGAAGTGAAGTCGATCGATCCGCACAACATATCCATGATGCCGCCCGGATTGGAAGAATTGCTGAATAAGCAGGAGATGGCCAGTTTGATGGCTTTCCTGGAATCCCTTCCAACGGGAATTAAAAAACTCAGAAAATGAACTGCAAAATATTCTAACCACGGAGATATCACTCTTCATTTCTCCGTGGTTCTCTGTGTCAGAAAAATGCAATACACAGAGAACCACGGAGCAAGGTGAGGACCACAGAAACAAACAAAGTTGTGCCCTTCTGTGGTCAAAACATTATATGGTCTGGATCTGTTTCAGCGCCTCTTCTACCGAAAAGACCGGGAGCTGGCAGGTTTTGTTGAAGCAGACATACAGCGTAGTATTACCGCTTACAGCGCTTTTGCCTTCGGCCAACGGAAGCATAGAAGATTCTTTCGCCCCCAATACGATTTTATTAGGAATAAAAAAGCGATCCAGGTCTTTCCTGTAGCTTTCGGCTTCCGGACCGATAATGACGACCTCCGCGGTCGGGGAAGCCAGCTGGCAATGCAGGGCAGCCCAGTTTGCGACCCATTGCGCGTCGCGGGCAATAAGCTGCGACATCTTTTGCGCCATTCCTGACGCAAGGTCCAGGTACTGCCTGTTATCGAGTATCAGCCCCAACGAGTAGAGCGCATAGGCCATCATCGAGTTGGAGGCGGGAATGACGTTATCGAACAGCTCTGTCTTTTTGGCGATCAGCGGCTCTGCGGCAGCATCCGTATAATAGAAAAAACCCTCCGTCTCATTCAGGAAATGAGACAAGGTATAATCCGCGAGCGACTTTGCTTCAGCCAGCCATTTTTCGTCAAAAGTAACCTGGTAGAGCGCAGTGAAAGCGTCGATGACCGCCGCATAGTCTTCCAGGAACCCGGGAATACGGGCTTCATGCTTGTAGGTCCTCATCAGCCTGCCCCCGGATATCAGCCTGGTGCTGATAAACCGGGCATTCGCCAGGGCAATCTCTTTGATATGCTCTTTTTGGGTAGCCCGGTAGGCGTCTGCCAGGCCACGGAGCAGCAGGCCGTTCCAGGATGCCAGGATTTTGTCGTCGAGGCCCGGGCGGACCCTTTTCTCCCGTTCTGCAAATAACCTGTTTAATGCCGCCTCGTATTTTTCCCCGAAATTATCGACCTGAATCCCTTTTGCCCGGGCGGTTAAAACAGGCGGCAGAGTAAGGTGGAGATGGTTCTGACCGTGTTCCCAGTTGCCCTCATCCGAAATGTCGTACAATTTTGCAAACCACTCATAATCATTACCCAGTATACTTTTCAGCTCCGCGGAGGTCCAGGTATAAAATTTTCCTTCGACGCCTTCGCTGTCTGCATCGAGCGCAGAGTAGAACCCGCCTTCCGGCGACAGCATTTCCCTTTCCAGCCAGTCTGTAGTCTGCAGGATCCGTTGCTCATAAAGCGGGCTTTGCGTGAGGGTATATGCTTCGGAATAGACACTCAGGAGCTGGCCGTTATCGTAGAGCATTTTTTCGAAATGCGGAATAAACCATTCATCGTCAACCGAGTACCGGGCCCATCCGCCCCCTGCATGATCGTAGATCCCTCCCAGGGCTATCCGGTTGAGCGAATGTTCCAGGTGGGCCAGCGCTTCCGGGTTTTGAGTGAGATCGTAGTAACGGAGCAGGAATTTGTATATGGCAGGCATCGGGAATTTCGGAGCCCGGTCCATCCCACCTTTTTCATGGTCAAAATGCTTCTTCAGCCTTTCAAATACCAGGTCCAGCTCTTCAACGGATAAAGTATTCTTTGCAGCCCCGAGCCCGTATTTCTCTATTTCCGACTGGTTGAGATTTTGCGTAAATCCTGTCGCCGAATTTTCCAGCTCTGTATAGTTGTTATGGTAGGCGCGGCGGATGTTCTCCAGCAATTGAGCCCAATTTGCCGGGGGCAGATATGTAAGCCCGTAAAAAGGCCGGGCATTTTCCATCAGGAAAACATTCAGGGGCCAGCCGCCTCTTACTCCCATTGCCTGGACAGCATCCATGTAGACGGCATCTACATCGGGACGTTCTTCCCGGTCTACCTTGATGCAGACGAACGCCTCGTTCATGATCTCTGCTATAGCTTTGTTTTCAAAGCTTTCCCTCTCCATCACGTGACACCAGTGACAGGCGGAATACCCTATGCTGACCAGGATAGGTTTTTTTTCCAGCCTGGCTTTTTCCAGCGCTTCCTCACCCCACGGATACCAGTCCACCGGGTTATGGGCATGTTGAAGCAGGTAGGGGCTTGTTTCGTGGATTAATCTGTTAGACATGAGAATTTTTCAAAACTTCATCTGCTGGATACGCGTTGCGTTGAGAATGGCAAGCAGGGCGACCCCGACGTCGGCAAAAACCGCCTCCCACATAGTCGCAAGTCCCCCGGCTCCCAATATAAGGACCAGCGCCTTGACGATAAAGGCAAAAGAAATATTCTGCCAGACGATCTTCCTTGTCTCTTTGCCGACCCGTATCGCCATCGGGATTTTCCCCGGCTTGTCATCCTGTATCACGACATCGGCGGTTTCTATTGTCGCATCGCTTCCCAAACCGCCCATAGCGATCCCGACGTCGCTCAGCGCAATGACGGGAGCATCGTTGAGGCCGTCGCCGACGAAGGCAATGCTTTCGTTGCGCGACCTGATTTCTTCTACCCGGCGGACTTTATCTTCCGGCAGAAGGTCGCCGTAAGCATGCTGTATGCCGAGCTTTTCTGCGACAAAACGTACTACCGCAGACTTGTCGCCGCTCAGCATGGTAGTGCTGACATTCAATTGATGCAGCTGCGCGACGGCCGATTCGGCACCTTTCTTTATTTCGTCGGCAATGGTGATGTAGCCGGCAAACCTGCCGTCGTAAGCGATGGCGGTAACGGTATGAACAATCCGCTCCCGATCGATCGGCACGGGTATGTTATAAAGATCCAGCAGCCTGAAATTTCCCGCTAAGATCAGTTTATCGCTTACCCTGGCTTTCAGCCCGTGCCCGGGGATCTCTTCCACATCCCGGAGGATGACGGCAGGGTCGACCGGGCCGGTGGCCGACGTACCGGCGTACCTTTGGATGGCGGTAGCGACAGGGTGAGTGCTGTAGCTTTCGAGCGCATTGACAAGCGGGAGCAGCTCTTCCCCGCTGAAACCCTCGTTCCATACCACTTCCTGCACTTTGAAAACTCCTTCTGTCATGGTGCCGGTTTTGTCCATTACCACATTTTGTATTTCCGCCAGCTTGTCGAGGAAATTACCTCCTTTTACGAGGATACCGTTGCGGCTGGCCGCCCCTATCCCGCCGAAATAGCCCAGGGGGATCGAAATGACAAGCGCGCAGGGACAGGAGATAACGAGGAATACCAGTGCGCGGTACAACCAGGTAGAAAACTGGTAATTGTCTGTAAACAGAGCGGGCAGAAAGCATACCATTATAGCAAGGAGTACTACAATGGGGGTGTAAACCCGGGCAAATTTCCGGATAAAAAGCTCTGTTGGCGCTTTCTGAGCGGTAGCGTGCTGGGTAAGCTCCAGTATTTTCGAAAGCTTGCTGTCCGTAAAGCGGGCAGTTACCTCGACGAGTGAAACAGTATTGAGATTGATCATCCCGGCCAGTACCTTATCTCCTTTTGATTTGGAGTCCGGTACGCTTTCACCGGTCAGGGCAGCGGTATTGAATGCAGCGGAATCGGAAAGCAGGATACCGTCCAGGCCGACCTTTTCTCCTGGTTTTAGCTGAATAACCTGACCTATTTCGGCGGTTTCGGCCTTTATCCTGACGGGCTGGTTGTTGACCAGGACCGAAACTTCATCGGGCCGCTGATCAAGCAGCGATCTGATATCGGACTTAGCCCTTCTTACCGCCATTCCCTGGAATGCTTCTCCGACCGAATAAAAGAGCATAACGGCCACTGCTTCCGGGTACTCGCCGATACAGAAAGCTCCTATGGTGGCGATCGACATCAGGAAGAATTCCGAAAAGATATCGCCTTTCCCGATACTGTCAATTGCTTCTTTAATAACCGGCAATCCTACAGGTGCATATGCTGCCACATAAAAAACCACCCTTATCCAGCCTGTGAACCATTCCTGCGGAATCCAGTTGTCAAGGACAATAGCGGCAATCAGCATGGCCAGCGAAGCGAACGAAGGAAAGAAAGCGCTCAGTAGTCCCTGCTCTGCGCCAGCGTGATCATGCCCGTCATGATCGTGGTGGTGCTCTTCCTGAGAAGATGTTTTGAAGCTTAACTCCGTTTCCACGCTGCAGCAATTGTCTGCTTTCGCGGGAGTTGTATGTTTGTGACTCATTCCTGATGAGTATTACTGCGTGCAAGCCGGTTACACTATACTCGGACCGGCCGTCCTTTTCTTTTACACAAAGATAAGACGACTTTCTGGAGACTATTTCTGCTCGGCTATTTCTTTAATGAATGCTTCAGATACGTCCGTATAAGCTGAAATATCTGACAGGGAAAACTTCCCGGTATGCAGCAGGCGCCTGATAACTTCGATTTTGCCTTTTTCAATCCCCTTTTCAATACCTTTTTCGATCCCCTTCTCAATCCCTTCCTGAATCAATTCTTCATAGATGCTCATAATCCTGGTGTTTATCTTTGATGAATTTTTCGGAGACACCGGTAAAAGCGGCTATTTCCTCTATTGAAAACTTCCCGGTATTCAGCAAACGGCTGATAACTTCAATTTTGCCTTTTTCAATACCCTTTTCGATACCTTTCTCAATACCTTCCTGAATCAATTCTTCATAAATGCTCATAATCCTGGTGTTTAGCTTTGACGGGAGTACTTCAACGCTTTTTTTGAAATGCTGATGATCAAGATAGCTGTTTTGCAGTATGTAAACAAATATAGTGTCAACCGGTCCCGATTCCAAATAAGGGTTCAGGTCGCCCAGGATTCGTGATATACTCCTGTTAAGGGCTTCGGGGTCAAAATAATACTTCTGAGTCATGATAGCACTCCGTAGTAGCCCGTTTTTCAGGTTTTGTATCTGTTCTTCGGATATCTGTTCAAGATTGACAAATACAGTTTCGTAGATAGGGAGGTATCTCCTGAGTATTTCCGGAAATTTTGCAAAATATGTTTCGAAAGACCGCAGCTTCCATCGCTGTTTTCCGTGGTAGTACAAAATAGGAATAATGAGCTGAGGAGATCTCTTCTCACTGATCTGATTCCTGTAGCCGATAGCCAGGTATTCGAGAATCTGGAATACTACATAGGGGAAGATATGGCTCTTGTGCTCCAGTAAAAGACAAATATGCAGCTTTTGTCCGGAAGCGATCTCTGCCTCCCAGACCATATCGGAAAAAGATGATCTGAGTTCCCGCGATAAATAAGAGGTATTTTGAGAAGTAAGCGTTTCGAAATTGATCGTGTCAGCTATCCCGGAAGGCAGGTACTCCCGGAGGAAAGAGATGGCCAGGTCCTTGTCAGCCAGTATCTGCTTGATGAATTTGTCATGGATATTATTGATTCTTCCGGCCATATTTAAAAACAAGGAGTATAGTATAGTTTTCAAATTTAAGATGCTCTCCTGCACACTCAAACTCTATTTCCGTGTTATATTGCCTTGTATTTGGGTAAGAGAGCTTTGACGGTCTGCTATCCGATGAATGATCGCTGACTGCTCTGATAGCTTCAGCGCTGGAAATATTATTAAAATGAAAAAAATAGCATTGATAACGGGCGCCACCTCCGGTATAGGCCGGGCAACAGCGCAGAAATTTGCAGAAAACGGGATCAGCCTGATCGTATGCGGACGGCGGGAAGAAAGGCTTTCCTCCTTAAAAGCCAGCCTGGAAAATGATGTCGAAGTGAGAACGCTGAACTTTGACGTGCGGAGCGAAGAGGCAGTATTGAGCGCAATCAATTCCCTGGAACAAGAGTGGAGAAATATTTCTATCCTGGTGAACAATGCCGGGAATGCCCATGGATTAAGTACGATCGACCAGGGAGATACCGAAGACTGGGACGCGATGATGGACGGCAATGTGAAGGGTTTGCTGTATGTTTCCCGGGCGGTTATTCCCGGGATGGTCAGCAGGAAGTCGGGACATATTGTTAATATCAGCTCTATCGCCGGGAAAGAGACCTACAAAAACGGGGCGGTATATTGCGCGTCTAAAGCAGCAGTAGAGGCCATCAGCCAGGGAATGCGCCTGGATCTGACCGAACAGGGCATAAAGGTGACCAACATTGCGCCGGGCGCGGTAGAGACTGAGTTTTCGATGGTACGTTTTAAAGGAGATACGGGTCGGGCAGAGAAAGTATATGCCGGCTTCGAGCCGCTTAAAGCGGATGATATCGCAGATGCTGTTTTTTATGCCGTCAGCGCTCCTGCTCACGTTACCATTGCGGATATGACCATTCTTGCAGCCGCGCAGTCGCAAGCTACCGTCATACACCGGCAATAGCGGCGCTCACTCAGGTATGGGGAGCGTCAGACGCTTCGGTATTGACCATAAAGAAGGCGGTTTGCGGAAAGCGGGCAAATAACTCTTGTTTAAGATCTTCCGATACAGGCAGCGAATTGACCGCGTGCGCCATGCATTCCAGCCAGGCATAGGCATCGTCATGCGTGATAGGGTGCGGAATATGCCTGGCCCGCATCCTGGGGTGGCCGTAACGCTCTGAATAAAGCTGCGGACCTCCCAGGAACTGGGTTAAAAACAGGCGTTGTTTTTCCTTGATAAGCTCCTTGTCGGTTTTGAAAAGCCTTCCGATCAAAGGATGCGCAAAAACCTGGTCATAAAAACTGTCGACCAACTGCTGCAATGTATCGTTGCCGCCAATGCGATAGTACAGCGCGTCGCTGTCGGGTGAATATTCCGGTACTTTCATGAGGGTAGAACAAAAATGCACTTCATTTTGTGCCATTGCCGCGCCGGAAGCAAAAACAATCACATCGCCGGATACGTATCGCAGGTATATTACGTTACTTTTAAATCGCGGCCGCCCGGCCTGGCCGCTTTTGAACGCACCAACCTTTGATTGCCCCGTTAAGACTGAATGAGCCGTATTCTTAAAAGTTATCTCAGGCGCCTGACCAACCTGTCGAGCCGAAACAAATCGCTTTTGCTGACAAGGCTTGTTTCAGAACAGTTTGCAGACCTGCAGGAGGCAGATTTCCTATTAAATGTGCCTGCTTTCGAGCTGTTGCACCAGGTTATCCAGCGGAGGAAACGGATAGCGCTTTGTGATGTGACCGATCCCCGGTATGAAAAGACAAATGCCTATAGCAGGCGCCTCCGGAAGATAGCCCGCACGGTAGATTTTATCGAGGAAGAAAGAGGGAGCAGGAACCTCTTTATAGGGTATCCCTTTGTCAGGGGCCGCTTTGGAAACGGACAGGTGGTGCACGCGCCGCTGCTGTTTTTCCCCGTTTCGCTGGAAACCGACAAAGGACAATGGTGTCTCCGGGTGAATGCGGAAACCGGCCCTCACCTCAACCGCTCGTTTGCGCTGGCTTACGGACAGTTCAGTGAAGTGGCTATCCCCGATTCAGTACTCGAAACTTCGTTTGATGAGTTTCCTACCAATATCACTATTTTCCGTACAGAGCTCTATAAATGGCTGAAGGAATCCCCCTTTAACGTTAATTTCAACCAGGAACTGTTTGAAGACAGGCTCAGGCCATTTGATGCCCAAAAGGCAAAAGACCTCGAGCTGACTGAAAAAACCGGGGAGCTTAAGCTCTTCCCGGAAGCAGTGCTGGGGATCTTTCCCCAAACAGGATCCTACCTGGAGGAAGACTACCATTTCCTGCTTGAACAGGGAGAGCAGTTCAATATAGCTTCGCTCAGCGCAGCCGGCGAAGGCACGGCTGCTATCCGGGAAGAGGATATGCTGACGCCTTTTGCGCTGGATTCTTCGCAGGAGCAGGCGTTGATCAGGGTAAAGCAGGGGCAGAACCTGGTAGTGCAGGGGCCGCCCGGCACTGGAAAATCGCAGCTTATCTGCAACCTGATGGCCGACTACGCGGCGCGAGGGAAAAGAGTGCTGCTGGTATGCCAGAAAAGAGCGGCCCTGGACGTGGTACATGACAGGATGAAGCAGGCAGGATTGGGCGATTTTACGGCCCTTATCCATGACCACCTCCTGGACCGCTCGGCTCTTTACCGCCAGATGGCCGGCCAGATCGGGCAGGTAGAGGCTTTCCGGAAAGAGAACTATAGCCTTGATTCCGTTTACCTGGAAAGGGAGTTTCTCCAGGAATGCCGCCTCACCGACCGTCTGACGGCAGGGTTCAGCGAATTCAAAAATGCCTTGTTCGACGATTCGATCGCCGGCGTAACGGTAAAGGAATTGTACCTGACCTCCGACCCCGCCGGGCCGGAGCTGTCGCTTACGAACCTGCTGAAATCCCTGCCCATGCAGAAAGCGCCGGAGACCGAACGGCTGGTAGGACAGTATTTTACTTTTCTGCTGAAGCTCGGTTCCGGTCATTCCTGGCTGAAGCGAAAGGACTTTTCGGAGCTGAACCACATCGATCACAAACGGATCCGGGATTTGCTGCGCCTCTGGCCTGACACCTTTGCGCAGCTGGATAAGCGGTTTTACGGTATTTTTTCCCTGCCGCTTTCAAGAAAGCACCTCGTAGGGGCCGACCAGCTCAAGCAGACGCTGCTCGAAGTTCAGAAGACGGTCGGCAATGCGAAAATCTACCGCCTGTTCACAAAGTACCTGGCTTCGGCCGAACATACGGCCTACCGTATAGAAAAAATCGGGCGCCTGGACGATATCCTGAAGGCAAGGGAAGGGGTGGAAGGCTACCTGGAGACATACCGGCTGGCCGATACTCTTAAAAAAGTAGAAAGCGGAATAGCGGCAAAGCGCGAGGTGGTGAGCGGCT
Source organism: Spirosomataceae bacterium (assembly GCA_037191015.1). Taxonomy (GTDB): domain Bacteria; phylum Bacteroidota; class Bacteroidia; order Cytophagales; family Spirosomataceae; genus Ravibacter. The sequence goes on from JBBCKD010000013.1 coordinate 226,822, forward strand.
TATGGTGGGAATGGTTCTCGAAGGAAAAGGAAGAAGTGCTCTGGCTGGGCCGCAGGCATGCGCTGACTACCAGCCCGCCCGATCTCGACAGGCTTGCAAAACGCCTGCGCAACCGCCTTCTCCTGGAAGAAGAACTTTCGGACGAAAAGCTGGGCTTCGACAAGAAAAGCCTTGCCGAGCCGGCGGGTATACTTCACCAGTACGGGCTTTTCCTGGACGATGCCCGCGAAGCCGCGGAGCTCGTTCATCAACTTTCTGAAACCGAATGGTTTGAAATCGCTGAGGGCATCAGCCGTAAAAGCCGGGATTTTGGCGAATTCCAGCAGTTGCTCCGGGAAGCTTTTGCCTGGCTGGCCGAATGGGAGACAGTGGCTGATGAAATGGATATGTGGCTTGTTCCCGAACAGTTTAACGGACTCGTCTCGGATCCTACAGGTTATGCGGAGCAACTGGCACAGGACCTGGATGCCGATTTCGAAAACCTGGTCGAAATCGACACGATGTGGAGAGATGCTTCTCATACCGAGCAGGTTTTGATCGAGCGATTGAAAGAAAAGGGCGGCGAAGCAGGTATGACCACCCCGGATCAGTATCAGAAGCTGTTCGACAATAGCCTGCGCCTGGCGTGGATCGACCAGGTCGAACGGCGGTACCCCGTGCTGAGAGCGGTTTCTTCTCTGAAGATGTCTCAATGGGAGGACGACCTCCAGCGGAGTGTTGAACGGAAGCAGGCGCTCAGTGCAGAAATTGTGAAGATGAAGCTCAGGGAAGAAGTGTACGGCGATGTTGCTAAAAACCGGCTGGGAAATACGGTTACTTACCGGGAATTATATCATCAGCTTACCAAAAAAAGAAGGATCTGGCCGATCAGGAAGCTGCTCAGCGCATTCCATGAAGACGTATTCCGGCTGGTGCCCTGCTGGATGGCCTCTCCCGAATCCGCGTCCGTCATTTTTCCGATGATGCAGGACTTTTTTGACCTGGTGATTTTCGATGAAGCCTCGCAGTGCTATGCCGAGTATGCGGTGCCGGCGGCCTATCGCGGCAGGCAGCTTGTAGTGGCAGGCGATAGTAAACAGCTTCAGCCTACGGATCTGTACAAGATCAGGTACGAGGAAAACGGGGGAGATGAAGATGATCTGCCGATGGAACTCGAGGCGGAATCGCTTCTGGATCTGGCAGCGCTCAGCCTGCCTTCCTATCAGCTTACCGGGCACTACCGCAGCCTGTCACTCGACCTGATCCAGTTTTCCAACCAGCATTTTTACGAGGGAACCCTGCGCCTGCTGCCGGATTTCGTATATGTCAATACCGCGGAGCCGGGCATTACCTATCACAAGGTTGATGGCACCTGGACCGAAGGAACCAACAAAAAAGAGGCGGAAAAGGTCATGGAGCTTCTTACCCGCCTTAGATCAGCGGGGAAAAGCGTGGGTATAGTAACCTTTAACTACCCGCAGCAGCAGTTGATCACGCAATGCCTGGAAGAGGCCGGAACAGAGCTGCCGGGCCTGTTCGTGAAGAATATCGAGAATGTACAGGGAGATGAGCGGGACGTGATCATTTTTTCGACAGGATACGCGCCTGATGAAGATGGACGCCTGACCATGCAATTCGGAACGCTCAACACGCGTGGAGGTGAGAACCGGCTGAACGTGGCCGTTACCCGCGCCAGGGAGAAGGTACATGTAGTTACCAGCCTTTTACCCCACCAGCTGAAGGTAGAGACGGCGCTTTACGCAGGCCCTAAACTACTGAAGGCCTATCTCGAATATGCGCAAAGGGTTTCTGAAGGAGCTTTTGTGCCTGCCCCGGCAGAAATAAGGGGCAGGCGCGGCGACTGGCTGCTGAAGAAGCAGCTTTCGGCCAGGATCCCCGAAGCCATTTTTGAGCTGCCGTTCGCGGATCTCACTGTCAGGTCCCGGGATGGCTACGAAGGGCTTATCCTTACCGACGATGACCAGTATCAGCACAGCGAAACTCCTAAGGAACCCCATGCTTACCTGCCCATCCTGTTGAGGAAAAAAGGATGGCCGTTTAAAAGGGTATACAGCCGGGAGTTCTGGAAAGAGCAGTGAGAGAATATACCGCTCAGTTTACCGGCTCAATTTCCACAAACCATACCGTCTGTCCTGGGATTTTCAGCTCTAAATCTACCTTTCCGTTGGTGAAACCGGACAGCTTCCGCCTATCCGTTTCGGTAACCAGGTACACGTTTCCTGTTTTCTTATGGAGACCGTACTGCTCCAGTTCCAGGTTGAGCGGGACTGTGTGCCCGGTATCGGCGATGTTGGCCGCCGCAATGCCCAGCATCTGATCTTCGGAGCGCCAGACCGAGGTGTAGAGCGTAGGGTAGGCCTTTTCAAAATGCGTTACTTTTTCCTTCTGCCCCGCATATATCGAAAGTTTAGAGATGGCGATATTTTCCTCCGGAGATTCGAAGTCAATATTTTTCATCATTTCTCCTTTTAACAGGAATTTCAGCGCCTTGTTCCTGACCCTGGCCAGTTGGTAGAGATATTGTAATTCTTTTTTGCGGCTGGTTTCCAGCTTTTCCCGGTAGTTGGACAGCATCGGCTGCATGCCCCAGGCGAAAGAACGGGCCTGCTCCATCAGAAACTGCTTGTTGTATTGCCCGTCGAGCAGGTCGAGCGCATCGGCGGGATGATCAGCATCCGGCCACATTTCATCGTAGGGCGGTTTGAGCAGCGACGAGTAATTTCCATATACCACGGCGTAGGGATGGTAAACCGCCTGGAACAGCGGAATCGGCTCTGTGCCAACACCGCCATAGCGTTCCATACTGACCTGAAGCGCCAGGAAGGCATCCTGGTAAGGCAGCCACGACTCACCCACTCCCTCGCCCGACAGCATGATCTGACTTCTCCTGTCGGGATGGGTTACCTGCCTGATCTGCCGGGTGAGCTCTCCCGACCCCCGCATCCAGTAATTACCTCCTCCCAGGTTATGCCCGTGCGACGAGTCGAAGCACATACGACTGATACAGGCCTGGTCCATATAGATGCCGCCCACTTTGTAGCGGTTCAGCACTGTGTCGGCCAGCGAAGTATATTTATTGCGCCAGCTATCGGTTGCGATGCACATATTGGTGAGCGATTTACCGGTGAAAATGTTGTATACATGATCAGTGGTGGAGCCGTCGCGGTTCTTGGCAGCGCTCAGGATCGCATTTTCCGCTGTCCATGAAGGGGTAGATCTCGCCCATTGCAGCTGATTCATGTATACGATCGCATTAATCCCCTTCGACCTGGCCGCGGCTACTTCTTTTGTGAATCGTTCGGCGCCGTCGCGGGGCGGGATATAGTCGGGAAAGGTGTCGTCGTAGGAAGACCGGTGCCACCAATGCCATAGTACGCTTACCGGGAGCCCCAGGTTTTCGCGCATTTTCGTGGCCGGATCCAACACTTCATGTGTCCGGCCCCTGTTCCAGACCCATAGGGCGGTGGAGTCGAGCCAGGCCGGGGTAAGCCCGTTTTTCAGGCGGGCATTTTTTGTCCATTCCTGTTTGAGGGCCCACTCGCGGTAAATTTCTGCGGCGGTAAACCAATCGCCTTCATACGCCCCGATCACGGTCTGGTAGGGTATTGTGTAGGCGTCGTTCTGGTAAGTATATTCCGGGAAGCTGGCAGTCTGATAGACCATTTCTCCTTTTTCGTTCAACCGGAGAATAAAATCTTTCTGAAACGATTTGCTGTCATTGCAGGCAGCATAAAACCCTTTCCCGTCCGGCTCATAGACGGTCATAAACTGCATCGACATTCCGCCGGGATAAACCAGGCGATAGGTCTTGTCTCCCCTTGCCGAAAGATTGGCAATAGGATCGGCTGTTAAATGCCCCATCCAGCTGGGAGTTGCCAGGCGCGAGGTTTTAGAGCCGGAGATGCCTGATATGACCGGGTACCGGACGCCTTCAAGCGCCACCTCTTTCAAGCCGGTTATCTTCAGGTCCCAATAAGATAAATGATCATTGGCAGCCAGCTTCACTTCTGCAGTGACCACCAGGGCCGGAACAGGAGAACCGGCAGGCTCCGACCAGGTAAGAACCAGCTTCTCACGGCCTTCAAAACTACTTCTGAACTGCCGGAAATCGCCCGGCCGGAGCCGGACCGTGCGGTTGTTACGGTCAAGAAGCGTCATTTCCCACAGCGGCTGCGAATCCGATGACTGCCTGATAGCCGCAATACGCTCTTCACCGGATGTCATCCCGCAAAATCCGCCGTCCTTCTCTGAAAAAAACAGCTCCAGTCCTGATCCCGATAATTTAAGGAAGCTATCGCCCGACCCCTGCCCATAAAGTGCCGAGGTTATAAGGAAATTAATTAAGAAGATGGTTATGAGAGAGATTTTTTTCATATGAATAACGGGTATTAGGTTATTTGTTATGATTACGATTTTATTCAGATTGAGTCCCGCAGGGACGGTATGTGATTAACCGTCGGTGGAACCGACGGACCGTGAAGCCCTGGTTAGGAGGCGAGTCCCGGAGGGACGACACGTCAGAGAGGCTGAGGTGCCGCCCCTCCGGGGCTAACCTTCTGAGGAGGAGCTCTGCGGCCACGGGTTACGCTGAGCTTCACCCGCGGATATGAATGGCTACGCCCCTGTGGGGCTTCGCTATCGGTCTGCTTTATAAAGAAACGTTTCCCCTTTTCTGCCTTCGATCAGAAGCCGTTTACCTGTAAAAGGAACTGCTGTACTGTCTTTGACATTCATAAGAGTCCATTCTGAGGGGAGTACGATCTCCCTTCTGCCGGCTTCCGTGAGATGAACCATCAGCCAGCCTTGCCCGGCATAGACTACGTCGTCGGCTGCGCTGAAAATATGTACGTCTGCATTTTGAAAAATTTCACGCAGCTGTTCCGGTGTCCAGCGGACCCTGTCAGTTAACCTGCTGATCGGCTGTTCTTTTTTATAAACAGAAGAACCAAGGTGGTCGGTAATGACAGAATAATCCGCCCGCGCCATCAGGCTTTGTACCGTTTGCTGCTCTTCAGCCGACAGATCCTGAATGCCCAGATACCAGATCAGCTTGTAAGACTCTTTTTTCAAAGCATCCAGGTCACTCCGGAGATACACGTCGAAGCTGGTACCGGCCTGGCCCAGGGGATACCGGTTGCTGAGCAGCGTCCCGGTGATTCCGCCATAGGTATTGTCATAAAACTGCAGCTTCTCGTCGACTACTACTGCCACTTCGGGACGGTATACGTGGTTTTGGGCCCTGTTGTCAATGGTATACTGCTGGTAGAGCCGGTTGGTAGCCCGTAAGGCCGACCGGATCCCTTCGTCGCTGAACCATCCGCCCCACATATCAAACCACCATCCGCCGTACCCGTAGGCCAGCATTCGTCCCGCATTTTTCCAGATGAGCTCCTGTGACGTAAACAAGTCTTTCGGCCCGATCCATACGCCTTTGTCGTACCAGTCTCCGTCGGGCACGATATGGGGCGCTTTTTCCCGCAAAAGTGTCGTCAGCGAAGTGCGCGTATCGTTTTCGGCAAGCCATAGCTTGCCATGAAGCTGCACAGACCGGATCGCCGCCATAGGGAGCCAGTCGATCCCGGTTTCACGCCGGTAGTCATTCGGGCTGGAAAGATAATCGAGGTCGGGGCATCTCAGCAATTCCTCCAGGGAACCGTGCCCGCGACGGGGGTCGTGTACAAACAGGTGATAGCCGTAAAATGCGCCCGTGAGAAGCCGCCCCTGACTGGCTTCTTTGACCAGCCTGGAAAAATAAGCGATATGGCCGGCCATTAGTCCTCCATGGTAATCAAAGGTATCGTCAAGCCTGCGGTTTTCACCCTTTCTGCGAATCGTGCTTCCTCTTGCTGTTCCGCTGATATCTGCCGGAAGGCTTGTTTCAAACGATGCGTCCGGATCATTCCAGGCTTTGCGTAAGGCGGCTGCATCCTGATTGTATCTGACCCGCAGCCAGTTCCGGAAATCTGTTTTCCGGGCCGGACTTTCGTCATAAAAGTGATCTTTATAATGAAAAAACCACTCCTCTGTACCTCCCCCGGCCACGTGGATGCCGATCAGGTTACTGTTGTAATCCGAAGCCCTGATCCAATCCAGCAGCGCCAAAAGCGCACTACCGGTATCCTGACGCCACTTTTTTGAAGAAAAGCTGACGCGGTAGCTTTCTCCCGAAGGCAGGCGGCACAGCTCCGAAGGATTTTGCTGCTCCCACCAGACGGGAGGATCGAGATGTACCCGGATGATCGCCTTCGCATCTTTCTTCACCCTGACGAGCTCGTCGAATTCGTCGCGTATGACCGAAAAATCATATTGTCCCATTCCTTTCCAGAACGAAGGGCGGAACGGCTTGATACCGGAAGTGGAATTGATGCCCCGGTCGCCCAGGTAAGCCAGCAGGCAAAAGATTTCTAACCCCGAGTCCGCCATTTCCCGGAAATTGCGCGATTCGCCCAGGTAAGACATGTAGGCAAACGGCGGTACCTGCCGGTCGTTGATAAAAAGCCCTATGCCGCCTCCGGCCGCCCGGACAGTCGTGTGATTACGGAATGACTGCCCGACCGCCCTGGCACCGCACAAGGCGGAAAGCAATAATATCAGTAAAAAATGGGGGTACCGCATCAATAGCCGGGATTTTGTTTCATCTCTGCGTCCTTGTTGGCTTCAATTTCCGTAAAGGGTATGGGCCAGAGTTCGTGGTGGTCCCTGATTTCGTCTTTATTCAGATCATTGTATTTCCGGACGCGCTCTACCAATTTCCCTACGCGGTGCAGGGTGATCCGCCTCGGCTCTTCGTAAACAAGCTCCCTGGCCCTTTCGTCGAGAATATAATCCAGCGTTACATCCTGCGGCGACACGGGCTTTGCTTTTGACCTTTCCCTTACTATGTTGATATCGGCAGCAGCGCTTGCCAGGTCTCCCTTCCGCATGTACGCTTCCGCTCTCAGCAGGTATGTTTCGGCGAGCCGCATCAGGTATTGATCACGATACAGTGCGCCTGCCGTACTTTTGATCGTACCCAGGCCTTTGTCTTCGTATACGCCGTCGGGGTGCTGATGGGGCGTAGTGATCTTGGAGGGGTGGGGGTACCATCGCCAGGGCTGATCCCTTAATGTCGAGCCGGGATTTTCGATGGCGCTTTTACCGTACCAGGCCGATGCCGGATTGGTATAGACAAAATCCCGCACTATATTATGGGGTGCATTGCGGATATCGTTGTCCCAGTCACTTTCCCAGAGATCGTAAAGGAAATAATTGGTATTCATCATGAGCGAAACCCCGGCGCCCGCAGTGTTGTAGTCAGACATCGGGAGGCCTATTACTCCCTCATTGTCATCGGGATCTTTTAGCGTGATCCAGGGAACAGGACCCGCTACCCGTTCCAGCGTATGGAAATGGCCGTATCCTCCCGAAGAAGCAAGGATGCCTCCCGGCACGTCGACCTCGTAAGGAACAACCCACAACGCCTCCTTGTTACCGCTGCTTCTGCGTTGGTTTCCTACTCTGAACAAATCCCAGTAGACATCGCCGGGCTGCGTGAATTTCAGGAAATTGTCGACGGGGTTCTGGTTGGCCATACTTCCGAACCGGCTGGTCATAAGGCTCACATTCCCGTCATTTATGACTACACCGGCCGCTGCAATAGCCGCGTCATAGTCCTGTACCGATATGTAGGTCTCGGCCAGTAGCTGGTAGGCTACCAGGTTGGATATTTTCCCGTCCACGACCTGGTTAATGGCAGGTAAATTATCGGCAGCGATCCTGGCGTCTTCGATTATCTGGTTCAAAACATCCGTTTTTGAATTTCGTATGAAATCGGTCTGCGGGGAAGTCACCTCCTGCGTTACCAAAGGAATGTCGCCCCACAGATAAACCAGAAAGCGATACGCAAAGGCACGGAAAAACCGGGCTTCGGCATCGATCAGCTTCTTCTCGCTATCGCTGAGAGCCGATTGCTCAACCCTGGAGATGATGGTATTGGCGTTGCTGACAATCTTATACCAGCTTCTCCAGTGCAGCAATACGTCACTGTTGGTGGGCACCAGGTAGTTGGTATGCCCGCCGAAACGCGCGGTGAGCTGGTAGCGGCCGTCATGGGCAATATCGGTAGCCGTAAGATAAGGCTTGTACTCGGTAGCGCCATAGTGGATGTTCCTCACCTTTGCATACAGATCGGTAAGCCCGCTCTGGAAGTTATCATAGGTAACAAAGCTGTTTTCCGGGCTGAAGAAATCCAGCGGGGTTTCCTGCAGGATCTTTTGCTCATCACAGGCATTGAGGCCCAGAAGAAGCAAAGTACTCAATATGAATAGTCTTAAATTTCTCATCTCTGTATCCATTAAAAGCTTAATTCAATACCTAATGAAAACGATTTCAAAACCGGGTACGCATCGCTATTAATACCCTGTCCGGTTTCGGGGTCCCAGCCATCCCAGTCTGTGAGGGTAATGAGATTCTTGCCGCTGGCAAAGATCTTGATATGCCTTCCGCCTATCTTGTTTACCAGGGCGCTGTTCAGCTGATAGGCCAGTGAAACGTCCTGTAGCCGGACAAAGCTCCTGGAATAGTAAGGGGTCGGATTTATCTGAGGCACCGACCACCCGACGGCATACTTCCCGCCCGGGTTGCTTACCGACCATAAATCGTAGTTGAAGGTATTCAGGTTGGCAAAGTTCCCCGTAGATGCCACATTGGCCGGGGCATTGCCGCCGAGATAGCCATTTTTGCCGCCTTGTATGGAATTGACAAAGAAGCGGAAAACAAATCCCTTATATTTCATTTCGCTCAGGACACCGAATGAATAAGCCGGCTCCGAGCGTCCTAAAAAGACCCTGTCCCTGTCGGCTGTGATCGTACCGTCGTTATCCTGGTCGACGATGCGGTACGCACCGGGATAATAACCCGCCATTACTTCGTCGTTCAGTTGCCAGATCCCCTGTATCTGGTAATGATAGATCGTGCCGATCGATTTCCCGATAAACAGGTTGCTTCCCGGAAGGTCATCTTCTTTTCCATCCTTGTTTTTATCTTCCCCGAGCAGGCTCACAATTTTATTCTTATTGCTGGCGTAATTCAGGTTGACATTCCATTCAAACGACTTTGTCCTTACCGGTGTAGTGGAAAGCATAACCTCCAGGCCATTGTTCTGCAATTCTCCGACATTGCTTGAAATGCTGGAGAAACCCGTGATCTGGGGGATTACGATATTCCATAACAGATCGGTAGTAGCCGTATGGTAATATTCTACGCTACCTCCCAGGCGGTTGTCGAGCAGGCCGAAATCCACACCGATATTCAGCCCGTTCGATTTTTCCCACCGGAGATTATTGTTGGAAAGCGAAGTCAGGGACTGGCCGATAGAAGTGCCGCCTCCCCCGAATACAAATTTAGAGTCGTCAGGCGTGCTTACCTGTGCCAGAGAGGAGTATCTCGAGGTCATGTTCCCATTCACCCCGAAGCTTCCCCTTATTTTCAGGTGCTCTATTTTTGAGCCCGACATAAAGGCATTGTTTGATACGACCCATGCCAGCCCTACAGATGGGAACAGCGCAAATTTGTTGTTTTTTGAAAAGCCGCTATACCCGTCCCTCCTCAGGGTACCGGTGATCAGATAGGTGTTTTTGTAGTTATAGTTTAGCCTGCCCATCTGGTACAGAAATGTTTCTTTCCAGGCGTAGGAATAGATCCGCTGTATGGTGGCCTGCTGAAGGCTGTTGTAGGAAAGCGACATATTGGCAATATTCTCTCCCTGGGCGTTCGTCGATTCAGCTTCGTTGCTCCGGTAGCCCGTCACGAAAGTGGCGGAAATACCGTGGTGGCCAAACCGGTTGTCGTAGCTGATGATATTGTCGACCGTGCGGTCCAGCCGTTTTTGGTTGTTCTTCTGCATCGCTCCCGTCAGGTTGGCATCATAGCGGTTTGCATTGAAATAATTTTCGCTGATAAAATCGTTCGAAAAATTCAACCTGTATTCCAGTCCTTTGACGGCCGGAATTTTCACAATCCCGTAAAACGTTCCGTTAAACCTGTTTTTGATGTCTTTATTGTCAGCCTGGGCCGATAGAAACGGGTTGATGATATTCGTCGCCCCGGTAGGATAGACAATGTATTCCCCTTTTTCGTTGACAGGTTTGACAAGCGGACTTGTCAGCTTCATCGCATTCATATCGGGGTAAATGCCCGAATAATCCGTAAACGAGCCGAAAGTGTTGGCGCCCAGTGTGAGCCAATCGGTTACGGCCGTGCTCAGGTTGATACGCACCGAACTCCGTTTATAGTTATCATTCAGCAAAAAGCCTTTTTGCTTGGTAAAGCCTCCTGACAAATAGTAATCTGTTTTTTCCGTGCTGCCGTTTAAGGTCAGCGTGTGATCTGTGAGGAAGCCCGGGTTCGACAACGCTTTCCACCAGTCAAAATCTACGCCCTCGTCGATCCCTTTTATGTTTTCAGGGACCAGTTCGGTTTGGGCAAAGCTCCAGTCAGGGTTTGGCTGGGTATAATCAGGGCCCAGGTAGGCATTCTTATAATAGATGTCGCGGATGATCTGCAGCTTCTCTTCCCTGTTGCGGAGCCGCATATTAGATGTAGGGGTTTGAGAGGCTATGTAAGACGAATAGGTAATGATCGGTTTTTCGCTCCTGCTGCGGCTTTTGGTCGTGATCAGGATTACGCCGTTGGCAGCCTGCGCCCCGTAAATAGCCTTGCTGCTGGCGTCCTTGAGGACGTTTAACGATTCGATATCGGCAGGATTGATGTCGCCCAATCTTCCGTTGTAGATGATTCCGTCGAGTACGATCAACACGGACGTGTTGCCGTTGATCGTATTCCTTCCCCTGATCCGGATAGAGGGCTCTGCCCCTGCCTGGTTGGTCTGGCCGATGTCGAGGCCGGGAATAGTACCTTTAACTGACTGCAGCACATTCGTGTTGGGAGCTTCTTTAAATGCCTCCAGGTTGGCTGTAACAACCGAGCCCGTCAGGTCGTTTTTCCTCATCGTACCGTACCCTACCACGACCACCTCCTCCAGCGCTTTTTCGTCGACTTCCATTGTGATGTTCAGCACAGACAGTCCTCCGGTGGCCACTTCCTGGCTGCGATATCCTACAAACGAAAAGATCAGCGTTGCGCCCTCGTCGGGGATATTCAATGAGAAAACCCCGTCGGCATTGGTGGCCGTTCCGGTTTGGGTCCCTTTCACAAGCACGTTGACGCCGGGCAGCGCCTCGTTCGAAGAGTCCGTTACCTTGCCTCTGATAACCCGGTCGGGTTCGTGAATGATCATACTTTCCGGCGACGAAATACCTATTTTCTTTTCCTGCCTGTCGAGGATCAGCTGCCTGCCCGAGATTTCGTATTTCAGTTGCTGGGGGGACAGAAGTTTTTCCAGGACCTGGGCCAGCGGCATATTGTGGACTACCAGGTTTACTTTCCGGTTGACGTCTACCAGGCGCGAGCTATACACAAACTTGACGTCGGATTGCTTTTCGATAATCCGCAGGGCATCTTTCATTTTTTTGTCCAGGATCTCTACCGAAATATGCTGGCTAAGAATATCCTGTGCCCTGGAAGCCCCTGCCGAAACGATTCCTGCAAAGACGACCGTAATAACTAGTTGATAAAAGGTCAGTTTCATAAGGTAAAACGGCAGCCTTTGGCGTTTGTTTTTTTTCTCCATAACTTAGAAAAGTTAAAATTTTGCAGATTTTGACAACAGTAATCCTGTTCATCCTGACAGATGATGCAGGGTTTCCCGGGCAGGTAAACCCCATATTTACCTGCCCCTTTTTTAAAAACTCGAGGTATTTTTAGTACATAGGCATTTGGTTTATCTCTTTGTTTCTGCTATAACGCGGACACTGAGCTCAGTCACAACCTTCACCCCGGATCAGGATATCCCCTTCTACGGTCCGGTAACCCGCCCTGACCGCCTTACATATCAGGTTGAGCTTTTCAGCCAGGGGCACATCCCCCAGGGAGGCAGTAATAGGGCAGTCACCGAGAACGGTCTCATCATATACGATGTTGATGGCGTAAGCGCTCATCAGCTCATCGACTATGACCCTAAGCGGCGTTTCGTCGTACTCGAACGAAACAGTTTCGATACTTTCCGTATCGGATCTGGCGGCCGGCTGCGGATTAGGCTCTACAAACGAGACCTTCTCTCCTATGAAGACGGCCTGCTGGCTCGGAGCCAGTACCGTTTCGCGGGGCGCCGCACCGCCTGTCCGCTGCGAAAGGTGCCCACGCGTGCTCGAAACAACTACTTTCCCGGTTTTTACGGCGACCGATACCTGTTTGTCGCCCGGATAGGCCCTGATCGTAAAGCTCGTACCCACAACTCTGGTCACGATGTCGTTTGCGAATACGTAGAATGGCCTTTCGGGGTCTTTGGTTATTTCGAAAAACGCCTCGCCCGATAAGTAGATCTCCCTTTTTTCTTTATGGAAATGTTCAGGATAGGTAAGCTTGCTGCCCCTTCTGAGCAGGACAGAGCTGCTGTCGGGCAGGTTTACCAGGCGTACCTCACGCGATTGATTTTCCACTTCGATCAGGTCGTACTCCCTGGCAGCCTCTGTCACCATCCCGGAATATTCCCAGGCGGCAGGCTGCGAAGACGGAAAGAAAAACCACAGGTAACCCGATACAAGTGCTGTTACCGTAGCGGCCACGGCCCACCAATGCCTCCGGAAAAAGCTTCCCCGGAAAATGGTCCGGCGATTTTCTACTCTTTCTATACGGTCATATACCGACCTTTTCAGCGTACGGATTTCTTCATCGGTGATATCGGCTTCGGGCAGATGACGCACTACCAGCACCAATTGCCGGGCAGCTTCCACTTCACCGCGCTTGAACGGATAAGTCTCAAGCCAGTTTTGCCAAAAGGTCTCCGCCTCTAAATCAGCCGATCTGACCCATAGGATAAAAAAATCATCCCGGGCAAAATCTTCAGCGCAGAAATGGGTATAATGATCCATTGAAATTATTGGTTAGGAAATCGGCCCTTTTCAGGACAGAGAAGACTTTTTGATTTTACTACCAAAAGAATCCGACTTTTTTTTGCGTCCAGTCGGTGACCCGGTTGGAGACCCGGTCGGCGACGCCTGGTCGGGGTGGGATAAAACTCGCCGCTAATACGGCAAAATGAGGATCAGGAAATAGACCAGGTGTTTACGAAGCTTGGTCAGGGCGTTTTGTAGCGTATTGGCCACAGTCTGGTCTTTAAGGCCCAGCAGAGACACTATTTCCTTTATTTTCAGCCCGGAATAATATTTGAGGGAGATGATTTCCCGCTCGCGTTCAGACAGGATGTTAAGCGAGCGCGTTATTCTCAGGTTCCGGTCTTTTTCATTTTCGGCGTCAAGCCATTTAGCTTCCAGCGAGTCTTCAGTATGGGTCGGATATGCCCGCTCTTCAAGCAAGGGAGCATGGCTCCGTTCGGTGTTGGTACGGATCAGGACATTGCGCAGGCAGCGAAAAAGATAGTATTTCACCTCGACTTCGCCGGCGAGGTTGTCACGGTAAAGCCACAGGTCGAAAAACACTTCCTGCACGGCGTCTTTAGCAATTTCTTTATCACCGGCCATACGGTAGCCATAGGCTATCAAAAGCCGGGCATACTTGTCGAACAATTTTCCAAGCGAATGTTTATCTCCTGCCTTCAGCGCCGACCATAGGGCATGATCGTCATTACCGGCAGATGAGGCTGAGCATTCTTTATCCGGATTGTCCTCATTCATACAATACGCACTTTTATCCTGCTTTTTATAAGGATTGTGCGAAGGTTTTCTACTTACAGACGGAAGACGGCTGTCTGAAAAGAGATTCCCGGTTAACCCTGTAAGACGCTTAAATTCCCGAGCCACCTGTTCCTCTCCCGCATTTCAGTATCCTCCGCGTTGTCCCTCAGCATGACGCCGGCCAGCTCGTCGTGGTACATCTCAAGCCCCACGAATGCCAGAGCCTCGTTCAGCCTGGTTTCCAGCGGGACGTTGCCGTTGATACATTCTTCCCAGTACCAGGTCAGCGGGTGTCCCGTTACTTCCTCCGCTACCGATACATAATCCTGGTAGCTATACCCGATAAACGGCCTGCCGAAACGCTGCCACATGATCTGCATCACGTTATCGAGAGACCGGGCGTGGCCGGAAATCTTCCTGAGGTAAAGGTCCAGGATCAGGGCCGCCAGCGCTCCTTTCATATACACCGAGACCTTGCGTTGCGGGATCCCGGCTTCATAGCCGTCCAGCCAGAGGTCGAAAGAGGATTCGGTAAGCGACAGCGAAGCCTGCCCGGCTTGTTCAAAATGTCTTTTCATGTATACATGCAGCTCTTTCAGGTAGGCTTCGTCGTCGAACACGCCCGATCTCCTGAGAAAGAGATCGCCGTAGTAAGTGGTGCATCCTTCCGCAACAAAGCAGGTAGTAAAGTAATTTTCCCGGGTAAAATCATAGGGAAGCAGCTCTGCGGGCCTGATCCGGATAACATTCCAGGCGTGGAAGAGCTCATGTGAGCTTACCCCCAGCAGGTCGGTATAGAGGTTTTCTCCCTCGTCATGCGGGCCCAGGACGATCATAGTGGAATTGCGGTGCTCCACCCCGTGGTAAAAAGCGGTAGGCAGGACCAGGTTGAGAAAGTGATATTCCTTTTCGGGAAACTCTCCCATTGCGTCAATCTGGGCATCGGTAAAAGCCCTGAAGTCTTTAAGGAGCCTGTCATTGTCAAATTCGGTTATCCCCTCGAACCAGACATGAAAAGAGACGCCGTGGCCCTCAAACTGCAGGTGCTTCAGACGGGGAGAAGCGAGCAGGGGACTGTCGACGAGCTGATAGAAGTCCTTTGCCTGCAGGCGACCGGGTTTTGATGCGGTCAGGCCGCACGCAATCGTATAGTTTTCCGGTACCTGCAACTCTATTTCACAGGGGTCGTTTATCCTGCCTTCGGTGTAGAGGCAGAAGTTGATGAAATTGAGATACCACAGCTCCGTATCGATGTAGCTGCTTCCCGCATTCTGCTGGTTGGCGTAGTAAGTGTAGGTAATCGTAACCGACCGGCAGTTTTCGGTGTCCAGTCTCCACCGGTCTTTGGTTATTTTCTGAAAAGAAATTGAACTACCTTTGTCGTCCGTTACCGAAAATGTACGGATGTTCTTTGCAAAGTTCTGCAGCTCGTATCTCCCGGGGCGCCAGGCCGGTAGCTGTACCTCGAGGTGGCGGGAAGATACTTTGTCGATGGTATATTGAATTTCGAGGAACCGGTTTTCGGGACGGGCTGCGGTAATCAGGTAATGCATGGGCATAACATAAAGCTGGCAAAACAAATTAAACAGTTGTTTCGTTTGATAACAAGGATCGGATATACCCTCTTGAATAACAGCATATCAGTTATAACAAATCGGATGACAAAAATAAAGAGACATTTTCCGTATGCGGCATTCTTTTTGCTGCTGACGCTGGCTGCCCACACCACGCTGGCACAGGATGAATATTTCAAAATCGATAGTTCCAAAACGGAAAGGGGCGTCAGGAGAGCGGCTTCCGAGACCGGAAAGCAGGCTTCGGAGTCAGACAAAGCAAAAGAAGGCGGGTTTAAGGAAAAGCTGCGGTTGGGAGGCAGCGCGGGGCTGCGTTTCGGGACTTTCACGAACGTAAACCTGTCGCCTATGGTAGGACTGGGGCTTACCGATAATTTTTCGGTAGCGGCCGGACCTACGTACATCTATGTCAGGGACAGTTATTTTGTGCCGTCGAAGTCGGCGAGTTTTTACGGTGGACGCGTAATGGCCCGGTACAATGTGGTTCCTATGTTTCATTTGCAGGCCGAGTATGAGCTGATGAGCGTCCAGTTTTATAACCATGGCTATGGCAAGTACCAAAATGTCAATAAGACTTATCCCCGCACGTGGCTTCAGTCGCCTATGCTCGGGATCGGGTACACACAGCCCGTAGGTGGAAGGTTTATCAAGGGTATCCACGCCACTTTACTGTATAATTTCAACTACAATAACCATATCAACCCTTCGATCAACTACGACTATTATCACCCGGGAACCCAGGTCAAAAACATTTCCCACTATGCGAGCCCGGTGGTTTTCAGGGTGTCGATTTTATGAGGTTTTGGGTTGTAGGCGTCAGGTTTTAGCTTGAAATTTTGGTAATCATTCATATTCAGTAAAATACAGATAATTGGAAAATCCGGTAGTTATATTCGGGGCGGGTGCGTTAGGGCACCAGGCATACGATATTTTCAGGCACAATAATGTCCTGGTTTACGGCTTCCTCGACGACAACAGTGATCTTCATGGTACGGAAATCGGTGATGTCAGCATATTGGGAGATACTGATGACGGCGGTTTCCTGAAGGTGATCGGGCAGAAGTGCGAGGCCTTCGTGGCGATCGGCGAGCGTGCAGTACGCCAGCAGGTAACCGAGATGCTCCTTTCCAGGCGTAAAACCATGCCTGTGAATGCCATTCACGGTACGGCAGTTATTTCCGATCAGGCATCGCTGGGTCACGGGAACCTGCTGGGAGCCGGATCGGTGATTTCGGCAAAATGCGTGGTAGGTCATCACAATATCATCCAGATAGGAGCTATCCTGGAGCCTAAAGTAGTAATTGGAGATTTTGTTAACGTGGGGAGCGGCGCCGTGATCGGGAGCGGTGCAGAGGTCGGCGCCGAAGCTTTTATCGGTCAGGGAGCGGTGCTGGTTTCCGGTGTAAAGATAGGAAAAGGCGCCCGCATAGGCGCAGGGTCGGTAGTGGTAAGCGACGTTCCTGAAGGAGCCACCTTTTTCGGGAACCCGGCGAAGAAGGTTTGAGTGCTATTTCTTCCAAATAGTTTGAAAACTAATTTACTAACTCCTATCTTTGCACTCCTTTTTGGAATATTGTGGAAGAACTGAAAAAATACAACATCGATATTTTCAGCCTGGCTGAAAAGGAGCATGTGTATGATTATGCATCAGGCAGCGGTTTTTTCAGCGAATCCCCGCAGGATCTCATCGAAAACGGGAGGTTTGAAGCCCGCCTGCTTTTGGACAAATCCTCGACGATGATCCGGCTGGACTTCCATATAAAGGGCGTCATCGAGCAGGTTTGTGACCGCACGCTGGAGAAGTATGAGGAGGAGGTTGAGACTGAAAACCGGATTTTTCTGAAGTTCGGCGATCGTGACGAGGAACTGACAGACGAAATAGAGATGATACAGCGGAATACCGCGCGTATCAATGTGGCCAGGTATATCTATGATTTCATAGCATTGGCTTTACCCGTCAAGAAGCTTCACCCGCGGCTGCGCGGCGAAGAGGAAGCCGATGACGCGGATGAGGTCCTGGTGTATGGCCACCCGAAGGGAGACGACCCGGTAAGCGGGGAGGTAGATCCCAGGTGGGAAGCTTTAAAAAATATTAAACAGAATAAATAAGTAACAGATCATAAGGCTATGGCACATCCAAAACGAAGACATTCATCGACCCGCCGTGACAAGCGCAGAACGCATGATGCTTTGACTACCAAACAGTTGTCGGTTGATGCTGCAACCGGAGAGACGCATCAGTCCCACCGTGCGCACGTATACGAGGGCAATCTCTATTACAAAGGGAAAGTTGTAGTAGAAGGTTATACCAAAACGGCCTGATTTACAGGTAATAATTTCTTCTGAATTCGCAACAGCCAATAAAAGTTGTTGCGGATTTCTTTATTACTCCGAATCAACTGCTAATTTTACTGCGTTATCCCATTTCAATATAACCGCGTTAAATGAAAATTGCAGTAGACGCCATGGGCGGTGATTTTGCACCGGCAGCGATAGTTGAAGGTGTCGTAGCGGCAATTCCGGATCTTGAAGCAGACGTAGTGTTGGTGCTGATAGGCGACGAGCAGGTCGTCCGTCCCATGATCGAAGAATACGATGTGCCGGAAGGAAGGATTGAGCTAGTACATGCTTCTGAAGTCATCGAAATGGGGGAGCACCCCACGAAAGCGCTCACTCAAAAGCCAGGTTCCAGTATATCGGTCGGTTTCAAATTGCTTAAAGAAGGAGCTGTCAATATTTTTTGCAGCGCCGGCAATACCGGTGCGATGACCGTCGGTTCCCTGTTCAGCATCAAGGCAATCGAAGGTTTGCTTCGTCCTGCTATCGCGGGGATAGTCCCGCAGGTCGACGGGACCCAGTCCATTATGCTTGATATCGGGGCCAATGCGGATTGCAAACCTGAAACCCTCGCTCAGTTCGGGGAAATAGGATCCATTTACTACAAGTATACCTTTAATGTTGCCGAGCCGAGGGTAGCGCTGATGAATATCGGCGAGGAAGACCAGAAAGGATCCCTGGTGGCTCAGGCAGCTCATGCATTACTCCGTGAAAACAAGCGGATCAACTTCATAGGTAATATAGAAGGTAAAGATTTTTTCACCAACAAGGCGGATGTTATCGTTACCGATGGTTTTACCGGTAACATCATCTATAAGCTTGGAGAATCCCTTCACCCGATTTCGAAAATCCGGGGATTTAAAGACCATTTTATTGACCAGACTAATTATGAAGCTATTGGAGGAAGCCCGGTCCTCGGAGTAAACGGTAATGTGATGATAGCCCACGGGATGTCGTCGCCGCTGGCTATCCGCAATATGATCAGCCTGGCTTACCGCCAGGTTAAAGCTGATGCATATCGTCATATTGTCAAAGCGCTCTCATAACCCCTAGCAATCGATTAGTACGTTAAGTAAGGAAACATGACCCAAATTAAGGCTGCGATCACAGGTGTGCAAGGCTATTTACCTCCTGATATTCTTACCAATGCGGATTTGGAGAAAATAGTAGATACTAACGATGAGTGGATCGTAACGCGAACGGGGATAAAGCAACGCCATATTTTAAAAGGAGAGGGGCTGGGGACTTCCCACATGGCTGTGGAGGCAGTACGGGGCTTGCTAAGCAAAACCGGGACGGCTCCGCAGGAAGTAGACCTCATTATCTGTGCTACGGTAACGCCCGATTTTATTTTTCCTTCCACAGCTAATCTCGTGTGCGATATGCTGGGAATTAAAAATATAGGGAGCTTCGATGTACAGGCAGCCTGCTCCGGGTTTATCTATGCCTTATCAATGGGTTCGCAGTTTGTAGAAACCGGTAAGTATAAGAAAGTAGTAGTGGTCGGAGCCGACAAAATGTCTTCGATTATCGATTACAGCGACAGGACAACCTGCGTTTTGTTCGGAGACGGGGCCGGGGCGGTTCTCCTTGAGCCCAATACCGACGGAGCCGGGATTATCGATACCATACTGAGATCAGACGGCGGCGGCCTGCCGTTCCTGAACCAGAAAGGAGGGGGGAGCCGTTACCCGCCGACGCACGAAACTATAGATGCCCGCTGGCATTATGTCTACCAGGACGGCCCGCAGGTGTTTAAATATGCCGTTAAAAATATGGCGGATGTATCTGCGGAGATCATGGAGCGTAACGGGCTGGAAGGGAATGACGTCGCCTGGCTCGTACCGCACCAGGCGAATAAAAGGATCATAGACGCTACCGCCAACCGGATGGGTGTGGGAGCGGATAAGGTGATGATGAATATAGAGAGGTACGGGAATACGACCGCCGCAACGATACCGCTCTGTCTCTGGGACTATGAAAGCCGGCTGAAGAAGGGGGATAATCTTATCCTGGCGGCCTTCGGCGGAGGATTTACCTGGGCTTCTGCCTATGTAAAGTGGGCTTATTGAGTGTTAAATCAATCTTAAAAACTTTTCAGGCCGGGAGGCCTGTTGTTCTAAGCTAAATAAAACTATGGCAACGACGTCTGATATTCGTAATGGTTTGGTGATCAATTTCAATCACGATCTCTTTCAGATCATTGAGTTCCAGCACGTAAAACCCGGTAAGGGAAATGCCTTTGTCAGGACCAGGCTTCGCAGCCTTACCTCGGGAAAGGTATTGGACAACACTTTTAATGCGGGCGCAACGATACACCCGGTACGAGTAGAAAGACATAAGTTCCAATACCTCTACAGAGATGAAATGGGTTTTAACTTTATGAATTCGGAGACTTTCGAGCAGGTTCTGATCGATGAAAAGCTGATCGAAAACTCGGATCTGATGAAGGAAGGCCAGGAAGTAGAGATACTGATCAATACCGAAAACGATACGCCGCTCACCTGCGAGCTTCCTTCCTCTGTCGAACTGGAGGTGACCTATGCAGAACCGGGTATCCGTGGCGATACGGCAAACTCTCCGAAAAAAGCGGTAGAGGTTGAGACAGGCGCTAAAATTATGGTCCCGTTGTTTATCGAGCAGGGAACCAGAATCCGTGTAGACACCAAGACATACGAATACCTGGAGCGGGTTAAATAGCCCTGGATCGTCCCGGGTTAAATAGCCTCCGGGTAAACTGCTCCGGTTTTCAACCCGGAGCGAATTTTTCAGAAGAAACTAACTAGTGAAAATGGAAACCAAAGAGATTCAAAAACTGCTTGATTTTATCGCCAGCTCGGGGTTGGATGAGGTAATAATCGAAACGTCGGAGCTAAAGGTAAAGGTCAGGAGAAATTCGACAGTTCAGGCAGTTGTTGCCGCACCTGCACCCCAGGTGGCTGCTGCTCCCGCTGCTCCGGCAGCTATTGCTGCACCTGCGGCTAAAAAGGAGCAGGCTGCTCCCGATACAGCTGCGGCCGAGACGAATGATGCGAAGCTGGTCACAATCAAGTCTCCGATGATCGGGACTTTTTACAGGGCCTCGAGCCCCGAATCACCGGCTTTCGTCAATGTCGGCGATGAGATCAGGCCCGGCAAGGTGGTATGCGTTATTGAAGCAATGAAGCTGTTTAACGAAATAGAATCGGAGCTTTCGGGTAAGATTGTGAAAATCCTGGTGGAAAATGCTACGCCGGTCGAGTTCGATCAGCCGCTGTTCCAGGTGGAGCTGGCCTGATCTGTTAACAGTTAATCCCTTGTTTCACAGTGCGGGGACTTTTTATGAAGAGATTGTACCTATATGTTTAAAAAGATACTGATAGCTAACAGGGGTGAGATTGCGCTCAGGGTGATCCGCACCTGCAGGGAGATGGGAATAAAAACGGTAGCGGTATATTCCGTAGCTGACCGGGAGAGCCTTCACGTGAAGTTTGCCGACGAGGCGGTATGTATCGGTCCGGCAGTCAGTAAGCAGTCGTATCTTAATATTCTCAATATCATCTCGGCCGCTGAAATAACGGGGGCTGACGCTATACACCCGGGATACGGGTTCCTTTCCGAAAACGCCGAGTTTTCCCAGATCTGCCAGGATTACGGCATCAAATTTATCGGTGCGTCTGCCGACCAGATCAATTCCATGGGCGATAAAGCCACGGCTAAGAAGACGATGCGTGCTGCCGGGGTTCCGGTGATACCGGGTTCGGAAGGCCTGCTGAGCTCTTTTGAAGAAGGTATAAAGCTGGCGAAGGAGATCAGGTACCCGGTTATTTTAAAGGCTACTGCCGGCGGCGGCGGGCGCGGCATGCGGATCGTTACGAAAGAGAGCGAGTTCGAAAAGGCGTGGAACGATGCCCGGACTGAAGCCGGGGCCGCCTTCGGGAATGATGGTCTTTACCTTGAAAAATTCATTGAAGAACCCCGTCATATCGAGATCCAGATAGTGGGCGACCAGTATGGGAATGTCAGCCATCTTTCCGAAAGGGACTGCTCCATACAGCGCCGGCACCAGAAGCTTGTAGAGGAGACGCCCTCGCCGATCATTTCCCCGGAGCTCCGGGAGAAAATGGGGGCGGCAGCTGTAAAAGGAGCTAAGGCGATCTCGTACGAAGGGGCCGGAACGATAGAATTCCTGGTCGATAAGTACGGAGAATTCTATTTCATGGAAATGAATACGCGTATCCAGGTCGAGCACCCGATTACCGAGGAGGTAACGGACTTCGACCTTATAAAAGAGCAGATCAAGGTGGCGGCAGGCGAGCGTGTATCGGGGAATAACTATTTCCCCAAGCTGTACGCAATGGAATGCCGTATCAACGCCGAGGATCCCGGTGCAAATTTCCGGCCTAACCCGGGAAAAATCACCAATCTGCACTTCCCCGGAGGGCACGGGATACGGATAGACAGCCATGTATACGGGGGCTATACGATCCCGCCGAACTATGATTCCATGATCGCCAAAGTCATTGTAAGCGGCCAGTCGCGCGAGGAGGTCATCACGCGTATGAAGCGTGCGTTGCAGGAGTTCGTGATCGAAGGGGTCAAGACTACGATCCCGTTTCACATACGGCTTATGGACGATCCGTCGTTCAAATCCGGGCAGTTTACGACTAAATTCCTCGAGAGCTTCGATTTTGACGGGTTGTAGTAGAGACGCAAGGCATTGCGTCTCTACTATATTCTTTTTTTATTCGCTCTTATCAAACAGGCTTTCGTAGTGTTTCACCGGGGCAAAAATGCCGCCGCTTTTTTGATAGTAGTCGTCGTCCAGCTCAAAGACCCCTTCTTTTGTTTTGACCCACCCGGCATTGGGGTAGGGGTGCCAGGAAGCCATCTCCGCCCACTGCTTATAATACTGGTGTCCGTTTGCTTCCTGCAGACCGGTTGTCATCCCGGGGAATGCCGGCAGGCGCGCCGCCACATTTTTATTCCATTCTACCAGGATCGGGTTGACGGTAAGATCCGCACAGAAGCAGGGGATTTGCTTTTCGTAGGCCAGCTGCGCGATTTTCATGGTCATGCTCAGCGTCTTGGCAATGGCCTTGACCGCGATGGCGCTGTAACCGAGCTCTATCCGGTGCGCCGCATCTTCGACCGTATGGGCGCTTTCGTCTGCAGCGACCCTTACGCCCAGGTCGCCTACGTATTCCTCGTTGCTTTCGTCAAACGGCTCCTCTATCACCGCCAGCTGCTCAAAGGCGCCTATGGCCTTTGCGTGATCCAGGAAGCGCTGCAGCGTTTCTTTCTTTTCGTAGCGCCCGTTTGCGTCGAAATAATAAGGGATCTTGCCGTTTTCGGTATAGGGTGTCTCATAATGCCCTATTGTCTGGTGAACAGCGGTAAGAAAAGCCTTGTCTTTTTCGAGCATTTCAGACTGGGTACCGGGCGATCCCGTCTTGAGCTTCATGATAAAGTAACCCTCGTCGGCAGCCTTCTTTATTTTTTCTACCGGTGTGCCGGTCGCGAAGGAAGGGATACCGGCTACTTTATTGTTCCGGTTTGACAGCCCCTCCTTAAATGCCTGCGGGACCAGGTCATCAAAGTCTGTAATATTGTTTTCGGCCGCATAGAGCAGCCAGGCAGCATTGTCGATAGCCACGAGCGCATTCAGCGCGAAAGTCTTCCTGAGATCGGCATGACCGGTTATTTTTTTTCCGTATTCCCATACTTCCGGGAATATATAGTCGAGAAGCTCTATCGGGTCGTTGAAAGACAGGCCTTTCAGCATTTTTAAAGCCTGCGTGGTGAGGGCATACATGAGGGCATTACCGCCGTCCTCCGAATGTTCGAAAAAAACACTGGCATCCGACCAAAGCACGCTCTGTGTAGCGACGCCTATTTTCCTGTGGGATTCACTCTCAAGCAATGCCAGGGTCTGCCAGGCTTCTGTTACGGCGCTCCCTTTGAAACGATATGGATAGAGAGGCTCCCGCTCGAAAGTCGAGCTCACATCTTTGATCTTGATTTTTCCTTTGAGCACAGGCTTTTCCAGTTTTTCTTCTTCCAGTTTGGTTTGTTCTCCGGTACAGCCCTGGCCCGCGCCGATAAGGCCGATGCCGCCAATAGCCCCTGAAAGTTTGACAAAGCTTCTTCTGTTCAGATTCTTCATGAGTTGTATATGAGGTAGCTTATTATATTAGTAACACTTGCCGAGCCCCTTTATACTCATTGTTCCCGGCTTTTAAATACTGCTGAAGCCATTTGCCAGACCAGATCCTGCGATAAAACCGCAACGTCGGCTCTTATCCCGGACCCATTTCAATAGGTCACCGCGAATATCCTGCATGTGGCGCCTTCCCCGACAACAAAGCGTTCGTTCAGGAGCTGGGTAGCATACGACATATCCGCCCTGGCTCCTTTTTTTCGTCTGAACCAGCTGAGAAAGTTGTCGAAATTAGGGTCGACCGGTAAAATGATGGTCTGTCCCGAGGAAGCAGTAATTTCTGCCATAATCGTTTTAAACAGCATCCGCGAGGGTAATGATGCCAGGATGGCCACAGACCCGTCGGCCCCGGGCTTAACTTTACAGTCCGAAGCCAGGTATTCCCGTTTCAGAGCCGGGAGGGGATAGTAGCCGCGCTCAACGACAATGTCTGTACAGGTATTTACCTTGCGGTATTCTTCGTACCCCTGTATGGGAGGGTATAGCCGCCATTTTCTTTCTTTTTCATAGTTAAGCAGGTTGGCGGTCTTCAGAGCAAAATAGCCGTTGATCTCAGGCAGGCGTGCACCGTAGTTCACAAGCGACAAGCTCATAGCCAGGGATGCCAGTGTCCATTGCAGCGCCTTTCCGGGCTTTTTCCAATCCATGATTCCACAGGCGACAACAGCCAGGATGATCTGCGGAAACATCAGGTAATGCCTTACGATCTCAGCCGAAAACCCGGTGACTTCCCTGCGTGTGAGAGAGATGATGGCAATGCTCATCAGCAAAAAAACGGTAAAATACCATAAGGCGGGATTTTTTTTCAGCACGGTGCGCGCACCGATGGCAAAGATTCCGAGCAGCAGCGCCCCCAGGAGGGTGGTTGCCCACCAGGTGTTTAAGCCGCCGCCCACGCTGCCGGTCAATTGCAGGAAGTACAGCACGATTTCATGAAAAGGGGTCAGGCTGAAACGGCCCGGCCCGGAAGTGCCGTGAGAAGCCCACAGGTAGGCAACTGAAAATGCTGTGAAGATAGCTGCGTACCTGGCTACTGCCTTCCAATCCTTTTTCACCGCGGCAATAAGTATTGCTACGGGCCAGACGAGCATGCCGTTCCCGTTTGAAAAGGTCGCCAGCACCGCCCAGCCTATCCCTTTGTTCCCGGGCTTTACAAAGGCCTCGATCGCCAGGAAAGAAAACAGCAGGACCGGCAGATTGAAAAAAGCGCATTCGAAAAAATTATAGTACGATACCGGCTGGAAGAACAGCCATGCAGCTGCCGCTGTCCGGGGTGTAAAGGTGAGTCGCCCTTTTCGTTCTCTCAGGAAAAGCAGGTAGAACAGGACCAGGTACAGCAGGTTGCCCAGCCAGACGAAAGGTACGACCGGGACTCCGCCCGTCGCCTTTACGATAGGAAGGAGGATCAGCCTTTGTACGATATGCCAGTGATTGTGGTACGATGTAACGAGGATACGCACAGCTTCCCACGAAAACCCCGCGTCCTCCATTTTCGTCAGGAAATCAAAGTACCAATAGAAATCGTCTATCCAGGGAATGTTCCTCGAGTAAAGGGCTATGAGCGTGAAATGCAACAGTATGGGAAGGAGTGTAAGCAGGAATGGTAAGTTTCCTGAGCCGGCATGCTTCAATTTCATCTCTGATGATCAATAAGGCGAAGTTCATCGTCCGTCCCCTATCGCAGCAACCCCGCTTATCGCAAATGTACAATAATTTATGGCAGCTTATTATTTATTGCCTTTCGCCCGGGCGTTTCCTTTTTCTATCCTGCCTCCCGACAGCCGGTTCCCTGTTATCCCCGATCCCCCGCAATCGCCTTTAACCGTTACTGCCGTGGTATTTTTGTCGGCAGTATCGATCAAATTGCCTTCCAGTGTTGTATGGGGACTATCTGTGACTGCCACTCCGGGCAGGCCTGTGCTTGTTATATGGCTGTTTTTCAGTGATATATTCCGGCTGTTTGTGATTTCTACTGCCGCCTGTACGCCGGGCTTCGTACCGGTAATACCGTCGACGATGTTATCATGAAGCAGGATATCATGGCTTGCCGCGATCCGGATGCCCCCTGAGGCCTTTACGTCCGGGGTGAAATAATCCGGGTTATGATCGATCACGTTGCCGGTAAAGGTTATATTCCGGCTGTTATCAATCACGAGATGCCTGACATACGCCCTGACAAAAGTATTGCCGGTAATGCTTATCCCCTGGGTATGCTGTAGGCTGATACCGGTCTGCTGGTTGCTGATGTGGTTGCCTGTGATGCTCCACAGGCCGAGCTTACGGGGGTGAAGCGGGTCGCCTGTGAAACGGATATTGGCGCCGCCGTCGCTTTCGACAGCCTGGATCGTGTTGCTTGAAATCGTTCCCTCCCTGACATTCCCGCCTCCGGTTAGGTCTATACAAATGTCTGCCGAGCCGGTATGCCCCGGAGCACAGTTATATTCGATGTCGTTGCCTGTAATCTGGAAGTTGCGGATTTCCCCGCTCCTGACCAGGATGCCTGCCTGCTTGCAATAGCTGATGTGACTGTGGCTGATGATCATCTGGTGAATATTGACCGAATCGAGGTAGATGCCGACCCCGTCGCAGTCGTAAATGTGATTCCCTTCGATCAGTACGTTCCTGTTGCGCCGGGTAAGGAGTATACCGTGCCTTACCTTCCTGATCAGGCAGCCGCGGACTACAGGCTGCATAAGAAGCTGCAGCTCGATCCCGTCTGCTGCGGGATTTGCTCCTTCTATAGCGATATTTTCAAGCGTAAACATTCTTTCGTGGAGCCAGATCTGCCGATCTACCGATGCCGGCAATGCCGATCCCGTATGCGTACCTTTTACCCTGAAAGCAGGGCCGGCAGCTTCTGTCACGATTGTTCCGCTTCCACCCGGGCTGGTAATGCCCAGCGGGCCATGTTGAGACAGATCTATCTCGATCGTACGGCTGATACGGTATCTCCCGGCGGGAAACAGTACGATGCCGTCGCGGCATGCCGCGATGGCATCTGTAATGGCCCTGGTGTCGTCCTGTATGCCGTCGCCTTTGGCGCCGTAGTCTTTGACATTTACCGCTTTCGACTCAACCGGAGTAAGCAAGGCCGCCGTTATAATAAAAATAAGTGCATTTCTAACGTACATAATAGTTGTCTGTATAAATTTTTTGAATAGTCTGAATCCGACTGTTAGTATTTGTTCTTCCTTACTCTTGCGATTCCGCTTTCTATCCTGCTTCCGGGCGAGCGGTTACCTGTTATTTCCGTTCCTTCACTGGTGCCTTTTACACTTATAGCAATCCCTTTTTTGTCGACCAGACCTATTGTATTGCCTTCAACGACTGTATCAGGGCTATCTATGACCTCCACGCCTTGTCTGCCGGCATTTAGTATCCGGTTATTTTTCAGCGATATATTCCTGCTGTCGGTTATCTCTATTGCAGCTCCTTCTCCGGGAGCGGTTCCGGCAATTCCGTCTATGATATTTGCGTGCAGAAGGATATCCCGGCTCCCGGTAATCTGAATCCCCCCGAACGCTTTTACATTCGAGGTGAAATAGTCGGTATTATGATCTATCACATTGCCTTTGAATACGATGTTACGGCTGTTGCTGATACGTATATGTCTGTGATATGCCCTGATAAAAGTATTTCCCGTAATACTGATTCCCTGGGCATTCTGAAGGAGAATTCCGGTTTCCTGGTTGCTGATATGGTTGCCTGTAATGCTCCATAGTCCCAGCCTGTGAGGTCGGTCGGGATCACCTGTGAAACGGATGTTGGCTCCCTTCTTACTTTCTACAGCCTGGATAGTGTTGCCTGAAATGGTTCCTTCCCCGACCAATCCTCCATTGGTAAGATCTATGTATATATCGGCTGACCCCGTAAGCTCTCGGCCGCAGTTGTACTCAATGTCATTGCCGGTAATCTGAAAGTTCTGGATTTCTCCCTGCCTGATCCTGATACCCGCTTCAGCGCAGTAACTAATATGATTGTGGCTCACAATAATCTGGTGAATGTTTACCGAGTCGAGGTACACGCCGACCCCGGAGCAGTCGTAGATATGATTTCCTTGGATGAGCACGTTTCGGTTACGCCGGGTAAGGATTATCCCGTGTCTACCGCCCCGGATCAGGCAGCCTTTTAAGACCGGCTGCATCAGGGATTGCAGCTCAATACCATCTGCCTGGCGATTTTTTGCATTGATTTCGATGTTTTCAAGAATGAACATCCGCTCCCGGAGCCAGACTTCCCGCTTCACGGTAGAGGGTAAGGCCGTTCCTTCGTGTGTGCCTTTGATCCTGAATGCGGGTCCTGTTCCCTCCATCATGACGGCCGCGCCCCCTCCCGAACCCGAAATGCCCAGCGGGCCGCACTTTGACAGGTCTATCTCCAGTGTGCGGCTGATGCGATACTTTCCGGCCGGAAACACGAGTAGCCCGTCATTACATGCTTCAATGGCCGCACTTATAGCTCCGGTGTCGTCAGTGATTCCGTCACCCTTTGCTCCGTAATCTTTGACATCGGCAGCTTTCGTTTCTATTGATACCAGCAAAGCGGCCGTTATGAAGATCAGAAGGGGGCTAATGGTCATCGTATTACTATGATGTCTTTTCCGGCCGATCTCCGAAACCTGACAGTTACTTCAAATGCTTATCGAGAAAAGGATAAGTTTCTACACCGTGTATTTCATGAACGCCGTTAAACAGGTCGATGTCGACACGGTTGCCCAGGCCCGAGAGGTCGTAATGTTTCCTGACCTTCCCGAATTCGTAGCCTATCCATTCGGCCGTTCCTATTCCGTCTTTGTATCCATACTCCACCATGAAAGGCCGGGGAGCTATAAGCGCGGCCATCTCCGCGTAGTTGAACCTGTTGCCAAGATCCCACTCGTAGATCTCGTATTCCTTGGTAAACTGGTAGCTGAAAGGGGCCCTGGTGGTAGCGACTTTCCTGATCCATTCGTTGAAGTCGCCCGAGCAGACCGACAGCGCATACCCCTCTACCAGGGCCGGGATACGCATGGCGGTTTTGCCTCCGTAGGAAAGTCCGTAAAAACCGATTTTCCGGGGATCGACAAAGTCCAGGCTGCCCAGCCAGTTTACGATCTGCCGATGCTGACCAGCGATGACCGAAAAAAGCGACAGGCCGATCGGGTTTGCTTTCCGCTGCAATACCCTGAAAAGATCCTCGCCGCGGTAGGGGTTGTGCGGTGAAAATGTCACATATCCTCTCTCGGCGAGGTTTAGCGCCATTGATTTGTAAATTTTGAATTTCCGGTCGGAGGTATCCCTGGTGATCAGGCCCTCGGGGAGCCCCTCGAGACCATGCTGACATACGACCGCCGGGAGACGCCTGCCTTCCTGAGCGGCTGTAGGAACGACCAGGATGCCCCAGGCAAAAACTCCGTCCCATACATCCAGCGCTACTTCATATTTACGCCATCCGGTATTGCTTTCCAGCAGCCTTATTTTTGGTGAGGGCGGAAGCAGCGGATCGGAGATCTTCCCGATAGTCTGGTGAAGCTGCTCACGCAGGGCAGCCTTAACAGGGGCGTCTTTTTCAGGAACATTTTTGATTTGCGTCCAGAAGTCCTGGTTTCTTTTTCTTTCGCACATCCCCAGCTCATACTGGACCAGGTTTTCCATCTGCTCGAAGAGCAGCTTTTCCCTTTCATGGGCATCAGGCCAGCCAGCCGGCGCCGCAATACCCGCTCTCCCTATACTGACCGGCCCCGGTGAAACTTTCAGCGCTTTGCATAGAGAGACAAGCGTGCCCGGGGCATAGGGCTGTCTGAACGGCTGCCGTTTGTCGGAAATAACGGAGATCCCGTCTTTTCCCCATTCCTGGTACCTGAGCGCCTGGCCGATCTCATTTTCCACTGCTGACAGCTCCGGCGTCGTAAGCGTGCCCGGCGCCGCCCCACCCCGTCTGCCTTCTATGAGCGCCGGGTCCTTTACTTCCGGGCTCCGGCTGTATTCGACGACGATTTTTGCATGTGCGGACATAGCGAGAAGCTCGGAATTGCCCGCATGGCTAAGATTGCCGTGGAGGTTCCGGTAAATGGGTTCTTTCCATACTCCTTCTGAGTTTCCCAGGTAGCCGCTTGTGAGCAAGACAGCCACGCGCGGATCGACGGCAGCGGTGTAAAGCGCCAGCATACCGCCTTCGCCATACCCGGCAACCGCTATAGGCGGAGCTTTACTGTCCGCGCTCACCTTCTGCGATTCCAGCCAGTCGATACAGGAAGCGATTTTCAGAAGTTCAAATCCTATAATATGCCGTCCTAGATTGAAACCCTGCCTGTAAATCCACTCCCGGTGGGGCTGGTTGGTATAGATGTTCAGCAGCCGGCTGCCCGAAAATTCCTGGCTTCTGGAGATTAGCGCCGGTATCAATACCTGCACCCCCTGAGCCGCCAGGTACAGAGCCGGCGGCGGGGAAGGGGCATTCCCGGTTGCCCCCGGGCCGATCCCGGCCAGCAGCTCGGGCGTCTGATCCGCATCGGGTATCATGACGAGGCGTGCTTTGACTGGTTGCCTGGGTTGTACCAGCAGTCCCATCATGTCGAGATCATCGGTGACGCGCCATTTTACCGGTAGCACCGTTATTCCTCCGAAGTCAGCGCTGACCGGCAGGAGCGTAGCTGGGCTGATACCGGTTTCGGGGACCGGTTTTTCTCTTTCTCCGGTCATCCCCCAGATTTTCCTGAGCGTTTCCCTTTCTTTTTCGAGATGGGCAGACCAGGCGGCGGGTCCGGCTTTGCTCCGGGTTGCCCACTCCTGCTCGCGGGATGCTTTTGTGTCGGCTGTTTTTTGTACCAGGAAGCGGTCTATGCCGCTCACCATCCTTTCGGATAGATCGCCCTGCCAGGTCAGATCTTCACCTTTCAGCAGGCTGCGCCCATCCTGTGCGTAGCCGGTCGATGTGATGATTAGTGTGATTAGGAGTAGCTTCTTCATAGGTCTGGGCTGGGGAAATCCCCGGGCTGCGCTACGCTTACCCGGGGTTATGCACATGTCGCCCCTGCGGGGCTAATACTTAATTAATACCTTCTTTTATATACTCGAAGAGGTCCCTCACCTGCTGATCGCTCAGGTCGTCGAGAAGGCGTTCGGGCATCAGGGAAACGGGGAGTGGTTCGAGCTCATCGACTTCCTGCATGGAGAAGGTAAGCTCGTCGCCCGCCATGGGTTTGATCTTCACGCTTTGGGCCGAGCGCTCCAGCAGGCGGCCTACGATCGTCTGCCCGGTTTTCGCTTTCAGCGTGTAGGTCGCGTACCCTTCGCGGATATCAGCGTTAGGATCGACGGTATTCATTATAAAATAGTTCACGTCGCGGCGGTCATAGCCGGTCAGCTCCGGCCCGATATCCGAGCCTTCATCGAAAAGGCGATGACACGAGCCGCACAGCGATGTAAAGATCTCTTTTCCTTTAACGCTGTTGCCCTTGCCTTCACGAAGTACCTTCTGTACGGACGCAATGCGGGTAGTACGCTCGGAGCCGCTGCTTTCCTTTGCTTGGGGCCATATGGCATAAACCTGGTTTTCCAGGCTTTCGTCCCGGAGCAGCTTCATGCGGTTCACCATTTCGATCGGCAGGTCATCGGGTTTGATCGTTTTAATGCCTTGTACCGCGCCGATCAGGTTTTTGGCCCATGAGGCTCGGCTGGTCAGCAGCGCCAGGGCGGCCAGCTTCACATCGGCATCACCCCGGAGGTTGTCAGGATAGAGCTTCGCTACGGCTTCCCCTATTTTCGGGTTGTCGTATCGCGTCAGGGAAGAAAGCGCTGCCTGCTTCAATGCACCGCTTGCCTGGGAGGAAGCCAGTAAGCTCAAAAGCGGGGTGACGCTCTGCGGGTAGTCGTCCTGACCCATCATCCGGATATAGGTAAGCCTGTCGATCAGCGAGGTTTTGTCTGTGGCAATGGCCTCCAGCGCTTTTTTGACTGCTTCCGGGTCCTTTTGCCTGACGCCGGCAGCAAAGGCGGGCTCCCCTTTTACGGCGCGGAGCTTGTCCAGGTTGCTTTTCAGGCCCGCCGGCAAATCTTCCAGAGGTTTGCCCCGCAGTCCTTCCTCAAGACCTGCCAGCATTTTAAGCTGAAGCGGTTCGGACAACTGCTGGCCGGCAATCTTCTCGCACGAGCTGTAATTTTCGCTGCCTCCCGCCATGGCGTACCGCTGCACGATACGCTCCAGGAGCACCTGGTGGGTTACCGGTCTTTCGAGGAAGCTGCGGTCTGCAAAAAGACCGAGCATTGCCTCCCTGTCTGTCTCTGATTTTGCTTCCAAAGCCCACCAGAGCATCAGCGGGATATCCGGGTCTTTGCTGTCGTCGTGGAAGACGGCAAGATTTTTGACGATAGCGATGCAAAGCGGTCCCTGCAGCCTGCGGGCCGAAGCAGCCAGCTGGCTGCGCACCGACAGGTTTCCTTCCTTTCTGCTCAGCTCCTTCAATGCGGCAGCTTCAGCGTCGGATGCCTTTCTACGGTCGCCTATCAGCCTCACGCCCCATTCTCTCACATAGGGTTCCCGGTGGCTGAGCGCTGTGAGCGATACCTGGTCATCGAGTGAGCCCAGCAGGTTCAGCGCCCACAGGCTTTCCAGGGCGATGCTGCTCGTATCCGATTTCAGGTGGGCGATGAGCGTCTGCGATACAGAGCGGTCTGCCCGGTCGCCGAGTTCCTGCAAAGCTGTAAACCGGACTTCCCTGTTCTTGCTGTAGAAGCTGGAAATGAGCTGAGCCGGCGACATCTTTGTGAAATCAGGCAACCGCCCGGCAGGCCGGGATGTACCTGCATCGGAAAGCCGGTAGATCCGCCCTGAGGTTTTGTGCCATGTGTCGCGCGCATCGACGTGCGAAAGCCGGCTGTCGTACCAGTCGGTAAAGTACACGTTGCCGTCGGTGCCTGTTTTGATATCGATGGGACGGAACCACCGGTCGGAGGTGTTGATGACCATCCCGGCGTCCTTGTTTTTCAGAGAAGATCCGTCATTTTCGACCGCGGTGAGCACGAGGTTTCCCTGGAGCGGGTTGGGGGCTATGAAATTGTGGTCGAAGCGCGCAGGAAGAGCGCCGCCCTCATAGCGGATCAGCGAGTGGGTAAACCGTATCTTTTCTCCTTCCAGCGGCATATCCTCCAGGTACCCGAAAGCATAGGGATTGGTTAGAGGACCGTGTTTCCCCCAGCTTTTCTTATAATATCCGCCCTGCTTGTAGTACGGGCCGCGGCCGTAGCCGTTGGTGCCGGAGAAAATCTTCCCTTTGGAATCTATTTCTACATTAAAGGTATTGCCGCCGCCTTCGCCGTAGATCTCGAAAACCCGGGTATCGGGATGGTACCTCCAGATGGCCTGTCCGCTGAACTTTACGTTTTTGGTTACTTCCGAGCTGATATCGGCGGTGGTAGTGCTGCCCTGCGCCCCGTAGATCCAGCCATCGGGACCCCAGCGAAGGCTGTTGGCAACAGCGTGCGTATCTTCCAGGCCGAAGCCGGAAAGATGCACTTCAGGGTCGCCTTCGGGCAGGCCGTCTCCATCGCGGTCGTGGTAGGCCAGGAGGTAGGGAGGACTGAGCACCCAGATCTTCTTTTTCCCGTGCAATACGCTGGTCGCTATATTAAGGCCGGCGATAGCGTCTTTAGATTTTTCGTAATAGCCGTCGCCATCGGTATCTTCGAAAAAGGTGATGCGGTCGGCGCCTTTGACATCATGCGGCGGCGGGGCCGGAACTTTGTCGAACTGAAGGCGCAGGTGATTGTCGATCCCAACAATTTTGAGCCCCTTCGGGTAGGGATACTGGTTGTACTGCACGACCCAGAGCCGTCCCTTCCGGTCAAACTTCATTTCCACAGGCTGGAAAATACGCGGCTCGGCGAGTAAGAGCTCCAGTTTGAGGTCGGGCGCTACCTCGAAGCTCTTCAGGGCCTCTTCCGGCGGTAAAGGTGACGACTCGTCGGTCAACGCTCCCCGTCCCTGGAAGCGCTTCAGGTGTTCGGTTACCTCTTCATTGACACCCAATGTTCCCACGTCAGTGTTCCCGGGCTTCTGCGGACCGCAACTGCCGATGCACAGGTAAAAGAATAAAATGATTAAGGGTCTGATTTTCATGCAGGTTATTCGTTCGTACTGGTATACTTGCTTTTTATTTAATGCTATCGACGCATCGGGGATACTGGTGCCCTTTTAAATTTTATTGATGATTTCTATTACTTTATCCTCGTAGATTTTCTGCCAGCCGGTCCCCAGGAGGCATTCGCTGTCTTCCTGGGCGCCACCGCGGTTTTTCAGCTGCTCGTCGGTAGGGGCGTAATAAATGTAGCCATTCGAGCACCCGGTTATAAAGGTGAAAGGGAACCGCGAACGTTTCTTGATATTGAGCCCGATCTGGACCGAAAGCTCCCCGGGGAAAGAAACGATGACGCAGTTCCCGATTTTGATGGCGAAGATCTCGACGTCGATGGTTTTTTTGGGAGCCGCCAGGTTAGTCTGCTGGTGCTTGGTGAGGAGCGCCAGGTTTTCTTTGATGCGCGTCAGCTCCTCCATACGGTAGATATTTTTCAGGTACGCCTCCACCTTGGCCCTGTTTTCCTTGTCGAAAAGCTCGAGCTCTTTGCGGCCGAGCTGCTTTTCATGAAGGTAATTGAAGGCATGGGCGGAGGGATATTCTCCCGAAACTTTCTGTTGGATATAAAGCTGGACAAACGATTTGAAATCAAGACTGGTCCCGTCGATGCTGTCGAAAAGATATTGCTGCCTTTTTTTCAGTGAATCGATGGCCTGCGCGAGGTCGGCACGGGGCAGCTCGATCGTTTCATTGACGATATTGATAAAGCCCGGCTGCGCCGTGTGCATCCGGCCCATGGCTTTCAGCGTGCTGAACCCCAGCATGCGCCCGAGAGGCTCGGCGCTCCGGGGCGTGAGCGCATCTTTATACAGGACGGGGTTGATGTCGCCTGCGCAGCCCTGCAGGAAGAAAGCAAGTACTCCCGGACCAAGTGTACTTTCCAGTACGGCCGATGCAAACCCGGGATAGTCGGCCGTGTTGTCGCGGCGCCCTTCGGAATATACACCCTGGATGGGATGACAGGCAAAATTATAGATTACGGCAAGCGGCTGACCTTCTTCTTTTTCAAAGCGGACAATACCGATTTCGGGATCGACCGGCCCGACACCTACTACCTCCTGGTCGGGAGGTAAGGCATACCGGTGCCTGACATCGGCCTCACGGCCGTTGCTGAGCCTCAGCCTCCTGTTTTCCATAATGCGGTCTTCAAAGCCTTTGCCGGTCCCGATCTTTACCGGCACAAGGTTACGTGAGGCCATTTCAATGGCTGCGACCGTCAGCTCCGCCACATCCGGCCTTACCATACCGTGGCAGTGGCTGGCATTGACCAGCACATTGGCCGGGTCGATATTCAACCTGGTCTTTACGCCGGTCCTTACCTTTGCCATGTAGTCGTTTTTGATATACCCGATCTCGCCGAGCGCTACGGCATCGATGGTGGCAATCACACCCCGGGTTTGCCCGTCGTCAAGCACCATGGCCTTGACGTAAAGCGAGTCGTTGACGACAACGTCCGGGCCGGTATTGGTGACATTTACCCTGGCGATACCGATTTTAAGCTGGGCATCGGCGCAGGGGGCGACCAACAGGAATGCAAGCAGCGGGAGGATTGTGAATTTACCGGGTATCATGTTTTTGTAGGCTTTTGCGAGAGTTAAACTGTTGAGAGTTGAAAGTTGAGAATGGAGAGTTGAAAGTGGGTCTTCTCCGTGGTTTGTGCCCGTTGTCTGTGTCCTCACAGACCGCTTCCAACCCCTTTACCGACCGTTTTTGTGAAGTCGTTCCGGCCTGTGTCCTCACAGGCCGGGGTGTTCTAATCCAACCATTTTACAATTTATCGCTAGTTGTAGCCGGGGTTTTGATTAAGATTTGAATTTACATCGAGCTCCGACAACGGGATCGGCCAGAGATAATTGAAATCATAAAAGCGCTGGCGGCCGATCACGAGGTGCCCGTCCTGGTTGATATTATGGATACCTTCATAATTGGCCGGGTCGTCCGTCATTTTCATGCCGTAATACTCCCGGTCGACCATTTCCTGAAGCGTACCCCAGCGTCTCATGTCAAAGTATTCGATACCTCCTTCAAAACCGAGTTCGATCACTCTTTCGCGGCGTACGATTTCCCGGAGCCTGGACGGGTCTTTTTCGGTTACTTCCGGCATGTTGACGGCCGGCCGCTTCCTGATACGGTTGATCGTCTCGTCCAGGAGCGCCTGCGTAACGGGAGTTCCGGCCTCAAGCTCTGCTTCCAGGCGGCTGAGCAGGATTTCGGCATACCTCATCTGCGGATAATCTGCACCATAGTATTGCCTGTTGCCGGTAAAGCTCCTGTCCCAGAATTTCTGAAGGATGTAGCCGGTAATATTGGCGCCCGTCTGCCCTGTCCTGGCAATAGTCACCGGGTCTCCCTGGAATACTTCCCCGTTTACCAGCGAATACCCCGTAATAAGCACCGTCTCGTACAGCCGCGGATCCCTGTTTTCAAAAGGCTTCTTCGGGTCGTAAAGGGCCGATTCACTGATGCTTTTTCCGTCGTTCATAGGAAATTCGTCAAGAAAATGCTGGAAAAGATTGCAGGCATTGAAGCCCCCGTAGAGAGAGCTCCGGATGGTATGCTGCGACATGGCTTCACCAAATTCATTTTCCATGTATTTATTTACAAAGATGAATTCCTGGTTATTTTCCCCTTCCGTAATAAAAAGCTGCTTGAAGCGCGGATCTATCTCATACCGGCCGAGATTCATGATCTCCCGGTAGGCATCGGCGGCATCCGCCCATCTTTTTTCAGCCAGCAGCACCCTTCCTTTCAACGCCAGCGCAGCGCCTTTCTCGATCCTGCCTTTTTCTGTAGCGCTGTGGGAGAGCGGGAGATCCCCGGCTATAGCCGAAAGCTCCGACAGTATGAATTCCCTGACGTCCTTTTCACTTGTCTGGCTGATGTTGTTCGCTTCTTCAAAAGTGAGGGTATGGGTAGGCATAGGAACATTGCCGTACATCTGGCTGAGCCAGAAATAGCTGAAAGCCCTGAGAAAGCGGACTTCCGCTGTCATCTTTGCCTTTTCTTCCGCCGGTATATCCGCTTTGCCGATGTTGTCGAGAAAATAGTTGGTGCGGCTGATCTGGAGGTACAGCTTTCTCCACATAGTGGTAATGGCCCCATGCGTGGCCTGGATTTCTATTCCACGCGTCCAGTCGAAAGTACGCCAGCTGGAATAGCCGGCAAATGACGACATCCAGATCATCGATTTATCCAGGTTATTGATCCTTTCGGCCGTACGCTCTGCATAGGTGGAGTAGACACCCATCAGGGCCTGGTAGCAGTCTTCGCTGTTGTTCCAGAAGATCCCCTCGCTTATTGCATCGAGCGGGTTTTCATCCAGGAAGCCGTTCTGGCAGCCCGAAACCAGGAATAAAACGGCAACCCCTGAGAACCGTGCCTTGCGGATAATATTTTGTATGATAGTTTTCATCTGTATAAAAATTAATGAGACAATTAGACGATCAGACAATGCGCTGCATATCGCATACCTGACACCTCACACCTAAAATTGAATATTCAGCCCCAGGCTCAGCGTCCGGGTGATCGGATAATAGGAAACCGTCTGGGTGCCTCTTGTTTCCATTTCCGGGTCCCAGCCGGGATAGTAGCTGTTAAAGCCCAACAGGTTTTCGGCATGGACGTACAGTCTCAGGTGGTCGATCTTCGCTTTACTGAGAAATGAAACCGGGAAATTGTAGCCGAGCTGCAGGTTTTTCAACCGTAAGAAACTGGCATTCCTCGTCCAGTAATCCAGGTTCACTTCCCAGGGCGAAGCATGATAGGCCAGCTCCAGCCTTGGGTATTTGGCGTACCGGTCGGGGTTTTCTTCCGTCCACCGGTTGTCGACATGCCACTGCTGGATGTTGCCGAAGTTATTGAAGGCCTGCTCGTCGCCCTGGATCAGGGTCCGGTACCCGCCAAGTCCCTGGAACTGCAGATACAGGTCGAAGCCATGAAAATCGGCGGAAATGTTCATCCCGTACGAGAGCTTCGGGAACTGGCTGCCGATGATTTTACGGTCGTATTCGGCAGATATGATCCCGTCAGGAGCCCCGTTGGGACCGCTGATGTCTTTGAAGCGGGGAAACCCGGGCTTGGCGATATAATTTTGCGTGGCATAGGTATCGATATCGGCCTGGTCGAGGAAAAGCCCGTCGGTTTCATAGCCGTAGATTGAAGTGAGCGGGCTCCCTACAAACAGCCCTCTTGCGATATCGCGTTCTATACCGGCGAGCGATATGACTTTATTATTGTTTAACGAGAAATTGGGCTGTACCCTGAGCGCAAGGTTACCGATCTGCTCCCGGTATGCGAGCTCAAACTCCCATCCCTTGTTCTGTACCTTGCCCGCATTTTGTTCTCCTACCGTCATGCCGAGTACCTGGGAGACGGTAAGCTGGTAGAGAATGTTGTCCGTATACTTATTATAATAGTCGACGGAGAGGCTCAGCTTTCCTTTCAGGATATC
Source organism: Spirosomataceae bacterium (assembly GCA_037191015.1). Lineage (GTDB taxonomy): Bacteria > Bacteroidota > Bacteroidia > Cytophagales > Spirosomataceae > Ravibacter. Next base: position 265,223 of record JBBCKD010000013.1, read on the forward strand.
CAGGTCGACGCCGGCATTGGAGATCCGGGTGGTTTCCCAGGTAATATTCTCGAACGGCAGCCGGGCGAGTTGTATGCCGGGGCGTATGGTTTCGGTCACCCCGATCGGGTAAACCGATCCCAGGGCGAGTGTTTTCTGGTAGGGATAGGTGCCTATCTGCTGGTTGCCCAATACGCCGTGCGATACGCGGAGCTTGAGATTGTCGATCCAGGCGACGTCGAAAAATGATTCTTCCGATATCCTCCAACCGGCCGAAAACGAGGGAAAAAGGCCGAAGCGGCGTTTTTGCGCAAATCTCGATGAGCCGTCGTACCGGAGATTCCCTTCCAGGAGGTATTTCCCTTTGTATGCATAGTTCAGGCGGCCGAAGAAAGATACCAGCTTCCAGACCGATTCGCTTTCCGAATTGCTGTCATTGACAGGTGAAGCGGCGCTGAGCAGGTAGAGCTGGTTGCTGGGGAAATTGTCGCGGTAGCCGCCCAGCGAGTGGGCATTGCTGGTGAGCGACGAAAATCCTGCAAGCAGGCCCAGCGAATGTTCCCCGATCGATTTGTTGTAATTAAGCAGCGATTCGAACATCAGCTCCCGGTTATTGGAAGTGCTTACGTCGACCTGCGACGGGCCGAACGTCCAGAGCGGATCAGGGGTGGTTTTTGCACCGAAAAGCCGGTTGAAGGAATGGTACCATTGGTAGCTCAGGCGATTTGTGAATTTGAGATCCTTGACCACATCCCAATCGAGGGCGAGATTGGTCAGCAGGTTGGTGATGCGCGTCAGGCCGAACGACCCGCTTGCCAGGCGCCCTTCCGCGACGGTAACACCCTGTGTAACCCCGTAAGTACCGTCAGACCGTCGCCCGGGGATGTTCGCGGTATGATGATTGGCCGCCTGGACGATCGAGTAAATATCGCCGGTGCGCGTTCCGTTGGCGGATATGCCGGCCGGTTTGTCGTTAACAGACTGGTAGCCCAGGATCTTGGCGCTCAGCTTCAGGCGCTCTTTCAGTTGGTTGTTAAAGTTAAGCTGCAGGTCATACCGGTCGTAAGAGTTGTTCTGTATCAGCCCGTTCTGGCGCAGGTACCCGGTCGAGATCAGGTAAGTAGACTGCTCGCTTCCTCCCTGGACGGTAAAGTTATGCCTTGTCTGGAGCCCGTTGCCGGTTTTAAACAAGTCCCTCAGGTGATGTTTATTCGGGTATTCGTCGGGGTATAGCCCTGAGCGGAACTTCTCTATTTCCTCGTCCGTGTATACGATGCTCTGTCCTTCGTTGATCCTGGCCTCATTAAACATCTCGGCATATACCCAGGAATCTACATATTGCGGCAGCTCCGTTGGCGACTGCCTGCCGACAAAGGTTTCGTACCCGACTTTCATCTTACCCCTGGTACCTTCTTTAGTGGTGACGAGGATCACCCCGTTAGCTGCCCTGGAGCCGTAAATAGCTGCCGATGCGGCGTCTTTTAAGACCGTAATATTTTCAATGTTGTTGGGGTTGACCGCGTTGATGGACCCCGGGACGCCGTCGATAAGGATAAGGGGATTGTTACCCGCGCTGCTGAAAGTCCCCATACCCCTGATCTGTATGGAAGCCTGGTCGCCGCCGGGCTCGCCCGAGTTTTGTCTTACGGTAAGGCCGCTGCCTACGCCCTGGAGAAGCTGAGAGGACTGGGAGACCGTCCGGCGGCTGATCTGCTCGCCGCCGATAGACGATACCGAACCGGTAAGGTTGATTTTACGCTGGCTTCCGTAGCCTACCACCACCATCTCATCGAGCAGGGCGACGTCTTCCTGCAGTGTGATGTCCAGGTTGGTCTGGCTGCCCACCACGACTTCCTGCGAGATATAGCCTACGTAAGAAAGGACCAGGACCGATCTCTCATCCGGGACGGAAAGGGAAAACCTGCCGGATTCATCGGATGTGGTGCCCCGCTGGGTTCCTTTCAGCAGGATGCTCACGCCGGGCAATGCTTCTCCCTTAGGGTCGGTGACCGTCCCTTTAACAGGAATTTCCAACGGCGGCGGAGTACCTTCCGGGATAGATTCCGCCCGTGGAAGCCTGGTCTGATCGCCCCGCTTCCGTTTCAGGAGGATCTGTCCTTTGCCCTGTTGAAACTCGATGCCGCGTGGAAGGAGCAATTGTCCGAGCACCTGCTCGAGCGGCTCGTTGTATGCTTTTACATTGACAACTTCGCTCAACCTGATAACGCTGCGGCTGTAAGCAAACTTTACGCCGGCCTGTTTTTCGAGGGCACTCAATGCCTGTTGAAGTGACACGCCGTTCAATTCGATGCTTACGTTTTTTTTGAGGAGCTCCTGGGCGCTTGATTCCCTGGCGTATCCTCCGAACGCTAACATTACCGATAGCAAGACCTGTAGAATCGATATCCGCATAATACGATATGCTGTCTTGTTTTTATTGGGAAAATGCATAGGTTTGGGTGTTTATTTTCGAATGAACAAAATGAAGCTGCTTCATGCACTTTGTGTGATGAATCGAGAGAAAAGCTTCGTTAGGATTCAGGAGTGTGGAGGCACTCCTGATCCTTAAAAGCAGGATGTAGGGAATAGCTGAATTTTTATCATAGGCTGTACCGGGTTTAAGTTAAACAGGGTTGTCAGTGACCTGCCGGGCAACCGCTGCCCTTCAATAGGATTTCTTCGTGATTGATTTCGTAGGTAAGTTCGAGCATCTCCGACATGGCGTCGAGCACTTCTGCCAGGCGGTGGTTTTCAAAAGAGGCTTTCAGGATGCAGTTAGCGAGCGAGCTGTTTTCAAAATGTACCTTTACGCCGAAGCTTAGCTCCAGCTGGCCCGCGACTTCCGCCAGGTTGGCGTCCTCGAAAGAAAGATCGGCCGGCTGCCAGGTCTCTATATGGGGATCGGCGGTAGTTATCCTGGAAGCCGTGACCGCCCCCGTCGGAAGATGGAAAGAAGCTTTCTCGGAAGGGTTGAGCACTACAGACTGCGACGATGCGTCAGAGCCCCTGTTGTCCGAGTAGACTTCTACTTTCCCCGTAACTACCGCAACCTCGTAATTAGCCATGCCGTCGGACGGTCTGACCAGGAAGCTGGTACCCAATACCTTTACACGCATCTTGTCTACCTCTACTATAAAGGGATTTGCCGGATCCCTGGCGATCTCAAAGAAAGCTTCTCCCCGGAGCCGGACTTTCCTGCCGAAAGACGAAAAAGCCGTTTCCTCGTATTCTAAAGTAGCGTCGGGATGCAGCCAGACAGTGCTTTTATCGGGGAGCTGGTATTTCACGATGCGGGAGAGCGTATTGGTAAATACGGTTGCGGCGGCAGCTTTTCCGACATTTTCCTGTATGTCTGTTTTCAGTAATCCCGGCAACAAGGCCATACCGACCATGAGGAGCACAGAGGCGGCGGCAAAATAGTATTTCCAGATGACCGGCCGGTTAGCCCGGTAAACGGGCGCCGGGGTTTCCCGGGCGGCCTCTATTTCCGATATTTTTCCCCGGACCTTCAGGAAATGCAGGGGTTGGCTGAATTCGGGAGGAGAACCCTGATGCCGGATCCGGCGGTACCATTCTTCTACCTCGGCAGCCTCTTCAGGACTACATACGCCGTCGAGATAACGCTTTAATACATCGGGATCGATAGAATTGCCGGCCATGGTTGTATTTGATAAACATAGAAGAATCTGCTCTTCTTTAAACAGGACGCAGCAGGATATTCCAACCCTAGCGAAAATCGACAAATTTTTTAAAGTATTTTTGGGCTGTATTAGGGATATATTAATTATCGCGTTTCTGCAAGGTAAAAATGGCTTTCCGATACGGGCTTTATAATGATGAGCATTTATGGCAGCTGATTCAGGATCATGCTGACCAGGAAGCCTTTGCGTGCCTTCACGAGCGTTATGCGGAAGAGCTGTATCGCCTTGCCTACCGGAAGACCGGTCATGCGGACGTTTCGGAAGATATCGTGCAGGAGCTTTTTATTGCGCTATGGATCCAGCGGTCTGAGATCAGCATTATCCGCAGCGTTAAAAATTATCTTTATACTTCTGTCAGGAACAGGGTAATATCTTTCCTGCGGGATGTCATGAGCTCGAAAACCACCTCTCTCAGTGTCCTGTCGCTCGAAAATTCCGGTCATTTTTCGGGTAACGGCGTAGAGGAGAAGATGATCTATGAAGATACCAGGGACCGGTACGAGCAGATCCTGAATACGATCCCCGAGAGAAGCCGCACCGTTTTTGAATTAAGCCGCAACGGGCTCTCCAATAAAGAGATCGCAGCTTCCCTCAACGTCGTCGAGAAAACGGTGGAATTTCATATTACAAAATGCCTCAAGCTGCTCAGGGAGAAGCTCATTCATATTCTTTTGATCCTCTCCCAGGTCGTCTCCTGATCCGCTTCCGCTTCGGTCGCCCCGACTTTGCTCCGTCGCCTTCCTGCACCGTTTGAAGAATTTTTTTCAAAAAAGAAATATTCTCACTAGGGAAATTGCCGACATAGTTGACTTATAAGCCGAACTGCCGCTTAACCCAGTTATTCGATATGTATGAACGTTTCTCGGATGAGGAATTGCTTTCTTGCCTGATTGAAGGAAACCAGAAAGCCTTCGAGGCAATTTACCGACGGTACTGGTACCGGTTGTTCGGGGTTGCCTTTCATGAGATAGGGACAAAGGAAGAAGCGGAAGAGATATTGCATGACGTATTTGAAAGTCTCTGGGGCAGAAGGGAGGAGGCGTCTATCAGGAACCTGAGCGCCTATCTCGTAGTGGCTGTCAAGCACCGGGTAACTAATTACATCAAATCCTGTATTACACAGCGTAAGTACCAGGAGTACCTTATACTCAATGAAATCCAGCAGTCTTACGCTACCGATGAGATCGTCCATTTTTCGGATCTCTCGAAAGCGGTCGACGAGGTCATGAAAAAGCTTCCGGAGCGTACTTCCGAGGTATTCAGGATGAGCCGCTTCGAAAACCTGCCCGTGAAGGAGATAGCCAGCAAGCTGAATATTTCGGAAAAAGGAGTGGAATATCACATCACACAGTCGCTGAAGCTGTTGCGGGAACAGCTCAGGGTTTACCAATCTTATAACTAGTTCGCCTTCGGGATCTATTTCAATGAACAGACACGAATTTGATATACTGCTCCAGAAATACCTTGCAGGAGAATGTGACGAGGAAGAAGGGCGTCAGGTGGAAGTGTGGTCGGAAAACATGTTGGCCCAGAGCAAGCTGCAGCTCGATTATTCTGAGAAAAGCAGGCTGCAGCGCCGTATGTGGAATAAGCTTTCCGCCGAGGTGCTGGGCCGGGGCGGCTTCTGGAAAACCATGTTCCAGTTCCGGCAGGGGATAGCCGCCTCGCTGCTTCTGGCAGTAATCGGGGCATTCTGGATCGGGAGCTCCTACTATCGCCAGAAACCCGGTACTACAGGTAATGTCGCCGGGGTTATGATGCAGGAAGAGATTTCTTCCGTAGCACAGGAAGGCGTGATCACCTTCCAGAGCGAGGGAAAACCGCAGAGCCTTACGCTGGAAGACGGCAGCAAGGTGATCCTCGGAAAGGAAAGCAGCATCCGTTACCCTGTAAAATTTGATGCGCATCTGAGGCAGGTATACCTGGAGGGAGAGGCTTTTTTCGAGGTGAAACGGGATGTGAAAAAGCCTTTTGTCGTATACAGCGGCGGACTGGTTACACGGGTTCTCGGCACCAGCTTTAATATACGTTCCATGCCGTCGACCGGTAAAGTTGAAGTGGAAGTGGTGTCGGGCAGCGTATCGGTATACGAAAACACAAAAGGGAAGTCTCCCGAAGCCGACGCTGTTATCCTGACGCCTAACCAGCGCGTCGTATTTGAAAAATCTTCGGGGAAGCTGGTACCCGGGCTTGTCGACGAGCCTGTCGCGTTCAGGCCGCCGGAGGAGTCCCGCAGCTTTGTGTTCGACGGAGAAGTGCTGCCCGATGTTTTCTCAAAGCTGTCGGAAGCTTTCGAGGTGGAGATCTCGGTCGATTCCCCGGCCCTGTTTCCCTGTGTCTTTACCGGCGACCTGAACGGTCTTCCGCTGCACATGCAGCTCAACCTGATCTGCCGTTCGGTTAACGGCAGCTATGAGCAAAAGGGGAACACCTACTCGATAACCGGCGAAGGATGTCGGAATGAAAACTGATTAACCCTAACCAAAAACTACTCCAATAACCTTCATGCCTATGGATAAAATACGAAAAGCCTTGCGCGAATAGACACCGGTCACAGACGGTTGCTGTTGTCTGAAAAACATCCCGAAAGTGGGCGAACACTTCCGGAATGTGAATTGTTTTTGCCATTGTCTCATAACAAAAACTTCTTAAAAGTATGAAAAAAAGTATACCGCTACAACGGTTTATTCTGAGGTCTATGCAATTAACCCTAACCCAGCTTCTGATAGCCTCGCTTTTCTGCGGCATTTCGCTGGCGCATACGCTTCGGGGGCAGGAGATCCTGACCAGGGAGATTTCTTTACAGATGGAATCTGTAGAAGTAAGCAAAATCCTGAACCAACTGGAGAAGCAGGCCAGAGTGAAATTTATCTACAGCACCCATAGCATACAGCTACGGCAAAAGGCCTCGTTAAACGTGCATAACCGTCCTCTTTTCAGCGTGCTCGACGAGCTGTTCAGGCCTTTGCAGGTACAATACGAAGTGATGGGTTCACGCATACTCCTCCGGAGGAAAGCGATCGAAAGGCAAAGCTCAGGGTTGAAGATTACTTTTCCCGACCGGAATATAAGGGGTGTGGTAACAGACGAAAAAGGAGAAGGGTTACCCGGTGTGAGCATTCTCCTGAAAGGCACCCAGCAGGGTACAACGACCGACGGAGAGGGGCAATACAGCATCTCCGTTCCGGGTAGTGAAAGCGTTCTTGTCTTCAGCTTTGTCGGCTATGTAAGCCAGGAGACGGCTGTCGGCAGCAGGACGTCGATCGATGTGTCGATGGTGGCCGATATGAAGGCGCTCGAAGAGCTGGTGGTGGTAGGTTACGGCACGCAGAAGAAAGTTAACCTCACCGGGGCGGTAGCTTCTGTCGGAGCGGATGTGCTTGAAAGCCGCCCGGTAGCCAACCTGGGGCAGGCCCTGCAGGGCAATATTGCCAACCTTAATATTTCACAGTCAAGCGGTGCACTGGGTAAAGGGAGCAGTTTCAACATACGCGGCAACACCTCCATCAACGGCGGAAGCCCGCTGGTATTGGTGAACGGTATCCCGATGGATATCAATATCCTGAATCCCAATGATATAGAAAGTGTTGTAGTGCTTAAGGACGCAGCTTCTGCCGCTATTTACGGCGCCAGGGCAGCTTACGGGGTGATACTGGTTACGACCAAAAGCGGTAAAAAAGACATTAAGCCCAATATCAGCTTTACGACCAACTTCTCGACCAATACTCCGGTTGTGAAGTTTGAGACAATGGATGCGCTGGAGCGGATGAGGTATATGAACGAAGCCAACATCCGTATCAACGGCAGGCCATACTACCAGTTCGACGAATATTACGAAAAGGCGATCCTGGCGCATTATTATGATCCGTCACAGCCCGAAACATTCCAGCATCCCAACGAATCGCCGACCCAGTATGCTTTTTCCGCCAATACCGACTGGGCTGATATCCTGCTGAGAAACAGCTACCCGCAGCAGCAGCATACCGTCGGCATCTCGGGCGGGTCGGAGCGTTTCGATTATTATACCTCCCTGTCCTATTTTAATGCGAAGGGGATTACCAAGAACTTCAACGAGCGCTACAACCGCTACAATGTCATGTCGAACCTGAACTACGACCTGGCAAAATGGATCAAGGTAGGTACCAAGATATCGATCAATGCAAGCAACAAGGTTTACCCGCCCAACGACAGAAGCGATAACTTCAATGAAGACCGCAATATGTTCCAGGTGCATCAATGGCCCAACTGGCCGGTCTACCTTCCCGACGGGAACTATGCGTCGCTGGGCTCTGTACCCAATGTCCTGCAGATGCATAAGGAAGGGGGGTATCGTACACGCGATATTTTTGATTCCTGGCTGACCGGGCTCGTTAGGCTTACTCCTGTAAAGAACATGACGGTGAATATGGACTACTCGTTTAACGTCCAGGATACCGAAGAGTTGGATTACCGTAAAAGGCTGCCGATGTACGACCGTACCGGGGTCAGCGGATATTACCCGTATACAAACCCCAGCTCCGTGACGAGGAGCAACTACAATAACCGCTACCAGGTTTTCAACGCCTACGCAGATTATGAAAATACACTCGGTAAGCACTACTTTAAAGTAATGGCAGGTTTCAACCAGGAGAGCGCCCGCTATCGCTTTTTCTCGGGAATGAGAGAAAAACTCATCGTAGAATCGATGCCCTTCATGAACCTGTCGTACGGCGAGCGTTTTACGAATGATTCAGAATCCGAATATGCGATCCGCGGCGTATTCTCGAGGGTGAACTATAGCTTTGATGACCGCTATTTCCTCGAATTCAACGGCCGCTACGACGGCAGCTCCAAATTTCCGAAAAGCGACCGGTTTGCTTTCTTTCCTTCCCTTTCTCTAGGCTGGAGAATCGACAACGAAGGGTTCTTCGGTGGCTTGCGCGACAAAATCAGCATGCTGAAGCTGAGGGCTTCATACGGGAACCTCGGGAACCAGAACGTGACAGGCTACTACCCCTATGTTGCCACTTATACTTCCGGCCTGGCCGGATACCTGATCAGCAGCGACAACCCGATGGCCGTTTATGCACCCGGCCTGGTGAGCCCGACCCTAACCTGGGAGACAGTGACCCAGCAGGATCTCGGGATTGACTTCGGGCTGTTCGGCAATCAGCTGACAGGCTCATTTGACCTTTACAGGAGAGATACCAAAAACATGCTGACCCGCTCACAGACGCTGCCTGCCACCCTGGCAGTGAGTGAGCCCCAGGCCAACGCCGCCGATATGAAGACGGTCGGGTTTGATATGACCGTTGGATGGAATAAGAACTCCGGCGATTTTAAATATGGAGTGTCGCTCATACTCTCCGACTACCGGGCCACAATCACCCGGTACAGCAATCCTTCAGGGCTGATCTCCGACTATTACGTAGGGCAGAAAGTAGGAACCATCTGGGGGCTGGTTACGGGCGGGCTCTTCCAGTCGGATGAAGAAGCTGCCGCACTTGACCAGTCTCAGATCAACGGCCGGAAAAGGGTAGCCGGAGACCTCTATTTTGTCGATCTCGACGGCGACGGTAAGATAACCCGCGGTACCCAGACGCTGTCCAATCATGGCGATATGACCATTATCGGCAACAATACACCGAGGTATAGCTACGGGCTGCGCTCTAACTTCTCATGGAAAGGATTTGATCTCGATGTCCTGTTCCAGGGAGTGGCCAAACGGGATCTGATCATAGCCGGTAACTACTTCGTGAACCAGTATAACGACGAATGGGGCGTGCAGGGCAAAATCGGGACCGACTGGTGGTCGGAGACAAACCGCAACGCCTATTTCCCCCGCCCGCTTATTACAGGCGGAACGGACGTGACCACGCCGCAAACCCGGTACATGCAGAACGCAGCCTACCTGCGCCTGAAGCAGCTTACGCTCGCCTATACCATTCCGGCTACCATTGCGCAGAAAATAGGATCTAAGCGAATCCAGGTCTATTTCTCCGGCAACAACATGTGGGAGGTAACCAAGATGGTCCATATAGTAGACCCGGAGCAATCGAGCGCGATGTCGTATCCCTTAAACAGGGCCTATTCGGTTGGAGCTAATATCGGTTTTTAATCTTTAAGACAGAATTGATCACAATGAGATACTATAAATATCTGGGCGCTTCGGTATTGTCCATACTGTTGTCGACTACATCATGCAATGATGCATTCCTTGAGAAATATCCGCTGGACAGGATCAACGATGCGAGCTTCTGGACTTCAGCGTCCGATATAGAGATGTACGCCAACCAGTTCTATGTTGCCCTGAAAGATCCTAACTACATATGGCGTAACGACGACGTCACCGATAACAACGGTCCCGGGGCGCGTAGTACCTATGCCTGGAACGAATACACGGTTCCGGCCACCGGCGGCGGTTGGGGTAAGGCTGACTGGCTCGGGATCAGGAGATGCAATTTCGCCCTCGATCGCATAGCAGCGATGACCAAAACGCCGGAGGTGACCGTCTATGAAGCAGAGATCCGCTTTTTCAAGGCGTTTTACTACATGGATAAGCTGAAACGCTTCGGCGACGTACCCTGGCTGGAGCATTCCCTTGAGACCGATTCGGAAGACCTTTTCAAAGCGCGTGACCCGCGGGCGCTCGTTTTCGAAAATATCGGCAAGGAACTGGATTTTGCGATAGCCAACCTGCCGGAAACTTCAGCAGCCGATCGACTTACCAGGTATGCCGCGCTGGCATTTAAGGTCAACTCCTACCTCTATGAAGGCACCTTCAGGAAATATCACGGTTCGGGAGGACACGAAGCGCTTCTCCGCCAGGCCGTGGACGCTGCAGAGTCGATCATCAGTTCCGGTAAATTTTCATTGTATTCGACCGGGAACCCTGAAACCGACTATTTCGATCTTTTCGTACAGTATGAGCTGAAAGGAAACCCGGAGGGGATCATGGTACAGCGTTTCCTGGAAGGGAAGAGAATGCACAACAACGTCCGGCAACTGGGTGAACCGCGCACCGGGTATACAAAAGATTTCGTGGATTCTTACCTGTGCAAAGACGGGCTGCCTATCACCTTGAGCCCGCTGTACAACGGTGACAAAGAATTTGGAGATGAGTTCGTGAACAGGGATCCGCGTATGGAGCAGTCGATTTACCAGGAAGAAAGGGTATACAGGATTTATGAAAACGGATCGAATGAATACCGTCCTATGCCCGAGTTCGATAACAACTATGCACCTACCAGCTATTACATACTGAAAGGCTATTCCGTATATGAAAGAGACCGTCTCCAATTGCAATGTATAGTAGATGATTTTATTTTCAGGTATGGAGAGGTATTGGTAAGCTATGCCGAAGCGAAGGCCGAATTGGGAGAAGCCACCCAGGATGTGCTCGACAAGTCTGTCAACCTGCTTCGCGACAGAGTCGGAATGCCTCATTTGAAGGTTGAAGTAGGTTTTACCGATCCGGACTGGCCGGTATGGGAGGTTGCGATAACCCCTCTTCTCAATGAAATCCGCCGGGAGAGAAGAATTGAACTTGCCGGAGAAGGAAAACGCTGGGATGACATCGTACGCTGGAAGGCAGGTAAGCTGTTGGAAAACCCTAAAACCTACCAGGGAGCGAAAGATCCGGCAACCGGCAAAAACAGGATACTCTATCCCGGCTATGACAACAGGAAGTGGAACGACAGATTATACCTTTACCCTATTCCTACACAGGAAATAGCCTTGAACCCCCTTCTTACCCAAAATCCCGGGTGGGAATAAATTTATTGGGCAGGAACAGGAAAATCAGCCCTGTTCCTGCTTAATAATTAATAAAGAGGAAAAAAAACCAAGGCAAGAGTATTTAATTATGAGAAAAATACTGACCATCTGTCTCCTGTTATCGAGTGTTATCAGTTATCCGGCAAATGCTTCCGGGCCGTTGGCCGATCCCCTCAAAATCGGATGGGCTTCTACCGATATTACCCCCCGGAAACCGGTCCTGCTCCAGGGACAGTTTCACGCAAGGCTATCGGAGGGAGTTAAGGACCCTATTACGGCTACCGCACTGGCAATGGAATCGGAAAAAAGTGGCCGCACAACCCGGGTCATCCTTATTTCTGCCGATCTGATCAGTATCGCCGACGGGATGAGGGGCGGAGCCGATCTGAGGCAGGAAGTCAGGAAGCGGGTAACGGCGGCCGTACCGGAGCTTGAGCCGGCAGATATCACCCTGAACGGTACTCATACGCATACCGCTCCGGTCGTATCAGACGCTGATGTGAAGGATATCTATGGCGTTTCTCTCGAACAGATAAGCGGCGGGAAAGAAGTAATGACCCCCGCGGAATACTTTGAGCTGGCCGCCAGGCAGATAACCGATGCTGCGGTCAATGCCTGGAAAAACAGGAAAGCCGGCGGCATCAGCTACGGCCTGAGCAAGGCAGTGGTAGGGCACAACCGCCTGCAGGTTGACCAGGCGGGGAAATCGCTTATGTACGGCAATACCGGCCGGCCGGAGTTCAGCCATATCGAAGGCTACGAAGATCATAACCTCAACCTGCTCTATACCTGGGATAAGTCGGGCAAGCTGACGGGCGTGGTTATCAATGTCGCGGTACCGTCGCAGGTAAGCGAGCAGCTCTACGAGGTTTCAGCAGATTTCTGGACCGATACAAGGGCATTGCTTCGCCAGGAGCTCGGAAAGGACCTGTTTGTGCTGCCCCAGGTAAGCGCGGCGGGCGACCAGTCGCCCCATATCATGTGGGGGGATAAGGCAGAAGAGCGGATGCAGAAGCTGATGGGCATCGGCCAGGACGGAACCGGAAGGGCCAGCATGGCGCGGCGCAGGCAGATCGCACGCTATATCACAGACGGCGTGAAAGCCATATTGCCCTATATGAAGAAGAATATTGAGTGGGATCCCGTAGTGGCGCAGAAGACAGAAAACGTTCCTTTGTCAAGAAGGCTGCTGGGGCAAAGCGACCTGGAAACCGCCGACAAGGAAACCGCCGAATGGCAGCCGAAGTATGAAAAGATGCTGGCCGATATCAATGCAAACCCGGAAAAGACGAAGGAAAAACGCTGGTACCGCGATATTACGATTGCACATACCCGCTTCAAGAGAGGGAAATCCGTTCATGAACGCTACGAGCTCGAAAAAACGAACCCGAAGCTGCCGATCGAGGTAAAAGTGATACGGATCGGGGATATGGCCATTGCCAGTAATCCTTTCGAGCTTTACCTCGACTACGGGATCCGGATGAAAGTAAAAAGTCCTGCTATCCAGACATTTATCGTACAGTTGAGCGGCTCCGGTTCCTACCTGCCCACGCAGCGGTCGATCAACGGCGGCGCGTACGGTGCGGTGCCTGCGAGTACCCTGTTCGGCCCCGAAGGCGGGAATGAGCTGGTCGATAAAACCGTGGAAATGCTGAAGTCGTTGTGGTGAGGGGAGTTGAAAGTTGAAAGTTGAAAATGGAGAATGGAAAATTTTCAACTTTCAACTTTCAACTTTCAATTTTTGAATCTCCGTTAAAAAAGCTTGTTCACAAAAAAAGTCAGCAATTTAACCATACGTCATTCTAGTGAAATCAGAGGGTTTTTTCGTAGCAAGCCGACGGTTTTTTTCTTTAGCCCTGCTTGTCATATACAACGCCGCAACTGCTGCGAATGAGCTGAAAGTCGGTGCTGCAACGGTCGACATCACACCTGTGCTGCCCGTATCGGTCGACGGGCAGATGGCCCTGAGGGTGGCTTCGAAAGCAGAGACACCCGTAGAAGCCAACATTATCGTATTGGAATCGGACGGTACGACAGGACAAAAGACCACAAGCGTCTGGGTAACATGCGATGTAGTAACGATCCCTACCGAGCTGAGAGATATGATCCGGGCGGCCGTGACGGAAAAGCTGCCGGGCTTCAATACCAGGAACATGATCATCAATCCCACCCATACCCATACGGGAGGCGTGGTCAGGGCCAACTGGTACCATGAACCCGATTCGATCCTGAAGGTAGTTGATTATCAGAAATTTATAGCCGGACGGGTAGCGGGCGGCGTGGCCGACGCATGGAAGAAAAGGCAGGCCGGATCGGTTTCCTGGGGATTGGGCTACGCAAAGGCAGCCTATAACCGGAGGGCAAAGTATGCCGGCGGGTCGGCCAGGATGTACGGGAAGACCGACGTGGACGAATTCAGGAAAATAGAGGGTTATGAAGACCAGAGCATCAACGCGCTGTTCTTCTGGAACAATAAAGGCAAGCTTATTGCCACCTGTATCAATGTGGCCAGCCCGGCGCAGATCGTAGAATCCCGTTCGGTGATCAATGCCGATTACTGGCATCCGCTACGGCAGATGCTCCGGAAACAAAACGGTGAAAGCCTGACGGTTTTAGGCTGGATCGGGGCTGCTGGCGACCAGACCCCGCGCCCTATGTACGAGCACCTTGCAGAAGCCAGGATGATCGCCCTCCGTAACGGACAAAAAGATCTCAGCAATTTAGGAAAGGACTTCAGAACAGACATCTATCTGAAAGAAATGGCCAGGCGGATAGCCGGATGCGTGAACGACATTTACCAGGTAGTGAAGGAGGACCGCCATTCCGACGTTCCGCTTGTACACCAGGTGGAAGATTGGGAGCTGCCTATGCGCCTGGTGACCGACGAGGAGTATGCCGAATCAAAGAAGGCAAGGGACGAGGATGCGGCAGAGCCCCGGAGAGCCCTGGAAATGAAGCGGAGGATCGCCTGGCAGCAGGAAGTGATCGACCGCTACGAAAACCAGAAAAAGACCGGCCGGCCTGTGTACCCGGTGGAGATCCATATCGTGCGCCTGGGCGATATCGCGATTGCCAGCAATCCTTTCGAGCTTTTCACCGACTACGGCGTCCAGATGAAAGCCCGCAGCAAGGCGCTGCAGACTTTTGTTATCCAGCTCGTAGGTCCCGGGACTTACCTGCCGACGGAGGAGGCCGAAGCGGGAGGGCATTATTCTGCGATTGTACAAAGCGTAAGAGTAGGACCTGAAGGTGGACAGATTTTGGTAGATAAGACGGTAAAGGCTGTTAATCAGCTCTGGCCCTAGTGTATAGTCCTTTTTCTTTAAATCTCTGTTTTAATATGTGTACATCCGGCGGTAAAATAGCATCGTTCGTACTGGTTTTTCTTTTTGCGATGCATGGTCAGGCCAATGCCTCCAGGCTTTTTGTAGGGCGGGCCACGGTAGACATTACACCCGAGCTCCCCGTAGCGGTTACAGGACAGTTTCATCTCAGGGTAGCTAAAGAGGCTCAGACGCCCCTTACCGCCAATATCCTTTTAATGGAAACCAGGGAAGGGAGCCGCCAGGCCGACCTCGCTGTGATGGTGTCGTGCGACGTGCTTTATATACCGACCGACCTCATGCCGATGCTGCGCGACGAAGTGGGCAGGCGGGTAAAAGGGCTGGATACCCGGAAGATCGTTTTAAATGCCACGCATACCCATACGGCGCCCGTACTGAGAGAAGGCGAATATGCCGTTCCTGCCAGCGGCGTTACGCAGGTGCAGGAGTACAGGAAGTTTTTCGTAAACCGCATTGCCGAAGGTATTGCAAGGGCCTGGAACGAGAGGGAAGAAGCCGGCGTGGCCTGGGGGCTCAGCTATGCAGTGGTGGGGTATAACCGCCGGGTTTCCTACGCCGACGGAACCGCCGGGATGAGCAGCAAGACCGGTCTCCCGGAATTCAGAAACCTGGAAGGGCCAGAGGATCACGATATCAATACTTTGTTCTTCTGGAATAAACAGCAGCAGCTGATCGCCATGGTGATCGGTGTTGCCAGTCCCTCGCAGGAGGTGGAAGGCCGCGCGGCGGTCCATGCCGATTACTGGGATTCGGTACGGAAGGGGATTCACCAGAAATACGGCAGCCAGGTATGTGTGGTCAGCTGGCTGAGCGCCGCCGGCGATCTCACGCCTCATATCCGGTACCGCAAGGCGGCCGACGACCGGATGCGGGAGCTGCGTAAGCTCGATCGTCTCGACGAGCTGGCAAGGCGAATCATCGCTGCAGTCGACGAAGCTTATGAAACGGTGAACGGAGAAAGGCAAACCGAGCTGCCACTGGTCCATAGGGTAGAGCGACTTTCGCTGCCAGAGCGGCTTGTCACCGAGCGGGACTATAACGAAGCGAGGGTTTCGGTAACCAATGCGCAGAAGCAGATCGAGGCTGATCCCGCTGCCGCCGACCGTCTCTACAGGCGGATGACCTGGGAGCAGGAAACCCTGAAGCGCTACGAACGGCAGCAACGTGAACGGGCTCCGCTTTACGAAATGGAGCTGCACGTCATCAGGCTGGGCGACGTAGCGATCTGTACCAACGAATTCGAGCTGTTCGCGGATTTTGGCATCAGGATACAGGCCAGGAGCAAGGCCCTCCAGACTTTTATCGTGCAGCTTGCAGGGAGCCCGGAGTGGGGCGCCTACCTGCCCACCGAAAAGGCTGTCAGGGGAGGCGCCTACAGCGCCGTTATCCACAGCTCGAGAATAGGGCCGGAAGGCGGCCAGGTGCTGGTCGACAGGACTGTAGAAATACTGGATGACCTATGGCAAAAATGATAAAGCCTCTTCAGATGCCGCAGTACAGCCACAGGGCCTGCGGCTGTATCTCGTGAAGCAATAATCTAGTTAACAGCCTATTATATATTTTATTCAGATGAAACATTTTGCCACCATTTTATTGTCGGTATTGCTCCTGGCTGAAGCCCGGGCGACAGAACTATATATAGGCACCGCTACCGTGGACATCACGCCCCCGCTCCCGGTAGCATTGATGGGGCAGTTCCACCTCCGGATCGCGCGGCAGGCCGAGACACCCATTTCGGCCGGCGTGCTGGTACTGGAGAACAGGGAAGGAAACCGGGTGCTGGAGACTTCCGTCATGGTTTCATGCGACCTGGTATACATTTCTGCCGGGATACGCGACAGGGTCAGGGAGAAGGTGAAAAAGCGCCTGCCCGCGCTGGATGTTTCCAAAATCGTGCTGAACGCTACCCATACCCACACAGCGCCGGTACTGGAAGACGAGACCGACGATGTCTCGTTTCTCTACAACATTCCGAAAGAAGGCGTCACTTCGGTAAGCTCCTATAAGGAGATGTTCAGCGACAAGGTAAGCGACGCGATCGTAAAGGCATGGAACAGCCGCGTAGCCGGATCGGTCACGTGGGGGCTCGAAAGAGCGGCAGTTGCCTACAACCGGCGGGCGGTATATGCCGACGGCACCACCGTGATGTATGGCAATACCAACAAGCCTGAGTTCAGGAACCTGGAAGGGTATGAAGACCAGGATATCAACACGCTGTTTTTCTGGAATAAGCAAAAGAAGCTGATCGGGCTCGCTATCAGCGTGGCCTGCCCTGCGCAGGAAGTCGAGAGCCGGTCGTTGCTCAATGCCGACTACTGGCACCCCACGCGCGAAGCGCTCCGGAAAAAATACGGGGCCGACCTGTGTATCCTTGGCTGGATAGGCGCTGCCGGCGACCAGTCGCCGCACCCCATGTACCGCAAGAAGGCCGAAGAACGCATGCGCGTGCTGGGTAAGTTCGACCGGATGGAAGACATCGCAGGCAGGATCAGCCGGGCGGTAGACCGGACATACGAGGTAGTCAAAAATGAGGGCGTTTCGGACGTGCAGCTGGTCCATAAGGCGGTAAAGCTCGATTTGCCCCGCAGGATCATTACCCCCGAAGAATACGAAGATTCCAGGAAAGTGGTGGCGGAAGCCGACGCCGAAATAAAGGCCGATGCAAACAAGAAAGATCAGCTTTACGCGAAAATGACCTGGTTCGGAGATGTCATAAAGCGCTTCGAATACCAGAAAGCCAATCCTGCCCCGACTTATGAGACGGAAGTGCACGTGATCCGCATCGGCGATATCGTGATCTGTACCAACCAGTTTGAATTGTTTACCGATTTCGGCATCAGGATCCAGGCGAGGAGCAAAGCCCTGCAGACTTTTGTGGTTCAGCTTGCCGGTCCGGGAACTTACCTGGCAACAGACAAAGCGGTGAAAGGCGGCGGCTATAGCGCTGTCTGCCAGAGCAACGTGGTGAGCCCGGAAGGCGGGCAGGTGCTGGTCGACCGGACATTGAATATTATTGACGACCTTTGGAAGTAATAAAGATGTCTAAAAAGCACACAAACTGCTACGTTGTTTTCGGAATTCGGTCTCAGTCACATACTCAGGTATGCTCCTTCGCTCTCCTCCTCAACGCCTTGCATTTTGGCACTTTTTAAAACATCTTTTGTGGTCCTAAAATAAACCCTAAGCTTTTTTACAATGCCGGTATTAATTCTAAGACAGGCCGCCAGGTTTTTCCTGTGCCTGGTGATGACGGGCGCGATGTGTTTGCCCGGGTCGTTTGCAAACGCTCAGCAAAGCCAATTGAAAGCAGGCGCTGCTATGGTCGACATTACCCCGCCTTTGGGATTGGGGATTGTGGGAAATTTTATCGTACCGCCTGCTACCCATGTGCACGATCCTTTGCATGCACGCAGCCTGGTTCTGGATGACGGGCAGACTCGTCTTGTTTTTGTGATTGCCGATAATGTCGGAGTGGATCAGGAGGTGTTCGATACCGCCGCAGGAATGATCAGGGAGGAGACTGGTGTCCCCCGGTCGCAGATACTGATGGCGGCCACCCACACGCATTCGGCTGTTAGCGCAGGCGGTGACGGGGAGCGGAGAAGAGCTTATAACAAAGGCAGACCGCTCGATGAATACCAACAGTTCCTGGCAAGGAGAATAGCCGACGGTGTACGGATAGCAATCAATAACCTCGAGCCTGCCCGTATCGGGTGGGGATCCGGTGCAGTACTTCAGCACCTGTTTAATCGCAGATGGAAATTAAAAAACCCGATCCGGAACCCTTTCGGACAGATGGACGCCGTGCAGTTTAACCCGGGTGTAAACAATACCAACAAGATAGAGCCCGCAGGCGGTACCGATCCGGAGGTAGCTTTTTTGGCTATTCAGTCGGTAGCCGGGCGCCCCATCGCCATTCTTGCCAATTATTCGCTCCACTATGTGGGAGGGGTACCGTCAGGACATATTTCTGCTGACTATTTCGCGCTTTTTGCCAACAAACTGGCTGCTAAACTGGCAGAAGACCCTAAAGCTCCTCCGTTTGTCGGGTTCCTGACAAATGGGACGTCCGGGGATGTCAACAATGTCGATTTCAGTAAGGCAGGCAGAAGTTACGCGCCTTATGAAAAAATGGACGTAGTCGCTGAAGACGTGGCTCAGGAGGTTTTGCGTGTATACAAATCAATTCAGTACCAGGACATCGTTACCCTCAAATCAGCTCGTTCCGACCTGTCTTTGAAAGTCAGAAAGCCGTCAAGGGAGATATATGAGCGATCGAAGAAGGTTCGTGACAGCCCCGCCGATACTAAGTTTGAACACTCGCTGGAGCGGGTTTTCGCTGACAGGGCCATTCAATTATATGAAGACTGGCCCGATCAGATAGAAATCCCTTTGCAGGTTTTCAGGATCGGGGACTGGGGGATCCGGGGTATACCGTTCGAGGTTTTTACGGAAACCGGACTTGATCTGAAGAAAAAGAGCCCTTTTAAAAACAACTTTACGATCTCATTTGCAAACGGCAGCTACGGATACCTGGCTACGCCGGCCCAACATAAACTCGGAGGCTATGAGACCTGGCTGACCATCACCAAAGTAGAAGAAACCGCTTCCGAAAAGATAACGCAGGAGATCATGAGGTTGTCCGAGCAGGTGAAATAGCTATCAGCGATCAGAAATCAGCGGTCAGCCGGCTTTACCCGAGAGGCGTAGCCTCGACCCATACTGTAACCCCGGATTTCAATCCGGGGGTTGAAAGAAGTAATTATCAAATAAATTAATATCGTTGTGCGAGTTGAAATACCGGTAGGAAACCCCTGCCTATTAATCGTATTGACTTTTTTGTCGATGCTTCAGGCCTGCCGCCAAGAAAGCAGGCAAACTTCCCGGGAAGGGTCTGTCCCGCTCTCTGAAGCGTTATCTACTTTTGAGCTGGAGCCCGGCTTCCAGATCGAGCTGTTAGCCGGTGAGCCCCTTGTAGCCAGTCCTGTGGACATGGAGATTGATGAATACGGGCGGTTGTATGTGGTGGAAATGCCCGGTTACCCGCTGGACAAAAGTGGTACGGGCCGGATCAGGCTCTTAAGCGATACGGACGGTGACGGGGTAATGGACAAGAGCGTTGTTTTTGCCGACAAGCTCACTTTACCCAATGGTATTCTGAGGTGGAAAAAAGGAGTGATCGTAACCGATGCCCCGGACGTGATCTACCTCGAAGATACCGACGGCGACGGGAAAGCCGATATCCGCAGGCGGCTGCTTACCGGCTTCTCGCTGTCAAATCCCCATGTCAATGTGAATAATCCCGTGTATGGGCTCGACAACTGGATCTACCTGTCCCACCTGGGAGCGATCGGTACGCGCAAATACGGCAGGGAATTCGGAGATACCGGCAGCGAAGTGCATTTTGTAGATAAGCCTGACCTGCTGCGCCTGGGCAAAAATGCGAACAGCAACAATGTACGGTTCAGGCCCGACTCCTACGAGCTGGAATCGGCTTCTTCCAGGAGCCAGTTCGGGCATACTTTCGACAGGTGGGGAAACCATTTCCTTACCCATAACCAGAATCATATCTACCACGAGGTGATCGCGGCCCGTTACCTGGCGCGAAACCCGACATTGCAGGTGCCGGGCGCTACCGAATCCATATCCGATCATGGAAACGCCACCGAAGTTTTCCAGATCACGACCAATCCCGACAGGCAACTGTTTACGCCTGTGGGTGTTACGACGGCGTCGAGCGGTATTACCGCCTACCTGGGAGGCTTGTTCCCGCCTCCCTACGACGGAAACGTGACTTTTGTGACCGAGTCGGTCAGCAACCTGGTCCATGTCGATATACTCAGGCCTAAGGGGGCTACTTTTACCGCGGGCAGGCAGCATCCCGACCGGGAATTCCTGGCCTCTACGGATTCGTGGTCGAGGCCCG
Organism: Spirosomataceae bacterium; assembly: GCA_037191015.1. GTDB lineage: Bacteria > Bacteroidota > Bacteroidia > Cytophagales > Spirosomataceae > Ravibacter. Next base: position 285,928 of record JBBCKD010000013.1, read on the forward strand.
TCAATATGTATGTGGGGCCGGATGGCGCGCTGTACGTGCTGGATTACTACCGGCGTATCATCGAGCACCCGGAGTGGATGTCGGATGAGGCAGTGGAAGCCGGCGGGCTGTACGACGGGCACGATATGGGAAGGATCTACCGCATCACCCCGACCGGCACCGGGAAGCCCGGCTGGACCAAAGGCCTGTCGCTTGGCGATGCCCCGCGAAAGGAGCTGGTAGCGCTCCTGGGGGATAAAAACCTCTGGTGGAGACAAAATGCGCAGCGCCTGCTGGTCGACAGGAAAGACAGCTCGGTGCTGCCGGCACTGAAGGAAATGGCGCTTGACAGCGACCCGGCCCGGAGCCTGGGCCGGCTTCATGCCCTGTGGACTTTACAGGGGCTGGAAGCGCTCGAGCCTTCAATGATAGAAAACGCGCTGACGGCTTCGGAGCCGGGCATCAGGGAAAATGCGATCCGGCTGGCCGAGCTTCACCTGCAGCAGGCGCCCGGCTTGTCGGGGGCGCTCCTGCGGCTGGAAAAAGACCCGGATGCCAAGGTTCGTTTTCAGTTGCTCTGTACGCTCGGTTTTGTACAGACATCCGAAGCCGCGAGCGTAAGGCGTAACCTGCTTTTCCGCGATTTTGAGGACGAATGGGTTCAGATCGCAGCACTGTCGGCGGATTCTTCCCAGACGGTCCCGCTGCTGAAGGAGGTACTGGCCAGGTATGACCAGGGTAAACCGGCCTACGGCTCGCTGGTAAGAAGGCTTGCTGCAATGGTGGGCGCAGGGAAAGATGCGCCCGAGCTGCATGAGCTTGTGAGCAGGGCTGTCGCACCCGGGGGCGGAGAGCGTGAAGCCGCAGTGCTCAATGGCTTGTCGGAAGGCTTCAGAAGGAGGAAAGATTCGCTGAACATCCTGCTCAACGAGCAGCCGGCGCTGCTCGAAGCGGTAACGGCACATCGTTCTAACAGCGTAAGGAAGGCTGCGCTTGGGTTGTTAAAGTCGGGAAGAGCGATAAGACCGGCACTGCTGACCGGGAGCATAGAGAATGCCAGGCAGATGATACGCAACAGCAGCCTGCCGGTAGAGCAGCGGAGCATAGCGGTGGGGATACTCGGGCTGGATAAGGATCTTGCCGGCCAGTCCGGATTTCTGAAAGAGCTGCTCGGGCCTAAGGAAGAGCCGGAAGTTCAGGTAGAAGCGATCCGTATCCTGGATAAAATCCCGGGCGCGGAGACAGGAGCTTATATCCTGTCCAAATGGGAGGTGCTTACTCCTACGGTCAGGGATGCCGCGCTGGATTTGTTTATAGCCGATAAAGAAAGGGTGCCCTTGCTGCTGGATGCCATTGAAAGTGAAAAAGTGCAGGCTTCGGGACTGGGCTACCTGCGCGGCGTGCGGCTGATGAGCAATCCGGACGACGCTCTGAGGAACCGCGCCCGGAAGCTGCTTGCCGGGGGAGAAAACAAGGAAAAGGCGATCGCAGCCTACAAGCAGTCGCTGGAGCTGAAAGGGGATGTTGACAAAGGCAGGGGAGTTTTTGTGCAGCATTGCTCCATTTGTCACCAGGTACGCGGCGAAATGGGGGTGGTGTTCGGGCCCGACCTGGGTACGGTGCATAACTGGCTGCCGAAAGACCTGCTGGCCAATATCCTGGATCCTGCGCTATCGATGGCCCCGGGCTTCGACTACTGGCTGGTGGAGCTCAACGACGGTGAAAGCATACAAGGTACGATCGCGACCGAAACAGCGTCTGCGATCAGTCTCCGGCTGGCTCCTGGTGTAGACCGCACGGTCAATCGACAGGAGATAAAATCCATCCAGACGTTGCCGATGTCGCCCATGCCGGGCTTCGCAGACCAGATAGGGCAGCAGGAAATGGCTGACCTGATCGCTTTCCTGAGAAACAGCAGGATGGAGTGAGTGGAGAGTTGAAAGTTGAAAATTGAGAGTTGAAAGTGTGTGTGCGGAAGCGAATGGACTGGAGTGAAAGTGACTATTAGAGCCATCGGCTCGACCCATCTTGTAGCGGCGGATTTTAATCCGTCGAAATAATGATATCGAAACAAATGAAGTGCCGGAGGCACGACACATTACCAGATTTTATTTTATATACATGAACAGAAAAGCATTCCTCAAAACCAGCCTCCTTGCGGGCAGTGCATTGCTCAGCGGCGGACCTGCAGCTTTTTCGGCTAAGCCTGCAGCAAAGGCAGCGCCGTTTAAAATGAAATTTTCACCCGAGTTCGGGATTTTTGCAGACGTGGCCGGGAAAGACGTGGTCGACCAGATCAAATGGGGCTATGACAACGGCTTCAGGGCCTGGGAGAATACCTACCTGATCAGGAGGCCCGTGGAGGAGCAGGAGAGGATCAGCCAGGCGATCCAGAAGCTGGGCATGGAGTTCGGGCAGTTTGTAGGGGTGTTTTCTTTCGATAAGGCCACTTTTGCAGGCCGGGACCAGGATGCCCGGGCAAAGGTGCTGGCCGATATGCGGGCGTCAGTGGAGGTGGCCAAACGGATGAATACCAAAATAATTCACAATGTGCTGGGCAAAGCAGATCCCAACCTTCCCTGGGATTTCCAGATGGCCAATGCCATAGAGCTCCTGAAAAGGGCGGCCGATATTTATGAGCCGCACGGGATGGTGATGGTAATGGAATCGATGAACCATAAGATCAACCACGCCGGGATGTTCCTTCATACGATTCCCCAGGCCTATGCGCTGGCTAAGGGAGCAGGCAGCCCCAGCGTAAAAGTGCTGTTTGACTTCTACCATGTGCAGATACAGGAAGGCAATATTATTCCCACGGTGGATTATGCGTGGGATGAAATCGCCTATTTCCAGATCGGGGATACGCCCGGCCGGAATGAGCCTACTTCCGGTGAAGTAAACTTTAAAAACGTGCTTCAGCACATATATGACAAAGGCTACCGCGGCTTTGTCGGCATGGAGCACGGCACCAGCAGGCCAGGTAAGGAGGGAGAGCTCCTGACGCTGGAAGCATACCGAAGCATCGACCCGCGATAGGAGGGGTCGATGCTTTCCGGAGCCGCCTGCCGAAGCTGTTATGCGCTGGCAGGAACGGGCGACGAATTTTTCTGAAGCCTGTCCTTAAGCTCCAGCACATTGGCGACCTTCAGTTTCTTGAAAACTTTCGCCTTTATCGTGCTGATCGTCGAAATCTGGCGGCTCATCGTTTCCGCAATCCTGGTGACGCTCATTCCCTGTGTAAGGTATGCGGCCACCACCTCTTCCGTTTTCGAGAGCCTGGCTTTTGTGTGGTTGATCACTTCCGACTCGTGATTGAGGTATTCCCAGACGATCTCGTTGCTGATGTACTTTTTCCCCTGCAGGATCGTGTTCAGGCACAGCCGGAGCTCGGAAACATCGAAGTCGGCCACCAGGTATCCGAATACCCCGAGGTTTAAAAGGCGGGGGATCATTTTCAGGTCATCCCGGTAGTCGTAAATGATGATTTTAGCAGACGGATATTCCATGTTCAGTCCTGCTATCTGCTGGATACTGCTCTTGTCTTTCTCGTTTTCCAGGCCTATCAGGATAATACCCGGACCCTGGTCTCCGGCCACGGAGGTCAGTTCTTCGACGCTACCTGCTTCAATCAGCGTAGCGCTTTCCCAGCTTTCCGTAAAAACACCTGCCAATCCCCTTCGGAATATAGGCCGGGTTTCTACAATCGCAATCTTTAATGCTATGGGGGGAATAGCATTTTCGTTTTTGTTTTTGTTCATGAGTTACCTAATGTGCATAATATTCTCTCGAGCGGGTTGCCTTAGCGGGCACGTGCTTTTGCAATTTCTTGCAATATTAGGATAAATATAATAAAAAAAGTGTAAATGGTTGGTACTTATCCAGATATGACAAATGTCAGCCCGGGCGGTCCGGTTCCCGCAGAATTGAAAAACATACCTTTCCCGGGCTATATACGTACCCCGGGGAAACCGGCAGGGGATCAGGAAAAAGGGCTCAGTCTTCTGCCAATGTCCTGGATATATTGATCCTGTAAATACCGAGCGACGGAATGGCGGCAGCCAGCACGCCGATAACCAATGCTGCGGCCAGCAGGTAAAACTCTTCGGGGAGGATCGAAAAATCCCGGAAAGAATAATTGAAATCACGTTCGGCAGTCTGGCTGAAAAGCCAGAGCCCCAGCCGGCTCAGGGAAATGCCCGCGATAAAGCCCATTACTGCCAGGAGCAGCCCCTCGAAAAGCAATAGGAAGAAGAGCTTCGTACGGGTTGCGCCCATGGATAGCAGCAGCGCCATTTCGTACTTTCTTTCCTTAAGAGAGTTGTATAGGGATACAAAAACGCTTACTCCCGCGATCAGCATGATCAGGATAGCCAGCGCCCTGAGCGTATCGATGCCTACCCCCAGGAGCTCGATCAGCCGGTTGATCTCGATGCTGGGCAGCGCCGATTGCAATTTTGTGTTTTCATTGATCATGCGGGGCAGCGTCATCATGGCCATGGGGTTCCTGAAAGTGATCAGGGCGCTCGTTACCTCTTTTTCCTGCGCTTCCCCGCCCTCTTCCGCCTCGTGGTCATGATCCGCATGGATATCCCAGACACTGCTGATATCGGTGAGAATGAGTTGGTCTAGCACCGAACCGGAAGGTTTAAATACGCCTTTTACCGTGTAAAGGTGATTGCCGTGAGTTTCGCCTTCCTGATCAAAGCCGTGTGAACCGGCGAAAGTATCGCCCGGTTTCAGGCCGCTTCCTTCGGCAACCTTATAGCCGATCGTCACTTCCATGGATTTACCGAACAGGCTCCCGCTTTCCAACTCCCCGCCGAAGTGCTCCGCGTATTTTTCGGTAGTGCCCACTATCCTGAAACCGTGGTAGTTATCACCCATGGAAAGCGGGATGGCGGCTTTTACCATCGGGTTGCGGGCCAGTTTCTCGACTTCCGACAGCGGGATATTGCCTGTAGGCGCATCGATCTGGTAGACGGACGACAAAATGAGCTGCAGCGGGCTCCCTTTCGCGCCTACTACCATATCTATCCCCCTCAGGTTTTTCCGGAACTGGTCTTCCAGTTGCTTGTTCAGCAACAGCAGCAGCGATATGATGCCTATTCCCAGGGTAAGCAGCAGCGTGCTCAGGAAACTATTGAGTTTTTTATCTTTGAGATTGGCCCAGCTTAATTGTAATAGATTCATTTGTATAAAAAGGTTATCAACCGACCTCAGATAGCTCTCACAGCGAAATACGGTCTTCAAAAGTGTCTTTGAGCCGCTGGTCGTGCGTCACCACGATCAGGCTGGCATTGATCTGCGCCGACTGCTCTTTAAGCAGGCGGATCACGCGGTCGCAGTTGATATCGTCCAGGCTGGAAGTCGGCTCGTCGGCCAGGATGACAGACGGGGCGTTCATCAGCGCCCGTGCGATGCCGACGCGCTGCTGCTCTCCCTGGCTGAGCTGGAAGGTTTTTTTCTGCAGGTGATCGGCAAAGCCCAGCTGTTCCGCCAGGTAGACGGCTTTCCGCCCGTCCGGTTTCTTTCCCGCCAGGTAATTGGATATTAACAGGTTATCCAGCACAGACAGGGCATTCACAAAGTGAGCCCGCTGGTAAACAATGCCGATCTGCCCGGAGCGGAGACGGGCCAGCCCGGAAGGAGAAAGGGAAGTAGCCTCCTCGTTCCCGATGCGGATCACTCCCTCTTCCGGTCTCAGAAGCAGGGCCAGGAGGTGAAGAAGGGTGGTTTTCCCTTTTCCCGACTGGCCGAGGATCAGAAGCGCCCGGCCGTCCCGGCAGATAATATCAGGAAAATGGAATTTCTTTGCAGCATGATAGGAGTATTTCAGCCCTTGGGTTTCAAGCATCACGAATTGAAGTTAATTCATTCAAAAATAATGAAAATAGGTAAGGGCCGGGTTATTTGGCATGACTTTTTAACTAAAAACCCGAGTAAATCCGGTAGTCTTTACTCATAGCGCGGGTAATGCGCTCCGGCTTTATATTTGCGATACAATAGAGCTCAGGACTACGTCGTTCTAGTCAAAGATTTGCGTTCACATGTATATTATAAACAGTTTATGAAGATCGGTTTTTTGAGGGTTGCCAGGAAATTCGGAGTAGCGGAGCTGAGGCTTCTTCTGGCGGGGGTTTTGATGACGGCAATGGCTCATGAGATGTCCGGACAGGGATACCGGAACCAGTTTGTGCCTTATTCTACAGTAGGGTTCGGTATCGGGACATCCAACTACTATGGTGATATGGCCTCTTACAGGCGCATTTTCCCTTCTACTTTCAAAATGATGCGCTGGAGCGTGACAGGAGAGTATACCCGCCATTTTTCGCATCGTTTTGCAGCGAGGGCGTCGCTTACCTGGGCCCGTATCGCCGGTGACGATTACCTGATGAACCGGTCGGGAAGGCAGGTGCACCAGGGCTTTTTTATCCGTAACCTCCATTTCCGTAATGATATTAAAGAGCTGTCGGCGGTCGGGATCTACAAGCTGGTACCCGACGGCAGGAGCTATGATCGCAGGCCGCAATTCGGGGCTTACCTCTTTGCAGGTGTGGCGTTGTTTGCGCACAACCCCAAAGCGCGCCTGCCGGTACCCGCCGGAAGCCAGGAAAAGCAGCGGTGGGTAGCCCTTCAGCCCCTCGGTACAGAAGGCCAGGGACGTGAAGGACAGGAAAAACTTTATTCCCTGGTTGGTTTTGCGATACCCGTAGGAGTTGGACTGCGTTATAAAATCAACCCCAAGTTTGATATCGGCGCCGAGCTGGGCTTCCGGTTCACTACCACCGATTACCTCGACGACATATCAAAGCCATACCCCGATCCTGCCGTATGGGCTTCGGGCGCCGACCCGGTCCAGGCTCAGCAGATGTCTTTCAGGAGCTTCGAGGTCCAGCCGGCCAGGTTTCCCAAAAAAGAGAGGACCGACATCCTCAGGCAATATCTTGGGTTGGAACCATCTGAGGATCCTTACAGCTACCTGGCCAATAATCCCCAGATGCTGACCCGCGGCAATAATTCCAGGCAAATGGATACCTATATGACCGGTACCATCAAGCTTGTTTACGTGCTGGGGCCGTCGGTCAAGTGCCCTCCTTTGAAATAGGCTGATCATTACCTCCTGCTGATGTCCCAGAGAACCATCCTCTTCCGTTTTTTTCTTGCTGCTGCAGGCCTTATATCCCTTCATACCGGTGTTTTCAGCCAGAAGCTGGAGGTAGGGGGAGGGCTCGGCGCGCTCAACTATACCGGCGATATATCCAGGAACCTGATGCTCAGGAATTTTCGCCCGGGCGGCGACCTTTTCTTCCGGTACAACCTCAAAAACGGCTTTTCATTCCGGGCGTCGGTCCTGGCGGGCGGTATTACCGCCGACGACCGGCACGCCGACAACCAGTTCCAGCAGGTGCGCGAGCTTTCTTTCCGTACGCTCCTGGCCGAAGGCAGCCTGCAGACCGAGTATAACTTCTTGGATTACCTCGACAGTAAAAAGGCGGTCAACTGGACTCCCTATGTGTACGGCGGCCTCGGGTATACCTTTTTCAGGCCGAGGCCCGACAACGGCGGCTACCGTACCTCCACCCTTGTGATCCCCTTCGGGCTGGGTGTCAAATACCAGTTCAGGCGTCCGTGGAGCGTAGGCGTACAATTCGGCGCCCGGAAAACATTTACCGATTACCTCGATAATTTCGGGGGCGAGGAAGTGCTCGCGGATAAATACCAGAACGGGAACCCCGCACTCAAAGATATGTATTACTACCTCGGCCTCCAGCTCAGCTATACCTTCTATAAGATTGTTTGCCCGTGATTTCCCCTTTACAGCTATCTTAGCTGCTCAGTTAGCCTGACCTCATTAGAATTGTATGTTTGTAGAAGCTCTGGACCGGGTAGACCAGTTTACCCGCGCTATACATTTTATTTCCCGTTATTACGGCAGCGCCGAGATTATTCCGCAGACTGCCACCATGTTTTTTGTGAATGAAAACGGCTGCGCCGTTACCTGTAAGCACGTTGCCGAAAACCTGATCAACGGCGACATGGTGTATGCGAAGTACCTTGCATTTAAGAAAGAGTTCCGGCATTTTCAAAAGGAACCAACTGCCGCCGTGCAGAAGTACCGCCTCGAAGAAAAATACAATCTTAACGGCGAAACGCTCATACGGGTTAAAAACAGTTTCCCGGAAAGCGTCACCGGCGACTACCAGCTCGTTATCCACCGTCACCCGGTATATGACCTGGCTATCATACGCTTCTTGGGTTATTCCGGGATTAAATACCGTGGTTTTGCGACGTTCCTGAAAGATGAGCAGAAGGTGAAACCAGGGAGAAGCCTCTGCCGGCTCGGGTATCCCTTTCCCGAATTTACCAACTACCGTCTCAATACGGATATCGATGATATTGAGTGGTCGCAGGAAGGGAAGGTAGGTACTCCCGGGTTCCCTATAGACGGTATTATCACGCGCCAGGTAGCCGATCAGAACGGTATTTTCGGGATAGAGATGAGCACTCCCGGACTGCGGGGACAGAGCGGCGGACCGCTTTTTGATAAGGAAGGGATCGTTTACGGGATGCAGAGCGCCACGCAGCACCTCCACCTGGGCTTTGACCAGGTAAACCGGGAGGTAATTTCGGACGGTGTCAGGAAGCGCGTTTCCAACTATCCCTTTCTCAATGTCGGCAGGTGCGTCCACGTGCGGATTATCAAGGAGTTTTTGCGGGAGAAAGGAGTGAAGTTTTATGAAGGGTGATTTATTGTTGTAATTTTGCAGGGCGACCGGCTAGGGCGGCCGGTTAAGACGGCTGGTGAATAAGCGCCGACTGCTGATAATCTTTTACATATATGAAAGTAGAGCTGAGAAGAGTTGATGACGCTTTCCATTTTGAAGCGTCGGGGGCATCGTCACCGGTTATGGTACATACCGACGCCGCGGAAGATATAGGCGGCAGCAATGCCGGCGTCCGCCCGATGGAGCTCCTGCTGATGGGACTGGCGAGCTGCAGTGCGATTGACGTGGCGCTTATCCTGAAAAAGCAAAGGCAGGACGTGCAGGACTTCCGTATTTCCGTAGAAGGGGAACGCGTTGAAGAGGAAGGGACCAAACGAAAGCCGTTCCGGAAGATTCACCTGCATTTTCGGCTGGAGGGCCGGAACCTCGACGCTGAAAAGGTAAACAAGGCCATAGCCCTTTCCATGGAGAAATATTGCTCCGCTACCGCGCAGCTTGAAGCCCTGGCTGTCATTACTTTCGACGCCGAAGTGAAAAATAATTAACCTTTTTACTGATGTCAGAAACCCATCCATCTTTTCCGGCGAAGCCCGACCTGGAGCAGCTTACGCCCCAGCAGATAGTCGCGCAGCTGGATCTGTATATTATAGGACAAAGAGAAGCGAAGCGGAATGTTGCCATTGCACTGAGGAATCGCTGGCGCAGGATGAGCAGTCCCCCCGAAATGCGCAGGGAAATTGTGCCCAACAACATCCTTATGATAGGCGCCACGGGTGTAGGGAAGACCGAGATCGCGAGGCGGCTTGCCAAAATAGCCGACGCGCCTTTCGTAAAAGTGGAGGCATCGAAGTTTACCGAAGTCGGTTACGTGGGCCGGGATGTAGAAAGCATGGTGCGCGACCTGGTCGACCAGTCGGTGGCGCTCGTGAAAGCACGTAAAAAAGAAGAAGTAAAGATACAGGCCGAGCAGGCAGTAGAAGATATTATCCTCGATACGCTCATTCCCCCGGTGCATCACCGCGGCGGTGCGTTGTCCTTCCCGAAGCAGGAGCAGCCCGATACCGAAGCGATGCCGTCAAGCGATCATGAGCTTAACCAGCGTACCCGCGAGCGGTTTCGCGAGAAGATCAGGAACGGCGAGCTCGACGAGCGCAAAATAGAGATCGAGCTCAACCAGAACCAGCTTCCCAATATCGGGATGATCGGGGGCGGTATCGACGACGTTTCGATGATGAATATCCAGGAAATGATCGGCAATATGATGCCCCGGAAGGCGAGAAAGAGAAAAATTTCTGTCGGCGAAGCCAAAAAGCTTCTCCTCGAGGAAGAGGCCAACAAGCTGATCGATATGGAAGAGGTGAAAGAAGAGGCGATCCGGAAAGCCCAGGACCTGGGGATTATTTTCATCGATGAAATCGATAAAGTAGCTTCCGGCCGCTCCGGCGGAAGCGGCCCCGATGTCAGCCGGGAGGGAGTTCAGCGTGATCTCCTGCCGATCGTAGAAGGCAGCACCGTCAATACCAAACACGGTATCATCAGCACCGATCATATCCTGTTCATAGCTGCCGGTGCTTTTCACGTAGCCAAACCTTCCGACCTTATCCCGGAGCTACAGGGCCGTTTTCCTATCCGTGTAGAGCTGCAGAGCCTTACGCAGGAGGATTTCTACCACATCCTGCGCACCCCCAAAAATGCGCTTACCAAGCAGTATGAAGCCATGTTGCAGGCAGAGGGCGTAGAACTGCAGTTCCAGGACGAAGCCCTGTCCGAAATAGCCAGGATCGCTTTCGAAGTCAACTCCGAAGTAGAGAACATCGGCGCCAGGAGGCTGCAGACCGTTATGAGCACCCTGCTCAATGACCTGATGTTCGACGTTCCCGATGCTATAGGGCCCAACGCCCACATCGTGATTACCAGCGAAATGGTAAATGAGAAGCTCGGCGACCTGGTTAAAAACCGGGATCTCAGCCAATATATATTGTAGACATCGGAAAAAGGTTACAGATCCGTCAGGATCGACCCATCTCGTGGCCCCGGAATTCATTCCGGGGTCAATCGATCCTGATCTCAAACGGCATCCGTGCCTGTATGCCTTCCATCCTGACCAGGTTCCGGTAGGCCTTCGCATAAGGCGCGAGCGGGCCGGCTATCCTGGTAAGCGTTTCTTCCTCGTCGGAACCGGTCAGGCTGTTGATCAGCTCCTGCCTCCAGTCTTTTTTCTCCGGGTAATATCTCACCCTGTATTCCCCTTTTTTGAGGTCGGCAGCTGTTGCGGCGATCTCTATGGCTGTATCTACCCCGCCCAGCACATCCACGAGCCCGTTGCTCTTGGCTGAAATACCCGACCAGACGCGTCCTTCAGCCAGCTTTTTCAGGTCGTCCTGCGACATTTTCCGGCCATCGGCAGCTTTCGAGGTGAAGATCTCGTAGCCGTTTTCCACTGCGCGCTGTATTTTCTGCTTTTCGAAATCAGTCATATTCCGCGTAGCAGTAGGCCAGTCGGCGTGAGGATTAGTACCTACCCGGTCGAAGGTAATACCCAGCTTGTTTTTCATAAAAGGCTCTATGTTCAGCATCAGCCCGAAGATCCCGATCGAGCCGGTGATCGTATTGGGCTGGGCCACGATCGTATCGCAGCCCATCGCGATGTAATAGCCTCCTGACGCCGCTACGTTCCCCATGGAGGCGATCACCGGCTTTTTCTCAGCAGTGAGCTTTACTTCACGCCAGATCAGGTCTGAGGCGAGCGCGCTCCCGCCGGGGGAATTGATGCGCAGCACTACTGCTTTCACTTTGTCGTTTTCCCTGACCTTTTTGAGCTCTTTGATAAGCTGCCCCGACGAGATCACCTTCTCTGTCCCTTCGCCGCTTACGATGTCGCCTTCGGCGATCACCACTGCTATGCGCTTGTTGAAATCGCCTTCCTCTTTTTTGTCGGTGCCTGATTTCAGGTACTTTTTCAGTCCTGTGAAATGAATTTTGTCCGATTCTTTTGTCCCCAGCTTTGCTTTCAGATCGCTTTCAAACTGGTCGTAATACCCGACATGGGTGATCAGCCCCCGGCTCAGCGCATCACTTGCTTTTTCGATAGACAGGGAGTCGGCCCAATCTTTGAGGCGCCCGACGGTGACCGACCTTGACTCCGCTATTTTGCCCAGGAAGTGGTTGTTGATACCCGTAATCAGCTCCTTGGCCTGCAGGCGGCTTGCTTCGCTCATATCGGTTCTCAGGAAGGGCTCCACCGCACTTTTGAACTCTCCGACCCTGAATACCTCGGGTTTGATCTCCAGCTTATCGAGGGTTCCTTTATAGAAATCATATTCCGCAGAGAGACCATTCCATTCGAAGTCCCCGAATTCGGTAAGGTAAATGACGTCGGAGACCGACGCTAGGTAATATCCCTTCTCGCTGTAGCCTTCGGCGAAAGCATATACAAATTTCCCCGACTCTTTGAACGTAGCCAGGCCATCCCTGACTTCTTCGAGAACAGCCCACCCAGAAGCCGGGGTACCGGCCTTCAGGTAAATACCCTTGATCTTGTCATCGGAAGCCGCTTTGATAAGCGCATCTTTGATTTCCTTGATGCTTACCGACGGCACCTCGCCCGTGAAAGGCGAGAGCGCCTCCGAAAAAGGATTTTCTTCCACGATCTCCTGGATAGGTCTTTCCAGGTCGAGCCGCAGCACCGAGTTGTCTTTGAGCACCACCGCATCGCCATCGCCAAGCAGCGCGCCGATACCGGCCATCACGAAAAAGCTCAGGACTATAAAAAGGAACAACCCGACAAGGGTCGCAAGTACATATTTCAGGAAATTCAACATTCGAAAACAGTTCTAAATTAGAAATCAACTCTCAACTCTTAACTTTCAACTTTCAACTTTCAACTTTCAACTTTCAATCAAGCGAAATTACTAAAAAAAATACTGGGCGGTCCCAAATTGTGTTCAAAGGTATTTTTGTCTTTGTCAATGGCAATTTTGCAATCCGAGTTTGTACATTTGCATATGACTACGCCCACCATCATCAGAAAGTGAAAAAGAGACTCTATCTAGTCAGACATGCCAAAGCTGAATCCGGCGCTCCTATGTTCAAGGACTTCGAGCGCGAGCTTACCGGCGAGGGATATATCGATGCTGCACGAATGGCGGCTTTTCTAAACGGCAGGGGAGAAAAAGTGCAGCGGCTCGTTGCCAGCAGCGCTTTCCGTACCCGGCAGACGGCCCAGGTATTTGCCGAGCAGCTGGGGTTTGACTGGGAGCAGGTAGAGCTGATCGACGATTTATACGATTGCGGCGCAAGGGCTTATATAGCGGCAGTAAACAGCACGCCGGCCGAAGCTACGGGTTTGATGCTGGTAGGGCATAACCCCGATATCTCGTACTTTGCGGAGTACCTGACCAGGGATTTTTACGAAAGCATGGGAAAAACCAGCGTGTGTATCATCGAGTTTGACGGCCTGGAATGGGCCGAGATTTCCGGGCGGACCGGGACGCTGACGGGTTTCTTCAGAGTCAGGAACCTCTCGGAGTGAATTACCCGGGAATTATTCCCGGGATACTAATCACAATTTATTAAAATGGCAGATCCAAACACCAACCGGAGCAGACGGTGGTTTATCATAGCCTTTATCATATTCGTGTCTGCGGTCATCCTGCTTGTGATCGACATGGCTAGCCGTACAACCGCTCCATGGAATAAACCCAAACCTGTGGAGCAGTCCGCCGACACCCTTTCGCAGGACCGGTAATTGCAGCTCAACGTCCCGTTATGTTCATCAAAGCCGCCATATGCATCTCCCCCCAGGAGACTTTTCCGCCGATAGCCCCGATAATACCAGGGACAAGCGGGCTGAAAGAACATGAGGGCGACAAATATTTTGCGGTCGAACCTTCCTACGAAGGGCTGATCCAGGCGGGTGTCCTGAGGAGGATGGGAAAGGCGGTCAGGATGGGAGTAGGGGCCGGGGTGCAGATCCTGAAGGAGGCGCCGGGAGTAGACGGGATCATCATCGGTACCGCCAACGGTGGGCTGGAAGACTGCATCAAATTTCTCAACCAGATCGTCGATTACAACGAGGGGACGCTTACCCCGACCAATTTTGTGCAAAGCACCCCCAATGCTATCGCCGGGCAGCTGGCGCTGATCCATCAGAATACCGGCTATAACATTACCCATGTGCACGGAGGCTTGTCTTTCGAAAACGCCCTGGTCGACGCGTCGCTGCTGTTTGAGCAGGAACAGGCGGAGACGCTTCTCGTGGGGGGAATAGAAGAAATTTCCGAATACAATCATAATATAGACCGTATTTCCGGTGTTTTTAAGGAACAGCCCGGCAGCTCCGCATCGCTTCTTGCCTCGACTTCCGCGGGGACGGTCAACGGCGAAGGAGCGGTCATGTTCCTGCTGGAAAGAAACGCTTCTCAACAGGGGCAGGTCCGCATCCGGGAGGTGACGACGCTGTCTTTTCCCTCGCCCGTCCAGGTGGAGGAGCGGTTATCGGAGATGCTGGACAGGCATGGCCTGGAGACGGAAGCAATAGACGCCCTGGTGCTGGGGTATAACGGAGATATGCATAGTGCGGGCTGGTATGACCGTATCCGGGACCGTTTCGGAGCAGGTACACCCGTTTTTTCCTTTAAGAACGCCTGCGGCGAATACCCGACGGCCAGCGCTTTTGCAGTATGGCTAGGCCACCGGGTCCTGACAAACCAGCCTGTTCCGGCGGGGCTGCTCTTTTCCGGGGAGAAACCCGCGAAGCCCGGTAACCTGCTTATCTATAACCACTATCGGGAGGAGGAGCATAGTTTTATTTTGCTGGACCTCACGGCTGCGGCCGACCGCCCCCCTCCCGAAACGTCGGACCGCCTCAGCAGGAAAGAGGGAGTCGTTTCAGAAAGGAAAAACTCAAGTCATTCGTAATTCATAACTTTCAATTTTCAACTTTCAACTTTCAACTCATAAACCATGCCCGAAGTCTGGCTCAGAGGCCCTTTACCCGGTATTCATCCGCTTTTGCAGCCGGTAGCGCATGCACTGCTTCAGTCCCGGGAGGAAGTCGTGCGGTATACCGCTGATTTTCCCGATCATCTTTTATGGGTAAAGCCCGGCGGGGCAGCTTCCGTGGGATTTCATTTGCAGCATATCAAAGGGGTGCTCGACAGGCTGTTTACCTATGCTGAAGGGAATGCGCTGACGCCGGATCAGCTCGGTTACCTGGCGGCTGAAGGCGTTCCTGCAGACGATATTAGTGTAAACAGTCTTGTGCAGGCGGTTACCGGGCAGATAGACCGGTTGGTGGAGATTCTTAAAAATACAGATCCCGCCGTGCTGACCGAAGCCAGGAGCGTGGGACGCAAGGCCTTGCCCTCTACTGTCCTGGGATTGCTGTTCCATGCCGCAGAGCATACCCAGCGGCATATCGGGCAGCTCTATGTGACGGTGAAGGTGGCGGACCGCACAACTTTACTAAATATACCTTAACAACTAATAATTTATGAAAGTAGGAATTCCCAAAGAACTCAAAAACAACGAAAATCGTGTAGCGATGACGCCATCCGGGGTAATAGAGCTTACCAGGCTCGGACACCGGGTGTTTATCCAGGAAGATGCAGGGACCGGAAGCGGGTTTGCCGATGAAGAATACCGCAAAGCCGGTGCAGAGATCCTGCCCGATATCCGGAGTGTTTATGAGACCGCCGACATGATCGTAAAGGTGAAGGAGCCTATCGCGGAGGAGTATGGCCTGATCAGGGAAGACCAGCTGTTGTTTACCTACTTTCATTTTGCATCATCCGAGGCGCTTACCCATGCCATGATAAAGAGCGGTGCCGTCTGCCTGGCTTACGAAACGGTAGAAAACCCCGACCGGTCGCTTCCGCTGCTCATCCCGATGAGCGAGGTAGCGGGACGCATGTCCGTACAGGAGGGGGCCAAATACCTGGAGCGTCCTTCCGGCGGGAAGGGCATCCTGCTCGGCGGAGTTGCAGGCGTAAAGCCCGCCAACGTGCTGATCCTGGGTGGGGGAGTAGTAGGTACCCAGGCTGCCCGGATGGCTGCCGGGCTGGGCGCCAATGTGACGATTATGGATATCAGCCTGACGCGCCTGCGCTACCTGGAAGACATCATGCCGGCCAATGTGGATACGGTCATGTCGTCGGAATACAATATCCGGCAGCTGATCGGGAATACGGATCTCATTATAGGAGGGGTGCTGATCCCGGGCGGGAAGGCGCCTTCCCTTATTACCCGCGATATGCTGAAGCTGATGAAGCCCGGCACCGTGATGGTCGACGTGGCCATCGACCAGGGCGGCTGCTTCGAGACCTCGCGGCCCACTACCCACGAGGATCCTGTATTTGTGATAGACGATGTGGTGCATTATTGTGTTACCAACATGCCGGGGGCGGTACCTTTCACCTCGACCCTCGCGCTCACCAACGCCACGCTCCCGTATGTGCTGATGCTGGCGAATCTCGGCTGGGAGGGAGCCTGCCGCCACAACAGCCTGCTGGCCAAAGGGCTTAATATAATTCGCGGACAGGTGGTCTACCAGCAGGTTTCAGATGCCTGGGGATTGCCGTATGTGAATCTTGATGACGTGATAATTAAATAATGCTTCATAAAATTTTCTCCTGGGGACAGAAAAAAGCCAGGGAACAGGAAAGAGTAATTTTCGACTTACATTCACACCTGATCCCGGGGATCGATGACGGGGCAAGGACAATGGCCGACTCGGTAGAGATGATCCGGCAGATGGCTGCGCAGGGTTTTACGCACCTGGTCACTACGCCGCATATCATGTGGGACAGCTACAAGAATACGCCCGAAATGATCAGGAAAGGCCTCGGCGAAGTGCGGGAAGCCTGCCTCGAAAACGGGATCGACATCAGCCTCGATGCGGCTGCCGAATATTTCATCGACGAGCATTTCCTGGAGCTGCTGCGCGGACGCGGGGAACTGCTTACCTTACCCGGCAACCGGCTACTGGTGGAGCTGCCTTATACCACCCCGCTGATGAACACGACGGAAACGCTGTTTTCCATCATAGGCTACGGCTACCGGCCGGTGCTGGCCCACCCTGAGCGGTACACTTATTTTCATGCCGGTCCTGAAGTTTACCACCGGCTGAAGGAGCAGGGCTGCGAGCTGCAGCTCAATGCGCTGTCACTTACAGGGCAATATGGTTCGGGGGTGCAAAAAATGGCTCGTTGGCTACTGAAGCAGCAATTGGTTACCTTCATCGGCAGCGATGCGCACGATCTACGGCATGTAAGAGCGCTGGCGAAAGCAATGGAATTGCGGACCCTAAGGGATTATGTTTTTTTTAACAATGAAATTTGTCCGCGCTGACCCGGGGGAAATTTGTTTAAAATCTGTTATGTTTGCATCGCAATTGAGTCGAATATTTGTGACTTCGTATGTGGCCGATCTTTTAATGATGTAAAAAGCCGGTATTCTATATTCGAAATAATTCTACAAAAAGACCGTGAACGGTTGAGGGACGTATATTCCGTTATTACCATGAAGGAACATCATCATCATCTTATTAAAATACACCACGATTTCAATCTATTTATTAAAATACACCACGATTTCAATCTATTTTTTTTGCGAAGTAGCTTTTTTTGAAAAGCCCGGGGAGTCCGCCGTAAGTTCGCACCATTCATTAGCGACTTTTTTATAACTTTACCTGTTTTTAGCAAAGCCGGATCCCGGGTTTCCCGCGCCGGATGGTTCCCAGCTTTGTAACCCACATCGATTTAAGTGCTCACATGAAGAACAAATTTTGGACGTATTTCAGGGTTTGCCTGACCACATTACCGGCATTGCTGGCTTATTCCGTATTATTCACCTCCTGCCTTTCGCAGAAGGAGGTCGTCTATTTCCAGGAAACCCCCGATAACCCGCAAAGGGGGAAAGGGATGCAGGCGTATGTGCCGATCATTCAATCGGGCGATGTGCTTTCGGTGGTGGTAGGTAGTCTTAACCCGGAGGCTAATGAGATTTTCAATGTAAGGAATATGGCAACGGCCATACATTTAAATTATAGCCAGACAGGCGGAATCGGGGGGCGTGCCCAACCAGTGGGCTACCTAGTGGATGAGGAGGGTAATATAGAAGTGCCGCTTATTGGGAAGGTGAAAGTAGACGGTACGACTACCGAGCTGGCAGCCCAGAATATCAGGATATTATTGAATAAGTATCTCAAGGAGCCTTCTGTAGCTGTACGGCTTGTCAGTTTTAAAATTTCGGTGCTGGGTGAAGTGAAAAACCCATCGGTTTTTATCATACCTGAAGAGAATATTACGCTGCCGCATGCGCTGAGCCTGGCGGGAGACCTGACCATTTACGGCCGGCGCGACAACGTAATGGTGATCCGGGAAGAGAACGGAGTGCGTACTTATGGCAAGATAGATCTTACTTCGCGGGAGGTATTCGATTCGCCATATTACTACCTGCATAAAAACGACGTCATTTACGTGGAGCCGACCAAGGCTAAAGTTACCAGCTCCGACAGGACTCTACAGATCCTGCCGATTGTCTTGAGCGGCCTTTCGGTCATCGCCATTATTTTAACCCGCGTTTTTTAATACTAATATATCCGTTTCAACGCTCAATATGAATACTACCGAGTTGAATGGCTTAGAGGAACGCAATTCCAGAGAAGAGGAGTTTAACCTGGGGGAGTACCTCCAGCGTTACCTGCGCTATTGGTATCTTTTCCCTTTCTTTGTTGCTTTGGCTACCATTGCTGCCTGGTATTATTTCCAGGTCACCCAGCCGATTTATAAAAGCACGGCCTCGCTGCTTATCAAGGACGAAAAGAAGGGCGTCCGTACCGGAGCCGACGATATCCTGTCTGAGTTGAGCACTTTTTCCGGCAACAAACTGTTAGAGAACGAGATCGAGATCCTGCGGTCCCGCAACCTGATGGAGCAGGTTGTCAAGGACCTGAAGCTGGAGGTTAGCTATTTCATGTCTAGTGGACTAAAAACGATAGATCTTTATAAAAAGAGCCCGTTCCGGGTGGTAACCGAGGTAGTTAACGAAGGTGCATACCAGAACCCTATGGAGATCGAGCGGGTTGATAATGACCTATACACTATTCCCCAGGACGATGAGCTGCGGGAGTTTGGCAAGCTCTACTACACCGATTGGGGAGCTTTGAGGGTATTCCGTGACAGTACCGGCGACGCTAGTATTACCGATGTGGTAGTACGCTTTCATAAGCCTGATGCCCTGGTGGGAGGTATGTTGTCGCGCCTGTCGGTAACCCAGTCTAATAAGACCAGCACAGTGCTGGTGCTTGATTTTGAGGACACTTCCGTGCAGCGGGGCGTCGACGTGCTCAACAAGCTGCTTGATGTGTATGTCGGTTCTTCGATTACCGATAAAAACACAGAAGCCAGCAATACTCTTGCCTTTATTGAAGAGCGGTTGGGGCTTATTACGGATGAGCTGGGTGATGTGGAGAAGGATGTGGAAGTATACAAAAGCCAACAGGGACTCACGGATGTTAGCGCGGAATCCCAACTGTTTCTTGAGAATATAAAGGAGAATGATTCTAAGCTCAACGAAGTCAATACCCAGATCCGGGTGCTTGATGGAGTAGAGAACTACATTAGTCGCAGTGGAGATGGCGCCGTGGCACCCGCCACCTACATGATCAGTGACCCGGTCCTTGTCTCCCTGCTTAATAAATATTCCGAGCTCAACCTTCAGAAGGAAAAATATGCGCGTACTTTGCAGCCTGACAACCCGATTATGGAGACGGTCACTACGCAATTGTCGCAAACCAGGCAGTCGATCCGGGAGAACCTTCAAAATCTTCGCCGAGGCCTTGACCTCACCCGCCAGAACCTGGAAGGTATCAATACCCGCTTCTCAGCAGGCTTGCGCAGCCTGCCCCAAAAGGAGCGGGAATATGTGGGCATTAAACGCCAGCAGACTATCAAGGAGAACCTTTACCTCTATCTACTCCAGAAGCGAGAAGAGACTGCTCTAGCCTATGCGTCGACGGTGACTGACAGTCGGCTTGTGGATGCTCCGCGTGGAAGTAATATCCCGGTAAAGCCGAAAAAAGCCATTATCGCTCTGGGCGCCTTAATGGCGGGTCTTACTATCCCGGTTTTGCTGATCAACCTACTGATGATGCTTAACAATACCGTGCAGAGCCGTGACGAGGTTGAGCGGTTGAGCGGGGCGTCGGTAGTAGGAGAGATTGGCCGAATGAAGCAGACCGGCCCGCCCGGTTCCGGCGATGTAGTGATCAAGATGACCAGCCGCTCGGCGGTAGCTGAGCAGTTCCGGGCGTTGCGCACCAACCTGCAGTACCTGGGCGACGGCTCCGGCAAGGTGCTCATGCTCACCAGCTCCATCGGTGGCGAGGGCAAGAGCTTTGTGAGCATCAACCTAGCGGCCAGCTTGGCTTACTCAGATAAAAGGGTGTTGCTCATCGGCGCCGATTTGCGCAAGCCTACTTTGCATACCAACCTGAAAATGGTCAATGACAAAGGACTTACCAACTACCTGATCACCAAAGGCGATGCTACAGGGCTCATCAAGCCTTCCGGGGTGCATGAGTTGTTTGAAATATTGCTTTCAGGACCTATACCCCCTAACCCGTCAGAGCTGTTAAACAACGGGCGTCTTCCGGTCCTGATCCGGGAATTGCGTGAGCAGTATGATTATGTCTTGATCGACTCTCCGCCTTATGGATTGGTTACCGATGCTTCCCTCATTGGCGAGCATGTGGATGCCACGCTTTACCTGGTGCGGCATAATTATACGCTGCGTGATCACATGCGAAATATACGGACATTGATTCGCCAGAAGCGTTTTAAAAACTTGTCCGTAGTGTTCAACGCGGTTAATTACGGCGCAGGCTATGGTTATGGCTATGGTTACGGCGGCTATGGGTATGGTTATTATTCTGAAGACAAAGAGTCGAAGCCGCGTTCTATGATTGATCAACTGACGAAGAAAGGGAAAGAGCTTTCTGCAAAGATCAGACAAGGATAAAGGAAGGTCCCTGAGCTTGTCGAAGGGGGCGACCCTTGTCCGCTCGATAGCTTTTGGGATCGGGAGCCAAGGGGATCAAAAGTAAGTCTTGAAGATGAAGACATTATAAAAAGGTGAAAAAAAAGAGCGGTTGCTTATGTTACGATCGGGCTGATAGGCAGTATTAAATACGAATCCGTTCTATCTCAACGATTGTGAAAATGAAATACCAGCAAAACAACCCCTTATCTTTAATATATCCCGCTAGTCCAGCTTACCCTAGTAGGTATGGACGAATATTTTAAAAAATAGTACCGATGATTCCCACAATTCATGAGCGCCCTGTTTCTTCCTTTCCGGGAAGACGGCAATTTTGGCGTATCCATTCCGAAGCATTGTATCATCCTCTTGTAGTTCACGGGTTGCAGCAATTTTCCTGATCCTGCTAGTTTTACCTTACCGGAAGGTATGACGTCATGCCGCGCACTTTTTTGGAGAGGGTGATGGGCGGCTCCCGAGTTTGCCGGAGGGAATAGGAGGTAGGGGGTCGCCAACAATCGAATGGCGGGTAATTATCACAAACACACACTTTTGATGGTTGATATTTTACGCTGTTAAGCTCGAATATGGGACTGAAAGGGCGGAGCCATGGAATGGCGATGCAGGGATAGTGATAACGAGCGGATGAAGATGGTGATAACAATGATTAGAAATTATGAAAAATAGGTGCTGTGGACCAAGAGAATATAGAAATTGATGGCCCCTTGCCCCTTCGATCCGCTCGGGGACCATCGCTTCACTGGTTTGTTCTTTACACTAAATCACGCTACGAGAAGAAGGTAGCCGATGGACTGAGGCAGAAGGGTTTGGAGGTGTATTGCCCAATGCGGAAGACGAAGCGAAAGTGGTCTGACCGATATAAATGGGTAGAAGAGCCGTTGTTTCGGTCCTACTGTTTTGTGCGGCTTGAGGAAAAAGACCGCAGCCGAGTCTTCAGTGTGCCGGGTGTAGTGCGTTATCTCTTCTGGCTTGGCATGCCGGCGGTGGTAAGAGACGAGGAGATAGAAGGCCTGCAGGAGATGTTGGGCAGCTTTGACCACGCACATATCGACATTCGCAGGTTTGATGTCAGCGACCGAGTCAAAGTTAAGGGCGGTGCTCTTGACTCTTATGAAGGAGAGATTATAGAAAAACGCGGGACTAAGCTCCAGGTCTTAATAGAAGCTCTGAAGATAATAGTATATGTGGATTTGAAATCAGCAAATGTAGAGAAAATGTGAGAATGAGATCTATTAAATACTCAATATCTCGTAAATAATAAGGTACCAACTTTATAGTAAATCAACGAAAACTACATAAATGAATAACCCCAGAATAGCAGTTATCGGTCTCGGTTACGTAGGCCTGCCTCTGGCCATAGAGTTCGGCAAAAAGTATAGCGTGCTCGGCTTTGATATCAACACTAATCGTGTTAAAGAGTTAAGCCAAGGAAAAGACCGCACGCAGGAGGCGAATCTGGAAGATCTCGCCGCCGTTATAGCGTTGAAACAAGCGTCGCAGGCTCAGATAGGCTTGTCTTTTTCAGCAGAAATAGACGATTTGAAGGTTTACAATGTCTTTATTGTTACAGTCCCTACTCCTATCGACCAGTTTAAAGCCCCCGATCTTCGGCCATTGATCAAGGCCTCTGAAATGCTGGGGAAAGTATTGAAGAAAGGGGACATCGTCATTTACGAATCCACAGTTTATCCCGGATGTACGGAAGAAGATTGCGTACCGGTTTTGGAACGTGTATCAGGTTTGAAATTCAATAGGGACTTTTTTGCTGGATATTCCCCGGAGCGTATCAATCCGGGAGATAAAATCAATACCCTGACCAAGATCAAGAAAGTGACTTCAGGGTCAACGGCTGAGATTGCTGATCTTGTAGATGATCTCTACAAATCGATTATTGAAGCAGGAACCCATAAAGCCTCCTCTATTAAAGTGGCCGAAGCGTCTAAAGCCATTGAAAATGCACAACGGGACGTCAATATTTCTTTTGTGAATGAACTATCCCTGATCTTCGAGAGGATTGGAATCGATACCAATGATGTGATCGAAGCTGCAGGTACGAAGTGGAACTTTCTGAAATACAAGCCTGGATTGGTCGGAGGGCACTGTATCGGTGTCGACCCATATTATTTAGCCCATAAAGCGCAGGCATTGGGCTATCATCCGCAAGTCATTCTGTCTGGACGCCGGGTAAACGATCATATGGGCTCTTTTATTGCCGATAAGGTCGTCAAACTTATGATTCAGAAAGATCATAAGATCAAGGGGTCCAGGGCTTTGATTATGGGCGTGACATTTAAGGAGAATTGTCCCGATGTTCGCAATACAAGGGTTGTAGATATTTATCATGAATTGGCTTCTTTTGGTTTGAGTGTAGATATATATGATCCCTGGGCAGATCCCGAAGAGGTAAGGCATGAATATCGCTTGGATATTTTGACTAAGATAGATGAATCCATTGTATACGATGCAGTAGTGGTTGCTGTGGCCCACAACGAATTTTTGAGTTTTGATTATAAAAAGATTAAGCGTAATAATGGAGTCATTTTTGATACCAAAGCTTGTTTGGACCGTTCGCTAGTTGATGCAAGGCTCTGATTAAGTTATGGGGAAAGATTATGATATTATAGTAATTGGTGCCGGCTTGGTAGGCTTGGCTACGGCTTATCAGATCAAACTTAAGTTGCCGAATGCACGTGTATTGGTGTTGGAGAAAGAATCGAATGTAGCTATGCATCAATCTGGGCATAATAGTGGTGTGATCCATAGTGGGATTTACTATAAACCCGGTAGTCTGAAAGCACAAAACTGTATCACCGGCTACCGTTCGATCGTTGAATTTGCTAAAAATTATGGTATTCGTTACGATCTGTGCGGGAAGATTATTGTGGCAACCAGCCCGGAAGAACTTCCTTTACTGGATAATATTTACCGACGTGGTGTTGAAAATGGTTTGATAGGATTAGAGTACCTTCCGCCGGAAGTGTTCCGGGAGATAGAGCCACATTGCCAGGGGTTGAAAGCGATCCGGGTTCCGCAAACGGGCATCATCGATTATCCAGGTGTAGCAAAGAAACTCCAGGAACTTTTAGAGACACTGGGTGGAGAAGTGATATTTGGCCAAAAAGTGATTGCTATCCGAAAAGAGGGTATAGGATCTATCGTTTTGACCGAAACCCAATCCTATACAACAAAAAAACTAGTGACTTGTGCGGGATTATATTCAGATCTATTGACGAAGATGACAGATCATAAAAAGGACGTAATCATCATCCCATTCAGAGGAGAGTATTATCAATTAAAGCAGGATCACAAATCTATGGTCAAGCATCTGATCTATCCGGTTCCAGACCCTAAATTTCCTTTTTTGGGAGTCCATTTTACCCGGATGATCGACGGCAATGTGGAGGCGGGTCCCAATGCGGTGCTGGCGTTCCGAAAAGAAGGCTATCGGTTTTTTGATATGCATTTGTCTGAAACCCTGCAAACACTTGCCTGGCCGGGATTTCATAAAATCGTTGCCAAATATGGGCGTACAGGATTGGGCGAGATGCGCCGTTCCCTTTCAAAAAGTGCCTTTACTAAAGCATTACAGAAATTGATCCCTGAAATCAAAGAGGAACATTTGGAGGTCGGTGGATCGGGGGTTCGTGCCCAAGCCTGTGACAGAAAGGGAAATCTTTTGGATGATTTCGATATCGTGCGTGATGGAAATATCGTACACGTCAGGAATGCTCCTTCACCAGCAGCGACATCCTGTCTGTCAATCGGAAAGAGTATTAGTAATTTGATTTTAAATTGAAGAAATGAACATACAAATGGTTGACCTGAAAGGTCAGTACGCAAAAATCAAGAAAGACGTTGATAAGGCAATCCAGGAGGTCATTGATCAGACAGCGTTTATCAATGGCCCACAAATAAACACGTTTGCCGGGAATCTGGCCAACTACTTGAAAGTCGGGCATGTAATCCCTTGTGCCAATGGTACTGATGCCCTGCAAATTGCTTTAATGGCTCTGGATCTACAGCCGGGAGATGAGGTGATCGTTCCTGCATTTACATACGTAGCTACTGCGGAGGTGATCGGCTTATTGAAATTGAAACCGGTCATGGCCGAAGTCGATCCCGATACGTTTATGATTACTCCTGAGGAGATCGAACGTGTCGTGACTCCTCGCTGCAAGGCCATCGTACCGGTCCATTTATTCGGGCAA
This sequence comes from Spirosomataceae bacterium, assembly GCA_037191015.1. Lineage (GTDB taxonomy): Bacteria > Bacteroidota > Bacteroidia > Cytophagales > Spirosomataceae > Ravibacter. Next base: position 310,901 of record JBBCKD010000013.1, read on the forward strand.
TGTGCTCCCATGGAAGAAATTCTCCTGCTTGCAAAAAAGCACAATTTATATGTCATCGAGGATACTGCCCAGGCGATCGGTGCCATTTACACGTTTTCTGATGGCCATAAAGCACAAGCAGGTACCATGGGGGATATCGGATGTACCTCTTTTTTCCCTTCCAAGAATCTGGGATGCTATGGGGACGGAGGCGCCATGTACACTCATCAGTCCGAACTTGCAGCAAAGCTCAAGATGATCGCCAATCATGGACAGGCCAAGAAATATCACCACAGCGTGATTGGCTGCAATTCCCGGCTAGATACCCTACAGGCGGCCATACTGAACGTTAAGCTGCAGCATCTAGATACCTATTCCGCAGCGCGGCAAGAAGTGGCAACTGCGTATGATCGCGCTTTTTCTGAACTATCCTGGCTACAGACTCCTAGACGGATCGGTAATTCCACACATGTATTTCATCAATATACCGTATTGCTGGAAGATGCCAAGGAACGAGATGCCTTAAAAGCACATCTTCATGCGCTTGGTATCCCAAGTATGGTATATTATCCCGTATCTCTGCATTTGCAGGAAGCTTTTCGGACTCGCGAGTTTGGTGAAGGCGACTTCCCGGTATGTGAGGACCTTTGCAGAAGGGTACTATCCCTACCCATCCATACTGAAATGGATGCGGATCAACTTGCTTATATCATTCAATCTGTCAAAACGTTTAAGTCATGAGTTTTTTTGTACATGAATCGGCTATTGTAGACGAAGGATGTCAAATCGGGACCGGAACTAGGATTTGGCATTTTTCACATGTCATGCCTGGATGCAAAATTGGCGAAAAATGCAATATTGGACAAAATGTGGTCGTCTCTCCGGAGGTTGTATTAGGTAATAATGTCAAGGTCCAGAACAACGTGTCCATTTATACAGGGGTGACCTGTGATGATGATGTCTTCTTAGGACCTTCCATGGTTTTTACTAATGTTATCAATCCCAGGAGTGCCGTCAGCAGACGGGATCAATATACCAGGACCCACGTAGGAAGAGGAGCGTCCATTGGCGCTAATGCTACCATTGTTTGCGGACATAATATCGGCAGGTTTGCTTTTATTGGTGCTGGTGCGGTAATTACTAAAGAAGTGAGCGATTTTGCTTTAGTGGTGGGCAATCCTGCACGGCAGATCGGATGGGTAGGTGAGTATGGTCATCGCCTTCATTTTAATCAGGATAACATAGCTGTTTGTCCGGAAAGTGGACAAGTATATCGTTTGGAAAACGAACAAGTAACACGTGTTAAATAATTAAAATAAAAAATGAGTGAACGTAAGATAAAATTTGCAGTTGTAGGATGTGGACATATCGGTAAGCGTCATGCCGAGATGATAAAACGGAATGAAGAATCCGAGTTGGTTGCCTTGATAGATGTCAAAGACAAAACCTTCTTGGGAATAGAAGCATATGGCGTGCCTTTTTTTCATTCATTGGAAGAATTCCTGGAGACAGGCATAGAGGTCGATGTAATTAATATTGCTTCGCCGAACGGGTTTCATGCCAAACAAGCTATGTTAGCCCTTGAAGCTAAAAAACACATTGTCGTTGAAAAACCAATGGCTCTCAATAAGCAGGATGCGGAGAAAGTGATTTTCAAGGCACTGCATGTGCACCAGCAGGTATTTGCTGTAATGCAAAATCGATATTCCCCCCCTTCTATATGGATCAAGGAACTGATCGAAAGCAGAAAACTCGGTCAGATCTATATGGTGCAGCTAAACTGTTATTGGAACCGGGATGATCGCTATTACAAACCGGACAGTTGGCATGGTAAGAAAGATCTGGATGGAGGAACACTATTTACGCAGTTTTCTCACTTTATTGATATCATGTATTGGTTATTTGGTGATATCATCAATATACAGGCGAAGTTTGCTGATCATAATCATGCTGCATTGACTGACTTTGAAGACTCTGGCTTCGTCTCCTTTGATTTTGTGAATGGCGGGATGGGGAGTTTGAACTACTCAACTTCGGTATGGAATCAAAATCTTGAAAGCTCAATGACCATTATTGCGGAACATGGATCTGTCAAGATTGGTGGGCAGTATATGGATAAAGTTGAAATCTGTAACATCAAAGATTATGAGATGCCCGAATTAGCCCCAACAAATCCAGGAAACGACTATGGTGCGTATAAAGGGTCTGCCGCTAACCATCACTATGTGATTGATAATGTCGTGGATGTACTTAAAGGTAGGGCAGCAATTACAACAAATGCATTGGAAGGATTGAAAGTAGTCGATATTATTGAGAGAATTTATAGTACAAAGTAATGCAAGCGAGTATGTCCCGAAAGTCAAAAGTTTTGTCACTTTCTATTGCTCAAGCGATACTTGTTTTAAGCAATCTAATTGCAGGAATGGTTTTTACAAGAGTCTTAAGCGCTAAAGATTATGGGACATACTTGCAAACATTTTTAGCATATGAGTTTGCTTTACCATTGTTAACGATGGGGTTGCCCACAGCACTATATTACTTTTTAGCCGGAGAAAATAATGATCAAAAACGATTAGTTTTTGAAAATATGCTTTTATTGTTTGGTGTAGGAGTAATATTTAGTTTGTTTTTACTATTTGGGGGTATTGATCTATTATCAAATCGGTTTAATAATGATGATATAAGAGAAACCATGAAACTACTCATATGGTACCCGTTGTATACTTTTCCCGTACTTTTAGCTTCGTCAGTTTGGATTTCCAAAGGTAAGGCTAAATTGAATGCTGTTTTTAATGTAGTAACTGGGATTGTAACAACTCTTTTGTTAATTGTTGTGGTTTCAATTACACGAAATTATGAAGCAACTGTTTTAGTTAGAGTTTTATTACCACTAGTTTTTTTTCCCATTTATCTTTATTTAATTTTTAGCAATGTGCCGGGCCGATTTAATAGACCTAGACTTGATTCAATGTGGGGAATTTTGAAATTTTCGATACCATTGGGTTTAGCTTCTGTGTTTGGTACTCTATCTACCCAACTATCCAGTTTAATCGTTTCATTACTAACATCTCCTGAAGCATATGCGACATATGCTGTAGGAGCAAAAGAGATACCCTTAATTGGAGTAGTAACTGGTTCAATTGCTGTAGTCATTATGGCTGATATGGCATCGAAAATTAAAGAAGGCGATGTTAGATATGCACTTCAGTTATTCAAAAAGGCGGCAGTAATAAGTGCAAGTTTTTTATTCCCTATAATGTGTTTTTTAATGGCTAATTCTGAACAATTTATAAAGATTTTGTATACTGAAAAATACATTGATAGTGTTGTGCCATTTCGGATTTATCTTCTTATAATTCCAATTAGAATAGCATATTATGGATCTGCTTTTATTGCCTTTGGAAAGACTAAACAGGTACTATACCGATCAGTTTTTGATTTGATACTTACTGGATTATTTTGTTATATTTTTGTATATTCATTTGGCGAAAGAGGAGCTGCCTTAGGTTTGATATTGACCTTATTTGTTTGGACAGTACCATATAACATGTACACTTTGAGCAAATATTTTCAATGCAGCTTTTATGAAATTTTGCCGTTTAAAAACCTGTTAAGGATATTGTTAATTTCGATAGTTTGTGCAATTGTTAGCCTATCTACTCATGTATTGAGCTTAAATTCGGGTATTCTATTTGTTATTTCGGGTTTAATATTTTTTGCTCTCTACATTGTTTTATCTTGGCAAGCTAATCCAGAATTCCAGCAAATAATAGATCAATATAGAAAAAAACTAAAATTTTGAAATGATTTCAAAGTTAAAAAAGGTATATTTTTATTTATTCGGAATTTTGCTTGCAAAGCATTTTTATAGAAGGGAAGTATTTTATAGCAAGCATTTTAGTAGTCCAGGATCAAAGGGGTGGTTGTGGCTGTATCATTCTTTTTTCTGGCAGAAGATAATTGGCATAAATAGGTCTGTTCCCTGGCCAGTTTCATTTAAAATTTCGGTTATTGGTGCTGAAAATATAATTTTTGACTATAATGATTTGAATAATTTCATGACTCATGGAAATTATTTTCAAGCTACAGGTGCCAAACTAGAAATTGGATCCGGTACATATATTGCTCCAAACGTTGGAATAATTACAGAAAATCACGATTTGCATGATCCTTCAAAACGTGGTGTTGGGAAAGAAGTGGTGATTGGTAAAAAATGCTGGATTGGTATGAATAGTATGATTTTACCTGGCGTTAAGTTAGGTGATAACATAATTGTTGGCGCAGGTTCAATAGTTACAAAGAGCTTTAGTGAGGGACGGTGTGTAATAGCAGGCAATCCAGCTAGGTTGATAAAGAAGCTCGATTAGTTTCTTCAATATTTTGTTAGAAGGATTTTGTCTGTAGGAATAACGAAAGGAAAGTATACTATTTTACGGCTTATCTGTGCTTGCAACCACTAGTGCGTAGTAAGAAGAAGTGTATTTTTTACACGGTTGAGAGGGTATAAGAATATTTGTTGGGCTATTTTTTATCAAGTTTGTAAATCGATAGTTATTGATTCTTTATGTTAAGTTAATTTCTTTGTTAAGAAAGCTAATTTTTATTTATAAGTTTATTTGTTAAAATTGAAGTATTATATGAAAATATTAACAATAATAGGCGCAAGACCTCAATTTATTAAGGCGGCAGTAGTTAGTCGTGCAATTAATGACAAAGAAGGAATGGAGGAGATAATTGTCCATACTGGGCAGCATTTTGACAAAAATATGTCAGAGATTTTTTTTGAAGAAATGTCCATCCCCAAGCCAAATTATAATTTGAATATCAATGGACTTCAACATGGTGCAATGACGGGGCAAATGATGCAGGGAGTAGAGGAGATATTACTTAAGGAAAAGCCCGATTTTGTACTGGTTTATGGTGACACCAATTCGACTTTAGCCGGGGCGTTAGCGGCTGTTAAGTTGCACATAAAGCTTGCGCATGTAGAGGCCGGTCTTCGATCTTTTAATATGAAGATGCCCGAAGAGATTAATCGAATTTTGACAGATCGGATCAGTAATTTGTTGTTTTGCCCTACAGATAGGGCCTTTAACAATTTGAAAAGGGAAGGGTTTGATCAATTTGCTTGTGATATTTATAATGTTGGGGACGTAATGCAGGATGCAGCAATATTTTATTCTGGAAAAGCTAAAGTACCTCAATATCATTTGCCAGAAACTTTTGTACTAAGTACTATTCATCGTGCTGAAAATACGGACGACCCGAATGTAATTAGCGGAGTATTTGAAGCGTTAGAAGCAATTTCTAAGTCAATACCGATAGTACTTCCTCTACATCCGCGAACAAAATTGAAAATGCGTGATATTTATCCTGATCTTTACTTTGAAAATATACACTTTATAGAACCTGTCGGTTATCTGGAGATGATTTATTTGCTCAAAAACTGTCAGTTAGTTATGACTGATAGTGGAGGACTTCAAAAGGAGGCCTTTTTTTTTAAAAAGCCGTGTATTACCTTGAGAAATGAAACCGAATGGGTCGAGTTAGTTGATAGTGGATATAATCAAATTTGTGGTAGCGATAAAGAGATAATATTAGATGCATTTAACAAAATAACAACGCAGGGATCTCCCGACTTTTCTAAAATGCTATATGGTAGCGGAAAGGCTGCGGTTGAAATAGTAGAAATTTTGTATGGAAGTAGCAAAAATTGACAAAGAGCTTGTGGATACCGGGGCAAAGAATATTCTGTTTATTACAAATCTTCATTTGTGGTCACTTGACAAAGGAAAGGGAGGTGCAGCTTTTTACAATACCGTTTTAGGTTATAAACGACATGGTTGGAATATATGGATTGTTTCTACTGGAGGAGGTATTCCCGATGGTCTTGTAGATGTAGATAGAAAATTTGAAGAGGTGTACCCTAGGTTAGATAGATTGTGGAGAAATAAAAATAGGATGGTTTCTATTTTAGCTAGGTTTTTCAGATTGCTACTTATTAATCTATTTTATCTTCGAAAGGGTAGCCAGATATTGAGGGGTAGTAAGCGAATGATTATATATGCTTACGAAGTGGATTCGGTGTATTCGGCAAAAAAATTATCCAAGTGGTTTAAAGTTCCTTTCGTTACTAGATTTCAGGGAACTAAACATGCTGATACATCAGACTCTTGGATTTCAAAAATTAGGAAAGCTCCGCATTTAACTGCTATGGCGACGGCTTCTGATTTATGTATAATGACTAATGATGGTACTAAGGGCCTGAGAGCACTTGAGCGTTTCGGTAATAGAAGTAGGAAAGTGTTGTTTTGGAGAAACGGAGTTTCTAAGGTGGCTCAGGAGATGTTTTCGGACAGAGAGAAATTTAGAAGAGAATTTGGATTTTCGGATTTTTTTGTATTCCTATGTGTTAGTAGGTTGGTGAATTGGAAGAGAGTAGAGCGTTCAATAGTTGCTTTAGCGCGGATTTCCGAAGACTTTCCAAGATCTAAGCTTGTTATAGTTGGCGACGGTGAGGCTAAGGTAGAGTTAGTAGAATTGGTCAGGGAGCTCGGGATTGAAAATCGGGTTGAATTTGTAGGTGCGGTAGCGCAGGATCAAGTTTCTAAATATATGATAGCGGCTGATGTGTTTCTATCATTTTATGATTTGTCGAATGTCGGTAATCCTCTTATGGAGGCTATGATGTGTGGAAAGCCAATCTTAACACTCGATGTTGGAGATACAGGTGAATTGATTGTTAATGGTAAGAACGGTATCTTACTTTCGCCAGATAAGCTAGACGACATACCCATCTATATGGCAAACATAATACGAGATACACAATTATTCGAGCGGTTATCTAAAGGTGCATTTGAATCAGCTCGAACCGAATTCTGGAGCTGGGAAGAGCGTATTGATGCAGAAGTAAAAGAAGTTGGAAGCTTAGTTATTTAAACGTTGTCGGTGACAAGAGTATCTTATGGATGTTATACTAAAGAGATATGCGTTTGGATTATTTTGTTTATCCTTTCTGGGAGTATATATTATTTCACTAAACTTAGGTGCTATACAACTTTCTCCTTATAGACTTTTGTTGGTTTTTGCTCCTTTATTATTCTTTAAAGTATCGAAGATTAGAAAAGAAAACTTAAGGAGATCAGATAGGTATAGTTATTTTATTTTTTTTGTTACCTGGGTTGTTTATTCTGCGCTCCTCCTTTTTCGCGTGGAAGACTTTGGCTCTTGGATTAGGATGTATTCATTTGTAGTAACCGGTCTTGTTTCTACATGGTTTATAGGTTGGTATTTTACAACTGAAAAAGATATCGTTAATGCTTTAAAATTTGTAGAATTGTTTGCAGTACTAATTGGGTGCTTAGCTATTTACGAAATTAGGACAGGTAATTATCTCTATTTGAAAGAGATAAGTTTAGGGTATTATCAGGATAGATCGATTCTTGTTAGCTCTGTAGGATTTAGAATACCGATAACAATTTTTTCAAATCCAAATAACTATGCTCTATTTTTGTTGTTTGCTATTACTGCTTCTTCCGCATTAATACGAGTAAAAAAGACGAACTTAGGTAGAATTTTAAGCTCCGCTACTACGCTATTTATGGTCTTTCTTATGACCGCCACTCAATCTAGGGCGGGTTTTATTGGATTGTGTCTTTTTTCTTTAGTAGTAGCTTTTTTTTACGTTAATAGGGGTAGCTTTATTTTGATGATATTCTTGCTGATTTGCCTATTTTTGTTCGTTCCTTGGATTGTCGAAAATAATAATTACTATCGCAGTCTTATGGAATTTGATGTCTCTAGCGGGAGTGACTATACAAGAATGAATTTGATAAAGAATGGTCTGTTTTTTTTACAGGATTCATATTTTATGGGAGTCGGTTTGGGGAATATAGAGTATCATATGGCTGCAAATAATTTATATAACGTCGGTGCTATTCTTAATATGCATAATTGGTGGATGGAGTTACTTGTATCCTCAGGAATAGGTATATTTATTTTTTATATCGTTGTTTATTCGAAAAGTCTCATTAAGTTGTTTACTCATTTGTATTTTAAATCTAGTCATGATAGAAGGCGAGATTTTATTTCGATTAGTTTTTTAGCTTTTTTGATTGCTTTTTTTGTAACGTCTGTTGGTGCAAGTTCCATTATGACGATAGAGTGGATTTGGCCAGCAATGGCTTTAATAATGGCTTTTATAAATATTGTTGCCGAAAGAGGTAGATTTAGAAAACATGAAAATATTAATTTTAGCTAGAGGTTATCCGAATCCGAACTCTCCTTTGAGAGGGGTTTTTGAATTTGATCAGGCTAAGGCTTTAAAGGATTTTGGTCATCAAGTGATATATGTATCTTTAGATTTGCGTTCTATTAGAAGAGTACGGAAATGGGGGAGACAGTGGCTTGTAAGTGAAGGAATAGATGTGCTCAATATTTCAATTCCTCTTGGGAATTTACCTAGGCAATTATTGTCTTTTTTTGGAATAGAGATCTTTCTTTTTTTTTTCAAGGAAGTCTTGGGGAAATTTGGGACGCCGGATATTATTCATGCGCATTTTGCAATTTTTGGGAAAATAGCATCTGTAGTAAAGCTTAGGTATAATATTCCTATTGTTATTACAGAGCATAGCAGTCATGTTAACAAGTCTAGTTTACCAAAGGTATTTAAGAATTATTTGACTGAATGCTACAAATCTGCTGATAGACTTATTGTGGTGTCCACTGCTTTGAGCAAAAAGATTAATTCTTTTTTGGGTTATAGCGCGGTAGTAGTGCCGAATATAGTCGATACAGCCATTTTTGAATATAAAAGAGGAGAGGTCGTAAATACTGAGGGATTTGTGTTTATTTCTGTAGCCAGTCTAGATAAAAATAAGGCGATCGGCTTATTGATCGATGCTTTTGCTGAGGCGTGTCTTGGAGATAATGTATTTTTGAAAATAGTTGGAGATGGTCCGCTATTAGAGCCTCTTAAGCGTAAGGTTATTGATTGTGGCAAACAATCAAATATATTTTTTCTGGGTCGGCAATCAAGGAGTAACATCGCTACTCTATTTTCCAGTTCTAATGTATTTGTACTTCCGTCTCAAAGTGAAACATTTGGAGTAGTCTATATAGAGGCCCTTTTGTCGGGACTGCCGGTAGTAGCCACTAAATGTGGTGGGCCCGAGGATTTTATTAATTCTGATAACGGTTTATTGATACCGGTAAACGATAAGGATTCACTTATTGCCGCTTTAAAGATAATGCAAACTGAAGCTGGTAAGTACAATCCAGATTTAATTTCTCAAGAATGTAAAGCTCGTTTTGCGCCAGACGTAATAGCGAACAAATTATCGAATATTTATAAAGAGATACTTTTAGCGAATGGGAAGTAAAAGAGTGTGTCATTTGACGTCAGTTCATTCTTTGTTCGATGTGCGAATTTTTTTGAAGGAGTGCCGGAGTTTAGCTAAGCTAGGTTTTGATGTAAGTTTAATAGCGTTTGGAGATGAATATTCAGATAGGATTGAGCAAGGAGTTCGTTGTATCGTTTTACATTTACCTACTGCAAGCCGTTTACAGAGAGCTATACTTCGCTCTAGGGTAATATATAGGAAAGCGTTAGAACTGAATGTTGATATATATCATTTTCATGATCCTGAGTTGATTTTCATCGGATTGCTTCTTAAGCGAAAAGGTAAAAAAGTCATTTATGATGCTCACGAAGATCTTCCAAGGCAGTTACTTCAAAAAAGTTGGATTCCTAAAATTTTTAGAAAGCCGTTTTCTGTTATAATCGAGTTTTTAGAAGATATTGCGGCTAGACGATTTGACGGTGTAGTAACTGTTTCTAATCATATCGGAGCTCGTTTCAGTAGAGTTAATAATAGTGTTGTTGTTTGTCATAATTATGCTTCAATTGAGGAGTTCGGAAAGATTGAAGCTTGGGGCATTGACATAAGACGGAGCGTTTGTTATGTTGGTGCTATTTCTGTAGACCGTGGTATACTACAATTGATAGAAGCCGCGGAGAGGCTACGAGATCAGGACATAACGTTTCAAATAGGTGGGCGATCTTCTAATCAAGGGATAATAAAGCGATTAGAAGTCGAGAACATAGAATATCACGGGTTTGTAGATAGAGTAAAAGCAAGGGAAATATTTTCCGAGTCGTTCGCGGGAATCGTTGCTTTTCTTCCAGCCCCTAATCACAATAACGCTAATCCGAATAAATTGTTTGAATATATGGCGGCTGGGCTTCCTATTATTTCCTCGAATTTTGAAGCTTGGAGGGATATAGTGGAAGGACATAATATTGGAATCGTTGTCGATCCTAATAATGTTGAGGAGATTGTTTCCGCAATCTTATATTTAAAAAATAATATGAATATTGCAAAAGATTTCGGCCGAAATAGCAGAAGAGTTTTTGAAGAGAAGTTTAATTGGCAAACAGAAGAAAAGAAATTATTGCAACTTTATCTTTCGATGTAGCAAATGATTTTTGCTAAACCGAATCTTAGTATCTATATATAAATCAATATTAAATCCAGCCGAATATTGATTAACTTATATCGAATGAAAATTTTATATATTCATCAATATTTTAAAATTCCGACCGAACCTGGAGGGACCCGTTCTTATTGGATCTCGCGGGAGTTGATTAAAAGAGGGTACGAAGTGACAATGATAACGTCTTCTTCGAAAATTGAGAATTCACGAAGAGAAATTGTACTGGATGGCATTAAGGTTATTTACTTAAAAGAGCCTTATAGCCAAGAAATGTCGATATTTAGAAGATTTAGAGCGTTTTTGGGTTTTGTCCTAAAGAGTATTATCGAGGTATGGAAACAAGAGAATGTCGGACTGATTATTGCTACATCTACGCCGCTGAGTGTTGGTATGGTCGCTTTGTTTTTCAAGCGCCTTAAGAATATTCCCTATGTTTTTGAAGTTAGAGATCTATGGCCCGAGGTGCCAATTCAGATGGGTGTTTTCAAGAGCTCACTTGTTAAGAGAGTCATCCGTTGGTTCGAAAGAACAATTTATAAGAATGCAGAACATGTAGTAGCACTTTCACCCGGTATGCAGGATGGAGTCATAAAGTATATTCCAAGAGAAAAAACTTCAATGATACCTAATATGTCCAAAATAGAAGAGTTTTGGATGAGAGAAAAGAATATTGCATTGATGGAGCAATTAAAATTGCGCTTGGATAGTTTTAAGATTATTCATTTTGGTTCTATTGGACTAGCAAATGGCGTACATACCATTATTGAATCAGCGCAATTATTAAAGGACGATAATTCGATAGAATTTCTGTTTGTAGGAGGGGGAGCTATGGAGAAATATTTTTTTGAATATTGCGAGAGACTTCATCTAACAAATGTAAAATTTTTGGGCAAGTTTTCTATGCGCGACTTATCTGAGATAGTGAATTTGTCTGATATTTCAATAGTAAGCTTTAAGGATTTACCGATATTGTATACAAATTCTCCGAATAAATTTTTTGATTCTTTATCGGCAGGTAAACCGATTATTGTTAATTCTGCTGGATGGACAAAAGACATTGTCGAGAATAATAGATGCGGGTACTATGTTAATCCCAATAATCCTAGTGATTTAGTGAAGAGGATACTCTATTTGAAACAGAATCCTGATTTAGTGCTTCAAATGGGTCGAAATTCGAGGAGATTGGCAGAAACAGTATATGATAGATCAATTTTATGTGCGCAGTTTGGAGACTTAGTAGTTAAAGTTTTTAACGCTTAGGTCTATATGTTTAAGTTTTTGTCATAACAAAATTTTAAGAATATGTCGGGATATATAATCATGGTCTATTGGTGGTAGATGTTTCATTTTCTGTAAAAATACTGGTTCGCCCTGTAAGCGTAAACAATGATCTGTATAGCGGGCTTGTAAGATACTTATTGAAATACTACTACGATCCTTACAGTATCTATCAATGGCAGATGAAAAGCAGATGATTGAGAGTGCGGAGACATTGCTCAGCTAGTAGGTACCTACTGTTGTGACTAAGTGTATAGGTATTGTACCGTGCGAAGGAGAGATTCGTAAGTCTGATCTACTAGATAAAATATAGATGAGGATGCTTCTAAGTGTTCAATTCGAGACATAGAATAGTATTTCCACAACGTTTGAATTTATAATAGACTCATGAAAAGCTTACTTTATTTTGCGTATAATGTTAAGAATACAAAGGTTGGCGTCTTTTATGCCTATTTGAATTTTGTTGCCAGAGAGACAGGTAAATCAAGATTTTTGATAATTTTTGATAATTTTGTTAGTTGTTTGAAATTTAAGATAGCGCCGTTAGACTATTTTCAATTTGAATTTTGGAAAAAGGAATTGAAGGAAAGAGAGGAATGGGCTGGAACTACTTATATGTATGAGTATCAATTAAAGATGAACCCCAAGTCTTCAAGATATAAATTAGAAAATAAAATAGAATTTCTGAATCATTATAAGAAATTTATCTATAGAAGGTGGCTTTCTATTAACGATATTTTGATAGATACGTCTAGGTTGCAATTTTTTTTAGATAAGTATCCAAAACTTGTTTTAAAGGGTTCGAAAGGGCAAGTAGGTGCGCAGGTTCGTGTAGTAGAATCGAGAGAATTTGGTGCATCGTCGTTATTAAGATTCATGAGAGCCAATAAATTTGATTTAGTAGAGGAGTACGTGATGCAACATGATGATCTGCATAGACTTTCTCCATCTGGATTGAATACTGTTCGAGTATTTACACAAATTAATTCGAAAGGCGAAGTAGATATTTTAGGTGTTCGTTTAAGAATATCTGTCAACTCGCCTATAGATAACATGGGGGCTGGCAATCTGGCAGCGTACGTTGACGTAGAAACAGGAATTGTTACGAAATCGGCAACGTATACTAATATCGAAAAGAATGATGAGGATATTCATCCGGTTACAGGTGTGAGAATTCACGGATTTAAAATACCGAAGTATAATACACTTATCAAAGTTGTTAAAGAAGCTTCTCTTTACGATACTTCTAATCTTTCAGTGGGTTGGGATGTTGCGATAACAAACGACTATGTAGAGCTAATTGAGGGCAATCACAATTGGTGTAAGACATTATTTCAAGTTCCGGCTAAAGTGGGTTATAGAAAGCTTTTAGATAAATATTTATTTGTATAAAGTAAAAGACACTATGTATAGGAGCGTTGTCAAACCATTAATTGACTTTTTCGGTTCTTTTTTGTTCTTGGTTACATTGTCGCCTATTCTGCTATTTATTACGATTATTTTAACCATACAAAATGGAGGTACCCCTTTCTTTTTTCAAGTTCGTCCTGGGAGAAATCAAAAAGCGTTTAAGATTATTAAATTCAAGACGATGACTGATGAGAGAGGTGCGGATGGAAACTTACTTCCAGATGTACAACGTATAACCAGATTAGGTAAGTTGGTTCGAAATTTTTCTTTGGATGAGTTATTGCAGTTGATTAATGTACTTAAAGGCGATATGAGCCTTGTCGGGCCGAGGCCGTTATTGTATAAGTATATATCGCTCTATTCTCCTGAGCAGAATAGACGCCATGAAGTACGTCCTGGTATTACCGGTTGGGCACAGGTTAATGGAAGAAATGCGATTTCTTGGACAAGGAAGTTTGAGCTAGACATAGAATATGTAGAGAGATTGAGTTTAAAAATGGATTTGCAAATTCTATATCTAACCATACTTAAGGTTTTTAAAAGGGAGGGAGTAAATCAAAGTATTGAAAGACCTATGGAACCATTTAATGGAGTAAACTGACAGATCGTTATGACAGATATTTTAATAATAGGTGCAGGAAGCGTAGGTGGACATATAGCTATCGATTCATCTCAATATTTTCGTGATAAGAATATTATAGGATTCTTAGACGATGATACATCTAAAATTGGCACAAACTTTTGTGGTTATACAGTTTTAGGAAAGATAGAAGAAATAGTTAACTTTCCTAAAACTATCGAAATCGTAGTTGGTATTGCCTTCCCTAATATAAAAGCAACTATTGTTGCTAAGTTGAAACAGTTAGGATATAGCTTTTTTCCACCGCTTATTTCAATCGGTTCTTGGATATCTAAGAATGTTATAGTTGGAGAGGGCGTAATTGTATATCCCGGTACTTCTATCAATTATAACACTAGAATAGGAAATTTTGTTCTTTTCAACATGAATTGCTCGATCGGACATGATTGCACGATTGGTGATTTATCCAGCTTAGCTCCGTCGGTCAATCTAGCCGGCTATACAGCTATAGGGGAGGGAGCTGAAATCGGAATAGGTAGTAGCACCATTCAATATGTAAATATAGGAAATAAGAGCCGTGTTGGGGCTGGAGCGGTTGTCATAAAATCCGTTCCGGATTTTGCTGTAGTTGTTGGTAATCCAGCTCGGATTATTAAATATATTTAGGTAGTTAAGTTTTGCCTTCTTATTTATATTACTTCAGCTTAAATAGACGGCTTTTATGATTAGAGGTGTTTATTAATAAACTAGTACGAGCTTATTTAGGTCGTAACGAATAACTTTGATACAGATAGTTTTTCAGCTTTGCAAATTCCTTTTTTATGAAAATTTGGCTTTCCTCTCCCCACATGGGTGGCAGTGAACTGAAGTATATTCATGAGGCTTTCGAACAGAACTGGATTGCACCTTTGGGGCCTAATCTAGACAATTTTGAAGAGGACTTAGCTGAATATTTGGGCGTTAGCCATGTAGCAGCCCTGAGTTCCGGCACGGCAGCCATACACTTGGCGCTAATCTTATTGGGTGTCGGGAGGGCCGATGAAGTGCTGTGCCAATCGTTTACTTTTTCGGCTACCGCTAACCCCATTGTTTACCAGGGGGCAGTTCCGGTATTTATCGACTCGGAAACCAGCACTTGGAACATGGATCCGAACCTGTTGCAGGAAGCTATAGAAAATCGTTTGAAAATAGGGAAAAGGCCGAAAGCCTGCATCGTGGTGCACCTTTATGGCATGCCAGCCCAGATCAGACGTATTAAGGAGATTTGTGACGCTTATGAGATCTCGTTGATAGAGGATGCTGCGGAGGCACTTGGATCGTCGGTTGAGGGCCAAAAGCTCGGTATTTTCGGTAGTTTTGGAGTATTGTCTTTCAACGGGAATAAGATTATTACTACTTCTGGCGGTGGTGCATTGATTTCCGGAGATGGTGAAGCTATAGCGAAAGCCCGTTTCTACAGTACCCAATCGCGCGATGCCGCTCCCCATTATCAACATACGGAAGTTGGCTACAATTACCGTATGAGCAATATCGCAGCCGGCATAGGTAGAGGGCAGATGGAAGTGCTGGATGAATGGGTGGCGTTGCGCCGCCGGAATTTTAATTTTTATCGTCAAGAATTGCCTCTAGACTGGCAACAGGAACTGGACGGTAGCTTTTCCAATCGTTGGCTAAGCTGCGCTCTCCTCGACTCTTATGAGAGCAGGGAAGCTATCCGTTTGGGGCTAGCAGCCGAAAATATTGAATCACGTCCCTTATGGAAACCGATGCATCTACAGCCGATATTTGAATCTTGTCCGCGCTATGTCAACGGGGTATCAGAAGATTTGTTTATCAGGGGGCTCTGTTTTCCTTCCGGATCTAACTTGACTTTAGATGATCTCGGCCGTGTGCGCGATACTATTCGCCAGGTATTACAGCTGCGAAAATAGACATTGGAAAGGGAATTTTATGTTTATTATTCTCATTTTTTAAGTTCCTGGAGGTAATGATTAAAGAAAATAATTTTCAGCTTATGGATAGCGTAACGAATATAAAAGGGGGAATTTCAAAAGACAGCCGAGGGCAGATCCGGTTTGTCAATGATTTTGATATGACGGATGTCAAACGGTTTTATATTATTACCAATGCGGATACCGATTTGATCAGAGGTTGGCGGGCACATCGGATAGAGCAGCGCTGGTTTTATGTGTTAAGAGGAAGCTTTGTGCTAGATGTCGTCCGGATCGATAATTGGGAAAACCCATCCAACGATTTGCCTGTAGAGAGACTTATCTTGAATTCGGCAGATCAGGAAGTAGTTCATTTGCCTGCTGGTTTCTGTACTGCCTTTCGGGCGATGGCAGATGATAGCGAGTTACTCGTATTTGCAGATAAAGGGATAGAACATGCTCCGCTGGATAATTATACCTATCCTCCCGATTATTTTGTGAATAGGAAGTAATAGGTTTAGGCCGTTATGTGTTCTCCTACCCACCCCGCTTCTCCTGGAGGTGATGCTCTCACCAAAAATCCTTGCTTTTAGTGAATAGGGCAGTCGAATGTCGGGATATGATAATACGCACAATCGAGAAAACGCTTTCGAAAAGTTATTCAAAGGCAAGGCAATTATTTTGACAAGCTCCCGACAGGTGGGTAAAACGACTTTGCTCAGGAAAGTCTTAAGCAACAGGGATTTTCTTTTTTGGATGGAGACGACCCATTGAGTAAGAACACAACTGACCAATTCGAACACAAAGGAGATCGAGACCATGATAGGCTGCTCGAAAATAGTATTTATAGATGAAGCCCAGCGTATAGAAAACATTGGCATAACAGCCAAGATCATACACGACCAGTTCAGGGATGTCCAGCTGGTGATGAGCGGTTCGTCAGCATTTCAATAACCCGGTAGAGGAGAGGGAAATTTTAAATGAAATCACACAAAGCTACCTGTTCAGGGATATCCTGGTCTATGGAAATATAAAAAAGCCGGGCGTGCTGGAAAAATTTTCCGTGCACCGGCCTTCCAGGTTGGAAATGAGGTAAGCTGCAACGAAATCGCCCAACTCACCGGGTGGATAAAAATACAGTCGGACATTAATACAGCTATTGGTTATGTCCTATATAGTGTATTCATTGGGCTCATTCAGCAGAAATCTGCGCAACGAAATCAAAACCAATCAGAAAATATACTTCTTATGATAACGGAGTCCGGAATTCCCTTATTCAGAATTTCAACCCTTCCGAACAGAGAAGCGATATTGGCGCCTTGTGGGAGAACTTCCTGATGACCGAGCGCCTGAAACGAAATCAATATCACCGCATCTTTGTAAACCGGTATTTCTGGCGGACAAAACAACAGCAGGAGATCGACTATGTAGAAGAAAAGGACGGGGGAATCAGCGGCTTTGAGTTCAAATGGAATCCGAAAGCCAAAGTAAATTTACCGCCGGCCTTTATTAAAACGTATGAAGCTGAAGCCACTGTCGTAACAAATGAAAGTTTCCGGGATTTTGTAGGTGCCTAGTAAACGGGGCCAAAGACTTACCTCCTCTCCTTACTAAGGCGGCTCGACGTTTCGGGAGGGACCGGGGGAGAGGTTTTCTCTCTTCACTCAGTTACCTTCGGCAATCCTGGTCAGATTAATATGTATGAAAAACTTAGCTAAATTAGAATTATCACTACGTGGTCAGGTATGATTATTGCCTATTCTGTTTAAAGTTTCCTGGATGAAAAGTTGGCGTTTGGCGTAATAATCTGTTACTTTGTGTTATATACGTAATATGCTCCGTAATTACTCTTCGTTAATATATTTTTATTAGTACCACCATTATGAAGTCAATTTTCAATCGTTACCACAACCATTTTGTATCCCGGTGGGTGGTTTTACTGATGGACCTGTTTATCGTCACCTTTGCCTTTATGCTTGCGACGGTCATCAGGTTCAATTTCGAGTTGGAATATATAGACCCGGCCCTTTTCAAGTACCATCTGGTACTTGTAGTGGCGGTTAAAATGGTGTTTTTCCTAGTGTTGCGTACGCATGCAGGTATTGTGCGGCATACCAACCTGCTGGACGCAAGGAATATTGTGAATGCCTCTTTACTGAGCGTAGTAACGCTCTTCCTGTTGGGGAGTCTAGGGCAACAAGGAATACCGGTTCTTAATATCCCCCATTCCATCCTGGTGATCGACTTGTTTGTATCGGTGTTCGGCCTATTGGGCAGCAGGGTATTGATCAAGGACATGTTCCGGAGCCTGTCGCTCAACTGGAAGCCCAGGAAGAAGGTGGTGATCTACGGAGCCGGCAGCCTGGGCATTGCAACGAAAAATGCGTTGAGCGGCAACCTGGGAGCTCCCTACAAAGTGTTGTTTTTTGTGGACGATAATCCGCAGAAAAAGGGAGTAAGCATCGAAGGCATCAAGGTCTATGACCGGCAGCAGGCCAGGGAGATTATACAAGGGGCCGGCTATAAGGATGTGGAGCTGATCTTCGCCATCCAGTCGATCACCACTGCCCAGAAAAATGAAATTACAGACGAATTTATGGCGTTGGGGATGGCGCTGCGCATCGTGCCGCCGGTAGAAGAATGGATCAACGGGCAGCTTAACGCCTCCCAGATCGCGGATGTCAGCATCGAAGATCTGCTTGAGCGCCCTGCGATCAGCATCAATAACAACGAGGTGAGGAGCTTCCTGCATAAAAAACGCATTATGGTGACCGGTGCCGCCGGTTCCATTGGAAGTGAGATCGTGCGGCAGGTGATGCGTTTCCGGCCGCAGGAGCTGATCCTGGTCGACCAGGCCGAATCTGCATTGTATGACCTGGAAAGTGAGCTTACCCGGTTGGAGATTTGTGAAGGCAACGATTGTTTAAAAATAGAAGTAGAGAACATCTCAGGCAAAAAGCAGATGCGGAAGCTGTTTGCCAGGTACCGCCCTGAGGTTGTGTTTCACGCGGCTGCATATAAGCATGTGCCGCTGATGGAATCTAACCCCGCAAAGGCAGTGGAAGTCAACGGGTTTGGAACCCGTTTGCTTGCCGACCTGTCGGTTGAGTACGGGGTAGAGCGCTTTGTGTTTATTTCTACCGATAAGGCGGTGAACCCAACCAACGTGATGGGCGCCAGCAAGCGGCTGGCGGAGATGTATGTGCAGTCGCTCAATACTGTACGCGGCGTTAAAACCCGGTTTATCACTACCCGATTCGGCAACGTGCTGGGCAGCAACGGCTCGGTGATCCCGCTGTTCAAGCGGCAGATCGCGGCCGGTGGGCCCGTGACGGTAACGCACCCGGAGATTATACGTTATTTTATGACGATCCCGGAGGCCTGCCAGCTCGTGCTGGAAGCTGGTACGATGGGAGAGGGAGGCGAGATCTTTGTATTCGATATGGGCGTGCCGGTGAAGATCATCGACCTGGCGCATAAGATGATACGCCTGTCGGGCAAAGAGCCTTATACGCAGATTCCTATTTCTTTTACCGGCCTCCGGCCGGGTGAGAAGCTCTACGAGGAGCTCCTCAGCGATGAGGAGTCAACCTTGCCTACCCACCATCCGAAGATCATGGTAGCCCGGATGAAGCCGTCTGTATACCACGAAGTAAAAGAAGAGATGGACCGCGTAGCGCCGGTGTTGCCGGAAATGTCGCGCGAGGAGGTTGTACAGTTCCTGAAGTTTATGATCCCGGAATATATTTCGAAGAATTCTCCGTACGAAAAGCTGGATCACGTAGAGGAGGAGTTGTAATGATGCAATGCCGTCCCTGGCGGATGGTCAAAGCGTACAATCCGTGAATTTGCAGAGAGGCCCGTTGCCTGGTTATTAACCTGGACAACGGGCCTCTCTTTTTATGGAGAAAAAATCTTTTATTAAAACTTCACCACCAGCCCTACACCATCCTCTGTCACCCCCACCTGCGCTTTCATCCCCGCCTTCCTGACCTGGTCCCAGTTATAGAGCCGGCCGGATTTAGCCAGCAGGTCGTTGGACCATTCAAAAAGGCACAGGCCTCCCGCAAGTAAAACGAGCCCTGCTGCCAGCTTCGGCTTACTGCGGACTGTATAATGATAAGTCTTGTTATTAATCTCAGCCGTCTTAGCCGTACCTTTGAGTGCAATAGCTCCTAAAGCTATACCGCCGGCAACGATGACCGGTGCGGCGATCCGCATGGGCTGACTCCATTTTAACGGAGCTTCCGCAGGCGTATCATAGTACAACCCTTTGAGCTCCCGGTAGGAAAGCTTTTCGCCCTTGCTGTATATGGCGGTGGTAAGCGCATTCCTCCGAACGGCTACCGTATCGATAATGGATGGCAGGTCACCCTGCGCCTGTGGGTTAGCTAAACCCTGGGATAAAACCGGTATTGCCAGGGATATAATAAGTATGGTTGATAACAGGAATTTCATGTGGAATAAAGTAAAATTGTTAATTGCTCGTCACTCTTACGCTCCTCAGAATACCTTCTTCACAGCCAGGCTCAACCCCAGGTTTTTCTCCAGCAGCTCGCCCTGGTCATAGAAAAGGCCGGTTTGAAGGGTAAAAGAACGGACAGGAAAAGACACCGTTTGCTGGATGGAGGTTTGCTGCCTGGCTGCCGGAAAACGGACACTATATGAGCCCAGGTTCTGTGAAAAAGATAACCTGGTTGTGAGATCGAAAATCCCCGCGCGGCTTTGCATGGCGACCATCAGCGCTTTTACCCGGTTGTTGACAATACGGTTTGGGGAGCGATTGGTGTCGGAAATATTGGGCGTCATACCGGTAATACCTTCAAGCGGCATGATAAAGGGAGTCCCCAGTGTCTGTCTTTTATAAGTCCATCCGTCTTTATAGATCGTGTTGTAGAAATAGTTGTCTCTACCACGGAGTTCCGGGATGGTATAGCCCGACCCCTGGTCTCCTCCCTGATTCGCAGTATAAAGATACTCCACTACAAGCTTTAAAATACCCTGACTAACCCCTTTCCGGGTAATGGCGATCCCATTCAGCCCGTCTTTGATGTTACTCAGGTAATAAAGCGAGCCATCTTCGTAAATTGACTGGCGGTAAAGCAAAATATTGGCTTTGGGACTGTCATATTCCAACGCCACATCCGCAGTGCCCAGGTGGTTGCCCAGCCGGTTCCCTCCTTCGGTGAGACTGCCTTCGCCGAATCTATCCGGATCTTCATCCGGTGGAATCGGTATTCCCAACGTGGTGTTCAGAAACGCAGACATATTGGTAGCATATTTCGTGATCAACTGCCCGGTATGCCTGCTGACGTACGGTTCTGCGGGCTTCCCACCCCATTGCGCCTGGTGATTGATACCCGCATGCATTTTAAAATGCCACTCCGGCTTGCCAAGCCTCACGTACAGGCTTTTCTGGTGGAGCCAGTAATTTTTGGTATGAATGTCATTCCCGAACCACCCGTGCGCAAAATTACCCTTGACCGCTATCAGCCCGTTTCCCAATATCGGGGTGTAATTGGGGATCGAGATCTGGATTTTCGGGATCGGCAGGGCGTTGCCCGACCAGATGTAGGAGCCGCTGCTAAGGGTACTGTCGACCAGTCCCATAATTTCCCTACGGCGGCCGCCATACAGCTCGAAGGCGCCGAAGCGTATTTTACCGTATATCTCAGGCAGGATGAGCTCGTTGGTGCGCCCTACATTGGCTACTCCCCTGAGGCCGTAGCCGTAGGAGAAACGATTCTTCTTCCCCTCCTGTTTTTCATAATCTTTCCGGAGCTGCCCCCTGAAGGAGACAATCCCCGACTCGAGCGGTACTTCGCCGTACTGGTTGGTGCGCATCCAGAAGGGCAATGTTTTGCCCGTAGAGATCATGCCGCCGGTTTCCAGTTCGTAGCGGATGGCGTTGTCTTTCTCCTGCGCTCCGGCAGGGAAAACTGCAATAGACAATAAGGATAAGGTAACCCCGAATCCTTTTGGCAGGTGACTGAAAAGTGTGGTTCGCAAGGATGTAATCAGATTTGTTGAAGTTTTCTGTTAAGCGGGTTAAAGTTTGGCAAGGCAAATGCCTTTTAAAACCGGTAAAAATTTCGAAATAACTGACGGGTGCCACGGTGGCTGAGCCTGTCGAAGCCCAATGCCTTTTATATCAAAAAATGTGCCCCGGGGTGTAGTCCGGAGCACCAAAGTAAAGAAATATCAGGATTTATATCAAATTAATTTTTAACCAGGGTCGAATATGCGTGATAGCGTTTTCGAAGCTCATCCAGTTTTTTTGAATAGGACGGGTCGCCTGCCAGGTTTCTGGTTTCGTAGGGGTCGCTCTTCAAATTATAGAACTCTTCATAGCCGTGCTCGGTATACAGGATATATTTCCAGTCCTTTCCTACCACACCGCCGGTTTTCGGCAGGCGCGGCGTACCCATGAAAGTGTGCTCGTAGAAAAAGTCGTCACGCCATGATTTTGCCCTGCGGCCGTGCAGGAGAGGCGAAAGGCTTTCGCCTTGCATGACGCCCGGGATGCTGACCCCTGCCATCTCCAGGAGTGTGGGGGCAATGTCGATATTAAGGGCAATCTTTTCCTCGGTATGAGGACGGGCGGCAGCACGCGGATCATAGATGATCAGCGGCACGCGTATCGATTCCTCGAAGCCGAACCATTTGCCCTGGAGCCCGTGCTCGCCGAGCGAAAAGCCATTGTCGCCCATATAGACGATGATGGTGTTGCCGGCAATACCCAGCGCTTCGAGCTGCTGCCTGATCTTACCGGCTACCTCATCGACGCCGGTCACCAGCCGGTAGTAATTTTTCACCGTTTCCTGGTAGAGCTCAGGCGTGGAGAAAAGCGGCTTCCACCGTACACGGCCTATGTTCTCGTCGGTACGGAAAAAAGCAGGGTGTTTTTCCCAGTACTCTGGGCCGTAGGTGACAGGCAATGGTATCTGCGTATCTGAATAAAGTGTTTCGAAGCGTTCCTGTACCGGGTAGCGCGGCGGGTTGCCGTCGAGCTCGTGCGGCGCCTTGAAGCTTACCGAGAGGCAAAAAGGACCTTTGTCAGCGAAGCGCATAAGGAAGTCGGCAACGCTGTTGGCAACGGTATCGGTGTCGTGGATGAGCGATCCGTCGGCCCTTTTATACCAGTAAGGCGGCTGTCCCTTGTTGACGCATTTCCAATAGTCGAACTCGTCCTGCGGCGGGTTGCTGCCGACCCCGTACTTCCCGGCGAAGCCTATGGTGTAGCCCGCCTTCTTCAGGAGCAGCGGGTAGGTATGGGCAAGCGCTTCGGGGGTGAAGTCTTTGGCGAAGTCGTCGATGCCGTGGCGCGACATATACTGGCCGCTGAGGATGCTGGCGCGGCTCACGCTGC
The DNA here is from genome assembly GCA_037191015.1 of Spirosomataceae bacterium. Classification (GTDB taxonomy): domain Bacteria; phylum Bacteroidota; class Bacteroidia; order Cytophagales; family Spirosomataceae; genus Ravibacter. The sequence goes on from JBBCKD010000013.1 coordinate 333,942, forward strand.
AGATAGCGGTGGTAACGTAGGCATTTTTGAAGTAAACTCCCTCGCGCGCCAGCCTGTCGAGGTGCGGGGTCCGGATGATCGTGTTGCCGGCTGCACCCAGCGCGTCGTGACGGTGGTCGTCGGCAAGCAGGAAGATAATGTTGGGCTGCGACCGGCCGGGCTGCGTCCAGCCGGTCACGGGTACCAGGAGCACGGCCAGCACCGCTGTCAGTATGGTTTTGAATAATTTCATCTTTGCTTCAGTTCCTCCCAATATGCCGGCGGCCGGAGACTGTCTTTACCATCGTAAGTATAATTCCATTTTTTCATATAATCGTCGGCCGGCAAAAACTCGTCGTTCGTTTTTTCGAGAATTTCGCCGAGCTTCCGGTCAAGGTCTTCCCGGATCGACGCGTACCGGGGCTCTGCGCTCAGGTTGTTTTCCTGGTAGGGGTCCTTTTCATTGTCGTACAGCAGCCAGGGACCGGTGAGGCTTCGCACATAGGTATACCTTTCAGTCCGGATCCCCCTGTATTCGCGGCCGCCGTTCATAAACTGCCACTCATGGAAAGGTACAGGGAGTGTAATCAGCGCGGCGTCGAGCGGGTACTTCCCGGGGTCAGAGATCCCGGGGCTTACATCGGCGCCCTGGATGCTCTGCGGGATTTCGAGACCCGACAGGCCCAGCAGGGTAGGCAGGATATCGGGCGTGCCGATCGGCTTTTTAACGTCGATCCTCTTCCTGCCGTATTTGGCGGGGTAGCGTAGCAGCATCGGGACCAGGATAGATTCATCCCAGGGGCGCTGCTTGCGCAGCACGCCTTTCGACAGGAGCATATCGCCGTGGTCTGATGTAAAGACGATAATGGTATTGTCGGCGATGCCTTCGTCGTCGAGCGCTTTCAGCAGCCTGCCCAGGGCGTCGTCGATGGCGGTGCAATGGGCATAGTAGCCGGCCAGGATCTTCCGGGCGCTGTCCTGCATGGCAGGCGGTACGTTGGGCCGTACCGAAAGCTGCGACGGGTCATACATTTTCTGGTATTGCTCAGGCGCGGTGTGGTATGGGTTATGGGGCGGGCCCCAGGAGAGCACCAGCAGAAAAGGAGACCGCTTGTGGTCGCGGATAAAACCTATCGCACTGTCGGTCTGCGGGAATACATCGTAGCCTTCCCAGTAGTGTTTCCTGTCGTTTTCGTCAAAGTAGAAAGATTTATTATAGTCGTGCGTCACTTCCCTTACTTTCCAGTAGTCGAATCCCTGCCTGCGTTCTTTGGGCACCGGCTTGTCGCGGGCGGAAAAAGGGTGCTCTCCGTTGGCGTGGCCGTTTACATGCCACTTGCCGATATAGCCGGTGGCATAGCCGTTCCGTTTGAAAATTTTCCCCATCGTATTCGCGTCGGTGGCCAGCGGCTTATCATTGTAAAACACCCCGTGAGTGAGGGGATACTGGCCGGTGAGGAGCGTGCCCCGGTAGGGAGCACAGACGGGCATGGTAGCCACGGCATTGTGGAATACCACGCTTTCCTGCGCCATTTTGTCGATAACGGGCGTGATCACATCGGGATTGCCCGCGTAGCCGGTAGCCTCGGCCCGCCACTGGTCGGCAAATACAAAAATGACATTGGGCCGGTCTGCAGTCGCTTCGTTCCGGGCGGATTCACACCCCGGTAGCCAGAAGGAGGCCGCCAGGACAAATAACATCATGATGTACTTCATAACTCTCAATTAATTTGACAACTTTCAACTCTCAATTTTCAACTCTCAATTTTCAACTCTCAACTCTCAACTAATACCCCGGGTTCTGTTCCAGCTTATTGATCAGCACTTCGTTTGCCGGGATAGGCCCCAGGAGCCTGACAGCGATATTGTTGTAGGCCTCCGGGTAGAGGAACACTTTGGCTGCCTTTTCCCTGAGCCCGTGCGCGGTCATTACTTCGACCGCTTTCCCGGTCCTCTTGAGGTCATACCAGCGCTGGTTTTCAAAGCAGAACTCCCGCTGGCGTTCCGCCTGGATCAGGTCCCGGAGCGACGACTGGCCGGTATCCGAGACAGATTTCGTGAGGCCGGCACGTTCGCGGACCGCCAGGACGAGCGGCAGGGCTTCCGCGGTTTTGCCTTGCTCGTTGAGCGCTTCGGCATACATCAGCAGGATATCCGAATAGCGCAGAACGGGAAGATTGTCGCTGCAGCGGTTATCGGGAGCCGACAGGGGAGGCTTGTACTTTGCGCAATAGGCGATGGGCCGTACCTGGCCGTCCCAGTCGGTCCCCGTCCAGAACCCGATGGAAACATCCTTCCGCTCGTCGCCTTCTTCAAACGCGTCGATCAGGTCCTGAGTGGGTTGGTTCCACCCGGAACTTATGATGCTGATATTCGGACGCGTCGTCACGGCTCCTCCCGAGGTATGAGGAGCAAAAGTAAATATAAAATTATTGGCAAGCTCGGGGCTTGCATCGGAGTATTGAATGGCAAATATCGTTTCGGTAAAATCCTTGTTAGCCGGGTTAAAAACGTCGGCAAAGCTGGCAAGCATCCGGTATTTGCCCGAATCAACCACCTGTTTCAGAAGGGATTCCGCGTCCTGGTGCCGGCCCAGCGTCAGGAAGACCTTGCCCAGGAGCCCGAGCGCGGCGTACCTGCCGGCCCGCCCGTTTTCGTGGACCGCCTCGGACTTTGCAAAATGTTCGGCCGATTTCTGAAGATCATCGATGATGTTTGCATAGACATCGTCGACGCTTGCCCTTTTATACTCCATGGCCTCCCGGGCGGTGATCGGCTGAAGCACCAGCGGCACACCGCCGAATTGCCGTACGAGGTTAAAGTAGTACAGCCCGCGGAGAAACAGGGCTTCTCCCTTGCCTCTTTCTTTTAATCTCTCGTCCGACCAGACTATTCCGGGCTGATCTGTTTCTGCCAGCACTTTATTGCACCTGGTGATGCCATTGTACGACAGGTTCCAGAAACTCGTATAAGCCTGGTTGGCCGAAACCTGCAGGAATTGATCGATTACGCCTCTTATCACTTCGCCTGTCCGGGTGTTGTTCTGAAAACTCGAATTGTCGGACGGGAGCTCGGCTATTATCCAGTGCCAGCTTTTCTCGTAATCCCTCATCGGGACATAGCAGCCGTTTACGAGCAGCGTAAGCTCGACGTCCGATTTATAGAAATTACCCTCGTTCAGGCTGTGTTCCGGGTATAGTTCCAGGAAACGTTCCGAGCACGCGCCCAGCAGGAGCGGAAGGAGCAATATGAATAAGATTCTCATTGTGGTCAGATTTGGTTGGTGATCAAAACGACAGGTTAATCCCTATCGACGATGTCCTGTTCAGGGGGTACGACGTCATGTCGAACCCGGGCGACAGCGTGTTGTTGACATTCCTGGCCTGCGCTTCCGGGTTGGCTCCTTCATACCTGGTGAACATGGCCAGGTTCTGTATCGTCAGGTATAAGCGGCACCCGTTGATAAACTTCGTTTTGCCGGTCAGGCTACCGGGCAGCGTATAGCCAAGCGTTACATTCGCTATTCTTAAAAAGCTGGCGTCCTCGACCCACAACGTGCTGACCCTGTGCCCCCAGCTGGGTGCGAGCTTGGGTATGCCGTAGAGCATTCCGGCTCCCGGGTTTTCAGAGCTCCTCCACCTGTTTACCCATTCTTTGCGTACGTTGAAAAAGCCCATCAGGTTATCGACGGTTTGCCGCAGCCCGTTCATGACCTGGCCGCCTTTCTGCCCGTTGATAATGATACCGAGGCTAAACCGTTTGAAAGAGAAATTATTGGTTAGCCCGAATATGAAATCAGGGTGCGGGTTCCCGATGATGGTGTAGTCGAGCAGGTCGTTGATTATGCCGTCGCCGTCAACGTCGCGGTATTTCGGATTGCCCTCGTATACCTGGGTGGTTTTGATGATATCGGGGTTGTCAATATCCGCTGCCGTGTAAAGGCCAAGAAGCTCAAAGCCGAAAAACTGGCCTATCGGCTTTCCGGCAACCGTAATATGGGTCGGAAAGCCGTCATTGTTGCCTGAGAGTATGCGGTCGTTGTTTTCGTTGATGGAAAGCACCATATTCCGGTTGAAGGCTATATTGGCGTTTACATCCCATTTCAACGCTCCCGAGGCGGAATTACCATCCAGCGGAGTGCCGCCCACGGAGATCTCGACGCCCCTGTTCCTGACATTTCCTTTGTTGACCATCTGCGAATTGAAGCCTGTAATGGCCGGGATGATGTCGTTTAATAACATGTTGCTGCTCCGGCGATTGTAAAAATCGACGGTGGCGTTCAGCCGGCCTTCGAAAAACTCGGCATCCATCCCGATGTCCAGCTGCCTGGATTCTTCCCAGGTAAGGTTGGGGTTGGGCAGGCCTACATAGGAAGCCGTCACCTGGTTATTACCGAAAACGTAGGCGCCCGCTGCGATAGTGGCGAGATGTGCATAGTTGCCTATATTGTTGTTGCCGCTGAGGCCGTAGCTTGCCCGCAGCTTAAGGTCGGTGACGACGCGGTTTTTTTGAAGGAAGTTTTCCTCCGATAACCGCCAGGCCGCCGCTACCGAAGGGAATGCGGCGAATTTATTGTTGGTGCCGAACCGCGAAGACCCGTCAGAGCGAAACGTGCCCGTAAGGAGGTATTTCCCTTTCAGGCTGTAGTTGATCCGCCCCAGGTAGGAGATCATGCTCCATTCGCTGACGTTTTCATCCCAGGTCCTGATCGCCTGGGCGGCATTGATGGTCTGGATCAGGTCGTTTGAATACGGGGCGGCATTGAGGTTAATGCCGCGGACGCTGCTTTTCTGAGTAGTATAGCCGAGAACAGCGTCAAACTTGTGTATACCGAAAGTCTGGTTATAGGAAAGCGTGTTTTCGACCAGCCAGTTAAAATGCCCGGACCGGTCGTGGGAAGAGCTTCCCGTCCCCGGGACAGGCGGCTGGTTGGCGCCGCCGATAGTGCTGGGACTAAACGAAAAGTAGTTGCTGGAAGACCATTGCGTATTGAGCGCCGTTTTCCATTCCAGGCCGGGGATGATGTTCCAGGTGAGCCAGGCATTTCCGAGGCTTTGGAACTGCTTCTCACGCAATGTCGTTTCCCGGAGGATAAACAACGGGTTGGCAAAGCTCCAGGCCGAGTGGTATTTGCTTTGGGGCGAGACCAGGTAAGGCACCACGTTTCCCTCGCTGTCATAAGGAGAGAGCAGGGGATTGGCCCAGATGGCCGTCCCGATGATATCCTGGCGGTTTGTATTGGTATTGCTCCGGTTCTGGACAATAAAGGTGGGCTGGAGATTGGCGCCGACCGTAACCTTTGGCCCGATGCCTGTTTCTACACCCAGCTTCGCGCTGTACCGCTCGATGCCGGTATATTTCAGCACGCCGCCCTGCCTGAAATACCCCAGGCCGAGATCCAGCCTGGAATCGGCGCCTCCTTTCTGAATGGATATGTTGTAGTCTTCTATCGGGGCGTCCTGCAGGAGGGCGTCGTACCAGTCGGTACCTTCTCCGACCAGGCGTTCGGGATACCGGTACGCTTCGGGATAATCATCGGGTGTTGCATCCCGGTTTTCCGTCCGCCGGACCACGATATCGATCTTATTGCGTTGAAAATCTGCAAATTCCTGCTGGTTCATCAGGTTGGGACGGCCTTTCCGGGGAACCTGCTGAACCCCGCGCATGGCGGAGACCGTTACCTGTGTCTTGTTATACTGCCCTTTTTTGGTAGTGACCATGACGACCCCGTTTGATCCCCTCGACCCGTACATAGCGGTAGAAGAAGCGTCTTTCAGCACCGTGATGCTCTCGATATCATTGGGGTTGATGAGCATAAGCGGGTTCAGGTTCTGGTCAAGGCCGGCCGAATAAGGCATACCGTCGACCACGTACAGCGGCTCGTTTCCGGCCCCGAGCGAACCGGCGCCCCGGATCCTTACCGAAGTCCCGCCCCCGGGAGACCCGGATAGCTGCTGGATCTGCACGCCCGCTACCTGGCCTATCATTTTCTGATCGAGCGTAGCCACGGGCAGGTCTTTTATCTTGTCCTGGGCAATAGAAGCCACCGAGCCCGTGAGGTCTTTTTTCAGCGCGGTTCCATACCCGACGACGACCACTTCTTCCAGCGCCTTTTCATCGATTTTGAGCAGGATTTCGATTTCGGTCTGGTTCCCTACTACGGCTTCCCGGGTAATATACCCGACAAACGAGAATACAAGCACGGTATTTTCGTCAGTGTCGTTCAGGCTGAAGTTCCCGTTCATATCGGTGGAAGTACCTCTCGAAGAACCCTTAATGAGCACGCTCACGCCCGGCAGGCCTTCTCCGTTTTCATCCAGGACCCGGCCGCGTATTTCCTGCAGGCTCTTATGTACCGGGGCTCCCGATTCAGAAACCTGTCCGGGTGAGCCGGTCGTGCCGTCGGCCTGGGAGTGCGGATCGGCCGGGTTCAGGATAATCTGCCCTTCCACGATCCGGAAGTTGATTTCGAGCGGAGTCAGCACCTGGTAAAGCAATTCCGATAACCGCAGCTTATTGGCAGTGACCGATACTTTTCTGTTGGCCTTGATAGCTTTGGAGCTGTATACAAAACCCACCCCGGCCTGCTTTTCGATCGAGCTCAATACCTCGTAGAGCCGGACCTCCCTTACCTTCAGTGTAACAGGCTTGTTGAGAAACTCCTGTGCAAGACCATCATAGGCATAGGAGATCCCGGAGAAAACAAAGCCGAGGGTTATCAGGGGAATCGAAACTTTCATGATCCGTAGTATTATCCAGGGTACCTTTTTGTTTTTTTTCATATGTTTACAAGGTTTTGTTGAATGTGAGAATTGGACAAAACAATCCCCTCTTACCAGGTTATGGTTAGCTTAACGGTTGTCATTCTGTGGGCAGGGGATCTTAAGGACTGGCTATAGTGGAAATATAGCCAGCCTTTTTTTTGATTTTGGAATAGTCTATTTCATTAGGATAGAAGTTGTTAAGTTGTAAAATGTTTGTAATGTGCTACATTCATTCACATCCTTTCCCGTCAATCAGGATGGTGGTTCCTTTTACCCTGTAACTGCCCTGGATAGCGGCGCAAATCAGCTCCAGCCGGACATACAGGTCTTTCTGGTTTAAATTGGCGGTAAGGGGACATTCTCCCAGGGATTCCTTTTCAAGCTCGAGGTCGATGTTATAGGCCGTTTTCAGGTCGGATAATACTTGCGACAGCTCAGTGTCGTGATAGTCAAACAGTTTGGAATAGCGCAATTCCGCTTCGGGGAGGATTTCCGGCTTTTCAACCAGCCCGGTAATGAACAGGCCGTTTTCTTGATGGAAAGTCACCTGCTGGTTAGGCATCAGGATCACGCCGTTGCCGGCCTTGTCCGATTTTTCATCGTTTTCACGGGTTTTCTCATATACGGACACCTTCCCGGTCCTGACCGATACCTCTACTTCGGAGCCATCCCGGCTGGACCTGACCCGGAAGCTGGTACCGAGCACTTTGGTGGTTATTTTGCCGGCATTAACAAAAAACGGGCGGTCGACCCCTTCGGTGATCGTGAAGAAAGCCTCCCCTGAAAGGTAGACTTCCCGGCTGTTGCTCATAAAGTGTGCGGGATAAGACAGCTCGCTTCCGGGAGCCAGTAAAACAGTACTGTTGTCTTCCAGCATGACGCTTATTTCCTTTACATCAGTATTTCGTACCGACTTTAGCCCGGCTGTAGCGGCGGTACCGGCAGGAGTCTGTTCTCCCGGATGGTGGAGCAACAGGAAGCCCAGGAGTATGGCTGCCAGGAAGAACGTCGCTGCCACGGCATACCTGGCGAAGAGACTCCGCCGGGATATGGCTTCTGCCTGGCCGAAAGCGGCCTGCGGCCCTGTTTTTTCTTCCAGCATCTGCCATAGCCGCCTTTCGACCGCGTCCCATTCGCCGGCATCGAGGATACGCGGTTCTTCCTCTATTAAGGCGTACCATTGCTCCACGATTTCCCGTTCACTCGCGGTGGCGGTACCCATCTGGTATTTCTTCAGCAAGGCTGCAAAGGTGCTATGGCTCATTTCGATGTTAAAGTTGCTTATTGCGCCGCCCTCTCTTCTCCCTTTCTCTACTATTAAGTCGAATAAATGGACAACACCCGCAGGATTATTTTACACTTTCTTTTAAAAATTATATATACGCTAGCTATACCAAAATAATTTATTGAAAAAATCTTATTTGTTACTACGCCCGCATATGCCCCGTTCCGGGCGCCTGCCTGCAGCAGCTGCCCGGGGACCGGCTATGGATAGCTCCGTACCGGACGTTATCAGCGGTTCATGAAGGTGTTGCAGACAATGACCCAGAACGGGAGGAAGTCGCTGAGCTGCTGCCGGAGTATTTTCAGCGATTGGGTGATATGATATTCTACCGTTCGCTCGGGGATGCTGAGCAGGGCCGCGATTTCTTTGGTAGATTTATGCTCTATGCGGCTCAGATGGAAAATCCGGCTGGTTTTTTGCGGGAGCTGCGCGAATATGTTTTCGAAGATTACGGAGATATCGTGGAAGTGGAGCGCTCCTTCGGGCGTTTCACCGTATGGCTCCTGTTTGGTTTGCAGGAAACCGGAGTACTTCTCGGCAAGCAGCTGCTTGCGCAGGTGATCTACGATCTGGTATTTCAAAGCGCTGAACAGATATCCACGCAGGTTTTCGATGAGCAGGCTGTTTCTTTTCTCCCAAACGGCAAGAAAGATATTCTGAACCAGCTCTTCGCAGGCTTCTTCCGACTTCAGCTTCCGTTGGGCAGCTACGAAAAGCGATCTCCAGTATCTTCTATAGATTTCCCTGAAAGCTTTGTGATCATCGGCTTTCAGCATTTTCACCAGGATTTCGTCGCTCAGCAAGGTCATTTTCGTAGTTGTGCAAACGTATCGTATCGGGCTTTTATTTCCAAACGGGGAAGTCCGAAGGAAAAGACAGATTGAGATTCGTACCACCTTCAGAAGGGTGGCTGCAGATCATACACGAAAAAGGCAGGTAGCCGTGATTTTCTCCTGTACCTGGATGGTACCGGGTTTTAATATCGGGAAGCGGGCGAAAGGAAGAGAGCGGGTTTTCCGGTCTCTCCCTTATATTATCTATTCCTCTTCCTCCGACCTGAATGCATAAATACCCGGATCAAGCTTCAGCCTGCCGGAATTGAAATCCTGTATAAAACCGTTGATGGTTTCCTCTTCTATGCTCTCTACGTTGAGCCCTACTTCCAGCCCTATGCCGAAATCGAAGTCAGGCTCCAGGTCGACATGCTCCTGCACTTTGACTTCTTCGTTTTCTTCGATCTCGTCGATAAGCTCGGTGAGGAGCAGCTCGGCTTCCTCGTCGGTTTCCGGGGTTATTTTAGACCCGCTCTCCCGCTCATCAGGTGGTATATAACCCGGGATCTGCTTCTGGAGACGCTCGAGAGCGACATCATATACCAGCGCCGAGTGGTGCAGGCGGAGCGTGTAGATAAGGGCATCGTAAATGACCTCCTTCCCTTCGTAACTACCTACAAACTGGATGTGGGCGTGCTCATCGATAGACTCATCTTCTTCGAATTCATCTTCGACATAGATAAAGTTCCTGCCTTCCTGCCTGCATTCGGCTTTCAGCTTGTTGATTTCTTCTGGGGAAAATCCTGGGTTCATATTGGTAGCTGGTAGTCCTCCGGATGTGCCGAAGGTTATGAATATATCGCCCTTTCGGGGTTACAAGTTCGTAATTATTTGATAAACAGCAATTCCCTGTATTTGACCAGGGGCCAGTCTTCGTCGTCGATGAGTAATTCCAGCTTGTCCACGTGATACCTGATCTTGTCGAAATAGCTCTTCACCTCCGAGCCGTAAAGCCTTGCTTTTTCGACCAGGTCGGGGGTATGATTGGCTTTCTTGCGGCTCTCGATCATTTCGTAAACGAGCTTCTTGAGGATGGTCACATGCCGTGAAATATCGGAAACCACCTCCTTGATCGGCTGCGCTTCTTCCAGCATCCCCATCTCCGAAAGCGAGCGCGCGGTCTGGGCCAGCTTGAACTGGTATTTCACGCAGGTCGACATAATGTGGTTCAGGGAAAGATCCTCTATTACCCGCGATTCGATCTGTATGTGCTTCACATAATTTTCAAGCTCGATCTCATAGCGCGCATGTATCTCCCGGGAAGACAGTACGCCTGTTTTTTCGAATACATCGACAGACGAAGAAGTGATATAGCATGCCAGGGCGTCATAAGCGCTGGTAATGTTCGAGAGGCCGCGCCTGGCAGCTTCCGTCTTCCATTCCTCGGAATAGCCGTTGCCTTCAAAAAGTATATTTTTACAATCCTTGTAATACTGCTTGAGGATGTCTACGATCGCTACTTTCTTGTCCTCGCCCCCCTGGAGCCTGGCATCCAGGTCGTTTTTAAACTGCTGCAGTTGGTGGGCCACGATGGTATTGAGCACGATCATAGCCGACGCGCTGTTGGCATTGCTTCCTACCGCCCGGTACTCAAACTTGTTGCCGGTGAAAGCAAAGGGCGATGTCCGGTTGCGGTCGGTGTTGTCGCGGGTGAGGTTCGGGATCCTGCTGATACCGATCTTGTAGTAGAAATTGTCGCCTTTTTCCAGCTCTATTTCACCCCGGCTCATGAGGTCGTCGAGCATTTTGGTGAGCCCGGCGCCCAGGAATACCGATATAATGGAAGGCGGCGCCTCATGCGCGCCCAGCCGGTATTCGTTGCTGGCGGAAGCGATCGATGCGCGCAGCAGATCGGCATGGTCGTGGACCGCCTTGATCACGTTGACCAGGAATGTAAAGAAGCGGAGATTCTCTTTCGGCTTGGTGGTAGGCTGCAGCAGGTTGATACCCGTATCGGTGCCTATGGACCAGTTGTTGTGCTTGCCGCTCCCGTTGATCCCGGCAAAAGGTTTTTCGTGGAAGAGCACCTTGTAGCCGTGCCTCTCGGCGACCTTCTGCATGAGGTCCATCAGCAGCGCTCCGTGGTCGACGGCCAGGTTGACGTCCTCAAAGGTAGGGGCGCACTCGTATTGCCCGGGGGCGACTTCGTTATGACGCGTGCGGAGCGGGATGCCCAGCTTGATGGCCTCGAATTCGAAATCGACCATAAAGGCATTAACCCTCGTGGAGATGGAGCCGAAATAGTGGTCTTCGAGCTGCTGCCCGCGTGCAGGGCTGTGGCCGAACACCGTTCTCCCGGCCATTACCAGGTCGGGCCTGGCGAAGTACAGCGCCTTGTCGACCAGGAAGTACTCCTGTTCGATGCCGACGTTGACCGACACCCGCGATACATCCCTGTTGAAATATTGACAAACCGCCGTAGCAGCCTTGTCGACGGCATGCATGGAGCGGAGCAACGGCGTTTTATAATCCAGCGCCTCGCCGGTATAGGCAATGTAAACGGAAGGGATACAAAGGGTTTTTCCGCCCGCCCCGTTGTGCATCAGGAAGGCAGGGGAGGTAGGATCCCACCCGGTATAGCCCCTGGCTTCGAAAGTAGCCCGGAGTCCGCCGCTCGGGAAAGAGGATGCATCCGGCTCCTGCTGTACGAGCGCGCTGCCTTTGAATTTTTCAATGGCTTTCCCGCGCGAGTCCAGGTCGAAAAACGAATCGTGCTTTTCGGCTGTGGTACCTGTCAGCGGCTGGAACCAGTGGGTATAGTGGGTAGCTCCTTTTGAAGTAGCCCACGACCTCATGGCAGTCGCAACCTCCTCCGCTACGTCACGATCCATGGGAGCGCCGCCCCGCATGGCATTTTCCACTTTCTGAAGCGCCTCAGGCGATAAAAGGGAACGCATGACGTCTTCACTGAAAGTATCCGAAGCAAAAAGATCGGTAATTTTTTCAGCAGGAGGTGTAAACGACAAAGGGGTTCTTCCAAGAGCAATTTCAATCGATTTGGAGCGGAGCGACATACCGTTATCTGGTTTTTAAAACGATCGCGCAAAATACAACAATACCGTTTACTATCTGCAAAGTTTTTTAAGTAAAAACGTCACTGCTCTCCCCTGTCTTTAGACAGCAGGAGGGCGACATCAGGTCTCCGACCTGAAACCGAGATGGCCTTTTACGGGTCAGAGACCTGCCTTCGTACTTCCACCGTCTGCGCGACCCGGCCGGGAGACGGGAAAGTGCGAGTAAAAGACGCCTCACACAAACCTCCCGATCAGATTTTCCAGGTATTCCTGGCGTCCTGAAACGGTGCGGGGTTCGGGACTGGCGGCGGCTAGACTGTAAAGCGTTTCCAGGTCGAGACTGCCTTCTTCGAAGGCCTTGCCGTCGCCGGTGTCGTAGCTTGAATAACGCTCCTTCCTGAAGCGGTCGAGCTCCCCGTGTTGAAGGATCCTGTCGGCGGTAATGAGGGCCCGGGCCAAAGTGTCGATCCCGCCGATATGCGCATGGAAAAGATCTTGCGGATCTGTCGAATTCCGCCTTCTTTTGGCATCGAAATTGATTCCGCCACCCCGGATACCGCCTGCGCGGAGAATGATCAGGAAGGTTTCGGTCCACTCAAGCAAATCATTAGGAAACTGGTCGGTATCCCAGCCGTTCTGGTAATCGCCCCGGTTGGCGTCGAGAGAGCCAAGCAGGCCTGCGTCGGCCGCTACCTGCACCTCATGCTGAAAAGTATGTCCGGCGAGAGTGGCGTGATTCACTTCCAGGTTCAGCGACATATCATCGAGGAGGTCGTACTGGCGGAGGAACCCGATGACCGTGGCGGCATCGTAATCGTACTGGTGCTTGGTCGGCTCACAGGGCTTGGGCTCTATGAAGAACTTTCCTTTGAACCCGCGGGCCCGTGCATAATCAATCGAAAGCCTGAGGATGCGGGCGAAGTGGGCCTGCTCCCGCTTCATATCCGTATTCAGAAGCGACATATATCCTTCGCGCCCGCCCCAGAATACGTAATTTTCTCCTCCCAGCGCTATGGTAGCGTCGAGGGCTATTTTGATCTGTGCCGCTGCATAGGCAAGCACATTGAAATCAGGGTTGGTAGTGGCGCCGTTCATAAACCGCTCATGGCTGAAGAGATTGGCAGTGCCCCACAGGAGCTTTACGCCCGAGGCTTCCTGCTTCTGCTTCAGGTATTCAGTCAGGGTTTGAAGCGATTTTTCATTTTCCGTAACAGTCCCGTCGTAATCCACGACATCGACGTCATGAAAACAATAGTAGGGGAGACCCAGCTTGGTGATAAATTCAAAGGCAGCATCCGCTTTGTCCCTGGCCCGGTCGATCTTATCCTGGTTTTCATTCCAGGGGTAGAAGTGCGTAGCGCCTCCGAAAGGATCTCCGCCGTTCCCGTTGAAGGAATGCCAGTAGGCCACGGCAAACCTGAGATGCTCTTCCAGGGTTTTGCCGGCTACGATCTTTTTGGGGTCATACCATCTGTAAGCCAGCGGATTGTCACTTCCGGGACCTTCGTAAGAAATAGGGCCGATGCCTTTGAAATATTCGCGATCGCCAAGGGTTAAAGTCATTTTGGATGAATTTAGGTGTTATTTCAATTGTGCAAATACAAATAAAAACAAATTTAATCCGATTATAAAGTGTTTGTGTGACATTTTATAATACTTCTCAAAAAAAACGGCTAACTCAAATAGAATTAACCGTTTTCTAAAAATGATTAGGCAAAAAGTCTTTTAATAGAATTTCGCTCTGTTGTCGACTATATTGGCGCTCTCCTGCATCGCCTCGTTGATCAGGTAGGGAACGCTGCCGGACTTGTTCATCAGGAGCTGATTCTTGTATTGTGAGTAATCGGCAATTTCGGGGGCAGGTTCAACCGATTTCGACCGGATGATGAACACCCCGTTTTCCCCTTCAAAAGGACCTATTTGTTTCCCTGCCTTCAGGCCGACTGCTTTTCCTACAGCGAGCGGGTCGAAGCCGGCGCCTTTCAGCATGCCGGTCAGGAGGTTGACTTCCACATCTTTTTCGATAACGGCGCCGGCGCCGTATTTGCTGGAAATAGCTTCAAACTCACCTTTCTCGTCCTTGAGCTTGGCGATAATGCCTGCTGCTTTGAGCTGGTTGCGTACCTTTTCAGTGATCTCAGTGCGGAAGTCGTTCACCTTAACGTTTTTCTTGTCTGTTTTGCCGGTAACCACCGCAACCACATACTGCTCTTCGGTTTCGAAAACCTGGGAAACTTTGTTCAGGTCCGTTTTATCGGAAAATGCCCAGCGGGTGATCTCGCGGCCATCCTGGATCGCGTTGATATTGGTAGCCGATTCGAGGAGCCTGTTGGCAGTCGAAACATACAGGTTTTCCTTTTTGGCATTTTCGTTGAACTGCTCGGACGTTTTGGACTGAAGCGCAAATTCGCTGGCCTTGTTATAAACGTCGTCACGGGTAGCCTGGCTGGGTACGATGGTTTTCCCGATGGAAGCCAGTCGATAAAGTATGTTGGATTTGGCTTCGGTGACTTTGATGATATGGTAACCGAACTGGCTTTCCACCACGCGGTTGATGAGGCCTGTCCCGGGATGCGAGAAAACGGCATCTTCAAACGGTTTTACCATCATTCCGTTGTTCTGGAAGTAGCCCAGGTCACCACCTCTCTGGGCGGAAGCCTGGTCGGAGCTGCCCGACATGGCCATAGCCTCGAAGCTGGCTCCGCCGCGGATCTGGGCCAGGATGGATTCTGCCTGGCGTTTGCTTTCCAGCTTGGCCGAATCCGAAGGATTGTCGAACCTTACCAGGATGTGGCTGGCCCTGACGGTATAGACGGTGTCGGTTTTGGTGCCGCCGTACTTATATATATAATAGGTATTACCTTCGCGGTAAGGACCGAAAACGCCTCCCGGTACGAAAGTTTTTACAGCTTCCTTCAACTGGTCGCTCATGTTGGCATAAGACTGGTAAAGAGGCAGCTGGATATCGGAATTGACGCGTACAAACGTAGAATCATTGGTTGTAGTAGCCAGCTCTTTCGCGAGCGACTTGATCTGGTCGTAAAGCGCGGTGCTGTCTTCCTTCGACGGAAGAATAGGGAAGGTTACATACTGCACGGTGCGGGTGTCGACTCCCTTATATTGTTTGCTATGGTTTTTCAGGTAGCTGTTCAGCTGGTCGTCCGTAACCTTAACGGTCGAGTCGGGTACCGAATAATAGGGAACGTAAAGGAAATCGACAACGGATTTGCTTGCAGTCGCATGATATTCGCGCTCTGCTTCCGCCTTGGTGACGTAAACGGAAGATGACAGAAGCTGCTCTAGCTTTTGTCTCAGGCGGTCCATTTTCAACCCTTCTTCGAACTGCACCCATGAAGCCTGCTGCTCGGGACCCAGTGTTTTCAGGTTCCTGAGGTATTCTATAACCCCGTTTTTATTGAAAGATCCTGTAGAAGGGTCTGTAAAGGCCTGTATGATCGCCGGGCTCACATGATCGCCCTGTACCATGTCTACCGCTTCCTCATCGGTTACCTTCAGGCCGAGCTTTTCGTATTCGTCCTCATAAGCGTACTCGGCGATCAGCTGCATCCATACCTGCTCGCGCATCTGGCTGACTTCGGCTTCGGATACGCCGCGGCCGGTTTGCGCTTCATAATTCCTCCTGACGGCGTCAACCCTTTCCTGGAATTCCCTGTAATCTACCTTTTTCCCCTTGATCTCGCCTACCGTGGTATTATTGCCACCGAAGAATGAGTTCGGACCGAGTAAATCACCTCCTACAATGAAAAATATCAAGCTTATAGCGATAATAGTTACCGCAATCCCTGACTTTTCCCTGATTTTGTTAATTAAAGCCATTGTTAGTTTAAAATTTCGACCGGCAAAATAAAAGTATTTATGGGTAGAAAACAAGTTTTTTGCAAGGGAGTCGTTTCTGAACGTAATTCCGCAGAAAGCTGACTTCTGAAAGCCGATCGCCTGCTAATACATATACTTCAAATGCAGGCGGTACAGCAGGAGGAATACCATGCTGAAGAACAGGCTTCCGAATGTCAGGATAACGCCGGTCAGCCCGCCTATTACCAATAATGCGCCGAAGAGCCCGACCGTAATTCCCGCGAGGTAAAGCTTGAGCCCCTTTTTCTGAAGCTGGTACATATAATAGGCACCGAAAAGCGTCAGCGATTCATAAATAAGCATAATGATAGCCGATCTGCGCAGTGTTTCGGGGGTAAGCTGTTCTCCGACCGATTCAAATATCGATAGAGCGGCCTCCCGGCTCTGCTCGTCGGGCAACTGGCTTTCCATCCGGTCCATGATCGTATAGAAGGTTTCCTGCAACTGGGTGGCGGCCCTCCCCGGGCTCCACAGCTGGTCGGCCTGCCGCCAGAGGCCTGTAAAGGCGCTCATGAAAGTGAGGAGGCATAATATAGATAATGAAACGGGGCGTACTGGACGGTTATCTCCGGTCTCTTGGTATGACATCGGTTTTCCGGTGTGAATTGATAAAACTTAATATATAGCCGGCAGCTACAACGATACGCCGCGCTTCCAGGGTATGAAATCGTCCTGCCCCAATTGCTGCGCTTTGGTCAGTACTTCCCCGCTTGCGGTTTTGATCACGAGCTCCAGGAGCTGCTCCGCGTTTTGCGCGAGGCTTTGCTCACCCGATACGACGGGCCCGCAGTCGAAGTCGATCACGTCGGGCATTCTGCGGGCGAGGGCCGAATTGGTGGCTACCTTCATAACGGGGCAGATCGGGTTGCCTGTCGGTGTTCCCAGCCCGGTCGTAAACAGGATGATATTGGCGCCTGCGGCGGTCTGACCGGTAGTCGCTTCCACATCGTTACCGGGGGTACATACCAGCTGTAAGCCGGGTTTTTCGGCGCGTTCGGTATAATTGAGCACGTCAGACACATAGGCATTCCCTCCTTTTTTGGCAGCGCCGGCCGATTTGATGGCGTCAGTGATGAGGCCGTCCTTGATATTGCCGGGAGATGGATTGAAAGCAAATGAAGAACCTGCTTCTTCTGCCTTACCCGCGTAATCGCGCATCAGCTTCTCGAATTTGGCCGCTTTTTCTTCCGAGACACACCGGTTGATCAGCTCCTGCTCCACACCGTTAAGCTCGGGGAATTCGGCGAGGAGGGTCTGTCCGCCCAGTGAAACAACCATATCGGAAAGATGCCCGAGCACCGGGTTGGCCGAAATCCCGGAGAAGCCGTCGGAACCGCCGCATTTCAGTCCTACGGCGAGCTTCGAAAGCGGTGCGGGGCTGCGCTCCAGCTTGTTGGCGTCGGTCAGGCCGATGAAAGTCTGCCGGATAGCGTTCGACATAAGGGAGTACTCGGTCCCCTGCTGGTGCTCGAAGAAGTAATAGGGCTTGTTGAAAGCGGGGTCGCGCTTTTTGATTTCATCCTCCAGTATCCTTCCTTCCGAATTCTGGCATCCCAGGCTTAGTACGGTAATCCCGGCCACGTTGGGATGCACCGCGTAAGCTGCGAACAGGGAGCAGAGCGTGTTGGCGTCGAAGCGGGTACCGCCGCAGCCTCCTTCATGGGTGAGGAACTTGATGCCGTCTACATTTTTGAAGACACGGTCACCGGATGAAGGCCGGGCCGGCGCTTCTGCAAAAAGCGGCGTTTCGGGAATGCCCGCCAGGGAGCCGCTGTTCCGGTAAACCTGGAGGAGGTCTCTTACCTGGTTCCGGTATATTTCGGGCTGGGCATATCCCAGCTCTCTTTCAAAGGCGTCTTTCAGGATCAGCACGTTGCGGTTCTCGCAGAACACGAGCGGGATAACCAGCCAGTAGTTGTAGGTACCCACGCGCCCGTCGGGCCGGTGGTAGCCGTTAAAGGTACGGTTCTGCCATTTTGCGACGTCCAGGGGCGACCAGGAGTAGGGAGTCCGCTTCGAAGTGCTGTAATCTTCGGAGTCGTGCTTCAGGTTAAAGGTGGTGATGGGCTCCCCGCGCCTGATAGGCTGGGAGGCGCGCCCGACCAGCACCCCGTACATATACACCCCGTCGCCGGGAGCAAGATCATGGGTCACAAACTTATGTTTCGCACCGACTTCGTACGGAAGGTAGTAAGACTCTCCTTCCCACTCGACCGTGCTGCCTGCCGGCAGGGCACGCAGCGCCACAATAGCGTTATCTTTTACATGGATTTTTAAAACCGGTGCACTCATTTTTTTGGTTAACTTGTTTTGAGCCGTAAAATTAGTTCTTTAACTGATTTATTTAATGGTAAAGTTTTAATGTAGTATTATTCTGGTAAGGTGTTTTCCGGAACGGATTCCATAATTTACTATCCAATAGGAGTTTATGTATTCGTTTGGTTTTGTGATATTTAGATTATTCGAAGCACTCTTCAAAAGAGCTTTTGCGGCGGCTTGTTTTTTTTCCCGAAAACCGCTTATTTCATGCAAAAATTTGTTTCGTTTTATCCCCCATATATAAATAGCCGCACGCATGTATGTAATCAAACGTGACGGTCGTAGAGAGTCGGTCAAATTCGACAAAATTACGGCCCGTATAGAAAAGTTATATTACGGCCTGGATCCCAGGTTTATACAGCCTGTCGAAGTAGCGAAGAAAGTGGTAACCGGTATCTATGACGGCGTAACCACTGCCGAGCTGGATAACCTGGCTGCCGAGACGGCGGCTTCGATGACTACCCGTCACCCGGATTACGCCATACTCGCTGCCAGAATTGCCATTTCGAACCTGCATAAGAATACACTCAAGTCGTTTTCTGCAACGGTGAAGCGCCTGTATACCTATGTAGATCCCAAGACGGGCGAAAATGCCGCGCTTATTTCCAAGGATGTGTACGACATCGTCAGGCAGAATGCTGCTTTGCTGGATTCCACCATTATATATGACAGGGATTACGGGTACGATTATTTCGGGTACAAAACCCTCGAGAAGTCCTATCTTCTGAAAGTGGACGGTAAAATCGCCGAGAGGCCCCAGCATATGCTGATGCGGGTCGCGATCGGGATCCATAAGAAGAACCTGAATGCGGCGATAGAGACATACAACCTGCTTTCCGAACGCTGGTTTACGCACGCGACGCCTACCTTGTTCAATGCAGGTACGCCGAAGCCCCAGATGTCGTCCTGCTTCCTGCTCACAATGAAGGAAGACAGTATCGAAGGTATTTATGATACGCTGAAGCAGTGCGCCCTGATATCCCAGTCTGCCGGCGGGATCGGCTTGTCTATCCACAATGTGAGAGCGACCGGCTCCTACATCAAGGGCACCAACGGTACTTCCAACGGGATTGTCCCCATGCTGAGAGTTTTCAATGATACCGCGCGCTACGTGGATCAGGGGGGCGGAAAGCGTAAAGGGTCGTTTGCCATTTATCTCGAACCCTGGCATGCCGATATTTTTGAATTCCTTGACCTCCGTAAAAACCACGGCAAGGAGGAGCTGCGTGCACGGGACCTGTTCTTTGCGCTCTGGATCCCGGATCTGTTCATGAAGCGGGTCGAATCGGGCGATACCTGGTCGCTGTTGTGCCCGCATGAGTGCCCGGGGTTGTCCGACACTTACGGCGAGGAGTTTGAAAAGCTGTATGAGCAGTATGAGCGGGAAGGCAAAGCGAGGAAGACGATCAAGGCACAGGACCTCTGGATGGCCATTATGGAATCGCAGATCGAAACCGGAACGCCTTACATGCTGTTTAAAGATCATGCGAATTCAAAATCCAACCAGAAAAACCTGGGTACGATCAAATCGTCGAATTTGTGTACTGAGATCATAGAATATACTTCTCCCGATGAAGTAGCGGTCTGTAACCTGGCTTCTATCGCATTGCCGAAGTTCGTGACGGAAGGCGAAGGCGGGTTCAGGAAGTTTGATCACCAGAAGCTGTACGAGATCACCAAGGTGATTACGCGCAACCTCAACAGGATCATAGACCTTAACTATTACCCGGTACCGGAAGCGGAGCGCAGCAATAAGCGTCACCGTCCCATCGGGATAGGGGTTCAGGGGCTGGCGGATGCTTTCTGTCTTTTGAGAATGCCGTTTGATTCGGATGAGGCGCGCCAGCTGAACAAGGACATCCACGAAACGATTTATTTCGGCGCCATGGAGGCTTCCATGGAGCTTGGCAAGGAGGAAGGACCTTATGAAACGTGGGCGGGAAGCCCGGTTTCCCAGGGGATATTCCAGTTTGACATGTGGGGAGTGAAGCCGGAGAGCAATCGCTGGGATTGGGACAACCTGAGAAAGCAGGTGATCAAATACGGCGTACGCAATTCGTTGCTGCTGGCGCCGATGCCGACGGCTTCCACCAGCCAGATATTGGGCAACAACGAATGCTTTGAGCCGTTTACTTCCAATATTTATGTGAGGAGGGTATTGTCGGGAGAATTTGTGGTGGTCAACAAGTACCTGTTGAAAGACCTGATCCAGCTCGGCCTCTGGAACGAGGAGATGAAGAATATGCTGATACTGGCCAACGGCTCTGTGCAGAGCATTCCCAATGTACCGCAGCATATAAAGGATCTGTATAAGACGGCTTGGGAGATCAAGCAGCGTACGCTTCTCGATATGGCGGCTGATCGCGGCGCTTATATCTGCCAGTCGCAGTCGCTCAATATTTTTATGGAAGAGCCTAATTTCGGAAAGCTTACATCGATGCACTTCCATGCCTGGAAGAAAGGGCTGAAGACAGGTATGTATTACCTGCGTACCCGCGCTGCAGCAGCTCCGATCCAGTTTACCGTACAACGCCAGGCAGAGCCCCAGATAGAGGCTGCTGTAGGGGCTGTACAGGAGAAAAACCTGAATTACGAGAAATATGCTGAGGAGCGGGGAACCCCGGCCCCCAAGAGGGACAACCTCGCGGATATGCAGTGCTCTCTGGACAACCCGGAAGGATGTGAGGCTTGCGGCTCATAGGCTGCGGTCGGTATAGCGTAAAAATTGAGGCCCCGGACGGAACGTCCGGGGCCTCAATTTTTATAAAGCGGGATATCTTTCTTTATTTTACTGTATATTAAAATAAATTGAATCTTTTGTTCGTTATCAATATCCTCCATTCGGTAAAAAACAGCGCCGCGTGAGTAGAAATAAAAAAGAAGAAAAAAAGATCATTTTTTTTTAAAGGACAATTGATTAGAAACCAGGTTCTTAAAACCGGGTTGAAGAAAGAATCAAAAATAATTGTACTGTAACATTTGGATAATCAAAAATAACCTATCACCTTTGCATCCCGGTTGAACGAATCGGGTTCAAAAAAGAGGGAGCGAAAGGGGGGATTTAAGCGCTGAACGCAGCCTTAAACACTT
>JBBCKD010000014.1:0-255083 GCA_037191015.1 Spirosomataceae bacterium
GCGGATGGGGTACCCCATCCGCGCCGGCCGATTCCGAATGCAAAAAGTAAATTAAGCTTCCGCCGCTACAGGCTCAATGCTTACATATGACTTCCCGCCAAAACGCTTCTGGAAAACCACCTTGCCCTCTGTCAGCGCAAACAGGGTATGGTCGCGGCCGATACCTACGTTCTTGCCGGCATTATGCCTGGTTCCCCTCTGGCGCACAATAATGCTTCCGCTTTTAGCTAACTGACCGCCAAAAAGCTTTACCCCGAGGCGCTTGCTTTGGGAGTCACGGCCGTTTTTTGAACTACCTACACCTTTCTTATGTGCCATGATAATATCTGTTTAATAAGTTTATGAGTCCCGGATTTAACTTAAGCGAGAATATCGTCGATACGAACCTTGGTTAAAAGCTGACGATGCCCGTTTTTCTTCCTGTAGCCTTTGCGACGCTTCTTTTTGAAAACAATTACTTTTTCACCTTTAAGGTGCTCAAGGATCGTACCTTTTACTGATGCCCCCGCTACGGCAGGCGCACCAATCTGTACATTACCTTCTGAATCCACCAGAAGTACCTTGTCAAAAACAAGTGCAGCGTCCGCATCACCTTCAAGCCTATGCGTGAAGATTTCGCGGCCCTTCTCTACTTTAAATTGCTGACCTGCTATCTCTACGATTGCGTACATGATTTGTTAAACTTTAATTTTATTGAAATTTAAGCCGCAAAGGTACATAAACATAAAACAATTCCCAACAAAATACAGGCAATTATTTAAAAACCTCCGCTCCCCCTATTAAGCTGAGATAAAATTCGTTATCTTTCCAAACCGGGTGACCAGACGGCCCCGGTGTCCTATTTAATTCTGTTTAGCCTGAAAAGAAAATACCTCCCGGATGGAATCCTGGCGGCGCCTGCGCTGGCATGCTTTTTTACCAATGTCCTGTACATCGTATATAGCCGTTCAGTAAAGAAACAAAATCAGGAATATTTTTGTTGATTAATTCGCAAAGAGAAACCTCCGTGGCTAAAGCCCGTAAATAACAGACATACAGCCAGCTACATTAGCATGAAAAAGAAAAAAAACAAAATATCACCGTACATAGCCGCCATGATAATCGGTGCATGCCTGGTCGTTGCGACTGCATGGATCGGGCTGCTCATGTCCGACCACCGTGTGGTGGAAGAGCCCTATACAGAGAGTACCCGTGACGTACAGTCTACAGGAGGGTACCAGATTAAAAGCGAAGTGGCGGATTTTACACTTAAAAATGTAGACGACCAGACAGTTTCCCTAAGCAGGTATGCTTCCGGAAAAGGAGTGATCATCGTATTTACCTGCAACCACTGCCCTTTTGCCAAAGCTTATGAGGACAGGATACAGGCACTCGACACGAAGTTCAGACAGGAGGGCTTCCCCGTAGTTGCCATCAACCCGACCGACCCGACGGTCTATGAAGAGGACAGTTTTTCTAAAATGAAGCAGCGGGCTCAATCCAGGGGTTATTCCTATCCCTATCTAGCCGACGATACCCAGGAAGTCGCCAGGAGATTCGGCGCTACCAAAACCCCTCATATCTTTATCCTCAGCAACGATAACGGGAAATTCATTGTCGAATACATCGGCGCCATAGACGACAACCCGCAGGATCCCTCCGGCGTAAAAAGGCGCTATGCGGAAGAAGCCGTCAGTAACCTGCTGTCCGGAAAACCGGTCGCCACGAGCCTTACCAAAGCTATCGGCTGTGTGATCAAATGGAAGGACGCATAAAAACAGCACAATTCAATTTATGCACGCAACCGGATTACTTTTACCTGTCCTTTTCCTGTCTGTATTAACTCCTTCCCCGGCTCAGGATACAAAAGATTTTACCACCCAGGGCGAATTTACCAAGAATTGCGAAGGACCCGCAGTCGACCGCGAAGGGAACGTCTATGCCGTTAATTTCGCCCAGGACGGGACTATCGCCCAGGTCGACCGGCGCGGGAACACCAGCTTTTTTATCACGCTCCCTAAAAACAGTACCGGCAATGGTATCCGCTTCGGAAGCAGGAATACATTCTTCATTGCCGACTTCACCGGTCATAAGGTACTGAAAGCCGACCTCGAAAGCCGCGATGTTACCGAACTCGTGCATGAGCCCCGTATGAACCAGCCCAACGACCTGGCCATTACCGCGACGGGCCATATATTCTGTTCCGATCCCGACTGGGAAAAAGGGACCGGCCAGGTATGGCACGTCAGTCCTGCAGGCCAGGCCAGGCTCGTTGCCGAAAACCTGGGGACCACCAACGGCATCGAAGTGAGCCCTGACGAAAAAACACTCTATGTCAATGAAAGTACCCAGCGCAATATCTGGGCGTTCGATCTGGCTCCGGACGGAAGCCTGTCCAACAAACGACTGCTGATCTCTTTTCCTGACGGGTTGCTCGACGGGATGAGATGCGATATTAAGGGCAACCTGTATGTTACCCGCTACGACAAGGCCGAGGTAGCGATGATCTCGCCGGCAGGCCAGGTTTTAAGAACCGTCAAGACCAAGGGTACTAAAGTATCCAACATCTGTTTCGGAGGCTCAAACGGGAAAACAGCCTACATCACGCTGCAGGACAGGGGGTGTCTCGAAAAATTTAAAGTTCAGTACCCGGGAAGGGAATGGGCTATGATGAAAGCTTTTGCGAAAAAGAAGTAAAAATGCCCGACCTGGCTAAAGTCTTCAGGAGTTTCAGTTATGCCTTTAAAGGTATTATTTCCCTGTTCAGGGGTGAAAATAACGCCAAGATCCATCTTATCGCCGGCATCTTAGCCGTTGCTGCGGCTTTTTACCTGGAGCTCAGCCTTACCGAATGGTGTATCCTGATTATACAGATAGCCCTCGTCATCGCGGCGGAAGCTTTCAATACTGCCATTGAAAAATTATGCGATATGATCAGCCCCGAAAAGCACCCCGTAATAGGAACGGTCAAGGATATTGCCGCAGGAGCTGTGCTCATAACCGCCATAGCGGCAGTAATTTCAGGGCTTCTCCTTTTCCTGCCCAAAATTCTGCAGCTGGCAGGTACCGGGTTCCGGTAGAAACAGTTAATTTCAATCACACGGCACGCTCTGCGAAACTTGCAGTTTCGCAGGCTTATTCTCCCGCTTGCAGCGGGGCGGGTCACACATCATCACATTGCCAC
This sequence comes from Spirosomataceae bacterium, assembly GCA_037191015.1. Taxonomy (GTDB): domain Bacteria; phylum Bacteroidota; class Bacteroidia; order Cytophagales; family Spirosomataceae; genus Ravibacter. The sequence goes on from JBBCKD010000014.1 coordinate 3,164, forward strand.
ATTATCACATTCACCAGCATGCAATACCGGAAAATCCTTTTCAGCGCGATATTCATTTTCCTGGCCGCACCCGGCAGCATAATGGCTCAAGGCAGCTCTTTCCCTTTAAGCGATTACTCCGAAAAAACGATCTATCTCTACGGTCCGAACGGGTACATCAAAAACAACACCTACTATTCGGGACACAAGCTGCTGATGAAGGAGTTCAGCGTTTCTCCCGGCGGGCTCGAGCTGTATGTACGCTCCCGGAGAAACAGGAATATTGCTCTGGCCGTTTCCCTTCTCGGCACTGCCGGATCATTGTACGCGCTGCTTAACCGGCACAAAGTTGACTGGCGGCCTTTCTTCTGGACTTCCCTCGGTACCGGTCTCATAGCCGCACCTATCAACATGACTGCTTCCAAACAGCTCAACCAGGCCGTCTGGCTCAGGAACAAGGATGTTTTAGCCGCTCCTTCCGATCCCGGTAACTAATAGCAGGCAGGCGACTTCCCCACAAGTCAATTATTTAGAATAAATATAAATTATATCTCAATAATTTGACTGTTTATCCCCGCAATCGACTATTTTTGCACTTTCATTTACCAGGTTTAGTCAGGGAAAGCAGGCGCTTCTTCCCGATTCCCAAATTTATTCAGTAATGTACAGGACTTTATTTTTTCTTGCTCTGGGCGCTTTGATTACCGGTTGTGCCGGCAAACAGGAGCAACTCGGACAAAAAGTGGTGGAAAACTATGCCGATATAGTCTACGCCAGCTACGCCGACGCCGTCGACGGCGCGGTACATCTCCGCTCAGCCATTCATACTTTCCTGGCCGATCCGACCACCGAAACGCTGGAAGCAGCCAAAAAGGCCTGGATAGACGCCCGGCTGCCCTACCTGCAAACAGAGGCATACCGTTTCTACGACGGTCCTATTGACGGTGAAGACGGCCCGGAAGGTTATATCAATGCCTGGCCGCTCGACGAAAATTTTATTGACTATGTGGTAGACGAGGCGACAGGAAAACCTGTTTACGGTGGTATTATTAATAATCCTGCCGATTTTCCCGAGCTCACCGCCGATTTGCTGATCAAAGAAAATGAAGTACACGGTGAAGCCGATGTTAAGATCGGTTACCATGCCATCGAATTCCTGCTGTGGGGTCAGGACCTCTACGACGAAAGCGCCGGGAAGCGTCCTTATACCGACTACCTGACGGGCGCCGGCGCCACCGCTCCCAACGGCGAACGCCGCAAAGCCTACCTGCAGATAGTTGCCGACCTACTGGTCGATCATCTTACCGAAGTGCGCGACGCCTGGGAACCCGGGAGCACGTACCGGTCGGCATTTGTAAAGAAAGAGAATCTCGAAAGCTCCCTCACCAGCATACTTTCAGGTCTCGGCAAACTGAGCAAGGGAGAGCTTGCCGGCGAGCGGATGACGGTAGCCCTTGAAAACAAGGACCAGGAAGATGAGCACTCCTGCTTCTCCGACAATACGCACAATGACATCATTTACAATCAATTAGGGATCCAGAATGTCTATCGCGGCAGCTATAGAAGGACAGACGGCTCCGAAATAAACGGACCCGGCTTTGCCGACCTGGTGGCACTGAAGGACAAGGCGTTGTCACAATCGATCGACGATCATATCACCAAAACCCTTGTAGCGACAGAAGCCATCCCTGCCCCGTTTGACCAGGCCATTATCCATCAACCCGGAAAAGTTCAGGCCGCTATCAGGGAGCTGCGTGCACAATCCGATGAAATTCAGAATATTGCACAGGCAATAGGCCTCATACTGGTTATCCCCGAAACAAACGAATAATGTCAATTGCCTTTCATCCCTCCTGTATGGCACCTGGATTGCAGAGGGAAAACGCCGGTCATGTCGCTCCTGAAAAAGATTAGCATCTGGTTTACCTTTATTTCGCTGTTGATCCCGGTGGCCTGTCACCGCTTATCTCCCGAAAAAGATGAGGAATTGTCGGGCGGAAAGGAAGGGACGGTCTTTCTCAGATCGGTCGATGCCTTCGGGCAGCCGTTTGGCAGCCTTACCCATGAAGAGATCCGGAAATTCCAGATCGGGAATTCCCTTAACAGGAATAACTGGGTAGCGGCGCCCTCTTCTACTACCGCCCGCGACGGCCTTGGGCCATTGTTCAATGCTTCGGCCTGCGCCGGCTGCCATGCGCGCGACGGGCGGGGGTTGCCGTTCAACAGCGCGGGACAGCCTACCCAGTCGCTCCTTTTCAGGCTGTCTGCCTTCGATCATACAGGGCAGGTTATGCCAGAGCCGGTATATGGCGGTCAGCTCCAACATCAGTCCATAGCCGGGGCTACCCCCGAAGGTAAGGTTAAGATCACTTATGAAGAGCAAACGGGAAGCTATCCTGACGGTACGCCTTATAGCCTGCGGAAGCCTTCTTACGAGATAGAAAATCCGGGGTATGGCCCCATGCATTCGTCCCTTATGGTCTCCCCGAGAATAGCGCCCCATATGGCGGGAATAGGGCTGCTCGATGCAGTGGAGGAAAGCATCATCCTTGAAATGGCCGATCCGGACGACAAAGACGGCGACGGAATTTCGGGAAAGCCCAATTATATATGGGAAGTGAGGCGGCAAAAAAAGGCTATCGGGAAGTTCGGATGGAAAGCAAATGAGCCTACGGCCGAACAACAGATCGCCTCCGCATTTGTCAACGACATGGGCATAACCTCGGCCATCTTCCCAACGGAGGCACTGTCGGAAAAGCAGGCGGTGCTGTATGCCGGATTGCCCGGCGGCGGAACCCCCGAGCTGGAAGAAAACGCTCTCGAACATGTCGTTTTCTATATTCGCACGCTGGCTGTACCGGCGCGCCGCGATTGGGAAAATACGGAGGTGCTGAAAGGAAAGGAGCTTTTCAATAAGGCCGGCTGTACCTCCTGTCACCGGCCCGAAATGACGACAGGCCGGGATGTCGCCCCAGGATACCTGGCCGCGCAGACCATCCGGCCTTATACCGATCTTCTTCTCCATGATATGGGAGAAGGGCTAGCCGATAACAGGCCCGACGGGGACGCGGATGGAAATGAATGGAGGACAGCGCCTCTCTGGGGCATTGGCCTGCAGAAGACAGTAAGCAAGCACACTTTTTTCCTCCACGACGGGAGAGCCAGGAACATCGAGGAAGCCATCCTTTGGCATGGAGGCGAAGCAGAAAAGGCTAAAAACAATTTTAAGACACTTAAAAAGAAAGATCGCGAACTGGTGATCCGGTTCATAGAATCTTTGTAGCGGATAAAAAAGATGCGACTTTATCATAACATTCCGACATACTGCATATTGCTGGCTGCAGGTCTTATCGTTTCGTCCTGCGGGGAAAGCAAACGGGAAATCCGGAATACCGACAGGAAAGCGGTCCTCGACAGCATTACGAAAGAGGTGATCCTGCCGGCGTTCGAAGATTTTGCCGGTCGGACGGATTCCCTTCTTGAGGCTGCGAAGGTATTTGCCGGAAAGCCTGATAAGGAATCACTGGAACAAGTCCGCCGCCAGTGGCAGAATGCCGCCGTGTCATGGAAGATAGCCGGTACCTATTCTTTCGGCCCTGTAGACGATCATTTTTTATCAGGCGCTATCGACTATCCCGGCGTTCACTACCCGAACATCGAAAAAAGCATTAGCACCGGAACCGTAATAGATGATTCCTATATAGAGTCGAGAGGAAGCAGCCTGAAAGGACTGAAAGCGATAGAGTATCTTCTCTATAAAAATACTTCCGGCGACTCAGTCATACGTGACTTTGTCTCATCTCAGAAACGGCGCGAGTACCTTTCCGCCCTGGCATCTAACCTGGCGACACAGGCTGACAAGGTTCTCGAAGCCTGGAAAGGCACTGATGCGCCTTTTGCCGCCACTTTTACAAACGCCGACGGAAGGGACATCAAAAGCTCGCTTAGCGTCCTGGTCAATAAGTGCGTTAGCCAGGTAAATCTTATCAAGGATGAACGGCTCGCCGTACCGCTCGGCATGAGGAATGGCGGGAACCCCGATCCGGCATCTGTCGAAGGCAGGTTGAGCGGTGCTTCCCTGGCGCTTATCAGGAGCGAAATAGCAGGGGTTCAGAAATGTTTTGGCGATGAAAAAACCGCCGGTCTGTACACGCTCCTGGACCAGCTGGATGCCAGGTACGGCGATCAGCCGCTCAGCCTTGCGATCGCCGGCCAGTTTGCCGAAATAGACCGGGCATCAGGATCGATCAGCATGCCCCTGGATGCAGCTATAACGCAGGAGACCGAAAAGGTCAAAGACTTTTACAACTCCCTGAAGAAGCTCCAGGTGCTGATCGGTGTCGATGTCGTTAACCAGCTCGGCATTATTCTTACCTTTAGCGATAATGACGGAGACTGATCTCTGATTTACAATTTAATCCGAAAACCAATTTATACGCGATATGTTAAAATTACGCTCGATCGTCCTGGTCTTCTTTTCATCAGTAGTTTTGTTTGCGTGCGGCGGCGGCAGCGACGAACAGGTAGTAAATGTGTACACGCACCGCCATTACGAAGCCGATAATGAGCTGTACAAAAAATTCACCGGCGAAACCGGCATCAAAGTCAACGTGATCAACGCTAATGCCGATGAGCTGATCCAGCGGCTTGAAAGTGAAGGCTCCAACTCACCGGCAGATATCCTCATCACAGTCGACGGCGGCAGGCTCAACCGCGCCATGGACAAAGGGCTTTTACAGCCGGTTCAATCCGAAACGCTCGATCAGAATATCCCGGGACAATTCCGCGAGCCGTCCGGCCACTGGTATGGTATGACCTACAGGGCACGCATCATTGTTCACGCCAAAGACCGCGTACCTGCCGGGCAGATCCTCAACTACGAAGATCTCGCCGATCCAAAATGGAAAGGTAAAATCCTCGTACGGTCCTCGGAGCATGTCTATAACCAGTCGCTGACCGCTTCCCTGATCCTTGCAGACGGTGAAGAAAGAGCCGCCGCATGGGCCAAAGGCCTGGTTGCGAATTTTGCCAGATCGCCCAAAGGCAACGACCGCGACCAGGTGAAAGCCATTGCTGCCGGCGAAGGCGATATCGCCATCGTGAACAGCTATTACATAGGCCTCATGCTCAATAGCGAGAACGAGGAAGAAAAGAAAGCTGCCGAAGGCATTACCCTGGTGTTCCCCAACCAGGAGAACCGCGGTACACATATCAATATCAGCGCCGCCGGCGTAACCCGGCATGCGCCCAACAAGGAAAACGCCGTCAGGTTTCTCGAATTCCTTTCAGGTGCACAGGCGCAGGAAGTGTTTGCAGGTACCAACTATGAGTATCCTGCCAACTCCGCCATCCCGTTTCCCGGGCTCCTGCAGAGCTGGGGCGACTTCAAAAAAGATACTGCCAGTATTTCGCTTATAGGCCGCAATAATGAAAAAGCAGTGCTCCTGATGGAGGCAGCCGGGTGGAAATAGCCGGCAGGAATAAAAATAGAATTCCTGTAAAATCTACGAAAGATTGAAGAAGAGATACATTTGGTGGAACGGCTGGGTAGTAGCTGCAACGGTTCTGTTGATCCTGGTCTGTATGCCGGTATTCACGTTGTTGACGCACCTGGTCACATCCGCCAGCGATCAGTGGCAGCTCGTAGCTCCCAAAATCGTCGACAGCTATCTGAAAGATACCCTGCTGCTCCTGGGCGGCGTCGCGCTCTGTACGTTCCTGGTCGGGACAAGCGCTGCATGGATCATGTCTTCTTACGAATTCCCCGGTAGAAAATATATGGAGTGGCTGCTCATTCTTCCGATGGCCTTTCCCTCCTATATGATGGCTTACAGCTACATCGGGCTCCTCGAATACACCGGCCCGATCCATAGCTTCCTCAGGAATACGGCCGGATGGCAGCTCTCCGGACCGCTCATAGACCTGATGAACCTGCCCGGCGGGGTTTTTATTTTCAGCATTACGTTGTTCCCTTACGTTTATCTCTTCGCCCGTACCTCTTTCCTATCCAGCTCGAAGGAAGTACAGGAAGCTGCATCACTGCTGGGCAGCAGCCCCTGGCGGACCTTCTTTTCTGTTGCGCTGCCGATGGCCAGGCCGGCGATAGCAGGAGGGATCGCGCTGGCATCCATGGAAGTTCTCAATGACTATGGTACCGTCAAATATTTTGGCCTTAACACTTTTACAACCGGCATTTTCAGGGCGTGGCTCACATTAGGCGACCTCGACAGCGCTATTAAGCTGGCATCGATACTGACCCTCATCGTCTTACTATTGCTCTGGGCCGAGTACTTCCAGAGAGGCAACAAAAGGTGGGCTTCCAAAAGCGGGCGGACGGCGCCGGCCGCCAGGCTTCCCCTGAGCGGTATGGGGAAATGGTCGGTTTTGGCTTTTTGTGCAGCAATAGCTTTTATCGCCTTCGTTCTTCCCTTCGGACAGCTGGTATACTGGGCCATCAAAACCGCGCACAAGGTACTCGATCATACTTTTGGCCTGATCGTGGTAAAAAGCTTTGTGCTGGCTTCGCTGTCGTCGCTGCTCATCGTCATTCTTGCCGTTATCCTGCTCTACACCGTAAGGGTTGCGGGAATCTACCGGATGCGGTACGTGACGCGTATCGCTTCCCTGGGATATGCGATTCCCGGCGCGGTCATAGCCGTAGGAATTATGGCCCCGGTAATCGGGTTCGACAAATGGCTGCTTCGTATTACCGGCCAGCAGGGCCCGCTCCTGCTTTCTTCAGGACTTTTTATGCTTATTTTTGCTTATGCGGTACGCTTTATGGCGGTAGGGTACAATGCGATCGACAGCGGCTTTCAGAAAACCGGTCAGGATGTCAACGACGCCGCCAGGACCCTGGGCTACAATTCGTGGCAGGCTTTATGGCGCGTAGATCTGCCGCTGATCCGAAAGAGTATCTCTGCAGGTCTGCTCCTGGTTTTTGTAGACGTGATAAAAGAGCTGCCGCTTACGTTGATACTCCGTCCTTTCAATTTCCATACACTGGCTACGAAAGCTTTCGATATGGCTACCAACGAACAAATCGCCGAGTCGGCCAACGCCTCGCTGATCGTCATCCTGACCGGGATACTGCCCATCGTTTTACTTAACAGAATCATCAGAAATAATACCTAGCATGCTTCCTGTTTTAGAATTGCGGAATATTTCAAAGATTTACCCCGGATCGGCCGGCAAAGCCGTCAGCAATGTTTCGCTGGCAGTGGATAAAGGGGACATACTCGCTCTTGTCGGGGAAAGCGGCTCCGGGAAAACCACGCTGCTGAGAACGATCGCAGGGCTGGAGCACCCCGACGAAGGATCGCTCGTGCTGTCGGGCAATGTCATTTCGGAAGGCAGAAAGTCTGTCCCGGCCTATCAACGGAATATCGGGATGGTATTCCAGGATTACGCTTTGTTCCCGCATATGACCATCGCCGGGAATGTAGGCTTCGGGCTAAAGGGAAAAAGCGCCTCCGAGAAAAAAAAGATCATTGAGGAAACACTCGCGCTTACAGGGCTGGATGAAGACCTCGGCAAATATCCGCACCAGCTTTCGGGCGGACAGCAGCAAAGGGTGGCGCTGGCCAGGGCCCTTGCTCCTAAGCCCAGCATTCTCCTCCTGGATGAGCCTTTCAGTAACCTCGATACGATTTTGCATGAGCGGGTACGGGAGGACCTGAGAAAAATAGTAAAAGCTACCGGTATTACCACCATACTGGTGACGCACCACACGCGCGACGCCCTGAGTATGGCGGATAAAGTAGCGGTGATCCATAAAGGCAGGCTGTTACAAATGGATACGCCGCAAGCCATATATGCCAACCCGGTGAGCGGCTACGTAGCCCATCTTTTCGGCAAATACAGCTGCATCGCCTGCTCCAGGACCAGCTACGGCCTCGAAACACCTTTTGGTATGCTTGCTGCCGGGCAAGGCGTGAACGAAGCGGGGAAACCCTGGCTGTTTTGCAGGCCCGAGCATATCAGGATCCTGGAAGAAACAGGCTCCGGCCATGCACCCGACGGCAGCCTTGAAGGCAGGGTCGAAAATTCAACTTTCCTGGGCGATTACGTCAGGGTAGTCCTAAGCGCCGAAAAAGGCGGGCAAAGAGCGCAGCTGGTACTTCATACCGACACCGTTTATCCGCCCGGCGCCCGCCTCCGGTTTAGTATCGGGCCCTTCAAAACAGTTGATTTTGGAGACATCGAGAAGGAATAGCCTTTACTCACTGGCTTTTTTCCGTTTTGTTTTCGGCCTTTTGATGAGCATCGCGCTTGCCCGGTTCATCCTTAAAGGATGGATTTCCGACTTTTATCAGGCGCCGGGCTTCTTTTTTTCCTATTACGGCTTCTCCTGGGCCTCTCCTCCCCCCGAACCTTTTTTGCACGGCATCTTTTATCTCCTGCTTTTGCTGGCGATATTGATAGCGCTCGGACTCTTTTTCAGGACAGCCATTGTACTTTTCTTCCTGCTCTTCACCTACACCGAGCTCTGGGACAAAACGGTTTATCTCAACCACTATTACCTGATCAGCCTGTTGTCGTTCCTGATGTCATTCATGCCCATGAATGCCGTAGCTTCGTTAGATTGTCTTTACAACAAGGTGCGCCGGCCAATACGAAAATCAGGGGCATTCTCAAGCTTCCTCCTGAAAACGCAGATCGGATCGGTCTATTTTTTCGGCGGCATAGCAAAAATCGGGAGCGACTGGCTTTTCCTCGCCCAGCCGCTTAAAATATGGCTTTCGGCAAATGCGCATCTGCCGTTGATCGGCGGACTGCTGGCTCAGCCGCTTACTGCGTATACAGCGAGCTGGCTGGCAATGATTTTCGACCTCTCCGCGCCTTTCCTTCTATATTTTGACAGAACACGAGCCTGGATCTATCCTGTCGTCATTCTGTTCCATGTCTTTACCGCTCTGCTGTTCCCGATCGGGATGTTTCCCTGGTTCATGTGTGCCTTTACCCTCATCTTTTTTCATGCGGACTGGCATAGAAAAGTCATGACATTCCTGTTTCCCGGCCCGCGTTTTCAGCCTGCGGCAGCAGAACAGGCGCCCACTGCAACAGCCAGGGGATTGGCTGTGCTTTTCTTTATTTTCCAGGCGGTAATGCCGTTCAGGGCGTGGCTCTACCCCGGCAACCCGCTCTGGCATGAGCAGGGTTTTCGCTTTTCATGGCGGATCATGCTGATGGAAAAAAACGGCATCGTCGAATACCTCGTCAGGGTAAAGGAAACCGGGAGAGAGTTCCTGGTAAGCCCTTCAGAATTCCTGACCGGGCGCCAGGTCCACCAGATGAGCTTTCAGCCCGACATGATCCTGCAGTTCGCTCATTACCTGCATGCTTTTTACCTGGAGTCGGGTATCGGCGATACCGAGATCCGGGCCAGCTGCTATGTAAGCCTTAACGGGAAGTCCAGCCGGCTGCTGATCGATCCCGATACCGACCTTGCCGCCCAGGAAGCAGGATGGCGCAATAAGCGCTGGGTAACCAACGGGCAATAAATAGTCCAAACAATAAGGTCACGGATAACAACGCTGCTGTGTTATCCGTGACCTTGGTTTTCTTTCTCTTTTCAGAGACTTTGGTCGGCTATACCGCTACTTCATCCACATTCTTCCCCAGGCGGCGATCTTCCTCGATAGCCCGCTGCGCATTTTCGGCAGCTTTACTATGCTTCCAGTTATGCCACTTTTTCCCGAGCGCCCAGGTCATGCCCTGATCTACAAATTTGTGGCGTACCAGGTTGAAAGCGCCCCGCATAAAAGTGAGCGGTGAATCGTTTGCCCTCAGCGCCAGGCTGAAGCCGCCGTCGACATAACGGATGTAGTGCCACCAGAGCGACGGGATAAAAATAGTCTCCCCGTGGTTGAGGATGGTATGATAGCCATGCAGGCCTCTCATCGCGGGGTACTTATCATAATCCGGATTGATCGGATCGACCTTGCTCATCACAGTGAACGGAAGCTGGTAAAGGCGCGGCCCCTGGTCGGGAGCATAAAGTATCACCTCCTTTCTGGTCTGGAACTGGGTTAAGAACACATTGGAGCAATCCATATCATAGTGCAAACCTGTGATAGAGCCCTCTCCCCCGAAAAAGACATATTTATACCCCTTCAGGAATCCGTCCATAATCGTAGGAAAACGTATGTCGTCTGCCAGCTCGGGCGCTTTCTTGAAAATGTCGAACAGGAACATCCGGAGGTCCACCGGTCCCTGCTCGATCAGGGTCAGGTATTCCCCGAACGACATTACTTTTGCCGGTTTGAAATATTTGTCCGGATCATGGATGTGCTTGTCATACAACGGCACCTCTATATTTCCGTGCGTCTCACGGAGCCAATCGAATGTCCATTTCTGAACAGCCGGCCAGTCTTTGACCAGGTCAGTAAAAACGACAGGGCGCTTTGGTTTAAGATATTCAGCGATGAATTCTTCGCGCGTCAGCCCGCTACGTTTTTCAATTGGAGTTAACTTCATAGCTAAAACGGATTAATCCTTTTATAAACTTCGGCTATTGTTTAAAGTACCTACGATTTATTCAGGAGAGCTTTTTGGAATTCTTGGAATGATACTATTTCAGCTGAAACACAACTAAAACAGGCAAAGTTTCAAACTATTGCTGAAAAATACTAGTCTATCGCTCTATTCCTTTTTAAATTACCCCTAACCTGCTCCATTCATTTCGGCGATAGATCTTAAAACGACACGCTTCTGAACGAGGTCAGGTCGTCTGAAAATACCGTAAAAACAGCAGGATACCCCGCGGCGACCTTACCCAGCCTATCCTGCAGGCCGAGTGCTGCTGCCGGTCTCAGGGTCGCCATTTCCACGGCTTCCGCCAGCGGGATCCCCACTTCAGTGACCGCGTTCACCACAGCCTCCGGAAGGGAAATAGCCCCTCCTGCGAGGTTACCCTCCGAATTGACATACCGGTCTCCTTCAAGCACCGCATCGAATTCTCCCCACTTAAACCTGGTTTTCTGCCGGCCCAGGAACAGGGCGTCCGAGATCAGCAGCAGCTTCTCTTTTTTCTGGCGATAGGCGATCCGGGCGGCAGCATAGTGACAATGGATACCATCCAGGATAACAGGCGCATATACATTTTCCGACTCGAAGACAGCCCCCACCAGCCCCGGTTCCCGGTGCCCGAAAGCCGACATGGCGTTAAACAAATGGGTACACAAATTGACGCTGTTGTCAAAAGCCTGCCTTGCCTCGGCAAAACTGGCATTGGAATGACCGGCCGAAAGTATGATACCTGCTTCGCTCAGGTCTCTCAGCTGGTCGGGAGTGAAAAACTCCGGCGCCAGCGTCAACATCTTAAGGACTCCTTTTCCCTCCATCTTCAGCGATTGCAGCAGCTCATCTTCGGGCCTCAGAATGAAGGATTCAAGGTGAGCTCCCCTCTTTTTAGGGTTAATAAAAGGGCCTTCGAGGTGTAATCCCAATATTCCCGCGTCGGGAAACTCGTTCATAAAGCTCCTGGTCGAAGCGATCGCCTCCCTGATATTCTCCCACGGCGAGGTAATGCAGGTGGGCAATATAAAAGGAGTACCTGTCTCACGGCTGGCCGACAACATATCCCAAAGCGCTTCTACGGTAGGGTTTTGCGTAAAGTGATGTTCCACCCCGCCGTTGATATGAATGTCGATAAAGCCGGGAGACAGGTTATCAAATATGGCCGCTCCCTCCGGCACCTGGCTGGTATCATTCACGGGTATAACGGAAACGACCGTTCCCTCTTCTATTTCGATCAGGCAGTTTTCCTGCGCGGCTCCGGCAGTAAAAACCTTTCTTGCAAAGACAAAAGGCATGCAACTAATAATGTAATTTTTTAAGAATACCCGCGGATCTTGAGTCGATCTCCGATGCATTCCCGGTTACTAAAATCCCTTTAATCCCGGTTTTGGAGGCAATCCCGTAAACAGTTGCCTCATCCGCCGGGTCGCTCATCCCTTCATACCGGTATACCTCTTCGACATCAAATTCCTCATCCGTAAATTTACCTGCTCCGCAGATCAGGCAATTGATCTCGAGATTAAAATCATGGGTATACCCCTTCTTCCTCAGCTCATTGATTGCCTCAACCACTGTAGCATAATGATATTCGTTATCCCTTGCTCCCATAATGATCTTTGCGATTTATGAAATTAAATATGATTACTCTATAAAAAAATGACTCCTGTCATTCTTTCCATTTTCTTACGATCAGCGTAGAATTGGTCCCCCCGAACCCGAAAGAATTGGATACAAATACGTTTATATCTGCCGGGCGCGTTTCGGCTATAATCCGGATTTTTGCGGAATCCTCGTCAGGTGTCCCGAAATTAATATTGGGAGCTATAAAATCTCCTTCCATCATCAGCATGGAATAAACGATCTCGCTTGCTCCCGCCATCCAGCACTCATGACCGGTCATCGATTTCGTGGAGCTTACCGGCACCCTGTCTCCGAATATTTCATAGATCGCCCTGGCCTCCGATGCATCCCCCACCGGGGTGGAAGTAGCATGGGCATTGATATAATCGACATCTCCGGCGCTGACATTACCCTGCTGAAGCGCCATGGTCAGCGACCTCAGCTGCCCGTCTATATCAGGGTTCGAGATATGATCGCCGTTGGACGAGAAGCCGTAGCCGATCAGCTCCCCGAGGATCAGAGCTCCTCTTTTCCTTGCCGATTCGTACGACTCCAGGATTACCGTCGCTGCTCCGCCGCCGGGAACGAGCCCGTCACGGTCCTTGTCAAAAGGCCTCGACGCCCTGACCGGGTCGCTTTCCCTGAGCGAAAAGGTACCCAAGCCGTCGAAGCTGGCCATAGCATAGGCGTTTATCTCCTGCGCCCCGCCGCATATAATGCGCTCCTGCAGCCCTTGCCTGATCATCAGGAATGCCATGCCGATCGCATGCGATCCCGAGGCGCAGGCCGCGCTCAATGTGAAATTAATACCTTTCAGCCTGAAAATGGTGGCAAGGTTCATATTGACGGTGCTGTTCATGTTCTGAAAAATAGCGCCGCTCCCGATGAGGGTCGTATCCCGCTTCTCCTTGGTCTTGTCTATGGCTTCCACTACCGAAGCCGCCGTGCTGTCGTTACCGAAGATGATCCCGGTTTCGTACTGCTCCAGGAAACCTGCGTCCATCCCGGCCCGGTCAAGGGCCTCGATGGTAGACATATAGGCGTACATCGCAGGCTGGTGCATCCCGATACGCTGCCTGCGCGAGAGCCTCGCCTTGAGATCGGGCTCCGGTACATAGCCCGTAAGGCCCGATCGAAACCCGAAATCTTTCCGGGACTGGTCGAGGATAATCCCGCTTTTCCCTTCGTACAGCGATTTTTTGACTGTTTCCAGGTCCTGACCCAAACAGGAATAGATACCGATACCCGTAATAACAACCCTGTGATTCATATCTCTGCTAATGTCGGAAAATCTTAAATCGGTTAAGAAAAATCAGTGCGCTTCCAGCCAATTATCCCCTACGCCGATGCCGGTAGCCATTTTGACGGGCAGCGGTACGGCCAGCCGCATCAGTTCATCCACTTTTTCCGACAGGTAAGGAATCTCGTCCCTGTGCGCATCAAAAACCAATTCGTCATGAACCTGCAGGATCATTCTCGACTTCATATTTTCCTTTTTCAGGAACTCATGAATATTGATCATGGCAACTTTTATCATATCCGCAGCAGATCCCTGGATCGGCGCATTAATGGCGTTCCTTTCAGCAAATCCGCGGTTGGTCTGGTTCCTTGAGTTAATATCCGGCAGGTACCTTCGCCTTCCCAGGATCGTCTCCACGAAATGGTTTTCCCGCGCGTCGTTCACGACCTTGTCCATATAGGATTTTACCGCGGGGAACTCCTCGAAGTAAGCCGAGATGATCCCGGCAGCCTCTCCCCTCGGGATCGCAAGCCGCTGGGCAAGTCCGAACGCTGAAATCCCGTATATAATACCAAAATTGACCATCTTGGCTTTCCGGCGCATATCCGGGCTCACCTCCTCTATCGGCACTTTGAATACCTTCGACGCGGTGCTGGCGTGGATATCCTGGTTCTGGTTGAAAGCCTCCATCATCGTCTTGTCACCGCTGAAAGCGGCCATGATCCGCAGCTCTATCTGGGAATAGTCGGCCGAAAGGATCCGGAAATCCGGGTGCCGCGGAATGAAAGCCCGCCTGATCTCTCTTCCCCGGGGAGTCCTGATCGGAATATTCTGCAGGTTCGGATTGTTGGAGCTCAGCCGGCCTGTGGCTGCTACGGCCTGGTTATAGGAGGTATGGATGTGGCCGGTATGCTTATTGATCATCGACGGCAGCGCATCCACATAGGTCGATTTCAGCTTTTGCAGCTCGCGGTAATCCAGGATCTTCCGCGCTATTTCATGCTCGTTTTCAAGCCCCGACAATATTTCCTCACCCGTAGCGTACTGGCCTGTCTTGGTTTTTTTTGGGTTTTTAATGAGCTGCATCCTTTCAAAAAGTATTTCCCCGAGCTGTTTGGGAGAGTTGATATTGAAGGGGCAGCCCGAAAGCGCATAGATCTCTCCCTCCAGCCTGCGGATATCACCTTCCAGTTCCCCCGACATTTCCCGGAGCGCCGGCAGGTCCACTTTTACGCCTTCCATCTCCATATCCATCAATACTTTTACCAGCGGCATTTCCACCTGCTCAAACAGCTTCGCTGCGCCTTTGCTTTCTACTTCCGGCATCAGCTTGTGGTAAAGCTGTAGCGTAATATCGGAATCTTCGGCGGCATATTCGGCAATAGCGCCAAGCTCTACGTCTCTCATATTGCCCTGCGAGCTACCCTTTTTACCGATCAGGGTTTCGATAGATACAGGCGAATAACGCAGGTAGTGCTCGGAAAGAATATCCATATTATGCCTTTTTTCCGGCTCCACCAGGTAGTGAGCCAGCATGGTATCCGAAAGCCTGCCTGCTACTTCAACACCGTAACGGGCAAGCACCTGCATATCGTACTTTATATTCTGGGCTACTTTCTCAATCGAAAGGTTTTCAAAAACCGGCTTAAAGCCGGCTACCAGGGATACGGCTTCTTCGCGATCAGCCGGAACCGGTATATAAAAGGCTTCTCCGGGCAGGTAGGCAAATGAAAGCCCCACCAGCTCTGCGTCCAGCGCATTCGTACCGGTAGTTTCCGTATCGAAACAGATCAGGTCCTGCATCAGCAGGTAGGAAACCAGGCTTTCGCGAAGCGCTGCGGTATCTACGATATGATAATGATGCCGGGTATTGGAAATTGTGCGCAGCGGGAGCGCCGGTTCGATTTCCACGGGGGGGATCTCTGTTGTACCCTCCCCGGCGGCTGCAGGCGCAGGGCTTGCAAAAAGGTCAAGCTGGTTGGCAGGCGTCTTCGAAGCTACCGGTTTAGCCTGGTAATCCTGCGACAACGGATCATCTCCCAGCACTCTTCTGCGGAGCGTCCTGAATTCAAGCTCGTCAAAAAGCAGGCTTACTTCCTCCCTGTTCACTTCTGAAACTGCCAGGTCTTCAGGATTGAACTCCACCGGCACATCGATATCGATGGTCGCCAGCTGCTTCGATAAAAGGGCGAGATGCCCGTTCTCAATTATCTTTTCACCCAGCTTCCCCTTGATTTCCGAAGCATGCTCAAGTAAAGATTCCACGCATCCGTATTGGGCAATGAGCTTTTGCGCGGTCTTCTCGCCCACCCCCGGTATCCCCGGAATATTGTCCACTGCGTCTCCCATCAGCCCCAGCATGTCCACGACCTGGTCTATTCTCTCTATCTGCCAGCGCTCAAGCACCTCGCTGACCCCGAGGACTTCCGCGCCTTTCCCCAGGAAAGCCGGTTTATAGATATATAAGGAAGGCTCGACGAGCTGCCCGAAATCCTTATCGGGCGTCATCATGTACACCTCAAACCCCTCCTTTCTTGCTTTCTTCGCAATCGTGCCGATGATATCATCCGCTTCATAGCCGTCTTTGGTCAGACAGGGTATATTCATAGCCCTCAGCAGTTTCACTACATTGGGAATGGCAAAAGTGATGTCTTCCGGCTGGGCCTCCCGCTGCGCCTTGTAGGCTTCGTACTGTATATGTCTGAACGTCGGAGCGGAGGTATCGAAAGCGACCCCGATATGAGTAGGTTTCTCCTTTTGAAGCACCTCCAGGAGCGTATTGGTAAATCCGAATACGGCGCTGGTATTCTGACCTTTCGAGGTTACGCGGGGGGCTTTGATAAATGCAAAATGGGCACGGTAAATCAGCGCCATTGCATCCAAAAGAAAGAGTTTTTTTTCGGCCATCAGAGGTTTGTAATGTATTTTTCCGGATCGTGTAAGGCGCTCCCCGAATCGGCGGGCGCCCTCTACATAAACTCAAATATGAAACATTTTTTGTTAAAGTCTTTAGGAATTCGGAAATTTACTGCCCTTTTAAAAGTTGCTGAAACAACAAGTGTCTTCAGTCGTATATTACCCCCTTATTGACAGCATACATGACGAGTAAATTCAGAGTATTTCAGGTTTTCTTTTTCCTTGCAGCAGTATTGACGCTTCAAAGCTGTGAAGGTCCCGAAGGTCCTCCGGGCAGAGACGGTGTAGGTACGCAGGGGCCTAAAGGCGAGCAGGGAGAGCCGGGGACGGCCAATGTCATTTATTCGGACTGGAAGTCTGTCAATACCGCCGCGTGGGTAAGGACCACAACAAACGGCCTCGTCAGGTATCAGCACGATATTACGGCTCCTCCTCTCGACCAGGCTATCCTCGAACGCGGGCTGGTGCTGGTGTACGTAAAGCTGACCCAGGATGAAAACCAGGTGCGTCCGCTGCCCTATGTTGTTACCAGTAACCTTACACAGGTACGCCTCGAATATGCCCTGCTGGAAAAGAAAGTGCGCCTTCTGAGCACCGATCCTGACCAGGGCCGGAACCTGACTGCGCCGGATGGCCAGTACCGCTATGTCATCGTGCCCGGCAGCCAGATAGGTCGTATAGCCGCCGGCCCGTTGTCTTACGAAGAGGCAGTGAGGCTTTTCAACCTGCCTGATTAATAAATGCCTCGGGATAAATCCGGAGGGGCGATTTATTCAAAAAAAGACTTGTGAAAGTTCATCAGGTATAATTCGTCCGTAGCCCTGGTAACGGCCGTGTACAGCCACCTGAGAAAGTCGGCACTTACTTCGTTTTCGGGGATATACCCCTGGTCGACGAATACGGCGTTCCACTGTCCCCCCTGCGCTTTGTGACAGGTGAGCGCATAGGCAAATTTGACCTGCAGCGCATTCAGATAAGGATCTTTCCTGACCGCTTCCAGCCGCTCTGTCTTGGAAGATATGTCGGCATAGTCCAGGAGCACGCTCTCATAAAGCTTCCTGTTGTCGTCTGCCGTAAGCGACGGTGTGGGCATATAAAGCGTATCCAGTATGATCTTGGCATCAAACGAGGGTTCCGTTTCATAGTCGGTGAGCCTGAGCGTTACATCTGCAAACCGAAAGCCGTGCATCTCCTCCATCCGGCGGACCTTCAGCAGCTCGACAAAATCGCCGTTTGCCAGGAAACCGGCCCGGGAATCTTCACCCAGCACACTATAGTTATTCCTGACGATCATCAGCCTTTCTCCGGCATCGATCTCGTCTTCGGCAAAGTGTATGATGCGGCGTATGTACTGGTTGTATTGTACGGCATCTTTGTTGGAACGGGTAAGGACAATGGTATTTTCTTCTCCGAATTTGTCATAAGCATATCTTAAACCGTCCTCCAGCTTCACGGTCGTCATGCTGAATACATCTCTGAACGACCTCGCATTGATCGTAACAGACGGGGTTTCCCGGCCAAGCTCGCCCCTCAGTCTGGTGGCATTCCACAATATGCCTGAAGCTTCGGCCTGCCTCATCACATCCGTCAGCTCTTCCTGCATGACATTTATCCCGAAGTTCTTGCGGAGAAAGACCGGGTCGAGCGCGGGGCTCAGGTACGTACCCACGGGGGGAAGCTGGGCTGTGTCGCCTACGAAAATAACCTTATTGTTTTCTCCTTCCTTTACATATTCTATCAGGTCCGACAGCAGCCCTCTTGAGCCGAATACCGCCTCGTCGCTGATCATCGACGCTTCGTCAACCACAAATAGGGTGTGGCTGTGATAGTTGGGCTGCCTGACGAACACGAACCGTTCACCGGCGGTATCCCGCAGACGGTATATTTTCCTGTGGATCGTAAATGCCTTTTTCCCCGAATACCCGCTCATCACTTTTGCGGCCCTTCCTGTAGGCGCCATCAATACCGACCGGTAGCCGAACGCTCCGGCAGATTTCACCAGCGCGCTTACCAGGGTCGTCTTGCCGGTCCCGGCATACCCTTTGAGTACGAAGCAATCGTAAGCCCCCGGTTCGCGTGAACGGGCCCCCAGAAAAACGTCCATCTGACGGAAGAAACGCGCCTGGCTTTCCGTAGGCCGGAAAGGAAAACGGGAAGCGAATACCGCGGAAGGTAGCTGCTCTGAACTCATAGGCGAATCTAAACGCTTATCTTCAAAATCCAATTGAACTTTTCGCAACAATTATTTAACTTGTACGGGAAAGTTATTAAGTTGAGAGTTGAAAATTGAAAGTTGAAAGTGGAGCAATAACTTTCAATTTTCAACTCTCAACTTTCAACTCTCAACTCCCCATTATATAAACCAGCTAACTTAAGCCTTATGAAAGTCAGACAGATTCTTAACGGAAAAGCACGTAACTATTTGTGGTATGTGCATCCCGGCAATACCGTACTCGAAGCCCTCCAGTTGATGGAAGAAAAAAATATCGGAGCCGTTTTGGTCCTGGAAAATAATCAGCTCACGGGTATTTTTTCCGAAAGGGACTATGCCAGGAAAGGCATCCTGAAAGGCCGTGCTTCAAAAGATACCCTGATACGCGACGTCATGACCTCTCCTGTCATCACCGTCGACGTGGAGCAGAAAGTGGAGGATTGTATGGAGATCATGTCTCAAAAGCACATCCGTCACCTGCCGGTTACTGAAAACGGGGCGCTTTTCGGGATTATTTCCATCAATGATATCGTAACGGCAATTATCAACGAGCAGAAGAACAGGATCCAGTCCCTGGAAAGCTACATTTCAGGCGGCTATTGATTTTTTATCGTTCAATCCGCCCGGGAAGAAATAGGCCGGTTTGCGCTTTGTCGCTATATTTGAGCGTTAAATGCCGGTCGGCTGTTATGAACGATGAAATAGTCAGCACATTTGGGCACAGGCTCCGGGTGAGAACTTCCGGTATTTGCGTAAAAGATAACAGGATACTCCTGGTCGGCCACCGGGGGTTAGCGGAAGGCGGATTGTATTGGTGCCCTCCCGGGGGCGGCGTAAATTTCGGCGAGCCGGTACGGGCAGCAGCAGAGCGCGAAATATCGGAGGAAACCGGGCTCCGGGCTGAGATCGGCCGTTTCATGTTTTTGCGTGAGTTTTTGAGACCACCGCTGCACGCAATCGAACTTTACTTTGAAGCTTCCGTCGAAAACCGGGAAAGCTATGTAAAAGGAAACGATCCTGAGCTTGATACAGCCGGACAACTGATCGAAGATGTACGGTTTATGACGATCGGGGAGATCAGGAACCTCCCGGCGCCGTGCATCGACCCGGTATTTCACACCGTTACCTCCGCCGGATACCTTCTTGACGAACGCAACTGGCCGGCCATTCAAAAGCAACTGATTTGAGTACGACAGCTAACATACAGAACGGGACGAGGTGGATAAGAGCCGCCTCTGTGTCCGGAAGCGCCATCAGCCAGCAGGTTGCCTATCAGAGCACCCTGAACCTGGAAATCGGGGAATTGAGGTTCCGTTTTTTCTGTGAAACCGGCGGGCGGTGCATATGGTTCGAAGATTTTGCCTCTGATGTATTTCTTTCAAACACGGAAGTCCTCGAAAACCTCCGGCTTCTCGTTTTTGATCACCAGGTACTTTCTTTAACGGGCTGGAAAAAGATCAATGTACTGGTCAACTCCGACGCCTTTACCCTGGTTCCCGAACCGTTGTTCCGCAAAGAATACGCTTCCCGCTACCTGCAGCTTGCATTGGGCCACCCGGTGCTGGGAACGAATAAAACCCTTTCGGAGGCGCTTCCCGCTTTCGGATGCTACAGCATATTCCAGATGCCTTCGGCCTGGCGGGAATTCTTCCAGGAGCAATACGCGTTGCAGGACATTACTTTTTCACACATTACAAGCGCGCTCATAGCGGGGTGTTCTCACAGCCGGGGAGAAGACGGGCCCCGCGTTCACATCCATATCCAGGAAGGTTTCCTTTTTATAGTGGTATTCGAACGCGAAAAGCTCATTCTCTGCAACCGCTATCATTTTCAAAACCCTGAAGAGGCTACGTTTTTTGTACTTTCATGCCTGAATAAGCTCGACTACCTGCCTGAAGGCGTACACGTTACGCTGTCGGGCGAAACAACGCCTTTTTCGGGCCTGTTCGCAGAATTATCCCGTTTTATACCTCATATCCGTTTTGCCGGAAGGCCTGCGCACCTGCAGTACCCCGAGGCTTTCAATGACCTGGCCGACCACCGGTATTTCGCACTTCTTCACGCTATCTAATTATCTTTTCCATGAAAAAAACAGCCCTCTTCCCCGGCTCGTTCGATCCCTTCACCAAAGGCCATCATGATATTGTGACAAGGGGAATGACGCTTTTTGATGAGATCATTATCGGGATAGGCACTAATCTTAACAAGAAAAGATTTTTCCCTGTTGAGACTATGGAAAAGCTCATTGCCGGGAGTTTTTCCGGGAATGACAGGATCAGGGTGATTTCCTACGACAGTCTTACCGCTAAGATAGCCCGGGAAATGGGCGCCAGGTATATTTTAAGAGGACTCCGGAATACTACCGATTTCGAATACGAGAACGCTATCTCCCAGGTAAACAGGTACGTATACGAAGAGATAGAGACGGTATTCCTGATCACTTCTCCGCATCTTGCCCCGATCAGCTCGAGCATTGTCCGCGATCTGTACCGTTATGGTCAGAATGTGGATGAGTTCCTCCCCTACCGCCTTCCTGAAGAATTGGCCGTGCAGTGATTATTTGCTAAGCCCGATAAGCTTCTCCTCGAAACGCTCGAAAACATACCGGATCGAGCTGTAGGAATTGACCAGGTAGGCTTTTGCCTGGCCGACCGGCACCCATTCCAGGCGCTCTATTTCTTCCTCGGCCTGGGGTTTCATCTTACGGTCTGAAATACACTCCAGAAGAAACCACTTTGTTCTTTTCAGGACCAGCTCGTCATTAAACGCATACGTATGCCAGGTCGTACAGATCTTATTCTGCAACCTGACGGTTACGCCCGTTTCCTCTTTTGTCTCCCTCACCGCAGCCTTCTGGGAGCTTTCGTCCCTGTCCAGCTTTCCTTTGGGCAAATCCCATTTCTTTTTCCGGTAGATCAGCAGGCATCGATCCTTGTCGTAAACGATTCCGCCGGCAGCTTTAATGACTTTGAAATCCCTTTTAATGCTGTCAACCACCGCTTTCTTATCGTTCACCAGCAGTTTGACCGACAGCAGGTCGGCCGGGGGATCCTGCCTCAGCATCCTGACGATCTCCACCGCAAATTTCGCTGTAACGTTCAGAAACAGCACATGCCCGCTAAGGTCTGTCTTTTTCCGGTTCAGCAGCCGTACATCCAGGATATGATCAAAATGCACGCTATCACTTTCCCCGACATTTTTCCGGGAAGAAATGGTAAGAGGGCGATCCGCAAAAAATATTACCATAGGTAAAGATTAGCCGTGAGAGGGGCAAAAATAACTAAAGACTTTTTGAATCGACATATACAAAATTTATAAATTTGCATTATCAATAACGTTCGGGTTTTTGGAAATCCTCATTATCCTGCTCCTTGTAATTCTGAATGGCATTTTTTCCATGTCAGAAATTGCGCTTATTTCCTCCCGGAAATCAAAACTGGAAGCGGAAGCCCGTACCGGGAACAAAAACGCACAGAAGGCCCTGGACCTGGCCAATTCGCCCACCCGGTTTCTTTCTACCGTACAGATAGGCATTACGCTGATCGGTTTGCTGACCGGGATGTATTCCGGGGATAAAATGACGACCGTATTAAAGGGATTCCTGGAACAGTTTGACTATCTGAAAAACTACGCCGGTACCCTGTCAACCGCGCTGGTACTCCTGTCGATCACCTATCTTTCGCTTGTGCTTGGCGAGCTGGTGCCCAAAAGGATCGGGATGTCCAATGCCGAAAGCATTTCGAAGCTCGTGGCCGGCCCCATGGCGTTCCTGTCGAAGCTGACCAAGCCCTTTATCGTATTGCTCAGCTGGTCAAGCGACTTTCTTTTCAACCTCATCGGGCTGAAGCCCTCCAGCAGTATCGTAACAGAGGAGGAAGTGAAGAGCCTGATCGTGGAGGGAACAACGGGCGGGGTTTTCGAAGAAATAGAAAAAGAGATCGTCCATAACGTATTTCACCTGGGCGACCGCAAGATTGCGTCGCTGATGACTCCCCGGCAGGAGGTCGTGTGGCTGGACGCCAACGACACCCCCGAAAAGATCAGGCAGACCATCATAGAAACCAGGTATTCGGTATACCCTCTTTGCAAGGACTCCCTCGATAATGTGATCGGCCTCATCTACACCAAGGACCTGATCGATGAAAAGCCGGAGAACCGCACGGACCGCCTCACAGATCTTGTGAGGGAACCGGTCTACCTGCCCGAGAGCAACCGGGCCTACCAGGCGCTGGACAAATTCAGGGAAAACAAGGTACACTTCGGTATTATCGTGGACGAATACGGGAGCGTCATAGGGGTTGCTACTATCTATGATATTGTCTATGCGCTCCTGGGGGATATTTCGGACGAAGAAGATGATCAGGAAATTGTCGAAAGGAGCGACGGCAGCTACCTGGTAGACGGCCAGCTGCCTTTTGACGAATTCCTGACCCACTTCGGGATCACGCTTTCGGAGACTGAAAGAAAAGAGCTTGTCGGGTTCAATACGCTTGGAGGTTTTATTTTGCACGTCCTGGAAGACATCCCGGAAACAGGCGAGAAGATAAGCTGGAAAACATTCGGGCTGGAAGTAGTCGATATGGACAAAAGCAGGATAGACAAAATCCTGGTCACAAACACCGCCTCACCCGATCCGACGGCCTGATACCTCTCCAACTTACTGGTTATAAACCCGGTACAGCCGGGATAAAAAAGGATCGGATTTTTTTATTTCTTCCCACCCCTCAACTGACGGGGAAATAGCTTATTTTTGACTTCCGGAATAACCGGGATGGCTTTGCACTGCACGCACCTAACAGGTAAAGCGCATCTGTTAAATAAATCATAAATACTAACCCCCTGCAAAAGGCTTGGATACACAGTTTGTCTCTCGGAAAATCGCTGAAAAGCTGCTCGAAATCGAAGCGATAAAGCTCAGGCCGGACCACCCGTTCCGGTGGAGTTCGGGCTGGATGTCGCCGATTTACTGCGACAACAGAGTAGCCCTTTCCTATCCTGCTATCCGGACTTATATCAAGGAGGCGCTTGCCGATAAGATAAATGAAAAATTCCCCGACGCCGAAGTGATTTCAGGCGTTGCCACTGCAGGTATCGCGCAGGGAGCCCTCGTAGCCGACAAGCTCGGCCTCCCCTTCGGGTACGTAAGGCCGGAACCCAAAAAGCATGGTATGGGCAACCAGATAGAAGGTCCCGTACCGGCAGGTAAAAAAGTAGTGGTCGTAGAAGACCTGATTTCCACAGGAGGCAGCTCGCTCAAAGCCGTCAGGGCCCTGACCGATCATGGCGCCATCGTGACAGGGACGATAGCGATTTTCAGCTATGGATTTGAAGTAGCAAAAGAAAGCTTCCGTACGGCCGGTATCCCGCTCGAAGTACTGAGTCATTACGAGATCCTGATCAATGCAGCGCTGGAGAAAGCATACATCTCCGCCGACCAGATAGAAGTGCTGAACAATTGGCGGCTCTCACCCGAAACCTGGGGAAAATAAGCGATGCTGGATGTATCTCACCCATATTTCGATAATAGCCTGAGCTGGTTATCTTATACCTACAGGCTCCTGATGGAGGCTAAGGATGAGAATGTGCCGGTAGTGGAGCGCCTGCGCTTTCTGGGCCGCTTCGCAAAAGAAAGAGACGACTTTGTAAAAGAAAAAATACCCCTGCTCCGCGCGATGACCTTTGCAAGCAGGGACACCCTTGAAAAGCTTAACCTCTTCCCGGAAGTATTGCTCGGTCATATCGGTGAAACGCTGTCGAACCAGCTTGATGAATTCAACAATATATTGACCGGCGATCTGCTTCCCGCCTTAAGGGAAGGCGGCATCAGGCTGTCTTTTAAAGAACCTTTTGCTACCGCGCACCAGGAATTCCTCAGGAATTACTTCATGCAGGAAATCTTCCGGTATCTGCAGCCTGTATTTCTCAGCGGCAGGAAATCGTTCAAAAACGTGCCGCCCGACAACGCTGTTTTTCATCTTGTCATCCGGCTTTACAAGGACTTTTCGCAGGAGCCGGCTGCCGGTGAGCATGATGAGTTCCAGTACGCGTGTCTGAATATCCCGGTCAAGAATACCGGTAGGTTCGTCGAGCTCCCGGAGCTGAACGGAGTAAAGCAAATAGCATTTCTCGAAGATATCATCCGTTATAACCTCGACCTGGTTTTCCCGGGCTTCAGGATTCATGACAGCTACTGTATCAGCTCCGAACGGCCTTCCTCCCCGGAACTGGAAGATGAGCTGACCCAGGTATATGCGTCGAGGGTAGCCCGCCAGCTTGAAAAACAGGGTTTTGTCGTTCCCCAGAGTGTCTTTTTTGAAAAGAACATGCCGGAATCGATGAGGCAGTTCCTGTCCGAACGCTACGATATCTCTACGGAAGAATGGGTAGAAAAAGGTCACTATCTTAATTATAGCGACCTGGTCAATTTCCCGCGCGTGAGCCGGAAGCTTGAATATCCGGTACTCAGGCAATTCCTCTCTGTAGAGCAGGCCGAAAACATATTTGAATCCCTTCAGGCGGGCGACCAGCTGCTGCATCTGCCCTATCATTCGCACTGGCCTATTCTCAAATTTTTCAACGATGCCGCCGTCGATCCGCATGTCAGGGAGATCCACGTTTCTCTCTATAAAATAAGCGGGCAGTCATTCCTGGTCAACTCACTGATAAGCGCCGCGCGCAACGGGAAAAAGGTACTTGCTTTTGTAGAGCTTAACCCTAAGCTGAGCGACCAGGAGAGTCCCGTTTGGGCAAAAAAAATGAAGGATGCGGGTATCAAGGTGATGTTCAGCACACCCGGACTTAAAGTGCATGCTAAAATCGCGCTGATCAAAAGAAAGGTCAAAAAAGGCTGGGAAAGATACGCTTATCTCGGCACAGGTGGATTTTACCGTCTTACTGCCAATGAATCGGTGGACCATGTCCTGCTGACCACCCATTCCGAAATCTGCAACGAGCTGGAGCTGCTGTTTGCATACCTGGCTACCGGCCAGGAGGCCAAAAAATTCAAGTACCTGCCTTTCAACACACTACAGGTCAGCCAGTTCAATATGTACAGGAAGCTGATTGAAATGATCGACCGGGAAATCCAGCACAGCAAGATGGGCAGGAAGGCGGCGATCGTCGTCAAGATCAACCAGCTGCAGGACAAGCAGATTATAGATAAGCTCTATCATGCTGCACGGGTCGGCGTTTCGGTAACGCTGGTGGTGACCAACTGCCTGTGCCTTATCCCCGACCTCCCCACGATCAGCGAGAACATCACTGCGCTGAGAGTAGTGGACAGGTTCCACGAAAATTCCAGGATATTCTATTTCTTTAACGACGGGCAGGAGGATATCCTGCTTTCATCGGGAGACTGGACCCACCGGAATTTCCATCGCCGGATCGACGTCGCGTTCCCGGTCACCGACCCCAGGTTTAAAAAGATGCTGAAGCAGGTGATCGGCAACTACCTGAACGACAATCAGAAAGCTGTCAGGCTCGATGTTTACCAGAACAATGTTTCGGTAGCCGGCCAGAGCCTGGCCGCCAAAATACGCGCCCAGGAAGCAAACTACCGCCTGGTTGAAAAACAGGAGCAGAAACCGGTAGTACACGCCAAATAAAGCGATTTACAGCTGTAATCCGAAAATCTCAAAGCAGGATCGCCTATGGGGACATCTGCAAGAAAGGAAAGGCATCGCCAACAGGTTCGCGAAAGCATCCTGAAAACAGCCTGTGCCATCGCCAGGAACGAAGGCTGGCAGGCTGTTACGGTCCGTAAAATCGCCGACATGGTCGAATATACCCCGCCTGTTCTTTACGAGTATTTTGAAAACAAGGAAAAGCTTCTCGACACCATCCGTTCCGAGGGATTTGAGCAGCTGAGAGGCCGATTCAGGGATATCCGGGAACTTTACAGGAACCCGGAGAAACAGCTGAGTGAAGTAGCGTCGGCCATCTGGAATTTTGCACAGGAGCACCCGGAAATCTTCCAGGTTATGTTCAGTATAGGAGAAGCCTCCTCTCCTTCAAAAGCCCTCTATTCCCACGAGCTGGATCCCCATAACAATCCTGTCTGGGAAATGATCGCCGGCTTTAAGCCGAGATTTGCCGAGTCGGTCAACAAGACCTACCGGGAATGGCTGGTAGTGACCTACGGGTTTATCATGATCAAAATGACCGTTGCTCCCGGTGAGAGCAACGGTTTCGATGAAAGTCTCTATATGGAGAATGTGAGGCGCTACCTTCGCAGCATATTGTAGCCCTACACTACGCCCTGTGCGAGCATAGCTTCCGCCACCCTTACGAATCCCCCGATATTGGCGCCTTTTACATAATCGAGCCTGCCGTCGGCGGCACGACCATAGCGTTTGCAGATCGTATGGATGTTCTCCATGATCTTGTACAGTCTCTGGTCGACCTCTTCCCTGGTCCAGGAAAGGCGAAGCGAGTTCTGAGACATTTCAAGACCCGATACAGCCACACCTCCGGCATTAGAAGCTTTGCCGGGCGCAAACAACACATCGTGGTTTTTAAACAATTCGATCGCTTCAGGTGTAGTCGGCATGTTTGCCCCTTCTGCCACGCAAAAACAACCATTATCGATCAGCTGCCGGGCATCATCGGCATCCAGCTCGTTCTGGGTAGCGTTGGCAAAGGCAATGTCACATGGTACCTCCCATGGCTTCTTCCCTTCTATATATTCGCATCCGAAACGATCGGCATATACCTTTATCCGCTCTCTCTTCACGTTCTTAAGTTCCAGTATGTAGGCGAGGCGCTCGGCATCGATACCGTTTTCATCATATACGTAACCGGAAGAGTCCGAAACGGTCAGCACCTTGGCTCCCAGTTCGATACATTTCTCCACGGTGTATTGCGCCACATTCCCCGACCCTGAGATCACTACCTTCTTGCCTTTCAGCGAGTCGTGTCTTTCGGCGAGCATCCTGTCGACAAAATAAACCACCCCGTAGCCGGTAGCTTCCGGGCGGATCAGGCTGCCTCCCCATTCAAACCCTTTACCGGTCAATACGCCGGTATACTCATTTTTAAGCCTTTTGTACTGTCCGAACATAAAGCCGATCTCCCTCGCTCCTACCCCGATATCACCCGCAGGAACATCGGCATCGTGGCTGATGTGACGCGATAATTCAGTCATAAAGCTTTGGCAGAAGCGCATCACTTCACCGTCAGATTTCCCCTTGGGATCGAAATTGGACCCACCCTTACCGCCGCCCATCGGAAGCTGGGTAAGGCTGTTTTTGAAAACCTGCTCAAATGCCAGGAACTTCAATGTTCCCAGGTTTACTGAAGGATGAAAACGCAATCCCCCTTTATAAGGTCCTATCGCGCTGTTCATCTGTACCCGGTATCCGCGGTTTACCCTGATCTCTCCTTTGTCGTCTACCCAGGGGACACGGAAAATGACTATACGTTCCGGCTCAACCAGACGCTGCAGCAGGTTGGCATTCTTGTACCGGGGTATATCCTCGATAAACGGGATAATCGTCTCGGCTACTTCTCTTACGGCTTGGTGAAACTCTATCTCTCCGGGGTTGTCCTTTTCAACCCAGTCCATAAATGTATCTACAGAATTCAAGGGCATTAAAATTGATAAAATGAAAGTTGGAATACTGACAGCATTTCAGTTTGTAAAAACCAAAATGAACGCTCGAAATAAATGCGAAACTATCGATTAAACAAACTTTCAATTGAATTCTTTGGTCACTCCAAAATATAATTAGTTTAGTCATATAACTGCAGGATTACAGAAGCCCTGCGCTTCTCCGGTGGTTAATGATCGTCGAATATTACTTATAGTCAGTAGGAAATTGTGTTGCCCCTGCGGGGCTTAAGTGTTCTGTGGAGCGCTGTCTGTGCGGCTGCGGATTACGCTGTGCTTCACCTGCGGACAGGCATAGCGTCGCCCCTGCGGGGCTTCCTTACGGTAAGAAGGCCTCTGGCGGGTATTACGCCTCTCCTGAGCTTTAACATTAATTAAGAGCGCGCCAACCTTGTGTTTACCCTTATTTTACTAATTTTGGCTGTGTTTCAAGGAGAGTGCCACAAAAAAATCAACAGTTAACAGTTTTTCATGAACCGATTTAATCGTTACAACAATCTCACAGGCTGGATAATCTTCGGAATTGCGCTGGTTACCTACTTGTTTACCGTCGAGAGGACAGCCAGCTTTTGGGATTGCGGCGAATTTATAGCCTGCGCATTTAAACTTCAGGTACCGCACCCGCCGGGAGCGCCGTTCTTTCTTCTGCTGGGTCGGCTTTTTTCGATGTTTTCTTTCGGAGATGTAGAAAAAGCAGCATTCTGGGTAAATATATTATCTGTCGTAAGCAGCGCATTTACCATACTGTTCCTTTTCTGGACCATTACGATGCTCGCCCGCAAAATAATCGGTAAAGCCGACAGCGCGCTTTCCACTGCCGAAACTTACCTTGTTCTCGGGGCGGGAGCAGTCGGCGCGCTTTCCTACACCTGGTCCGATTCTTTCTGGTTCTCGGCTGTCGAGGCTGAAGTATACGGACTGTCGTCTTTCTTTACTGCGATCGTCATCTGGGCCGCCTTTAAATGGGAACGGATCGACGACCGTGCCGCTGCCAACAGGTGGCTTCTGTTTATCGCCTACCTGGTAGGACTGTCGATAGGAGTCCACTTGCTTAACCTGGTAGCGATACCTGCGCTGGCGTTGATCTTTTATTTCAAAAGATACCAGAAGCACTCGTTCTGGGGGATCGCTTCCGCCTTCCTGGCCGGCCTGGTCGTGCTTGGCATTATCAACTCGGGGATCATCCCGGGGCTTCCCTCGCTTGCCGGGCAGTTCGAAATTTTCTTCGTAAATACCTTCGGGCTTCCCTATGCATCGGGTATTGCCATTTTTGTGGTACTCTTCCTCGGTTTGCTGGTGTATGGAATCCGTTACAGCGAAAAACACAGTAAGGAGGCGCTCAACGTCGGGCTGCTGTCTCTTGTTTTCGTGCTGGTGGGCTATATGTCTTACATACTGGTACTGGTAAGGGCCGAGTTCAATCCTCCGATCAACGAAAACAACCCCAACGACGTACTTAGCTTTGTCTCCTATCTCAAACGCGAGCAATACGGAAGCAGGCCGCTGCTTTTCGGTCCTACTTTCGTAGACAGGCCTGTCTCTCAAAAGAGGGGTGCACCGATGTATATCAAGGAAAACGGGAAATACAAGATCTATGATTACAGGCCGGAATACGAATATCCTTCGGGATCTAGCATCCTGCTCCCGCGGATGTACTCCACCCAACAGCGCCATGTGCAGCTGTACCAGCAGATGCAGAACCTGAATGAAGGACAGCGCCCGAATCTCGCCAATAACGTAAGCTTTATGCTTTCGTACCAGGTCGGGCATATGTACTGGCGGTATTTCCTCTGGAATTTTGTAGGGCGTGAAAGCGACGAGGAAGGCGCCGGCACTCTTTTACCGTGGGATGCCGCCAAAGAATACCCGTCGACTATTGCCAGCAATAAGGCCCACGATAATTTCTTCATGCTGCCCTTTATACTGGGCCTGCTGGGGATCGTATTCCATTATTTTCGCAGGAAAAATGACCTGCTTATTCTCGCGCTGCTTTTCATTTTAACGGGTGTAGCGCTTGTTATCTACCTCAACTCCCCTCCGGAAGAACCCAGGGAAAGGGATTATATATACGTCGGATCGTTCTACATCTTTACCATGTGGATAGGCCTGGGTGTGATGTTCATAGCCGACGTTATCCGCAAAATACTTACCAATGATACCACGCGCGCCCTGGCGGCAACTGCCATAGGGCTGGTAGTACCGGTGATCATGGTTGCCAAGGGCTGGGATAACCACGACAGGAGTCATCGTTATCATTCGGTTGATTTTGCTAAAAATATGCTAAATACCTGCGCGCCGAATGCCATCCTGTTTACCGGCGGCGATAACGATACTTTCCCACTGTGGTACGTACAGGAAGTGGAGGGCTTCAGGACCGATGTAAGGGTCTGTAACCTCAGCCTTCTCGGCACCGACTGGTATATCGACCAGATGAAGCGCAGGACCTACGAGTCCGAAGCGCTGCCCATTTCCCTCGACAGGAAAAACTACATATATGGCCGCAACGACGTAGTACCTTTCTATGAGGTGCCCAATGTCAAATCGGGAATTAACCTGAAGGAATACATCAGCCTGGTCAAGCAGGAAAACCGCGCTATACAGGTACCGCTTACCTCGGGGGACATGACCTCTATCCTTCCTTCTTCGGTGTTGTTTTTACCGGTCGATGTTGAACGCGTTAAAAGCATGAACATCGTCAGGGAAGATCTGCAGCCGTTATTGAGAGATTCACTCAGCTGGTCGATCGGGAGCCGCGATCTTTATAAATCAGACCTGATCATGCTCGATATCATCGCCAGCAATGACTGGGAAAGGCCGATCTATTTCTCTTCTACACTGGGCAACAGCAGCTATCTCAACCTGAAAGAGTACATGCAGCTCGAGGGATATGCTTACCGCCTGCTGCCGGTCAAAGTGGATGGAGCGTCTGACGGCTATGTCAACGAGGATATCATGTACGACCGTATGATGAACCATATGGCGTGGAGAGAGCTGGATAACCCCAAAACCTACTACGATAATACCTACCTGGGGTCTCCTGTCCTATCCGCGAGGATTTCATTCCTGCGCCTCATCAACCAGCTCCTTACCGACGGAAAAAAAGAGGAGGCCCGGGCAGCCCTGAAGCGGTCGCTTGAAACCATGCCCGACAAGAGCATTCCCTATGACCAGATATCGGTCAATTTCATCGGGCCGGCCCTGGAACTGGGAGAAGACAAAATCGCTTCCGATATAGCAGAAACCATGTCAAAACGGGCGGATGAAAATCTTACTTTCGCCAAGGAAACAGGGAATTACGGCGGACGGAACAGCAATCTCAATCTTTACATTCTCCAGTCTATCATGACTTCCTACCAGGAAGAAGAGAAAATGGAAGAAGCAAAGAAATACGAATTGCTGCTCCAGAAACACTACGGAATGGCACAGTTCCCCCGCTAATCAGCCTATCAAACCCGACACGAAAACCCCGGCCGTTTACTGACCGGGGTTTTCGTTGTAAAGGGGCAGATCGTCCAGGAAATCTATCTTCCCTTCCTCCCTGACACAAAAGCAAAAGTGCTCCAGCCCGTTGGTGACAACCAGGTAGCGGGGCTTCAGGCTGAAGTTATATCGTGCAATCTGGTCGAAAACATTGTTTTTTATCCGCACCCCGGGAGCTTTGCATTCCACCAGCAGGTAGGGATTCCCGTCAGTACCCAGCACCATGATGTCGGACCGCTTCTTTAATGTATTATAGTAAACACCCGTCTCGACAGCAAACAGGGAACGGGGATACCGGTAGTGATCGATCAGGAGATGGATAAAATGCTGCCGTACCCACTCTTCCGGGGAAAGAAAGACAAACTTTCTCCTGATAATATCAAATACATAAGGTTTTCCGTCAACTTCTTTAACTTTACAAGAGAACGACGGAAGGTTGAGACGAGGCAGCATAACCGTAAAATTGAGGTATAGAGACCATATTTCAAAAATCACCTCCACCTGTTTCGATACTTTATCGCGGAAAACCCTGAATGAGGCGCGGGGAATCAGGCTGATAACCCTTTATTACACATGAGGACCAAGAAGGATATCGTTGAAAACTGGCTGCCCAGGTACACCGGCACTCCGCTCAGCGGGTTCGGAGAATATATTCTCCTTACAAACTTCATTAACTACGTTTCATTGTTTTCCGAAAAGTTCGGAGTGGAAATCAGGGGCATCGGCCGGGCCATGCAGACTGCTACTGCAAACAACATAACCATTATCAACTTCGGGATGGGAAGCCCGATGGCCGCCACCATCATGGACCTCCTTTCTTCCATAGCTCCGAAGGCGGTCCTGTTCCTTGGAAAATGCGGCGGGCTGAAAAAGACACAGATCGGCGACCTCATTCTTCCCATAGCCGCCATAAGAGGCGAAGGGACAAGCGACGACTACATGCCCCCGGAAATCCCCGCCCTCCCCTCTTTCCGCCTCCAGAGGGCGGTTTCTTCCACCATCATAAAGCATGAGCTGGACTACTGGACCGGTACCTGCTACACCACCAACAGGAGGATCTGGGAGCATGACGAAGAATTCAGGAATTACCTCCGGGAAATACGCGCTTTGGCTATAGACATGGAAACGGCTACCATTTTCATTGCCGGCTTTGCCAACGCGATCCCGCACGGCGCCCTCCTGCTCGTTTCAGACAATCCCTTAGTCCCCGAAGGGGTTAAAACAGAAGCAAGCGACGAGAGAGTCACCCACCTTTATGTCAACCGGCATCTCCAGATCGGTATCGATGCGCTGACTGAACTGGCGGTTTCGGGAGAATCGGTCAAGCACCTCAGGTTTGAGTAAGTAACGGAAGGAGGTTAGGAAAAGCCGTAGAACTGACAGGATTACAGGTCTTCCAGTAATTCCGCTACGTTCCTGTAAATGACCGGCGCTGTTTCCGGTCCCAGGGAATTAACCTCGCCATACGGGCCTTTATCCCGGCCATAGGTATAAGGAGCTCGCGTATCCCACTGGCTTTTCGGTATGATATAGCCCACCTCATCGTTAGACAAGCCTACAAAGAATTTATACCTGTGCTTCACGAGCTCGCGTATAGAGGGAGTTTCTACAGGCTGTAGCCCGAAGTCTCCGCCGTCAGGAGCTTCCACCCCACCGTTCAGGATCTCAGGATACAGCTCACCGGGCACATGCACAAATGCGGCAGGCCCCAGCGACCACACCGCCACTTCCGAGCGCAAATGCTTACGCTTCACATAACCTCTTCTGAAAATTCCCAGAAAGCCGGCCAGCCTGAATAGCTTGTTCTCGACCTTCAAAGCGATCGTCCTGGCACGCACGCCTATCGCAGCCGAATCCACGGTCTCGACGGCGTCCGAGCGGAGGGCTTTTAAGGAGATCAGCGCCAGCGCCATCCCCTGTGCTTCGGCTTTCCCGAAAGTGGCGCCGGTTAAAATTTTCTGCGAAAGGGGATGATAGATGGTATCCGGCGGACGCGTCGTCATAAGCCCGCCTACAGCACCGTTTGCAAACAGCGCGACACCTCCCGTTCCTTCCTCGACCAGGCTGTCTCCCTCGTAAACACCCTCCTCCAGGTATTTACGGTAGTAATGCGGGAAGTCGGAAGTAAGCATTACGTTGCCCGACCACAGCGTTTCAGGATGATTGCCCCAATTCAGAAGCGTGCCGATTGTTTTTCCAGTTTCCAGGTCGACCGCCTGCATGAGGCGTATGCCCGCATCCAGTACCCGCGGCGGCCTGGAGTCTCCCACCAGTGGAATGGCTGCGGAAAGATCCTCCGCAAACTTCAGCCTGGCAGGACGTGCCGACTGGTAGGCTTCCTCTACCGCAGCTACGATCTGGTTCGTTACCGTCTCCAGGTACCGGTCGTCCGTTCCGCGCTTCAAAGGACCGGATCCCCACATCCCCATCAGGTCGGGAGAAGAATGTACATGCGTGCTTGCGATAATGACATAATCCAGTCCCAGGGACGCTTTAATTTTCTTCCGGGCGGTTACCACGTCGTCATGACCGAAGCCCATCATATCTATTACGCAGAGCGCCAGCTTGTGCCTTCCGTCGTCCACTACCATAGCCCGGGCCCAGAGCGGGTCGTTCACCCCGTTGGCCGGTCTTCCCTGGTGAAATCCTGCCATCCAGACGGCATCGAATTTACCGTTTCCGTTCAGGTCGTTAAAAGAGTCTCCGTCTTTCCGGTTGTACTTCGAATCTCCGTTGGCATCATTCCAGGTATCGAATCCCTCCGGCGTAATGTCTTTCTTTGAAAAACCGATCCGCACGGATCCGGGCGTACCGGCTTTGATGCTCAGATCGATCTCGTAGCCGGGGTGCCGGTCTTTCAGCTGGCTATACGCGTACAGCAGGCCTATGAGAAGAATAACAACTAAACCGATACCGGTTCTGATCAGTATTTTTTTCACACAAATCGAATTTACATGTGGCGCAGGCATTGTACCCACCGGGTAAACTACTGCGCGCCGACTTCACAGTACTCCTATTTCTCCAGTTTTTTTAGCTCCCCGGTAATAAATTCTTTTGAGAGCAGGTTGGTACCGATCATCACTGCTTCTATCCTGCGGGTGTTGGAAATGTTCTCGAGCGGGTTTCCGGCCAGCAGCACAAGGTCCGAATCAAAGCCTTTCCTCACAGCTCCCGAATCTTTCTTTCCCAGGAACTTCGCCACGTTGACAGTACCGGTACGGAGCGCCTCATAGGGTGTGAGACCTGCATCTGTAAGATATTTCAGCTCGTGGTGGATCGAAAAGCCGGGTACGTTCAGTATCTGGGGAGCATCGGAGCCCAGCAGCAGGTTGACTCCCCCTTTCTGGCATGCCAGCAGCAGCCGGTGCCTCAGGTCTACAAAGGCTTTCGCATGGGCAACATTGAAACCGGGCTCGTTATTGAAGTTCCGCTTTACCTGGAGCCATCTTTCACGCTCTTTGGGTTCCATATATTTCAAATCCGGATCTTTCTCAAATTTCTCCACTCCTTCCGGAGCGAGCCATCTCTCGGCGAGCGCTTCCGTCGGCACCACCGAGATATTGTTGTCTTTCAGCGCTTTCATAAGGCCCGGAATCTTCGAACGGTCGGCTTTATAAGCTATCCTCGTGCCGAAAAGTCCTGTTTCCTGGGCCGCCATCGTATCGATCCCCGGAGTAAGCGCCTCTATAAACCCGTCGAGATGATCGATCGTAGCATAATCTGCATCTATAGCCGCCCAAACGCCCACGTTAAAGGAAACGTGCCCCGCGATGGGGATACCCACCTCCTTAGCGGTCCGGGCTATACCCGGGAAAGTCGCCTTCGTAAGCCCGGGATGCAGCTTAAGAAAGTCATAGCCTGCCTTCTTCTGCTCCCGTACCATCTCGATACCCCGCTCGGGGCTCCTGACGCTCTGCCCACTGAAAGAAGGGCCCGACGTGATGAAATGAGGGCCCAGGATCTCGCCCGATCTTATTTTATCCCTCAGCTCGAGATGCTTCGGGCTGCCGAGCATTCCCCGTATGTTGGTGATCCCGTTGGCAAGGTAAAGCATCAATACCTCTTTCATAGGAGCCAGGTCTTCCACCTGCGGCACATGCGCGTGCATTTCGCTCCAGCCTGGCAGCAGGTACTTCCCCTTCCCGTCTATCACAGTTGCCCCCGCGGGTATTTTTATCCTGGCCGCAGGCCCCATATCCGTGATCTTCCCATTTTTTACCACCACATGATAATCCCGTAAAACTTCTTCCCTATCCATCGGGACTACGTTTACCGACGAAAAAACCACGGCCTTATCTTTATAGACGCTCAATCCCTGGCCACATACATTGGCCGAAACAAGCAGGAAAAACAAAAAACGATTCATGGCTGACTGGTTTAAATGATCAGAAAAAGGGCAAAAAACAACATACCTTTCATCTCCGAAAAGACAAAAGGCATGTATTTCTACCCGGATGGAATCCCAGATGGAATCCCGGATGGAACCCTATCGAAACGTCGTGCTATCTCCAGCGCTTGTACTGGTTGATCAGCCCGTTGGTCGATACGTCATGCGAAGAAACAGGCGCATCGCTCTTTAATTCCGGGTAAATCTTATTGGCCAGTTGCTTGCCCAGCTCGACTCCCCATTGGTCAAAGCTGAAGATATTCCAGATCACACCCTGTACGAATATCTTATGCTCATAGAGCGCGATCAGCGTACCCAGGGTCCTGGGCGTTATTTTCTTAACAAGGAAAGAATTGGTAGGGCGGTTTCCTTCGAAAACCTTAAACGGTACCAGAAAGTCGATCTCTTCCTTCGATTTCCCCGAGCCGCTCAGCTCAGCGCGCACTTCCC
The DNA here is from genome assembly GCA_037191015.1 of Spirosomataceae bacterium. Classification (GTDB taxonomy): domain Bacteria; phylum Bacteroidota; class Bacteroidia; order Cytophagales; family Spirosomataceae; genus Ravibacter. The sequence goes on from JBBCKD010000014.1 coordinate 39,576, forward strand.
CGGCGGTTTTCCCGTTCATAAGCGCCTCTGTCTGGGCGAAGAAGTTGGACAGGAGCATCTGGTGATGCTCTCCTACCGGGTTGTGACTGACAGCCGGAGCGATGAAATCGGCGGGTATCAGCTTTGTTCCCTGGTGGATAAGCTGGTAAAATGCGTGCTGACCGTTGGTGCCGGGCTCGCCCCAGATCACAGGTCCAGTCTGGTAATCCACGGGCTTGCCGTCTCTCCCTACATATTTACCGTTGCTTTCCATATCACCCTGCTGGAAATAGGCGGCAAAACGATGCATGTATTGATCATAAGGCAGGATGGCATGCGACTGGGCGCCGAAGAAATTATTATACCAAACCCCCAGCATACCCAGGATAACCGGGATATTTTTGTCAAAACGCGTGTTCCTGAAATGCTCGTCGGCGTCATGGGCGCCTGCCAGCAACTGCTCAAAATTCGAAAATCCGATATAGATCGCTATCGACAACCCGATGGCCGACCACAACGAATACCTTCCTCCTACCCAATCCCAGAAGCCGAACATATTGGCGGTATCGATACCGAATCTGGCAACCTCTTCCCGGTTGGTCGACAGGGCTGCAAAATGTTTTTTGATCGCCTCGGTATCGCCGGCTGCGTCGAGGAACCATTTCCTTGCCGTATGGGCATTGGCCATTGTTTCCTGTGTCGTGAAAGTCTTGGAAGCGATCAGGAACAGCGTCGTTTCAGGATTCAGCCGCTTGAGGGTCTCCACGATATGCGTGCCGTCCACATTCGAAACAAAATGGACGTTCAGTCCTTTTTTTGCATAGGGCTTCAGGGCTTCGGTAACCATTACCGGGCCCAGGTCGCTTCCCCCGATCCCGATGTTCACCACGTCGGTAATAGCCTTGCCCGAATAGCCTTTCCACTCCCCGCTCCTTATCTTTCCCGAAAATTCCTTCATTCTTTCCAGCACACGATTCACCTCGGGCATTACATCTTTCCCGTCGGAAAGAATGGGGGTATTTGCCCTGTTCCGGAGCGCTATGTGCAATACTGACCGGTCTTCGGTAGCATTGATCTTATCACCGGTAAACATTTTTTCAATCGCATCTGCAAGTCCTGCTTCCTCGGCCAGTTGTATAAGATAGCTCCTTGTACGCCCGTTGATACGGTTTTTGGAATAGTCGAGCAATATGTCTCCGAAGCGGATCGAAAACTTTTTAAAGCGGTTCGGATCTTCGGCGAACAAGTCCTTCAGATGTTGTCGGGCTATCGTTTTATGGTGCGTTTTCAGTTTTTTAAACGCAGCGGTCTGATCGAACGGGATGGACTGGAGCATGATTATAATGTTATACGTTATTAGTACCAGACGCAAATCTATGTTATATTCCATGAAATAGCTATCAGAAATCAGCTTTCAGCTACCAGAAACAGGCTATCGGCAGGCTGCTGACAGCCGACGGCCCCTACATGAAATATTATCACTAAATTTGCGCCCGTTACAAAAAAGGCGTTAACGGAAAGCATACGCCTGGTTTAAACAGTTTACCATTACCGGATTATATGACATCCCAACAGATACGGCAGACATTTCTCGATTTTTTCCGTGAAAAATCGCACCTGATAGTTCCTTCGGCGCCCCTGGTAGCCAAGAATGATCCTACACTCATGTTCAATAACTCGGGGATGGCCCAGTTCAAGGATTTTTTCCTTGGCAACGGAACACCTCCCGCCAGAAGGATCGCCGACACGCAGAAATGTCTCCGCGTCTCCGGGAAACATAACGACCTGGAAGATGTCGGGTTCGATACCTATCATCATACGATGTTCGAGATGCTGGGGAACTGGTCGTTCGGCGATTACTTCAAGAAAGAAGCGATCCGATGGGCCTGGGAGCTGCTGACAGAAGTCTACGGGCTGCCGAAAGAACGGCTTTACGTTTCGGTATTCGGAGGAGATGAAAAAGACGGGACGCCTTTCGACCAGGAAGCATGGGATCTATGGAAAGACATTACCGGCGAAGAGCGTATCGTTCTCGGCAACAAGAAGGACAACTTCTGGGAGATGGGCGATACCGGCCCCTGCGGCCCGTGTTCCGAGATCCATATCGATCTCCGGCCGCAGGCGGAAGTAGACGCTCTCGGCGGTAAGTTTCTGGTCAACCAGGACCACCCACAGGTAGTGGAAATATGGAACCTGGTCTTCATGCAGTTCGAAAGAAAAGCCGACGGAAGCCTCATTCCCCTGCCGGCCAGGCATGTGGATACCGGGATGGGATTTGAAAGGCTTTGTATGGCTATCCAGGGCAAAAAATCGAATTATGACACCGACGTATTCCGGCCCACCATCCAGATCCTGGAAGCACTTTCCGACAAAAGATATATTTCCGAATTCGAGAATCCCGGTCTGCCCATATCCCCTGAGCAAAACAGGGTCAATGTAGCGCTCCGGGTCATTGCAGATCATATCCGCGCCGTATCTTTTGCCATTGCCGATGGGCAGCTGCCCGGTAATGCCAAAGCAGGCTATGTGATCCGTCGCATCCTGCGCCGGGCCGTACGATACGGTTATTCCTATCTGGGCCTTCAGGAACCTTTCTTCCATAAGCTCGTCTTTCCGTTGGCCGACCAGTTCGAAAGCGTTTTTCCCGGTTTGTACGGGCAAAGGGATTTCGTCCGCAACGTGATCCTCGAGGAAGAAAAAAGCTTCCTGCGGACGCTGGAAGCCGGACTGAAAAGGCTCGACGTCATTATGACCCAGCTTGCAGCGGCAGGTGGCGATACCATCGCCGGAGACGAGGCATTCGAACTGAGCGATACATTCGGGTTCCCGGTTGACCTTACCGCTCTGATAGCCAGGGAAAAAGGACTCAAAATTGACCATAACGGGTACGAGCTGGCGCTGGCGGGGCAAAAGAAGCGTTCGCGGCAGGATGCAGCCAAAGAGGCCACCGACTGGATCGAGCTGAAAGACTCGGAAGCGACCGAATTTACAGGATATGATTCCCTGGAATCGGAAGCCCGGGTACTGAAATATCGCCGGGTCAGGACCAAAACCGGTTCGGAATACCACATAGTGCTCGACCGCACTCCTTTTTATGCCGAAATGGGAGGGCAGGCAGGAGACCGGGGGACATTAACCGTATCAGGCGGAAATTACGACGGCGGGGTTATCGACATCATCGATACGAAAAAGGAGAACGACCTGTTTCTCCATATATCGGAGGATGAAAACATCGGGGAAATGCTGGACCAGGCGGCAGGCGTGACAGCGAAGGTCGACGCAGAGCGCCGCACCGGTATCGAGGCCAATCATACGGCCACACACCTGATGCTCGCTGCCATGCGCAGTGTGCTGGGCGCTCACGTGACCCAGAAAGGATCCTACCTTGACGACAAGGTGCTGCGGTTTGACTTCTCGCATTTTGCAAAAGTAACGGCGGAGGAACTGGAGCAGATAGAAGATATCGTGAACCGTAAGATCCGGGAGAACATCCTCCTGGATGAAAAAAGAAACGTACCGATCCAGCAGGCGCTGGAGGCAGGGGCGACCGCTACCTTCGGGGAAAAGTACGGAGACTTTGTAAGGGTGATCACTTTCGGGCCGGGCTTCTCTGTTGAGCTCTGCGGCGGGACCCACGTTCCGGCTACCGGGAAGATCGGTCTTTTCAGGTTCACTTCCGAGGGCTCGGTATCTGCCGGTATCAGGCGTGTGGAAGCCGTAACCGGCGAGGGCGCCCTCCTTCTTGCCAGAGAGCAGGATCATACGCTTTCTGCCCTGAAAGAGCTCCTGAGAAACCCGTCCGATCTGTTGAAACAGGCGCAATCCCTGCTCGACGAACGATCAGCTCTTCTGAAGAAAGTAGAAGCGCTCGAAAACGAGAAGCTGCAGCAATTCAAAAAACATCTTATCGAAGGGGCAGAGGACAACGGCAGCTTCCGGCTGATCGTGAGCAGGGTCGAAGTACCGAACCCGGATGCGCTTAAAAAGCTCTCGTACGAACTCAGGGATGAGGTGCCCGATCTTATCGCGGTTCTCGGAGCTGAGATAGAGGGCAAACCTTTCCTGTCGGTTTATATTGCAGAAAACCTGGTGAAGGAGGCCGGTCTGCATGCGGGCAATATCGTAAAGGAGCTCGCCAAAGAAATCAGGGGCGGCGGCGGCGGACAGCCTTTCTTCGCTACCGCAGGCGGCTCTGATCCAGAGGGATTGGACCGCGCGCTCTCAAAAGGGCGGAAATCGTTCTAGGAGTTTTATCGAAAATGAAATAATGATTTTCTGGGGCCACGAATGCACGACTATGAATACAAATTTTAAAGCAAGAGTACTCTTTCTCTTTTTACTGGTTTCCGGCATACATTTTGCTGCCCGGGCCCAAAGTCCGGGTGAAAAATTCAGCTTTGTATTTCTGACCGACATCCACCTGAGGCCTGATTCCGTTGCCGCCAATGCTTTTGATAAAGTAGTCGGGAAAGTAGGGGCAATAGACCCTGATTTTGTCCTCGTCGGCGGCGACCAGGTTTTTGATGTGATGAGGGGAAACCAGGCGAAGAGCGACACTTTGTTCAGCTACTACGCCCGGCAAAGCAAGCGCTTCGGCAAGCCTGTCTACAACTGTGTGGGCAACCACGAGCTGTTTGCTATTTATAAGGAAAGCCCGGAAAACAGCGATCATCCCGATTATAAAGACGGGATGTTCAGGCGCTACTTCGGCGACACCTATTATTCGTTTCATCATAAAGGATGGCAATTCATTACGCTGAACGTACTTGACGTCGAAAATTTCAGGTACATCGGCAATGTGGACAAGGCACAGCTGGAATGGCTCAGGCAGGAACTGGCGCGGATACCGAAAGAAACTCCGATTATCCTTACTGTACATATCCCCCTGGTCTCGTCTTTCCATGATATCTATCCACCCGCCGGCGGCTGGCCTTCAGGTCCTGCGGTCCGCAACCGAAATGAAGTGCTTGACTTGTTCAGGGGGCATCAGCTCAGGTTTGTGCTGCAAGGACACCTCCATTGGTTTGAAGACCTGAATATAGAAGGAAAAACGCGCTTTATCACCGGCGGTGCAGTGGCAGGGCGGCCTTCATGGAGAGGCTACCAGCATGGCCCCAGAGGGTTTTTGAAATTCAACATTTCGGGAGACCAGGCTTCTTACGAATTTATTGATTATGAAAAGTAAACATCTGCTCATCCTTACGCTGTTCTTCCAGCTACCTGCCCGGGCCCAGGAAATCCCTTTTGACAAAGAAGAACTAATGAAAGGCGCTACGCCCCGCGATTTTTACACGCAGCTGCCCTCAGCCACCTGGGCCGATCGCCAATCGATAAGAATTTCCGCTTCGGGCCGCACCTCCGTGCTGAATCTCAGGACAGGCAGGACGTCGGAAGAGAGGCCGGTCGCCGCCCCGTTCAGGCAGAGTCTGAAAATAAAAGAAAACGACCTGTTCCTGGTGACTGCTTCCGGTGAAAAAAGGCTCACACACGACTCATTGCCCGAGCAAAACCCGATGTTTTCACCCGATAGTAACTACATCGCCTATACGAAGGGGAATAACCTCTTCACTTACAGCCTGGAAAAAAACAAGGAGATACAGCTTACCTCAGACGGCAGCCAGACCATATTGAACGGCTACGCAACCTGGATTTACTGGGAAGAGATTTATGGAAGACCCACCCGGTTCAGGGCTTACTGGTGGAGTCCCGACAGTAAAAAAATCGCCTATATGCGTTTTGACGAAAGCCAAACGCCGATGTTCCCGCTGTACAGCAGCAAAGGACAACATGGTCATATCGAGGAAACGCGATACCCGAAAGCAGGCGATCCCAATCCTACGGCAAAGCTCGGCTTCGTCTCTCCTGAAGGAGGAGCTACCGCCTGGGCCGATTTCAATGAAAAAGACGATCAGTATTTTGGCTGGCCGCAATGGCTGTCAGACGGCTCGGGGCTTATTATTCAATGGATCAACCGGGGCAACGACCACCTCAAAATGTATAATGTCAGCCCGGTAAGCGGCTCAAAAAAACAGATCTATGAAGAGCAGCAAAAAACCTGGATCTCTATCGATGAGGCAGATAAACGGCTGCATCTCCTGGAGGCCACCGGTGAAATGCTCCTCGTCAGCGATAAATCCGGGTGGAAACAGCTTTACCTGTACGGTCTCGACGGGAAATTTAAAAATGCCGTTACTGACGGGAAATTTACCGTTACCGAAGTCTACGGAATAGATCCTGCCACCCGTATGGTGTATTTCCAGGCCAGGGGCAGGGAAAATACCGCCCGTTTTGACCTATACCGTGTCGGCCTGGATGGGAAAAACCTGAAGCGGCTCAGCTTCGGAGCATATAGCCACCGGCAGATCAGCCCGTCGCCCGACCTCAGCTATTTCATTACCACCTACTCCAACGTGGATACGCCCGCGAAAATGACCGTGATCGACAATAACGGGAAGATAGTAAAGGAAATGGGCGAAATGAAAGGCAAAAATTTCGGACGGTATAAGCTGGCTGCTACACAGCTGACCCGCATCAAAAGCGACGACGGCTTGTATGACCTGCCTATGATCATTACCTACCCTGCCAATTACGTAGCCGGCACGAAATACCCGGTGCTGATCAGCATCTATGGCGGTCCCGACGCCGGTACTGTCTATGACCAGTGGAACTGGACACCCGCCCGCCAGTGGCTGGCCGGGGAAGGCCTGGTCCAGGTGGCGTTCGATCATCGAGCCAGCGGGCATTTCGGAAAGGAAGGCCTCAACTACCTGCATCGGAACCTCGGTGAATGGGAAATCAGGGACTACTCCACGATGGCGCGTTACCTGGTCAGCGAGGGAATTGCAGATCCTGAGCGGATCGGGATCACCGGCTTCAGCTATGGCGGCTATATCAGTTGCCTGGCCCTCACAAAGGGAGCCGATGTTTTCACGCACGGTATGGCCGGCGGAAGCGTGACAGACTGGCGGTACTATGACACTGCCTATACGGAACGGTTTATGGATACGCCGCAGGAAAACCCCGAAGGCTACAAGTCGGGCAGTGTGCTTACCTACGTAGACCGCTACAAAGGCATGCTGCAGATCACGCACGGCGCCATGGACGACAACGTCCATCTGCAAAACAGCCTCCAGCTTGTCAGCGACTTACAGGATGCAAAAAAGGACTTCGAATTAATGATTTATCCGGAAGAAAGGCACGGATACGGCGGGAACAAAGGAGCGCACTACCAGAACCTGAAGAACAGGTTCATTTACAGGTACCTGCTGAGGAAAGAGATGCCTGCGGGTTTGATGAAATAGTTACGCTCCCGCAAATTACCTGTCCACTTCCCCCATTACAATATCTATCGACCCTATTATAGCAACAAGGTCGGCAAGCAGGCCGCCTTTCGACAGCTCCGGCAGGACAGACAGGTTGTTAAAAGAGCAGGCCCTGGCCTTACAGCGCACAGGCTTGTCCGACTTGCCGTCGGTACGGAAGAAAAACCCAAGCTCTCCCTTGGAGTTTTCGGCACGGACATAAAAATCCATTGCTTTCGGTCGGATCTTTTTCGGTACGGCCGATTGCGGATCGAAATCGGGCGTCCTTTTAAGGTCGCCCGTCAGCCGTGCCAGGCATTGCGTTATGATTTTGATCGATTCCCTGCATTCGGCGACCCGCACCCAGTTCCTGTCCCAGCAATCGCCGGTCTTTCCCATTGCGCCCGTCCCGACCGGTATCTCAAAATCCAGCTCGGGATACACCGAATAGCCGTCGATTCTTCGCAGGTCATACATAAGGCCCGAACCCCGGAGGACCGGTCCGCTGCAGCCGTAGTTAATGGCTACAGGCAACGGCAGCACTCCTACATTTGCCGTTCTTTGTACGAAAATTTTATTTTCTACCACCAACTGCTCCAGCTCCGACAATTTAGGCTCCAGGTAGCTGATGAATTCACCGCACCGCTCTTCGAAGCCTACGGGCAAATCATAAAAGAGCCCGCCGATCCAGATATAGTTATAGAGCATTCTTGCCCCGCTTACCCATTCGAGCAGCCTGAGGATCTGCTCGCGGTCCCGCATCATCCATAAAAACGGAGTGTAGGCGCCGATGTCCAGTGCATAGGTACCGATAGCAACGAAGTGCGAAGCAAGCCGGTTGAGCTCGGCTACCAGCACGCGGATGTACTCTACACGCCTGGGAATATCGTTTTCGATACCCAGCATACGCTCTACTCCCATTGCATAGGCGTGCTCCGAGTTCATCGCCGCTACATAATCCATCCTGTCCACGTAAGGAATGATCTGGTTGAAAGGCAGCGCCTCGGCATGCTTCTCAAAACAGCGGTGCAGGTATCCCAGGTGCGGCACTACATCTACGATCAGCTCCCCGTCGGTAACCACCTCCAACCTCAGCACGCCATGAGTAGAAGGGTGCTGCGGCCCGACATTGAGGATCATCTCGCTGGAGCGAAGCTGCGTGTGATCGTATTTGTTAGGAGCCGACCTGACAAGGTGCTCCTCGCTGTATTTATATTGTATGGTATTCTCCTTCACCGATTCCATCCTGTAAAAATAGGGATCTGGACCGGATTTCTTTGATATACTTAATCGTATATATTTTTTCTATGACCAATAGAAAGGACATCTACAATCAGCACGTCATTCTCGATCCTGTATATTATTCTATATTTACCAACCCGTTTACGATATTCATCATCAGCACCTTTCAACTTCTTTATATCTCCCGCAAACGGGTCTTTACCTAACTCCTCCAAAGCTTTAATCAATAGCTTTGAGCTCTTTCCCGATAAGCTGTATAAAAACTTTTCTGCCGAACGCGATAATACGACACTATACATCTTTCCAGCCGTGCTTCTTTGCCAGCTTTTTCTTTACAACCTCCAGGGGAACACGCGGTTCGTTTTTTGCTGCAAGCGCTACGGCGATATCCAGTAAATCCTGAACATCTTCATCCGTCGAAGATGTATCAAGTGTTACACTTTTCACGTGTCCCTTTGCGTTTCGCGCTATTTTTATTCCGGTTCCTTTCATTTTTATAAGATGTTTTTTCCCGCCTCAAACCTGGTATCTCACAGCCCATAGCTTTTTCATAATACATCAATCCGTTTTCAGCTATTTACAAGTATACAAAATTACTGGGAATATTACAAGATACATCACCGGAGCAAATGCGCTTTACAAATGAAAGATGGTGTTTCAGCATCCCGGTTAGGTATCCAACGCATCTATTGGATAAAAAACTGATCTGGTAAGTAAAAAATTAAATGTATATACAACTATTTTGGATTGATCTTTGTTACACTATCAAAACAACCAAATTTAAAACAACGAAGATATGTCAACCATTCAATGGAATCTGGATCCCACGCACAGCGAGCTGCGATTCAAAGTAAAGCACCTGGGTATTTCAACGGTAAGCGGAAGCTTTGAAGTGATCAACGGGACCGTCACCTCAACCGACGAAGCTTTTACAAGCGCAGATATCAGCTTTACTGCTGATGCCGCCACTATCGACACCAACAACACCGACCGGGACAACCATCTCAAAAGCGCCGATTTTTTTGAAGCTGAAAAGTACCCGTCTCTTATTTTTGAAGCGAAAGGCGTAGACCTGAACCAGGATGAAATCGAAGGAACCCTTACCATCAAAGGCATTTCTCTACCCGTAAGACTGGAAGTAGAATTTGAAGGCATTGCCAAAGATCCCTGGGGCAATCAAAAGGCAGGTTTTTCAGTTTCCGGCAAGATCAAACGCTCGGCCTGGGGACTGACCTGGAACGCTGCTCTCGAAACCGGGGGCGTACTGGTAAGCGATGAAGTGAAGATCTCTGCCGAAGTACAATTCGTAAAAGGCGCCTGAGCGGAACACGATCTTCCCGAAAGTACTATTCAACAAACGAAGCCTGTTTAGTGTCAGAGGCTGTCCGGCTAAAAAGGGCAGCCTCTCCGATTTTCCGGTGCTATTGGCTGCAGTTTACAATAAAAAGCCCCGCACAGTTTTTTATACATCACCGCTTCTCTGAGAAGACTTCCTGATCATCAGCTCCGGCTTAAGCACCCTGGTCTCGAAGAGGATCGGCGGCTTTTTGCTTTCTATCATATCGAGCAGCAGCTCCGCCGACTGCCGGCCCATCTCGAAAGTGGGCTGTACCATGGTACTCAAAGGAGGGTCGAGAAGCGATGATATGGCCAGGTCTGAAAAACCCATTAAAGCAACGTCGCCCGGCATACGGTAGCCCAGCTGGCGCAGGGCCGAATGCGCCCCGATCGCGATCCGGTCGCTGGCGGCAAAGATAGCATCGGGCCGCTGTCTGAGGGCCATCAACTGGTAGGCCGCTTCCATACCCACTTCATGCTTGAATTCGCCTGTTACGATCCATTCGTCGCGCACCTCGAGCCCATACCTGATCAGGGCATCTTTATATCCCTGAGCGCGGTTCCTGCTGATGGCAAGGTTCATATGTCCGGATATATGGGCAATTTTTTTACACCCTTCCCTGATCAGGTGCTCGGTAGCCTGAAATGCTCCCCCATAGTCGTCTACCAGCACCTTGTGGGTCTGGAGCTCGTCCGCCGCCCGGTCAAAAAATACGACGGGAATCGAGCTTTCGGCAAGCTCCTTGAAATGTTCGTGTTCTTTTGTTCCGCTGGCAATAGAGATCAGCAGGCCGTCGGCGCGGCGTGAAGCAATATGCCGGGTGCTCGAAACTTCACGCTCGTATGCGTCATGGCTCTGGTATATCATTACCTGGTATCCCCGCTGGTAGGCCACATCCTCGATACCGCCGATTACGGAGGAGAAAAAAGGATTGGCAATTTCGGGAACGATCACGCCGATGCTGTACGTCCTCTGGTTAAGCAGGCTCAGGGCAAACGGGTTAGGCGAATAATGACGCGCCCTGGCCAACTCCAGGACCTTTCGCCTGGTTTCCTCGCCTATTTCAGAACTATCCCGGAGTGCCCGCGACACTGTCGATTTGGATATGCCCAGCTCTTTGGCAAGCTCCTTGATGGTAACCGTTTGCTTTGACATGACTGATTATAAAAATAATACAAAAATAACACTAAGAATACGCTGACCTGCCTTCCGCTCACTTCCCGTTACTATGACGACAAAATCCGATTTTTCCCGCAACAGGTGCAAATTGCAACCGTTCCCGGGAACGGTTGCGTAAATTAAAGTCATTTTTTGCTGAACTTTCCTTGGATATCCCAATAGTTGTCCCTAACTCAATGAAAAATCAAGCTGGCAGGGCGATATCAACCTGGTCCCGATTCTTGTTTTTCTTCTATAACCATATTTTAACTGATTAATGGTCATCGAGCAGGTTTTAGCGGGGGTTCAAACAAATACGCGCAAGTCTGAAAAAATGGAAAGCTTACTGACAGACATCGTTTATAACGGCAGCTACAAGTCGTTTTGCGAACTCTTCAGACGATACTACAACCCGCTTTGCTCCTACGCCATGCGTGTGGTTACCTACAGGGAGATCGCCGAAGAGGTCGTTTCCGACGTCTATATGAAGTTATGGAAAAACAGGGAGCAGATAGCCGTGCATACTTCTTTTGAAGCTTATCTCTATCGTTCGATCCGGAACCAGGCCCTGGACTATCTTAAGCTGAAAACCTACCGGCCCCAGAAGAATGATACGCTCGATTCTGTAGACCGCATCAGCAGCTGCGCCGACTACCATACTCCCTCGGACGAGCTGTGCTTCAACGAGCTCTACCTTGAAATAGAAGGCCTGGTCAATGCATTGCCCAAACAGTGCCAGCTTATTTTTCGTCTCAACCGCGAAAACGGCCTGCGCTACCGGGAAATAGCCGACCAGCTTCAGATCTCCATCAAAACGGTTGAAACACAGATGGGAAGGGCGTTGAAGCTGCTGAGAAAACGTTTATCAGATCGCCGCCTGGTTGCATAACCCGGTTTATTCTCCTTACTTTTACTTAAAAATCAGTATCGTATCAGTATCAGATCTCAACTATGGCATTAGAACAAACATGGCGCTGGTTCGGTCCCAACGATCCCGTGTCGTTGCAGGACGTCCGGCAGGCCGGCGCAACAGGCATTGTCTCGGCGCTGCATCATATCCCGAACGGTCAGGTATGGAGCCGGGAAGAAATCCGGAAAAGAAAAGCGGAAATAGAATCTGCAGGCCTGACCTGGTCGGTCGTGGAAAGCATCCCGGTCCATGAATCCATCAAGACCCAATCCGGTGACTACAAAGCGTATATAGAAAATTATAAGGAATCCATTCACAATCTCGGGCAGGAAGGGATCGATACGGTTTGCTACAACTTCATGCCGGTTCTCGACTGGACCAGGACCGACCTCGACGCTCCCATGCACGACGGTTCGACAGGTCTCAGGTTTGACGCCGTTGAGTTCGCGGCATTCGACCTGTTTATCCTGAACCGGAAAGGCAGTATCCAGGATTACAGCGAGCAGCTTAGGAACGAAGCTTTTCTGTGGCACGAAAACGCTGGTCCGGAGGCGCTGAAAAAGCTCGAAAGGAACGTTATCGCCGGCCTTCCGGGAAGTGAGGAAAGCTTTACCATCGCTGAGTTTGCCGATGTGCTCGATACCTATAAACATATAGGAGACCTGGAGCTCCGGAATCACCTTTACCAGTTTGTAAGAGAAATTGCCCCGGTTGCCGCCGAAGCGGGCGTGAGGCTTTCCATACACCCCGACGATCCTCCCTATCCTATCCTCGGGCTGCCGCGGGTTGTCAGCACCGAAAATGATGCAAGAATGCTTCTCGAAGCAGCGGATACCGAAGCCAACGGTATATGTTTCTGTACCGGCTCCTACGGTGTCCGCCCCGACAATGACCTCCCCGGCATGGTACGCAGGCTGGGCAGCCGCATTCACTTTGTGCACCTGAGGGCTACAAAGAGAGAGCCGAACGGCAGCTTCTACGAAGCCGATCATCTTGACGGGGACGTGGACATGTACCAGGTCATGTACGAGCTGCTTACGGAGCAGAAACGGCGGAAGGAAGAAGGTCGCACCGATCTCAGGATCCCGTTCCGGCCCGATCACGGACACCGCATGCTGGATGATCTTAACAGCGGCAAGCGAACCAATCCCGGGTATACCGCTATAGGGCGGCTGAAGGGACTTGCGGAGCTAAGGGGACTCGCTTACGGCATAGAGCGGAGCTGGAACTGATCATCGTGAAATTCCACATGCCCAACTTCTCCGGTTGGGCATTTTTCTTATTTTTGTGGCTTGGTTCTAAAATCAGTATCTAATTAAGGGGCAAGCCCTCTTCACAATAGTTATATATGGGAAAATTCGTGTCCTTCGGCGAGGTTTTGATGAGGCTCAGCACACCGGGAGCCGGCCGCTTTGAACAAGCCCGGCAATTCAACATCACTTATGCCGGCGGCGAAGCCAATGTTTCCAGTGCCCTGGCCTACTGGGGGCATAAAACCGTGCATGTGACCAAGTTCCCGGATACGCCGATCGGGCGGGCTGCAGCACAATACCTGCAGTTCCACGGCGTAGATATATCCGAGATCAGGTACGGGGGCGACCGCATCGCCGTATACTATCTTGAAACGGGAGCCGCCTTACGCCCCAGCCAGATCGTTTACGACCGCTACCACTCTTCTTTCGCAGAGCTGGATCCTGCGGAATTCGACTGGGAGGAAATCCTGCAGGACGCTTCCTGGTTCCACTGGGCCGGCATCACCCCTGCCTTGTCGCAGGCAGCCGCAGATGCGCTCCTTGACGGGATCAGGGTCGCCAACCGGCTTAATATAACCGTTTCCGGGGATATCTTCTACCGCTCCAACCTCTGGAAATACGGCAAGAAGCCATCCGACATCCTGCCCGCCCTTACCGAGGGCACCAACCTGGTCATTGCGAACCCGATCAACCTGAAAGATATATACGGAATAGAATCATCGTCGTTCGTCGACGGCTGCGAAAAGTTCCGGGAAGCTTTCCCTTCCATAACCCATGTTGTGGATACGCACCGTACTTCCGTCAGCGCGTCTCACAACCTGCTCCGGGCCTATCTCTGGAACGGGAAAGAAGTGCTTGAGACCAGTGATATCGATATCAACCCGATCGTCGATCGCGTGGGAGGAGGAGACGCCTTCATTGCCGGGCTTATCCACGGCCTGATCACGTTCAATGACGAACAGCGTGCGCTGGAATTCGGCGTAGCAGCGTCGGCATTGAAACATACAATAGAGGGCGACGCGCTCATCAGCACCGAAGCTGAAGTTGAAGCCATACGCCAGGGAGATACAACAGGAAGGATTAAAAGATAAGCCGTTCATGCCAGCATTAAATCAACTGACTGCGATATCGCCTGTCGACGGGCGATATTACCAACAGGTCGCGGTCCTTTCTGATTATTTTTCGGAATATGCGCTCATCCGCTACCGGGTGCACATTGAAGTAGAGTACTTTATTGCACTTTGCCAGGAAGAGCTGCCGCAGCTCCGCACGGTTGACCATTCCCTGTTCCCGAAGCTCAGGAAGGTCGTTACCGACTTTTCCGAAGCTGATGCGATGTGGATCAAGGACAAGGAAAAAGAAACCAATCATGACGTAAAGGCAGTAGAATACTTTGTAAAGGACAAATTCGATCAGCTCGGCCTCTCCGAATTCTCCGAATTCATCCACTTCGGCCTTACCTCGCAGGACATTAATAACACGTCCGTTCCGCTCTCGCTTAAAGACGGGCTCGACAAAACGGTATTACCCCTGTTTCGCCAGGTCCTGTTCATTTTAAGAAGGACTGCCATCGAATGGCAAAGCGTCCCTATGCTTGCTTTTACGCACGGGCAGCCTGCTTCTCCCACCCGGGTCGGCAAGGAATTCCAGGTATTCGTCGAAAGGCTGAACAGGCAGCTGGACCTTCTTTCGCAGATCCCTTCTTCGGGGAAGTTCGGCGGCGCTACGGGCAACTTTAACGCTCACCATGTGGCTTATCCCGGCATTGACTGGATGGCTTTCGGAAACCGCTTTGTAGAATCGCTTGGCCTGGTACGCAGCAGGCATACCACCCAGATCGAGCACTACGATAACCTTGCAGCCGCATGTGATGCGCTGAAGCGCCTGAATACGATCCTGATCGACCTGTGCAGGGATATATGGACTTATATCTCGATGGGATATTTCAAGCAGAAGATCAAGGAGGGGGAAGTCGGCTCCTCGGCCATGCCGCATAAGGTGAACCCTATCGACTTCGAAAATGCCGAAGGAAACCTGGGAGTTGCCAATGCATTGCTCGAGCACTTTGCTGCAAAGCTCCCTATTTCAAGGCTGCAGCGCGACCTGACCGATTCTACTGTCCTGCGCAACATCGGGGTCCCTGTTGCCCACCAGGTGATCGCGCTCAACTCGCTGCTGAAAGGGCTCGGCAAACTTGAGCTTCACGAGGCTGCCCTTAAGAAGGACCTGGAAGATAACTGGGCCGTTGTGGCGGAAGCCATACAGACCATACTACGCCGCGAAGGCTATCCCAAACCTTACGAAGCGCTGAAAGCCCTGACCAGGACGAAGGACAAGATCGACGAAAATACCATCAAACAATTTATCGAAGGTCTCCAGGTAAACGACGCCGTCAAGGAAGAATTGCGGAACATCAGCCCGTTTAATTACCTCGGAATGGTCGAGCTCTAGTACAAAGCAAAGAGATATTACACAGAGGTTAACAAAAAGAGCCACAGAGAAAGAGTTGTCTAATCCTCTTTTTCTCTGTGGCTCTCCTTTTTTCTCCGTGGCCCTCTGTGTCCAGCTACCTCACCGGTCGCTATGACCGAGGCTTTTCCCCGGCGCTGCCACATCGCGTACTTTCTGCTTAAGTACCTTGATATCGGGGAACCCGCCGTCCTCTTTCCTGTCCCAGATCGTATCATTCCCTATCAGGACAGAAAATTGCCCCGACGTTTCCGAGGGAGCCAGGGTGACGCCCGCCAACTCATCGGCAAAGGTCGTAAGAAGCTCCTGGGCCATCCAGGCCGCCCTCAGGAGCCAACCGCATTTAGGGCAATAAATAATCGTGATAACCGGTTTCATATGCTGATGTTCAGGAAGTTAGAAACAAGCCGCTCTGCGTTTAACAAAGCCGTGTCGAGGTCGTCGTTTACCAGCACCACGTCGAACTGATCCTGGAAGGTCAGCTCATAGCGTACCTTCGCCATACGGCGTTCCATCGACTCTTCAGTTTCAGTCCCTCTCGCATTCAGACGGCGGTAAATCTCCTCCTCTTCCGTTACCTTCACAAATACCGATAAGGCGAGGTTTCCGAACGCTTCCTTCAGCTTCAGCCCTCCCTTTACGTCGACATCAAACACCACATCTCTGCCGCTTTGCCATAAACGTTCGATTTCGGAACGCAGGGTGCCGTAAAAGTTGTCGGCGTAGACTTCTTCCCACTCCGCAAACTCGCCTTTTTCTATCTTTTTCCGGAATTCTTCGGGAGAAAGAAAATAGTAATCCCTACCATCTGCTTCATGCGGCCGGGGAGCCCTGGTGCAGGCGGAAATCGAAAATGCCAGTCTGTCATGAAATACCTGTAGAAGGTGCCGGACTATGGTGGTCTTTCCGGAGCCTGAAGGAGCCGAGAAAATAATTAATTTACCTGGAGACGACACAAGAGAATAAAGCGGGAATAGACAATGATGGAAACTTAAAGCAGGTCAAGCTTAAGCTTGATCGTGTTGATCAGGTTCTCCGGGCAGGTTTTCCGCTCCAGCCGGTTGCAGAGAGATTCCTTTATACATTTAACGAGGTGGTACTCGTTGATACATGGCATACAGACATCCATATTATCCCTGAAATGATCCTTTTCTTCCTCGGTAGCCTCCCCGTCCAGAATCGCCTGGATCATTCTCATGCATTTTTCGTGATTCTCGCATGATGTTTTTATCCCTGCCTTATTCCCTGCATCAACCGAACTGTTGGACATCATATCCATCTATAACACTGTTTACAAAACTGAAAATCTATACTCACGCTGATAGATAAAACCTGATACCCTGTCAAAAAGTTTCATCATCAGGTATCATATCCCATCGAAGTTGCATAATTTTTCAGTTTCTCCTTCAGCAGGTTACGCGCACGGTGCAATCGCGAACGCACGGTACCGATAGGTATATCCAGGATCTTGGCCATTTCCTCGTAGGTAAAGCCTTCGATATCGCAGATAATAATGACGGTCCTGAAGTCTACCGGGAGGGAATTAAGCGCATTGGCTACCTCGTCGCCGATCATGTCTTGAACCGTATGGGCCCTCAGATCGACGGTTTGCTGAACCTCCCCTCCTTCTTCAGAATTATAGGTAGTTTCAATCTCCTGGTAATCCACTTTGGCAGGTTCCTTGCTCCGCTTCCGGTAATCATTGATGAAGCTGTTCTTCAATATCCGGAACAACCACGCTTTGGCATTCGTCCCCTGCTCAAATGATGCAATAAACCTGAAGGCCTTCAGATAGGTATCCTGTACAAGATCGTGCGCGTCGTCTTCGTCCATCGTCAACCGAAACGCAAAGTTGTACATGGAGTCTATATGCGGCAGAAACTCCTTGTTGAATATATAATAACGTTGATCGTCCGTTGATTCCTCTTTCACTATTTTTGACATGGCTACTGGCATAATCCTTCTTTGTTTTAGCTTACCGGTTAACAAACTGGCATTCAACTTCTAAAACCTAAAACGTCAAAACCGCCCAATCAATTGTCTCTTACGAGCTCCGGTCAGGACGCTAAGCTAATAAATGTCCCTGAAAAATCCGAGCCAGCTATATTTTTCAGACAATTTGTCATGCAAGGTATAAACGAACAGAAACTATGAGCCGGAGGCCTGAGCGAGAGCCGATAAGCGAGGCCTCATAAGAGTGCTCTGAGGCGCTCTTTGCTCATTTATTATCAAGTTGTTCCGCTAAACCGATTAAAAGTCCTTCGACTCCGCGAATGTAACAGAGCCGGTACGAGTTCTCGTATTGAACCACTTCGCCAACAAGCTGAGCGCCATGCCTGGTGAGCCTGGATACCATTTCGTCAATGTTTTCTACGGTGAACATGATGCGAAGATAACCAAGGGCGTTTACAGGAGCAGTCCTGTGGTCTGATATGGTAGCCGGGGTGAGAAATCGTGAAAGTTCGAGACGGCTGTGTCCATCCGGGGTTACCATCATAGCGATCTCTACGCATTGAGAACCCAGTCCGGTTACCCGTCCGGCCCACTCTCCTTCAATAGTGCCCCTCCCTTCGAGCTTCAGCCCTATCTCAGTGAAAAAAGATATAGCGTCATCAAGAGATTCTACGACGATGCCGACATTGTCCATTCGTAATAGCTTATTCTCTGCCATAATTTTAGTTGCTATTTATGTAAAATTATTTTGTCGTTTTTAGCCCGCAGGTATTTGTCAACTCATTTTCTCCGCACCGAGCCCCGGGAGTCCGGCCGGCTTTGCGCCATAAGCATGGGATTTATTTTTTTGCTGTCGGAGCCGTCCGTCGATTTACCGGCTAGTCCCCGATCGAAAAACCTTCCAATATCGTATTGCGGACGGCTTTTCCGATTGGACCGCGAGGATTTTCCAAGTTTTCTCTTCCGCAAGTTTCTCTGCTTTCGCCTCCGCCAGCTTCTCGGCCATTTCACCTGCCAGTTTCTCAGCTTTTTCCACTACCAATTCCTGCGCTAACTTCTCCGCAGCAAATGCAACCGCATTCTTATAGTCGAATTCTCTCTGTGCCTGTGATTGATATAACATACGCTCTTCCTTGGTTAGATTGGCAATTTCAGCTATCCTTAATACTTTCTGGAAGACTTTCTTCCGCAAAAAAACTGGAATCTTGTTCAGTTGACTTAGGTTCTTTAATAGAAAGAACCACCGGTCCAGATCGGTTTCGAGTTGGTCTTCTGTCTTTGTAAAGAGAGGCAATTCAATAAATTTAAATTCAAGCTTATCATAAAAAACTTGCCCTGTTTGCCTGTCCATTAAGCAATAATCATGCAGATATCCGTCCCCGCTTCCCTTCATGTCGAACTCAAGCAGGAAAATCAGGTATACCTCTTTGAGGGCATAGTTCCAGCCGCCCTCCCCTTTCGGCAGTTGCTCGCTGATTACACGCGAAGCATAGAAAACACCCCGTTCCTTCAGGTAATACTGATCGGCCCGCTGCATTTCAACCAGGAATTGCTCCCCTTCATCTCCCGTGCAAAACAAGTCTAAATATACAGTTTTAGCGTCTTTACCTTCGCAAAATCTCTCGATAGGTTTAAAAGTAAGGTCGCGGATTACCTTTTTCCCCTTGAATAGCTGGTTCAGAAAGTCGATCAGGATTTCTTTGTTCGGCTCGCTGCCAAACAGTTTCTTAAATCCAAAGTCTGATAAAGGATCAATAAACCTCGCGGGATGCGCGGCAAATGAAAGCATAGTATTACAGATGTTTATTAAAGTATAAAGGATAGTACGATGTGAAAATAGGAAGAGTTGGAGTGAAAGTCAAGCGTTGTTTGAGTATCAGGGGTCGGCAGGTGATAGCTCACAGTGTTACATTAGTTTAGATCTCCCAAATTTTGCAGCTTCTGTCTGACCGCCGGGGAGGACAAACAGAAGCCGGGATTTCAGACAGAGGAGGTGGTATAAGTGTTGTTCTACGGCTGAAGCAAGAACTTCACCGTTTGCTTGCGACCCAAAATGTCTTCGGTAGTTAAAAAGAACAGCCCGGGAGAAAGGCCTTTCAGCAAAATCCCCTCGGCCAGGCCTCGGGTTTGCCTGACGGCTACCCGACCCTGGGCGTCTGTTACCTCTACGCCCTTCAGATTTTCAGGATCTCCTACATAGACCCGGTCTGTGGCGGGGTTGGGATACACCGCCAGTGCTCCGGCCAGTCTCAGGCTTATAATCCGGCTGTAGGTAAAAGTTCCGTCACGATCGGTCTGCACCAGGCGATAATAGTTATTCCCTTTAATAGGATGGGTGTGGATATATGCGTAATTAACAAGCTTGTTACTTTCGCCACGGGCATCGACGGAACCTACCCGCCGCCAGTCACGGGCATCGGAGCTGTGCTCAACATCAAAACGGTAGCTGTTGGTTTCGGAGGTGGTGGCCCATTGCAAATGCGCCTCACTGCCGTCAGTGATCTGGCCGGTAAAAGTAGTAAGAGTAACGGGAAGAGCTGTGTTGCATCCGCTTCCCTCAAGGCTAAAACCGTTTGTCCAGCCGGAGCATGGAGCGTTGGGCGCAGATTGCGAGGGATTTGTTGCCAGCACGATAGCTCCCGAAGTCCTGGACGAAGGATCGGGCTTATGGAGTCGCCATACCCATTGGGTTCCATCGTAGTATACTTCAAGCGTTTCCGTTTGCCCGGGGTAGGTGGGGGAAGCTACTTCCCGGGTATACCTGTAGCGACCGTCGACTGTTTCTACAGCATGCATTATGCCGAGGATATAATTTAGCTCTTCAGGCCCCTTTGCTGCCGCAAAAGGTGAGTAGTCTTCGATCAGGAAGTTGTCGAGCGTAAATGTATAATTGCTCATGACAGGGTCAGGATTGGCGTAATAGGGTATGTTTGTCCAGGCATATTGATCTGTACCGAAGCGGATGTCGAATCGGGTTGGCCGGGCCAATGGGTCGTCCGATATGTATGCCTCGATCATGAGATCGTCGACAAACAAGGCCCTATAACCGGGATTCAGACTAAAGCTACCTCCTGGAAGCGAGAACGACACTGCTGTTTCACTGGTGTTCACAATCACGGATATTTTGTGTTCTCCGGAAAAAGTTTGCCCCCCAGCGCGAAAAGAATTTAGCCCCTGAGATAAATCAATAGCATAGGGAAAATAGGGGATGTCCAGACGAGAGAATGATTCACCATTATTGTAGCCGGGTGTCATCAACTTGGCAAAATCGAAAGAGTATTGAACCGCTGTGCGTTCTCCGAATTCAACTAACATACGAAAAGACGATCGATCTGCATTTATTGAATAAAAGCCTTGAGAAGTCCTGTATATGCACCATGCCGAGTAACCGTTCATCTTTAGCTTTCCAGATGATATCTCCATTTGAGCATCTCCGAGGGCTCCTCCAACCCTGCTTTCGTTGTCTGGGGAGGGTAATCCCGAAACGCTTGATGCAGAAATTAAATGGAATTGCCCGTTACCGGGCGTTTCGCTGGCATAGTCTCCTACACTACTGCTGGTGGAAAAATCCTGCCGGAAGATGGTTGATTGCCCCCATGACACCAGGCAAATAAAAGGGCCGAGTAGCGCTAATAGCTTGTTCATAAGATTGGTTTGATTATTTTGGTTGATCTATTCTGTTACATACTTTTCGGGATCCGTCTTCACCATTTTACGATAGGCTTACCCCTCACGCTTTAGTTGACTTCATTGCAAAATTCCGGAGCTCCCCGATCTCCATCTATACCGTGTTTCCAGTATTTTGGAGAAGGTTTTAACTCTTCTGCATCTAGTTCTCAAATCACAGGTCTAAAAAGAGATTTGAAATATCCAGGTTACCTCCAACAGAAACAAGTTCGTTTAAGCCGGCCAAATTGGGTAAGGTATTGTTGTTCCGTATCTCCAGTCGGGAGGATATGGATGTGAGTTGGTCAAAAGCTTCCAGGTTGGTCAGTGATTCATTGAAAGATACCTGAAGGTAACTGCTCAGGGATGTGACTTTTCCCATCCCTGCTGTTGTAGCCAGCGACTTGTTTTGACGCAAACTGATGCTTTCCCCAACTGAGCTCAGCAAACCCAACCCCGTCAAACTAACCAAATCATCATTTTCACCAATGCTAAGATTGGTTCCTATCGATGTTATTTTATCCAATCCGTTCAGGTTCGTCAATTTATCGTTTCGATTGATTGTCAGATATTTACCTACCGACGTTATATTGTGAAGTCCGTTAAGATTAGGAAGCGAAAAATTATAAAAAACCAACACCTATCCCGTTACGGAAGTAACGGAGCTTAACTGGCTGAGGGTCATAATATCGGTACCGTCCCAAATCCAGTCTCCGATAGAAAGATTTCCATTAATAGACGTGTAGCCGGCAACGGCAAAAGCGTTGTCTTCAGCCTGCGTTCTCAGATTAACGTTTCCTTCATACTGTTGTGCATGGCAGGTCATCGTCAATAACCCAAAGGTCAATACACATAATAGTCCTTTCATAATAAATTGCCAATAAATTAAAGTATACCTACTCTGTTAAAGGCTTTTCGGGAGCCACCTTAGAAAAACACACTTTGTCGAATCGGAGGATGCTAAAGGCAAATAATTCCTGGAAAGATTTTATCTCCCGTCCGTGTTAACCAAATGATATTTTTTTTATTTTTACAAGTCTGTCACCGTAGGGTTACGAATTCCCGGCAAAGAAGTTAAGATAGCGCGTCGACAGACTTTCATAGGATATTTTATTGTGTTGAATTTCAATTCAAAGGTCTGGTAACCACATAGTTTATCCAATACCTCTTTGGTGGTATTTTTCTGAGTGTTGCGCTAAATTTTACTATAAAGTAAGTATAAAGGATCAGGTATATAGCATGAAAAAGGCCATAGCGTTTTCTTTTGATGACTACCTTCGGCACTACTCTTCTCAGAGATACGAAGAGCTACCCATTACCGGAATAGGTGATATCGACTACCTGTTGAAGAACATGTCACTTTTTTCTTCAAATGTCCCTTTTATTCTTGATTACCGTACTCGCTCTTATATCCATTTTGGACCCTCAGCCAGGAGTACGGTGGGTCATCCGGCTGAAGCATTTTATGAGGGAGGCTGGGAGTTTACACACAAGATATGGAACCCGTCAGATTTTAAGGTTTTCAAGGATTCAATTTTTAAAGACAATCTGTCCTTACTGGGCCGGTCAACTGCTGAATATAGCCATCACCGTACCAGCTATACTTTCAGGGTCAAAGACTTTACCGGGAAGTGGATATATATCCTGCAGCAGAGCACCTTGGTTTATTTCCCGAATGAAACACTGCCCTCTATTTCCTTCGGGACCGTAACAGACATCTCATCCTTCAAAAAAAATAGCCGGATTACGCATAAGATTGAGAAACTATCAGAAGAAGGCTTTTGGATTCCTATTCTGGTTAAAAATTATTTCCCGGATATCAGCGCGGAAAATCTGCTAAGCAAAACAGAAACAGAGATACTGAAGCGGATAATTGATGGCTACACCAGTCGCGAACTTTCTGATATGTTTCACCGTAGCATTCATACAATCAAAACCCATAGAAAAAACATCCTGGAGAAAACAAACTGCAGGAATATCGCTGAACTTTTAACCTATGCAATGGAAAATGGCCTTCTATAATAATACTTATAGTGAAAAAAGACGCACCGTTATATGCAATCACATAGAAATATCTTTTTTCGACAAACCTTCAGGAAGGACCGAAGAACATGCCGATACTATCGTTTTATTGCATGGCCTCTCAATGGACAGCCGGGTTTGGGAAAATCAGTTGGAGGCTTCAGAATTGTCCCATTTAAGAATTATCGCGATTGATCTCCCCGGGCATGGAGCGTCGGCCAGATCGGATCAGCCCGCCCTCGACTATACCTTTGCTTCTTTAGGAAATTCTCTTAAAAAACTACTTCAGGAGCTTGATGTTCAGCACTATGTACTGGCTGGGATCTCTTTGGGGGCAAATTTAGCGCTTCAGTCCCTGCCTGACTTACCCGGGTGTAAAGGAGTTTTTGCCTCCGTTGTACCTTTCTCAAAACCTTTGAATCTGTTGCATTTCCGCGACCCATCCTTTCTATTGCAGCATATCTATATAGAAAATGTTGCGCGGGAGAACCTCGTTGTATACTGCAATTTACAGACTCGTCCCGGTACAATCCCACCATCTTTCCTTCTCGACGCGTTCGAGGAGTCTGATCCTGGATTCCGGTCTGCTATTCTTGCCAACATCGGGAGCAGCGAATATAGCGATGAAAACGAAAAGCTTGATATCCCTGGCTATCCGGTAGCCTTAATTCTGGGCGAAGAGGATCAGTTGTGTCTGCCTGATGTAGTAAAGACGTTTGCCTATCCTCAAATTTGGAAAGGGGGTGTTCAATGGATCCCGAAAGCCGGACATATGCCGCAATGGGAAAATCCAACGGAATTTAATAATGTTTTATCAGACTTTGTAAAGCATTGCTTTGAGAAAGCATAAGAGCCTATCATAGATTACCATTAAATCCCTGTCTTTATAAAATTCCCAGGATTGTCCGCCAAAGACAACAACCCTAATCCCTTGCAAACGACTGCCACAGCAGGATCCCGAGCATGGTGTAAACGCTGCTTGCACCTATGCGTATGAGCGTATGCAGGATCAGGTTGAAAGAATTGGCCTCTATGAGAAAAAGTGCCGCCGAATGTATGAAGACCAGTGGAAAGAAAATAGCGATAAACTGCACCAGGCCGAGACGCCGGAGCGTGAGGCTCATTAGTTCCTCTCCTGTCTGTCTTACGTGGCGCTCCAGCAGGAAGCTCCGCAGATAGGCTACCAGTACGGTAGCGGCAGCATGGAGCCCGAGGGTGTTGGTAAATACATCGAGAAGCAGGCCACAACTGAAAGCAACGAGCAGGTAAAGCGACTTATCCAGCTCAGGAGGCAAAACCAGGATTGCGCCTACATATAAAAAGCAGAACGCATAGTTCAGGAAAATGAGGTTCCTCAACAACAGGACCTGTACCGCCAGACAAAACAACAATCCGAAAACATAATATAATATATTCCTCAGGCTCATGCTTA
The DNA here is from genome assembly GCA_037191015.1 of Spirosomataceae bacterium. Taxonomy (GTDB): domain Bacteria; phylum Bacteroidota; class Bacteroidia; order Cytophagales; family Spirosomataceae; genus Ravibacter. The sequence continues at coordinate 64,300 of JBBCKD010000014.1, forward strand.
TTTGTCAGAGTTTTCTATCAGGTTCTCCATGTCCCCGAGCAGGTGATTCCTGATCACATAGACGTATCCGAGCGTATGAAAGTCGGTCGAAAGCTTAAGACCGATATCATAGGTCGTTTCGCTTTCAGGCGAAACGATCTCGTGCACCGTACCGATCATGACACCCGGCGGGAATACAGGATTATAACCGGATGTAAAGGCCGTATCTCCCTTTTCAACCTTTTTAAAGCGCGAGATGTCCAGGAGCCTTACCTCATCGGCGTTCTTCCCTGTCCATACCACCGTGCCGATCTCCCCGCTTTTGGGAAGCTCGGTCGAAACCATGAACCGGCTGTGAAGGATAGAGGTTACTACCGACATCCTGGCAGAGCAATACTGCACTTTCCCTACTACTCCAGTGGCCGAAATCACACCCATTCCCGGAGCGATCCCGTCCAGGGTACCTTTGTCTATGGTCAGATAATTGTTGGTCATCCGGGTCTGGACGTCGATTACTTTTGCAAGCGTATACTGATACCTCGAAGCAAAAGTAGAATCGGGCAGGTATCCTGCCGGAGCCTTGGGCGGATTCTCCTGCATGAGTCGCGCAAGTTGCTCGTTAAGCCGTACGTTCTCCTCGGCCAGCTGCCTGTTGACCTCCCTCAGGCCGACGTACTCTTTAAAAGAATTGGCCAGTCCCAGTATAGACGCGGCATACCAGTTCGACGTGTTGAAATACCGTACGCCCCAGGAAGAACTACTTCCCACCAGCATACGAAAGCAAAGCACCTCCAGTAAAACGAAAAGAATAAAGCTCCGGTGTCTCGAGATAAACTCAAATAACTGTGACATTGAACGGCAGGTCCCCGGACCGTCGTCAGGTCATAAGAACCGGTTTATACAATTCTAGGTTCTTCAACACTTCGCCTGTACCCCGGACTACAGCTTTCAAAGGTTCGTCGGCAACGTGCACGGGAAGCTTGGTCTTGGCGGCTATTCTCTTCGACAAACCGTGAATGAGGGCCCCTCCTCCCGTAAGATAAATCCCGTTTTTAAATATATCGGCCGAAAGCTCGGGCGGCGATATCTCCAGGGCTTTCATGACAGCTTCCTCTATTTTCGAAATGGACTTATCGAGAGAGTAAGCTATTTCGCTGTATCCCACCTTTATTTCCTTCGGAATACCGGTCATCAGATCCCTTCCGCGAATTTCATAGTCGGCAGGCGGATTCTCGAGCTCGGGCAAGGCAGAGCCGATAGACATCTTGATCATCTCGGCGGATCTCTCCCCTATCAGCAGGTTATGCTCCCGCCGCATGTAGTCCACGATATCGCGGGTAAAAACATCTCCGGCAATACGCGCCGACTGCTCACAGACTATCCCCGAAAGCGCTATTACCGCAATTTCGGTCGTCCCGCCACCGATATCGACGATCATGACCCCGTTAGGCTGTGTAATGTCGATCCCTATCCCGATGGCTGCCGCGATGGGCTCATGAACCATGTAAACCTCTTTGGCCCCTGCGTGGTCGCAGGAATCCTTTACCGCGCGCTTCTCCACTTCCGTAATACCGGAAGGAATACAGACCACCATACGGTGCGAAGGAGAGAAAAAACGGCTTCCCGAGCCGATCATTTTGATCATCCCGCGGATCATCATCTCTGCAGCCGTAAAGTCGGCGATAACCCCGTCACGCAGTGGCCTGATCGTCTTGATATTCTCATTGGTTTTTTCATGCATCTGCATGGCTTTATGACCAATAGCCAATATCTTGCCGCTCATTTTGTCAATAGCAATGATCGACGGCTCATCAACAACTATCTCGTCTTTATGTATAATCAGGGTATTGGCCGTACCCAAATCTATGGCTATATCACTCGTCAAAAAATCAAATAACCCCATCCTTAAATCCTATTGTGCTTTTCCTTTTCTTTTATGGTTTGCAAAAATAAAGATAAATACATACAATCAAAGGGTATTTTTTGAATTCGGACAATCTTTAATACTTTTTTAAGAAGTTGCGCTTTTAAGCCGATTTACCAAATTGTATTTAACTTTGCAGCATGGGTATCAGATCAAGTTTAAGTATTCCTTTAGCACAGTTTATCGCAAGCCGCGAAAAGATATGGATGGCCGACCCGGTAAGCCACCAGAAAAAATGGCTGTATAAACTCGTAAAAGCGGCTGCAAACACACAATTCGGCGCCGAACACCGGTTTAGCGATATACGCAGCTATGACGATTTCAGACAAGCGGTTCCGGTAAGGGATTACGAGGGCCTGAAACCTTACATCGAACGTATAAAGAACGGCGGGAAAGATATTTTATGGCCGGGCAAACCATTGTATTTTGCCAAGACATCAGGCACTACATCGGGGACCAAATACATCCCCATTTCCAACGATTCCATCAGCAATCATATCGATTCGGCGCGAAACGCCATTTTGTCCTATATCCACCAGACCGGCAAGGCTTCCTTCCTCGACAAGGGGCTGATCTTTTTGTCGGGAAGCCCGGTGCTGAGCGAAACCGCCGGGATCAAAACCGGCAGGCTGTCAGGTATTTCCAACCATCATGTCCCGGCTTATCTCAGGACCAACCAGCTGCCTTCCTACGAAACGAATTGTATAGAAGACTGGGAAACCAAGCTGGAAAAAATCATAGACGAGACCATCACCCGGCGGATGGGACTGATCTCGGGCATACCGCCCTGGGTGCAGATGTACTTCGACAGGATCATCCAGCGTACCGGCAGGCCGGTAAAGGACGTCTTCCCTGACTTTTCGCTCCTGATTTACGGCGGAGTGAATTTTGACCCCTACAGGGCCCGGCTTTTCGAATCTATCGGGAAGCCCGTCGACTCTATTGAAACCTACCCTGCTTCAGAAGGCTTTATTGCCTACCAGGACAGCCAGGAGGGTGAAGGGTTGCTGCTGCTGCTGAACACCGGGATATTTTTCGAATTCATCCCGCTCGACTCCTACTTCAGCCCTAACCCTGAAAGAATAAGCCTGGAAGATGTGGAGCTGGGCAAAAGCTACGCCCTCGTCATCAACAATAACGCCGGCTTATGGGGTTATTCTATCGGGGATACGGTAAAGTTTGTCTCGAAAAACCCGTACAGGATCGTAGTCTCCGGCAGGATCAAGCACTTTATCTCGGCTTTCGGGGAACACGTGATCGGAGAAGAGGTCGAAAAGGCTATGAAGCATGCTATGGAGCTCCATCCCGAAACGGTGGTCACCGAGTTTACGGTAGCCCCTATGGTGTCTCCCGGTGAAGGGCTCCCTTACCACGAATGGCTGATCGAATTTGCCCACCCTCCCCACAACCTGGAAAGGTTCCGGGCCGATCTCGACGCCAGGATGACCGCCCTCAATATCTATTACGACGATTTGATAAAAGGCAATATCCTGCAGAGGCTCGTAATTTCTCCGCTGCGGGCGGGGGCGTTTGTAGAATATATGCGAAGCGAAGGAAAGCTCGGAGGACAGAACAAGGTTCCGCGCCTGGCAAACGACCGCCTGATCGCAGACAAGCTTTCCCAGTGGAAAATCAATCTCCTATGACCGAAATTAAGCGTATTGCCATACTGGGTTCTACCGGCTCGATCGGTACCCAGGCCCTCGAAGTTATTCAGCAGCATCCCGGTCGTTTTTCCGTCGAACTGCTCACAGCACAGCACAATGCAGATCTCCTGATCGGGCAGGCTGCAGCTTTCAGACCGCGCGAAGTGGTGATCGGGAACAGGCAGCTCAGCTCAAAGGTAACGGACGCCCTCGCTCCTCTGGGCATCAAAGTTTACAGCGGGGAGGAAGCAATTGCGCTGGCCGTCGGGCAGAGCGAAGCCGATACGGTGCTGACTGCGCTCGTCGGGTATTCGGGACTGCTCCCTACGCTCGAAGCCATCAGGGCGGGTAAGCAGATCGCCCTTGCCAACAAAGAGACCATGGTAGTAGCGGGCGAGCTGGTTTCCGATCTTGCCGCGCAGAAAAAAGTCTCTATCTACCCGGTCGATTCCGAGCATTCCGCCATTTTCCAGTGCCTGACGGGCGAAGAAGGGAATCCTGTCGAAAAGATCATCCTTACAGCTTCCGGAGGGCCCTTCAGGGGGAGGAATTCCGATTTTCTTGCTACCGTCACCAAAGCCCAGGCGCTTAAGCATCCGAACTGGTCGATGGGCGCCAAGATAACGATTGACTCGGCAACCCTTATGAACAAAGGACTCGAGGTGATTGAAGCCAGATGGCTCTTCGGCCTCGCCGCCGGGCAGATCGACGTAATAGTGCATCCGCAAAGTATCATCCACTCGATGGTCCAGTTCAGGGACGGAAGCATCAAGGCTCAGCTGGGACTTCCCGACATGAGGCTGCCGATCCAGTATGCGCTCAGCTTCCCTGAACGCCTCGAATCAGCGTTCCCGAGGTTCGATTTCAATAATTTCCCGTCATTCACCTTTGAAAAACCCGATACGGAAACTTTTCAATGCCTGGCGCTGGCGTACCGCGCCCTGGAAAAAGGCGGGAATATCCCCTGCATTATCAATGCCGCCAACGAAGTGGCTGTAGACGCCTTTCTCCGAGAGCAGATCGGTTTTACCGAGATTCCGAGACTTATCGAAAAATCCATGGAACAGATTGCATTTGTGGAGAACCCAACGCTTCAGGATTATGTTGATACCGACAGGGAAACAAGAGCTTTTACATCGGAGTCGGTAAGCAGCAGGATATGTTAGACGTAAATTTATTGGGGAAATACCTGACGGTCGCGCTGGCCAGCACGTTAAAATACCTGGGCGGAACATTCACCGGTTTCGCGCTTGGTCTTCACTGGGTGGAGACCGCCCTGTGCTCGACCATCGGCATGATGTTCACAATACTGCTCATCAACTATGCCGGAACGCCCATCCGGGAGCTGCTTTCCAGGATCCGCAAAAACCGGCCCAGGAAATTCACCCGGTTTAACAGGCTCGCCGTGAAAGTATGGCGTATTTTCGGCACCAAGGGGATTGCATTCCTGACCCCTGCTCTTTTCACTCCCCCGCTCGGAGCTGCGCTGCTCGTCGCATTCAGGGCTCCCCGCGCAGGAGGCTTTTTCTGGATGCTTGTCAGCGGACTCGTCTGGGGAGTCGTCTTCACGCTGCTGGTGTACAGGCTGGAAGTCGTCAGGACGTGGTTCCGGTGAGTGAAATAATCCATAACTCATAATTCATAATTCCTGAAATGTTTCCCTCTGCCCACGATATCCAGGCTGCTCACGACCGCATCCGTCCCTTTATACACCGGACTCCCGTACTGACATCGGCGACGATCAATCGCATGACGGGCGCCGAGGTATTCATGAAAGCCGAATGTTTCCAGAAAGTGGGCGCTTTTAAAGCAAGAGGCGCGCTGAATGCCGTCCTGTCTTTACCCTCCTCCGACCGGGAAAGGGGAATAGTGGCGCATTCCTCGGGCAATCATGCCCAGGGTGTCGCCTATGCCTGCCGGACGGTCGGGGTCCCTGCCTATATCGTCATGCCGGAGAATTCTCCTCGGGTGAAAGTAGAGGCCGTCAGGGGGTACGGAGCCGAAATCACATTCTGCGTCAATACCCCCGAGGAACGGCAGCGGCATGCAGACCTGATCGTGAAAAAGACCGGGGCTGTATTTGTCCACCCGTACAATGATTTCACCGTAATTGCGGGACAGGCAACCGCCGCGAAGGAGCTGATCGAGGATACTCCCGGCGGTCTGGATTTTATCCTTTGCCCTGTCGGCGGCGGCGGATTGCTCAGCGGTACGGCGCTCTCCGCGCATTATTTTTCAGAAAATACTTCGGTCATTGCCGGGGAACCCGAAGGGGCCGCCGACGCCATCCTGTCTTTCCAGCTTGGAGAAATCACGAAAGCACCCTATGTAAGCACCATCGCAGACGGGCTGCTCACCACGCTCGGAGACAAGACTTTCGCAATCATACAGGAGCACGTGACAGATATAGTTACCGTCTCCGACGAAGATATCCTCTCGGCGATGAAGCTCGTCTGGGAACGCATGAAAATAGTGGTGGAGCCTTCGGGAGTTGTCGCCGTAGCCGCCATTCTGAAGTACAAGGGACTTTTTACCGGTAAAAGGATAGGCATAATCCTTACCGGCGGAAACGTAGACCTGGAGAAATTACCTTTCTGACACGCTTACTCTGGCAACATTGACGGTCTGTTCCGTAACCCTGGTCATATGATCGCCCCGTAACCCTACCACCCATAGAATATTGTTCTCCGCGTCGACCACCACTTTTACCCGGCTCTTGCTGATCAGGTCGAGCTTGCGGTCTACCAGGAAATCCGATACTTTTTTACTGCGGCCTCCCATTCCGAAAGGGCGGAAGGTATCGCCGGCAGCCCAGTGGCGGATGCTGAGCGGGAGTTTAAGCAGATCGGCATCAAAAAAGGCCGCAGCTTCCCCCGGCTCCGGCCTGAACTCCGCCGGTTTGGGAAACTGTTCCACCTTCAAAAAACCGGCGCTTTCTTTCGCCGGCATCTCCTTTTCTGCCATAATGAGAAAATCCCTGTCCTTTACAAGGAGATGGGTAGGCGAGAAAAATTTCTTACCGGGAGTACCATCGAGCGAAGCCAGGATTTCCTTTACCTGCCGGTAGGAAAACCCCGACTCTTCCAGCAGGGCAAACAGCTGAAACGCCGGGCTGACCGCATTTTTCACTCCTTCGATACTGATCCGTACAAAAGGCCCCGTTTCCTGCCAGACCTCGTTTTTCCACGACTTCAGGGTATGGTTCAGCCATTGCTCCGTAGCTTCCATCCGCTCCGTCATTTCAGAAAAGGTATACTCAATCGAAGGGTTGATCGACTTCAATACGGGCACCACATGTTTCCGGATACGGTTTCTGCGGTAATAATCATCGTTATTGGAGCGGTCTTCCCGCCACGAAAGACTCCTTTCCCTGGCATAATCCTCTATCTGCTCTCTTGTAGCGAACAGCATAGGCCTGATAATCTTCCCGTTTACCGCCGGAATACCCTGCAAGCCCCTGATACCGGTGCCGCGCACGAGGTTCAGCAGTATCGTTTCAACCTGGTCGCCTGCATGATGGGCCGTAGCCACATGCAGGTACCCAAACTCATCCGCAAGGTTTGCAAACCAGTCATATCTCAGGTTCCGCGCAGCCATTTGCGTGGAAATTTTCTGTTCTTCTGCTACACGGGCGGTATCGAAAGCGATCTCATGATACCTGAAACACAGGCGGGCCGCCAGCTCCTTCACAAAGGCGGCGTCCCCGTCTGATTCTTCCCCTCTCAACCGGAAATTGCAATGAGCGACCCCGCAATTCAGCCCCGCTGCACCGGCCAGATCACACATCACCACCGAATCGATCCCGCCGCTTACGGTCAGCAACACCCTGTCGTGGTCGCCGCCGGGCGCCAGCTTGTTAAAGTTTATTAAAAATTCGGCCAGCATCGTCTCCTTAAAGTCCTGTCGCTTATTTTGCAAGAATAATAACGCAAAATAAAAATAACAATGCGATTGCAACCAAATTGTTATTTCCTGCGTCTCATTAGATGTGAGAGGGCAACCTTAAAAACAGCGCCTTTACAGATAAATAGTTAATGACAAGATTTCTCTACATAGCGATACTCTGCTTCTGGTTGTCGCCGGCTGTGAAGGGCCAGGCTCCCGCCGACACTACCAAGAAAGTCGAGATCCTGTCTGCAGACAGTCTTGCCATTACAATAGACGACACAGGCGAAAACAGGAAATTGTTCGGCAATGTACGCTTAAAGCACGAGGGAGCGATCATGTACTGCGACCGGGCGCTGCAGCATGTCGATATCAACTTCATCGAAGCCTACGGCCGCGTCAAGATTGTACAGGGAGATACAATAACGGTGACGGGCGACACCCTTCACTATTTCAGCGACACCAGGATGGCCATTATGCTGGGCAAACAAGCGCAGCTTAAAGACGCGAACCGCACACTTACCTCCACCCGCCTCGAATACGATATGCAGGGCGGGATTGCGAGCTATAAAACACCGGGAGTTACCGTGGACAAAGCCGATACCCTGTCGAGCAAAACCGGCTTTTATGACACCCGTACAAAGGAATACACCTATTACCAGGACGTTAAGCTGGTCAACGACAAATACACTCTGACCACCGACACACTGCTTTTCCAGTCGCTTACCAAGTGGTCTTTTTTCAGGGGCAACACCCGGATCGTCAACAAGGACGGACAGCTTTCAGGACAGAAAGGACGGCATAATACCGAATCGGGCGAGTCCATTTTTGACACCCGTACGATGGTCGACAACGAATCGTACACGCTGAGCGGCGATTCACTTTACTACGATGAGCCCAACCAGCGGGGATATGCGAAAGGCAATGTAGAGATCGTAGCCAAAAAAGACAGCACCATTCTCTACGGCGACGAGGCGATGTACAGGGGCACGGAAGGCTTTTCAAAAGTATTCGGGCATGCGCTGGTCAAAACGGTGCTTTCGCTGGATACACTGTTCATCAGGGCGGATACCCTTTATTCTATCGAGAACAAGGCTGACAGCACGCGTAAAATGATTGCAGACCGGAATGTATTCATTTTCAAGTCCGATTTCCAGGGAATATGTGACTCGCTCACGTACAGCAGCGCCGACTCGATTATCAATTTCTATAAAAAGCCTGTGCTCTGGGGCGACAACAGCCAGATGGAAGCCGACTCGGTTACCGCCTGGCTGGTCAACAGCAAAGTAAATCGCATGCACCTGAGAGGTAATTCCTTTGTCATTTCCGAAGATACGCTCATCAGTCAGCACAACCAGATAAAGGGAAGGACGATTATGGCCTATTTCAATCCGCGGAGCAAGGTAGAAAGGGTCGATGTCGACGGCAACGGGGAAAGCATTTATTATGCTGTCGACGATCATGAAATCGTAATCGGCCTCAACAGGGTGCTGTGCGGGAAGATGAATATCCGCTTTGAGGATGACAAAGTCCATAGGATCGCCTTCCTGGGCAGGCCCGACGGTAAGCTGATACCGCCGCACGAAATAAAAGCCGGCGAAAGACAGCTGGATGGTTTCAACTGGCGTATCTCCCAAAAGCCCACGAAAGCGGTAACCACCTGGCAGCAGGCGCGGGAGGAAGACAAAAATGAGGAGGAGCTTTAACGAAAAATGTTAATATTTATTAAATGGTAGTTTGTTTTTTTTGATTATATATGTATTAGTGTATATTTTTGTCAAAAAGATCAGGTATCCGGGGTTTGGTTTTAGAATATAATAGACAGAGAGTATCGAAAAATTTTTAACGCAATGAAAAAAACGTTCTACTTATTGTGCTGCCTGCTATTGGTGACCTGGGTTGCCAGCGGCGTTTTGGCACAGGGTAGCGGAAGCCGTTTGAACATTGCAAAGAAGGAGAAGCCGACCACCCTGAAGAAGTCCCCTCTCTCCTACTCTCCGTACAAGGTTAACAACCAGCAGCTTATTCTTGAAAAGTCGACGGCGCTGAGCACCTATTACCGCACGTTGCTCTTTGGGAACAACAATGAAATGAATCCTGTCGAAGAAAGCAAGGAAACTGAGCCGGTTCATGTGAATGCGCCGCATACGGCAGCACCCAAGCCCGTCAGCTTCGAAAGCAGCAGCCAGGAAAATGAAAACCTGTATGTAAACGACCGGATCACCGTCAAAAACCTTTATCCTAACCCTGCAAATGAATTTGCTTTTTTGCAATACAGCATGGGCATGGATGTAAAAGATGCCAAGATGGCGCTCTATAACGTGCTTGGCGCAACCATTAAAGAATATTCTCTCGATCGCCAGTCCCAAAAGCTGACCGTAGATACCCGGAATCTCCCCAACGGCGTATACTTCTACCAGCTTACTGTGGACGGTCAGAAAGTTGCTACCAAAAAGTTACTGGTAAGGCATCACTAATAAATCTCTCAGCAGGCCTCTGACCTATTGTTACTTCCCAACTTTTAATTATCTTTGCGCACTTATGCAAACGACTAATCTGAGGCCGTACATTTTTGTATTGATAAGCCTTTTCATGCTGGCTTCGTGCTCCAAGTTTTCCAAACTGCAGAAAAGCGGCACCCAGCAGGAGAAGTACAATGCAGCTCTCGACTACTATAAAAAGGGCGAGTACTACAAGGCAGGTTTGCTTTTCGAAGAACTTATCCCTTTGCTTAAAGGCGGCACCGAGGCTGAGTTAGCCGAATTCTACAACGCTTATTGTCAATACCACCAGGGTATTTATTCAATGAGCCAGTATCTCTTCAAGAAGTTTTACGACACCTATGCGAGGAGCGATTATGCTATGGAGGCTTTTTATATGCATGCGTTTTCGCTTTATAAAGACTCTCCGCCGGCCAGCCTCGACCAGTCCAATACAATGACCGCGATCTCGGCATTGCAGGATTTCATTAACCGGTACCCGGAAAGCACGTTCCAGGACGAGTGTACCAGGTACATACTGGAGCTACGGAAAAAGCTGGAGCTCAAGGCGTATGAAAAGGCAAAGCTGTATTACAAGATCAGCGACTTCCAGTTTTATTCCCTGAAATCGTCGGTGATAGCCATCACCAACTTCCAGAAAGACTTCCCGGATTCGGGGTACAATGAAGAGCTGGCCTACCTTAAAGTCGATGCCCAGTACAACCTTGCCAAAAGCAGCTTGCCCAACAAGCAAAAGGAGCGATACCTCGACGTGCTGACTTTCTACCGTGCTTTCGTAGACAAGTATCCTTCCAGCCAGTATGGCCGGAGCGCGGAAAAGCTCTATAACGAAAGTCAGAAAGAGGTAGAACGGATTATCAGGCAGGAAGAAGAAATCCAGAAGCACAGAGAGCAGCTTGAAAACGCACCGAATGCACCGGCAAGGATTTCCACTTCAGGAGTTCAGCTTAAGGAATAACCCTCCCGGATTTTAACCAATCAATTGAGTTTTATTTATTCATCAGATATAAAAAAATGGCCACTAATCCATCGATAATTACACGGGATACAGACCGGATCGCCGAAAAGACCGGCAACCTCTACGAGTCTGTTTCCATTATCTCCAAACGTGCCCGTCAGATATCAAGCAAAGTAAAAGAAGAGCTGAATAATAAGCTGGCGGAATTTGCATCCGGAGTGGATAACCTGGAAGAAGTATTTGAAAACCGGGAGCAGATAGAAATTTCGAAGTTTTATGAGCGCATGCCCAAAGCCAGCAGCTTAGCTATCGACGAATTTCTCGAAGACGGCACTTACTCCGCCTACCGCAATACGGGCGAAAAGTGACAACGAAATAAGCACCTGAAAGGCTGCTCGAAAGTTCTTCCCCTACCGGGTGCACGCAACTTCCGGCCAGCCTTTTTTACTTTTAGCTAAAGGAATTCTTCACGCTTAAATTTCCCCAGGCTCTGTAGTGAACCCTTTCCAATCCAAGAAAATACTTCTGGGTGTTTCGGGCAGCATCGCCGCATACAAGAGCTGTCAGCTCGTAAGGTTGCTTGTGAAGGCCGGCGCCGAGGTCAAAGTGGTGATGACGGATTCGGCATCCGAATTCATCACCCCTCTGACACTGGCGACACTTTCCAAAAACCCTGTCCTTTCGGCATTTACCGATAACAGGCAGACCGGCGTATGGAATAATCATGTAGACCTGGCTTTGTGGGCCGACGCCCTGGTGATAGCCCCTGCTACCGCCCATACTATAGCCCGGTGCGCAAACGGACTGTGCAATGACCTTCTGCTTGCGGTTTATATGTCGATGCGCTCGGACGTGTTTTTTGCCCCGGCTATGGATCTGGACATGCTGCAGCATCCCGCCACGGTCGAAAACCTTTCCAGGCTGCGTTCCTACGGGCACCGGGTCATCGAGCCGGGCTATGGCGAGCTTGCCAGCGGTCTTGTGGGGTCAGGCCGTATGGCCGAGCCGGAAGAGATTTTCGGGGTACTCGCCGCCCATTTCTCGCGGCGTCCCGAAGCGCTGGGAAAAAGAGTGCTGATCACAGCCGGTCCTACGCAGGAAGACATCGATCCGGTGAGGTTTATAAGCAACCATTCTTCGGGGAAAATGGGCTATGCTCTTGCCGAAGCCTTCAGTAATGCCGGAAGCGAAGTATCATTGATCTCCGGCCCGGTCAGGATAGAGCCGCCCGGGGTCAGCGAACTTGTCAGGGTCAGATCGGCCCGGGAAATGTACGAAGCGGCAGAGAGCCGGTACCGGAATTGCGACCTGGTCATATTTGCCGCCGCAGTAGCAGATTATACTCCTGTAACCCGGAGCGCCGAAAAGATAAAAAAACAGGAGGAAAGCCTTACTATGGAGCTGAAGAAAACCGTTGATATAGCGGCCGACCTCGGGCGGAAGAAAACCCGGGGGCAGCTGATGATGGGTTTTGCGCTGGAGACTAACAATGAGCTGGAGAACGCATGGAACAAGCTTCAGAAGAAAAATCTTGATTTCATCGTTCTTAATTCACTGAATGATGCCGGCGCGGGCTTTGAGCTCGAAACCAACAAAGTTCTCGTGATCGATACCGAAAAAAATACCAGGAGCTACGAGCTGAAACCAAAAAAGGAAGTCGCTGCGGACCTGCTGGAAATAATACTGGAAAAATGGAGAAGAAACTGACCGGTGTACTCAAAATCCTCGCCTGTATTTTCCTGGGGCTTACCGGTAGCCTCCGGGCCCAGGAACTGAACTGTACCGTAAATGTAAGCTTTGATCAGATACCCGGGAGGACGATAGACCAGAATATCATCCAGCAGCTACAGGCGTACGTCAGCGATCTGATGAACAAAAGAAGCTGGAGCAGCGACCAGTTTTCGGTAGAGGAACGGATCAAATGCCAGCTGAATATCAACATTGTACAATCGCCTGCCCCCGGATCCTACCAGGCCCAGGCGATGTTCAGCGTGAGCAGGCCAGTCTTTAATACCACTTACGAAAGCACCATTTTCACCTACGTCGATAAGGATTTCAATTTCCAGTTTCTGCCCAATACGCCCTACTTCTTTAATGAGAACAGCTACACTGATGAGCTTTCTTACTCAGTCGCTTTCCTGGCCTATATAGCGCTGGCGGTAGACTACGATTCTTTCAGCAAGCTGGGCGGCTCCCCTTTTATACAGAAGGCTTTCAACCTGGCGAACCTTGCCCGGAATGCTTCTCCCTACCAGCGTGTCTGGTCTTCCGGCGCCGATTCGCGGGCGCGTTACTGGCTGATAGAAAATCTGAACAGCCAGCAGTTCCTGCCCTATCGCGAAGGGTTATACAAATATCACCGGCTGGGGATGGACGTGATCACCGAATCTCCCGGCAGAGCCAGGAGAGAGGTGCTTGAAACGCTCGACGCCATCAGGCAGGTGGCATTGCTCCGTCCCGGGTCTATTTTGCTGAACTCGTTTTTCGATGCCAAGACAGAAGAGCTTTACAACGTGCTCAGGGAAGCCGGCCAGGAAGAAAGGCAAAAAGCGTTTACATGGCTTTCGTCCATGGATCCCGGAAAAACGGAAAACTACCGGAGGCTTGTCAATGCGTTATAGACGGACAGTTGCTATGCGGCAATACGAAGTTTTAAACGAATTATTTTACACAATCTCTTGGCATTTTGAATAAATAACGTTACTTTTGCAAACCAATTCAGAAAAATTGATATTACCCAAAATATAATGGCAAATCATAAGTCAGCAATTAAAAGAATCAGGGCAAACGAAAAGAAACGCCTGCGTAACAGATTTCAGCATAAAACTACCCGTTCCTATATTAAGAAGCTCCGTCTCACTTCAGACAAGGAAGTAGCCGGTGAGCTTTACAAGACGGTATCTTCCATGCTCGATCGCCTGGCGAAGAAAAATATTATCCATAAGAATAAGGCTGCTAACCAGAAATCCAAACTGGCGAGATTTGTCAACAAACTGGCTGCCTGATCTTAATCCTGGAACTCTATGCAAAGCCTCCGTCCGGGGGCTTTTTATTTGCCCTGATAATAATATAATTTTTCCATTTAAAACAAGGACTTTTTAAACAAATCGCTATAGCAAGTTATTTATTTGTCCTATATTGCAGGTAACAACCCGGTTTAACAAAACAAAAAACTGATGCTTTCTACGTTATAACATGTCTTAACCAACAACTTTTTTAACTGTTCACCTTAGATCTTATGAGAAAAGTAATTTTTGCGGCGACCGCTATCGCCACCGGAATTAGTCCGTCATTTTCCCAAAACTCTCTCATCAATTTTAACGCGCGTAGCCTGGTAGTGCTTTCCGATGCTGATTTGTCCGCCTCCACATTCTCCGACGGTCTTCTGCTCCGTGACGCAACCGCTAAGGACAGGCTTACCTCGGTAAAATTCCCTGTCGAAAGGAGCGGCTCCATCCAGTCGATACTCGTACCTAACTCAGCTGTTAATTATTCAAAATCGGTTGCAGTACCTGCTACCGGCGGGCTGGCTTTCGTCATAGAGTCGAAAACAAGCCCGGCCGAATCGGTGAAGGAAGTAAAGGACTTGGCTGCGGAAAACAAAGGGCAACGGGTATATGTCACAGACATTGTGAATCCTGTTTCCCCTAAGCTGAAGTTTCCTTTTTCGATAGGCAACAACCCGCTTTCAATAGATATTTATAAAAATGAATTGATCATATCTACTGAAGAAGCGGGTAAAAAACTCAGTTTCCTTGAAACCGATCCTGAAGGAAAGCCTACCCGCCTCGTCAATCTCCCTATCGACACGGACAGCACGCAGAGCCTGGTGGATATTTCATTCCATCCGTCGGGCGACTATGTAGCCGCTTCGCTGGCCCCCAGCGGTGACCTGGTATTGTACAAGATTATCCGCGAGAACGAAAAGCTTAAGAACATCGAAACAGTAGGCAAGCCTGTAAAACTTGGTGATAAGCTGACATTCGGGCGTTTTTCTGCCGACGGCAAAAAGTATTTTGTAGTAGACAGCAAGGGAGAGCCGGGTAAAGCATCAGGCGAAGGCGAATTGCTGGTAGTAAACATAGATACCGAAGCCGGCGACCACAAAGTAGCCGGTAAAATAGCGATCGGCTCCAACCCGGAAGCTTTCGCCATAAATCCTGACGGTTCTCTCATCGTCATCGCATCAGCCGGTAACGGCCTCGCGTCGTGGTCGGCTGCAGATGCAGGCCAGGGAGGAAAGCTGACGCTTATTAAAGTCGGAGCGGACGGCGCCCTTACAAAAGCGGGCGACTACCCTGTAGGAGGTATTCTTCCTTCAAGTGTAGCCTTCGATAAAGACGGCTCTAACCTGGCTGTGAGCGTTTTCGAATACCTTGATTACGGGGACCGTAAGGGCGGTATCGAATTCTTCACCGTCAACAAGGGGGATTCTCCTTCGCTGGCACCTCAAAAAGCTAAGATCAGCGTAGAGCGGGGAGCTCATACACTCAGAGTCGTATACTGATACGATACTTGAAAAAACAGAAAAGGCGGGTTTATAACAGAACCCGTCTTTTTTGTTGTAAAAAACTACCGGATAATTGGGGAATGTGTCGTTTAATAAGCCCCTCGCACATTCATTCTAAGCCCGTAGACGGCGTCTCCCGCTGTGATGAAAAGCAGCTTACGATCCCTGCCGCCGAAGGTTACATTCGCGGTCCATCCCTTACGGACCGGGATTTGCGCTATTTTTCTGCCTTCCGGGTTAAAAACCGTGATGCCGTCTCCGGCAAGATAGAGGTTCCCTTTCTCATCGAGCGTGATACCGTCTGCCCCCATCGGTGCGGCGAGCGCACGACCCGACAACAATCCGTCCTTTTCTATTGAATACACGTAGATCTTTTTGTCGCCTATATCTGCTACATAGAGCTTTCGGCCGTCAGGACTGCCTATGATCCCGTTGGGCTTCACTACCTTCGTATCCAGCAGAACGAGCTCCCTGCTTTTTTTCCGCCAGAGATACACATGCTCGCCGTCCTGCTGCAATTCCGGATCCCGGGTCCAGTAATTACGCTTGTAAAGGGGATCTGTAAAATAGATGTCTCCACCCGGATGCACCCATACATCATTCGGGCCGTTCAGCAGCCTGCCGTTACGCCCGCTTACCAGCACGGTATGCCGGCCCTTCCTGTCGATCGACCAGAGCTCATTCTTTTCGTCTGCGCACGCGACCAGGTTTCCTTTTGCGTCAAAAAACATACCGTTGGAGCGGCCTGCCTTGTCCAGGAATACGCTGAATTTACCAGTCGCCGCCTCCCATTTTATGATCTTGTTATTGGGCTGATCGGTAAAGAAAACATCACCGTCCTTGTTGGTAACCGGCCCTTCCGTAAACGAATACCCGTCTCCCAGCTTTTCCACCTGCGCTCCGGGAGCGATCAGTCCCGTTTCGTCCATAACCTGTCCTTTCGTAGCGGTAACGGTACCCAGCGATAGTAGGAAAAGACCGGCAAACAGATATTTTTTCATGTTTATTATATTTCAAATAACCAATAATCTTGGCGCCTCTGCGTGAAATAAAAAACTCTCGCAGAGACGCAGGGCCGCAGAGAGTTTATTCATGCCAGGTTTAATCTTGTTCTTCACGTCTAAGATCGCAATTTTATCTGACTTTCAGCATACCCCTCACGATAGAAAACTGGGCTATCATGTAAGTAGACATGATCCAGAAATGATGGTGGACAACGGGTCCGACGAAAGCATTCAGCGCAATCAACGTATCGGAGATCATAAAAAAAACAGCGCCAACTGTCACCATACGGAAGGAAAGGCTGCTCACCCCTGAATTCCTGAGAAAGGCAGCGAATGTCATCACAGTAATAGTAAAGGCATATACAGGCACCGCTATCCGCAGAACGGCATCTGAAAGATGAGGTACGACTGTCATAAGAATTATACCCAAAGCGGTTATCAGCAGGAGCGCTTTCAGAAGGGTCGGAAAGAGCGGCAGCGGCTTCCTGATTTCACCGGAAAACACAAAGATGTACAATACCTGCATCACAAGGAAGGCGGCTAACCCATGCAGGAAGAAGCCGTCGAACATCAGGAATACATCGCCGATCCATGCAAAAACCAGGCCCGCCAGCAATAACGGCTTCCGCCTCAACGACCTGGTATCGGCTGAAAGGACCGCCCAGCCCAGCAGGGAGATCATGATCAGCGGCTTGGCCGGAAGATGCAGCCACCTGCTGCCGGTTATCGCAGCCAGCAGCACCAGGAAGGCGATCAACATATAGAGTATAATAAAAATCCGGTCCTTATTCATACGGGGTGAGGTTTGTGAGGTGGTCGCCTGTCTGTAAATGTACAGGAAAAGACACAGAGAGCCACAGAGAATAATAGAGGGCCACAGAGGTCATTTCCCGGTGGTTCTCTGCGTAAACTCCCTGGTGCCCGGCGTAAATATAAAGCCTAACCCGGCAGTTCTAATAGTCTCTGTGGCTCTCTCTATTATTCTCTGTGGCCCTCTGTGTAATATAAACCCTAATCCGACAGTTTTCCGTATCTTTGCGTTTTATTCAGACATTCATCTCTTTATTATATTATGATTACGGTACAGAACGTATCGCTGCGTTACGGAAAAAGAGTCCTTTTCGACGAAGTAAACATCAAATTTGTCCCGGGAAACTGTTATGGGATCATTGGCGCAAACGGAGCGGGCAAATCAACCTTCCTCAAGATACTTTCGGGTGAAATCGAGCCGCAAACCGGTTCGGTAGCCCTCAACCCCGGGGAACGCCTGGCTGTTTTGAAGCAGGACCAGTTCCAGTTTGACCAGTATCCCGTGCTCGATACCGTTATCCTCGGGCACTCCCGCCTCTACCAAGTAATGAAAGAACGGGAAGCGATCTACGAAAAGGCTGATTTCACGGATGAGGACGGAGAAAAGGCTGCGGAGCTGGAGGCTGAATTTGCCGACCTGAACGGCTGGGATGCAGAAACCGAGGCAGCCCAGATACTGAGCGGGCTCGGGGTAAGCGAAGCCCTCCATTACACCAAAATGGAGGACCTCAACGCGAACGATAAAGTAAAGGTGCTCCTGGCCCAGGCTCTTTTCGGTAGTCCCGATGTGCTGCTCCTCGACGAACCTACCAACAACCTCGACATTGAAACGGTTATCTGGCTTGAAAACTTCCTGGCCAACTTTAAAAATACCGTTATCGTGGTGTCCCACGACCGCCACTTCCTCGACGAAGTATGTACCCATATAGTAGATATCGACTTCAGCAAGGTTCAGCTGTATTCGGGCAACTATACTTTCTGGTATGAATCGAGCCAGCTGGCGCTGAAGCAGAAGCAGGATGCCAATAAAAAAGCGGAGGACAAGAGAAAAGAGCTGGAAGATTTTATCCGCCGGTTCAGCGCCAACGCCTCCAAATCAAAGCAGGCTACTTCCAGAGCAAAACTGCTGGAAAAGCTTACTATTGAGGACATCAAGCCGTCTTCGCGCAAATATCCTTACATCGCCTTCAAGCCCGACCGTGAAGCCGGCGACCAGATCCTGAGCGTCGACGGGCTGTCGAAAACCGGCGATGACGGCACCGTGCTCTTCCGGAACCTGTCTTTTATGGCCAACCGCGGAGACAAGATCGCTTTTGTAGGAAAGAACGTACTAGCCATCAGCGCCCTGTTCGATATACTGGCCGGGGAGGCCAAACCCGATTCGGGGAGCTTCAACTGGGGTGTTACTATCACAACCTCCTATTTCCCGAAAGACCCTACCTCCTATTTCGAAACCGATCTCAATCTGGTCGACTGGCTACGCCAGTTTTCGACCGAAAAGGATGAGAGCTTTATACGGGGCTTCCTGGGGAGGATGCTGTTTTCCGGTGAGGAATCGCTGAAAAAAGCTTCCGTACTTTCAGGGGGAGAAAAAGTGAGATGTATGCTTTCGAAGCTCATGCTTTCCGGCGCCAATGCACTTATACTTGACGACCCGACCAACCACCTGGACCTGGAGTCGATTACGGCGCTTAACAACGGGATGAATGATTTCAACGGAAATATCTTCTTTTATTCCCACGATCACCAGATCATCCAGACGGTCGCCAACCGGATTATCGAAATAGGTCCGAAAGGGATGCTCGACAAACTGATGACGTATGACGAGTATCTTCAGAGCGACGTAATTAAAGAGCAGCGGGCAGCTCTTTACAGCTGATTGCCGGGATCCGGAGGGTTAAGCAAATATCGTCCCTGCAAGGCTGTGCATCAGAAGTAGCGGCATATCAGCTCAATATCGGGGTTAATAAGTAATCAGGCCTGTCGAATCCCGTTAATAGTGGAGCCGACAGGCCTGATTACTATACTGCAGAAAGTATCAGATCAGTTTTTAATAACTTTAATCGTTTCCTTGCTTTCCGTCCTGATCAGGTACAGCCCGTTTTGCCAGCTGCTTACATTAACTTCGTTTTTCCCGGCTTTCAGGGAAAGATTCCCGACTTCTCTTCCCATCGTATCGAAAATCCTTGCTTTCTGAGCCAGCGCCGAAAATACGGTCAGGTTTTCTGAAGCGGGATTGGGATATCCATAAGATTTAGCCGTTCCTTTCAGGACAAGGGACCTGATGTCGCTATGCGCAAAACTACCGTCGATATCGACCATTTTGAGGCGATAATAATTCACGCCCGCTTTCGGGTTGCCGTCCGAAAAGCTGTAACGCCGCTGCCCTTCGCCGAACGGCACGTCGCCCAACCTGACAAACACCGACCCGTCGCCGCTTTTCTCAACTTCGAAATGGCTGAAGTTACTTGCGTCATCGATAGTCCACTCCAGTCCGGCGGTATGCTGCTCCTGCTCCTCTACCCGGAAATAAACCAGGCGGACCGGGAGGGAAGTCTCCGACGGGGGTGGATTCGTAAAGCATCTCTGTGTAGACTGGGGATAAGAAAAATCCGCCAGAAAGACCGGGTTAAGCGTAACTCTTATCTTTGAGCCGGCCAGCCTGAGCTTGGCATTCAGATCGTCGACCTGCTCCCATTTCCCGTTTACGAGCTTCCATCCGGGCCAGGCAATGCCTTTTCCTTCTCCGTCGACTGCAGCGCCCGGGAAAAGGAGGGTACCTTTCTGCGGCTGATTTTCAAGCGTTTCCACTACCGTACCGTCAGGAGCGAGCCATTCAATTTTTACCGGCATACCCTGCGAGTTGAAATTTGAAGAGACCTCGTAATCGAGATATGGAGCATCCTGCTCGCACCGCGTTGAGGCTTCTACGTAAATTGCCTTCTCATACCATTCCGATTTTAACGGGTAGTAGTGTATTTCATGTCCGTCGTGCACAAAGGAACGGGCTATGACCTGTCCTACCAGGTTCGCATTGGACTGCTTGATCACATGCGCTTCAGGCGCCAGGATAATACCGTCTATCTCCGAGCTGGAATTGGAGAATTTGATCTCCGACTTGGCTCCTGGGAAGTTAAAAATGACGTGTCCCTTGTTATTCTGAAAATCAGGAAGGCCGAAAAACTTCACCTCGCCGTTTGCATTCAGGATATTGACAATGACTGCAAATCCGGGCGACGACGAAAAGCCTTCAAAAAACATCCCGTTCTGAAAGCTGTTCCAGACATTGGCCGAAATGTTCAAAACATTTATCTTATTGGGATCGAGGATAAACTTAGGCTTTCCCGGCAGCCCTGAAGTAGACATAAAAGGTCCGGCAATAGCCGGCTGGCCTCCGTTGTCCATATTCTTCATTACTACCGTATTCGAAAGCTCGCCCAGCGCCTTGGAGGTGGAGACGAATTGCTGGAATGCGCCGTCAATATCTATTTTGCCGGGTTCCGTACCAAAAACATTCTCGAAGATCGGGTTGTTGCTTTCGCTTACCCCTAGCTCGGAAGGCGAAACGTTGAGAAAGATCTGTCCGCTACCGCCTCCCACTTCTTTTACCCAGAACTGGCTGGTAACATAGTTAGCCTGGAGGACTCTCGGCTGATTAGCGTTTCCTATCTTTATATAATTTTTCGAATCTATCTTCAGGTTGCTGCCATTCAGCTCAACGCCGCCGCGGATGGCAAGTCCTATGGGTACGCCGCCGTATTTGAAACCGTCGTTTGTCTTCGGAATGACCTGGTAAGTGCTGTTGGTAAGAATAAGATTTCCACCGGCAGCGACCCTGCCTTCTACTTCAGTTCCGATCAATTTTACGTCTTCCTTGACAAAAATGGTGAAATTCAATGCCGGGTCAGTGAGCTTCTGAGCAGTCGATCTGAAAGAAACGGCCGACAGGAGGACCAGAATAAAAGAAGAGAAGAGAGAGGCTTTAATGGTGGCGGGACAATATCCCGCTTCTGAAAAACTGGTAAATTGCTTTTTCATTTCCGTTAGAAGGAGTAGAATAAAAAGTGTATTGTAATGATTTAGAACCGCCGGGACGAGCATATTTATTCTGCTTTCCGGTTGACCCGAAGAGTGGCAAGGACTGGGCACAGAGCAAACGATTATCTATATACGCACAACAAGCGTATCTACTGTAACCTGTGGCTACCGGGTACGGCAGATCATTATTTCACAGTGGAGGGGCAATGACGAATATTGGTGATACCGTATAGCGACCGGAGAGCCCTGAAACGAGCCGGTGGCAAAATACAGGTACCCGACATAATCAGTCAATAGTACCGGAAACGAAGCCGTACAAGAAGATTTTGTGTTGATTTCTTTACATTTCTGACAGAGGTTTTGTTTTCATTAAATTACCTGGACGGTCAGTACAGCGAAGGGGGGACTTACTACACCGACCAATGATTTAACACTTTGCTAATCGTAATTGTTCGATTTTGCAACGCAATTTTAATCAAAAATAATGTAGAATACACACAAGTATTTCGATTTTTTTTGCATAAAATACTTCAAAACAGACATTTAGCCATCACCGTTCACTTCACAATAGGATATATTATACATTTTACTTAACAAAACCAATTCATACTTTATTTCGCGCGCCAGCCCAGGCCGGCACGTACTGTCCATTTGCTGTCCAGGTATGGGTTTCCGAACACCCATCCCCGGGTCTTGAAGCTGAATTCGGTCGTCAGCCTCAACTGCTTTGTAAGCGCATAGCAGGGTTTTATTTCCAGCAGCATTCCCAATGAAGCTTTACGCGCATCAAAGAGCTGGTCTTCAGGTTGTGCCCATACCGCCAGGTTGATACCGGCTTTAAAACCGGGGGACACCCGGCCGAAATGATGATTGGAACGCAGCCCCAGCGAAGGCAGCGTTAAAGACCGGCTTTTGTTCAGGCCGGGACTCAGCATCACTTGTTTTCCTTTGACATCCAGGAAAAAATCGCCGCCGGCATAATAGCCGAAAGAGGTGGGCATACTGCGCAGTGCAAAATTGAAATAGAAATCGTGGCGAAGTCTCAGCCTGTTGATCCCGAGCAGGAACGGCGATAAGAAGTTTATATACTGCATATTCCCCGTTTCACGCAGAAATTCCTTCATTTCCGGTGTGAGATCTGACGCTTTCACCGGACGCCTGATACCGATACCGCCCGGCCAGGTTCCACGTGCTTCGTAGGGTTCACCGGGGGTGAACAGGTCATATACCCAGGCTGAAAAATCATAGCCGGTAAAATCCCTCGCGAGAATGTTGTCCCTGTCGTACGAGAGGATACTATCCGTTATAGCGTCAAACCGCTTTGTAAAGGGAAGATTGACATAGTTGACGGCATGAAGAGTCCCGAGGATGGAGATGCCGGCAAACGGGTACCCCGTTTGCCGGAAAAAATTATCCTCCTGCATTCTTTGTAACCAGGCATACTCTCCTTCCACCCCGGTTGCCGACAGGCGCACCTGGTCGGCAGGAAAATTTTTCTTAAGATAGACCAGGTCCTCATCCTTTACGTGCGTCACGGCTATATCGAGCCCTTTCCCGAAGTTCCAGACTTCATCATAACTGAAAATGTGCCTTGAAGTCATTACCGCCCGGTGAAACTCCTCATGCTGGAACGCGTACCCGTAAGGCAGCTTGATCGCCATATAATCCGTACCAAGCGCCGCAACGTTGGCCACCAGCCGGTTCAGGATGTATTTTCCGGTGCTCACCGGTTTTACCAGCTTATTCCACAGCACATTGTGACCGTAATACAGGCTTCCATGCAGGTTCCGGGCCATTTCCGTATTCTGCGTCATACTCAGGTTACGGTAGAATTTGCCGTAATGCCCGGGTTTTAACCCGCCTGTGAAGGGGGCGGCTCCGTCATTCGCCCTTACCGCTTCCGTTTTAGCGGCATCGACCATATAGGGTGCATCTATTAAATGCAGGCTCCACTCGAAAGAAGGAGACAGCCTGTCTTTTACGATCACTTGCCCATACCCCCTGAAGCCTGTTGAAAGCACCAGGAGCATTATAACCTTGTTCATAAGTCCGGTTTGGTTTTCAGGATATTATTCGTATTTCAGTTTGAATGGGCCTATTTCCTTTTCTACTTTCGCTCCGACCACCTGCCCTACAGGTACTACCTTACCGGTATTGCCGCCGGGATCAATAGCTTCGTTGTCGTTACTGCAGGAATTGAATAAGATGATCAGCAAGCCCCAGATAAAAGAGCAGGCTATGAGGATGGCTCCTCGCAACAGCGCGGTTACCGGTAAAGCAGATTGTTTTTTCATAGCTTTTGTGTTTTAAAATTTCCAACACAAAAGTGGGGCAACGACCCCGCCGGGAACAACCAGATTCCTGTGAAGTGGCTATTCAACAGGGTGAATTGTCATATTCCGGGAGGCAAGCAGAAGTGACGTTTCCTTTTGCAGCGATCCGCTTTAAAACCTCTACCGGACCTTTCTCCTTTTCCGGACAATTCACTGCCCGATAATCACAATTCACCGGAAAACCCGTTGTCCGCGCTGTTACGATCGTGCAATTTCGGGCCGTGGAAAATAATTATTACGCTCACAAAATTCAGCAAAGTCATGATCAAGAAACTGCACAATCCGATCGTCGGTGATACCCTGGAGATCATCACCGAAGGCAAAGAAACCAATGGGACCTATCACCATAGCAACCATGCTGGTCATCTGGCGCTTTCACTATGCCGATCATTTTCTCCGCAAACGCTTCATCCGGACAAGCCATACAGTGAGGCGGCTCTTTTTATCCGTTCTTTTTCATTTCAGCATTGCCGCCGTGTTTATAGTCTGCCTTTTCCTGCTGGCCGATGCCTGGCATTTCCTGGGCTACAGGTTCAGCTGGCCCGGCCTGCTGTCGGGCTTGCTGGTAGCCTTATGCACCAACCTGGCCGCTACCGGGTTTCATGAGGGGGTATACACGCTGGAAAACCGGAAAAAGACTTTGATCGAAGCCGAAGAGCTCAAGAAGCTGACGCTCAGCAACCGCCTGGCGGGGCTTCGCAACCAGACCAGCCCGCACTTCTTTTTCAACAACATCAACACGCTGTCGGGACTCATCGAAATGGATACGGATAAGGCAGACAGGTTTCTCAACGAAATGTGCATCGTTTACAGGTACCTGTTAAGAAACGAGCCGGATGCTTTTGTCCCCCTGCATTCGGAATTGAATTTTATACGCTCGTGGATCTACATCGTACAAACCAGGTATAGCCACGCGGTCTGTTTTTCCCTGGACGAACCGGTATCCGCCCGGGACGCCTGTATTCCTCGGCTAACATTGCTGTTTTTCCTGGAGAGTATTCTGAACATGCATGACATCAGCGATAATTTCACGGTTTCGATCGAAGTAGCGCGCGACACGATCAAAATCAGTCATCCCGCACATAAGCGGAAGATGATCTCCTGCTCCCCACATTGTCGCTTCAGCTGCTTGTCGAAAACGCGATCAAGCATAACCTGGCCGATAAGGTAAATCCCCTCCGGATAACGATCCGTATAGTGGATAAAGCCTATGTGGGCATCCAGAAGATCGAAGATTACTTCGGCAACAGG
This sequence comes from Spirosomataceae bacterium, assembly GCA_037191015.1. Lineage (GTDB taxonomy): Bacteria > Bacteroidota > Bacteroidia > Cytophagales > Spirosomataceae > Ravibacter. The sequence goes on from JBBCKD010000014.1 coordinate 89,139, forward strand.
CTGATTTTAAAGCTCAATCTCGAAAATGACAGGGAAGCGATTGTCAGCAGAGAAAAAGTAAACGGCTTCAAAAAATGGCTGGGCAAATAGCGAATCCCATTTCAGTTCACCTTCCGTTTTATACAATTCACCTGATTACAGGTATGACTTTCCTCCGACATGAGCGACCTTTGGAGAGCCGGAAGCCGGCTACCATAACAACTTAACAACATTTTACTCCGATGAAGTGTAAAATAGCCATAATAGGAGGAGGCATCGCAGGGTTAACCAGCGCCATCGCCTTTCTGAAAGCAGGATACAGCCCGACGGTGTTCGAAGCGGCACAACCGATCAGGCCGATCGGGGCAGGGCTGGGACTAGCCGCCAATGCCATCAAAGCGCTGGACAGGCTGGGGATCAGGGATAAAGTAGTAGCCAAAGGAAGGATACTTTCTTCTTTCGCCATCAAAGACGAAAGCGGCAGGGACATCACCTATAACGACAGCACAAAAATAAGCCGGGAATACGGGTTAGATAATTTCACTATTCACCGTGCTGCGCTCCATGATGCGCTGCTTTCGGAGATCCCGGAGGAAAACCTGGTAACAGGCAAGAGAAGTGTCGATTTTACCATGCAGCAAAGCGGGGGGAACTACCGGATTTTCTTTAAAGACGGCACCAGCTGCGAGGCCGACTACCTGGTAGTAGCCGACGGGATACACTCTGCCATCAGGCAGAAGCTGGTCCCCGGCTCGAAGCCCCGTTATGCCGGGTATACCTGCTGGCGCGCCGTGATCGACAACAGCCTTCTGGGAATCGCCGAAAGCTACGAGATCTGGGGCCGCAAAGGCCGGTTCGGTGTTGTTCCGCTTGCCGATAACCAGCTATACTGGTTTGCTACCATAAATGCCGCCGAAAACCATCCGCGTTTCAAAAACTTTACACTTTCGGACCTGGCAAGCTGGTTTAAAGATTACCCCGACGCCACCAGGCAAATCATCAGCGCCTCCGGCGAGGACGCGCTGATCTGGAACGACATCATTGATTTGAAACCCATATCGCAATACGCTTTCGGAAGGGTTTTGCTTGTAGGCGACGCCGCTCATGCGACCACACCCAATATGGGACAGGGAGCCTGCCAGGCCATCGAAGATGCCGCCGTCTTACTCGACGAGCTTACCAGCGAAGGTAACCTCGAAGAACAGTTTGCCAGATTTGAGAAAAGAAGGCTCAGGCGTACTCACTTCATTGTTAACCAGTCGGCCAGGATCGGTAAAATAGCGCAGGCTGAGCACCCCCTGCTCATCAGGATCCGCAACGGCCTGTTCCGCGCCATACCGGAAAGCGTCAGGAACAGGCAGCTTAAAGAGCTCTACAACACGGATTTCTGAGAATTAAACCGGGCTACCCGCATTTGGATGAGCCGCAATCCTTGCAGATCAGGCATCCTTCCTGGTAAATCATATTAGTTGAGCCGCAGGAGCTGCATTTCTGCCCCTTTGCCCCTACTCCCTCGGGTACAAACCGTTTGAGCGCACGCGCAACACCGTTCTTCCAGGTATTGATAGACTCGTTATCCAGCTGCAGCCCGTTGATAAGCTCCAGGACATTTTCTATTTTCATCCCGTGCCTCAGCGTACCGGAAATAAGCTTGGCATAGTTCCAGAATTCGGGGTTGAAACGATAGGAAAGTCCTTCTATAGTTGTTTTGTACCCTCTCTGGTTCACATACTGGAAGTCGTACCTGGAGTTTCCTTTCTCGTCGCGGTTTTTGATAATGAACCCTTCGTTCACCCAACGGGGTAAGAGGATCCCGTCCTCGTCGTCTGCCAGACCGGTGAAAATTTCGTAGGGATGGTCGTCGATTGTTCCCACAAAAGCGATCCACTTTTCCCGGTTGTTCTGAAAACGGACGACATCGGCGCGCAGCACCTGGGGACGTTTGGTGGGGAACGCCGGTGTCTCTTCTCCCGCTTTCTCATCTTCCTTTTTACTCTCGTTCGAAATCAGGACGCCCGATCTTGAGCCGTCGCGGTAAACCGTCACGCCTTTACAGCCTTCTTCCCAGGCCGTCATATAAAGCTTTTCGACCAGCTCTTCCGAAGCTTCATTAGGAATATTGATCGTAACAGAAATCGAATGATCCACCCATTTCTGGATGGCCCCCTGCATTTTCACCTTGCTCAGCCAGTCTACATCGTTGGAAGTCGCCTTGTAATACGGCGATTTCTCTATCAGCCTGCTGATTTCTTCGTTGGAGTAGTTTTTGGTGGTATCCATTCCCTTCACCTCCATCCATTGCCTGAACCGGTGGTGAAACACGACATATTCCTCCCATGAATCGCCTACTTCGTCCACAAAATCAACCCGTACCCCCTTGTCATTGGGGTTCACCTTCCGCCTTCTTTTGTAGACAGGCATAAAAACAGGCTCAATACCCGAAGTAGTCTGCGACATCAGCGATGTACTGCCTGTCGGAGCGATGGTCAGCAACGCGATATTTCTCCTGCCATATTCCCGCATGTCGTTATACAAAGCAGGGTCCGCCTCCCTGATCCGCCCGACAAAAGGATTGTTCTCTTCCCTGTCGGCATCGTAGATACTAAAAGCGCCCCGCTCCCTGGCCATCTCTACAGAAGACCGGTAAGCTGCCAGCGCCAGCGTCTTATGCAGGCGGGTTGAAAATTCGTTCCCTTCCTGGCTTCCATACCTGATCCCGAGAGCAGCCAGCATATCTCCTTCTGCCGTAATACCGAGCCCGGTCCTGCGCCCTTCTCCGGCCTTCACCCGGATCTCCAGCCACAAATTCCTTTCAACCCGCTTCACCTCTTCGTCCTCCGGGTCCGAATCGATTTTTTCCAGGATCGTATCTATTTTCTCGAGCTCGAGATCGATAATGTCGTCCATCAGGCGCTGCGCATACCTTACATGTTCTTTGAAAAGCTCAAAATCGAAGTAAGCATCGTCCGTAAACGGATTGATCACATAAGAAAAAAGGTTGATCGCAAGCAGCCGGCAGGAATCATAAGCGCATAACGGTATTTCCCCGCACGGGTTCGTCGACAGGGTTTTATACCCCAGGTCGGCATAACAGTCAGGAAGCGACTCCTTTATTATGGTATCCCAGAACAAGATACCCGGTTCGGCCGACTTCCACGCGTTATGCACTATTTTACGCCACAGTTCCCCGGCTTTTATTTCCCTTGTAAACTTCGGCTTCCCGCTGTAAACCGGATACTTCTGAAGATAGGACTCCCCGTTTTTCACGGCTTTCATAAACCCATCGTCGATACGGACCGAAACATTTGCCCCGGTAATCTTCCCCTGCTCCAGCTTGGCGTCGATAAAATTTTCTGCGTCAGGATGGTTAATAGAAACCGACAGCATCAGCGCTCCTCTCCGTCCGTCCTGGGCTACCTCCCGGGTCGAATTGGAAAAACGCTCCATAAACGGCACCAGGCCGGTCGATGTCAGGGCCGAATTTTTTACCGGCGATCCTTTGGGACGTATATGCGACAGATCGTGCCCCACTCCTCCCCTCCGCTTCATCAGCTGAACCTGCTCCTGGTCCGTTTTCATGATGCCGCCATAGGAATCGCTTTCACCTTTGTTTCCTATTACAAAGCAATTGGAAAGGGAAGCGATCTGGAAAGGATTTCCTATTCCCGTCATGGGGCTCCCCTGGGGAATAATGTACCTGAAGTCTTTTATCAGGTCATAAATCTGCTCTTCCGACATGGGTGAAGGGTATTTCCCCTCTACCCTCGCCAGATCCGCCGCTATCCGTCTGTGCATATCGTCGGGAGACTTTTCATAAATGTTGCCTTCCGAATCCTTAAGCGCATATTTATTCAGCCACACCTGTGCGGCGAGGTCGTCTCCTTTAAAATAATTCATGGCTTCCCGGATAACTTCTTCCCCGGAATACACCTGTCCGATTTCCTTTTGCAAAACAGTCTCCATTTGTATTTTCAATTATAAACTACAAAAAAAGACAACTATTAAATATATAAAATCTGAAATGTTATCAAAAAATACTATATAAATTACTGATATACATAAAATTAACAAATTTCAATACTTAAAAAGTTGTCAAATCAGGGAGACAATATACACACCTTTCCCGAAGAGAAACACCTCCTTTCTAAAATAAATTTACCGGAAGTATTTCTTTAAGATCAATCTCATTTTTTGCAGAGGGTTTCGGATCGGCGCTCCCGGAGTATCCTGAGCGCCGCAGGCGCGGGGCGGTAAAGGCGCATGTCCATAGCGGACTGCCGCCTGGCAAAATCATCAGGTTAAGGAAAATTATGAGTCATAGAAGACTACCCGATCCGGCGATCGCGGCAGGTGTAAAAGGGCAGGAAAAATTCAGACTTCTATGGTCTCCTCGCTGCAATACCCCGAGCTCCCCTCGGTCCAGCTCAGCAATACACGCCAGACACCGCGGCTCAACACCTCCGTCGACACGGTATGTCTCGACTCCTGGTTACATTTGATAGGCACCGTAATTCTTGCAAATGAATCGCTGATTCTTTGGAATACGACTTCTGCTTTCCAGAAATGTACCGGTAAAACAAAAGTAATTTCATGCTTCTGAGGCTGATAGTTCATAACTTCTGAGTTAAAGTGTACAACCGGACAAGTGTTGGGAAGGTGCTTCATCGCTATCGGGGAGCACCTTCGGAATACACTATGTAAAATTACTTTAACCGCAGGCTACAAACGATGACCCCGGTCATGTTTAATACTGCTATTCATTACTATCGCTCTTACAGGCTTTCCAGTACCCTACACCTCGTACGCTATTTCCCGAAAAGAAGCTGGACCGCCACAGGCTGATGATCCGAAGGGTATCTCCGGTGAAGCGCATCCGTAAGCACGCCGTATTTGAGCACATCAAAATGCCCGCTCACAAAAATATAATCGATGCGCTTATCAAGGGGAGCATCCCAGTTAAAGCTGTTAAAGGTGCCTTCCGGGCCGTAAGGAGGCATTTTGGAAATACTGCGGGTGTCCTTCAAAAGAGTCCCGATCGTATAGATCTGTTCTGTCTCCGGCGTCGAGTTAAAATCACCGGTCAGGATGACGGGCGACTCGCCGGCAATGAGCCTGATCCTCTCTACCAGGAGCTTTCCTGATTCCTTCCGGGCTACGACGCCCTGATGGTCGAAATGCGCATTGAAAACAAAAAATACTTTTTTCGTCAGCGCATCCCTGAACTTAGCCCAGGAAACAATGCGGTTGCAGCAAGTGGCATCCCAGCCCTTCCCGGGAGTATCCGGGGTTTCCCTGAGCCAGAAATCTCCCGAGTCAAGCAGCCTGAACCTGTCCTTTTTATAAAATATAGCAGAATGTTCGCCCGCCTTCTTCCCGTCGTCCCTGCCGCCTCCCGTATACCGGTACTCCTTCATCCTGGCAATATCGTCGAGCTGGTGCCGGAGCCCTTCCTGCGTTCCGAAGATATCGAAATCATGGTACCTGATCAGCGCATTTACATTGTCCTTCCGGTTACCCCAGGCGTTGATGCCATCGTTCCGGGTGTCGTACCGGAGGTTATAGCTGGCTATGTTCAGATAATTGACCGGCCGCCTGGAGACACTCGCGCACGACGACAGCAGGCCCAGGCAAATACATGCAAACGTAAATACTCTAATCATTTCTGATCTGCTCATTATTGTTTTCCTGTTTTTTAGTTACAAATCAAACCATTGACACGTCTTACCTCTCCTTTTTCGAGACAAAAGGCAATAAATCCTCGCTTATATAAGTATCCGTTTCCCCATTCGGCATCACATAGACTGCAAAAATCCCGAGCCCCGGCAAACCCGGCAGCTTTTCCTTCAGCTTGTCAATTCCCATCAAAAGGCAGGCGGTTGCAAAGGCATCGGCCGTCATTGCGTCATCGGCAAACACGGTAACGCTCAGGATATCGCTTATACCCGGCTTCCCGTCGATCGGGTTAATGATATGCGTATAGGAAATACCGTCCTTCTCATAGCGATTCCGGTAATTGCCGGAAGTAGCCATAGCGCGGTTTTCGATTTTTACCGTAGCCAGCAAATCCGAAGGCTTCAGCGGGTCCGAAATCCCGACCACCCATGCAGAGCCGTCAGGCTTGGAGCCGCTTCCGCGCAGCTCGCCGCCAACTTCCACCAGGTAGTCGCTAATCCCTGCCGAATGCAGAAAATCGCAGATGACATCCACGGAATACCCCTGGGCAATTGCGTTGAAATCAAGCCTCACTCCTTCCTTCGACTTTCTTACCGACACCGAATCGAACGAAATCTGCCTGAACCCTACCAGCTGCATCACCGAATCCAGGTCGAACGCAACTGCCGCTTTCCGGCCTTTCGGGCCAAAGCCATAGGCTTCCACGAGCGGCATTACCGTAGGGTCGAACAATCCTTCCGTTGTCTTGTATACTTCTTCCGATTTTTTCAATACCGGGTAAAAGTAAGGAGACTGAAACCTGATCGCATGCGAAAGATTAAACAGCGACAGCTCCGAATCGGGCCTGTAGGTAGACAAGGCCTTGTCAAATTCTGTCAGAAGACTGTCGACCGCCTTCCCGAAATTGCGATGCTCCTTATCGAAGTATTTGACCTGGTAGGTAGTTCCCTGCGCATAGCCGTTTAATACCACAGGCCCGCCCTGCGGGAAGGCAGCCTGGTGTACCAAAAAGAGGAAGACCGTCAGCGGCCAGTACCTCGGAAAGTCATTCATGTATAAATTCCGTAACAATTGCCTTTTACATCGGCTCGCTTCTCAGGATCGCCTCATAAGCCACATCCTGTATCCTTCTCCTGGTTTTAAACGAGTTGATCCTGTTGTTATCCGCATGAGGATGGACCCTGTTGGAAAGAAAAATAAAAACCAGGTCCTTCTCGGGGTCTACCCATACCAGGTTCCCGGTAAAGCCGGTATGCCCGTAAGAGGCCGGGGAAGCCAGCTCCGACAGGAACGAGCTGTTGCCGGAGGTCTTAGGTTTGTTCCACCCGAGCGCACGGGAGCTGTTCCCCTGCATTTTTGTAAAGAGCTCTATGGTTTCAGGCCTGATAAACTGTTTCCCTGCGTAGCGGCCTTTCCAAAGGTTCATCTGCAACAGTACAGCAAGGTCATAGGCATTTCCAAACAACCCGGCATGCCCGGCTACTCCCCCGCAGAGGGCGGCCATCTGGTCGTGCACGGTACCCTGCAGAAGTTCTCCCCTGAACCGGCTGTCATCTTCCGTAGGCGCTATCCTGCCGGCTTCATAGCGCTCCAGCGGGTTATAAAGCAGGTGGGCCAGGCCCAGCGGCTCGTAAAGATTCTTTGTCACAAAAGCATCCAGGGAAGTCCCGGTAACCCTTTCCACCGTTTTCTGAAGCATGAAAAAACCCAGGTCGCTATATACATAAGGATACGGCCTGGAAGGCGCGCTTCTCTTCGCCATAGGCGATTCAATGATCCATTTCCATACAGAATCCCTTACGGTATTCCTGGCAAACAAGGTAGGCGCGACACGCAATGAGTAGGCGCTGTCGGCCTGATTACTGTAGTACTTTCCCGAAAGCTCAGTCGGCGACAGCATGGTAGATTCCCACAGTTTCGGGTAAAACGACTTAAGCCCTGCCTGGTGGACCAGTAGTTCCTTTATGGTGATATCCTGCTTATCAGTCCCTTTCAGTTCAGGCAGGTAAAACGATACTTTTTTGTCGAGGGCAATTTTTTTACTGTCATACAGCAGCATCACGGCCTGCAATGTTGATGCCACCTTGGTGACCGAAGCCAGGTCAAAAAGCGTTTCGGAGCTCACCTCTCCGGGTTTGTGATAGCTGAGCTTTCCATAGCTTTTTTCAAACACGATCTTACCGGAATGCGCGATCAGCACCTGGCAGCCGGGAAAAGCCTTTTTTGCAATGGCGTCGTTGGCCAGGTAATCGATACTTGCCAGCACGTCGCCGTTTAACCCGCCAAGATCCGGAGCGCTGTAGGCGAGCTTATCCAACGTCTCCGTCCTGATCCCGGTACCTCTTTTAAACCGCCCCGCCGCAACGGCCAGCACCCCTTGCGACCCGATCGTCCCGGCCACGATCTGGGCTGCAGTTTCCTGGGCCGTAACGTCATCCTGGTAAGCCACGATCATGGCGTCGGATTCCGGCAGGATATCGAGGCTATAGGGAGTTCCGAAGATGCAGACCGCAGTCTTCTTACCACTCTGCCTTAAGGTATCGATCAACCGGATGGCTTCAGGATCGATATTATAACCGGCCGAACTTGAAGAAGACACATGATGCAATGCCACCACTACCCTGCCATACCGTTCGGTACCCTTCAGGATCTCGGTGAATTCACGCTTGTCGGGCGACATTTTACGGTAGCTGAAATGACGTACGTCCACACACCTGCCCAGCATTTTATAGAAGGCCGTTTCACCCGGTTCGCCTACGGATATCAGGGCTACCTGCTGCTTTCCCGCGAAAGGAACCAGGTCGTCGTGGTTTTTGATCACTGCTACCGATGCCTCTGCCAGCTCTCTTTTCAGGCTCACGGCCCGCGATGAATTGACATCCTTTGCCAGGTTGCGGATATCCACGGGCTGGTATTCTGCAAGACCTGCAAAATATTTGGCTTTCAGGATACGCTTCACTTTTTCATTAATGAAGGCTTCATCCAGCAAACCGTTGCTATAGGCAGCCTTTACCGCCTCTACCGATTCCCTGAAGCTCTCGGGGGCTAAGATGATATCGTTGCCCGCAAGCAGCGCTTTCAGGTTCACTTCGCTCGGCTTCCCGGACTTCAATACGCCTTTCATATTCATGGCGTCTGTAAAGACCAGTCCTTTGAACCCCATCTCCTTTCTCAGCATGCCCTCCAGCAAATTGGAAGACAGCGACGCAGGCAGTGTTTCCTGCTTATCTATGGCCGGAACATGCAGGTGCCCGCTCATGACGGCCGCAAGGCTATCCCTGATCATCCGCCGGAAAGGGAAAAGCTCTTCTTCTATCAGGCGCTCCCTGGAGTGCTTTAATACGGGCAGCGCATGATGAGAGTCGGTATCGGTATCCCCATGACCCGGGAAATGCTTGGCGACCGCTATCACCCGCTGATGCTGCAGCCCCCGCATATAGGCCGACGCTTTCCCGGCTACATTTACCTTGTTATCCCCGAAAGACCTGTTGCCTATCACGGGGTTACGGGGATTCGTATTGATATCTGCCACGGGTGCAAAATTGACGTTCACACCGATCCTCCTGCACTGCCGGCCGATCTCGAGCCCCATCTGGTAAATGAGGTCATTATCCCTGATAGCGCCGAGGGTCATTTGTCTCGGGTAGGAGATGGTGCTGTCGAGCCGCATCCCCAGCCCCCATTCCGCGTCGAGGCCGATCAACAGCGGCACTTTGGCAGCAGCCTGATAACGATTGGTAAGAACGGCCTGCCGGCCCGGCCCGCCCTGGAAAAAAAGGATCCCTCCGGGGTTATACTGGCGAATGAGACCTTCTATTGTCTTATACTCAGACTCCTTCCGGTTTGAATAGGCGCTTATCATAAAAAACTGGCCTATTTTTTCGTCGATCGTCAGCGACGCCAGTATGCTGTCGGCCCAGGCATTCTCATGAAAAACCTCGATGTTTTCGGGCTTGAGCGTAACGGGCGGCTGCCTGACGCCTGCCGGCTCCGAAGTATCCGGAGGCGGTGGCGGCTGGCTGAATAAATGAGCGGTGAGAGGCCGGGGAAACCGCATCAGGGAAGCGCTGGCCGCAATTCCTGCCAGCAATATCACACCTGCAACCGTTAAAATCCTCCTGGAATAGAATGGCCTGAACCTACGCTTCATTTACTTAAACTCTTACTGGTCTACGGAAACCCCGGGCACCTGTGCCGGATACCGGCATAATGGAACCGTAGCATGAATATAATGAATTTGACTGAACCAAAACGCTCAACGCGCTTTGATTATTTCAGTAAAGTCTCGGGATTTCAGGGAGGCCCCTCCTACCAGTCCGCCATCGACGTCGGGCCCGGCAAAGAGTTCCGCAGCATTACCGGCCCCTACGCTTCCGCCATAAAGAATACTGATCCCGGAAGCGATTGAACTGCCGTACTTTTCAGCCAGGTGATCTCTCAGGGCTTTGTGCATTTCCTGGGCCTGCTCCGCCGAAGCGGTGAGACCGGTCCCGATCGCCCAGATCGGCTCATAGGCTATGACCACCTTCTGAATTTCTTCGGCGTCCAGGTGGAAAAGGCTTTCTGCAAGCTGGTTTTTCACAAAACCTGTATAGTCTTCATTCTGGCGCTGATGCAGCGATTCTCCACAGCAGAAAACCGGGGTCAGGCCATTTTCAAGCGCTATGTTTACTTTTTCGGCAAGGACTTCGTTTGTCTCCCCGAAGTATTCCCTGCGCTCGCTGTGACCGACCAGCACATATTGGATCCCCAGCGACCTGACCATTGGCGCCGATATTTCGCCGGTGTAGGCGCCCGAGGCCTTCTGGTAAATATTCTGGACACCCAGGCTTACTCCCGGGGCATCTTTTACATATGACCTGAGCGTAGACACATACAGGGCAGGGGGAAATAAAATGACCTGGACGTCACTGGTCACTTCATCTTTAACCATATTAACCAGCTCAGAGACCAAAGCGATGGCCTCGTCATACGTTTTGTTCATTTTCCAGTTACCTGCAACAATCTTCTTCGCCATATCGGTCAGTTTTCAATTATTATTTATGTTTTTTATATCAAGCAAAACTAAGCCATTTCGCCGGAAACTCAGAAATTTTGATGATTTCCGTGCTCAAAATATTCCGGATAAATGTGTAAACGAAAAAAACCGGGTGAGAACCCGGTTTTTTCGAAGAAACGGCATCCTTTATTTAAGCAGCCACATTTTCTCATTAAAGTCGTCGTTGCCATTGAATTGTGACTGGATCGCTTTCGTCACATTGACATTGTTATAGCTCACTTCGGCATCCGGGTACATCCATCTTACCGGCATTTTATCCGACTGTGTATTGGCATTCGAAGCCGGGTTGACCGGGAAAACAGGGTATCCTGTACGGCGGTTTTCAAAAAAGCCGTCATAAGGCGCCTGCATAAAATTGGCGAGGTACCGTTGGGTCAGTATCTTTTCAAGCTGCTGTTCCGTCGTACCTGAAAGCTTCACTTTGCCCGATGCCAGGTACGAAGCAATGTAGTCGTCGGTGATCTTCCGGTTGTGGTGGAAGCTGGCATTGTCGGGCGTATTGTCAGCTACAAATTTCATAGCGGCCCTTATCCCGTTTTCATAATAGGTGCCGGCAGGCGTTCCGCCGACCCAGCCGCGAAGGGCTGCCTCGGAAAGCATGAATTGAAGCATCGAATAACTCAGCAGGTAAACCGGCTCGGTATTGGGCAGCTCGGTATAGCGCAGGTTGAAATTTGAGTAATCTTTCGAGCTGGAAATCGCCGAAATCTCGGAATAAACCCTGGAAGGGTCCACCCCGACATAAGCGTCGTAGCTGGAGCTGCTGATGCCGGCTCCTGTTTTAACCGCAGACGCCTCGGCATAGTAAAACAGCCGGTAGTCTTCGAGGTCTTTCAGCCTGTCGACAATCATGCTCGACATCATCGGGTAGACTACAAACTGGTTGCCCAGCTTATGAAAAGGGTAGCGCTGCCCGTCTACATTGGAATAAACTACCTGGAAATTGTCCGCGTTGCTTTCAAAAACGGGCCTGGAAGTAACAATGGTATTGAACCGCGATTTGACATTCAGATCGGCATCGCCTTCTTTGGCCGAAAGGGTAAGCAGCACTTTCAGCGCAAAAGTATTCACCAGCTTTCGCCACTTGGTTACATTACCGCCATAGATAAAGTCGCCTCCGAAATTGGTGCCCTGCGCAAAGAGCTGATCCGCCTCGTCTAGCTCCTTCAGTATCCCTGCAAACACTTCCTTCTGGGTGGAATATTCCGGGGCGATCACCCCGTTTTCTCCCTGCAGGGCGTCGGTATAAGGGATATCGCCCACCCGCATGGTCAGCTCATAAAATTTCCAGGCTCTCACAAATTTTCCAAGGCCTGTAAAGGAGTTCTTTATTGCGCCTTCCGGAGACAGGTTGATCATTTTCTCCACGTTGGTCAGCACGACCAGGCCCCCAAAGCCCTGCTTGCCCAGGTTGTTGTACTGGTAAGCCTCGGCAAATTCCGTGTAATTGAGCGATTTGCTCAACAGGAAAGGCTGTAAAAAGCCCTTGGTATTGTCGATGGAAGATACCGTGATGTTATAAATCAGGTTAGTGGCCAGCATCTCGGATGAAACCGTAGTGGCGGCATCCGGATTCGTATTGAGCTCGTCAAAATGCGAACAGGATCCGAGTCCCAGGAATACGGCTCCCAGGAGTATATATTTTTTAATATTCTTTTTCATTGCCTTTGTCATGGTTAAATTTTCTTCCCGGTGAGATCAGAATGTCAGCTGGATATTACCCCCGATGTAGCGCACTGAAGGAGAGGTAAGATCCGAGTCATTTGCCTTATCAGGATCGGCAAAACGGAAGTCCTTGGTCCACATCCATACATTCTGGCCCGTCAGCGACACGGAAGCCGCCCTGGCTCCTATGAACTTGGCTACCGGGCCCGGCAGCGTATAGCCGACCGACAATTCACGCAGCTTCAGGAAGGTGGCGTTGGTAACGCCGCGGGTACCGTCGCCATAACGCCTGGCATAGGTCTCGTACGAAACCGGGGTCGCATTCGGCGCATATTCGCGGGTATCGCTGGTGATATTACCGAAATTATCGTATGTCGCCGTCCCGGAAGTAACCACCACTCCCTGGCCTACATAAGACCTGTTCCCGTTTACTACCTCGTCGTACCTCCATTCATTGTCCGAATCGGGATGCGAGCCGGTATCCCACATCTTGTAGGCGGAATAGTTATTGAGATATCCGCCTACGCGCCCGTCAAAGCTTACATTCAGGGTAAACTGCTTATAGCGCACGCTATTGGCCAGACCCCAGATAAACTTCGGATCGCTGTAACCATACAGGTAGTTGTAATTGCTGGCCTGCGGCAGCCCGTTGGCCTGGTGGATAAGGTTACCCCGGGAATCTCTCAGCCAGACAGCCCCCGTATAGGTGTCGGTGCGGCCTCCTGCCGTGGTCCAGCTGTTTTTCGGGGAATACACATCATCGAGCGACTTAAAGTACCGGTGGTTGTACGACCAGTTGGCCGTAGCATCCCATTGCCAGTCACGCGATTTCAATACGTTTGCATCCAGGGTGATCTCCACTCCTTTACGGACATAGGTCTGGTCGATGTTGATCAGGGTAGAATTGAAACCTGACGCCTGCGATACGCTTGCGCTTGCCTGGATGTTGTAATTGTATTTATTAAAATAGGCTAGATCCAGCTTGAATTTTTTCTTAAGAAAATAGGCTGCGGTACCGATCTCCCAGGTACGGTTGGTCTCGGCCAGCACATCCGCTCCGCTCAGTATGGTGCCTGGGTATGAAGCCGAGTTGAGCCCGCTCCAGCGACCGATCGTAGTGCCGTAGGTCTGGTTGGTAGCGTATACCCTGAGATCCGATTTTGAAAGCGTCCATGATCCCCTGATCTTCCAGAAATCCAGCCACCCGGGCAGGGTATTGAAAATTTCGCTCAGCACGATGCTGGCTCCGGCCGAGGGATAGAAATAGCTCCTGGTGTTGGCAGGCATACTCGAGCTCCAGTCGTTACGGCCGGTAAGGTCTACGAAGACGGTATTCCGCCACGACAAGGAGAGTTTACCCAAGACACTGTTTACCTGCTTTCGGACCGACGATACGGATACGTTCGGCCTTTCTACCGAGTTATTGAGAGAATAGTAGCCCGGCACGATAAGACCGCTGCGGGTAGCGCTGTAAAGCCTGTTATCGGTATAGCGGTACACGGTAGCGCCTGTGAGTATGTCGATGCCGAAATCGCCCAGATCTTTGTTGTAGGTCAGGAACGCATCGCCGTTAAAGCTCCAGCCTGTCCGTTTGTCGATAGAATACAGCCCGGACGCGTCCCAGCCCCTGGTAGACAGGATGTTGGGCGGATTCCTCCTGGTCGTATCGGTCTGATACCAGTCAAAACCCGGCCTGACCAGGAGCTTCGCTCCTTCAAAAAGCTCATAGGTTGCCGTGAAATTGGCATTCATCTTATTCTGCTCAATGCCGTGCAATTTTTCATAAGCCATCAGGTACGGGTTGTCGTACCAGGCTTTATAATGCCAGTTTTGCTGAACGTCGGGTACCAGCCAGTAATTGTCTTTATACAAGCCCAGATCATACTCCGGTCCCATCCATACGAGGATGTTGTAGATGTACCCTTGCGCCGAATACCCTGATCCGGAGATCTGGGGAGCGGTAAGACGGTTATAGCCTATCTGGCTGTTGAGCGAGAATTTATCCCCCACCTTCATTTCTCCGCTGACGTTGAACATGGTGTTGTTCGACTGGAGGTTAGGATACTGCCCTTTATTATACACGTGGCTCACTGAAGCGCGGAAGCTGCCGTTCTCGCCTGCCTGCGAAACGCTCACGTTGTTATTGGAAATAATTCCGGGCACCAGGAAATCCCTGAAGTTGTTTTTCCCGACCGAACGGAGCTCCGACTCTTCCATCTGCTTGGTGACGGGATTCCATTGCGGCGCCCTGATCCCGATGTCCAGCTTTTCTCCCCAGACATAGTCGGTCGGATCATAATTGCCGCCCAGGCCTGCACTGTAGGATGTCTGTACTTCCGGGAGCATCAGGAATCCGGCATGAAACATGTTATTGGAGTTTACCGTTACGGTCAGGCCTTTGCCGCCGGCGCCGCGCTTCGTAGTTACAATAACCGCTCCGCTGCCGCCCCTCGAACCATACAAAGCCGCAGCGGTAGGGCCTTTCAGCACGTCGATACTCTCGATGTCGTCGGGGTTCAGGTTTTTCAGGTTCATGTTTCCGTAGGGAACGCCGTCGATCACCAGCAGCGGCGATTCGCCACGAAGCGAAAGCGTAGGCGCTTCACTGAACTCGGTGCTGTTTCTGACCCACAGGCCGGAAACCTTGCCTGTAAGCGAAGTTCCGATATCGACGCCTTTAACCGTCTGAATGGTAGACCCGCCTACTTTCTGTACGGAATACCCCAGCGATTTTTCCTCACGCTTTACCCCCAACGCCGTCACCACGACCTCGGTCAGCAGCTTGTTATCCTGCTGAAGGACAATTTCCATCTCCGCCTGCTTACCCACCGCTACCTCCAGCGAAACAAAGCCGATAAAAGACAGCGCCAGCACGGAGTTGTCGTTTCTCACCGTGAGGCTGAATTTCCCGTCAATATCGGTAATCGTGCCGTTTGTGGTTCCTTTTTCCAGGACGCTCACTCCGGGTAGGGCTATCCCCGATTCGTCTTTCACAGTGCCTCTTACGGTTTGCTCAGGCACCTGGTTAACGCTGCCAGCTGTTGCGCCGGCCGCAAAACCGAAGGTTCCAAGCAGGAAAAGAGACATTAAAGCTAAGCTCAACCGGCGTAAATAACCGGGAGAAATGGGTACAGTTTTCATCATATATACCTGGTTTTTAAATTGTTGACGATAAAACTAATTTACGAAAACTGCTGCGAAGAAACAATACAATTCGCTATAACACAAGACATACCGGCTATATTTATGTAAATTTTTTAATATATATAGTATTATTCTTAATAAAAATTTAAAACTGATTCCATCGAAACCCGGCATATACCGGCTTGGTCAGAGCCGGACGTCCGGCAGGAAGTTCTCCAAGGAAGGTTAGTCCAGGAGGCTATTTACGCAAAAACATTTTCAAACAGGTATTTTTTCCTGTATTCGACCGGGGTAAGTCCCGTGATCCGTTTGAAATGGCCGAAGAAGTTCGACCTGTTGTTGAACCCGCATTCAAAGCATATGGCCTCCGTTGTGGCGTCCTGGTCTTCGATCAGCATCCGTTTGGCATGGCTGATCCTCACTTCGGTAAGAAAATCATAAAAGGTCTTTTTAGCCATGGTCTTGAAATACCGGCAGAAGGAGGTCTGGCTGAGGTTTGCCACCGATGCGATCTCCTCCAGGCTGACGGGCTGCTGGTAGTGTTCCATCACATAGCGATATATTTTGCCTATACGCTCGACGTCTACCTTTTTCGATTCGTTTTTCCAGGGCGCCGATGCGATGCATTCCGTCTCCTGGCTTGTTGACAAAACTTCGAGCATTGACATGATCAGCACCACTCTTCCGAATGCCCCCGCATGCACGGACTCGTACATGAGACGCACAATCTTTTCTTTCGTATGCCCATAAATGACCAGGCCGAGCCGGGCCTTATCGTAGACCTTCAGCAAAGACGCCGCTTCCCGCATCCTGAGAAAGTCTTTTCCCAAAAAATCAGGGAGGAACTGTACCACCACCGCCTCCGCCGTGATACTCGGATCACGACGGAAATACGCTTCGTTGCAGCGCCACATATGCGGCAGCCCTTCACCCAGCAGAAGGAGCTCCCCTTCGTTGAAATTGCTGATATTATCTCCTACAAACCGTACTCCCTCCCCGCGTATAATATAATGGAACTCAAGCTCGGGATGGTAATGCCATACCGTGCCGAAATTCGGCAGGATATGATGCCTCGAAAGATGGGCGCTTTGCACATCGCGCGGTACTATATGGAAGTGGGGTTTCATTTTTCCTTTCGGGTCTGCAACGACACGATTTTTTTTCATTCAATTTTACAATTTTTCCTTGGAATCGACAAATCTGAATTCTCTGCAACGATGTAAATAATATTATCCCTCTTTCGGGAAAAGCCGGGTATAAAACCCCGGAATAATGGTTTTGTGTCAATCAGCCGCTACTCCTGCGATTCTTTTCTGCTAATTTTCTGTACAAAACCGATAAGATTTAATACCCTGGGCCGGACACAAAAAATCAAATATTTTCAGTACAAAATACCAGCTTTCTCCTATTGTATAGATAAAGCCAATAGTTTTTGACGCTACATGCATAACCCCGTTGAAATAACAGAGCTCTGGACCGCCTTCCGCAAAGGAGACAAAGGGGCTTTTAACAGTTTGACGATACTATTTTATCCTACGCTTTATAATTACGGGACCAAGCTTACCAGGGATTATACGCTCGTCGAAGACTGCATACAGGACCTTTTCCTGGATCTGTGGCGCAGGCGGCTGTACCTTGGAGAAACCGAGCATGTCAAATTCTATCTTTTGAAATCGTTGCGCAGGAAGGTATACGCCGAGAGGAAGAGCAAGGACAAATGGTTTTTACAGGATTGGGAGCATACCGACAGGATAGAATTTGACGGCGAATTCTCGGTGGAGTCGGTGATCATCGAATCGGAGTCCGCCGAAATCAATATAAGGAAGCTGCAGCAGGTGCTGGGTAGCCTTAGCAAACGGCAAAGGGAAGCTATTTACCTGAAATTCTACCAGGAAATGGATAATGAACAGATATCAAAAATGATGTCGATCAACTACCAATCGGTCCGGAACCTGATACATACGGCCATAAAAGCGCTGCAGAATGCATGGTTTACAGGCAAGGAATAATTTTTCCAATAAAATTCAGTACAAACCCGGAATACCTACCTATTCATTACAGAGGCCTGTGGAAAACCTGTATAAAAGCGCGTCAGGAGTTTCCGGGATCCAATAAAACCGACTGCATAATATGAGCGACAACAATTTGACGGTAGAGGACCTCGTGCTGAACGACTATTTCCGGAAATGGGTGCAGGGCCGGCTGCCGGAAGAGGATACGTATTGGGAGACCTGGCTGGCCGAAGCGCCGGAGCGGGCGGGGCTGGTAAGCCAGGCAAAGTTTATCATAGAAGCTTTTCGTATGGAGCACGAGGTTTTAGGCGAGCGCCGGATAAAGGAAAACGTCAGGAAGATCATGACAGGGGTAGAAAAAGAAAACGGGCGGGAAAAACATTCCTTTGTCTCCTACGGCTGGAAGGTAGCAGCCATGATCGCCCTGGCTGCAGCCATGTTCTGGTATTTTGCCCGGGAGAACGGGCACACCCCGTACGACACCATGGTGGAAGCGGGCGGTATGAAAACGATCGAGAAGATCAACAACGCCCGCA
Source organism: Spirosomataceae bacterium (assembly GCA_037191015.1). Classification (GTDB taxonomy): domain Bacteria; phylum Bacteroidota; class Bacteroidia; order Cytophagales; family Spirosomataceae; genus Ravibacter. Next base: position 107,207 of record JBBCKD010000014.1, read on the forward strand.
ATCCCCTGACCGTCAGTCTCAGCGACGGGTCGTCGATCACGCTCCAACCCGGCAGCAGGCTGAGCTATCCCGAAGAATTCGACCGTGACAAACGCGAGGTAATCCTTTCGGGAGAAGGTTTTTTTGATATCGCCCGTGACCCTGAGCGTCCCTTCAGGGTATATGCCAATGAAATTGTCGCAAGGGTATTGGGAACCAGCTTCCATATCAGGGCCTATGAGCATGACGCCGACATCAGGGTAAAGGTCGTGAGCGGGAAAGTTTCTGTCCTGGCCTCGAAAGCGCTGACAAAAACGCATGACGGCGCACCGGCAGAGGGACTGATCCTGACGCCAAACCAGATGGCCATTTACGCCAGGACACCCGAAAAGCTGACGCGCACGCTGGTTGATAATCCCGGCATTATCAAAAGCTCCGCGAAAAAATCGAGCGATTACAATTTTGAAGATACACCTGTACCGCAGGTTTTCCGGGCCCTGGAAGAGGGTTACGGAGTTCCGATCGTATACAATGCCGACCAGCTTGCCGGATGCACGGTCACCGCGCCGCTGGAAAATGAAAACCTGTACGAAAAGCTCGATATGATCTGTAAGGTGATACGCGCCAGCTATGAGATAGTCGATGCGCAGGTGGTGATCACGAGCAAGGGGTGCCTGTAGATACCGACGGCCGTCGGTATTTACCAATCTAACCATCCGGCGACGGCGAATACCGACGGCCGTCGGTATTTACAAAAAATCATTCAAACAAAACCATAATACCCATATGACCTGAAACCTGTTTACTAACCACCCGAATCAAAAAAGGCCTGCGATGCCGTCACATCACAGACCTCAGTAATCCCTGAATCTGCAAGAGACCGACACGTCTGTCTGACGTGTCCCAGGGGAGTATTTGTCGATTTTTTTCAACAAAACCCAGGCAAGTTTATGAAAATAACCTTATTAAATCCAGCCTTTTGGCTGAAAGTCATGCGAATATCTTCTGTCCAGATTATCCTGCTGCTGGTGTTTGCCGGGATATCGCTAGCCGCCGACATAGAAGCGCAGGTATTAGAAAAGCGGGTTTCCCTGAACGTAGAAGAGCAGGAAATCGGGAAGACATTGCGCGAGATCGAAAAGCAGGCCGCCGTTAAATTCGTATTCAGTCCGCAGGTGATCAGGGCCGGACAGAAAATCAACGTCAGGTCCCGGCAGGAAAAGCTGGGGGAACTGCTTGACAAGATGCTGGCTCCGCTGGGGATCAGCTATGAAGTTTCGGGCAAGTATATATTACTGAGCGATGACAGGACCGGCCTGCATGCGGACGATGAAAGCAGCCTTCCGGAACTTCCTGCCGATCCCGACCGGGTTGTGAGGGGAAAGATTACGGACGAGAGAGGGGAAGCGCTGCCCGGCGTAAACATTATCCTGAAAGACACCCGGAGAGGTACTACTTCGACGGCAGACGGGAGCTTTGAGCTTACTATTCCTGATGGCGAAAACCATACGCTGATCTTTTCTTTTGTGGGGTATTTGTCGCAGGAGGTTGAGGTAGGGACGAGGAATGTTGTGGAGGTTGATTTGAAGGAGGATGAGAAGAGTTTGGAGGAGGTGGTTGTGGTGGGGTATGGGACGCAGCAGAAAAAGGATTTGACCGGAGCCGTTTCGATGATACAAGGTGAAGAAATTGCCGCGCGAAAAACCACTCAGATATCGCAGGCCCTGCAGGGGGCTATCCCGGGTGTAATGGTGACCCGCAATAACAATGCGCCGGGTTCAACTGCACAGATACGGGTCCGGGGTATCACTACCATCACCGATGCTGGCGCAAACCCGCTAATCATCCTCGACGGTGTGCCTATAGACGACATCAACTATATCAATCCAAACGATGTGGAAAGCATTTCGGTTTTGAAAGATGCGGCATCGGCTTCCATTTACGGGGCAAGGGCAGCCGCGGGAGTTATTCTGGTTACTACAAAAAGAGCCAAAAGTGGTAAGATAAACCTGGACTATACTGCAGAATACGGTATTGAAAAGCCTACGAGACTTCCGGAATACGTAGATGTAATACGGTATATGCAACTGGCTAATGAGATGAGGTGGAATGATAATAACAATAATGCCAACGAATACCCAACCTACACTAAAGATTTGATTGACAATTACTTACATTTAAATAAAGAAAATCCCGATTTATACCCCAATACCGATTGGAGAAGTCTTATAATGAAAAAATCGACTCCTCGCAACAGCCATATTCTCAGCATCTCAGGATCAGGAAAGTCTATCAGCTCCCGGGTATCCTTCGGATATGACAAGACGGTTGCGCTTTATGATCATCGTGATTATCAGCGCATCACAGCAAGGGTCAACAATGACATAACAGTTAATAAGTACCTATCAGCCTCTGTTGACCTGAATTTCAGACGAGTAATGATTAAGCAACCAACAGTAGACCCCCTCTATCTAGCCGGTATTACCCCTCCGATTTATGCTGCCAAGTGGTCTGATGGCAGGGTTGCCGGGGGAAAAGATGGTGACAACGTTTACGGAATGATCCACTATGGCGGTTTCGACAACAGGTGGATCAATCAGGTGGGCGGTAAAGTCGGAATCGACTTTAAACCTATAGAAGGATTGAAGCTTTCCGCAGTACTTTCTCCATTTTTTAACTTCGATAAGAAAAAGGTTTTCCGAACAAAGGCTCCGTTTACTGCCTGGGACGATCCGGATGCTATCATAGGTTACATGACTGGCTTCAACCAGACAAATCTCTCTGAAACACGCGACGACAACTTTCGCTATACCACGCAGTTTCTCGCCAGCTATGACAAACAGATTGGGAAACACGGCTTCAACCTGTTAGCAGGATATGAGTATTTCTATGCCTTCAATGAAACGCTTGGAGCATCCCGTAATCAATACCTCCTTAGTTCTTATCCCTACCTGGATATCGGTCCTCTTGAATTCAGAAATAACAGCGGCGGTGCATCCGAAAATGCCTACCGTTCATGGCTTGGCCGGATTATGTACAATTATGACAGCAGGTATTTGCTCCAGGCAAATATCCGATATGACGCTTCGTCGAGGTTCGCACCAGGGTATCGCTGGGGGGCTTTCCCATCCTTTTCCGCAGGATGGGCTATTTCTGAAGAAACATTTCTGAAGGAAAACATTTCCAGTTGGCTTTCTTATCTCAAGCTGAGGGCATCCTGGGGCTCGCTTGGAAACGAACGGATCGGTAACTATCCGTATCATTCCATTCTTTCCTTCCAAAATGACGCCCTGTTCTACCAGGGTAATAATACCGTTTCAGCTCAATCTGCGGCTCAGTTTCAATATGCCATACGCGATATTTCATGGGAAACTACCACATCTTTTGATATAGGAGTGGATATGAACTTCTTTAGCGATCGCTTAAAAGTAGTTGCCGATTACTATAAGAAAACAACCAAAGATATGCTCCTTGAGCTTCAGATTCCCATGTTTCTCGGATTCGACAATCCTAACCAGAATACCGGTAAAATGTATACTAACGGATGGGAAGCACAAATAGGATGGAACGACCGACGAGGTGATTTCAGTTACTCTGCATCTTTCAACCTTTCAGATTTCCGTTCAAAAATGGGCGACTTGGGAGGAACCGAATTCCTGGGTGATCAGATCAAAATACAGGGAAGTGAATTCAACGAATGGTTCGGATACGTTTCAGATGGCCTCTACCAGACTCAGGAAGAAGTCGATAACTCGGCAAAGCTGAATGCCAATGTCAAACCGGGTGACGTAAGATTTAGGGACATAAGCGGACCTGATGGCGTTCCTGACGGAAGAATCTCTCCGGAATATGACCGAGCGCTTCTGGGAGGTTCGTTACCACGTTTAATGTACGGCGCCAACCTCAATATATCTTACAAAAACTTGAGTCTGGGAGTAGTCGTTCAGGGGGTTGGCAGCCAGAATGCCCATTTGGGAGGACATATAGTAAGGCCATTGATCAATGGCTTTAGTAATATTCCTGAGATACTCGATGGTAATACATGGAGTCGTTACAATACGGAAGAGCAAAACCGCAAGGCAATCTACCCAAGGTATTCCAATACTCTCGCAGCGGCCAACTATGCCATGTCAGACTTTTGGATGATTAACGGGCGCTATTTCAGGTTAAAAAATATTAACCTTGCCTATACCATTCCTTCCGAATGGGTAAAAAAAGCCAGTATTCAAAATATCAGGATATATGGTACGGCTACAGATCTGTTTTCCCTTCATAACTTCCCCAAAGGCTGGGATCCGGAGATGACTTCGCTTACTTATCCCATCACTGCATCCTACATTGTCGGTATTTCTGTTCAGTTCTAAGTAAGATCTTATCATGAAAACTAAAATATTTGTATTCAGCATATTAACTCTGACTTTAGTTTCCTGCGACTCGCTCGACCTAAACCCTTTGTCCCAGGGATCGAGTGAAACATGGAACTCCAATACAGAGGAAATAGAAATGTCGCTCAACGGGATATACAGAAGAGCATTCTGGACAAGCGATGACGAAGCTTGGACGGATGACTGGCACTATAGGGATAATCTCACTCCAGTTACTTCTGCGACACTGACTGGTCAAGCTGGTTTTATCAATACATTCTGGCTTAACACTTATAAAGCCATATCAAGGGCCAATCTCATTATTCATAGCCTGGACAGAGCCAGCGGATCGTTGACACAACTCCAAATGGATCGTTATCTGGCTGAAGCCCGCTTTTTAAGAGCAAGCCAGTATTCCAGGCTCCTTTCCCGTTTTGGCAACATTGTATACACCGAGAAACCGCTGGACATCGGGGAAGCTCTGGAATTAAGGCAATCACCGCCGCAAGAAGTGTTACAGAAGATATACGAGGATTTCGATTTTGCAGCTGCGCATTTAAAAGAGAACTATACTGCCTCAGAGCTGAAGCGCGCCACTAAGGGTGCGGCATTGGCTATGAAAGCAAGGATAGCGCTTCAAACGGGCGACTGGTCTACAGCTCGTACAGCAGCAAAGGCGTGTATTGATCTGGATATATACAGGCTTCATCCCGATTTCGGGGATCTCTTTCTTACCAAAACCAAAAATTCGATAGAAACCATTTTCGGTTTGCCGCGATCTATCTCATTAAACGTAACGCTAACCGGCAGACAGGACTATGTGCCGCGACTGGCAGGCGGCTGGGGCGCCATGTACCCCTCATGGGAACTGTTCAGTGCTTTTTTATGCAAGGACGGACTACCTATTGACGAATCCCCGCTATTTAACCCGCAGGAACCTTTCAAAAACAGGGATCCGAGATGTACAGCGACTGTTGTCGAATTCAACACGCCTCACATGGGTTTTATCTACCAACCCCACCCCGATTCGTTACAAGTTTTAAATTTGTCTACAAATAACTACGTTACCAACAACGATACCCGGTCTAATGCTCAGTTTGCTTCTTTCAACGGACTACTTTGGAAAAAGGGCGTTGATATGGACTGGGCACAGAACAACTTCCAAATCGAGCAGGAACAGATTGTTATTCGCTATGCCGACGTACTCCTCATGTATGCGGAAGCCAAAATCGAACTTAATGAAATCGATCAAACTGTATTGGATGCCATCAACCAGGTAAGAGCCCGCGCTTACCGCGTACAACCTTCTGAAACGTCGGTTTATCCTGCTGTATCTACCACTGATCAGACTGATTTGAGAAAAATCATTCGTATGGAACGAAGGATGGAATTTGCTCTTGAAGGAATAAGATATATGGATATTATCCGCTGGAGACTGGCTGGAAAGGTGCTCAATCTACCCGCATACGGAATGCTCGACCCCAATGAACTGAGAGAAAAGGTGGTTAGGCCCGGGTTGTGGTTTTTCCCTCAAACACCTCAAATAGACGATGATGGTGTTGCCAACTTCGAACCGCTTTATAGCGCAGGGCTCATCAAAAAAATAGTAGAAAGAAAATTTGATGCATCCAGGCAATATCTCTGGCCAATTCCTACTCCGGAGATACTTACCAGCGGACTAACGCAAAATCCAAACTACTGATAACATTAAAACATCCCCTTAAAAAGCTTCCGCATGGAACCGAACAAAAGAACCTGTTTACTCATGAGATATTCTTTTTTCTTTAGTCTGGCGTTATGGGCTTGCAAGCTGCATTCCGTGGCTCAGCCAACCATTCCCTATAAACAGATAAGCGGTATTTACCCCCATCTCAAAATGTACAATCTCACCAAGAGGGAAGCAGGTGTCGGTGCGGTTGTACCATGGGCCGGAAAGCTTTGGGCCATTACCTACACTGCCAGTGACCCTTTTAACGGTGATGACAAGCTCTATGAGATCAATCCAGATATGAGCTATACAATCAGGCCGGAAAGCATCGGGGGGACTCATGCCAACAGAATGATCCATAAAGAGTCCGAGCAACTGATAATAGGCCCTTATTTTATAGATAAGAAGGGGAATATTCGTTCTATTCTCGCAACGGTCATGCCGGGCAGACTTACGGGTACCGCCCGGCATCCTGACGACCCGGCTAACAAGGTCTATTTTTATGCAATGGAAGAAGGGCTGTATGAAGTAAACGTTCATACTCTCGAAGTTAAAACACTTTTTAAGGACGGCTCTGCGATGCGACAGGAAACCGGTACAATTGATCGGCCCCACCTTTTCGGTAGCCATGGAAAGGGAGCTTACAGCAGCCAGGGAAAGCTTGTTGTGTCACACAACGGAATTCTTGATTTTTCCCTGGAGAAAGAAGGAGTCGGTGTTTTGGCAGAATGGGATGGGAAGTCATGGAATGAAATAGACAGGAAACAATACGTAGAAGTAACTGGCCCCGGGGGTATATATGGCAACGCAAAAAATAGTGATCCTATCTGGGCTACCGGATGGGATCACCGTTCAGCAGTGCTCAGGGTTAAGCACAATCATGAATGGTCGGAGTACCGGCTACCGAAGAACAGCTTCACCTACGATGGAATCAACGGCTTTAATACCGAATGGCCCAGGATACGTGAAATCGGAAAAGCCGGCTACCTCATGACTATGCATGGTATGTTCTGGAAATTCCCCAAAAGCTTTACTCCTAAAAATTCTAAAGGAATTGAGCCACTTTCCAGTTACTTGAAAATCATAGGAGATTACACCTGGTGGAACGATCATATCGTACTGGGAACAGACGACGCCTCTACTTTTGGAAACCGGTTTGTAGAAACAGCCACTCACTCCAACCTTTGGTTTCTCAAACCTGAGGATCTTCAAAACCTAGGGCCAAAAAGCGGATTCGGTGGGGTCTGGATTAATGAGTCTGTTCACGGAGCTACTCCCTCAAGCCCTTTTTTACTCGCAGGGTTTGATCACAAAGTGTTACACCTGGCCCATTCATCTGATCGCCCGGTCAAATTCAGTATCGAAACAGACTCTCAAGGAAACAACCAGTGGAAAAAGTATAAGGAAATAACAGTGGATCAAAGGGGGTACACTTATTACCTGTTCCCGCCCGGATTTAATACAACATGGGTACGGATTTCTACTGATACTGACGCCGAAAATGTAACAGCCTATTTCATTTTATCCGAAAAGCGCAGAAATCAGCCGGAAGAAAATCCATTCCGTTCTATCCCCGACACCCGGAGCAATAAAAAAGAAACCATTTATCACGGGCTTGTCCGTCCGGGAACAGACGACGAGCTGAACCTGCAATTTGTCGCCTATGAGACCGGGCCTGATGGTAAAACCAGGGAAACAGGGTATTATGAGGTAAATGGGGACATGGAGATTTTTCCTGTAAAAAACGACAGTATTAAGAGCAGGATTACCAAAAATTTCGATATTGATCAACCGGATTTTCGGACCGATGAAGCCTCTGCGATAATAGAGGATAAGTCGGGGAATCGTGTTAGACTACCTAAGGGTTCTGTCGATTTTGATAAAAAATATCCAGAGATAAGCCTGAGAGGGGTACGAGAAGTAGTGACAGAAAGAAGCCTTTTAAACTGCGTGGGTACATTTTTTGAATTCCCACGGGGTTATTCCGGAGGATTAGCCAAAATAAAGCCTATCACTACCCATAACCGACTGATCGTCGATTTCTGCTCCTGGAGAGGTTTAATGGTTATTTCCGGAAACACCAGTAATTCGACTAATGACGGACAATACTTTGCCAGTACAGACCGCAAAACCGGCCTATGGTTCGGAGGCGTAGATGATTTATGGAAATTCGGACGCCCTAAGGGTGTAGGCGGGCCGTGGAAAAATACAGCCGGTACCGCGAACAGGCCATCTGACCCCTACCTTATGGCTGGATATGACAATAAGTCCCTGCAACTTTCTCATAAATCCTCTGATATTGTACGCTTCAAAGTGGAAATCGATATTGCAGCAACCGGACAGTGGGCTACTTTTAAAACCGTAGAAGTGAAACCAGGGGAGACATTCAACTTTACCTTCCCGGAAGGTTACTCTGCTCATTGGATCAGGTTTACTACCGACAAAGACTGCACAGCTACAGCATGGCTTATGTATGACTAGAAGTTTCTGAAGGAGATCTCCTAAGTTTGACACCTTTTTGTCTAGCGTGTAGGAATGAGGGGGCAGCAAGTGTGATTTTTGGTGAAATTCCGGAAAAATATATAGAGCCGATTAGGCTGTTTTGGTGTTGTCAATCGATTAGTTATGGTTTCAATGTTGTTCTATGACCTATTTGAAAATAGAGAGTAAACCTTCCGGGATAACCTTTGAAGGTGCATGGATAGATTGTGGCTATCGCCTAGATATTTTAATTGAAGACAAACTGATTGTAGAAACAAAAAGCGTAAGTGCGTTAAATGAATAGCATCTTGCTCAGATTTCAACCTATCTGAAACTTAGAAACTACAAATTAATGTCTCCCTACTAAAATATGGACTAAAAAGGGTTGCAAATGGTATTTAACACTTCATGGTAAAACAACTACCAGGACTGTTATAAAAAACTGCGTACTTTGGGTAAACCTTTTCGATAAAAATCACAAGCAGATATGCCGATGCCCACGATCAAAAACACAGTTTACTTATTTTTAGCTATTGGCTGTGCATTCCCTGCAACAGCCCAGGCACAAATCCCCTTATACCAAACCGCCATCCCCAACAGCCGCCCACACGAAAACAAAGAAGAGCGCAAGGCCCACGCCCAGGTCGACAGCCTGGCCTACAAGGTCTCCATCCCTACCCTTTCCGTTTTTTTGCCTGAAAAAGAAAAAGCCAACGGTACGGCGGTCATCGTTTGTCCCGGGGGTGGCTATGGAGGCCTGCTGACCAAGCGCGAAGGAAGCGACGTCGCCAGGGAGTTCAATAAACTCGGTATAACGGCATTTGTACTGAAATACCGCCTTCCGAGCGACGAAACCATGATCGACAGGAGCGTCGGCCCGCTGCAGGATGCGCATCAGGCCATCTATCTCGTTCGTAAAAATGCGAAGCAGTGGAACATAGACCCGGCAAAGGTCGGTATCATGGGCTTTTCTGCCGGAGGACACCTCGCATCTTCTGCCGGAACCCATTTTGATACACTGCTGATCGAAGGTAGTAAAACAATTTCGGTAAGGCCGGATTTCATGCTGCTGATCAACCCGGTTATCAGCTTCCGGGACAGCTTCGGGCACCTGGGCTCCCGTGACAACCTGCTGGGCAAAGGGGCTTCCGCTCAAAAAATCGATTATTTCTCCAACGAGCTGCATATAACCGGCCATACGCCGCCCACCTTCCTGGTACACTCCGGCGCCGACGTCGTGGTACCCGTCGAGAACAGCCTGGCCTTTTACGAAGCGCTCAAAAAGCATAAAGTCCCGGCTGCGCTGCATATCTATTCCAAAGGCGAGCATGGTTTCCTGACCTACCCCTCGTTTGAGGAATGGTTCGGGAGGTGTACGGAATGGCTAAGGTCAGAGGGTCGGCTGCCGGATAGCAGATCAAGATAAATCCGGGAAGAACTTCCGTTCTACAAAATCTGCAAGGCTCAGAACGGCCAGCGCAGGGGTTTACATCCGTATCCAGGAAAATCTTCATATCCCGTACCTCTCCCTGTACATCAGGTCCGTGATTTTCCTGTCAGACATTTCGCTCAATTCACCCTGCGCACATCCTCTTAATCGGGCTACCCCGTTTAAATCGTCAGCGACATCAGAAGAAATTACATTCAGGTAATGTTCTACCATTTCAGATACTGATACGCCTTTTCTTTGAGCCGCTTTTTTTGCCCGATCCACTATTACCGGATCTACACTAAGTGTGAGTTTCGTCTTTCGCATACTTTATTACTTATACGTACTATCTACAATTTCACAAAAAGTATACGTAACTCAAAAATCTATTGCTACTTTCTTTTTCGCAATTTTAAAATACGGGCGCAATTATTTTTACACCATGACGCAACCTGGCCTCTGCCCGCTACATGCTAAAATCCTGAACACACTTGCTAATAAGCCGGACGGTTTTCTGCTTGCTTTCCTCCAATTTTGTAGCAGTCAAATCCAAATTCCAAAAGCTTTATTTCCTATGAAGTATATAGTTCTACGTAAGCTTTAGCAGCAGGCAGACAACGACATATTTTCTCTCCGGTCGCGTTTACCGCCATGACCTGCCCAAAAAGGCAGCGGAACTTTCGTGCCGTTACTAACCTGGTTGCAACCGAGTTAAATCAATAACCTTAATCAAAACCCAGATGATACCAAAACCCTTAGAATTCATGAAACCGTTTTGTTACTCCCTTGCGCTTGTCCTCCTGGCATACGTATCCGGAACAGCGGCAGTGAAGTATCTCCCACCCGACCGCACCATACGCGGCACGGTCGTCGACGCCTCGGGCAGCGAGCCTTTACCGGGAGTGAGCGTATTACTGAAAGGCACTACACAGGGTACCACCACCAATGCCGACGGCAGCTTCGGGCTCCGTATCCCCGACGGCAGCAGCACGCTCGTTTTCAGCTTCGTAGGCTACATTTCGCAGGAAGTGGAGGTAAATAACGAGGCTGTATTGGAAGTCCGCCTGCAAACCGACCAGAGAGCCCTGGATGAAGTAATCGTGGTAGGATACGGGTCACAGTCGAAGCGGAATGTGACGGGTTCCATTTCGAAAATAGACATGAAGCAGACGGAGAACCTGCCGAATACGAATGTGATGCAGTCGCTACGCGGCCGCGTGGCCGGTGTTCAGTTTACCGATAGCGGGAGGCCGGGACAGGGTGGCTCAATATTGATACGTGGTCCAAGATCTCTAAGCGGCGGCAACAATCCATTGATCATAATGGATGGAATTATGTTCAACGCGAGCATTAATTACCTGAACCCCAATGATATAGAATCAATGGAAGTCCTCAAGGATGCAAGCGCAGCCGCTATCTACGGCTCACGTGCCGCCAACGGTGTAATCCTCGTTACCACGAAAAAAGGGACGACCGAAAAGCCTACTATAAGATTCAATACCTTTTTTGGATTATCGGACTGGAGTAAAAAAGTGAAATTATTAAGTCCTGAACGATACATTGAAAAAACATTGGAAATGAGACGGCAGCTTGGTTTAGATGCCGACCCGTCCAGGATTACAAGCTATTTGGCAGCATCTGAAGCTGAGAACTATGAAAAGGGAATCACCACCGACCCCTGGGACGCAATTTCCCAACAAGGAAAAACCAGTTCATACGATCTGAGCCTTTCAGGACGGACCAATCGTACAAATTATTACATGTCCGCATCTATTACGGACGAAAAGGGCCTCATTTACAATGACAACCACAAACGTTTATCCGTCAGGGCAAATATCGAAAACAATGTAACTAACTGGTTGACAGTCGGATTGAATGCAAGCTTTTTAAGGAGAGATTTATCGGGTACTGAAGCTTCAATTGGCGGAGCCGCCATCGCCAGTCCATACGGAAGTTATTTCCGGGAAGATGGAGAGCCCACTCAATTTGTAGTGCCTGAAGATCAGAACTCCGCCAACCCATTGAGAAGTGCGCTGCTGAATACTAATGAAGAGGTATACAATAACCTGTTTACCAATTTCTACGTGCTCGCCGACATTCCTTTCATACCGGGTTTGTCATACCGGCTGAATTATTCCCCGAACTACAGAACGGATCACACCTATAATTTTTTCCGGCAAGACAAGCATTTAACTTCCAATACCACCAACGCCAGTAAATTTAACAGGGAAGATTTTGACTGGGTTATCGAAAATATCCTGACCTACACAAAACAAATCAACCGGAACAATCATTTTGATATTACATTATTATACGGAAGAAATCATAGGGGCGTCCAATCTACTACCTCAAATGCTACACAGCTTGCTTCAGACGCGTTAGGGTGGAACAACTTAGGCCTTGGCGCTGTGCTTACAAACTCGTCATCTGCCGAGGAACAGGATGGTGTCTCTTCCATGTTTCGCCTGAACTATCGTTTGAAAGACACCTATTTGTTCACATTCACAGTCAGAAGAGACGGAAGTTCTGTATTCGCGGAAAATAATAAATATGCAACATTTCCGTCCGGATCTTTTGCCTGGATACTATCCAACGAACCATTCCTGAACAAAGTAGATTTTATTGATTTGTTAAAGGTCAGGCTATCCTACGGCTCGGTAGGAAATCAGGCAATTAGTCCTTACCAGTCATTAAGCTTGTCCGGCACCACCAGGTATGTATATGGAGACGGAGGCGCTTCACAACTTGGTGTGTTTCCTTCCACTATGGCCAATTCAAATCTGAAATGGGAAACAACATATACCACAAATGCCGCTTTGGATTTTGAAATCCTTAAAAGTAAAATAGGAGGAACTATTGAATTCTATAATATGGATACCCGTGATCTGCTGGTCAGACGTTCTCTTCCAACAATGACGGGATATACTTCGGTTTGGACAAACCTGGGCGCAACGAATAACAAAGGAGTTGAATTAACCCTTAATTCAACCAATATTCAAAAAAACAAATTCGTGTGGAGCAGTAGCCTGATCCTCTCCACCAATAGGAATAAAATAGTACACCTGTACCGGTCTGATACTGACGGGGATGGGAAAGAGGATGATGATCTGGGCAATCGCTGGTTTATCGGAGAACCGATGAATGTAGCCTTTGACTATGTCTTTGACGGTATCTATCAGGAGGAGGACGATATCCCGTCAGGGTTCAAGCCTGGTTCCGTCCGTCTGAAAGACTTAAATGAAAATGGGCTTATTGACGCCAATGACCGCACGATAATAGGGCAGACCGGTCAGCCAAGGTTTCGTTGGGGGATAACCAATCAATTTGAATATGGTCAATTCTCTCTTTCCGTTTTCGTAAATGCAATGCAGGGATGGATTGCGGAATTCAGAAAAAAAGACCCTAACTCAAATTTTGGCGGCAACTTTCCTGCACGTCCTTTAAATCAGTTTGACCTGGAATGGTGGACCCCGGAAAACAGATCTAACACAAGTCCTTCGCTGGGATACAATAATCCCTATCAGCATAGCTACTATTTTAACCGGAATTTTATCAGGCTTCAGGACATTTCTCTGACCTATAATGTTCCTGGAAAGATCCTCGACAGGATAAAGTTATCGAACTTAAGATTTTCCCTGAGCGCAAAAAACTTATATACCTGGACAGAGTGGCCGGGCTCTGACCCTGAAAGCGGGGATGCTATCGGCTTTCCAATGCCCAGAACTGTTTCCCTGGGGCTTAATCTTGGTTTCTAGCAATTTAAACAATCATCATATTTGATAAAACCATGAGATATCAGCAACTTTTGCCATACATTATCCGGCGCTTTAGTCATATATGCCTGTCTCTTTCTTTTCTTTTCATTACATCCTGCAACGATTCCTTCTTAAAGGAAGTCCCGATGGCATCTTTAAACTCTGATATTGTACTGAGTTCCAAGGCAGGATTTGAGAACTATATGACCGCCCTGCATGCCTCCGCCAGAGACGAGCTTGCCGGTTCCGATTTAAATTTTTTCTTTGATATGAGTATAGGTACCGATATTGCGACTACGGGACAGGAACCTGCAGTTAACTATCGTAATTATAACACATATCTGATTCCGGCAAACCCCTCCGTAAACGAACACTGGAACTGGGCGTATACAAAGATGCTGCTCAGGGCAAATACCATCATTCACTACGCGGATAAACCTGAAATTCAACATATATGGAGCAGCGAGGCCGAAAAAAACAAATTCATTGCGGAAGCAATGTTTTTCAGGGCCTATACCCATAATTTCCTGGCAAATCTGTTTGGAGGGGTGCCGGTTGTAGAGTCGATATTTTCCGGCCCAAAAACTGACTTTATCAGAAACAGCAGGCGGGAAGTATATGAATCTGCACGTAAGGATCTGGAGTTTGCCTCTCAGTGGCTGCCTGAAACTGTTCCTGCCAACCAGGAAGGACGTATAGTAAAAGCCGCCGCGGATCATCTCCTTACTGAAATATATATCAGCCTGGAAGAATACGATAAGGCCATTCAAAGCGCCTCTAAAATAATCGACTCGGGGTTATACCGACTGATGACGGAACGGTTCGGTTCAGAAAAAGACCAGCCGGGAGATGTCTTTTCAGACTTGTTTAAAACCGGGAACCAAAACAGAAGCTCCGGCAATACGGAATCCATATACGTATGGCAATTTGAAGATCAGACCCCGGGCGGACTTGGAACTATAGGCGGCAATCATAATCTTAGGGGATGGGGACCTTTTTATATCAATGTACGTGATCCGGAAGGAAAACCCGGGATGGTTTTGGTTGACAGTCTCGGACGTGGAGTCGGCTGGGTTCGTCCCAATACCTATTTCCTGTATGACTTATGGAAAGATAATTGGAGCAACGATATTAGAAACTCACCCCATAATATAAGACGTACTCATTATTATACCAACCCAGCGTCTGCCTACTTCCGCCAACCTGTTGAAAGAAAAACGTCTCTGGAAGATACAATGCAAAACATGTATCCCACTATTCGTAAAATTGAATCCAAATTGATAATTACGGCCAGTTTGGGAAACCAATATAGTGGCAGGACTTATGCAGACTTTATGGTATACCGGCTCGCCGAAACATATTTACTAAGGGCTGAAGCATATTTGAAAAGTGGAGATTTACAAAAATCTGCCGATGATATCAATAAAGTAAGGGCCAGGGCTAATGCCGGGTTAATCTCACCGTCAGACGTTAGCCTGGACTACATTCTCGATGAACGGGCGCGCGAATTAATTGTAGAAGAGCCTCGTCGACGCACTTTAATGAGAATGGGAAAATTAGTCGAAAGAGTAAGAAAGTACAATATGAGGGAAAGTACACGCTCTTCGATTCAAGAGAAGCATGAGCTGTGGCCAATTCCTCAAACAGCTATTGATGCAAATTTTTCGACAAGTCTTGAACAGAATCCGGGCTATCAATAAACCCATACTTTCTATAGCATACTTCAGAGGCATTCACATATCAAAAAATACTGTCAATGATGACTATATGTAATCTCATAAATCCCAGACCCTTAACACTATTTCTGCTGGCGGCAAGTCTGGCGTTCAATACAAAATTCAACAACGCATCCGGGCAGACAGGCAACAACCCGCCGGTCGACGATCCGGGATTGATTCCTCCCGTCATCAACACCAACCCCCTGCCCCGCTACGACTATGATCGTCTCGACTACGGCATGACCATCGGCATCGAACGCACGTCCAATGGTCGTATCTGGGCGTGCTGGGTTGGAGGCGGAGATAGTGACGAAGCTTTTTTTGTCCTGAACTGGAGCGACGACGATGGCAAAACATGGACCAATCCAAAGCTGGTAATTGATCCGCATGACCCTGAAATGGAGCTCAGGAGAAATACGATCGTCGGGAATTTGTGGCTCGACCCTACCGGAAAGCTCTGGCTATTTTTCAGCCAGTCGGTAACGCATTTCGACGGGCGCGCCGGCAACTGGTACACGATCTGTGACCATCCCGATGCCGCTGTCCCTGTCTGGTCGGAACCTATAAGAATGAGCTACGGTATGTCGCTCAACAAACCGGTCGTACTGTCTGATGGCACATGGATGGCTCATGTCTCTTTATGGGATGAAAAAAAGATACGCGAGCCATTCAAAAATGTATTTTCCGGGCTTGACTCCCTGCGGATGGCTAATCTCTTTATCTCTAAAGACGAAGGGAAAACCTGGACACGTCGCGGCGGGATCCGCTTCCCCAAACCCATGTTTGACGAGCACCATGTAGTAGAGCGAAAAGACGGTACCCTCTGGATGACCGCACGCACCGCGGACGGCATATGGGAGAGTGTTTCCAACGACAAAGGCATTACCTGGGGCGAACCTGCCCGGTATATGGAGCATATCTCTGCGCGCCATCATATGCGAAGGCTCAAATCCGGAAGGATCCTGCTGGTAAAGCATGGTGACATTACCGAACGGACCAGATTCCGGTCGAAACTCACCGCCTACCTGTCGGAAGACGAGGGTAAAACCTGGATAGGCGGACTGATGATCGACGAGCGGCGGGGTATCTCCTACCCTGACGGCTTCCAGGCTCCCGATGGTTCCATCTACATATCCTACGATCGTAACCGCGATTGGGACGGCGAAATCCTGATGGCAAAATTTACCGAAGAAGATATCCTTGCCAGGAAGCTTGTATCAAAAAAATCAAAACTTAAAGTTCTGATCAGCAGACCGCTTGGACTTGATAAACTTCCCGCGCCTTCCGATATTGTCAAATAAACGCGAACGCTAAATCCCGAACCTTTGAAATCCGTCATCAAGATCTTCGTCAATCTCTACCCCGTCTGGATCATCGGCAGCTCACTGCTGGCTTATGTATATCCGCCTGCATTTGCATGGTTTTCGGGTAACTGGATGGTAGGGGCGCTGGCCCTGGTGATGCTGGGCATGGGGCTTACCCTGCATGTGGACGACTTTAAAGCCATAGTCAAAATGCCCGGGGCAGTGTTCATGGCGGCTGTGCTTCAGTATACGGTGATGCCGCTGTCGGCGTATTTTATTGCAAAATGGCTGCAGTTGGCGCCCGGCCTGGCGGTAGGGCTGATCATCGTAGGCTGCTGCCCCGGCGGTACCGCTTCAAACGTCATTACTTACCTCGCCCGCGGGCACCTGGCATTATCCATTATTATGACTACCGTTTCTACGCTGCTGGCTATCGTTGCCACTCCCCTGCTGACGGAGGCCCTTGCCGGGACCTATCTTCCGGTTGACCCCTGGGGCTTGTTCTATACCACGCTCCAGGTCGTCCTGATCCCCGTTATCCTGGGAATGGCCATCAATAATCGCTTCCCGGAAGTAGCTAAAAAAATGGTTGTCGCCGGACCGGTCGTTTCCATCGTGGCATTGATCTTTATAGCCGGCAGCATTGTCGCGCTCAGCGCCGGCACGGTAGCGGAATACGTCGGCCTGCTGACCGCCGCCGCGGGACTTCTCCACATTGCAGGATTTTTACTCGGCTACCTTATTGCCAGGATTTTCGGATACGATCATACCTTGTCGCGTACGATATCCATAGAATCGGGGATGCAGAACGGCGGGCTGGGGGCAGTATTGGCTAAGCGGAATTTCCCTATGGAACCGTTAACTGCCGTTCCGGCTATTTTCAGCAGTGTGCTGCAAAACCTGATCGGCGGATTGCTCGCCGCCTACTGGCGGTGGCAGACCGACCCGGAAAGGACCGCGCAAACACCTGCCGCAAGCGCACAACCGGTTGGAGACGGACAATACCCGGAAAGCACCTAAACTTTGCGGGAGTAAAGCCACCTTCCGGTCTTCCAGTATATAAGCAATGATTACCCCTACCCGGCCGATAGCAGGCTGGATGCAGGGATAGAGCGTTATGACCATACGGGCCGGTTTTGAATATTTTATTGAAGATTTTACATCATTTTTTATGTCCAACCGAAAATCCATCTATTACTGGAAATGCGACCGCCCGTCGGCATTCCGGACATTGAATACCACAGGGATCGGTGAGAATGATCTCCGGGATATCCGGGAAAGCCTGCTCCTGCTGCTCGGGAAAAGATTCGGCAATCCCGGCTTTTCGCTCAAACCCGGAGGCGGCCAGGGTAATCATCTTACTTTCCTGGCCGAGCCTGAAACGGGAGCCGCTTACTTTATAAGGATAGAAAACGGGCCGGAATCCGACAACTACATGGAAGTCGAAGCGCGTGTGCTCGACAGCGTCAGGGCTGCGGGCGTCCCCACTCCGGTGATATACGCTGTCGACTCGTCCAGGAAAGAAGTACCCTATTCCTACCAGTTCCTCCAGCATTTTAATGAGCCCGACCTGAATCAATGGTATAAAACCGGCAGCCTGAACCTTACGGGCATCGCAAGGTATATCGGGCAGAGCATAGCCAGATGGCAATCTGTCAAACCCGGCGGCTTCGGCCCTTTTGATCCCGAGGTATTGAAAGACCAGGGGATCCTTAAAGGATTCCACACGGGCTATCCCGGCTATTTTTTCCTTAACCTTCACAAACACCTGTCTTTCCTGGCTTCCAACGGGATACTCTCTGAAGAAGAATCCGGTGAGATCCTTGCCATAATTGAGGAGAACCGGCATCTGCTCGACCTGGAAGAAGGATGCCTGGTCCATAAAGACCTGGCGCTGTGGAATATTCTCGGAACCCGGCACGAGGTAAAAGCCTTCATCGATTGGGACGACAGTATCTCCGGCGATCCTACCGACGATCTCTCGCTCCTGGCCTGCTTCCATACCGAAGAAGTAGTAAATGCTGCCATAGCGGGCTATGCCGAGATCAGGCCTCTCCCCGAAGATTTCTTTCCCCGGTTCTGGCTTCACCTGCTCAGAAACATGATCGTAAAGGCTGTTATTCGTGTCGGAGGAGGATATTTCGATAAACGCAACGATTTTTTCCTGATTGGCTCCGAAGATAACGGCTTGTCGCTCAAAGAGATCACCCGGCAGCGTATTTATGCAGCGATGGAAGGCTTGTCGGCCAACAAAGAAATATTGCAATTGTGAAATGAACGAACGTTTTCTCTCTTCGGGGATCTGGATCGCATCCGGCTCTCCGGTAGTAGCCGAGCTGGCTTCCGAATGCGGCTTCGGCTGGCTGCTGCTCGACCTCGAGCACGGCTGCCTGTCTGAACCGGATATCCTGTACAGCCTGATGGCCGTAAAGGGTTCTGCTGCCAAACCGATTGTCAGAGTCGGTAAAACAGACCCGGTCCTGATCGCCCGGGTGCTCGACTGGGGCGCGGCGGGCATTATGCTCCCGCACGTATCCACTCCGGAACAGGCGAAGCAATGCCTGGAAGCGATGTATTACCCTCCCGCCGGCAATCGCGGCTATACCAGCTCCGCACGTACGTTCGCGTACGGAATAAGGCCTCCTGATAATGTCCCGGACCATCCGCATCCCCTGTTCCTGGCCCAGATAGAAGACTATGAAGGTGTGGAGAATGCAGCTGCTATCGCAGCCATACCCGGTGTAGACGTGCTTTTTGCAGGTCCCTCGGACTTAAAACTCAACCTGTCGGCCCGTGCCCCGCATCTTGATTTCGCGGATGCGCTTTCGAAGGTATCATCCGCCGCAGCCCTCCATCAGAAGCAGGCCGGCATCCTGGTCAGGGATCCGGCCGAAATTCCCGGCCTGCGCAGCGGCGGGTATTCCTGCCTGGCGTCGGGCTCCGACCTGGGAATACTCCGGAAAGGGTTTGAAAGATACAACAGCCTGGCGCAAACCCGCTTCAGAGCCGGTTAGCTACGCTTGCGCCGGATAAAAAAACAGGTAATCACATTTTCTGCCGGGAGGTTACAACCTTCCGGTATCTTTGATGATCTTTCTCTTGTCGTCCTTCAACAACCAGTCATGAAAAAGATCCTTCACTTCCTTACCTTCTGTTTTTTTCTAGGAGCCTGCTATGTTCTTCGCAATCCGGACCAGGATGATGCCCTCCAACCTGTAAATGCTGCCCTGGGTGATGAGAGCTTTAAGCAAGCTTACGGACGGCTTCCAAATGCGGATGACTCTGAAGAGCTGCGCAAAGCCGCCCCGGCGGAGCTCTCCGGTTCCGTAAGGCAAAACCACGAACACTTAGACTATCGTTAGGCCGGCCGGTTTTCCTCCGGTTACGGCTATCCGGAAGAACGCAAACCCTTTAAGTTACCGGACCTGAATTGATTTTATTGAATTTTTCCTGGTCATGCAGGGTTAGAAATGTGCCGGAAGCAGCTCTTAAGTCAAAGAAACTGCCATTCATAACCGGCCAATGTCCAAGCTATCTTCAGTCCCATCCACCGAATGGAAAAATACCATTTTTGCCGGTGTCACCGTCTTCTGCGTTTACACCTGCGCCATGGGCCTGAGAAAGCCGGTGACAGCGGCGACCTTCGAAGGACTATCCTTTGCCTCCATCGACTACAAAATCTGGATCGTGCTGGCCCAGACCGCCGGTTATACGCTCGCTAAATTTTACGGTATACGGTTTATCGGGGAGCTCACCCGCGAAAGGCGCGAACGCGTCCTGATCTACCTGGTTTCAACTGCTTTGCTGGCGTTGCTGCTTTTCGCCGTGCTTCCGGCCCCTTATAACCTTATCCTCTTTGCTGTCAACGGTTTTCCGCTGGGTATCATCTACGGCATCATGCTGAGCTACCTGGAAGGACGGCAGACGACCGAAATCCTGGGCGCGATGCTCACCACCAGCTTTATCTTTGCAGCCGGGTTTACGCAAACGGTGGGGCGGTTTATCCTGACCGAATGGAACATCAACCACTGGTGGATGCCTTTTACAACCGGTTTCGTCTTTTTCATACCCTTGCTGTCGGGAGTCGCTCTGCTCCGGAAAATCCCGCAGCCGTCGGAACAGGACATACGCCTGCGTACCGAAAGGGTCCCCATGGACAAGGCCGCCAGAAGACATTTTATCAAATCCTTTCTGCCCGGCCTGATCCTGCTCGTTACGATCTACATGCTTTTTACGACACTGCGCGACTACCGGAGCAATTTTGCCTCCAATATCTGGGAAGAGCTTGGGCTCGGGCATCAGTCATCCGTCTATACGACTTCCGAAATCCCCGCCTCCATTTTTGTGCTGGTGGTGATGAGCCTGCTGGTATTGTTCCGCAACAACCTCACCGCGTTAATGATCAATCACGGGCTGATCATCATAGGGTGTATTTCCTGCATCGTTTCTACCTGGGCCTATACCAATGGTATCGTTACACCATTCTGGTGGATCACCCTCACCGGCATGGGACTTTATATGGTGTATGTTCCTTTCAATTGTATGCTGTTTGAAAGGCTCATCGCGGCTTTCAAATACGGGGGCAACGCGGCCTTTATCGTATACCTGGCCGACTCCATCGCCTACATCGGAAGCGACGCCGTGCTGTTGTTTAAAAACTTCGCCCATGTGGATATCTCCTGGAGCGGCTTTTATATCAACATGGTATATGTCGTGTCGTTTACCGGGATCGTGCTCACGCTGCTGTCTGCGGTCTATTTTTACTACCGTCACCGCAGTTATACATTCCCGTAAAAAATTAAACGTTATTAAATAAAAAAACGAGCTTAACGATCTTAGCCCTTGCGGCATCATTCTGTTTGGGTTTCGCATTTAACACAATTATTACAAAACAATCTAACGAGCGGGTAAAAATGAAAAAGGTCACAGGTATTGGCGGCATCTTCTTCAAGTGCAAAGACCCCAAAAAGGTAAAAGAGTGGTATCAAACACATCTTGGTTTAAATACCGACCAATGGGGAGCAGTTTTTGAATGGTACCAGGGTGCGGACAGCACCAAAAAAGGTTTTACGCAATGGAGCCCTTTTAACGAAGCAACGGAATACTTCCAGCCATCCGAAAAAGACTTTATGATCAATTACAGGGTTGAAAACATAGAAGCCCTTGTTGAAGAATTGAAGGAAAACGGCGTAACCGTTGTGGACACCATTCAGGCGGTTGAATATGGGAAATTTGTGCATATCCTTGACGTCGAAGGGAACAAAATAGAGCTATGGGAACCTGACGATATCGAATATGAAAAATTAGGCAAGCAACTCGGCAGCAAGACAACGAAATAATGTTACTCCTTCACTATTTTCAATACGTGCTGTCCGTCGGCCAATATCACCCTGATCAGGTACAATCCCGGTTTCCAGTTTCCGGTATCGATGCTGTACTGACGGTTGTCCAGGCGCCGGAATACTACCGGTAGTTCCCTGCCAATCGGCTCAAAGACACTGATCCGGGGTTCTACCGCCACACCGTCAAGCTCCAGGGTCAGCTCGCTCCCGTACACAGGATTGGGGTAAAGGGATATGATCGGGTAGGCTTCGCCGAACGATATTGATTCGATTGGGGAATAGCTAAAGGCGCCGTCAAGATCTACCATTTTCAGGCGGTAGTAGGTGTGAGTGGAAAGTGGAGAGTTGAAAGTGGAAAGTGAAAGATTATCGGTAAAGGTGTAGCTGCTGTCGCCGTGGTCAGTATCCCTGTGATCAGTGTCCGCACTGACCACTCCCGCTCCCCCCTTCACCCTGCCGATAGCCTTCCAACTACGGGCGTCGGCGCTACGCTCGATATCGAAGTGCGAAAAATCATTCTCTTTTGTCGTTTGCCAGGTTAGCTGTACCGTATTTTCCCGTTTCTCTGCTTTAAAAGAAAGAAGGGTAACCGGAAGGGCTTCTAAACTCTGGCCGGTTATGAAAAAGCCGCTAAAGCCATAGGTATCGAAAGCCACGCGCCACCGGTTGTTTTCTTCCTCCCAGACAACCTCTGTCGGAAACATGGGAATCCGGGAGCCAAGATAGTCTCCCGGTAGCTGGTTGCCGAAGCCGATACCCGAATACCTGATTATTTTTAGGTTCCCTGTTTCAGGATTCTCGTCATCGATATCGGGAAGACGGGCATTGTTGGCATTGCCATACGCCTCATTGTAAGCTTTGAAGTCGGCGTTCGAATAGTAAAATATGAGCGACGCCCAACCATCCGAAGATGTCGAAACCGAATGGTAGCGACGTATAAAGCGCGCCGGGCCGTAGACGATCACGTCATCGTTTAGAGCCCAGGCCCGGACATTCACACTACCCTCGATTCCGCCAGGGCCACCACCACGGATTCCCCCGACCTGGTAGCAAATGTCACCGATCGGGGCAAACCATCCATTGCCGGGTGTAACATTCCACACTTGCCCGCCGCCCGCCAGCGCATTGCCCGGACAACTGAATTCATACGCGCCGATATCCACTTGCGGGCCGAAGACCCGCGGCGTAAAGGCCAGATCGGTTATAATACCTGTGGCTGACAAGCCGCTTCCCGTGTCTCTGGCCGGGCTGCTTTCCGCGAGGCCATAGTTACCGCTGGTAGTAGGTGCATGTCCAAAATGGTAGGGGTTCATAAACATTGCCGGGTAGTCGACCGTGCCGTCAAGGTTGCCGTTGCTACCCCCTGCAGCGCCCTGGATCAGGCTGTAGGTGGCTGTATGGGTCATCGCGGGACCTCCTCCAATGCCTGAACTGTTACCATATACCAGTGTGTTGGCAAGCGACAGGTTGGAATTTTCAAAGTTGTCGATGCCACCACTCCGCGTAGTGGCAGAATTCCCGGCAAAGGTGCTCTGAAGCACAACAGGTGAAATCGTTTGCCCGGTTTTGGGAATATTTGAAAGCCCTCCGCCATACGCCGCCCGGTTACCGTGAAACAGGCTGTTCACGACCGCCAGAGAAGTATTGAAGTTACTGGCCCCGCCGCCGTGGGTAGTGGCTGTGTTAGCCGAAATGATGCAATTGCGGATCACTGCCTTGCCGGTGCCGGTCTCATTGGTCACAAACAGGCCGCCGCCCCAGTCCCGGTAGGTTTCCAAACCGTTGTAAAAAACAACGCCCGAACCTTCGGCAGCGCCGCCGGTGATCGTAAACCCGTCGACGATCGTACTGTCAGGACCCAGGCCGGCAATCACCATCACGTGATAGCTGTTGTCCTCTCTGGTTAACCTGCTGCCGATATTCCCGCTCAGCACGGCAGGAGTGGCCGCCGGGTTGCGTATACCGGCAGCAGGTGCATAACCGCCAAACAGCCTTACATTGCGCGGGGGAACCAGGAAAGTGCGGTCGCGGTCGGTGTCGGTAGTCGGGTAATAAGTACCGCCGGCTACGAATATCGTAACATCCTGGTAGGCTCTGGCAACAGCCAAAGCCTCGGTAAGCGTTTTAAACGCCCGGCCCCAGTTGCTTCCGTCCCCGCCCGGCGAGGCAACCGCATCTACATACAGCGCATATCCCCGGTACATCCCTTTGTTGTATTCGTAGGCTCCTATATCCACTGTCCCATTTTCGATACGGGGGTAGTTGTCGCCATCCGTGCTGACGCCGGGCGGTATATTGCCGTTGCTGCCGGTGTTGATGGCAGGGCTTCCCGACAAGAGGCGGTAGTTGCCGTTTGTTGCGGGAGCGCTGCTGTAAGCAACGGCCGAGACAAAGACATTGCCGTACGCAATGGTGCCGTCGAGGTTACCTGCCCCGGCAGCCGGCATACCCTGGGCCAGGCAGTATTCAAAGGAAAAAGTACCACCGCTTATCCCGCTGCCGTTATTCCAAACTATGCTGTTTTTAACGATACTGCCGGTCACTCCGTCGCCGTAGATCCCCCCTCCGTCGGCGGCATTATTTCCTGCAATCGTGCAGTTAATGATCGAGGGCGCCCCTCCTTCACTGAATATTCCGCCGCCCTTCTGATCGGCGTAATTCCCCGTAAACTCGCTGTTTACGATCTGTGGATGCGCACCTTTGTTGTAAAATGCCCCTCCTTCTCTGGAAGCATTATTCCCTATAAATTTACCGGCGGATACCGTTACCGTTGCCGGTACGACATAAAGCCCTCCTCCATACTGCGCACTGTTCGACATAAAAGTACAGCCGGAAAAATTAACCGGGCTGCTATCCAGTACACTCAAGCCGCCGCCGCTTCGCGATGCATTACCTAAAAACACGCAATTTGTAAATTGCTGAACCTGGGTCGAAGAAATATAAAGTCCTCCGCCGTAAGTTCCGGGAGCGCGATTCTGCCTGATGGTACAATTTGAAAAATTCAGCTGTGAATTCGTGGCATAAATGCCCCCTCCGGCAAACGTAGCGTAATTTCCGCTGAATTCGCAGTTTGAAACCGTCACATTCGCACTGATACAAAACATACCGCCTCCTGAATTCGGGTAAATACTCTGTGAGTTGACAGTCTGGTAAGGGGGTTCCTGGTTGGGCGTAAAATCGGCAGATCCACCGCTGACAACAAACCCGTCGAGAACAGCAGAGCCCAGATATCCGGCAGCCACAATCGTGTGATATGTATTTTCATCGTTTCCGGCGATCGTAAGCCCTGTTCCGAACCCCGAAACTTCATCATTATCATCATAGTCTCCTGAAAGGCTGGTTTTGTTAGCCTGCCAGTCTCTCTGATCCAGAGAAGTCTCATTCCCTTTGAAACCGCCAAAGAGGCGAACGTTCCTGACCAATACAAATGCGCCGGGCTTTCCCTGCCCGCTTTGCGTATACCTGCCGTCCTCACAACGATACAGCGGTTTATAAATCCCTTCCGCTACCCAGACCGACAGCGGCTCAGCTTCGCTCCAGGATGCCTGATTATTGTCGGTTTGTTCCCTGGCCCACTTCAGAACATCGGCCAGCTCCTTTACGGCCGTACCCCACGTCTGGCCATTACCACCCGGCGCTGCATTCTTATTCACGAAAACAATATTATTTACATTGGGCTCAATCTGCCCGAATAGCCGTCCGGAAAAAGGGGCAAATGCGGTAATAACCACGAACAAAATAATGGTACGATTGAATCTCATGATCAGGTTTCAATTTTTTGGGCTTCGACTTCTCTCAGCCACCAGGTAAGGTATCAGTCTTTTATCACTTGCTTTTTTGTAAGTATCCCGGAGCTGTGCGTTACCACGACCGTATAGATCCCGGGCGATGCGTTGCTAAAGTTCAGGGCATAAATTCCTCTTCCCTCGGCTTCGGCACGTATACCCGTCCTACGGCCGGCCTGGTCATACACATCGATTCCTGTCGGAACTATACCGTTCACCTTCAGTGTCGCAACGCCTCTTCGCGAAGGATTCGGGTAGGTATTCACCGACAGGGAACTGTCTATGAACCATACCGATTCTATAAAGGAGTAGCTGAAAGTGCCGTCAATGTCTACTATTTTGAGGCGATAGTAGGCTAGAGTTGAAAGTTGAAAGTTAAGAGTTGAAAGTGGGGAATTATCCGAGAAGGCATAGCTGCCGTGGTCAGTGGGGACACTGACCACTTTCCCCTTCACCGTGCCAATCGCTTTCCAATTGCGGGCATCAGCGCTCCGCTCCACCTCAAAATGCGATAAATCCTTCTCTTCTGTTGTTTGCCAGGTGAGTTGTACGGTGTTTTCCTGTTTTTCTGCTTTGAAAGAGAGGAGGGTAACCGGGAGGGCACCTTCGCTCTGACCGGTTACGAAAAAGCCGCTGAAGCTATCGGTCTGGAAAGTCACTTTCCATAAATGATGTTCGCCGTCCCACGATACCTGCACAGGCAGGGCGGTCCATACGCCCGGGTAGGTCCCGGGCAGTCCCGTCTCCGACCCCGGACCAAAATATTTCAGCATCCGGATGTTACCCATTTCAGGATACACATCGTCGACGTCAGGAAGCCTTGCATTGTTGGCATTGCCATAAGCCAGGTTGTAGGCTTTGAAATCTGCATTTGAATAATAAAACGTCACGGTGACCAGCCCCGAAGAACTTCCTGCCGTCACGGCATGGTAGCGCCGTACAAAGCGGGCCGGCCCCTGCACGATCACATTTTCGTCAGATAGCCAGCTTTGTACCGTCAAAGCGCCGGTAAATCCTATGAAAGGCTGCGATTGGATGACGCCCGCTTCCTCGCAATAGCGCCTGATAAAGACGGTCTGGCCCCGTGAAACCGATACGGTCGTCTTCAGCTCATCTGCCTGCAAAAACTCTTCGCAACGGAATTCATATGCCCCTATATCCACCTGTCCTTCGAGGATACGGGGGTTCGCTGACAAGTCGGTCGCAATACCTGCGGCTGCCGCGTTGCTTCCTTTATCTACTGCCGGGCTCTTCCTGGCCAGGGCGTAGCGGCCGTTAGTAGTGGGAGCTTCGCTGAAATGAAGGCCGAGCGGAAACATTTCAGGATAGTCGATGGTCCCGTCGACATTCCCGGCGCTGCCCCCTACCCTTCCCTGGATCAGGCTATAGCGCGCGGCGTACGTCATGGCAGCGCTTCCGCCCAGGCCCGCGGCCGTAGCTCCTCCCAGGCCGGAGCCATTGGCATAGATCAGCGTGTTGACAAGCGACAGGCCGGAATTGGCAAAGTTGTCAATGCCCCCGCCCCTTGAACCGGCATAATTCCCGGCAAAAGTGCACTGGGTCACAACCGGGGAGATTGTATTGTCTACCTTCGGAATATGGGAAAGCCCCCCGCCAAAATTAGCCCGGTTGCCGAAAAACACGCTGTTGACCACGGCCAGCGAGGTATTGTAGTTGCTGATCCCGCCGCCGTAGGTAGTGGCGGAGTTACCGGAAATAAGGCAATTCCGGAAAACTACCTTGCCTGGGCCGGTGTCATTGGTCACGAATACGCCACCACCCCAATCACGGTAGGTTTCAAAACCATTGTAGCTGAATGGCCCCGAACCTACGGCTCTTCCGTCACTGATAATAAATCCGTCCACGATCGTGCTGTCGGCGCCAAGGCCGGCAATGACCATGACATGATAGCTGTTGTCGTCCATCGTGTCGGAATCCCCGATATTACCGGTCAGCTCGGTAGGGAATTCCGTCGGGTGGCGTCTACCAGTCCGGACATCATACCCGCCCAATAGCCTGATACCCCGCGGAGGAAGGACGAAAGCACTGTCCCGGTTAGTTCCCTTCGTAGGATAGTAGGCAGTTACGCCACTTACATGGATGGTGTGAAGCTGGGGGCGGTCGCGGGCGAGGTTCAGCGCAGCGGAAAGCGACACCATTGCGTCGTTCCAGGAAAGGCCCGAACCTTCCCCCCTTGCATTTGCATCTACAAAAATCTCCTGTACTGAAAGAGGCGGTCCCTGGTACTCATAAGCCCCCATGTCGACCGTACCCCCATAAATACGCCGGTTCCCCGCGAGGTCGGTCGCGACCTGCGCGGGAACAGCGGCGTTATCGCCCAGGTTGATCCCGGCGGATGCAGGCACCAGCGTGTAATCTCCCGAAATGGTGGGGGCCAGCGAATAATTTACAGGATTGCGGAACAAAGAGGCCGGCGACTGGTAGAGCACGTTGCCTGATCCGCCGTGACCTTCCTCTACCACGCTATGGTTCACTGTATGCGAGCCGCCCAACTCTGCAGACGTAATATTCCGGCTGTTTCCTACGACAATGCAGTTGGAAATGGAGAGAAAACCCGAGTTCCCTGCCGCTATAACACCGAATTCATCACTGCGGTTGCCGGTTACCGTGCAGCTGACCAACTGAGCCGTCGAAGCGGCACCGATGACACCCAGGGCGCCGCCGTTTCCTGCGTAGTTCCCGGTCAGCTGGCAGTTGATCGCGACAAACCCGGAAAACAAGACATGAACGGTACTGCTGCTGACAGATTTATTCGCTCTGATAATCGTATTGACCATCCCGATGTTTTCACTTTCAGAAACCATGATCGCCCCTCCAACGGCGGCTTCGTTGCCGTCGAGCCGGCTCTGCGAGATCCTGATGCCCGAGCTTTTTTGAATATCGATCCCTCCTCCATAATTCTTTGCCTTGTTTCTCTCAAAGACGCACCCGGCTATATCGGCAGCTGAATTGTCGGCAAAGCGTATGGCTCCTCCGGCCTGGGAAACCGCCGAGTTTTCAACAAACGTACACTCCCATATACTGGAGCCGTTTATAAGCTTTTCGTTTGCTATTGCGCCGCCCCGCGCCCCGGCATTATTACGATTAAAGCTGCAGCCTTCCAGATCGATCTGAGTTTCCGTATTATAAAGAGCCCCTCCGTCCCAGACAGCAATATTTTCATTAAAGGCACACCCGCTTATTTGAGACCCCTCCAGTAATTTTGTGTTAAAAACAGCTCCTCCTTTATCAGCAGCGGCATTTCCCTCGAATTCACAATACCGTAATGAGATCAGGCTTTTGTTAGCAAAAATAGCCCCGCCATTCCCGGAAGCATTCTCCTTGAACAGACAGTTTTCTACAATATTGTTATCATCATATTGGGAATGAATATATAAAGCCCCTCCCTCAATATTGGCGGTATTCTTCTCGAACTCGCATTCTCTAACCGCTAAAATTCCACCAGTGTTATCAACAGCCCCTCCTTTCAAATCAGCCGAATTTTCACTGAATATACATTTTTCCAATACAACATTCCGCCCCCCCGAGAAACCGCTAAACCAATAGACTGCTATTGCACCGCCATTTTCCGCCCCGTTTTTAGTGAACTGACAGCCTTTCACGTGCGTACCGTCCACCCGTTGGACCGAAACCCTGATAGCCCCGCCATTCCCCTCTGCCCTATTAAGCTCAAAAAACGTATCCTGGATGGTTGGCCTGGAATCGTTTACCAAGATTCCTCCCCCGCCGGCAATACTGTAATTCTTCACTACACGGTTATTCCGTAACATTATGTGTGGGTTATAGTTAGTCTGTATTAAGATTCCCGCCTGTCCATACGTATCCTGAATAGTCATTCCGTC
This sequence comes from Spirosomataceae bacterium, assembly GCA_037191015.1. Classification (GTDB taxonomy): domain Bacteria; phylum Bacteroidota; class Bacteroidia; order Cytophagales; family Spirosomataceae; genus Ravibacter. The sequence goes on from JBBCKD010000014.1 coordinate 136,935, forward strand.
AACTACCACACTGTCTCCGTCAACTCTCGTCGCTCCTATCGACATTACAACCTCACTATTGTCGATGAGGGAAGCCGGATCACCTATATTTCCACTCAAAACGGTAGGATAAATACGCGTATTTCTCACCCCGCTGGCTGCGTTATAGCCCCCATACACCTTCAATCCGCCGCGGTTAATGGTGAAAGAAGCCGCGCGATCGGTACTGCTCTGATCGCCGGTCGGGTAATACGTCCCCTGTGCAATTTTAATGGTGCGGATATTGGCATTGGTTTGAGCGGCAGAAAGCGCGTCGGACAGCGTTTTAACGGCATTGCCCCAGGAGCTGCCATTGCCGCTGGCCTGGTGGTTCACATACACCGTTCCTTCGCCGTCGGGGGTAACCTGGCCCCGGGCCGTGAATAGGAGCGAAAAAAACAGGATTGCAGGAAGCACGGCTTTCAGGCCGCCCGGTATGTCATCGCAAAAGTACGTCATGGAGAAAATCGGTTGGGAAAAAGGGACTTTACTACACGGCGAAACTAGGGTCTTCCTAGGGTAGGGTCAATAGTACGATGGCTCAAATTACGATTTGTAAAGCAGGTATGAGATTGAAACAGGCCGATATTCTTCGACAAGCGAAGTAGTGCGGGCTATGCTCCGTCTATTAGAGCTGGAGGAAGAAAAGCTAAAGGCTCCCAGGCTAGTGCTTATTAAAGGAGAACAGAGTGGATTTGTCGAAAATTTTGCAAACCCCTCCTTCAGATAATTGCCTTTATAATTCCCGTTGCATGGCAAATCTGCGCCAGAGCCGTGTTATCGCGCACCATTAAGCGCGTTCTTGCGTTATGAAGCTGGTTTTTAACTGTAACAGCGCTCACAAAGAGCTTCTCTGCTATCTCGGGTATTGCCAGGCCCGACCGCCACAATACGATGATCTCCTTCTCGCGGGCCGTCACGATGTCTTTGGCTACCAGCTCCTTCTTATGCGAGTGCCAATGGAAGATTTTCTCCCCAGCCCTGAAGTACATCCAGAAGCCTTCCTCCGCAGTCATCAGGGATTTTACATCAGCCACACTGCCCAGGCTTAGCACGGGCAGGCCGTTAGCATCAAAAGTAAAAGGATGGTGCGTATAGTGAAGCCTCAAAAGCTCTCCTTTCAGGTTGCGTATATAGGCGCCGCACACGCACGACCTGAGATCGCGGCTTTCCTCCGGGCTGAGGCGCGCTGCCAACCCAAGCATTACAGTGACAAACGTTTTGACAATTCCCTGGTCCTGGAGCACCTTCGTGGAAGCTATTTCCCACTTTTTGCCTTCCGGCAGCCCGGCCAGAGCAAACAGGTTCCAAGTGTAAAACACGAACCCGAAACGCTCCCGGTCGAAAATGGAATAGACACGGTTGGTACGCTTTGAAAGATCTTCTATCAGGAACACCTCCCGTTTCAGGCTTTCGGACAAGCCGGCGTAGCTATCGCCCGGCTTCCATTCGCTGCGCAGTCGGGAAGTAAAATCAAGGAGAAAATTATTGTCTTCAAATTGTAGTGCACCAGTAATGTGTTCCCCCATCGGCATTTTAATAGTGTTGGTTCTGACATTCCATCGGCTAAAATAAAAAAAATCTGCCCTTTGTTCTTACATTTGCCACAAATGCCGACAAACCATAACGAGCCTGATTTATGCAAAATCTGAAGTACATATTGCTATTTTGCCTTTTAGTATGCTTCTCAGCACATGCCCAGAAAGCGCCCGAGGCGAAATCCGGCTGGCTGCTCGGAGCCCAGTCTTATACCTTCAGGCTTTTCACGCTCGACGAGGCGCTGCGGAAAATCGACAGCTGCGGACTGAAAAACGTTGAGATCTACCCGGGACAGACGATCGGCGGCGGAATCGACGGGAAAGTAGATTTCAAAATGAGCGCGGCAGAAAGGGCGAAGCTCAAAGGCCTTTTCAAGAAATACGGTGTTACCGCTGCGGCTTTCGGAGTGGTCAACGCAAAGGATGAAGCCGAATGGACACAATTGTTTGAATTCGCAAAAGACCTTGGGGTAAAGGTCGTCAACACCGAGCCTAATCCCAACCAGTTCCCGTACCTGATCCCGCTGGCAGAGCAATATAAAATCAAACTGGGACTGCACAATCACCCGAAACCGTCCCGCTACTGGCACCCGGATACCGTTCAGAAATACATGGGCAACAGCGAGTACGTGGGCGCCTGCGTGGATATCGGGCACTACGTCCGTTCCGGCCTCGACCCCGTAGCCGCCATGAAGCAACTGGACGGGAAAATCGTCAGCTTCCATTTCAAAGATGTCGTTCCGGGACCGTCGGAAGGAAAATACCACGATGTGATCTGGGGGAATGGTCGGAGCAAGGTAGATGAGGTGATCGCCGAAATGAAACGCCAGAAATTCAAAGGGCCGATCTCTGCCGAATACGAGTATAACTGGGAGCATAGCGCGCCGGAAGTGGCAAAGAGTGCAGCCTATTTCCGGGAAGCGTATAAACGGACCAAGTAGGATGATGTGACGATGTGATGATGTGACAATGTAGTGAATTAATCAGCTCATCATCACATCAACTAATCAGCTCATCATTACATCAGCTAATTATCACATTACTACATCAAAAATTCTGCCATTGGCGTTAAAACCAGAAAACATACGGCTGCTGTTTGGCCTGAAGCTCAAACAACTAAGAATCGACAAAAAACTGTCGCTAAGCGACTTATCCTCAAAATCAGGGCTTTCGGTCTCCTACATCAACGAAATTGAAAAAGGTAAAAAATACCCCAAGCCCGACAAGGTGAAGGCCCTGGCGAAGGCGATGGAGGTCGATATCACCGCCCTTACCTCGCCCAAGCTCAGCAAACGGATGGAGCCCATTACCGAGCTCCTTGACTCGGCCATATTGACGGAGCTCCCGCTCGAGTTATTCGGTATCGATCCTGCCACCCTTCTGCAGCTATTGTCCGACGCTCCTACCAAAACGAGCGCCTTTATAGGTACGCTTATCGAAATTGCCCGGAACTATAACATGTCGGTCGAGCAATTCTATTTTTCAGCGTTGCGTACCTACCAGGAGATGTACGACAATTATTTTGAAGATCTCGAACAGGAAGCGGAGCGTTTCCTGGCGGAAAGATCCATACCGGACGACCAGATGCTGGACGAGCTTTACCTGAAGTCTTTGCTGGAAAACGAATATAACTACAGGATCCGGGTGCTGGACGACAAGGATCACCCCGAACTGGACGACGTGCGTTCCGTGGCTATCCCGAAAAAAGGGCATACGCTCCTGCTGCTCAACAAGCGCCTGTCGCGCGTTCAGCGGACTTTCATATTAGGCAGGGAAGTGGGCTACCAGTTCCTGAACCTGAAAAAAAGGCTTTTCACAACCGCCCTTGTGGAGGCCGAGTCTTTTGAGCAGCTTCTCAATAACTATTTTGCCTCTTATTTTGCCAGTGCTATTCTTATCAAAAGATCGCTGCTGGTCAAACGCCTGGAAGACTTCTTTGCGCTCGATACCTGGCAGCCCGGTAAGCTTCTCGAGATCATTGAATATTTCAATACCACCCCCGAATCATTCTGCTACCGGGCAAGCAACGTATTTCCCAAGTTCTTCGGTATCAACCAGTTGTTTTTCCTTCGCTTCAACAGCTACCCGGGCCACAACCGGTTCGATATGACCAAGGAGCTTCATCTCGGCAGGAAGCATTACCCGCATACCAAAAAAGACGAGCACTACTGCAGACGGTGGGTAGGGCTTACCATTTTACAGGAACTTGCCGAGCAGCCCGACTCCCGGGGCAAAATCCTGTGCAGAGCCCAGGTCAGCGAATATGTAGGCACACGGGAGAAGTACCTGGTCATCAGCTTCGCCAAAAATATGGCGCCCGACATCAAGAATGTAAGCGTTACCATGGGTATCTTCCTGGACCCTGTTTCGGTCGGCAAAATAAAATTTCTTTCTTCTCCGGACCTGGTCGTTGCGGAAGTAAGCGGTACCTGCGAGCGCTGCGATATCTTTTCCTGCAAGGTACGGATGGCCGCACCGGTCGTCCTCCAGAGGCGTCATAAGACGGAGCTTCTCAAAAATGCGCTGAAGCAGCTCGTTACCGAATAGGGCTTGCTGTGTTGAAACACAGGGCTGCTGATCCGCACGCAAAATTGGAGAAATACAATTAATAATTTAATTTCCCCCAAAACAACGGCAGCCTCCCTCCCGAAAAACCTTCCCTGTTAACAACTGACAAAGGTATACCACCATCATCTGTATCTACATATTTCTAGGCAGATTAAAATTTTCCTATTATTTTTGCACATTAAAGGTGTCTGTTTTCAGCTACTCAACTGCTGTTATCAGTATTGACAACGAATTTTCAGGCGACTAGAAAGCCTGGCCTGTTTCTTTTAGAACATGAAGGTATCGCTGGCAAAACTCTTCTTATCCGCTTTCCTGACGGCACTTTTACTGGCGGCCGGTTACGGGTATGGGTACAGTCCGGCCACCGATCATCTCCCCGAAGCAGAAATTTGTGTTGCGGAGCTTGAAGAGGAAGCGGAATTCGGCTCTTCCTGCTATGTGGATTATGCTGAGAACGAAGCCATCCTGCTCGATTACTCAGGCAGCAACCATTGCGAAGAAAACGACGGCTCCTGGGGCACCGACGCCCCGGAGGGCTTTTTTTCACAGGACCATCCTGATGACCAGTCTCCGTCTCCCCTCTATTCATGGCGCGCGCTGCCATTGATATGCGAGATTATTTCCGAAAAAGTGCTCACCGGGTTCTGTATGGTCCACCCCGGCTCAGTGTATCCCCCCCCTCAGCGTTAGCCTCTCTTCAAGGAGGAATCCGTTTTTCTTATTTTCTCTGAATTTATTTTCTAAAGCTTTTGCCGTAACAGCGGCGGAATTCTAACCAAAAGGCTATTCTCATAGCTTTCTTTCACGTTTTTTTAGCTCGCCATGAAAAGCAATTACCTGTTGCTGCTAAGCCTATTATACTGGGGCTGCAGCTCAACCGCTTCAAATGAACATCAACAGGCCGAACCGGAGGTATACCCGGCGGTCGTACTCACGCCTGAACCTATCTCCCTGCATCGCGAATACGTGGGAGACATTCATGCCGTAAGAAACGTCGAGATCTATGCCAGGGTAAAAGGTTACCTTGAACAGATCTATGTAGACGAAGGCCAGGAAGTCAGGCAGGGCCAGCTGCTTTTCCGCATCAACAGCGAAGAATACCAGACTGAGCTGGCTACGGCCAAAGCCAATCTTCAGAGCGTGATCGCCGAAGCCAAAGCGATGGAGCTGGAAGTAAACCGTGTGAAGGACCTCGTTGCCAAGAACGTGGTCTCGCAAAGTGAGCTGGATGTCGCCAATGCGAAATATGATGCGCTTGCAGCTAAAATACAAGCCGCCCGTTCCGCCGAGTCGAGTGCCGCGATCAATCTCGCCTATACCAATATCAAAGCGCCGTTCGACGGTGTGATCGACAGGATCCCGTATAAAATGGGAAGCCTGATCAACGAGGGCACGCTGCTTACTACCGTTTCGGACACAAAGGCGGTCAACGTATACTTCAACGTATCTGAAAAGGAATACCTCGAATATGTAAAAGCCAACCACGAGACCAGCGAGCACGGACAGGTAGACCTGTACCTGGCCGACGGTTCCAGGTTCCCGAGCAAAGGAAAGATCGAAACGCTGGAAGGTGAATTCGACGAAAGCACAGGCTCGATCGCATTCCGCGCCAGGTTCACGAACAGCGATAAAATCCTGAAGCACGGCTCCAGCGGTACGATCCGGCTGACCAACGTGATAGACAGCTCCCTGCTGGTGCCTCAGAAAGCCGTTTTCGAGATCCAGGACAAAAGCTACGTTTTCGTTGTCGGCGACTCCAGCCAGGTCAAAACCAGGGCTTTCATCCCCAAAACGAGAACAGGGCACTACTATGTCGTGGAATCGGGCCTGGAAAAAGGCGAAAAGATCGTGTATGAAGGAACCCAATCGCTCAAGGAAGGGCAGGTGATCAAAACCAGGCTTGTAACTGCGGAATAACTATGTTTGATAATTTCATCAAAAGGCCGATATTATCGCTGGTAATATCCCTGTTTTTTGTTCTCCTGGGGCTTCTCGCGCTGGTAGGTCTGCCTATCACGCAATTCCCTGATATTGTCCCTCCCTCCGTGGTCGTAACCGCCCGGTACACAGGGGCTAATGCAGAAGTTTGTTCCAAAGCGGTCGCTATTCCCCTCGAGCGCGCCATTAACGGCGTACCGGGGATGACCTATATGTCGTCGGTTTCCGGTAACGACGGGGTTACGATCATACAGATCTCGTTCCAGGTAGGGACCGATCCCGACCTGGCTGCCGTAAACGTGCAGAACAGGGTGCAGACCGTGATAGACGAGCTCCCTGAAGAGGTGATCAAAGCGGGGGTAACGACCGAAAAGGAGGTCAACAGTATGCTGATGTACCTCGATATCATGTCGGCCGATACTACGCTCGGGGAAGACTTTGTTTACAACTTTGCCGATATCAACGTCCTGGCCGAACTGAAGCGTATCGACGGCGTCGGCTTTGCCGAAATCAAGGGTCTCAAAGACTATTCCATGCGCGTATGGCTGAAGCCTGACCGTATGGCAAGCTACAAAGTATCTACGGAAGAGGTCATCCAGGCCATCCGCAACCAGAACGTAGAGGCTGCCCCCGGGAAATCGGGCATCAGCTCCGGGAGAGACGCCCGGATGCTTCAATATGTATTAAAGTATACAGGTAAGCTAAACGAGCCTTATCAATACGAAAATATCGTGATCAAATCGAATGCCGACGGCTCGATGCTCAAGCTCAAAGACGTAGCGGACATCGAATTCGGCTCGCTGGATTACAGCATGACCTCCAAGTCGGACGGCAGGCCTTCGGCTTCGATCATCCTGAAACAACGCCCCGGCTCCAATGCCCGGGAAGTAATCGCCAACATTAAAAACAGGATAGAAGAGCTAAAGGAAACCACCTTTCCCCCGGGCATGACCTATGTTGTGTCTTACGACGTTTCCCGTTTCCTGGATGCTTCTATCCAGGAAGTGGTGCGCACCCTGTTCGAGGCGTTTATCCTGGTGATCCTGATCGTGTTTTTATTCCTGCAGGATTTCAGGTCCACGCTCATCCCCGCGCTGGCCGTACCCGTCGCGCTTATCGGTACGTTCGCTTTTATGCAGCTCATGGGATTCTCTATTAACCTCCTGACGCTTTTTGCGCTTGTGCTTGCGATCGGGATCGTGGTGGATAACGCCATTGTGGTGGTGGAAGCCGTCCACGCCAAAATGACGGCCGAGCACCTGCCGCCCAGGGAGGCTACTTTCGCAGCAATGAAAGAAATGAGCAGCGCGATCGTGGCGATTACCCTTGTGATGTCGGCCGTATTCGTACCGGTTGCCTTTCTTTCCGGGCCTGTAGGTATCTTCTACCGGCAGTTTTCGCTGACGCTTGCAGTCTCGATCGTCATTTCCGGGATCAATGCGCTCACACTGACGCCGGCGCTTTGCGCCCTTATGCTGAAGGACACCCACGGAGGGAAGAAGAAAAAGAACATTCTCGACAGGTTCTTTGATAAATTCAACCAGGGCTACGATGTCCTGGCGGGTAGATACCGCAGCGTCCTCAATACCATCGCTTCCCGGAGGATTATCACCGTCGGGCTCCTGATCGCCTTTACGGTAGCTACCTGGGGCGTTAACTCGGTATTGCCTACCGGCTTCATTCCTACCGAAGACCAGGGAGTGCTCTATGTAAACGTCACCTCACCTGTAGGAGCTACGGTTGAAAGAACAGAAGTCGTACTGGACGAAATTCAAAAGGCTGCCGAGCAGCTCGACGCAGTAGAGTCGGTCGCTACACTCGCCGGTTACAGCCTGATGACGGAAGCCGCCGGGGCGTCGTACGGAATGGGGATGATCAACCTCATTCCATGGGAAGAACGGACCGAATCGGTGCAGGACATCATCGATAAAATGCAGGAGCTGACAAAGAATATCAAGGGCGCCGATATCCAGTACTTCCCTCCTCCTACTGTACCGGGATTTGGTAATGCCAGCGGGTTTGAGCTCCGGATACAAGACCGCAGCGGGAAGGGGGATTTGCAGGAAGCAGCCTCTATTATCAACGAATTTGTGCAGGCGCTTAACGAAGCGCCCGAGATCAAGGAGGCCTTTACCAGCTTCGACGCCAATTTCCCGCAATACCTCATCCACGTCGATACCGATATGGCTGCAAAAAAAGGGGTTACCGTCGAAAACGCGATGAGCACCCTGCAGACATTCGTCGGTAGCTTCTATGCTTCCAACTTCATCCGCTTCAACCAGATGTACAAGGTGATGGTCCAGGCCGATCCGGACTACCGCAAGAATCCCGAAGACATTTCCAAGCTGTTTGTTAAAAACGACCGCGGCGAAATGGTGGCGTTCTCTACCTTCATCAGGCTGGAGAGGGTCTACGGCCCGGAGCAGCTGACGCGCTACAACATGTATACCTCCGCCATGATCAACGGAGAAGCGGACTCCGGATTCAGCAGCGGCGATGCGATCAAAGCAGTGGAGCGGCTGGCGGAAGAAAAGCTTCCCAAAGGCTATACCTACGACTGGTCGGGTATGACCCGCGAGGAGATCCTGGCCGGTAACCAGACGCTTTACATTTTCAGCATATGCCTTATCTTCGTTTATCTCCTGCTGGCAGCCCAGTACGAAAGTTTTCTCCTTCCTCTGCCGGTGCTCCTGTCCCTGCCTGTCGGGGTGTTCGGGGCGTTCCTGGCGCTGAAGCTCTTCGGGCTTGAAAACAACATTTATGCCCAGGTTTCGCTCGTCATGCTCATAGGCTTGCTGGGGAAAAACGCCATCCTGATCGTCGAATACGCCATCATCAGGCAGGCCGAAGGACGTACCGTCCTCGAAGCTGCGCTCGAGGGGGCTTCCGAACGTCTGCGTCCTATCCTGATGACATCATTTGCATTTATTGCCGGCCTGATCCCGCTCGTAGTAGCCAGCGGCGCCGGCGCTATGGGTAACCGCTCCATCGGGACAGCGGCGGCCGGGGGGATGCTGATCGGTACCGTTTTCGGCGTGTTCCTTATTCCCGGACTGTATGTCCTCTTTGCAAGCATGATCCGTAAAAAAACAGGAAAGCGCGAACCCGAAAGTGTGCCGGCAGCATAGCGACGCACAATCATGTCAAATCATCATCATTGTAAAATGTCATCGTCAAAAAAAATATTGCTTCTGTTCAGCATAGCGGCCGGACTCGGTTTCGCGGGCTGTCAGACCTCCCGTACTGCGCTTCCCGCATCCGACCTGGCTGTTCCTGAGACCTATGCAGGGGCATATGATACAACCAGCATAGCCAATGTAAGCTGGGACCGCTTCTTCGCCGACGAAGCGCTGAACTCCCTGATCGGGAGCGCCCTTGAAAATAACATCGATCTCAAAATCGCCATGCAGCGCATAGAAATGTCGCGGGCCGGCATCCTGGCCGCCCGGGGCGCTATGCTGCCCACCCTCAGCGCGGATGTTTCGGGCGGAGGACGAAAATTCGGAGACTATACCATGGACGGCGTCGGAAACTGGGATACGAACTTTTCGCCCAACATCGACGAAAAGCAAACGATTCCGACCGGTTTCCTGCCCGACTACTACCTGGGGGTCAGAAGCTCATGGGAAGTCGATCTGTGGGGAAAGCTCAGGACCCTCCGCCAGGCAGCGCAGGACAGATTTATAGCCAGCGGACATGGCCGGAATCTCATCGTAACCAGTCTTATCTCGGAAATTGCCGGCGAATACTATCATCTGCTTGCGCTCGACAGCGAGCTTGCCATCATGCGCTATAACATCGACCTCCAGACCAAGGCGACTGAAACGGTGCTGAACCTGAAGCAGGCAGGCAGGGCAAATGAGCTGGCAGTCAACCAGTTTACGGCGCAGCTACTCAACTCCAAGGGGGCGCTCGCCAGTATTTCGCAGGAAATCATCGCTTCCGAAAACCGGCTGAACATGCTGATCGGGCGATTCCCGCAGCCGATTCCACGGGGAGAGCCTCTGCGTCTCCGCGATTTTCCCGACAGCATATACACCGGCATTCCCGCGCAAATGCTCGGCAAAAGACCGGATATACTCCAGGCCCGGAGCGAGCTGCTTGCTTCCCATTCCGAGCTGCGCGCCGCAGACCTGGCTTTCCTTCCTTCGCTGAACATCAGCGCCGACCTGGGTATGCAGTCATTTAAGAGCGGGCTGATCTTCGCTCCCGGGTCGATGGCATACGGTATACTGGGAGGCCTGTCTGCCCCGCTGCTAAACCGGAAAGGGCTCAAGGCCAACAGGCAAATAAGAGAAGCCGAAATGAAGGAAGCCCTGCTGCATTACAACAAGCTTGTACTGTCGGGCTTCAGCGAAATCGCCACAGATCTGAAACGACTTCAGAAGCTGGAGGAAATGTATGACCTGAAACAGGAAGAAGTGTCGGAGCTCAGGCAGGCCGTAGCAGTATCCAATGAGCTGTTTATCGTAGGAGCCGCCTCTTATTTAGAGGTCGTAACGGCGCAAAACGGGGTAGTTGTCGCCGAAGTCGACCTGATCGGAATCAGGAGACAGCAATTTCTTACACTTTTACAGCTCTACAGATCATTAGGCGGAGGCTGGTAGCGGCTTTTACCTGTTAGCGACTTTTTATAAATAAAAAATGATTTTACATGGCCACTTCAACACAGGGACAGGATGCTGTCTTTAAAGGCGAAATCACTAAGCCGGCGGATTTCAAATTCAACAACAGTGTAGTCAGCGTTTTCGATGACATGGTCAACCGCTCGGTGCCCTATTACGGGGAAATCCAGAGAATGGTAGCAGAGCTGGCAGCAGATTTTGTACAGAAGGGCACCGATGTCTATGACCTCGGCTGCTCTACCGGTACTACCTTAATAGGCCTGAACTCACTGGTCGCCGAAGATATAAGGTTTGTAGGCCTGGACGAGTCGCACGAAATGCTGGAAAAGTGCAGGAAAAAGCTGGCCGAAATTGGCGTTAAGCGCCCTGTAGAGCTGCGACAGGCCGATTTGCAGAACGATCCTGAAATTTCAAACGCCTCGGTTGTGGTCATGTGCCTTACCCTGCAGTTTATCAGGCCGATCTACAGGGGAAGACTATTGAAACAGATTTTTGACGGGCTGTCTCCCGGCGGTGTTTTCATCCTTGTCGAAAAAGTGCTGACCGAAGACAGCCTCTATAACAGGAGGTTCATAAAATACTATTACGACTACAAAAGAAGAAACCAGTACAGCGAGCTGGAGATATCGCAGAAGCGGGAAGCGCTGGAAAACGTGCTGATCCCCTACAAGCTTTCCGAGAATTCGCTGCTATTGCGCGAAGCAGGTTTTCATCATGCCGAAACTTTTTTCAAATGGTATAATTTTTCCGGTGTCGTAGCACAAAAGCCGTAAAGAAGTATTACAACAAGCAACTTTACAACTAACAAAAATGATCGAGATTGGTAATTTCTTCTTTAAATACAGGAACAATTTGTTCATCTTCCTGTACCTCCTTCTGTTCCTCCCTTCTCCCGAGCTGTTTACGGAAAAGGTTTTCGGGCCGGATTACTACCTCATACCGCTCCTGTTGGGCCTGGTCATTACTTTCTCCGGGGAAATCCTGCGCGGCATGACCATCGGGCTGGCCTATATCATCAGGGGCGGAAGAGATAAGAAGGTATACGCCGAACAGTTGGTGACCAGTGGGCTATTCAGTCACTGCCGCAACCCTTTGTATGTCGGCAATATCCTGATGCTGGCCGGAGTAGGTATACTTTCCAATTCTCTCTTTTACATCGTGGTTGTAATACCGTTTTTCCTGTTCATTTACCAGGCGATCGTCCTGGCTGAAGAAAACTTTCTCCGCAATAAGTTTGGCAGTGAATTCGAGGCATATACACGGCGTGTAAACCGCTGGCTGATCGATTTCAAAGGTCTCGGGAAGACCCTGGGCAGCATGGAGTTCAACTACAGGCGGTGGCTGATCAAAGAATATAACACACTCTTTGTCTGGCTCCTGGGGATCACCGCTTTGATCGGGTATAAGTACGGGCACCTCTTTGAAAATACAAATGCCCGCAACGGCATCCTGGGTGGTATTATCCTGCTGTTGCTGAGCATGTACCTGATGATACGGTACCTCAAGAAATCAGGAACCTGGGCGAATACCTGAGCTATCTCCCACCCTTCGACGACTCCACTACGCTACGGTAATAACCCTCATAAAGCGGTAGAATTTTACTGAGCTCAAACTCTTTCGCCCTTGCAAGCGCATTGGCCTTGAACTTTTTGAGATTTTCGTCCTTCAGGATGAAAGCCGCGTTCCCGGCCATTTCGTCTACATCGCCGACATTGCTCATAAAGCCGGTTACACCCTGTACATTCAATTCGGGTAAACCACCGGCATTGCTGGTAATCAGCGGCACCTCGCACGCCAGCGCTTCAAGAGCGGCAAGACCGAAGCTTTCCGATTCGGAAGGCATCAGGAACAGATCGGCTACCGATAATACTTCCTCGATTGCGTCCAGCTTCCCCAGGAACCTGACGTCTTCCGGGCTGCACAACTCGCGCGCCTTCTTTTCGATACGGGCCCTTTCAGGACCGTCGCCCACCAGCAGCAATTTCGAAGGCACTTCCTTACGAAGCCTGCAGAATATCTCGAGTACGTCGTCTATACGTTTTACCTTCCTGAAATTGGACGTATGCACCACCAGCTTCTCTTCATTCGGACAGATAGCCAGCTTGAAATGCTCCTTTTTCTGCTTTTTGAACCGGTCGAGGTCTATAAAATTGGGTATGACCTTGATATCGGACACCACGTCGAAATGCCTGTAGGTATCCTGCTTCAGAAATTCTGATACCGCCGTCACGCCGTCGGAGTGATTAATGCTGAAGCTCACGACCGGGGCATACGAATCATCTTTTCCTACAAGCGTTATATCCGTTCCGTGCAGCGTGGTAATAACCGGTACGTGTATACCCTGCGAAGCCAGGATCTGCTTGGCCAGGTAGGCGGAAGAAGCATGGGGGATCGCGTAGTGCACATGCAGCAGGTCGAGTCCCGCATACCGCGCTACATGCACCATTTCGCTCGATAATGCCGACTCGTAGGGAGGATACTGGAAGAGAGGATACGCGGGGATATTGACTTCGTGATAAAACAGGTTTTCATTAAAAAAATCTAACCGGGGCGGCTGGGAGTAAGTAATAAAATGCACCTGGTGACCTACCTGAGCCAGCGCTTTCCCCAATTCGGTCGCTACAACTCCGCTTCCGCCAAAAGTCGGATAACAAACAATTCCTATTTTCATATTTTCTATAATAGCCGTCCCGGCGGGTTGTATGTAGCTTTTACGATAAAGTTGCCGGGATTTTCCCTACTTTTGAAAGAGTAACACAAATTGATTTATTTTAACTCCATAAGATGGATTTTTCTTACCGGGAAATATTTTAAACCGTCCAGCTTCCGTGCGCAACAAGCCTACACCCAAAGACTTTCTCTCAGGATTTCTCAGGTTGATAAGGATCCAAAACCTTGTGATTGTTGCCTTTACACAACTCTTTGCCAGGATCTTTCTGATCGGGCCCAGGGGAGAATGGAAGCAGATCCTGGCCGATCCCTATTTTTACCTCATCGTACTTTCCACGCTGCTTATCGCGGCTGCCGGCTATATTATCAACGACTACTTCGATATCAAGATCGATATTGTCAACAAGCCCAAGAGGGTGATCATAGGACGATACCTGAAAAGGCGCATGGCCATCGGCACACACCAGCTACTGAATGTACTGGGCGTTTTATGCGGGCTTATAGTCAGCTATAAGGTAGCGCTGGTAAATATTTTGTCGGTTTCGCTGCTCTGGCTCTATTCGGAAAGATATAAACGTCAGCTGCTGATCGGGAATGTCACGGTGTCCCTGCTCACAGCATTGTCGCTGCTGATCCTCAGTGTCGAGTACCCGCGCAACCACGGCCTGGTCTTCATTTATGCCGTTTTCGCATTTTTCATTTCGCTCATCAGGGAAATCGTCAAAGACATAGAAGACAGGCGGGGAGATGCCGCCCACGGGTGCAGGACTCTCCCTATCGTGCTGGGCGTCAGAAAAACAAAGCGGGTTCTCTACGTGCTCATCGTGCTTTTTACCTTTATCCTGTTCGCATGGAGCCAGTACCTCGGCAACCGGGCTCTTGCGATCAGTTTCGGGCTGCTGGTCCTGCCTCTCGCATGGCTGCTGGTCAGGCTCAGAAGGGCGCATACCAGGAAGGATTTCTCCTCTGTCAGTACCATTTGCAAAGTTATCATGCTCATTGGCTTACTCACTATGATTTTAATATAAGAGATGTTGTTACTTTGCGGACGATAACTAACCTTTATTCTTATGAAAAAACTGTTCTCAATACTCCTGTCCTGCCTGTGGATGCTTCATAGTACAGCCCCCGTATCCGCGCAGGATTGCTTCGGTGTCCAGATCAAAGAAGGAGGCGGATTTGAAATGGCCAGCTTTGACGGAAAGGGCAAATCCACCGGCACCCTCAAATACAAATTTGCAAAAGTAACCCAGGAAGGTGGCTTTACGGTTGTAGATATCGTGGTAGAAGGCTTCTCCCCAAAGGGAAAATCAGAGTATACGCAGAAATTCACCATGAAGTGCGACGGCAACGAATCCTTTATCGATGCCACCTCCCTGGTGATGGAAGACCAGATGAAATCGTTCGAGTCGTTCAACATGAAGTTTACCAGCAACGACATCTTCTATCCGAACCGGTTATCGGTTGGAGAGACCCTGAAAGAGGCCTCCCTGAAAGGTACGGGCGACATGTCGGGTATTCCTATCACCTTCGACATGATCATCACCGACCGGAAGGTTGCAGCGCAGGAAAAGCTGAAAGTCGGAGCAGGAGAGTTCGACGCCTATAAAATTACTGCAACCAGCAAAATGACCACCAAAACCATTGCCAACATCAGCATGGAGTTTGAAATCGTCTCCTACCGCGCTCCCGGGGTTATCTGGGATATAAAGACGGAAACCTACCGCAAAGGAAAGCTTATATCGACAAGCGAGCTGTCGAAGATTTATTGAGGTGCGGGGTGTGGTTGCGACGAGGTATTAAAGGATCAAACAAATTCAAATGAAGAAAATAGCCATTCTGGCTTCAGGGTCCGGCACTAACGCCGAAAATATAGCAGAATACTTTCTGAAAAGCGACAAGGCACGCGTCTGCCTGATCGCATCCAACAACCCTGAAGCCGGGGTGATCGGGCGGGCCAGGCGGCTTCACATACCCGTGCTCCTTTTCGACCGGGCCAGCTTCGGCAAGACCGGCCAGGTGACCGATATCCTGAAGAAGCTGGACATAGACCTGGTCGTACTGGCCGGGTTTATGATGCTGATCCCCGACGACCTGGTAAAGGCTTTTGACGGAAGAATGGTCAATATTCACCCTGCCCTGCTCCCAAAATACGGGGGAAAAGGAATGTACGGGCAGTTTGTTCACGAGGCCGTAGTGGCGGCAGGCGAAAAGGAAACCGGTATCACGATCCATTTTGTGAACGAGCGCTACGACGAAGGCGAAGTCATTTTCCAGGCTTCATGTCCCGTATCCCCTGCCGATACGGCAGAAAATGTCGCCGAAAAAGTCCACCTGTTGGAATACAGGCATTACCCGGCCGTGATCGAAAAAATATTGGAATCACGGTAGAGACGCAATGCCTTGCGTCTGAACCCCCGTTGATCAAAGACGCAAGGCCTTGCGTCTTTACCGTTTCATTAATTCTTCGTAGACGACGTCCATGATGCCGGTCCGGATATTGAACCTGCCGAGAGCAGAGCTGCTGCGGCTGGGGTATACCCGGTTCGATAAAAAGACATAGCTCAGCCCCCAGGCCGGATCGTTCCAGGTCATAATTCCTGTAAATCCGGTATGTCCGTAGCTCGACGGACTGGCATATTGCGGCGCATTGCCGGTATATTTGAAAGTGGGCTTGTCGAAGCCTACCCCTCTCCTGTTCCCTATCTCGGGATACTGATAGCGTGTGAATTCCTCTACGGTCTCTTCGCCGAGGAACCGGCGGCCGCCGAAAAACCCTTTCTGAAGATACATCTGCCAGACCTTCATGACATCATTGGCATTGCCATAGAGACCCGCATGTCCGCTCACTCCGCCCATCATGGCGGCTGTCTCATCATGGACCCTCCCGTGTACCAGCGTATGGCGGAAAAACGTATCCACCTCGGTCGGGACCACCTCTTCCAGGTTGTAATGCTTCAGGGGATTGAAGGTCAGAGAGTAGGCGCCCAGCTCCTTATAAAAATTATTCTTGAGATAAGATTCGAAGTCCTGCCCCGTAAGGTTCTCTACTATGCGGGGATACAGTGTAAAAGAAAGATCGCTGTATACGTAGTCTTTGGTATCGTTGAGCTTTGAATCGCGTATCCCCTTTGTCATTTTCAACGGGTATTTCCGATGGAGATACAGCTTCTCCGGAACAATTTCAATCGGGTATGCCCTGGACGATTTTTCGCTGAACGTCCGCTTCTTCCAGGAACCGTCTTCGTTCTGCGCTTCCTTCCAGAAAACGATGAACGCCTTGAGCCCTGCTTTATGCGTCAGCAGGTCGCGAAGCTTCATATCGGCCTTGTCCGACTTGCGGAAAAGCCTGTAATAATCTCCGAGGCCTTTGTCGAGATCGATCAACCCTTTGTCGTACAGCCCCATCAGAGAAGTGGTTGCCGCCGTGATCTTGGTGACGGACGCCAGGTCGTACAGATCCGTTTCCTTAACCGGCCGGCTTCCTTCGTAGGTATGCTTACCGAATGCTTCATGGAAAAACACCTTTCCGTCTTTAGCCAGCTGTATCACACCGCCGGGAGTAGCCTTCTCGCGCAAGGCCAGGGCCACTACCGAATCTATCCTGGAACGGATCCTTTCCGAATCGAGCCCTACCTCTTCAGGAATCGTATACTTCAGCCGCCCGATCGCCGGTGTGTCCGTACCGTCGTTATAACGGTATTTTTCGTTAACTGTTACCGGCAGCCTCCCGGTGGCGGGGATCGCGCCGAATATCAGCTGTGCGGAAAGATCCTGGGTAAAGGGAGTAAGCTGGTATGCCATGACAATGGCAGCGGCCTTCTCAGCCCCTTCCAGCATGGCAAGCGAATAAGGATTCCCCAGTATCACCAGCACGGTTTTCTGCGAAGCTGTGATACGGTCGACCAGTTTCCGGACCTGTTCCGTCACCCCGTAGTTAGCGCCCGGTCGTATACTGCTCAGATGCAAACCGGTCAGGACCATGTCATATGCCTTCAGGGTGGTCAGCAGTTTCTCCGCCTGTTCGTCTCCTGCTTTGTCGGGCAGCGAGAAATGATCCGTCCGGGTATACAGCCCCGCGGTTTTCTGAAACAGGGTTTCACCCTCCGCTCCTATCGACACCGTTGCTATTTTCAGGGTATCCAGGCGACGGAGAGGCAGCAGGTTTCCGTCGTTTTTCAAAACGGTGAGCGCCTTTTCTGTCAGGAGGCGATTGGTCAGCTCCGCAGATTTGGGATTAAGGTCTTCAAATAATCCATTCATTTCAACCGGCTTATACCGATCCAGGCCCGCCCAGGCCTTGGCAGCCAAAACCCGGCGGCACCGCTGGTCGATTTCTTCCTGGCTGATTTCTCCGTTTGCGATTGCGGCTTTAATCTGCGCTATAGCCTTGGGGACATCTTCGGTAAACTCCAGGATATCCATACCGGCCGCCAGGCCCATGGCATCTGCGACGCCGTCGGAAAAGTATTTGGTCACCCCTTTCATATTCATGGCGTCGGAATAGACGAGTCCTTCAAACCCCATCTCCCGGCGCAGCAGATCGGTTACAATAGGCTTAGATAAGGTAGACGGCAGATTGGGGGTACCGTCCAGGGCCGGGATGCTCAGATGGGCGATCATCATGCCGCTCAGCCCGTTTTTGATGAGCTCCCTGAAGGGATACAGCTCCGTAGAATCCAGCCTGGCCCGGCTGTGATTAATAACGGGCAGGTCGTGGTGCGAATCCGTACCGGTATCGCCGTGGCCCGGAAAGTGCTTGGCAGTGGTAAGCAGACCGTGATCCTGCATTCCTTTCATATAAGCCACGGCCTTTTCCGCCACCTTGTATTTGTTCTCTCCGAACGACCGGAAGTTGATCACAGGGTTGGCAGGATTATTGTTTACATCGGCCACGGGCGCAAAATTGATATGCACACCCAGTCTTCGGGCCTGCTGCGCTACTTCTTTTCCCATCTTATAGATCAGCTCGTTGCCGCCTTCCATAGCTCCCAGCGTCATCATATAGGGATACCTTACCGTACTGTCGATCCTCATCGCCAGTCCGAATTCCGCATCCATGGCCACCAGCAAAGGTACCTTCGAGGCAGCCTGCAGCCGGTTGGTAAGCGCAGCCTGCGGGACGGGGCCGCCCTGGAAAAAGACAACCCCTCCTATTTTATGATCTCTTACGAGCTTTTCGACCGCTTCTGGGCTGGCCTTATCGATACCTATCAGCGAGCGTTTCACATCTGAAGTTACCGCCACCATCAATAGCTGCGCTATTTTCTCATCGTCCGACAAAGTAGCAAAAACCGATTCCACCCAACGGGGATTTGCCTCAATAAAAGCCGGTTTCTGGGCTACGGATACCTGTACGGCAAGCAGTAAGAAAATTGACAGGGCGATAAAATATTTCATATAGATAAAATAGATTAGAGTCACGAGTAGCCCACCTGATAATTAGTTTATGTAGTAATTAATTACCAAATTGTAGCTCCCGATAAATATCGGGACAAATTTTCAATTCCGTTGCCCCGTGCGCATAGTTAGATTCATTTTCCAGATATTGCTCCTGACTTTCTTCATCATCGGTGTGGTAACGGTGTGGCGCGGCGCCAAATACGGCAATTGGTTTACCGGGTGGTTTGCCCAGACTACGGGGAAAGAAATTTCCACACACTCGGTAGTGCTCGAAGAAATCACCTCTATGGGAAAGCTGGAGCTGGTTAAATACAGTTTTAAGGACGTGGTCGAGCAGGAGATTACACGCCAGTGGCTTCCTAACCCCAGAGCTGTGCTGATCGTCCAGGGAGAGGCGATCGGCTGTATCGACCTTACGCTCCTGCACCCGACAGACATCCAGACTGCAGGCGATACGCTGATTGTCCATCTGCCGGAGCCCGAGCTCTGCGTTTTTAAGATCGACCACAATCGCTCGAAAGTGTACAATACCGAATACGCCTTCATGGACGAAAGCAGGCTCATTGAGCAGGCCTACCGGCAGGCGGAGGAAAAAATAAAAGAGTCGGCGCTGGAAACCGGCATACTCGACCAGGCCCGGGAAAATGCGCTTAAGGTGCTGACGCCCATCCTTTCCAAAACTTCCGGGAAACCGGTCCTGATCAGGTTCCCACTGAAAGGCCGTATGGAACGCCTGAAGTAACTATCCCTCCTAATGGCTATCGGGATACGTCAGCTAATTACTATATTGTCAAATCATCACTCCCCATAACTATCGGGGCACATCATCAGATAAAAATGAAATCTCGAGGCATCTTAAACCCTTCAGAAATTACGCAGCTCATTCAAAGCGGAGAAATAGAAACCGTGATCCTGGCCTTCACCGATCATTACGGCCGGCTCCTGGGAAAGCGTCTGGATGCGGAATATTTTCTGGAAGAAGCACTCCGCAACGGCTCGCACGGGTGCGACTACCTGCTTACTACCGACATCGAAATGGAACCGGTACCCGGGTATAAATATGCGAATTGGGAGCTCGGCTACGGTGATTTTCACATCGTACCCGATCTCAAAGCCATCCGCAAAGCCGACTGGCTCGACAAAACCGCGATCGTGCTCTGCGATCTGATCGATGACAAATCGCACGCCCCGGTGAACGTTGCCCCCAGGAACATCCTGAAAAAGCAGATCGAAAAGGCCGCAGCCGGAGGTTTCAACGCCTTTGCCGCCACCGAGCTGGAATACTATCTCTTCAACACCTCCTACCGGCAGGCGTCCGACAGCCACTACCAGGGACTGCAATCGGCGGGGCATTACCTCGAAGACTACCATATTTTACAGGGCACCCGTACGGAGCACTTTACCGGGAAAGTCAGGCGGCACCTCAAGCATTCGGGCATCCCGGTCGAGACCTCGAAGGGTGAGTGGGGACTCGGGCAGCACGAGATCAACGTCCGCTACGCCGACATACAGACCTCGGCCGACAACCATGTGCTGTTCAAGCAATGCCTGAAAGAAGTCGCCGACAGCCTGGGTATATCAGTGACCTTTATGGCAAAATTTGCCACCGGCCGGGCCGGATCGAGCAGCCATATCCACCTCAGTTTATGGGACGGGGAAAAGAACGTCTTCGTTGGAGACGAGCAACTAGGACCTGTGAAAGGCACTTCGGATATCTTCAAATGGTTTCTCGGCGGCTGGATAGCACACGTCAACGACGTCATGCCATTTTACGCCCCGACAGTCAATTCCTACAAGCGCTTCGTCGACGGATCGTGGGCCCCTACCCGCCTGGCCTGGAGCTTCGACAACCGTACGGCCGGATTCCGCGTAGTAGGGAGCGGCCCCAGTCTCCGCATCGAATGCCGGATCCCCGGCGCAGATTGCAATCCCTACCTGGCGCTGGCCGCCTCTATCGCTTCCGGGCTGGATGGTATTCAAAACAAAATCGAACCGCCCGAATGTTTCATCGGCGATATCTACGCCGCCACGAGTCTGCCACGGGTACCTTATACGCTGGCAGAGGCAATTGGGAAGTTTGAAACGAGTACGTTTGTTAAAGAAACCTTCGGAGCTGACGTGCATGAGCATTACCTGCATTTTTATAAGTCGGAGCAGAAGGCGTATGATATGACTGTGAATGATTGGGAGTTGAGGAGGTATTTTGAGCAGATTTAGGGAGGAGTTATGACCCTTAGAATTTACGCTTTTACATTACGGTTATTTTCATTCATTTTCAATACGCCACCAACCCATCCGCTTCAATCTCAGCTACCTCACCCTTCTGGCGGATAACGGCTATACCGGCAGCTTTTGCGATGTCTGCCACTTCTGAAGGGATACTGGCGCCGGCGATACCCAGGTAGTATTTATGATCCGCATAGTCGGGAAAGAGCTCTCTGAAGTTTTCAACTTTTTTCGTTTTGAGCTTTTCGATATCCTTAGGGTGTACTTTGTGTTTCACCTCGACAATACCGACGGCGTCGCCGTTGAAAAGCACGATGTCAAATTCGTCCTGTATGCGCTTATTCATACTGTGCAGGTTGAGGACTATCCTGTCAAACCGGATATCCCCTAATTTCGGATCATCCTTCAGGGCATAATAGAAAAACTCTTCTGCAACATGGCCGAGATTGATCCCTATGTTGCTCAGACGTTGTGCTGTTTCCTTTAGTGTAAGGCCGGTTTCGGCTAATTGGGCGTCAGTTTTAGCCTGCGCCCGGTGCAGTTCCTTAATTGATACCAGTATTTTATCGATAGTCTCCATTGCTTTAAAGTATAAAATGTATAATTAGTAATTTTCCTTCTCAAACTCTCTCGAATACCTTCTGTCTTTCAACAAAGCATAAACCTGCAAAAAAAGATCAGATTGTCAAATCCTCAATACCCCGGACAACCGGCAAAGGCCATAGCACCCTTAGCACCAAAAAGGGTAGCTTAACTTCACCGGAATACGGGGTCGGGTGGATAACAGTAGGGCCGGATGCAGGCCTGGGGCTACTCCTTCACTACAAAATACCTCCCATTACCCGAAGTATTATCACCGGGACCCCACGTGCCCTCCATAAAGGTAAACTTGCTGTTGACCTTCGCGCTTACTGAAAACGTCGTCCCTCCGGGCCCGGAATAAGTGTATTTCGCCGTTACCGTGGACCCCAGAAAGGAATAAATTCCTTCGCCCCGGGACACAGCGGCTGAGGTCGTATCAGTGCCGCCGCTGAATACCCGCACGGTGCCATCACCCCTGAACAGAAAGGCGTAGTCGGAGGTGGGGTAATTATTGCCGTTACCATACTTGCCGACCCAGAAACCCGTCACGGTAAGAGGCTCAGGGTCGTCTTTTTTACAGGATGTTAACAGGACAGCCGCCATCGCGGTTGCCATCGCCAGAAGTTTGAAGGTTTTCATAGTCAAGAGATTAGTTGAATGAGTCCGGTATTGTTTTCCAATACGAAGTTCTTTAATAGAATTGGCTTCTGCAATTACATGATCAGGATATTTTCTCATAAAGGGCGCCTCCTACAGGCGCCATGCAAAACTCCCGGCGCCGATGTAAAAATCACATCGGCGCCGGGAGTTTTCAGCTAACAAGGACAGAAGCCGGCCCTCTAAAAGGAATATTCATTTTTCGCGATGAAATGATCCGCGATTTCCCGCCTTAATGTTTTGAGGTTGACTGGGTCGGCTTTTGTAAACCTTTTCAATCCCATCAGCATCACGCGGAGCTCGTCGGCCTCGGCAAAAGACGTAATGGCACTCTTCCCCGATTTTGCTACTTTTTCTATGGCTTCATACAGGTATACCAGCGCCATGCTGTGCTGGATACGCACCGCGTCGCTACCCTTTTTCTCTGCGAGCTTTTCTACCCGGAGCAGCACCGATTCGGCAACATACACCTCAATGCCCATATCCGCGATATCCATAATGATCTCCTGCTCTTCCGGCAGCGACATCGTGAACTTCTGTACGGCAGCCCCAGCTACCATCAATATGGTCTTTTTAAGATTCCGTATAATCTTTTTCTCTTTGGCAAAAGGCGCATCGTTATCGTCAGCCCCGAAATCAGGAATGGAAAGGATCTCCTTCGAAACCGCCATTGCAGGTCCCATCAGGTCGATCTGACCTTTCATAGCACGTTTAAGCAGCATATCGACCGTCAGGAGACGGTTGATTTCATTGGTTCCTTCAAAAATACGGTTGATCCGGCTGTCGCGGTAGGCCCTGTCCATAGGCGCTTCAGCGCTATAGCCCATTCCTCCGTAAACCTGCACCCCCTCATCCGCCACGTAATCGAGCACTTCCGAGCCGTGTACCTTCATAATGGCGCATTCGATGGCAAACTCCTCCAGCGCCTTCAGCTTGGCTTCGGCATCCGGCATCCCGCCGGCCTTAAAGGTCTCAATCAGGTTATCAATATCCTGGCCGGCTCTGTATGCTGCCGATTCCGATGCAAAAATCCTCGTGGCCATCTCGGCCAGCTTGTATTTGATCGCGCCGAAGCTGGCAATGGATACCCCGAACTGCTTTCTTTCATTCGCATACTGAATAGCGGCATCCAGTACCTTTTTAGCCCCTCCAAGAGCAGCAGCGGCCAGCTTGATACGTCCGATATTCAGGATATTGACCGCGATCTTGAAGCCGTTCCCTCTTTCAGACAGCAGGTTCTCAACCGGGACATGGCAGTCATTGAAAAAAATCTGGCGGGTATCCGAGCCTTTTATACCCATCTTGTGCTCCGGCTCATTCATGGTAATGCCCCCGTAGGCTTTTTCCACTATGAAAGCCGAAAGGTTTTTATCGGCCTTCCCGTTCTCGTCCGCAATTTTGGCAAAAACAATAAACACATCGGCAAACCCTCCGTTGGTGATCCACATTTTTTGCCCGTTAAGAACATAGCTTTGCCCGTCGGCGCTCAGCGTGGCCCTGGTTTTAGCGGAATTGGCATCTGACCCCGAATCGGGCTCGGTAAGACAGTAAGCCGATTTCGATTCGCCGGAAGCAAGCCTGGGCAGGTATTTTCTTTTCTGATCTTCGTTTCCGTAATATACGATCGGCAATGTCCCGATACCGGTATGGGCCGAAAGCGCTACCGAAAACGAGTGTCCCGCCCCGGTACGCTCCGTAACCAGCATTGAAGTATTGAAGCTCATTCCGAAACCGCTGTATTCTTCCGGAACTGCCACCCCCAGCAATCCAAGCTCCCCGGCTTTATCCATCAGCGATGCGATCAGCTCAGGACTTTTGGCTGCATCCAGTTCATCGAGACGCGGCCATATTTCCGATCTCAGGAAGTCATCGCAGGTCTGGGCGATCATCAGCTGCTCTTCGGAAAATTCCTCCGGTATAAATACTTCCGCCGCTTCAGATTCCCTTACGATGAATTCGCCGCCGCGAATAGTCTTGGCTTTAGCTTGTTCAGTAGCCATTTCTAAAATATTATAATGATGTAAACAGATCGTTTTCCAAACTGCCGGAAGGCGCCTCCGGCAGCTGAGACAAAAGTAGCAGGAATAATATTATTATGCAAGCATACTATTACGAAGCTATGGGCTTTATGCTGCCGGCCCGGATGTAAGGCGACCCCGGAGTCCCGGTGGTTACCGGGGCTCCGGGGCCGTACACTCCCCGATCGCCTGTCGTCGTCTAATTCTTCGCTACCTTTATCCTTTTCCTGACCATTCCGTTGAGAGCAGCTTCAACGATGTAGATCCCTCCGGGCAAGCCGAAATTTGAAAAATTGATCTGGTAAAGCGGTCCGGTCCGTACCACGAACCTCTCGGGCACCTCCAGCTTCTGCCCCATCGCCGTCACGATAGTAAATCGGTACGGGTCCTCCTCGTTGTCGCCGGCCTTCAGGTTCATGACATCGCTGAACGGAACCGGGTATACAGTCCAATCGGGCATATCGCCGGTAATGTCGCCACCCGTTCCCTTCGAGATATAAAAATAGGTGGAAGTCACATACAGCAGGGAGTCGTCCCAGGTATACGCCTCCCCGAAAAGGTCATACCTTCCTATTGCAGGCTGGAATCCTCCGTTTCCCTGATACAGCGTATAAGGGTGGCGCCTGGTGCGGGTTTCGTGCAGAAAAGGTCCGTTCAACTGCACCCTGATCCTGTCAAACGGGTAATTTCCGTCTACCGCTATATTGAGAAGGGAAGGTATTGAATCTACAGGGTAGATCTTTCCTTTCTCGATGAGGCTGATCACTTCCGGATCGATCACGCCTCCGCCTTTCTGCAGTGTAAATCTCAGGGCCGCTTCTTCTACCTTAATCGTAACCGGTGCATCCACAAAAGACCCGTTGTTGTCAAATGCCCGTACAAAGAAACTATATTCTCCTTTGCCCGGCGGAAGGCCTTCTATGCGGTTAAAGGCCAGGCTCAGCCAGGTAGGATGGGCATGCAGCTGGATATGCGTGAGGTACCCGTCCGGGTCCACAAATGTACCGGAGGGAATATCGAAGGTGAAAAACTCGTTTTCAGGGGAATACTGCGTCGGTATCGGCTTGGCGATGATAGGAGCCGTATTGAAAAAGTTCTGGTCCTTCACCTTCAGGCTGAGATAGGTCTCGACGAAAGCATTTTCGTTGTCATAGGCTTTGAGCGTAAGCTGGTAATCGCCCAGCTGGGTCGGGCGGCCCGACAAAACGCCATTGGAGAATTTCAGCCAGTCCGGCAGGTCAGGCGCCTCGATCCGGGTCACCGTGCCATCGTCGTCTTTAAACATCTCCCTGGGCAGTTCATAGGAATAGGGCTCATTGACACGCGCAACGAGCTCCGACAGGTTGATCTGGAGCTTGGGAGGAATATTAGGATTGTCGGTAGGGTCGATCCGGAGCGTCAGATATGCCGAAAACTCGCCTCCTTCATCGTCAGTTGCCCTGACTTCGAGCCGGGTGTCGCCCAGGGAAGAGCCGGTCCCTTTTAAGGTAAGCCCGTCGAAGGTAAGCCAGCCGGGAAGGTTCGGAATCCTGATCCTGTCGATGTACCCGTCCACGTCGCCGAAATGATCCTTGGTGATATCAAAGGAAAAAGGCTTGCCTAATGCCTTGATCTGCATGGGTATGGGCACTTTAAGGTAAGGAAGCTTGTTCGCCGCCACAGCCCAGTAGGAAGGCACGAACATATCGTCGTCGATCTTTATTTTCACCGGCCGCGGGCCACCGGGATTCTTATTGGCTGCCGCGCTGTAGCTGCCGTATACCAGGTCGGCCATGCTCCTGTTGTCAATCCCCCTGACCAGGCTGTACGAAACACTGTCGGCATAGACTATCTCGGGCTTGGGTACAGATTTCCACCTGGCAACGGCCGCTCTTACAGATCCCTGTACCCTTTCCAGTGTTTTTTCAAGGGAAACGACATAACATACCATATCGGCCCCATGCTCGAAACACTGGTTTACCTGGCGGTCGGCGTCGGCCGGGGTCACATAGTCAGCGATAAACACTTCATTACCTACGAAAGCGTTTTTAGGAAGCCCGCTGCGAAGCATATCGGTACTGAAGCGGTGATCGGCGCCGATCTGGTCGTTTACCTTCACGCCGTCGGCTTTTTCATTCAGGTTTGAGAAAGCGATGGTACCGCGGAGCCCGCTTCCCCCGTCCATTACCGAACCATAGTCGGACACATAGCGGATCGTGGGAGAGACCGACTTTACAGCAGAGATCAGTTTCTCGGTGTAGGTTTTGAGCTGTTCATGACGGAAACGGTACCAGTCTTTGCCGTATCGCTGCTGAAAGCTTTCGCGCGGTTCCCAGTGCGTTACATGGGGGCCTACTTCTTCAAAAGAGCTGAACTCCACTCCCCACGCGTAATTCAGGCGTTCTATTTTCCCGTAGTGTTTTTTTAGCCACTGCCTGTATTCGGCTGCAGTCTGTTCAGAGCAGTCGAAAAGCGCCGGGTATATCTTGGGCCTCTCGGTATCGGGTTCGAAATTTTCATACGGGTACCCCGCCTCCTGCTCCGGGGTATTGGAAGTAGAAATAAACAGGAGCTTCCCCTGGTCATGCACCCATTTATACCGCTGCGCGACTTCCTTTACAAAGGCGGCAGCCTTGTTTGCGGATGGTTCATGGCTATACCTGAAAGTAGTAGCCGTAAATGCTCCCATATGAGAGATTTTGTACTGGTCCTTCAGGCCGTCTTTCTCCCAGTCCCAGAATCCTTTCAGACGCCCTTTGGCCCTGGTCAGGTGAACGCGTATTGCCAGCGACATTCCCCTGTCGATGACGGATTTGATCTGCTCATCGTACATCGACCAGTCAGCCTTGTCGGGCGAATCATAATAAACCCTGTCCCACTGGACCGTAAGATACACCGCGTTCATCCCGTATTCGGAAGCCATCCTGATAAGCTGCCGCTCGTGGTTCCCTTCGTTGCTCAGGTTGAGGAGCATCAGCCCGACGTAGCGCTGACTGTTTTGCATTTGCCCGAATGCGGCGTCTCCCGAGCACCAGCTTACCGCCAGGACACTCCATAAAAGCAACGTCTTTTTCAGATTACAAAATGCAGGTAAGTTCATATGTTTTTCACTTCTTCAAAAGCACATCTGCAAATGATTTCGCTACCAGTTCGTTACCCAGTTCATTGAGATGTACGCGATCTGTCGTCAATATGTTTCGCTCACGGTTATTCGGATTGTGCTCTGCCAGGAAATCAAGGAAGATCTTACGCAGGTCGCACAGCTCCAGGTTTTCCCTCTCCGCAAGTTCCCGGACTAGCGCTGAGTACGCATTGAGGTCTCCGTCCTGCTGGTTGGAAGCATCGGTTTTTTCCCCGATTACGGTAGGAGTGCATAAGATCACCCTCGCTCCCTGCGCTTTCAGCTTCCTGGTAATAGCTTCATAGAACTTTACAAACTTTTCAGGATCGGTACCGGTCCCATGCGAGCTTTTATGCCACACATCATTAATGCCTATGTAAACAAAAACTACGTCAGGCTTTTTAGCGAGCACATCGTCCTCCAGCCGCAGGTAAAGATCGTAAACTTTATTTCCCCCTATGCCTGCCCCGATCAGCTCATATTGTGAGGAAAGCCCCTTGCTTCCGAGCATTTTATTCAGCTGGGTAATATAACCTACCGGCCCTACTCCCCCCTGGGTGATGGAATCTCCGAAAAAAATAACCCTGGTGGCCTTGCGTTGATGAAAAGCCAGCGAAAACAAAGAGACGAAAAACAAAATGCCAAAGAGTACCTGCTGTTTCATATGTATAAAAGTTTAAGCCTCCGGACTTTGCGCACTCCGTCCCGGGGCTGATATCTGATATCCAACTTCCGATATCTACAAAACTAACTGGTTTTATTCGAACGGGACTTGTTTTTGTTCCCCTTTCTGAAGCGGTTATACCGTCTGACAGGAGTTGAACTACCTTTGGAAGGAGTAAAAGCAGGTGCGGAACCCAGGTGTTCCGGAAGCGGCACCTTGGTAACCTCCCTTCCCATCAGGCTCTCTATCCCGGCAAACTTCCTGGAAGACGTGTCGTTTATAAAGGTAATGGCCGTACCGGTACGCTCCGCCCTGGCTGTCCGTCCTATCCTGTGAATATAGTCTTCAGGATCGGGCGGAATATCATAGTTAACGACCAGGCCGATGCCATCCACATCGATCCCCCTTGAAAGTATATCCGTGCCTATAAGAATCTTGAGCTCCTTGTTTTTAAACCGCAGCATGATCTCCTCCCTTTCCTTCTGATCGAGATCCGAATTAAAAGATTTGACGGAAATACCCAGTCTTTGCAGCTCCTTCTCGAGAATCTTGGTATTTTGCTTTGTAGAGCAGAAAATGATGATGTTATTATAGTCGCCGTTCTGCAGGATATGCTTCAGCAGGCCGACTTTCTGGTTGTCATACACCATATAGGCTTGCTGGAGTACGCCATCTGCAGGCTTGGAAACCGCCACGTTAACTTCCGCCGGATCCTGCAGGATCGCTTTGGCCAGCTTCCTTATTTTGGGAGGCATGGTAGCAGAGAAAAGCAGCGTCTGTCTCTTTTCCGGCAGATAGCTTATGATTTTCAGAATGTCTTCCGAAAAGCCCATATCCAGCATCCTGTCCGCCTCATCGAGTATCAGGTGCTCCAACTGGTCAAATTTTACTTCGCCTGAGGCCAGCATAGCTATAAGCCGGCCGGGCGTGGCTATTACGAGCTCCGCACCGAGCCTCAATGCTTTACGCTGCTGATCCCAGTCGGCTCCCGATCCTCCCCCGTATACCGCTATCGAGCTCACCTGGATAAAGTATCCCAATGCTTCCACCTGCTGGTCGATCTGGATGGCCAGCTCCCTGGTCGGTGCAATGATCAGGGTATTCAGGTGCCTCTTCTCCGAACTTATTATATGATTCAATACCGGGAGCAGATATGCTGCCGTTTTACCGGTACCGGTCTGCGCGCAGGCTATCAGGTCTTTTCCTTCCAGTATAATGGGGATTGCCAGTTGCTGAACGGGAGTGAGCGTTTTATACCCCATCGACTGCATTCCTTCCAGCAGTCCCTTGTCAAAATCTAAATCTTCTATTTGCATACTTTATATGAAAGCCAATATTACAACATCTCCCCCACTCCTCCCTTCATCCTGTTCAAAAACCTTCTAATATTTCAAACGATTCTAAATTAAAGCCGGCGACATTTTCTATGAAGTAAAATTGGTACTAATTATGCTCTTTAGCAGTAATATTTCAATAACGTCTGTTTGATCAAACAAAGGGCAATACATTTTCAGAATAGAAACAGGATGAGTTTTCAGATTAAACAAAAAACAACCCAATACGACGTAGCGATAGTCGGGTCCGGTGCCGGTGGAGGAATGGCTGCCTATCAACTGTCAAAAGCAGGAGCCAAAGTCGTTTTACTCGAAGCAGGCGGATATTTTGATCCTGCCGACCCCAAATACATCACACAATTGCGTTGGCCCTGGGAATCACCCCGGCGCGGGGCCAGCACCACGAGGCCGTTCGGGGACTTTGATGCGGCCTGGGGAGGCTGGGAGATAGAAGGCGAACCTTACACCCGGAAAAACGGTACGCAATTTGAATGGTTCAGGTCGAGAATGCTGGGCGGTCGTACCAATCACTGGGGAAGGATTTCGC
Organism: Spirosomataceae bacterium; assembly: GCA_037191015.1. GTDB lineage: Bacteria > Bacteroidota > Bacteroidia > Cytophagales > Spirosomataceae > Ravibacter. Next base: position 166,823 of record JBBCKD010000014.1, read on the forward strand.
TCAGGTTCGGCCCCAAAGATTTCAAAAGAAAAAGTATCGACGGGCTCGGTGAAGACTGGCCTATATCCTATGACGTTGTAAAGCCCTATTACGACCAGGTAGATAAGCTGATAGGTGTTTTCGGGACCGTGGAAAACCTTCCCAACGAACCCGACGGGATCTTCCTCCGTCCTCCCAAGCCAAGGCTTCATGAGCTGATGCTCGCGGAGGCCGGAAAGAAAACCAATATCCCGGTTATCCCGTCAAGGCTTTCGATACTGACCGAACCCATCAATAACGAACGCGGGGTTTGTTTCTATTGCCGCCAGTGCGGCAGGGCTTGCCAGGCATACGCCGATTTTTCCTCTTCTTCGGTCCTTGTCATCCCTGCTCTGAAAACGGGTAATGTGACGCTGATCAACAATGCCATGGCGCGCGAAGTGATCACCGACCCGCAGACCGGGTTGGCAACAGGTGTCTCATACATCGATACCCAAACCCTCAGCGAGCAGACGGTCAATGCCAAGATCGTTATCCTGGCGGCCAGCGCCTGCGAGACCTCCCGCATCCTTCTGAATTCGAAATCTCCGCGGAACCCTAACGGGCTGGCAAACTCCAGCGGGGTAGTCGGCAAATACCTGCACGATTCTACAGGAGCTTCGAGGGGCGCGTTCCTTCCGCACCTGATGGACCGCAAGCGGTACAACGAGGACGGAGTAGGCGGTATGCACGTCTATACCCCATGGTGGCTCGATAATAAAAAGCTGGATTTCCCGAGAGGGTACCACATCGAATACGGCGGCGGCATGCACATGCCTTCCTATGGTTTTGGTTTCGGCATCGAGTCTATGAACGGCAAATACCCGACCAAGGACGGGGTTACCAGGAAAGCCGGCGGCTACGGAGCTTCCCTCAAAGAAGACTTCAGGAGGTTCTATGGCGCCAATGTCGGCTTCGCAGGACGCGGTGAGGCGGTAGCTGTTGCAGAGAATTACTGCGAGATCGATCCTAACGTGGTAGACAAATACGGGATACCGGTACTACGTTTCAACTACAAATGGAGTGATTATGAAAGGCTTCAGGCAAAACATATGCATGAAACCTTCGAAGAGCTGATCCACGCTATGGGCGGAGTTCCCCTCGGTACAAAACCGGGACCGGAAAACGACTACGGCCTGGCGCTGCCCGGACAGATCATCCACGAAGTCGGGACTGCCAGGATGGGGAATGATCCCAAGACTTCTGCAGTCAACCAGTATGCCCAGGCCCACGATACGAAGAACATCTTCGTGGCCGATGGCGCCTCGTTTGTTTCGCAGGCTGACAAAAACCCTACCTGGACGATCATGGCGCTCTCGTGGAGAACTTCCGATTATATCATGGACCAGGTCAAAAAGAAACAGTTGTAGGTAATAAAGAAATTTCCGTTAGCTGCTGACAGCTAAAACCTTTTATATACATGAAACGCAGAGATAGTTTAAAGGCCCTCACCTTCACATCGCTTGGCCTCGCAGGTCTGAATCCCCAGCAGGCGCTCGCAGAGCAACGCAACGAGGAGCTGGCGGCCGGATTGAACGGGGAAGACATCAAAGTTCCCGACGGCAGGCTGAAAGAGGAAGCCATCCGCGACGCGAGACTCCATAAAGAGAAATTTTTCGACGCTCACGAGCTGGCTACCATTACCATCCTGGGCGATATCATCATTCCGAAGGATGGCGTATCGGGAAGTGCTTCAGACGCGGGTGTGACTGACTTTATCGAATTTATCGTAAAGGATATGCCCCAGCATCAGCTTCCCATGAGAGGGGGGCTGAGGTGGCTCGACAGGGAGTCAAAACTCCGTTTCGGGAAGAATTTCAAAGACCTGAAGCCCGAGCAGCGCATCAATATCGTGGACGACATCGCATATCCCGGGGAGGTAAAACCGCAGTATAGCCAGGGAGCTGCATTTTTCACCCTGATGCGGAACCTCACCGCCACCGGCTTTTATACCACCGAAATCGGCATTAAAGATATCGGGTTTGTCGGCAATACACCGAACGTATGGATGGGAGTTCCGGATGATGTACTGGCCCAATACGGGTTCAAAAAGAATGATATCCGGTAAAAATTGACCTGGTAATGAAAAAGTCCCTGAACGTATGTTCAGGGACTTTTTCATTATATCCCCCGATACGGATCTTCTTCACCCGTTAAAATGGATAATCACACCTCTGAAACAGAATAATACAACAAAATCAATCAAACAAAAGTATTTTTATTTCACCCAATCGTTGTATTTTTTAAATACCTATTGCACAATTTCAATTTTATCATAGGACCAGGAGAAGAAGTTTACTTTCCTACAAATTAAGCTATTGATTATCAGCGGATATATCATTTAACTTTGATAGAGAATCAAGGAAAGCATATCTATTGTGACAAATCCTATATTCTCCTAAAGTCCGTCATTTCTCTTCTTTATTTAAAAAATACAATCACTTAAATCTATTAAAGCAATGAAAAAAGTAATCCTGAGTCTCGCCATTTTAGTAGGAGTATCTTTTGCTGCAGAATCTTTCGCCGTAGAAGGATTGGGTGATAAAGAAATAAAGTTGTCGCCCCTTAAAGATGCGCGTTTCCGGCTGGCCTTCAGCAGCCCGGATCAAAGAAGCCTGATTTCTATCAGGGACGAAAACGGAAGAGTGTTGTATAACGAAACCGTAGCCCGTAACATTCAGTATCTGAAGATATTCGATTTTTCTACGCTGGGCGACGGGAAGTATACCCTCGAAGTAAGCAGCGGAAAAAATAAGGTTTTAAAACCTTTCGAGATACAAACGAGCACCAAAAGGTATATTACGGCACTAGCCGGCTAAGCGTTGTACCCTTACAAAGCCGCGGGCCGTCAGGCACACTACGGAGATAGCCCCATCTGAAGGTATCCCGAAGGGACAGGCGGATTCTATCGAATCCGCTTTTTTTATGGATACCGCTTTCAGGCGGCGGGTTTAGGTTGTATTTTTGCATCCTGAGTTCTGTCAGGAAAGTAACTAACCAAAGGCTATGGCTATCCGTTTTCACAAATACCAGGGAGCAGGGAATGATTTCATTATGATCGATGACCGCGGCAGGGATTTCAACCTGGAGAAGGAAGCTATTGCCAGGCTTTGCGACCGCCGGTTTGGGATCGGCGCCGACGGGCTGATCCTGTTGCAGGAGGATCAGGACTATGACTTCAGGATGGTATACTTCAATGCCGACGGCGGCGAGGGAAGCCTCTGTGGAAACGGCGGCAGGTGCGCCGTAAGGTTTGCGCAGGACCTCGGCCTGATAAACGACAGCACACAGTTTACCGCCGTAGACGGAGCGCATGTTGCAAGCCTGGACCAGGAAGTAGTACGGCTTGGAATGGGCGATGTAAATGGCATCGAAAATACCGGCGAGGCCTATTTTCTCAATACCGGGTCTCCACATTATGTAGAATTTGTCCCTGATGTCGATAAGGTCGATGTGATAGGAAAAGGCAAAGCCATCCGGTACGGAACGCTGTACGGCCCCCGCGGAGGCACCAATGTCAATTTTGCGGAAGTGGCGGGAGAAAATCACCTCAGGGTGAGAACCTACGAACGCGGTGTGGAGGATGAAACGCTGGCATGCGGTACCGGTGTGACGGGCTGTGCGCTCGTAGCAGCTGAAATTTTCGGTTGGACAGGCCCTGTGAAAGTAGAGGCACCTGGAGGAGAGCTGTCTGTAGAGTTCAGCAGGAAAGAGCCCGGTGCTTTTTCAGATATTTACCTGACCGGCCCGGCCAGGCATGTTTTCCAGGGAACCATCTGATCTTACTCTGCTTCCAGGAGTCCTCCTTCCAGGTGATAGACATTTTTATCCGACCATTCGGGTACCCTGCAGTAGTCCATGGCAGCTACGCGGCTCCGGGTACCGTTTGTGCATATGACGAAAATATTGGCGTAAGGAGCCAGTAACGACCGCTTTTCACGGATTTCAGACAGCGGGATATTCAGCCCGCCTTCATTAAATTCTTCATACTCCCATTTTTCCCTTACATCAACCACTATGCTTTCCGGGAGGTCTTTCATTTCCCTGAACTGGCCGAGGGTGATATCCTGGTAATTTTTACGTGACATATTAAATGGTTTTAAGTCTGAAATACGGGGCCGTCCCTTCTTCACCAAAACATTGTCTGCACGGACAGACCTACGTGGCCCGGCCTACGCGGTCCGACCTTTTGCAAAGGAGTAAAATATTGATCAAATTTGATGAATTTTCGTGAGGTATGAGAGGCGGCTTTACAAACATTCAAAAACTTAACAACTATTCATTCTGATGAGAAACAGGTTGGGCCGAATTGTGATTGCCGTCATTATCGCCCTTGTAAGCGTGGTAGGCTATTGGACAAAAACTCAGGAAAACCCGGTGACCGGCGAGAAGCAGAGGGTTAACCTCACGCCCGAACAGGAAGTGGCCATGGGCCTGCAGAGCGCTCCGCGGATGGCTGCGGAATTCGGGGGATTGTACCAGGATCCCAAAGTACAGCAGCTCGTCAAATCCATCGGTCAGAGACTCGTGCAAAGCAGTGACGCGTCAAGATCACCCTATCGTTTTGATTTTCATGTTTTGGCGGATGAGCGCACCGTGAATGCCTTTGCGCTGCCCGGTGGCCAGATATTCATTACCATGGCCCTGCTGAAAAGATTAAAAACGGAGGATGAAGTAGCGGGAGTGCTCGGTCATGAAATCGGGCACGTGGTCGGCAGGCACTCTGCCGAGCAGATGGCTACCCAGGAACTGATGTCCGGGCTCGCCGGGGCAGCTACCATCGCGCTCAGCGACCCGGGTTCAGGGAACAGCTCGGCCTACATTGCCCAGTACGTTGCCAATATGCTGAATATGAAGTATGGACGCGACGACGAACTCGAATCAGACGATTTCGGGGTCAAGTATATGGTGCAGGCCGGCTATAATCCCGAAGCGCTCCTTCAGGTAATGCGCGTATTGGCCGAGGCTTCCGGGGGGAATGCGCCGCCGGAGTTTGCCAGCACCCACCCTAACCCGGGAAACAGGATGGAAAAAATAAAAATTGCTATCGGAAAGTACAGCAAGCAATAGAATAGTATTGATGGATAAAACGAACATAAAACTCATTGTTTCTGATGTGGACGGCACTTTGCTAAACGCTTCGCATCAGCTCAACCCGAAATTCTTTGAAATATTCGAACAGCTTGAAGCGGCAGGCATCACATTTGTTGTAGCGAGCGGCCGCCAGTATCAAAACCTGAGAAAACTCTTTGAACGTATCGAGGACAGGATCATCTTCGCAGCTGAAAACGGCAGCTATATCGTACACCGGGGCGAGGAGATGCTTGCCAAAACCATGTCTGCTGAAGACCTAAAAGACCTGGTCAATATCGGGCGCCAGATCCCGACGTCGAAGCTGGTGCTATGCGGAAAAAACTCGGCCTATATCGATAACGCCGATCAGCATTTCATCAATCATCTTTCGCTGTACTTCGAAAAATTCGAGATCGTTGAGGATCTTTTGTCGGTTAACGAAGACATACTCAAGTTTACGGTATGCGATCTGTCGGGGAGCGAAGCCAATTCCTACCCCGGTTTTGCGCATCTGCACGACCGGTTCCAGGTAAAGGTTTCGGCCGATACCTGGCTGGATATATCTGATAAGCTGGCGCATAAGGGAAATGCGGTAGCCATACTCCAGGACATGTACGGCGTAAGCAAAGACCAAACCATGGTCTTCGGCGACTACCTCAACGACCTGGAAATGATGCAGCAGGCTTATTTCAGCTATGCTATGGCCAACGGCCACCCTGAAGTGAAGGGCGTGGCCCGCTTTATAGCCAAAAACAACAACGAAGACGGGGTTATAGAGGTACTGGAAAGGCTTGTGGGGGTGATGGCGATTTAATCATCACATCGCCTTATCACATTGCCTTGATTGTCTCATTGTCAATAAAATGAAGCACCGGGCAGCTGATTTCTTCTTTTACTGGATACTGCTCTTCTCGCCGGTCTGCCTCTGGGGACAGGATTTTTTCACGTGCAGGCAGCTACACACCGGTCAGGATAAAGAAGCGGGCTGGTTCGGCGACGGGCTTTTTAGCCGGCACCAGGCGGGCTACGGCGACAACTTCGATGTTTACTACTACCGTGCCTATTGGCAGGTCGACCCTTCGGTGAGACAGATTTCGGGACGCGTGGGCATTTACTTCACGGTTGTTTCAGACACCGAAAGCATTATCCTCGACCTCCACGATAACCTTGAGGTGACCGCCGTATCCTCCAATGGGCAGGCCCTCGCCTTTGAGCATTCGAACCACCGGCTTGAAGTTACCTTTCCGGGAGCAAAGCCGGCAGGCGCGGAAGACTCGGTGTATGTTACCTACGGCGGCGTGCCGCCGGTTTCCGGCTTCAACGCCTTTCAGCAGTCCAGCCATGGTTCTCCCTCGGTACCGCTCCTGTTTACGCTCAGCGAACCGTTTGGAAGCCGCGACTGGTGGCCATGTAAAAACGGGCTGGATGATAAGGCCGATTCTGTCGATATTTTCATCAGGCACCCGGCGGCCTATGGTTCTCACATCTACAGGGCCGCTTCAAACGGTATCAGGCAGTCGGAAACAGCGGTTGAAGGGGGCGCTGAAACCATTACGCACTGGAAGCATAATTTCCCGATAGCCAGCTATCTCGTTGCTTTCGCGGTAACCAACTACACGGTTTTCGACCAGCTTTATCCTGTAGGCGACGACCAGGTCCTGATGGAAACTTATTGCTTTCCTCAAAGCAGCAGCGAATTTGAGGCGGGCGCCGCGTCGGCCATGGATATGATGAATTTTTTCTCGCAGAAGTTTGGCAAATACCCTTTCGCAGAAGAAAAATACGGGCATACCCAATTTACATGGGGAGGCGGTATGGAGCACCAGACCAATTCGTTTATGGTCAATATGAACCGCACGCTGGTCGCGCATGAGCTGGCGCACCAGTGGTTCGGCAACACCATCACCTGCGGCTCCTGGGAAGATATATGGCTTAACGAAGGTTTTGCATCGTACCTGACAAGCCTTTACCTGGAAAGCAAAGATCCGCGGGCTACCTCGCTGGTCAACCGCAGAAATGAAATCAACCTGGTTACCTCGCAGCCGGGAGGATCGGTTAAGGTAGACGACATTACCAGTACAAGCCGGATCTTCAACAGCAGGCTGAGCTACTACAAAGGGGCAAAGCTGCTGTTTATGCTGCAATGGATACTGGGCGACGATGCATTCTTTCAGGCGGTCAACCAATACCTCAACGATCCGGCCCTCAGGTATGGCTATGCCACTACCCCGGACCTGAAATACCATCTCGAAAATGTGAGCGGTAAAAACCTCGATTACTTTTTCGAGCAATGGTACGAAGGAGAAGGCTATCCCTCCTACCAGATCAGCTGGTACCCGTCAGGGAATGCTGTAAGCTTCAATATTCAGCAAACTACCTCGCAGCCTGCTTCGGTCGGCTTCTTCCGGCTGCCTCTTCCGTTGCTGGTAACCGGCGCCAATCCCGGTGAGCAAAAGCTGGTAGTGCCCGACAACACGCATAACAATCAGTCTTTTATTGAAAATGTAGGTTTCGAGGTTATTTCGGTGGATTTCGACCCGGAAGCCTGGCTTGTTACCAGAAATAATACTATTGTAAAAGCCGATGCACCGCTGCCCGTAAGATTTGAGCATGTAAGATCAGGCTGCGAAGAAGGCATCCCGGCCCTGGAATGGAAAGTGGCCGATGAGCACTCCGTTGATTATTACTCCGTCCAGTTCAGTATTTCGGGCAGGAATGACTGGCGGGAAATAGCCAGGGTAGCGTCTGATACCACTCGCCGGGATGGGATTTACCGGTATATAGCCCCACTCCCGGATAATGACCGCGGGTACTACAGGCTGGTGGAATTCGATCTTTCCGGGGCAGGTATTATTTCCCCGGTCGTACGACCGGACTGCCCTTCCGGCCTGCAGGAGCTGGTTGCTTCTCCTAATCCTTTCAGCGACAAGCTGACGGTCACGCTGAATATTCCCGGGCAGGATATCCTGCTGCTGACTGTGACGGACCAGGCCGGTAAAATTCACCTGAGGCGGGAGCTCCGTCCGGCTGAAATCCCGCTGGAAATCGATCTTTCGTTCTTGCCGGCAGGCGCCTATCACCTGTTAACCGAATCGGGCAGCACCGGGCAAAAAAACATACGTACGATTATCAGGCAATAAAAAATTAGGTGTAAATAGGAGACAAACCCGGATAAAGGGGCTCTTTAATAAAAAACGTTTTATAAATATGCCAAATCCCTGGACAGGAAAGGGGAATCCCTACACGAGGCAGGAAGTCCGAGAAAGGCTTCAGTCTGCTGTCGATCAGAAAAAAGCGATTATTGCCGCCGGAGCCGGAACCGGCATCAGCGCAAAGTTCATTGAAAAAGGAGGTGCCGACCTGATTATTATATACAATTCGGGCCGCTTCCGCATGTCCGGGCACGGATCTACCGCCGGGCTGATGGCCTATGGCGATGCCAATGCCGTTGCCATGGAGATAGGTGAATTCGAAGTACTGCCTGTAGTGGAGGAAATCCCGGTCATTTGCGGGGTACACGGGTCAGACCCCCGGAGACGGATGTGGCACCACCTGCTGAAAGTAAAAGACATGGGATTTTCGGGAGTCAACAATTTCCCTACCCACAGCATCGTGGACGGTCATTTCAGGCAGGTGCTGGAAGAAACCGGCATGGGATTCCATAAAGAAGTGGAAATGGTAGCCCTGGCATCGAAAATGGACCTGTTCTCGATCGTATATGTAGCCACGCCCGAAGAAGCCGTTCAGATGGCCGATGCAGGCGCCGACGCTATCATCGCCCATGTCGGCACCACCGTCGGCGGATCTGTCGGTGTCGTCAACGCAACCGTAACAATGGAAGTTGCGGCGGAGCGGACCCAACGTATTATCGAAGCGGCCAGAAAATCCAATCCTGACGTGTTTTTCCTTACACACGGAGGACCTGTCAATACGCCGGAAGACGTAGCGGAGATCCTTTTCAGGACCGACGCCCAGGGGTTTGTCGGGGCATCTTCCCTGGAACGGATGGGAGTAGAACAGTCGCTGACCGATCTTACAAGATCTTTTAAAAAAATAACGCTGCGCTGAAACCGAAAACTTCAGACAAATAAAAAAGGGCTGTTCGCACAGCCCTTTTTTATTTGTCTGATAACAACAGGCGTTATTTGTTGGAGATCACAATTTTCCGGATCTCGGACGCGCCGTTAGCCATCGTTATTTTCAGGATGTAAGTTCCTCCGGAAAGTCCTTTGACGACAATAGACTCTCCCTCTGCATAGCGGTCATTGACGATCGCCAGGCGTCCGTTGACGTCGAACAGCTCCACTTTGGAGACTTTCTCTCTCGCACCGGTTTTGATGCTGAACCTGTCGCTGACCGGGTTAGGATAAACCGTAACTTCTGAAGCAGTTCCTTCGAAAGAAAGGCTCCGGATGTTGCTCTTCTCGAAGCTGCCGTCACGGTCTACTATTTTCAGGCGATAATAGTTCACACCCTTGCCCGGGGTTTGATCTGTAAAGGTGTACTTAGCCAGGGTGAAGCTGTTGCCTCTTGCTTCTACACGGCCTATTGCCTGCCAGCTGGAACCGTCTGCGCTCTGAAGAACATCAAAATAGCTGCTGTTCTGCTCTTCGGTGGTGCTCCAGGTCAGAAGGGCGGTTCCTTCTGTTGTTTTTTCGGCATTGAAGTGGCTCAGCCTGACAGGCAGCGCACCGGTCGGAACCAGACCTGCATCTATTGTCGGGTTGTTCCGGCCGACATGATCCACCGGCAGGGTCACATTGATTGTTATCTCGCCGCTCTTTCCTGTCGTACGGTCCGCGTCACTATCGGAAGGTGCGGTGCTGCTCTCCCCGCCGATGTAGTGGTGTGTAAATTCCTTACCGTCCGGTGCAACGAATTCAACCTGGTAGGTGCCGGGTTTCAATTTATCGAACAGATACTTACCGTTGGCATCGGTAGTTGTCGTTCCTGCCGGCACCCAGTCGGTCCCGTCTTTAACGTACAGTTTTACAGTAACACCCGCCACACCCGGTTCGGTGGGATCCTGCAGGCCGTCTTTGTCGTCGTCAGACCACACGTAGTCGCCAATCGAGCCGTATGCAACAAGACCGGCATCTATGGTCATATTGTCTTTTTCTATACCTGTACCATAGGCATCGATATAAACCGGACCGCTGTAACCTCCGGTGCCTGCATTGCTGTCTTCACCTTCGCCGCGGTTATCGGCGTCAGGGCCGGCAGTCTGGTATCCGGTGTATTCATATCCTGCCACGCTGCCGAATTTCACGCGGTAATAGCCGGTTTGCAGATCGCTGAACAGGTACTTCCCGTCGCCGTCTGTCGTAGCAGTGGCAACTTCAGTCCAGTTGGCAGGATTTGCCAGTTGCTCGGGAGTGGCTGCATTGGGCCCGATATAAGCTTCCAGGGAAACCGGAACATTGGGAGCGGGCAACTCGTCGCCGTCCTGCAGACCGTCGTAGTTATCGTCGTACCACACGTAGTCGCCGAGAGAACCCAGCGGGAACGGCTGACCGCATTCCCCGCTGTTGAGCGTAATGCTCGTCTCACGGATTACGCAGCCGTTCAGAAGCGTTACCTTCAGCTTATAGGTTCCGTCGTTGGCGGCCGTATAGCCCGGGAATACATATTCCCTGTCGTTTCCTATAACATCGCCGTCCTTAGACCACTCGTAGGTAGCACTGGGATCGCCGTAGTCGACCGCGCTCAGCGTATAGGGTCCGCCATCGCAGGGAGGCTGGTGCGTGTTGGTAATGATACGCGGGCTGAGCGGTTTTACGGTTGCTTGCTGCACGGCGGTTTTCCCGCACTGATCTGTAATCCTGAACTGGTAGGTGCTGCCGGCAGCCAGGCCTGTGAACAAATATTCAGGGCCTGCCACATTGCTCGCAACCAGCGAAAAATCAGCATCGGTGCTCAGCTTACGCTCTACCGTAAACGGACCGTAGCCCGAAAAGCCGATCATTGCCGAGCCGGTAGGCTGGAGGTTGCCGTCTATATCCTGGCAGACCACAGCGAGGGCTTTGTCGATAGCGGGATCTACCTGCCAGGCTTCTACTGTCTGCGATCCGGTTAGCTCCTTAGTACATCCTTCACCGCCTGAATAAGTGAACTTTATAGACCAGGTGTATACGCCGGGAGTAATGACAAAGGTATTCTGGTTGGAAGCACTATGCACTTCATTATTATTTTCATCGAATACCTTCAGAGATGCAGTCTGATTATGGGAGTTATGCGTCAGGTTCCATATCCAGCGGATTGTTCCGTCGTTACACACTTTCTCAAGAGCCGGGCTGGCCGTCATATTTAAACCCTCGCTGGCCGGAATAGTTACTGTTCCGGTTACCTGGGGACCGGTACAAGGCCCTTCCGGATTTGTGTTGGCAGGCGTAATCCGAATCTTATAAGACTGACCGGCCGGGACATTTGCAAATCGCACCTGGTTCTGATAAGCGCTACCTGTCACAGTGCCTGTAGCCACTACATTTGTCGAATTATCCGGCTCGGAAGCGAGGAGCAATTCATATACGGTTCCGGTTTCTCCTATCCCGGTAAAAGCGCCTGAAAGCGTAAAGGTCAGGTTAACATGTCCTAAGTCAACACAGTTTCGGTTATAACCCGGGGCATTCAGTGAAGTAGCTCCCGGAAGATTAACTGTAAAGGTCCTGGTAGCATTACAGCCGTCTGTAAAGGTTACCGAAAGCGGGAACGCGCTTCTGGGTACGTCGCTGAGAACCCCGTTCAGTTCCGTTGAGCTTGCTACATTTATAGTCTTGCTATAGCCCGTTCCTGTAATTTGAATTGTAGCGGGATAAACGATCGTGTAGCTGTTCCCGGAAAAGGAATAAGCATACCTGGCCAGCGGAGTACCGGAAGTACACAACAATGTTGTTCTGCTGGTAAGATTTATTAATTCACCAATAGCAGGTACGGTATGGCATGTTACCTGCTGTGTGCCGCAGGGAGATATCGTCGTGATCCGGTAGCTCGTTACGCCTGCAGGTATATCAAATCTCATGTCCGAAGCCTGGGTAATAGTTTTTTCGGCCACAATGGTACCCAGTACGCTTGCTGCGGCACAGTCGCCTCCGCCAAGCGCAGCAATTTCTTCTACTTTGAGTTTATAGCCCAGGCCGGCCCATCCCGACACGCTGTTCAAATTACCGGTAATACGACGGAGCACCTGCCCGTCTACACAAACCCAGGCGCCGCTGACTGCCATAGCGACGGCAGGTGTGGAAGGCGAAATAGAGATCGTCTGCGTAAAAAAGTTATTGCAATTGTCCTTTACTCTGACGAAGTAGGTACCTTGAGCGAGGTCATCGAACACATTTGAGCTGCCATAGCTTACCTGTCCGTCCGGCTTGCCGGCGCCGCCCTGGCTCGACGGCCAGATGGCATATTTATAATCGATGCCTGCACCACCCTGGTTGAAGCCGCCCGAAGCCGTAGCGGTGATGGTCCCTTTATCGGGACAGGTCATGGAGCCGGCCAGTGACAATTGAAGGTTAGTATGTTTGTTCTCTACAGTTACGGAAAATAATTTGGGAGTTTGCCCCGGGCAATACAGCTCCAGGGTAAAATCGCCTGCATTGAGGCTTTCAAAAACCGGGCTGTCCTGCTGGATATACCCGTTGATTCCGGGGCCTTTCAACCTGAAATAACCCTGCGTAAGTGTTGGTACGGTAATAGTGCCGTTTCCGGGACAGGTAGCCGCGGTCGACGTAATGTGGCTCTGCTCCACGTCGGAGCAGGAAACCGGGGTCTGCGCATAAGCTGTGGATGCTACCAAAGCTCCGAAGAGCCAGGACAGCAGCAGCGTACACAGCCTACGGTGGGGGGAACCAGTAGCTTTTTTTGCCATGATTATGTGTGTTTAAGTTAATTAATCTGTTAAGCCGTTTGCTCCCGGAGCGTAAAAAGGGGGGAAACGCTACCCGGAGATTATTAAATATCGGAGTGTATTATTAAATATAAAGTCTATAGATTAAATCCGCCGGTGTTCGTAAGAAAACAACCTGCGATAAATTCCCGGATAACCCGCCTGAGCCGGTTAAAGTTTTAACGGGGAAATCCCTGAGACAACAGCATGCTCCGAGGGGTCAGGATCACCCGGCAAAAAACTTCAGGATACGACAGATGAAAAATAGTTCAGGATTTTCCGGGTGGGAAGAAAGCTGAAAAATGAGGCCCGGGGGAGGAACGCCCGGCTCTGCAAGACACCGATACAGACAAGGGGGCCGTCTTTACCGATAGACTAGTACATATTTTTTTCATTTTACCGTGTGTTTTTGTGTTTTACCGTATGCAATATAAATGCTTAAACGCTGACAAACATAAAAGAATACAATGTTAATAGCAAAATATTTTTCGTTTTTATATTAAAGAAAATTAATGCTAAATATGTATTAATATTCGCATTTAATATTGTCATCAAAATATCACTACAAAATAAATTATTATCATAAAATTATTACCACAATTTCATATTTTGAAAACATAAAATTATCAAATATTTTCTACACAATTTTTAAAACTACATCACAAATAATTGATTTTTAAATACGTTTGACCGGCAGTATTGCACGTTAAAAGAATTACGCTTATGTTTGTGGAAACATCAGATGATATGATGAGCAGACATAAGATGACCTCATATAATTTTACCCGATGAGCTCTTTAAAGAAGCAGACGCTTTCCGACGAGCTGGCCGAAAGGCTACGCGAAAAAATAATGGGAGGCCAATACAACCCCGGCGACAAGCTCCCCACCGAGCCCGAGCTGATGGCGCTTTTCGAAGTAAGCAGGTCTACCGTAAGGGAAGCGATGCGGGTACTGGCCAATTCGGGATGGGTGCGCGTACAGCAGGGACTGGGCACATTCGTAGAAACCAACCAGGTTTCGAGTGAGCCGCTTTACCAACGGCTGAAAAGGGGGCATGAAGGCGACCTGGAAGAAGTGCGCGAGTTGCTGGAACAGAAAATAATAGAAAAAGCCGCGCAGTTCCGGACCGGAAAGGATATCCGGAAAATGCGCGAATGCCTGGAGGAAAGAAGGAAATACGCCGCCATGGGGGATACGGCCGCCTGTATCAATGCCGATCTCGAATTTCATACCCTCCTGGCCTGTGCATCAGCCAACCCCGTACTGGCCGACCTGTACCAGGCCCTGGCCATCCGTCTCAAGGAATCTTTTGTACGGCGTTTTCAGACAGTCGAAAGCTTCGAGGAGACCCAGCTGCTCCATGAAGAGCTGCTCGAATCCATCAGGCAGCGCGACGCCGGAAAGGCTATCCAGATTTTAAATACAATTGTCAGATCATAGGTCTGAAAAGCCATTTTTACCAGTTTTCTATCTCTCTTTATTACTATGTCGGTCGGTGAAAAAACCATACCTGTAAAAGACAGCATGAATAAAACCGTTTACCCGGTTTTATTTGCTATCAGCTTTACCCATTTGCTGAACGATACGCTGCAGGCGATCGTGCCGGCTATTTACCCGATCCTGAAAGAAAACTTCAGGTTATCATACATGCAGATCGGGCTGATCACTTTCGTATTCCAGATGACGGCCTCCGTATTCCAACCGATTGTCGGGAGCTATACCGACAGGAAGCCGGCCCCCTATTCCCTCAGTTTCGGAATGGGTTTCACCCTCATAGGCCTGCTGATCCTTTCGATGGCCGATTCATTTGCAGTCGTTCTCCTGAGTGTGGCAATAACCGGGTTCGGATCGGCTATTTTCCATCCTGAAGCCTCCCGTACTGCCTTTATTGCATCCGGGGGAAAGCGGGGTATGGCACAGTCGCTCTTCCAGGTAGGCGGAAATGCCGGGAGCGCCATAGGTCCCTTGATGGCGGCGCTGGTAGTCGCCGGCTACGGGCTTTCCGCCATCAGCTGGTTTTCCGTCCTCGCCCTGCTGGGAGGCGTCATCCTGTTCTACCTCGGACGCTGGTCGTTCGAGAAGCGGAAAACGAGAGGGAATGCCGCAAAAACTACCGACAAGACACTCGAAGGCTTGTCGGAACAAAAAATAAACACTTCGATCGGTATCCTCCTGGTACTCGTCTTTTCGAAGTATATCTATATGGTGTGCATCGGCAGCTACTACACTTTTTTCCTTATAGACAAATTCGGCCTCGGTATTAAGCAGTCCCAGTATTATCTTTTTATATGCATGGCGGCTGTGGCGCTGGGCACCTATGCAGGCGGACCGATAGGCGACAGGATCGGCAGACGGAAGGTTATCTGGTTTTCTATCCTGGGCGCCGCGCCGTTTGCGCTGATGCTGCCTTATGCCAACCTGCTCTGGACAAACATACTGGCCGTTATGGTCGGGCTGGTCCTTTCCTCTGCATTCTCGGCCATCCTGGTCTACGCCCAGGAGCTGAAGCCGGGCAAGGAAGGGACCATAGCCGGCCTGTTTTTCGGCTTT
Organism: Spirosomataceae bacterium; assembly: GCA_037191015.1. GTDB lineage: Bacteria > Bacteroidota > Bacteroidia > Cytophagales > Spirosomataceae > Ravibacter. The sequence goes on from JBBCKD010000014.1 coordinate 182,348, forward strand.
GCCTTCGGCGTAGCCGGGATAGGTTCGGCCGCGCTCGGGCTCCTCGCAGACCTGACTACCCTCGATTTTCTCTTTAAAGCATGTTCTTTTCTGCCCCTGCTGGGGATATTGGCGGTCTTTCTGCCGAAAATAAAGCAGCCGCAGGTGTAAGCAGAAACAAGTAGTTTTACGCAGTTATCATTCTTTAAATTAGGATTATAAAGCCCGGGACATTCCAGAAAGCTAACCACTCCTTGTTATGAGCATTTTAAGCCGAGTAAGAAACAAAGTAAATATACTCCAGGACCGTTTCTTTCCCCTCAAAGAATTTGATCCTTCCGATCTTCCCTGGATCGACGCCCCGGGCGCAGATGTAGATACATTTCTCAAAACCCATCACCCCCGGTTTGAAGTTTCCTATGACCTGAAAGAAAAGCTGGTCCATTGGCAGAAAAACGGGTATGCCGTACTCGAGAACATTATTCCTGCCGGGATGATCGACAGGTTCCTCGCGGATGTCGAACGTCTTACCGACGAACCCGAAAAGCATCGTCTCAGCGTAAGGATAGACCTGCCGGAATTCCTGCCTGAGCAGCAGAGGAATATCAGCGACTTCCCGAAAGAAGCCCTGAAAGGAAAATATGTCAAATTCAACGACTTCCACAGCTCGTCGGTTGCAGGTAAAAAGCTAATGTCCCATCCCGGTATCGTTACCTTTCTGGAGGCTGTTTTCAACCAGAAAACAGTGGTGATGCAAAGCCTGACATTCCTGTACGGAAGCCAGCAACCCACTCACCAGGACTTCCCCTGGGTAACCGCAAAAGATCCGAGCCACCTGGCGGCTGCCTGGATAGCGCTGGAAGATATCGTCATGGAATCCGGGCCGCTCTATTATTATATAGGTTCGCACCGGATGCCTAAATTCGATTTCGGATCCGGTATACTTTACAAGCCGTGGTCGACCAAAACCCCGCTCGAGTTTGCCGACTATCTCGACAAGACCTGCGAAAAGCTCAATTATCCCAAAGAAATATTGCTGATCAAAAAGGGGGATGTCCTGATATGGCATGGAGCGCTTGCTCATGGCGGTAGTCCCATCCTCAATCCCGAACAAACCCGGAAGTCGTTTGTGTGTCACTACTCTACCTACAGCGCGCTCCCGTTCCACCGCATCGATCCCGGAGCAGAGCCTGTGATCCAGGACTACAACGGAATGTATATCTATAACAACCCTGCTTTACCCGAGTCGGAAGACAGCTTCAAGTAAGGTGAGAGCCAGCTATCTGATAATTGCTTTTGCGCTGGTTTTCCTTGCGGCGGGCTGTAAGAGAAAAAGCGCATATCCTGATACTCCCTATCGCCAGCCTGTAAGGTCGGATATCCTGCTCCCCGAAGAGGCGGGAAAGGATGTGATCAGGCTATTCATGATAAAAGGGACTCCGGTAGCCGTCACCAGGACCGGGGTATTCAGGTATCAGGATGAAAACTGGGGGCCGATGCTGACAGGCAAAGAACTGCTCGGCGCGACCGTCGACGATGAAGAAAGCCTCTGGCTGCTCACAGGAGACGCCATTATACCGGCCGGGAATGGTCAGGAAATAAAATTGCCCGCAGAAACCGGCAGCGACAGCCTTCTGTGTATTCTGCGGGAACAAAATAAAGTATTCTACTGCGGTACGACATCCGGACTTTATACCTGGAACGGCGCGTGGGAGCCCGTTCCGGAGCTTCAGGGTCTCCGGATCAATGACATGGTCACCGATTCGGCGGGTACTCTGTGGATTGCGTCTTCCGACGGTCTGTGGCAGCGAAAAGACGGGAAATGGATCAATCTCGACGAAACGCTCATGGCTGTCGGCAATGAAAGGAAATACTACGCACTGGCTACGGGAAACGGCGGGGCTGATCTGCTTTTCAGCGCTCCGCAATCGTTGGGCCTGATTGCCGGAAACGGTGACCACCGTGCCTGGAGAGGACCTGACGGGCTGCCTTACGGCCCCGCCCGCGTGATCAGGGCTTATGATGATGAAATGTGGCTGGGTACCGGCAGGGGAGCCATACAAATGGATTCTTCCTGGCATTATTATAACGGTCCGCGCTGGCTGCCCGGAGAACAGGTCAGGGACATTCTTCGGATAGAGCCCGGAATAACCTGGATCGCCACCAACGGGGGAATCAGCGAGATCAGGCAAGCGGAAATGACGCTTGCCCGGAAAGCTATGCTGTACGAAGACATCATCGAGAAACGTCACAATCGTCGCGGACTGGTCAATATCTCCAGGCTGGCCGTACCGGGAGACCTTTCGACGAGCTTCACCCAAAACGAGGACAACGACGGGCTCTGGACTTCCTGCTACCTTGCGGCAGCGTGTTTCCGGTTTGCCGTCACAAAAGATGAAGATGCCAAAGCAAAGGCCATCCGGACCTTCGAGGCGCTTGAGCGTCTTGAAACGGTGACCGGCATCCCGGGCTACCCCGCCCGCTCCTATGCGCTGGCCTCCGACAGCGTCGTGCAATCGCGGTCGCCTCACCCAAAAAAATGGCACCCCTCCCCCGACGGAAAATGGCAATGGCTTGACGACACCAGCTCCGACGAAATCACGGGACACCTGTATACGCTTTCACTATTCTATGAACTGGTTGCCGATGAAAGCCAGAAGCAGCGCGTAATACAGCTCATAGACCGCATAGCCACTCATATTATCGACAACGACTTTCACCTCATCGACTTCGACTGCAAACCGACCCGGTGGGGGATCTGGCATCCCGACTCCCTGAACCATGCCCCCAACTGGGCATACGAAAGAGGTCTTAACTCGCTCCAGGTCCTTTCATTCCTCAAAACAGCCCGTCATTTTACGCGTAACCCAAGATACGAGGAAGTATACCAAAAGCTGATAAACGAGCATGGCTATGCCGGCAATGCACTGCAGGCCAAGATTTACGGTCCGTACGAAACGAGCCATTCCGACGACATTCTCAACTTCTTCCCGTATTACGGCTTGTTACAATATACCGGTAATGATCCCTATCGCGATCTTTATATAAAAAGTCTCGAAAGAAGCTGGAAAGCGGTAGAAAACGACAGGATGCCCGTTTGGAATGTCATTGCGAGCAGCCTGCTCCAAAAAGACTGCGGCCTGGAGACAGCCAGGGAAGAGCTCCGGCAATACCCGCTCGACCTCGTAGACTGGAGTATGGAAAACAGTCACCGCTGGGATATCCCCGTCGACCCGCTGGTGGACCGTTCCGGAAAGCGCCAGGCATTACACCCGATCCGTACCGCAGAAAGCAGTGTTTCCCGCTGGAATACCAATCCCAAACGACTGGATTCCGGGCGTAGGGGCGAAACGGAAGAAACAGGCACCTACTTTCTCTTCGCCTATTGGATGGGACGGTATTATGGATTTTGGTAGGACATAGCGGGCTCGAACCGCTGACCTCCGCCCTGTCAAGGCGGCGCTCTGAACCAACTGAGCTAATGTCCTAAGCGATGGGATTGCAAAGATATAAATTTTTCCATCCCTACCACCACTCAGCCGCGGGAAGCGCATAAAAAGTTGTATCGGGTTTTTCCTGCCACGGAGCCTGGTGGAATTTCCAGCATTCCTCAATGCCGTAATGGCTCTTCCCGATATCGCGTTTACCCCATTGATAGCCAACTTTATACGCTTCTTCTCCACTGCCTATCACGCCAAAAATAGTCGGGTAAGACGAACCGGAGACACCATTGGTATACTGGATGGCTTTTTCAAGCATTAATTCCGCCCCTGCCGGGAACACTACAATCTCCTCTATATCCGGTTCATCCAGCGTTTTTCTCGCCTCCGCATACTCCCAACCGGGATGCAGGCTATCCAGCAGGGTATAGGGATACCTGTCATTCGTGTTCGATCTAAATTTTTCCTTCAGCACGACCGTTTCCCGGTTCAGTATGACCTTTTTACCCACCCATTCCCTGAACGGCGGATACTTGTCGATACCGGTAGATTTTGTCTTGATCGTGGCGTACAGGAAGAAGGCAAACAGGGAGATGCCCCCTATGATAAGCCCCAAGGTCACTTTTAAGATTCCTTTGCCCGTCATTCAAACAGGGATATAGCTTATGAAAATAACATCCGGATCAACAGATTATAAAAGGCTATTCGCAGCCAATCGCATGCCCCATACGGGGCATGCGATTGCATCGGTTCCCATTTTCCTATAGACAGATAGTGCTTGACGGCACATCTCTATGGGCGTACACAACTGAAGAGGTACCATCTCCCTCCCGAGGGTGCAGCTCTCGGCTAACCCGTTCTCTTCTCCTCCAGCCGTCTCTTCACGATGTCTTCCGGGTAGCGGAGCGCCAGCTGCCGTATTTCATAGCTGAACTTAGTAAACGTCTCCTCCCACATTTTTGCTTCTTCTTCCGTATACTCATAGAACCCGTTCGCATTGGAGACGCCGTTGCCGCCTGCCTGAACGATATCGTCGATCAGCTTCGGGACTTCCGTACCATTGTGAAGCGTAGGAAACAGGTCCTTCATCACGGTATGATAAGCTTTTACGCCCGTCAGATCCATCCAGCGGAACACCCCGACAAAAGTCATAAAATACCCGGCATTGTTCCGGCACGACCTGTCTACGTCTTCGATGGTGGCATACCCGTTTTCGACCAAGTTGATAGCCTCGCGGTACATGGCATACATCAGCCGGTTGGTAATAAACCCGCGGATATCCTTCCTGACCAGTATAGGCTCCTTACGCCATTTCAGGGCAAGCTTTTGCAGGTATTCTCCCTGGCTGACGTCGCTGTCGTCCCCGCATATGATTTCCAGGAAGCGGGTCGTGTGGGCAGGTTCAGCCCAGTGCAGGCCCAAAAAACGCTTAGGGTGCCTGGTGTGCTTCTGCAAGACACTGATTGGTATGGCAGAGGTGTTGCTGGTCAGCAGGGCATTTTCATCAATGACCTGCTCTACCTTTTCGAACACCGACTTCTTTACCTCCAGGTTTTCAATCGTACATTCCAGTACCAGCTTCGCCTCTTTCAACAGTCCGTAGTCTTCGGTAATGGTCAGGTTTTCCAGGATTTCCTCCGGACTCCGGCTGATCAGTCCGTTTGACAGGGATTTGTCAAGGTGCTCTCTTATCCGGCTTCCGGCCAGCTTAAGATCGTCGCTTACGGGCGCCACGGCTATTACCGGGTGTCCCGCGATCAGCAAGCAGGTGGTGATGCTGCACCCCATTAGGCCGAGGCCCACCACACCCACCTGGATATTGCGTGTTTCCAGCTCCGCCATCAGATCTTAACGACGTTACCGGTTTTGACAGATTCGTCGCAGGCAAAAGCGATCTGCAGGCTGTTGACCGCATCCTGTAAATGATCTGTCAGATCGATGTCCTCGCGGATAGCCTTGAGGAAATACCGCTGCTCCCTGTTGCAAAGCTCCTGGTGGTCAGGCTCATCCTGCAGGTTGATCCAGGTATCTTCTTTGGCAAAACGTTCGTTTTCATCGAGATCGGCGTGGTGGACCAGCAGCGACTCTGTTTTGGTATGCGCTTCGATAGAATCCGACTTCCCGGTTCCTCCCGCATCCTTGGCAACGATCGAAACGGATCCTTTAGGGCCGAACACATCCTTGACAAAGAAAGCGGTTTCACTTACCATCGGCCCCCAGCCTGCCTCATACCAGCCTACTGAGCCGTCTTCGAACCTGATCTGGAGCTGGCCGTAGTTGTAGTTGTCTGACGGTATCTCGTCTGTCAGGCGCGCCCCGATCGCGCTCACCTGTACCGGCTTGCTGCGCACCATCTGGCACATCACATCGATATAATGTACGCCGCAGTCTACGATAGGGCTCAGGCTTTTCATCAGGTTGCGGTGCAGCGTCCACATCGCCGTATCGCTCTGCTGGTTGAGGTTCATTCTCATCACAAGCGGCTTGCCCAGCTTTTGGGCTTCCTCTATAAAGCGCTCCCATGACGGGTGATGGCGCAGTATATAACCAACTACAACCTTCTTATTGAGCCTTTTAGCGGCAGCTGCCACGCGGGCGGCGGCTGCAACCGAATCTGCTATCGGTTTTTCCACAAAAACGTGGGCTCCGGCTTCCATTGCCTGTATAGCATAGGCTTCATGCGTATCGGGATAGGTAGAAATACAGACCGCGTCTGGCTTCGTTTCCTCCAATGCCTGCGTATAGTCGCTGTAGAGCGCGTATCCCCCGCCCAGCTTTTCATTCAGCACTTCCTTGCTTTTTCCTGTTGTAACAATACCGACTATTTCAAAGCCATCTTCTGTGTGATACGCCATGGCATGGGAGCTCCCCATGTTACCGGCTCCTACCACAAGCACTCTTAAAGGTTTAGTTGATTCTGACATTACAAAAAGAATAAATAGTTAAGAAAATCTTTCAGCACAAATATAACACGCATTATCCTGTAAAACCCCAATGTACCTTTCAAATAGTAAACCCGAATCCCTTAAAAACAGAAAGCCCGGTGATCGGGCTATGATGATCACCGGGTTTCTATTTACCGTGTTTTACTGGCTTTTTACAACTATTTCACGATAAAGCCTTTAGTGACAACATCCCCGTTTTTGCCGGTTACACGTACGAAATACTGTCCGGCAGGCAGGTTTCCTACATCAAGCGTGTTATCGCTCTGCAACTTACCTACCTGCATTTGAATACCAGTGACACTGAATACGCCCACAGAAAGGATATCCGATTCAGACAGCCTGACGGTCAGTCTGCCATTTACTGACGGGTTGGGATATACCAGCAGGCTGCCCCTGCCTGAACGGATATCCGCTACCACCATCCTGCTGTATTCGTACCGGCCGTCGACATCGATCTGTTTCAGGCGATAGTAATTCCTGCCGGCTTGCGGCGTTGCATCACTGAAGCTGTAGTTCAGCCTCACGCTGCTCTCCCCTGTTTCCGACTTGCCGTTTACAAAGCCCAGCCTGGTCCAACTGTGTCCGTCAGCGCTGCGCTCAACATCAAAGCCCATGTTGTACTGCTCGCTCACTGTAGCCCAGTTGAGCGTAACGGCACTGCCTTCCTGGTAGCCATTGAAATGCAGCAGGCGTACGGGAAGCGCTTCCTCGTCAACACAGTTGCTATGACAGTGAGCCCCGTCGAAACCAGAACCTCCGGGAATATCAGGCGTATCGGCTAGTTTTGTCCGTGCACCGGTTGTAAGGTCAAATTTGTAAAACCCGCTGCTATTAGATATGCCATAAATTCCATTACAGGCACCCATCATGGCTCCAAAAACACCACCGCCGGAACCTCCTATAGCGCTTACAGCTCCATTGGCCGGATCCAGGGATGTCAGTGCCCCGGTAGTATTATTCACACCGTAAAACTTCGCAGTGGTCACATCCCATGCTATATCAGAAACAGCAGCATTTGAGCTCAAGTCAATAACCTGATCGACGGTTTTGCCGGCAACGTTTATCTTATACATCTTGCTTGTCTGATTCTGCGTAACATAGAGCATACCGGTACCCGGTATAAAATCTCCCGAATTATATTCGAAATCGGCGGGAAGGCCTGTTACAGAACCCAGATCGGCGGCAGCACCCGTGGCATCTACTCTCACCAGGCGGTAGTTAGCAGAAATTCCATAAATAAACCCATCCTGAGAGTTATAGCCTGCCGCATTGTATTTAAGAGATGCAGTACCCATAGAAGCCGTTGTGATAGGATTTCCTGAGTAATCTACATCAACTAGCTGGGTAACACTGGCGCCATGGGTATGGAACATTTGATTTTCATTACACCCTATGGAACCGACGGGAGCATCATTGTATCCATATGTGATGTATTGGTTGCCCGGTTGTGCATCAAAGTCGTAAGAATGCATCCAATTATCAGCTTCGAAAGTACCGGACACGGTTCTAACGTTGGTAGTAAAGTCCCCATCGTCTGCAATGATCATGTATACACTTTTCGTTCCGTCGAAATTTGCGCCATAAGCCGAAAGATCGGCACCGAAGTGCAGAGCTTCGGCGCTGTTTGTCCGCTGGGCGAGCCAAATACGCTGGATTCTTTCCAGCCCTGGCAGATCAGTCAGCAATATCGTGTTCGTATTGGCATTGTCACCAAGCAGGAAGTAGGTTCTGTCATTGGCAAATCCGCTACGCGAGCCATCGTGGTTCGGCGATGTGAAATCATTGTCGGTCGCTATAGTAAGGATGCTTCCTGCATTGACGCTGGAGGATACCTTTTGATGAAAAGCTCCCACATCTTCTCTGGCCAGACCGAATACATTGTGGTAGTAATCTTCATTTGCCGTTCCATTCCACACGGTGTTTCCACCGGCATCCAGATAATCGCGGTTTGCGGCTTTGCTTAGGGTTTGCCCCCATTTGATGGCAAGGTAGGACTCTACCCTGTTCATCTGTTCGTCGGTAAGCTTGGTATCAAACACCATCATCTCGTTCTGCTGCCCTACGTACGAAGAATAATTGCCATCAAGCCCTACTCTGAGATCACCAACCACACTTGTATTGGTATTCCAGGTATGCAGCGCATCGTGGCTAACGTAATTTCCGTTGAGCGATGTCGCAATCAGGTTCTCCCCAAAGGGGCCTGCCCCGTTGAGCCAGCCGCCCCCGCCGACGAAGTTCCCATCTGCAACTGCAGGGATACCAGCTGTGCTGGTTGCCCAATTGCCCCCAACATTTCCTAAGAATGTAAGGTTGTTCGAAGTAATATAAAGCCCCGGATAATCCAGGTTGCTACCAAACCCAAACAATGCCCCGGAAGAATTGGTCGTTTTTCCGGCGGAGAACAGCGTTCCGGTGCTACGCGTCAGGATATCACCCTTATCTGCGACAAGATAATCCAACCATGTATTGTTACCGTCGAAAGTAACTGTTGGGTTAAAGTTTGTTAATGCGGTGCTGTTCGAGAACACCGGACGGTTGGCTGCTGTAGCCTGCTTCAAGTCAAATCCACGATAGTTGAATTCGTTCCACTGGGCTACGGTCTGTGCGTCGCCTGCCGGAATAGTGCCCCCGTCAGAATACACATTAGCATCAGCCCTGTACCAGGCCGCAGTTGCTACACCTCCCGGCGCAAAAGAACCCTGAAACGCGCCAAAAGTGAAATATGAGCCATTGGCCAGCGCTACGTCTGCATAGTTGTAAACCACTCCGTTTACAGTAACTTCGTTGCCGGTCATTAATGTAGCGGCGTCGCCACCATCGATAGCAGCATCGTCACTTTGTATCAAACTAAGGTTGTTCAATCCTTTTGGCCAGGCTACACGTACGGTGCCTACGCCATTGTTCTCCACTTTCCAGATAGCAGGGAAGTGATGTGTAATATTAGAAAGTCCCGAAACAGCTACGCTTGGGGATTTCCCCAAGCCGTTGTCGCCCCACAGTAGAAACTGTCCGTCGCTTAGCCCTGCAGAGTTACCGGCATTGGTGTTGGCAAGCCCAGTGGTGCTTATCAATACTTGTTGCCCCGGATTGGTACTCCAGGATTGCTTTTGGTGCAGGGCACCGTTGTCGTCGCGGGCTATACCGGCTATATTATTGTGATAGCCAGCGTTGGTAGTGGCTGTCCACACGGGGCTGCCGGCAGAGTTTACATAGTTTCTGGCGCCATTGGCATAAGTGCTGCCGTACTTTACGGATAAGTAGGTTTCCACCCTGTCCATTTGCTCGGAAGTCAGTCTCTGTTCATATACCAATATTTCGTTCAACTGGCCGTTTATAGAGCCATAATTGGCAAATCCAACCTGAAAGTCTCTGTAGCCGGTAAATGTATTGACATTGGCGATATTGTTATGAAAAGCACGAATACCGTTTAAGGAAACGTCCGCTGCTAAATTAATAGAACTGCTTCCTGCTTCGTTTTCCCAACCTGCACCTATCGTAGAATAATGTTGCGCGACAAAATCATTACTACTTACTCCATCAAAATCTCCGAAGGAGTAGAATAATAATTTGTTATTATAACTATGCAGTCCCGGAAAATCCTCCGTACCTGCTCCGAAACCGGCAAGATCTGCGTTGCTCACACTATTCCAGTACCCTGCTGCATAAATGCTTCCGTTTGCCCTGTCTATCATATCGATGCCGTCAGGCGCTGTCCAACGCATCCATCGACTACCGGTAAACGTTAAGGTAGGATTGAAGTTGGCAAGCGTAGTGGCGTTGGAAAATACGGGACGCCAGCCTGCGGTAGCCTGCAGCAACGGAAAGCTGCCTACCTGGCTGTTCCACTGCTGTACAGTACCGTTGTCAGAAGCAGCGGTCGCCCCTGCATCGGCATACACGCCGGCACCAGCCCTGTACCATGCTGCCGGGGCCACGCCGCCAGGATTCTGTGCCCGCACGCCTGACAACGCGGAAAACACCAGCGCCACGAAGAAAAATTTCGTGTATAGGTTTTGACTCATTGTTATTGTTGTTTAAAAGTGAATGTAAACTATTTAAATGTGTATAGGCTTTCAGTATATTTTACCGGGAATTCCGTTGAGACAAACCTGTACCCGGCTACAAGAAAAGCTTCAATATTTGCCATGTCTATTTGACCCACAAATACAGCGAATATCAGCTATACAGACAGAAGAAAAACCTTTCAACAAACAGAGAGAAATTTGCCAAAGTTTATGTAGCACACTGCGGCTTACAGGGTTAGCGTGCTATTCTTATCAAATTACAGTGAAATTCTTGTCAAACAACGAAACGAAAAAGCGACCCGTTTGCATAATCCGGGACGCCGCCTTTACTTTATTTTTGCAGTTTTAATACAGGTCGTTAAAAGACAATCTGTTTCTAATCCCTTTACCAAATGAAGCTTCCCTTAACTTGTCTGCTGGTTGAGACTTTCACCAGCTTTACCCACGCCCCCGATAACCCGGCAAGCATAGGCAATGATTCCATATTTATTCCGTTGCCGTGAAAGTCAATCTATTCTACACAACATTGTTGGCTTTCGGCTTTTGGATTTCTGAAACAAGTGCCCAGGTGTTCAGACATTTTTCCGAAAGGGAAGGAGCCCCTGTAACCACGGTAATGGCAATAACACAGGATCATGAAGGCTTTCTGTGGTTTGCAAGCTCAAGAGGGCTTTACCGGTATGATTCAAAAGTATTTAAAAAGTATATATATGATGCCGGAAGACCCGGTTCGATAGCTTCAGACTATATACAGAGTATCTACTGTGATTCAGAGGGAAGACTTTGGATAGCGACCTGGGCCGGACTGAGTTTATACAACCGGGAAAGTGATACTTTCACGACATTCAAACATGATGCTGCCAACCCGGGCTCACTAAGCAGCAACAGGGTGTTATGCATGGTCCAGGATAGTGAAAAGAAGATATGGGTCGGTACGGCGAGAGGACTCAATGAGGCTGTGATGGAAGAGGGGAAGATCAGGTTTGTCAGGGCCCGGCATCAGCTGACCGACTCCACGCAACTCATAAGAAGCATGGCAGCCGGTAAAGATGGCGAGCTCTGGCTCGGGACCGGGCAGGGGTTGGTACGTGTGAAAGGCACTGAAGCGAGGCTCATGACGGGAAACGGCGATCAACAGTATCCGGCCGGTAATCAGATCAATTCCCTCCATCCTGACGAGAAAGGCGCCCTCTGGCTTGGGACCAGCCGGGGAGTGTTTCGATTTGATACGATCCGCAACCGGTTTTCCCGTGTAGAAGGGGAAAAATACGATGCATCTTTTTCGGGTGTTTACGGGATAGCGGAGGATAGCGCCAACAAACTGTGGATGGCGACAGAGTCAGGATTGCTTTTTCTGGACCCTTCGACCGGCAATATCAAAAGGTTCCGGCATGAACGGGGAAACAGCAATAGTCTGGCCGATGAAGTATTGTATGCCGTATATATTGATCGCCGGGGAGGGCTATGGCTGGGTAGCTATCACCTGGGGGCGAGTTACCTGGATAGGGGCTTGCCTGACTTCACAAAATGGCCCGTCAAACCGGAAAATGATCGCTATGAATCCTTTTTAAACGGCTGGATAGGCAACGCCGGCAGCAACGGGATGTGGACCATTTCCGGCGATTATAGCGAATTGATCTCGGTTGACCGGGAAAACGGCAGCATTTTTTCTTCCGACCTGAGCCCGTTAAAGTCAACGGGATACTATACTTTTTTCGTTGACAGATCGGGTGTGCTATGGTGCGGGGGGAATTTTTTACTGACTTCTTTTGATCTGAAGACACGTAAAACAGTGCATTACACCCTGCCGCCTTCCGATCGAAAAGATAGTCCCGGGAGAGGAAGGGTCCACGTCATATTTGAAGATAGCCGCGGTATGCTCTGGGTGGGGGGTGTCTTTGGCTTTATGAGTTTTGACCGCCAAAAAAGGGATTTCGGGCGCGCCGACTCCCGGGACTTCATTTACTCGGCTATGGAAGATTCCGCCGGAAACCTCTGGTTTGGTGGCAAATCATTTGTTTTTGTTTTAAAAGCAGGCACCGAAACAGTAAATGCACTGGATATTGACAGCACCGCATTTTCGGACAACCCGAAGGCTGCACGCCGTATCGCGCAGGACCCGTCCGGAAGAATCTGGATTGCCAGTGAACAGGGATTACAGTTGTACGATGCTGAAAGTGATAAACTGAAGCTGTACACCGAAGATGCCCCGGAGTTGCTGAACTACACCATAGACATCCAGGTCGATTCCCGCGGGTATCTCTGGCTCAACGGTGAACACCATCTGGTAAGATATCATCCTGATAAAAGAACGGCTCAGGTTTACGACTATCGAGACGGATTGCCTCAAAACGGGCTTTTAGTACTGAGTTCCTCAGTGAAAGATGAAAATAGCTATCTTTATTTTCCTACCAACAACGGGGCGTTCAGGTTTGACCCCGAAAAGATAAACGTGCATAACGAAAGCTCCCCGATAGCACTTACTTCCCTGAAACTGTTCAATCATCAGGTATGGACGGGCGATCAGACAGGGATCCTGAAGCGCTCCATTGAAACGACCAGGGAGATTGTCTTTCGCTATGACCAGAACATTTTTGCCCTGGAGTTTGCGCTGCTGAATTACGCCCGATCCGAAAGAAACCAGTATGCCTATAAGCTGGAAGGATTTGAAAAAGACTGGAACTACGTAGAAACCCCTTCTGCCACCTATACCAACCTGCCTTCCGGCACCTACACCTTTATGGTCAAAGCGGCCAACGGCGACGGATACTGGAATCCCGAACCGCTGAAGGTGCAGATTGTGGTGCTTCCCCCCTGGTGGAAAACCTGGTATGCCTATCTTTTCTATACGTTGATCCTTGCGGGTATTGTGTACGTCATCAACCGGTTTTTCTGGCTGAGAAGGGTAGTCAGGCAGGAAAATGAGCTGTATCATGCCAAGCTGGATTTTTTCACCAACATTTCCCATGAAATACGGACCCATCTCTCGCTCATCAGCGGACCCGTGGAAAAAGCCTGGGAATTGTCAGAAAATGATGATAAACTCAGGGGATTTCTGACGTATGCCAAAAACAACTCCGACCGCCTGTTGCTGCTGGTCAACGAGCTGCTGGATTTCCGGAAAATCCAGAACAGCAAAACCAGGCTGTGGATCGGTGAGCACGACGTGGCAGCCGTAACACGGAATATCCTTGCTTCATTTGAGCATCTCGCCTCGAAAAAAGGCATTACGGCCAGTGTAGAAAGTCCGGAGCAGCCAGTTATGCTATGGTTTGACCTGTCGCAGATACAAAAGGTTTTCTATAACCTGCTGGGCAATGCCTTCAAGTTTACGCCGGAAGGGGGCCGGATTTCGATCAGGATCACCGAGGAATTAAACCGTGTAACCATCGAAGTAAGGGATAACGGTCCCGGTATAGCCCCGCAATATCTCGACCGTTTGTTTATCAACTTCTTCCAGGTCTACGAGAACAACACCGGCAACACCGGGTACGGGATCGGCCTGGCGCTCTCCCGGGAAATCGTCGTACGTCACCAGGGAGAGCTGACCGTGAAGAGCAGGCAAAAAACCGGAGCAGAAGACGGGGAGACCTGCTTCAGCCTGACGCTCCTGAAAGATAAAGACCATTTTGCCGCATCAGACCTGGCCGGGGCCTCCACGGCGATACCACCCAATATATACCTTACTCCCGACGCGAATCACAGTGCCGGTAACACCGTCGTCAGTGCCCAACAAAAATGCACGCTCCTGCTTATCGATGACAATGAAGAGCTGCGCGCCTTCGCGACCGAAACGCTGAGAGATGCTTATCAGATACTGGAGGCGAACAATGGTCAAAGCGGCCTGGAGCTTGCCCGTGAACACATGCCCGATCTGATCGTATGTGACGTGATGATGCCCGGTATGAACGGGCTTGAGGTGAGCAAAACCCTCCGATCGGAATTTCAGACGCGGCATATCCCGATCATCCTGGTGTCGGCCCGGAGTACGGCGGAGCAAATGATGGAAGGGTTGCAGGCGGGAGCCGACGAGTACCTGATCAAGCCGTTCGATTTCCGGATGCTGGAACTGAAGATCGATAACCTCATAACCACGCGGAAAAACCTGAAAGAGATATACGGCCGCTCAATTTCCCTGGAACCCGATAACACCAACATCGACAATCCCGATGAAGAATTTATCTCCCGGCTCAAACATCTGGTGGCGGACAATATTTCCGAACCGGACTTCGGTGTAAACGAGATGGCGTTTCAGACAGGTATAAGTGTGTCGGTTTTATACCGGAAGCTCCGCGCACTGACCGGTATGACCGTAAACGAATTCACCAAGAACATTAGGATGCGCAGGGCCTTACAGCTATTGGAGTCGGGTTCGTTCAACGTAAACGAGGTAGCCAACATGGTCGGTTTTGATGATAGCAGGTATTTTAGCAAAGAATTCAGTAAAACTTTCGGCAGGAAACCGAGCGAAGTAAAACGAAAAAACAATACTGAGAAGAAAGACTATTAGAAACTACGGCAGTTTTTAATAGTCTTCCACATATGTACCAATACGTCGTCTGCGGTCAGGGTTAAAGCGGAATCAATTCCACTTTTCTGACATACATTTCCGCCCCTTCCGACTGGATCTGTATCTTCCCCTTTGACGGTCTGACATTTACGGCCTGGTTGACGAGCACGCCGTTCAGGTACAAATCGATGGTGTCGCCTTTTGCAATCACTACCATGCGGTTCCACTTACCGGCAGGCTTTTCCACCTCCCTGCTTCCCCTGAAATTGATCACGTCTTTCCATTCCGGGTCGCGGTAAAGCCAGTTGATACGTCCTTTATTGATGGTAACCAGCTCCCCTCCGGGCTGGTAGATGTAGGAAGCCCCCTGCTTTTCCGGCGCGACAGGCGCTGAAAGAGAGAATTTATCGGTACCGTCCCCTACAACCAGGAAATCGCCGGTACCGCCTTCAATAATCTGGCATTCGATAGAATTGATCCACACGCCGCCGTATCCGCCGTCCTTACCCTGCGAATGGATCAGCACCCCGTTGTCGCGCGCCCGGTCTACCCGCGGCGCATAGGTTTTCTCTCCCCATTTGAAATCTACGGTAAGCTTGTAATTCTCGTATTCTTCGTTGGTGGTGATACAGCCGTACTCCTCCCCCGTTATGAAAATCATCCCCTTCGAAACGGTAAATACTCCTTTAGGGTCGCTGTTCTTGCCGGTGGTTCTCAGGAAGGTATACCATCCGTCGAGGTTCTTCCCGTTAAAAAGAACCACTTTCTTCTTTTTCTGCGCCTGCACCTGGAAACAGGCCATTACCAGCCATAAAAAGGTACATATTCCGGTAAATAAACTTCTTTTATTCATAGATGTGATAATTTAGATAATGCGACAATTTATCCCCCATTCATCATCCTCAACTTTCAACTTTCAATTTTCAACTTTCAAGGTTTCTTTTTTAAATCGTTAAGCAGCGGGAACAGCGTCCCTGTTATCTTTTCGGACGCCTCTACCTCGAGGTAGCTGGAGCGGGCCCGCCACGTTTCATAACCTCCCCAGGAATGCTGCTTTGGCGTAGGCAGGTAGCCGTTATAGCCGTTTGCCAGGGAAATTGTGAAATTGGAAGCAAACGGGCTTTTCTCCTTTATTTCAAGCCCGATCTCTACGAACACTTCACAGGGAATGGCTGAAATGGCAAGATCGCCGATTCGGAATGCCTGGATAATGAGGGGCACGTTGTCGGGATATTTGTCGATCAGCACAGACTCCCTCGCATAAATGGCATCCCTGTCTTTTAATACCTTATCCTGGTTTTTTGACAGGATATCGCGGGCTCTCTGCAGTTCGGTCGCATTCGGCTTCCTTACACCCAGAGAGATCTCCTTCTGTGCGGAGGCCAGCGGTACCCAATTGACGAATTGCATGGCGCTTACCGCTCTGTATGCCTCGCCGGCTACCAGGTTGGCCACGCGCTGCATCTGCGCGTAAGCGCCGTCAGGCTTCCAGCTGCCCGACCTCCAGTCGATGTTGTTGATATCGCCGCTCGTGCCGTTAGACATAATCCCTACGAAAGGGCGGTTCGGGTTGCCATGCCCTACCATTTCTTTCAGGCGGCCCGCAAACATCCCGAAATAATCTGCCGAAACTTCACCTCCGCCCGTACCACCCACATAATGCAGCGAATAGTTGGCCAGTACCGCTATCGGCTCGCCTGTCCGCGCTTTCAGGGCCAGAACGCTTACTTCCGGATCCGTAGGTCCGGCAGGTTCTTTCAGGTCGGGGTTCTTAATACCCGGATTCATCCTCACTTTGTCTATGCCGCCAAACGGGTTGGTCATCCCTTTGTCGGTCTTCATAAACCAGCGGCGGTTATGTACCTGCGACGCCTCGTAGCCCTTGCCCCACCCTACTTCGGCAGGCACCAGGTTATTGTTGGCCCTGATAAGCGCGTCGGCGATCCTTTCCGAGAGAAAATCGAGGTAAGAAGGGGCGGGATCGCTCTGGAAAACGCTGCATGCGGTTCCGGCGCTGTGCGTATGGGTAGCCGACATCATCATGTTTTCGACGGGAATACCCGTAAATTCATGAGCCCGCTTCTTGGCTTTGTCGAGCGTCTCTTTGTATACCATGCATAAATCGGATACCACGATGGCCAGCTTTGTCTTGCCGTCGTCCATCACGATGGCCCTGGCATGCGTATCATCGTGGATATGCTTCGCGGTGCCATCCTGCATATTCCCGTTTATGCTATAACCGATGGGCGGGGTGATCACGCTGACGGCCGCACCCGCCCTGAACACCTGATCCTGGGCGTAGCCCGTACCGAAACTGCCTGCCCAGGCCGCGGCAAAGACAATACAGAGTTTATTTAATTTCATCCGGATAAAAGGTATAAATTACTGATTGTGTAATCACTTCTTAAGGCTGTTGAGCTGCTCCAGCTGGCGGGTCACAATTTTGCGGGAAGCCTCTTTTTCCACCCTGTTGGTCCCCAGCCAGGTTTCGTAGCCTCCGAGCTCATGCTGCTCGGGTGTAGGGAGGTATCCGTAGTTCCCGTTGGCAAGCTCAATGGTAAAAGTCGATTTGAAGGGGCTCTTTGCTTTTATTTCCAGGCCGGTCTCCGCAAACGTTTCGAAAGGGATCGCAGCTATGCCCAGGTCGCCTATACGCAGGGTTTGCATCACTATGTCGACGTGCTCAGGCCATCTTTCCTGCATCTGGATAGCCCTCTTTGCATAGGTCGGTTCCAAAGGGTGGTATTTTTTGATACCGTCGGGGTTGGCGACCACTTCCTTCGCCCTTGCCAGCATTTCGGGAGTCGGTTTCCTCACCTTGAGAGTGAGATTGCTGTAGGCAGCTCCCAGCTTCACATCAGTCTTGTAGGATATCTCGTTGTAGTTATCGTACACCGCTTTTGCCACATCCCGGGCTACGATCTGCATTTTCTGGTAACTCTGCATCCGTTCCGCCGGACCTTTTACATTGATGTTATTGATATCTCCGGAAGTGCCGTTAGACATCATGGCGACGAATGACGGCGCTTTATTGCCGGCATCTATCAACCTTGAAAACTGCTCGGCAAAAGCGCCGAAATAATCGGAAGTGATATGATCGGCCGGGACCCCGCCCACATAATGCAGGGAGTAATTGGCCAGCAGCGCTATGGGCCGTCCGTCCAGCGCCTGAACAGATACGAAATACACTTCGGGGTCAGTCTTCCCGGCCGGTTTCAACAGGTTGGGATTCCCCACACCGGGATTCATCCTCGCCTTATCCTGGCCGCCGAAAGGGTTGGGCACATCGGTCCCCTCCTTCATCAGCCATCTCCTGTTGAAGACATGCTGGGGTACGTCTACCGAACTCCAGCCTATTCTGGCCGGCTCCTTCTGGTAGATGGCCCGCCTGACACCATCGGAAATCCGCCTGGCGACGAAGGTCTGGTATTCATCCAGCGCGGCTCCATAGTTGTAGTTCATACGTTCGTCTCCCACGCTGCTCGCGCTTACGCTCGAGTGGGTATGGGTAGCGGCCATCAGCACGTTTTCCTCTTTCATGCCTGTACTTTCCCTGATGAGCTTCCTCGCATAGTCGAACACTTCCCGGTTGACGGACAGGTTGTCGACGATCACGATCGCTATCTGCTCCTGTCCATCATCCAGTACCAGGCATTTGGCATATAATTCATCATGGATGTACTTGGCCTCGGGAGGAATGCCGAAATTCCCGACTATTCCACCCCCCAGAAAAGGAGTGATATTACTGAGCGCCGCGCCTGCCTGAAGCACGGGGGTCGCAGGCTGCGCCGGCAAACTACCGGAAAACAGGCAGAGTACCGCCAGTAACAGCCCCGAAGCACGATTGCTGTAAAATTTGAATTTCAGGTAAATGGTCTTCATTGGACTAGGATAAAAAATTAAAAAATGGTTAGGATCAGGTTAATGAAGAAATGCATTCAACTGTTCCAACAGCCTGTCGGTTATTTTACGGGATCCCATTTTTTCTATGTAATTGGTTCCAAGCCAGGTTTCGTACCCGCCCAGGTCATGATGTTCGGGAGTAGGCAGGTAGCCGTACCAGCCATTGGCCAGCGAAATTGTAAACGTAGACTTGAAGGGACTTTTTTCCTTGATCTCAAGACCTGTTTCCGCAAAGGTCTCAAATGGGATGGAAGCAATGGCCAGGTCATCAATTCTCAAGGCAAGCATGACAGCCTTTACCTTTTCCGGCCACCGCTCCTGCACCCGGATCAAACGCTGGGCATAAAAGGGTTCCAGGGGGTGGTACAATTTAATATTGTCCGGATTTGCCACTACTTCCCGGGCACGTGCAAGCATTGCAGGAGTAGGTTTCCGGACCTCCAGGTCCAGTTCCGAATAGGAAGCTCCCAACGCTACATTGGTCTTGTACTGAATCTGGGAATACTGCTTAAAGATCTTATCGGCGACATCCTTGGCAACAATCTGCATTTTCTGGTAAGCTCCCATTTTTTCCGCGGGGCCCCGGAAATTGATATTGTTGACATTTCCCGAAGTACCATTAGACATCATCGCCACGAAACCAGGGGCTGCTTTATCGCCGCCTATCAGTTTCTTGAAGTAATCGCCAAATACGCCGAAATAGTCAGAGGAAACGTGATCGCCCGGAACGCCGCCCACGTAATGCAGGCTATAATTGGCCAACAATGCAATCGGGCGCCCGTCGAGCGCCTGGACTGATACAAAGAACACTTCAGGATCGGTGGGACCGGCCGGTTTGTCAAGCGCAGGATTTGCCACACCGGGGTTCATTCTTACCTTATCCTGAACACCGAAAGGGTTGGTCATATCCGTACCCGGTTTCATAAACCAGCGTCGGTTAAACACGTGTTCCGGGGCGTTTACCGAGCCCCATCCTATTTTGGCGGGTTCCCGGTTATAGAATGCCCGCTGCACGCCATCCGCAATCCGCCGGGCTAAAAACTGCTGGTACTCATCCAGTTGCTCGCCATCGTTAATATCTCCGCGATCCTCTCCGGTCCTGATAGCGCTTACACTCGAATGCGTATGAGTAGCCGCCATCAGCACATTTTCTTTTTTTATTCCCGTGCGCTTCTGAATGATCTCCCGCGCCTCATCGTATACCTCGCGCGGTATCAGGCAATTATCAGCAATTACTATCGCGATCTGCTCAGAACCGTTGTCCAAAACCAGGCTTTTGGCGTACAATTCGTCATGAATATATTTGGCAACGGGCGATCCGAAGCCCCCGATCAGCACATTATCCAGAAACGGCGTAATGTTACTCATCGAAGAGCCGGCCTGCAGCGCGCCCGGCTTATTCTGCGCAGGCAAAACCAGCGGGGAACCACATAGCATTACCGCCAGAATAGTAGCTGTGCGCCTACCGGCAGAGCGGATACGCGTTAAGGATGGGATTTTCATGGGGTTTAGGTTTAGAGTCCGTGTTTAGTTCGCTCCTTTCAGGAACGCGATGAGATCCAGTAAATCCTGGCTGCTCATGGTCTGTTCCAGTCCGTCGGGCATTAATGAAACACCCGGATTGTTCAGGGTCTTAATATTCTTGCGCAAAATGGTTTCTTCTGTCGAAAAGGCAGTCCTGATGGTCAGGGAGTTTTCGGTTTCAGATACGAGCCAGCCGGTTATGGTATTCCCGTCGTTCGTCTCTACATTCAGCGCCTGGTAAGCCGGGTATACCTCGTAATTCGGGACCAGTATGTGAAGCAGGATCGCATCCGGAGGCTGGTTGCGGATACCCGAAAGATCGGGGCCCACATTCCCGCCCTCCATGCCTGCAAAAGTATGGCATGCCGAGCAGCTCCTCTGGAATACCTCTTTCCCGTTTGCTGCAACCGCTTTCTCGGCAAGCTTAGGCCTGAAGTCCTGGTAGACTTTCATCCGTCCGCCCGATTCGAGCTCTTCAAAATAGGTTGCGGCTCTCTTGCTGATCGACTCATCCTTGTGCTTAATCAGCCGCTGGCGGTCGTTTGAAGTAATCTCCGCCGCACCTATCACCTTGCTCTCCAGCCCGTTAAAGAGGACATTAATAAAGTCAGGATTGGAAACCAGCGCCGCTACGACAGAATTTTTTACCCGGGGGGTATAAGCCGACCAGGTATTCTTCGCAGTCATCAGGGCCGCTCCTTCGGGCGCTCCCAGCTTGGTAAGGGCAGAAACTGTTTCAATCTGCAGCTCAGGCGGGTTTTTAGCGTCAAGGGTTTTGCTAAGCGTAGCCTTTACTTTTCCAAAATCATAATACCCGAGCAAAGCAACCGCATCTTTACGTTGGGAAACGGGCAGGTCCTGCCTGAGCGCGACACTGTTCATGCTTTTCATAAAGGCTTCGAGTTGTTTTAACCCGGCCCGGTCTGACCCGCTTTCGAGCAATGCCTGCAGCGCCGGTTTGTCCCCACTGCTGAACTCCTTCCTTTTGGCTACTCCTTCAGCCAGCCCCAGTATCGTGGCGGCACGCCAGTCTTCCCCTCCTTTCTGGTTAAGCGTTTCCGTCAGAAGCGCCCGGCAGGCATCGACTGTTGCAGCATTCCCAAAAAGCTTTCCCATGTCCTGCATGACAAGCGCGTAAGCGCGTGCATCTCCCCCTTTCTGTTTCCGGAATGCGGCCAGGAAATCGGGCAGCCTGTCGGAAATCCCGCTCAGTACGGCATTCCGGCTCCACTTATCCTCACCGTCACGGGCAGCTATTTTTGCCAAAGCTTCTGTGGAAGCCGGCGTTTTCTGGTTTCCCAGCGCAAGAGCGGTGATAAACCGTACCCTTTTGTCCGGGTCGTCCGTTTTTTTAGCAAGCGCCTCCGCTAGTGTACCGTCTATTGTACTATTTCTATCGGCCAGCCTGATGGCCTGCTCTCTTACTCCCGGATCGGGGTCGTCAAGCACCTTGCCGAGCAAGGAGGCATCCAGCGCCTCCAGGTGGCTCAGCAGCCATAAGGCGGCAGCCCGCGACTCGGGTACCGCAGAGCCGGCAGCCAGTGCCCTGAGCTCCTGCTTATATTCATTTCTTTTATCCTGCAGAATAATCCTGAACGCCGTTTCCCTATGCCATTCGTTGCCCGAACCGAGAGCGATCATCACTTTCTGAACACTTGAAAAATCCGGCTTTGCAAGCGTATTTTCCTTTTGGCCTTTACGGTAGATCCTGTACAGGCGTCCGTCGGTCTTGCCGCTTTCAAAATCAAGCAGGTGCCTGGCTTCTTCCGGCACGTAGGACGGATGGTCTATTACCTTCCGGTACATGTCTGCCAGGTACAGCGATCCGTCGGGGCCGTGATTCAGGAAGACAGGACGAAACCACTCATCGGTAGACGCCAGGAACTCCTTCGTATCGTAGGCCAGCTCCGACCGGAACCCCGCCCCGTCGGGCTTCATCACCTGGCGCTGTACGAGGTTCTGGGCCGGCTCGCATATAAAAACGTTACCCTTGTGGGCGCCGGTCATCCGGTCGCCGTTGTAAATGAGAAGCCCGCAGGCCGAAGTGAAAGTGCCCGTATGCGACAAGCCCATCAATTTGGGTATAAACTCGGCTGTGGTAACGGCCCCGCTGATAGGGAATACCTTCGCATTGGCCTCGACGTCGGAAACATTCTGGTAGGTTTCCGTAAACATCAGGGAGGGATTTCTTTTCAGGTGCCATGGCTCGATCATCATCTGCATGACAGGATGACGGTTGGATGTCCCGAACCTTCTTCCGAAGGGATCGAATGCCAGTCCGAACTGGCTTCTCCCGCCGGTATTTTCAAATACAAATGTTTCCGGGTGAAACCTGCCGTCGGCAGAAGTAAAGCTTACGGCCTCCCTTTCAGGATGCTTGGGAGAGGTAATCCTGCCGCCGTTCAGCCCGCTGGTCACATACACCCAGCCATCGAGCCCCAATATGGGGTGACTGACCCTGATCTGCGCAGTCTTGTCGGAGTTGAAGCCTGTCAGCACCACTTCCTTAATGTCGGCCTTACCGTCCCCGTCGGTGTCTTTCAGATAATAAATGTCGGGCGCGCAGGTAACAAACACTCCTCCTTTCCAGGGAAGCACCCCGTTCGGATAAGTCAGTCCTTCCGCAAATTCGTAGCGGGTCTCGAATTTCCCGTCTTTGTCGGTATCCCTGAGCAGGGCTACCCGCCCGATAGCGGGAGCTGTCGAGCCGTCTATAGGATCCGGATAGCCACGATCTTCGACCACGTAAAGGTCGTTACGTTCGTCGAATGCAAACGCCACCGGATCTACGACCAGGGGCTCCGAAACTACCAATTCTATTTCCAACCCTTCTTCCAGCCTGAAACTTTCCATAGCCTTCTTCAAACGGTCGGAATTGTCATCATTCATCAGCTTCACACCATGCTTTGTAGTCAAAGCAAAAGTGCACATACATACCAGGAGAAATAAGATCTTAATCTTCATTGTAGCTGCCTGTAAATACCAGGCTTTTCATCTATTAAATAATGTGTTTACAACCGGCCCCGGATTTTTTGCAGGAATGCCGGAACCCGGCCGGGATTAAAAATTCCGCACCGAAAACTTCACTTGAAATTTTCTATCATAAATGCGAATAATCGTAGTGGTTCGGTAAAAGGTTGTACTGAGAACGATTCATTTTAAGGCAAAGGATTGGTTATCAGGAGAAATATAAAATCACTCCTGAAAAAAACATTCAATCCTTTCTTTTTTTTTCGCGACCGTCAGCTCAGCTCCGGAGGCACGCTGCCATATTCCCACGGCTTGCCTTTGAATTCCGGAGCGGGCCTGCCCTTCGGCGCTTCGCCGGGTTTCAGCTGGCGCGCAAGATCTACCCCGATCGCTGCCATGCGCGTTCCTGCGTCGGGTACCAGGTTGCTGTATAAGGTCAGGCGGGTTTCATAGCCTCCGCCCCCGGCGGCCAGCGCCTGTTCCGTAGGTATGTACCCCACGCATCCGTTTGCCAGCATCGATATGAAGGTATATTCAAACGGGCTGTTTATTTTGATATCCAGCCCGAACTGGCAGAAATATTCTGCGGGGTTTGTAATAATGGCTGCCGGGCCTATCTGTATAACCTGGATTTCGACCGGTACGGTCGGTTGTCTTTTGGCCATTGCGTCCAGCATTATCGTCTCCTTGGCGAAAGTCCATACCGTGGCGCCTACTTCTTCGGGCTTCTTTTTGACTGTGGCCAGGCTTTCCTTTACTTTTTCCGGCGACGGCAGACGGCGCTTCATATTTTCCCGGTGAACTTTATAAGCTACCGGGGCCAGTGTTCCCCTGGGCATATCGAGCAGCACTTTTACCGCTTCCGCCCCTACCCTGGCGCCTACAAAACGGGCCCATTCCTCGCCGGCACGGTTGACGAATACGTTCCGGTTGTCGACCTGCGTCACATCGCCCGCCGCTCCCTGTATGAATACCACGACACAGTCCGGCCCGAATGCCCCGCGGATGGTCTGTTCCAGGTAGTAGACCCAGTTGGCCGAGGCTCCGCCCGGGTTGGTCGTCGTATGACAGGTATAGTTAACGATACAGCCGATGCATTTTCCCTTATCATCCCAGGCCCCTATCACGCCCACTTCCGGGTCTATCGGGCCGGCGGGTTTTACGATCTCAGGGTTCAGCTGACCCGGATGGGTATAGGTGAGCCCGTTTTTCATGAAAAAGCGCCTGTTGAAGGCTACTTTATCCTCGACCCCGCGACCTATGCCCAGCTCCGCGGGACCTGCTTTGCTGTTGGCTTCTACTACCGCCTTTACCAGCTGTTCCTCTACGGTTTTCAGGTAGTCGGCATTGGCACAGGAAGACTTCTCGTATGCAAGCTCCTTCACAAGCGGATCCGCCCAGTCGAACTCCCCGGGCTGGATCATACCGGTCGGTCCCGAAGAATGGGAATGCGTAGCGCTGATCAGGATAGCGTCTGCCGGGATCCGGGTTTGGGCTTCGATCTTTTTCCTGGCCGAAGCTACCAGCGACGCCGGTACCATCAGCGCATCTACCGCGACGACCGCCACGCTGCCCGAGCCGTCCTTAAACACCGATGCCCTTACTTTACAGGGGTCATGGATCGTTTTATGAAATACTTTTCCGTAACCGCCCGGCTGCTCCATGCCCAGCTTAGGGGTTATATCCTGCTCGGAGAACCCTGCCCTGGTGTTGTCCTGTAAAGCCTGTTGCTTAGCCGAAGGCTTTACAGCAGGACGGGCGCCGGCTTCAGACATGCCTGCGGTCGCCAGCCCCAGGACAGACGTTCCTGCCAAAGATTTTTTAAGAAAGTCCCTGCGGCTGTCGATGTGTCCTTTTTTCATTTGCCAACTATTAAAGATTAAATGGTTTAGTACTTTTTTGTGATCATTTATTTTAAAAAGATTACTATATAATGAAAAACGGAACCGGAGTCTTACATACTCACCGCCGGCTCTAAAATAAACCTATCTCCTTCGTCCGGAAGGAGAATAGGTTTGCTCACTATCTACCAACTATCAATAAAACAAATCACCATCCCGGGTTCTGTGTCAGCTGCGGATTGAGTGTAATTTCCTGCAGCGGAACGGGATATAAGTACAGCTTATCATCCCATTTCCTGGCTGTATAGCCGGGATACAACACCCTGTTGGCGCCTGTTGCCGGGTCTACTGCACCCTGGATCGTTTTGGGATTTTCAAGGACTTTACCGGCCTTCCAGCGCACCAGGTCATCCCAACGGTTACCCTCAGCGCAGGTTTCCAGGCGGCGCTCTCTCCTGATTTCGTTCAGAAGCGGCGATATAGTCATACCCCAGTCCGGCCAGTTCGGATCTGTAAACCCTACTTCCGTTTTAAGGTGCGGCATGCCTACCCTGTCGCGCAGCTCATTTACCGTTTTATCGAGCACTTCCTGGGTACATTCGTTGAGCTCGGCTTTTACTTCGGCATATGAAATCAGCACTTTCCCATACCTGTACACGAAGTCATCGGTAGTCGAAGTGCTGGGAAGCCTGTCCCTCTCGTAAGGGCTATACCCTTTGATGATATAGTAGCTCGTAGGACAGTAATTATTCTGGAACTCGGGCATAGGCTTGTAGTTGGTCGTCCCGTCGTCGAAAATACGGTAAGGGCGCTTCTCCTGATAGATGGACTGCTCCATGCGGGGATCCCTGTTCACAAACTCGTCTGCATAATTCTTATCCCCTTTGTAGAGCGGGCTCACTGCTATGGGCAGGCCGTCGGTACACAGATAAGATTCAACGAAATCCTTGCTATAGCCGGTATACGGCTCTCCCAGCTGGCGCACGTTGTTGTGCATGCGCTTGTCGGTAATATAGCGCTGTACAAAGATCCCCTCCGGGTTTCCTTTCAGCTCATACTGGACGAAAAGATCGAAATAGTCCTTGTCCGGATTCCCGGTAGACCATACGGCGAAGCGGTTCGAGCTGATGATGGCCTCGTACGCCGCCGCGGCCTTTCTCAATAGCTCCTCATGCCCGCTGCCTACGTTGTGATACTTCCTGAATGTTCCCTCGTACAGGGCAACATCTCCTTTCAGGGTAAGCGCAGCAAATTTGGTAAGGCGGTCTTCGCCTGAAGTTTCGGGCAAATTTTCAATCGCAAAATCGAGGTCCGCCAGGATGTTGTTCACCACCGTTTCACGCGAGTCTCGGGGAGCGTTGAGCTCTTCCGATTCGATGTCCAGGCTCTTTGCTATCCAGGGGACTTCGCCGAACTTCTTCAGCTTATCAAAATAATAGAAAGCCCTGAAAAACCTCAGTTCTCCGTACGCGAGCTTCAGCGTCGCATCTTCGGGTACGCCCGCAATCCTGTCGAGCGCATAGTTGACCCTTCTGATCTGCAGCCAGTCGGCCTTGGCCCAGCCTCCGCCCGAAGACGGAACAGGAGTTTCGTTCCAGGTATACGTGTTCCGGCTGCTGGGCACCTGGTTGTCGCTGAAATTATCCAGCGAATACCATGCCAGCCGGGCATCAAACAACGTAGGATAAAACTGGTTGGCGTACATTTTAAAATCCGCACCGGACTTCCAGAAATTGGCGTCGCTTATTTTATCCTCCGGGAATTTTTCCAGGAAATCGTCATTACATGCCGTGAGCGAAAAGACGGATACTATCCCTGCCAAAAAGTATTTTTTCATTTTCTTACTGGTTAATAGGGTTAGAAGTTGATATTGGCGCCCAGGGAAAGGGACTTATACAACGGGTAGGAGCTCGGCCCAGGAAGCTCCGGATCTGAGATCCTGATCATCTTTGTGGCAGTCCAGAGGTTGGCCCCGGTAAAGAATACCTTGATCCGCTCCATTCCTATTTTCCGTGTGATATCCACCGGGATGGTATATCCGAACGTCAGCTGCTTTAATCTCAGGTAGGCCGCGTTCTGCAAAAAGCGGCTTTGAACGGTGGTGATATCGCCAGCGCCCGAAATAATCGGCCTCGGGAAAAATGCATCGCGGTTTTCCGGCGACCAGTAATCCATCGCAGCTTTCGAGATCCCTACCCATTCGTTGGAATACTGTGTGAGATAATACAGCTGCGACATGTTAAGCTCCCGCTTCGCCACGCCCTGTAAGAACAGGTCCAGGTCAAAGCCCTTCCATTTCCAGTTGGTACGGAAACCGTAGCTATACCTTGGTGTGCTGTTGCCGATGACGCTCATGTCTCCGGGGTTGCTCAGCGTCTGGGCGCCGCGTGTTATTTTCCCGTCGCCATCCAGGTCTACCATCCACAGGTCGCCGGCCTGACGCTTTCTCCCGTTGATATTCGACTGGTCGAGCGCGAGGGCCTCTTCGTCTGTCTGGAACAGTCCGCCGGTAGTCAGCCCCCATATTTCTCCCAGGTTATGCCCTACATAGTAGTCGGAAATGAGCCCCGAAGGGTTGCTGAATTTGGTAATTTTTGCCGAATAGTCCGAAAGGATAACCGTCGCTTCGTAGCGTACCTCCCCGATCTTGTCGCGCCACTCGATATTGAGGTCGAAACCCGATGTCCTCATATCTGCCGCATTGGCCTGGGGCTCGGTAACGGCCAGGACCGCCGGCAGGGTCTGCGACCTTGTAAGCATGTTACGGGTATCCCTGTGGTATACGTCGAAGGAAGCATTCAGCTTATTCATAAAAAGCGACAGGTCAATACCAAAGTTCATCTGGGAAACAGTTTCCCACGTGAGCGTCGGGCTCACCAGGCCGGGAGCCAGCACCGACATCGGGCGCTCTCCATTGACCAGGTAGGCAATCTCGGAAGCATTCAGCGTTGCTATGTAAGGGTAGAAGATCGGGTTGTTGGCGGCATCGACCAAAAGCTGGTTGCCCAGTGTTCCGTAGGATGCCCTGAGCTTCAAATCTGTCAGCCAGCTGCTTGTTGAAGCCATAAAACCCTCTTTCGATACCCGCCATCCCAAAGAAACCGAGGGAAAGAAACCAAAGCGGCTACTCCTGGGAAAACGGGATGTGCCATCATACCTGCCGTTAAATTCAAGCAGGTATTTGTCGTCGTAGCTGTAATTAAACCGTGAGAATGCCCCCCTGATCGCGAACTCGTTCAGCCCGTCGGACGCAAATCTTTCACCCGACGCCAGGCTCATATAAGGGACGTCGTTGATAATCAGGTTGCGGCGCTCGGCCTGCGTCCATGCATAGGACGCATTTTCCTGGTTAAAGCCGACCATCAGCTTCACATAGTGCTTGCCGAAGGTGTTGGCATAATCTCCGTAGGCATTGAAAACGTAGTAGTTATCGTCATAGTTGGTCCTGGCCACCCTGTTCGGGTTAGATCCGCCGTAATATCCCGACACATCCCCGTTTACGTTATAGAAGGGGATCAGCGCGAGGTAAGACATCTCGGCCGTCGACTTTGTATTGAACGAGTAATCGACATTGAACGTCATGTTACGGATGGGAGTCAGCGTGGCGCTACCCGTCAGCCATACGTCATTGACTTTCCGTGTACGTTCTCCCCCGTCTTTGATAAACTGGGCAGGGTTGCCGATAGATCCTTCATGCGTCCACTTCCCGTTGGGATCGTACAGCGGCTGGGTGGAATAAACGTTGGTCTGGTAGATCGTCCCGGTTTCCGGGTATGAATTACGGAAATGAGCGTCGTTAGGCGGATACCGTTTGTTGCTGTTGTTGACAGATATTTTTGTCCCCACCTTCAGCCAGTTCAGCACCTCGTAGTTGAGGTTGGTCATCAGGTTGTAGCGATTGAATTTCTCTTTAAACAAGTCCTTGTTGGTAAGACCGCCCTGATAGATATAAGACAGCGAGCTGTAGTAATCAAACTTCCCGGACCCGCCCGAAACACTGGCCGTATGCTGGTGCATGGGGTATCTCTTGTTCATCAGGATATCCTCCCAGTTGGTGTTGGCAACCCCGGTCCACTCGTTCAGGTTAGAAGGGTGAATGATGGCTGAAGGCTTGCTTGGATCGTTGTAATGGGCCATCATGGCATCCACCATGATATCATCATAGTAGGGCCGGCCGTTTACCCGCATGTAAGCCTCGTTCATATAGCCTATCCGGTCCCTGGTATCGATAAACTCGATCCGGCTCGTCGGCTCATTGGAAGTGACGATAGACGAGACCGATACGCTGGGCGTATCCTTTTTCTTACCGCTTTTGGTCGTGACCAGGATCACGCCATAGGCTGCACGGGCTCCGTAAATCGCCGCAGAAGCAGCATCTTTGAGCACTGTTACGCTTTCTATATCATTGGGGCTGAGCAGGTTGATATCCATCGGTATCCCGTTCACCAGGATCAGCGGAGAACCGCCGTTTATGGAAGTATTCCCGCGGATATTGAAGGTCGCCCCCTGTCCGGGAGAACCTGTGCCCGGGGAAATGTTAAGATTGGAAACAGTTCCCTGCAATCCTTGTCCCAGGTTGGTAATGGGCCGGCTTTCCAGCACTTCGGAACCTATCGTCGATACTGCGCCGGTAAGATTGACCTTTTTCTGGGCTCCGTAACCTACAACGACCAGCTCTTCCAGCGATTTGTTGTCTACCTGCATACTAATTTCCAGCGTCGTCTGGGATCCTACTGTTTTTTCCTGCGTAAAATACCCCACGAAAGAAAACACCAGCACAGCGCTGCCGTCATCGACAGTAAGCTCAAAATTCCCGTTCTCATTGGTAGTCGTCCCTTTCTGGGTACCTTTCACCAGGATGCTCACCCCGGGAAGCCCCTGCGCGTTTTCATCCCTGACGATACCGCGGACTACCTGGTCGGTGGGCGGCGGAATCGCTTCGAAAGAAAGCTGGGGGATCGCTCCCTCCTCCTGCATACGGTTAAGTAACGGTGTAGATATACGACTAACAATTATATGCTTGTCCGATACTTCATAAGAAAGGTGCAGCGGCATCAGCAGCCTGTTCAGCACGACCGACAGTGGCTCTTTCTGGGCTTTGAACGTCACCTTCTGTGAAGGGTTGACCAGGTTCGAGCTATAGAGAAAATTGATGCCTGTCTGCTTCTCAAGCCTGGTAAAAACGGTCCTTATCTCCTCCTGCTTCACGGATATGGTTACCCGTCGGTCAAGAAGCTCCTGCGTTCTGGCTTCATGCGCCTGTACTGCACCAAGAAGAACAAAGGATAAGAACGATTGTAAAACAGTGATGCGCATAATTTTAACAGCTAACCGGTAGCCACAAGATGGTTTTTCCATAAATTTGAATGGTTTGTTGGGTCCACAAAATTTGACAAACGATCTCCGGCCCAGTGCCAATGAGCCCGGAGAACTTTCGGATGCCGGCCGGGAAACCGGCCGGCATTCTCTAAAACATGGAGTTATTTTGATATCATAAGTGTCAGGTTTTAGGTTTAGGAATAGATTTATATCATACAGGAATAGCCGGATCTTTTTAATTACAACCTTCTGAATCTATTACAATCTCGCCGTCGACCACTTTATAGGTCGCCCCCAGGCCCTTACATATCAGCTTTATTTTCTCATATAGCGTCTCGTTGACGAAGGAAGCCGTGATCCTGCAGTCGGACAGCAGGTCTTCGGGGTATCGGATCTCAATGCCGTAAGCTTTCTCCAGCATACTGAAAATATCCGATACGGGCTTGTCGTCGAAGAAATGTAAAAGTTGTTCATCCGGTATTTCCGGCTTTTCCAGCTTTTCGAGCGACAGCTGCATTTTATTCCGGTCCAGCACTATCCTTTCGTCCGGATTGACAATCTCCCCTACAGGCTCCGCCCCTTTCCGGTCGCTTATGCCCGATGCAAAAACCGTTACCCGCCCTGTCCTGACAACAACCTCCGCCTGCTCATCATCGGGAAAAGCCCTGACGTTAAAGCTGGTCCCGAGGACCTTCGTGGTGAACTCGCTGGCATAAACATAGAACGGGGATTCCCGGTTGGGAACTACCTCGAAAAAGGCTTCGCCCGAAAGGTATATTTCCCGTTTTCCGTTCGTCCCGAAATCATCCGGATCATACCTGACTCTGCTGTCGGGCGCAAGCAGGACGGTGCTCCCGTCGGGGAGATCTACAGGAAACACGCTCTTCCTGTCGTTTATGATCTCCTCGAAACGCGATCTCTCTTCGACCGTCATACTGAACTTCTCATTCCCTTCAACGGTAGCTCCCCGGTATGTCCGCAGCACGCTCCCCGCTAGGAGAATCAACGCCGCTGCGACCCACCAATATCTGGAAACAAATGTTCTCCATGAACGCCGGTCTACTTCTTCCACGTCGTCTATGCCTTCCTCTATCCTGTTCCACAATATCTCCTTCCTTTCATTTTCCAGGACCTGCCCAGGAAACCGCTCCGAAGCCATCAGGATCAGCCTCGCTGCCGCCATGGCTTCCCGCCTTTCCCAGTTGGCCTGCTCATATTCCTTCCACTGTCTGTCTTCTCCTCCTTTTTTCACCAGCCGGACAAAAACCGGGTCGGATAAGAATTCTGCTATGTCGGGGTCCTGATATTCCATCTTTACAATCAAAAAAATGTTGTGGGGGCCTTCTTTAAAAGTACCAAAGAGGCAATTGCCGGATTTAACTCACAACTCTTTATTTTTTTTAATGTGACTGAAGATAAAATTACCATAAGCTGCATTGCCACATTGACTCATTGCCAGGGTTATTCCGAAACGGTATTAATATACGTCAAACAATTTTATGTTTGTCTTATGCATTACCGGAGAAGATTCTTAAAACGGGGAAAAGCAGGGAACTACCCCCTGAAAAGAAGAAACAACAGGGGAAGCAGGTACATGACATGCCGCAATTTATAAATCGAACGCTGAAGCAGGTTGCGGACCGATTGCTCGTTCATTTCCATAATCTGCGCGATGCTGCTGTAGTCGAAACCTTCAAAGAAATACAGGCGTATCGCCTCCAGCTGCCGCGGCGACAGTTCAAGAAGTGCGGCCCGCAGTACTTTCAGCTGGTATTGCTCCGATTCGCTTTCCATCAACTGCATCTCGATCGAGGGCTCCTGCTGACGGCCTGACAGGAAATCGGACTGTTCGAGCCTCTCCATGAGCACATCTTTTCCCGACAGCCTCACGATCTGCCGCCTCAGGCTGCGGAATAAATAGTATTTGATCGAAGTAGTATCCGACAAGCGCTCCCTGCTTTGCCAGAGCGTGACAAAAAG
This sequence comes from Spirosomataceae bacterium, assembly GCA_037191015.1. GTDB lineage: Bacteria > Bacteroidota > Bacteroidia > Cytophagales > Spirosomataceae > Ravibacter. The sequence goes on from JBBCKD010000014.1 coordinate 214,784, forward strand.
ATCCTGTATGGCATCTTCTACGATATACCGCTCGTTCGTAATGTGAAAGCCGTAATTGTAAAGCACTCCTGCATATCGTTCATACATTTCTGCAAACGCACGCCTATCCCCCGATTTGAAGCGAAGCCACAAGCCGGGTTCCAGTTCAGTCTCTGTAGAATAAAGGCTCATATATGCAGTCTTCCGATTTTTTGGCCAACTTATTCAATACACATTCAGCTATTCAAAAAAATTATGGACAAGCTCGATTTCTCCTGCCAGATCAATATCCTGCCGGGAAAAGAAGCGAAATATTATATCACAAAAACGAAAGAAAAGAGAAGAAAATCCGGCAGGAAAAACTAGCAGTTCCCTGATTGACTCTCTTTTCCCTATCTCACCAACAAAATAACATTTAAAGTTTAAAAACAAATCCGGCCCCGATACCGCGGAGCGTTATCAGGCCTTCTTACCTGTTGCCGAACCAGTCCAGGACAGTAGCCTTCATTCCTGCAGAAAACCTGTTATAATCGTCAGGGTATACCGGCGCCAGGTTTCTTTCTTTCCCATAGAGCCTGTATATGCCTTTAGCCTTTTCAACACTGGCTGCCACGTCCGGCTTCAGGTTATCTTTGTCCCACAGGGGCGCTATAACCAACACCGGGCGTGGGGCGACAGACGCCATGATATGCTGAAAATCAAAAGGAAGCCTGTCCTTTTGACCTGAAAAAAGGCCCAGCCTGGGCAACAGGCCATGCAGGTGCGCATAGGTCTTCATAACGACATCCGAACGGGCAGGCATTTCCGGAGAAAAGGGCGTCACGCCGCATACCGATACTACACCCGCTATACGATCGTCCAGGGCCGCGCTTAACAGGCCGACAGTGCCGCCAAGCGCATAGCCGGCCGTGTAGATCCTCTCTTTATCAAGGAACACGATGTTTTGCAGCGCGTCTACCGCGCCCCTGACGTCCTCTACCATTTTACCCATTTTCGACCATTCAGGGTAACGCTCGTAAAAGCGGGTGCCTTCCTCGATCCTGTTGCCGCACCCCAGCATATCAAACGAAAAAACAGCGTATCCCTTCGCTACCAGGCTTTCAAAAAATGACTGTATTTCATGATCGCGCCCTATGGTTCCAAAACCTTTCGAATAATCGAATTCGTGCAAGTAAATTACGACAGGCAGGCTTTTACCGTTCCCCGTTGCGCCCCCGGCCGGGTAATACAGGTAACCGAACAGGTTGTCTCCGAAGCCATGGTACGGGCTTACCGGCATGACCTTCATCCTGCCGCTTTCCCGCGGGCGCTGAATGAAGCTGCCGAAGCTGTCTTCTCCTGCACCAGCATTTTTCAGGGAAACCGGCCCCGGGTTGACGACGCCGGGAGGTTTTTTGCCCAACACCCACCCGATCTGCGATTTAACCACTTCTTTTTCCGCTTCCCATTCGCGCAGGGAAACACCGGTAAAGCCACCGGATTTCACCCCGCTTTTCTCCCTGCTGCGGGGCATATCGGCCCTCATCCGGCCTGCATCGTTCTTTTTTAGCCAGCCTTCAAAAGAGTAAGGATAATTGAGCCTGTTCTCCGGCTTCGTCTGCGATCTTCCGAATACGTAGTCGAAAAAATCGACATAATCCTCGATATCCCGGGCACTTACGCTGTGCTTTCCCTGGCGCGACCTGATCGCAAGCCTGCTGTCGTCCCCCAGGAACTGGTATACCCTGCGGGCATCCAGGAACGCCTGCTCTATCCCCCACGGATTGCTGGCTACCTCGTTGATCGCGGTGCTCAGCATGAGTCCCCTGGGTGCTACAAGTGCCATAAAAGAATTCTGATCAACCGGCAGGCGATCTTCCCTTCCTGTAAAATACCGTAGCCTGGGATGAAACCAGGACGGCTGGGCGCAGGTAAGAAGCGCCACGTCCTCAACGTCGTAGGGATATGTGCAATACCTCCACGGGAGCTCTCCGCCGGTTCCCGAGCTGCTGGTATTAACAGCGGCTATCCTTTCATCGAGCGCTGCGGCCATCAATGACATCTTACCATTCCTGGAATGACCGGTCAGCGCGATCTTTTCCTTGTCGACAAAAGGCTGGGAAAACAGGAAATCAACCGCTCTCGAAGTTCCGTAAACCCTTCTCATCAACCTGGAAAAATCGTATTCCGGCCACCAGATACCGGCATACTCTTCGGTATCGTCTTTTGCGTCTGCGGCCGCATACACGCAGCCGACATATCCTCTTCTCACTGCGATCTGCGCCCATTCCCTGTGATTCCATTGCGTCAGGAAAACCGGGAAAGGCCCTTCTCCCGGGGGGATCATCAACTCTACGGTGAGCCTGGCGCGGTTGGAAGGACCGAACGACAGCTCGACCGTGCTCAGCGTTACGGCGCCTTCTTTCCGCTCACTGAGCACGCGCGACCGAAGATTGTCGGGAGGTGGCGGGCAGCTTCCCAGAATATAGTAGCGAAGCTGCTCCTTCATCCGGTTACGTTTTTCCTCCCATTGCCCGGGCGTAGTTACGGGAATACTCCTGGTCCCCTCGTCGATAAGCAGCGGGTCAGGAAGAAAAGGAATGGAAGGCAGCCGATCAAAATCCGGCGGAAGCTCTCCTGTCCTTTTTACCCAATCCCGGAAGGTCACATCCACGGCGGAAACGTTGCCCTTCCCTGTTTCATCTTCCGGCAAAACACGCAGGACCCAGTCCCGGATTTCCTTCCGGCGGGTCGAATCGGGGCCGGCGTTCAACCAAAAAGGGGTTGCGCCCGATAAGGTCAGGATAAACAGCAGGCGTATTTTCATATACATTTTTAAGCAGGTTTAGATAAGCCTTACAGCCCGGCTTACAGGCCTTCGAGCCTTACTCTAGTTATATAAGAGCACACAGAATGTTTCAGATACCCGGAAAATTCTTAAAACACAAAACTTTTTACCTACCTTAGAGCTCCTAAACCGACTCCTATGAACGACTTCTCTCCGCAGGAAAATGAAATGCGCCGCGAGCTGGGGCTGCTTGATGCCACTATGCTTGTAGCCGGATCCATGATCGGGTCCGGGATTTTTATTGTCAGCTCCGATATCGTGCGAAACGTCGGCAGCGCCGGCTGGCTGATCTTTGTATGGGCCCTTACGGGTGTCATCACCCTGATCGCGGCCTTAAGCTACGGCGAGCTGTCGTCTATGTTCCCCAATGCCGGCGGGCAATACGTATACCTGAGAGCGGCCTATGGCAGGCTGGTTGCTTTCCTTTATGGCTGGTCACTGTTTATGGTGATCCAGACCGGAACGATCGCAGCGGTGGGCGTGGCTTTTGCAAAATTTACCGCCTATTTATTCCCGGCAGTCGGAGAAAATGTTATCCTGTTCGATGCGGGGATTACCAAAATCACCGCCGCGCAGATATTGGCCATTTCCTCGATCATCCTGCTTTCCTGGCTGAACAGCCGTAGCGTCAAAAGCGGGAAAATAACGCAGACCATTTTCACGATTGTAAAAATCCTGTCGCTGGGCGGACTCATCGTGCTCGGGCTGACGGCCGGTTTTAAAGCAGAAATATGGCAATCCAACTGGACCGATGCCTGGAAAAGCATGCGTTGGGACATTGATACGCAATCTGCCGTACCCCTGGCCGGCACTGCCGTTTTTGCCGGTATCGTGTCGGCTATGGTCGGCACCATTTTCTCAAGCGACGCATGGAACAACGTTACTTTTATTGCAGGCGAAATCAAGAATCCAAGGAAAAACGTGGGGTTGGCCCTCTTCCTGGGCGTCCTTATTGTGACCATCATTTATCTTTTAACCAACCTGATGTACCTGGCCACGCTTTCCCTGCAGGAGATAGCGTTCGCCCCTTCCGACCGCGTTGCCATCGCGGCTGCCCTGAAAATATTCGGTGCGACGGGCACGGCAGTTATCGCCGTGATGGTAATGATCTCGACCTTCGGCTGTAATAACGGCCTTATCCTTTCGGGGGCGCGGGTCTATTATACTATGGCAAAAGACGGGCTCTTTTTTGAAAAGGCGGGAAAACTGAACCGTAACGAAGTACCCGGATGGGGTCTTTGGATACAATGCGTATGGGCCTCTGTCCTGTGCCTCACCGGCCGATACGGAGACCTGCTCAACTACGTCATCTTTGTCGTGCTCATTTTCTATGCCCTTACCATTGCCGCCGTTTTTATCCTGCGGAAAAAATACCCGGATATGGAACGGCCCTACAAGGCCCTGGGCTACCCGGTTGTTCCGTTCCTGTACGTGGTGACAGCGCTCACCATAGGCATAGGATTACTGATCTACCAGCCGACCTATACCTGGCCGGGGTTTGTTATTATTCTGCTGGGTATCCCTGTTTTTATGATCTGGAACCGCGGGAATCGGTAGTAGTTACAACGCATACCTATATATAATATTTATTGGTATATTTGTTTTACGAAATAAACTAATAAATAACATGTCCAGGAACACGAGCGTCACTATAGGTCCGCACTTAGAAAACTTTATCAACCAGCAAATACAGAAAGGGCGGTATGGTTCGGCAAGTGAAGCGATACGCGCTGCGCTACGCCTGTTGGAAGAACAGGAAACCAAGCTGGAAGCACTACGGCAGGCGCTTATTGAAGGCGAAGAGAGCGGTAGGTCGGACTATTCGCTTGGCGGATTGATTAAAGAATTGAACGAAGAATAAGACTTGGCTTTTTTCCTCACCCGCAAGGCAAAAACTGATCTGAAAGATATTGCCCGCTACACCCAAAAAGAATGGGGAATTAGGCAAAGAGACATTTATCTGTCAATAATTGATCGTGCCTTCCGTCTCTTATCCGACTTCCCGGAAAAAGGTCAGAGCTGCGATTACATCCGGAATGGATATTTAAAATACTATGTAGGAAAACACATTGTATTTTACTGTATAGTATCACCCTCGGAAGATATTGAAATTGTCCGTATCCTGCATCAGAGCATGGATATTAGAAGGCAGTTTTACTGAGCACTTTGCAGTACCTGCATACTTCATCTAACGTACATGCCTCCTGCGAAATGCCTCAGGCGTCATGCCCGCAGCTTTCTTAAACGATCTTGAAAAGTAAGAGTTGTCCTTGTAATTGAGCTTATAGGCGATTTCGGAGACGCTCAGGTCCACGTTGATCAGCAGCCTCTTTGCTTCCAGGATAATCCTGTCGCGGATCAGCTGTCCGGCCTGAACCCCCAGTTGTTCCTTACAAAGGGCGTTCAGATGATTGGGCGTTATACTCAAAAGCGCAGCATACTCGCCGGGAAGGCGCAGCGTCAGGAAATGCTGCCCGATCAGCTTCTGGTAGTTCCTGAGCCATGAATTTCCTTTTGGAAGCGCACCCGTTTCTTTTCCTGTTTCTACGTTATCCTGTACGATAATAAAAACCTGAAGCAGCAGGGTGCGGATAAGATCATTCCGGAACCGGGGAGAAAAACCTGCCGTATCTATGATCTTTTCAAACAGGAGGCTAACCTCCGCTCCCGTTGCTCCAGCCAGGTTAAGGACACTATTTTCCGGCTGTCCCTGCAGAAAAGTGAATGAATCCAGGTAGTCCTGCCTGAGCAGGAACGATCTGAAAAAAGCCTCGGAAAAATTCACGATATAGCCTTCCATCTTTCCTGCAAAATTCCAGGAGTGCACTTGTCCGGGAACCATGAAATAAACCTGGTGGGGCCTCACATCAAAATGGTGGAAGTCGATTGTATGCCTGCCGCCTCCCTCGGTAAAGAAAAGCAAATGGTAGAAGCTATGCCGGTGGGGAGCGGCAAGGTTGGAATAGCGGTTCAGGTACTCCGAGAACCTGCTGACCAGTATGTCCTCTTCTCTGTTTCCGGATAAAGTGCAGATGTCGATTTTTGGGATTTCGGCGGACATGCAGTCATACTATGTCTTTGTGTGGTAAAAGTACACAAGAATGTATTAACAAATAGTGGATTTGTAAAGATCAAAGAGATAGGGATAAGAGGACTACCGCACCCCGATTAAAAGTCCACTCTTACTTGATCGGCTTAGCGACTACGATGATTTGCGACGTTTCTGGTTTAGTCATTTTTAAAATTTCATATCCGCTATCGACAAGTAATTTCGTTATGTAGCTGGGAGTAAATATAGACAAATGTTGATTTTTAATATTACCGGCATCAGCATAAATCCAATGTATAAATGCAAAAAAATCTCTATGGTACCAAGTATCCCGGGGGTCGTAGAAAAATGCATCCTTTGGATAACCCAAGCTCAAGAATTCGTCATAATTAGCTTCAGGTACAATCCCAAACCAAAATCCATAACTTACGCCAAGTGCATTAGGGGTTCTAAAGCTAATTAACCCATTATCCTTTAGAATGCGCTTATATTCAGCAAACTGGTATACCAACTGCTCCTGATTAAGATGTTCAAGCACTTGATTACTGTAAATATGACTGACACTATGATCTGGTATAAAGCTTAGATCGGTAATATTGGCCACAACCTGACGGAAAACACCTGGAAACAAAACAAAATCTAAATTTACGAATCCCTCTAAATTATAATTTCCACCACCTATATTAATTTTATCATACCCCTGATTTAAGAAGCCAACAAAAGAGGATGTAGTTTTATCGTTATTTGAAAGAGTGACACCCGCTTTCGTATTTTTCAAAAATCTGTTTTTAAACTTCAAATAAGCTAAGCGGGTATTTAAACTGAAAAAAATCATTTTAGAAACCGCTAAGTTAAACAAGGTCATCTTTGAGCCAAAATATTTCAACTTCATAAAAATATTTTAATCAAAACTATCTAGTTTTCCTCTTCTTTATTGGAAAGATATATGCAATTCTCTTTAATAATGTCACAATATCTTAGTTCTCTAATACTAATTTGAAGTATTTCAACTAAAGTTAAACGGAAATCGACTTCATTGATTACTAATTAAAAGTAGGTTTGTCTCAATCGGCGGATATAAATATGGCAGATTCAGTTGAGAAATGCTAATTTTAATAAAAAATCTTGATGAAGGCGGTCTAGCGAGTTTTAGATCTACCAACTCAATACATCTTTCCATTTTTTTTGAGAAATTAGCTTTGCACACACCCCACCCGCATAAACGTCGTGTCCAAGTGAATAAGGGCGCTGAGCACCTCTTTTATGTAGTATAGACTTAAGAGAGCCTCAAAAAGCTAGAAACCCCAAACGTCGGCTTGAGCAACAAAGAGGGCAGCCCATTCTTAAAAAGCTACAATTCCACTATCGCACTGACCAGATTTTTTTTTTGGAAAAATAGACTCACCTTTGTAGACATCCCACAAGTGAAATTCTTTTAAATAAATCTGTATCAGGCAATGTCCGATGCTTTAGTTTTCCTATAAGAACAAATCGATCTGGAATGATCTACTACCGAATGCGTGTGCTTGTCTCAAAGAAAATATTAGCGTTAATAATCCCTCTTCTTCCATTTTTTGGCTCTTTCGCTCAGCAAGGCTTTGTCAATTTTCAACTGGAAGCACAGGCAATAGGTACCTCATCGGATCAGATACCTTTTTGGTTCAGGTCAAGGCAGGATGGAAGCCTGCCGCTTTCCGGATATTCGGGTAGCCTGATTGGCCACATTTATAAAGACTACGATACGACGCGCCGGCGGACGATCGATTGGGGAATAGGGCTGGAAAGCAGAGCGAATGGCGGCAAATCGGAAACAGATTTAATCCTGGTACAGGCCAACGCTAAAATAAGGTTGGCGATGTTTGAGATCAAGGCAGGCAGATGGCGGGGGCAGGCAGGACTTACAGATACGCTGCTCACTTCGGGAGCTTTTGCTATATCCGGCAATGCATTGGGCATTCCTCAGGTACAGATCTCGATTCCGGAATTTTATCCACTGTCTTTTACAAACGGGTGGGTGGCTTTTAAAGGCTCATTTAGCCACGGGTGGTTGGGAAAGGTGCCCATTAATGAGTTTTATTGGGTTGACCAGACTGAGACATATTTTCATCATAAGTCATTATACGGGCGGCTGGGCAAACCCGGAGGGTTGCTAGGAGTTTATGGTGGTTTTACGCACCAGGCGTTTTGGGGAAACGAAATCAAAATATTCGGGGCTAATTATGACTTTACTCCCTGGGAGTCATATAAATCAGTCCTGTTTGGACAGATGTGGGCCCAAAGCAAGGTTGGTAACCATTTAGGCTCAATAGATCTGGGATTTCATATAGATTTAAATTCCGTAAGGCTATTAGCTTATCGCCAGTTTTTCTATGAAGCGGGAGCTTTGGCTCATTTTGCCAATATCGAAGATGGATTGAACGGGTTGAGCTTGACCAATAAACGTTTCGACTCTAGTCAAAAACGGCTGCAATGGAATAAAATTCTCCTTGAAGTTATGTACAGCATGGACCAGGCGGGTAATTTATCAAGTCCAGCGACTCCTACAGGTACTGAAAGTTACTACAACCATTACGTGTACCGTGAAGGCTGGAGCTACAAAGGGGTTGGGTTAGGTACTTCCCTGTTCACTACCATCAGGGAAGCCAGGCCTGGACAGACATCAGCAGGTCACTACTTCATTAATAACAGGGTATTCGCTTTGCATACCGGCTTTACGGGCAGTTGGCGGGGGTACCTGATAAAAACACTGGCCACGTATTCTTATAACAAGGGCACCTATGCTACCAGCGGAAAGCCATACCGCGTTCCGTTTGAACAGATTCAGTACCCTTCTTCGGACTTCGTATTTGAGCCTGTTCACCAGTTTTGTTCGTTTCTCTCTGTGCAGCATGACATAATAAAAAGGGAACAAAGAAGAAAAGAACTTACACCTTATTGGGGAGGGCAAGTGGGGTTTGATTCAGGCAAACTGCTGAATTCTTCATGGGGAGCAATGCTAAGCTACGGGGTGAGGTTTTGACTTTCCCCAGATCTAAAGCTGATACAATAAATATTACTAAACAGCGACGACTCTCAAAAGAGTATTACGATGACTACGTCAGATAATGCCATCCGCAAGCTGGTTTACACGACGAACACAATCGAAGGCTTTCATCATCGACAAGTCTGCAAATTAACCAAGACAAAAGGGGCCTTTACGTCCGATATGGCGCTACTGAAGCTGTTTTTTTGGCCCACGGTAATATCAACGATGCCTCTATCAAATTGGGCGATTACGGCGCAAAAACTGGCGATATGATTTCCCGGCAGAATGGTGTTAGATTTTCAGCCATTGACACAGTTTATTTATACACCCAAAAAACTTTGGGTTTAAATCCTGTCCCTTATTATTCTGGCCGGTGTTCCTGTACAGACTTTGTTAGGTGGAAGAGATTTGAAAACGGAAGAGCGTGCTCCCACTACTGTTCCTTTTCCTATTGTTACGCCGGGTCCGACAAAAACATCCGTTGCAAGCCAGCATTCATCTTCAAGTGTAATGGGTAACGCATAGATTGGGAAAGTTTCTTTTTCATAATCGTGAGAACCCGTACAAAGGTAACTCTTCTGAGAGACTATCGCATTTTTACCGATCCGGATTTCTTCGAGGCTGTATAATGTGACGTGATCCCCAATCCAGGAGTAATCGCCTATCGATACTTTCCAGGGGAATTGCGTATGCGTAGTGGGCCGTATAATTACTTTTTTGCCGATTTGTGCACCAAAAGCCCTGAGCAGAAATCTCCGCCACCCATACATGAACTGGGGAGATGTTTTAAACAACAACGCCTGAACGATCCACCACAACTGCACATACCATGCAGGGCGCCCCCGAAAGTTATCAGGAAGCTTGAACTCTTTGAGATTTTGATACATGATATAAGATTGATGGTATTTAAAAAAAACTTGATACCGCCATCTATTCGTAGTTTTGTCACACTGCAACCTGGCGCTAAGCTAAAAGTTATTTCTCTTTTTTCCAATCTATAATATAGGCTCTCTTCCTAACGGTCAGGCATTATAGTTTTCATAGATCATTTACGATACGCTGACAAATCTTAAGATATTCACTTGCTCTTTTATCAGCACCCGGAAAATCGAATACTCTCTTCTTCCCCAATTCAACTAGCTTATTTTGTAATTCAGTGTCTTTCCTAAGCTGCAGAATTTTCCTGGCTATGTCTGTATAATCAAATGGATTAAAATAAAGAGCGGCATCACGGCAAATATCCCGTGCAAAATCAAGATCAGAGGTTAGTATTGGCTTTCCCATGATCATTGCTTCCGGGTAACAAGCCGTAAACGATTCGAGGACAGTAGGCAAAATCATCGCATCGCTCAAAAGGTAAAGAGACGGACAGTCCTGGGGACTGACTTTACCCACATTTATAATATTAGGATCTCCGCCTCCGTATAGCGTCAAATAATCGGCATCAGGTAAAGTAACGATAAAGTAAATATCGTTGACGCCATTTCCCCTAAAAAATTCGGATAATCTCTTGTAAACTATAAGATTTTTATGTTCATAATTTGATGATATAGTTAGTAATTTAAAACCTCTTTTTTCTATTCTCCAGTCAATTTTATTAAGATCCGGATTTAAAAAAAAATGATTAAACGTATTATTAACGACGAAAATATCATCAAGATTAACACTCATAAACCGGCTTAACCGCTGTCTGACGATCTCTGTTTCTACTACGTAATATCGGGCATCTCTACGGAAATAATAGCCTTTAAATGTATTTTCCAGAGTCATCTTAATCTTTCTGTACCAAGGAAGAGACTTGATAAATTCTGAATCAGGATTTACCCCCCATCCATAAGCGAAGCCAGCAAGATGCGGTACAGCTGGAGTCCAATACGTAGGCCCAAAGACAGAAAAAACACACTCGGCCCGACTCGTTTCAACCAGATCATCAATTTTTCTTTTATATCCTGAATACCCCGATTGAAACGGGTGTCTGAAATCAACACTATAAATACTTACATTTTCTCCAAAGCGGACACCGTCAATCTCCTTCTGAACAATATCGTTGACGGCTATCGTAAACTCGTGTTCTCCAATATGAGCAATTTCATTAATAAATGAAACTGCTACCTGCAAAGCCCCGCTTAGTTTGATATTGGAAACATTAATAAAAACTCTCATTCACACAATATTTTGGTAGCAGATGGTGTAGTCTTCTACGGAAAATCTTTGTACCAGGATAGATTGTTTTTAGGAAGATCTATGCCAACATTCCACTTTCTTTTTTCCAGTCTTCAATAGCCGATTTCAGATCATATTGTAACCTGAACTCACTCCTGCTCAGCTTCTCTCCGTTTATGTTGGTCGAGATCATCAGCTTTTTTACCCTAGCCGGGTGTATACCGTTAAATTTAATACCGAAAGCAGCGCCAATGTTGTAAATAATAGCTGCAGCTACCTTTAGCATCCATCCGGGAATAATGATTCCCGGTTTTAAAACCCCGGTCACCTCCGAAATCGTACAGCAGATCTTTTCAATGCTGGGAGCAGGATAATAAGTTAGATTATAAAGACAAAAGTTATCGGGAAGATCGGATGCAATCGTCTGATATAAAATCCGAACCACATCTTTTACATAGATACTGGCCTTGAGCGTATCCTTCCGACCGGGGTAGAAGAACGTCCTTTTTTTTTGCGCATTATAGAGACGGGTAAAGTTCCCTCCCTCATCTTTTCCGAAAACGACTCCGGGACGGACGATAGACAGTTTCCTGTTTCCAATATCCTTCGCCTGCCAAGTTCTGAAGATATGCTCTGCCACTAGCTTAGAGATACCGTATGGCGTATTAGGCATGGGAAGTGAATCCTCTGTTTTGTTTTCTTCGGAAGCACCATATGGTGCTATTGAGCTCGTAAATACAATCCTGGAAATACCGTTTTGTTCGGCAAATGTGCAGATATTATTGGCGCCCAGTATATTGGTTTCGAAGTACTCATGGTCCGGATGCCCGGGTGTGGTGTGCACTGCTGCCAGGTTGAAAATGATACTTTCCGGTAGGTTAGTTACATCACTCAGTCTGATAGGAACTCTTACATCACAGGATATGAATTTACCCGGGACTCCCTGTTCTACCCTGCGCTTTATATCTAAAGAATATACGCTATCTCCTGAGCGAATCACATTTTCCTCCAGGTAGGAAGCCAGGTGTCTACCAATAAATCCCTCTCCTCCAAATATCAGGTAGTTCATTTCTTTAACATATTTATAATCTGCAGGAACTTATCAGTTATTCCTTTTATCCCGAAATGAGTCTCCGCATATTTACGCGCCCGCCTTCCGTACATATCCAATTCCTCCGAATTCAACAACGCATAATCAATTACAGACCGTAGCTGGGTAAAGTGACATGGCTCAACAACAAATCCAAGTTTATTCTCAATTGTTAAGCGCGCCGCCAGGTTTTCCTTCGACAATATCAGCAGCGACGGCTTACCCGCGCAATAATAAGTCAACACTTTAGATGGCACGCAATATACCGATGCATCGGGCTCTAGCATGGCCAGTAGTAAATCACCGCTTCCCAAAACCTCAGAAATTGCTCCAAAAGGTTGCAGGGGAAGAATTAAAATATTAGTTAAGCCTTCTGTCTTAACCCTTTCTTTTAAATATACTACTCCGGATCCTGTGGCAACTACTACAATTCTTATTTGAGGATTAGCACGATAAGTCAATGCAATTTTAACAAGCAATTCGGGATCCTGCTTCATTCCTAAGGTCCCGGAATAAACTATATTAAAAGTATCCTCTATACGATTTTCTCTTGAGAATACATTTGATTTATTACACAAAGATATGTCAGCAATAGTAGCCCAGTTTTCAATTATTGATATCTTATCAGGAGGAATACCCCACTTTTGAATAATAGAAGAAAAATCAACTGAAATTGGAATTACATAATCCGCCGATAGTAAACATCTCTTTTCAATATTCCTAAAGTATATTCCTACTATCCGGCCTAAGAAAAAACTTCTCTTCCTAATCACAATTTCAGCCGCTATACTTAATATATCTTGTAACCAGTGAACAAAATATATATGTTTACGGAAACATATTGCTGCTATCCTTTTCTGTGCCTCCAAAGGCGTATTTGCAGAAATGACAATATCAGGACCTAACTCCTGAATTTTTCTTTCAATTTGTTTCCCGTAAGATCTCTCCCGCCAGAACCTAGAAATTAAAGAATCCTTTTTTACTTTTTCGAGGGTTTTCCCTAAATCTATAACAGTCAAATAATCCGATTCGTAAAAATCTGAACTGGGAGATCCACTTGATGAGCTATAGATATGAATAATCTTCAATCCCCTACCGGCTAAAGAGCGGCTCAATTCATAGATAAAGGGATAACCTCCATAATCATGAACAAGAATCTTCATAATACGCTGGCAATAATGAAAAAATTACTAAAGTCATCTAACATAGTTAGACAACAAACGTCCCACTCGCATAATAAAAGCTCGATACCTTCAAATTAAAATTTTACTATACTATATTTTTTAAGTAGTATTTTAATAAGAGGTATTTAAAATAAATTTTCTTTATTATCGACAGTCGAAATACTCCACTAGCCGCATTTACTAACTCTTCGTTAACCTCTATATTTTCTTTTAACCCTACACGTATATTCGAAAGCCTGGTATTTTGTTTAATAAAAACTGAATCATTGGTACCAGATCCATCATTTCCCTTGTTAATTACTTTCGGATTAGCAGGGTATAAACAGTATGCATTATTTAAAAATCGATTATAATCCCATCGAATTGCCCAGGATTTGTAATATCCCAAATATTGTTTTAAAAGTATAAGTGTCAAATTTTCACCACCAATTTCAAACTTCTTTCGTTGTCTAACATCTTCAATAAAGCTTGGAAAGTATTCCATATTCCAATTCACACTATTCCATCTATCCCGCCAAGTACCCCATCCCAAAGAACATATTCTCGGTAATAAGTAAACCTGTTCCTTGTAATTTTTCGGCAATTTAAATTTAAAATTAAACCCGGATATTGAATAAATTCTTGGGTCAGATGTATAAAAATCTAAAGCCCGATTCATAAAATCTAAAAAATCCGAAGAAACAAGTAAATCATCCTCCAAAACAATAACCTTATCAAACTTTTCTAATACATATGAAACTCCCTCTATCACATTATTTCCAAGGCCCATATTTAATTGTCGTTCCTCTATATGTATTTCCTTAAATCCGGTAATTGTGCTTAAATATCTTCTAACTTCAAGAACTGCTTCTCTATCATCTTCTTTCCTGTATCCATCTGAAAAAATAAATAAACTACTGCTCTCAGCCAGAGAATTATTTTTAAGAGATTCTATCAACTGTTCCAGGTGAAATTGCCTATTATAGCAAAAAACAATTATAGGCGCCAATTTGCTTTCATACATACATTCCCTTTTATATTCAAATATCTCAACAGAAGATAAACTCAACAAAGCACATTAAGTAGCTAATTTAAAAGCCCAACTTTTTAGCCGTAATACTATCAATCTCTTTATAACTCTAAAAAAATCATTCTTTATTTGTTCATCAGAGGATCCGTGATATCCTAAAAATTTAACGGGATATGGCAATAATGAAAACTCGTAACCATCAGCCATTGCCGCATGTATTGACCTTGCTAAGGTATGCTCAAAGTAAATAAAATTCGACTCATCTATCTTGTCAAGATACTTTCTCAGGTACTCCTTATAAAACCCTGTATCATACATAAAAAACATTGAATTTGCCCAAGTCATATTACGAAGCAAATCAGCATATACAAAGCAAAATTTATCAGCCGGAATACTCTCGATAATATCAGAAAAATTTTCTACATAAAGCCTCCCAGTACATTTAATAATAAATTGATATCTCCTCAGAACTTCAGAATTATTGTAACAGTAGTTAAATATCTCGGTTTCCCCTTTACCTTTTTCCGTAATACAGGAATCTGACTGAAACTTTAAATATTCCCCATCACCAGAATAATTTTCAAACAAGGACGATATTTTTTTAGAATTATAGTTACTATTCTCACAAAAAACAATTGGTATATTTAACTTCATCCAAGCAGCTATAGATCGAAAATAATCTTCCTCTCGAACATCAACATTTTTTCTTTTTAAGCGATTTATCCCTTCCCTTGGAGATATCGTACCGGTAAGAAACAAACAAAAATTATTTCTCATGCTTTATTTTGTGTTGTTAGTAATTCTAAATTGTCATAACATAAGTCAGTCTTAATCGCCAAATAAGAAAATAAAATCCAAAAAATTGGATTTGCAAATAAGCCACCTGAAAACAAGCTCAAAAATAATATCAATACAAAAATAATCAGTAAAAGTACGTCACTTCGATTACTTTCGAAGTTATTAAATAAAAATCTCGATCGAATAAAAATTCTCACCATGGGAACTAATATAAGCGAAGTACCCACTACACCCGTAGCCATTAAAAGTTCCAGGAATATGTTATGTGGATAGAAATTCGTAAACTCCTCTATATAGGCATCTCCGATTACAGGACTTCGTAAGAATTGATTCCAAGCCATTTGATACTCAAAATCTCTAATTTCTACAGCTCCCTCCGATCTAAATTGTATAAAGTTTACTACTCTGATAAAAGTCGCTATCCGAAGATCTGCCAAAAAGTTAATATATATCAGTACAAATAGAAAAACAATAGTAAATGAGAAAAAAAATAGCTTAAGAATCTTTTCGATTTTAAAATCGTTTGCAGCGACAAAAGTAATAGCTATCAATAGGAGACCGAGAAGTGTACCAAAAAAAGGGCTTCTGGATGCTCCAGATAACAGTCCAAATATTCCAATAAAAATTGATACAAACAATAATATTTTCTTTAGAATTGATAAATCTCTATAAAAAACAAGAATAAATACGGACATAATTATTAAAACTTGCCCATCAAAGCTTAATTTAATTACCTGTATACCATATTCACCTATTCCCGACCTATTTGAAAAAACATCCATATTAAATCCCATAAAAAAAATGACCAGTGCAAAAGCCGAAATGCTCGACATTGTAAAAGCTATATATAAATACTTTACAAGATCCTCACTTACAATATACTGACCGACCAACCCAATTGCAATTAACGGTAATAATTGATTACCAAAAGCTATAGAATAAACAAATAAAGCATCTCCCCCGTCATAAGCTAACCCTCGAATAGAAATATCATAAATCAATCTAATTGAATAGAAAACCCAAAAGACAATCAAACAAATAAAGGAAAGAGACACCTGAAACCGAGGGTTTCTTCTCGTAAAAAAATAAAGAACAGAAACATATAAAGACAACAAAAGAACAATTGATCGAAAAAGAATAGAAAATGGTTCTGTAGAAATTCTCAGAATAATAGGAATTGATGTAAAGACAGGCTGACAAAACAAAAAAGCAATCATAATAGAAGCCACCTTGCTCAAAGCCCGATTATTATAATAACTAACCAATTCCATTGTTTTATACCTTTAATAATACTCCCACAAAGTCGGTATACTTTCGCTCATTCACATACCTTTGCATTCCTTCCTCTGAACTCAAACCTTCTCCCAGCAATACCTTTATAATTCCATCAGCAATTTTTTCTGGGTTATGCGGATCTATCGTCAACCCTAAAGAATAACTCTCTACCAGCTCCTCACATAGGCCTATTTTTGATGCGATAACTGGTTTTCCTAAAGAAGATGAACGGCCCAATACTCCGCTCGAAAAATAAAAGTTAATATATGGAATAAGTACGCAATGAGATTTGGAAATCAGGAAATCAACTTCTTCATCTTCGAAATACCTGTCCTCTACAATAATTTGCAAATTAGTTCTCTCTAAAAGATAAGTATCAATTAAATTATTTATATATTTTTTATATTTGTTCGACGCCCATGATCCGATAATTAATAGTGTTATAGAAAGAGTATTAATTATCGAAAGCGCTTTGAGTATATTTTCTATGTTTTTAAAAGGAGATATAGACCCAAATATTACCAAAATCTTATTATCTTTTGGTACACAGTAAGCCTCTAATAGATCGTACTTCTTAACTTTTCCAAGATTTCTGACTGGATCCGGCAAATAATAAAAACTATTGCATTGGAAGTCGGTATTAAAAATATGAGAAGATTTTCTATCATTTAATATCCATATTTTCTTCTTACTCCGATTATTCATCAATATTGCTACTCCAAGCCATTTATAGAAACGAAACAGCACACTTTTAACATGACGTAGTAATCCCGTTCTATCTATATCATATCTGGTGTAAGGCTTAAATAATATACCCTCTATGCTGATATCATAAAATAAACTCCTATTAATACCTAAAGCGTATTGATATGTATCTATCATTAAAAAAAGGACTCTCTTTACTTTCTTTTTCAAACAAAGAGTATATATAAAATATATCTCAGATATAGATCTCGAAAGCGCATTTAATCGACCCCACTTTTCAAGAATATGATCATCTATATATATAATTTCATAGTTACTTCCACTAGATATATTTTCATCAATCACTGATTTCATACAATTATTTAAAACAAAATAATATTTACTATTTCTATAAATATCTCTTGTTACCTCCTTCAAAATAGCCTCTATATATTCGAAATGATGGCCAGTATTTTTAGATGAATCATATATAAGAACCGTTGACATATTGAATAACAATTAACGAAACATCATCTTGCTTAAAGTTCTCTTTTCTTGAATTATTCTCCTTGTTTGAAATGGAAGAATTATTGCGAATAGTAGTTGAAGTAGAATAGAAGTAATTACAATTCCATTTGTTTTTAAAGCAAAAACTGTTGAAAGCAAATAAGCTAAAGGAATATTCAAAAACAACATAATCAAAGACAAAATAATCTGTATTTTAAGAGCATTAACAGCATTGCAAAAAAATACAAAAATATTATTCCATGAAGTTATTAAAACTTGTATCATCAGCAAAGAAGACAATGAAAAAGGAATATTAACCTTATCAGACAGCCATATTAAATATACTTTATCACTAAGAAAAAGAAATAATAATCCAAGAGCAGCAAAAAGAAGCCACACCCAAAGAAGTTTCTTAATAGCGTTCGCAATCCAAATAATATCATTTTTCACAAAAGCATCATTAAAAGCTGCCCAAAAAGGAAAAGATATTGTTTGAAAGCCAATAGAAATAATACTAAAATACCGGAATGCCGCATTATACACAACCACTTCCTCCGAACTAACAAACCAATTAATCAGTACGCTACTCGACGTCATCAAAAAAAGCATACTTAGCTGTAAAAACAAAAATTTATTCCCAAGAGCAAATAACTCCTTTGCAGTGTCAACATTAACAGAGCTAAAAGCTGGCTGAATAAACTTAAACCGACTTTTAAAAAGTATGATAGTAATTACAAGTAAAACCAGAAGTGGAACAAGAGAATGAACTAGTGCAATTGAAAAAAAATTACAAATCTCCAACCATAAGACTAAAATACAAAGTAGAAAGGTTGTGATGTTAATAAAAAAACCCTGAATATCTACTATAGCACTAATCTGCAACGCAGTCCCAATACTTATAATTAAATTCAACACAAATCGAACCCCAAATAGCAGAGCAAGTAAAGAAATAAAGTCAGACAATTCCCAACCTCTAATTTCCTGTACCTTCAAAAGATCACTCCAGTTGATAAAACGTGATACAAAAAAAAACACTATAGATACAATTGTAAATATAGCGGTATACATAAAATAAGATGTGGAAACATAACTTTTTGCCTTTTCCAATTGATTTAAGGCAATACTAGTAGATAATTTATTTTTTAAGCCGCTTCCAATTCCCATATCAAAGAATGAAAACCAAGCGAAAACGGAACTTAGAGTCAACCAAACTCCATACTCCTTCTGCCCAATACAATCGAGTAGAATCTTGAAAAGTACAAAATTAATTGCCAGTCCAGCCCCCTTACTGATAAAGGATATCGCTATATTGAGGGAAATGAATCTCCTATTACGCATCTACCGGAAACTCTATAGATAAGACAATTTCAAATCCAGATTTTGATCACTTCATTATCCTGAGTCCCCTCAATGATCGTATATTTTATACGAACATTTAAAGTTCCTGGAAATTAATCCTAACTCAGTTTCTGAAGTATTTTTTCTTTTATAAACAAAGCGTAACACAATGCTAAAAAAGATGCAGCTATGGCATAACCAGCTGCCATTACCAGTCTTCTCGGCTTACTGGTTATAACCGGTACAATCGGAGGTTCCAAAACCTTCAATACCGGAGTAACCTCTTCTCTTTGAACTTTTGAAAATTGAAGTCGCTGCATGAGTTCATTATAGACTCCTTGCGTACGATAATACTCACCTTCCAGCCTCTGCTCATCTACACGATTTGTAAATGTCACTATATTTCTATTGCGATCTCTATGAGAAGCAAGTCTTGATTCGGCTGAACGATAAGCCGATTCCGCTTGTCTGGCTTGCTCTGTAAGTAAGTCAACTTTCTTATTTTCTTTTCCAGTACGATAATCGGAGACAAATTTCACAAGATAATCAATAGTAAATCTCGTTGCAGCCGCAGCTAGTACAGGATCCGGAAGCTCTATACTAATTCCTATTACTCCATTGATTTTACCATGCGACACAGTAATTCTTCCACGCATACTATTGATAAAAAGGCGCTGGACAGGAGTAATATTCAACACACTACTATCCAGACCATTCATCTGCTCCTTAGTAAATGGACTTGCGAGAGTATCCTTACTTTTAACGGTCTCCTGAAACAATTTAAAGATAGTAGAAGTCTTTCCTTCCCGATTTTTAAGGGGCGCAGATAGAAGAGATACAAGAAAAGGGGTACTACTAAGAATATCCGGATAAAGGTCGGGCCTAACGGCTTCCGAACGGGTCCGACCACCTAACCCTGCAAGCGTTGCAAGCTCACTGATACTACTTCCCGGTCCCGAAGAATATTCTGGAAGAATAGAAGCATAGGCAGTATATTCATTCGGCTTTAAGAAAGACAAAAGATATCCAAGCACTGCTGCTCCTCCCCCTACTATCAAGAAGAAAAAAAAATACTTTCGTATAAAACCCGTTATATCGGACAGGCTTAATTCGACTATTTTTCCAGAATCATCTGGCTGCATCATTTGTATTACCGTTTTAATTAGCTATAAAGCAAATCAACATCCAACTTCGTTAATTTTTATTAACCCAAACTTCCTGTAAAACCCTGATAAGGGTAACAGAAATCGTCGCGACAGAACTTATCAGCATCACCCTTTCTCCCCTCGACCAGGTCTGCTTATTAGGATCCACTTCCTTCAGCGGCACTATTACCTGGCTTCCAGGCCCCACCTTAGGATAGTTCCTGAAAAATAAAAACCTCCTGGTCCGGTCCGTTATCCCGTTGGCATGCGTTACAAAGAGATTTCTCCTGTTGGCATTTTCCACAAACCCTCCTGCCTGAGCCAGGTAATCCTTAAGATTATAACTTTTATCAAAATTCACGACCGACGGGTTCAGTACAGCGCCTGTGATGGCTACCGTTTCCTGCCTCTCCGGGATCAAAAGGCTGTCGCCCTGCTGCAGCAGCAGGTTGGCAGGCTGATCCGGTTTGTTCATGATAGAATTCAGATCTAGCGCTATCGGCGCGCCGCGTCTTCTGAACTGTGCGGCTTTCAGGTAGGCGCTTTCTTTCAGGCCCCCGGCCCGGGCGATGGCATCCGAGATCCGCTCTACAGACTGCCTCACCGTATAATTCCCCGGGTAGTTTACCTGTCCCAGCACTGTAAATATCTTCTGCGTCTCATAACGCGGTGACTTACGGATGAACACGTGGTCGAAAGGCTCCAGCCGGAATTTTTGCTCCTCACTTGTCAGCTCGAGATTGTCAGCCAGGTTCAAATGGAAAATCTTCACATTCTGCGAAACCGGGAGATTGGCTGTATCCGACTTGATCCGCCTCGATACTTCTATACGGAACGGTACTGCGCCAAACGTATAACCGCCGGCTTCAAAAATGACATCGCCGATTGTCAGCCCTTCTCTGAATCCATATTCTCCCGGCTTGGATACCTCCCCGGAAACCGATACCATGCCTTCTTCCCTCAACTCCTGGACTGTTTTTATTTCCAGTATATCGTCGCGCAGAAGCTTAATGTCTTCAGCTTCTCCCTTGAGCAGTTTTTTGAGATCAATCGGGATAACAACCGGTTCGAGCACCTCATTCAACCGGTATAGCACCGCCCGGTTGAGGAATGCATTTTCCAGTACTCCGTCTGCCGCCCTGATCAGGTCGGATACAGTTTGCAGCTGCGCGTTCATAGGATATTCGCCCTCACGATACACAGCGCCTCTTATCGTAACACGGTTGACAAACCGGTTGAGTATCTTACCGATCGTAAATTTGTCACCGTCCTTCACCTGGAAGCTTCCGTAATCTTCGCGGGAAACCTGTCCGAGCTGGTATTCCTTCCCGGTATTCCTCTGATAGGAGATGGTATGGCTGTATGCATCGCTCGTAAAGCCTCCGGCAAACGATATGGCCTTTTCCAGGCTCTCATTCTCGAGCGTTTCAAATATCCCGGGGGTTTTTACTTCACCCTGAACGGACACCAGCGACCTGGAAGGACGGACAAAAATGATATCCTGGTCAGTCAGCATGATATTGTCTGAAACATCTCCGTCGACCAGGAACTTGTAGAAGTCGATTTTCCTGACCGGCTTATTGTTCCTGATGATCTCGATCTGCCGCATGGTACCCCTTGCAGTAGGGCCCCCTGAAACGTATAACGCATGAAATGCCGTTGCAAGGGAAGGTACTGTATACGTGCCCGGGTTCCTGACTTCACCGGTAACGGTGATGGTAATGCTCCGTATTTTACCCAGCGTAACATTGGTATGAATACCCGGACCCGAATAGGCTGTTTTCAACCGCGAAACGATTCGCTTCTGAGCCTCCTCCATCGTAAGCCCGCTTACATAGAAAGGAGGAAAATTGGCAAGGTTCACAGTTCCTTCCGGGCTCACTTTCAGCCTGTAGCTGTTGACGGCATTACCCGATATATCGACGAGGATCTCATCTCCGGGCCCTACGATATAGTTGATCGGAGTCGGTATCTGCAGGTTGGGCTCAAACGATATTTCTCCCCGCGAGAAAAAAGCCTGTCCGAAAAGCTGCTTTGATTCCGGAAGCGTATCCCTCGCCGCCACGGGTGCCGCTTTTGTGCTGACCGGCACCGCTTCTCTCAATGAGCTGATCTCTCGCACATGATCATTTACAACCTGGTCTCCGAGATCGTCAGCCATTTCCTGCTTCAGTCGGATCAGGTCGGCAGGTGTCAGGCCGTTTGCCAGGGCAAGCCTTTCTATTTCTGCATCGCTCATTCCTTTCGCCTTGGCTTCCTTGTAGAACTGGAGCGCCTGCGCCGTGCTTACTTTCGTTTGCGCCAAGCTTTCCTCCAACGACAAGACCAGCAATATCAAAACAGAGAGAAGGGTACGGGTATTTAAAAGTGATTTTCTCAACATCTCAAAAAACCGTGTTTCATTAAAATTAATGATGTGAAAATGTTTCAATATAATTGATGTGGTAATAATTAGTCAACTCTTACTTTATAAATCCCTGTCCGGGAGTCATCCTTATCGAATATCCCGGACAAAACCGGCCGGCAGCTGAAAGAGTCACTCAGACTGCCCGCGGCTGATACGCTAATCCTCAATGAGCAACGGAAATCCCAAGCTCCTTCAGCTGGTTGCCTGCAATAGGCGCCGGGCTGTCGATCATCACATCCCTCCCCGAGTTATTTTTCGGGAAAGCGATAAAATCCCTGATGGAATCTACTCCTCCGAATAAAGAACACAAGCGGTCGAAGCCGAATGCTATTCCTGCGTGCGGAGGCGCACCGTATTCAAATGCGTTCATCAGGAAACCGAACTGGGCCTGGGCTTCCTCTTCCGAGAATCCCAGGATACCGAACATGGTCTTCTGAAGATCCTTGCGGTAGATCCTCACCGATCCCCCTCCTACTTCTACCCCGTTGATGACCAGGTCGTAAGCGTTTGCCCTTACTTTTCCTAAATCGCCGCTGTCGAGCAACGTTATATCTTCCGGTTTGGGCGAGGTAAAAGGATGGTGCATGGCAAACCAGCGCTGCTCTTCCTCACCATACTCGAGCAACGGAAAATCGACTACCCACAGTACCTTGTAGTCGTCCGGGTTTCTGAGGCCCAGCCTTTTGCCCATTTCCAGGCGCAGCTCGGAAAGCTGCTTACGGGTCTTGTCAGGCTCTCCGCAGAGCAGCAGTATCAGGTCGCCGGCAGCTGCCCCGCAGGCCGACGCCCAGCTTTTCAGATCATCCTCGCCGTAAAACTTGTCTACTGAAGATTTAAAAGTCCCGTCTTCGTTTACCCGGACGTACACCAGTACCTTCGCTCCGACCTGCGGACGCTTCACCCAATCCGTCAGCTCGTCCAGTTGCTTGCGGGTATAGCCCGCTGCCCCCGGTACGTTAATGCCGGCAACCAGCCCCGCACTGTCGAATACGACGAAATCCTTTCCTGAAGTAAGATCCCGCTCAGCGCCCTTCAGCTCCACAAACTCCATCCCGAACCGTATATCAGGCTTGTCCGAACCGTATTTGCTCATCGCTTCTGCATACGTCATTCTAGGTACTTCAGGTAATTCAATCCCCTTCACCTTCAGGAAAAGTTCCCGTATCAACCCCTCGAACGTCGACAAAACGTCTTCCTGCTCTACAAACGACATTTCACAGTCTATCTGCGTAAACTCCGGCTGACGGTCGGCGCGCAGGTCCTCGTCGCGAAAACATTTTACGATCTGATAATACCGGTCAAAACCGGCAACCATCAGCAGTTGCTTGAAGGTCTGCGGCGACTGGGGCAGGGCATAAAATTCACCCGGGTTCATACGGCTGGGCACCACGAAATCGCGGGCTCCCTCCGGGGTCGATTTGATCAGCACCGGGGTCTCTACTTCTATGAAATCCAGCCCATCGAGGTACTGTCTCGTAAAGCGCGCCACCGAATGCCTTAATTCCAGGTTTTTCCGGACGATATCGCGACGCAAGTCCAGGTAACGGTATTTCATCCGGAGATCGTCTCCCCCGTCGGTTTCGTCTTCTATCAGGAACGGGGGCAGCTTGGCAGGATTCAGCAGCTCCAGGTTTTCGAGGCGTATTTCAATATCGCCGGTAGATAAATTAGGATTTTTCGATACCCGCTCCACTACTTTCCCAAAAGCCCGGACGACACACTCGCGTCCCGCGTTTCTTATCTGCTGAATAACTTCCTTCGGTGTTTTTCCATCTTCCAGCAACAATTGTGTAATACCGTACCGGTCGCGGAGGTCAACCCAGATCATACCGCCCTTATCGCGGATCCGTTGTATCCATCCCGATAATACTACTGATTCTCCAAGATTTTCCAGCCTTAATTCTCCACAGGTATGTGAACGTAACATTCGTACTTAAAATATTGTAAAAGTGCAAGAAGAAGATATATGCCCGCAAATGTAACCATTTTCCTGATAATCTTCATCCGGCTGGAAGCCGGATGCAATTCAGCCGGAAGCCTGATGCTATTTAACCGAAGCCGGAGGCCCCCCACTCTCCTGATATTCACGCTTTTATGATTCGAGTCATAAAAACCATACCGGTGCATGCCTCAACTTTGAGCCGGATTCATTAATACCCCATAATCAATATGAACAAGAAGAACATTTCGGTAATAGGCCTTGCTGCCGGGATTTTTATCCTCGCTGCCTGCGGCGGCGGAAGCACATCGACGGAATCAGCTTCCGACACACAAAAAACTTCGTCCCCTGCAACGGGAGGGACTGACTCCTATGACCCCAATCGCGGAGAAGGGAAATACGATGCTTCCAACATGGAAGCCGGCCCGCTCGATGCCGCAATGGCTGGAAAAGGAAAGGACATTTCTGCCACCAAGTGCAACTCCTGCCACAAAATGTCGGACGAAAAGCTGGTTGGTCCGGGCTGGAAGGGAGTTACGGAAAGAAGAACGCTGCACTGGCTGATGAACTTCATCACAAATCCCGATCCTATGATCGACAAAGATCCTGAGCTGCAGGCCCAGCTTGAATTATGCCTGGTCCGTATGCCCAACCAGAACCTGAGCGACGACGAAGCCCGGAGTATAGTGGAATACATGCGCCAGAATGACGGTGTTAAGTAAACCTTTCCCCGCAATTCATACGCGCTTCAAAAAGTTTATAAAATCCAACTTCCAAAATCATGGCAAAAAAACAAATTACTGCCGGTCTGATGCTGCTTGCGCTGGCATCTGTGATTTCATGCAAACCCAAAGGCGCCGGTAACGCTGTCAGCGGCGATGCTGCTTCGAAAGTGTATGTGGCGCCCGGGAAATACGACGAATTCTACAACTTTGTCTCCGGAGGGTTCAGCGGCCAGCTCAGCGTATACGGCCTGCCTAGCGGACGTCTTCTGAGGGTGATCCCCGTGTTTTCTGTAGACCCTGAAAAAGGCTGGGGATACAGCGAAGAAACCAAGCCCATGCTCAACACCTCCCACGGCTTCGTACCCTGGGACGACCTGCACCACGTCGAAATGTCGCAGACAAACGGGGAAGCAGACGGCAAATGGGTTTTCGTAAACGGGAACAATACACCCCGCCTGGCGCGGATCGATCTTAAAACCTTCCGTACGGCCGAAATCATCGAGCTGCCCAACAGCGGCGGGAACCACAGCTCCCCGTTCGGTACTGAAAACTCCGAATACATCGTGGCCGGCACACGCTTCAGCGTTCCGGAAGACGGCCCCGGGGGAGATGTATCCATCGAAAGCTATAAGGAGAATTTCAAAGGGCACATCAGCTTTGTCAGCGTAGACAAGCAGAGCGGTGAAATGAACATTGCCTTCCAGTTGAAAACACCCGGCGTTAATTTTGACCTGGCCCGGGCCGGGAAAGGCAAATCGCACGGCTGGTTTTTCTTCAGCACCTACAATACCGAACAGGCCAATACGCTGCTGGAAGTCAACGCCTCCAAAAATGATAAGGACTTTATCATGGCAGTAAACTGGAAGAAAGCCGAAGAATATATCAAGGCGGGAAAAGGAAAGAAGGAATCTGTAAAGTACGCACATAATAAGTATGACGAGCACACCCATACCGGCAGGTCGGAGATCAAAACGGAAGTAACGGTGCTGGATGTCTCTGAGTTTTCCGATATCGTTTACTTTATCCCTTGTCCGAAATCGCCCCACGGCTGCGATGTCGACCCGACAGGCGAGTACATAGTAGGCAGCGGTAAGCTCGCGGCGCTTATTCCGGTTTTCAGCTTCGACAAGCTGCAGAAAGCGATCGGTGAAAATGATTTTGAGGCGGAAAAATACAACGGCATACCGGTAGTCAAATACGAATCAGCGCTATACGGCGAAGTCGAAAAGCCGGGCCTTGGCCCCCTGCACACCGAGTTTGACGGTAAAGGAAACGCCTATACCTCGTTCTTTGTCTCGTCGGAAGTCGTTAAATGGAATATCAAGGATCTGAAAGTACTGGATCGTCAACCCACTTATTACTCGGTAGGCCACCTGATGGTACCCGGCGGGAATACGAAAAAACCAAATGCGAAATACCTGGTAGCTTATAACAAGATCACCAAAGACCGTTATCTGCCCACCGGTCCGGAACTTTCGCAAAGTGCGCAGCTGTATGATATCAGCGGCGATAAAATGGAGCTGATCCTCGATTATCCTACCATCGGCGAGCCTCACTACGCGCAGGCCGTGACCGCTGATCTGGTCCGCGACAACCAGCTCAAAATATATGATATCAACGCGAACAAACATCCCTACAAAACAAATGGGGAAGCCGAGGCGCGGGTCGAAAGGAAAGGTAACGAAGTGCATGTTTACATGACATCGATCCGATCGCATTTTGCACCCGACAACATCGAGGGGATCAGGATGGGAGACGAGGTTTACTTCCACGTGACCAACCTCGAGCAGGATTGGGACGTACCTCACGGATTCGGGATCAAAGGCGCCAACAATGCCGAGCTCCTGATCATGCCCGGAGAAACGCTCACACTTAAGTGGGTTCCCGACCGGACGGGCATCTTCCCTATGTATTGTACCGATTTCTGTTCTGCGCTGCACCAGGAAATGTCGGGGTATGTACGCGTGTCGCCTAAAGGCAGCAACGTCCCGCTCAGCTTCCGACTGGGTGATAAAGTAGCTGCACAGTAGTATTCGTGAAGATCCGGCCTGCACCGGGCAGGCCGGATTTATCCCAAAAAGAAATGAGTCTGAAAATTTCAAAACCGTCGAGCTTACTCCTGGTATTGGCTTCGGTTTGCCTTGCAATTTCTCTGTACGTCCCTATCTGGCAGATAGACCTGGATGCTCCTCAATACCCCGAAGGGCTGAAGCTCGAAATATGGGCCCATAAGATCGCCGGAGATGTGGAGATCATCAACGGATTGAACCATTATATCGGCATGAAGACGCTCCACAGTGAAGATTTTCCCGAATTCACCATATTGCCGTACCTGATAGGAACGTTTGTGCTGCTTTTCCTGCTGGTAGCGATTATACGCTCCAAAAAGGCGCTTATTGCGGCGCTGGCGGCCTTTATCCTGTTCGGGATTGTCGCGATGGTCGATTTCTGGTACTGGGAATACGATTACGGGCACACGCTCGACCCCAACGCAGCCATTAAAGTACCTGGAATGACCTACCAGCCCCCGCTCATCGGGTTTAAACAACTCCTGAATTTCGGCGCATTTTCTATTCCCGCTACCGGCGGATGGCTTTTTATAGCGGCCGGATTGCTTGTCGTCATGGCTTTGCTCAACGAAACGACCTTCAGGAAAAGGCGTTTTCGCTATACCCCTAAAACAGCAGGGCTTTCAGCAATACTTCTCGTAGCGGCTCTCTTTTCATGCGGCAGTGGCGGCCCGCAGGCCATCAAACTGAACATCGATGGCTGCGATTTTTGCAGGATGACCATTTCCGACGGAAAATTCGGAGCCGAGATCACAACAAAAAAAGGGCGGGTGTACACATTCGACGACCTGAGCTGCATGATCGCCTATTTACATGAAAACGACGCCGGCAACATCAAAAACTATTATATCAGCGATTTCCCGGAAGACAACCAACTGACAGATGCAACGACTGCCTGGTATGTAACCCATAAAAATATAAGAAGCCCCATGGGCGGAAATACGGCGGCATTTTCATCCAGGCAGGCTGCAGAAGAATTTGCCAGAGAATACGGAGCGACTGTCGCAGACTGGAAGCATGTCAGCGCCGGGGAGCACCATCACCAAAATGATCATGGGCACCATCACTAATACGATTGGCCGGTTCCTGGTTTTCTTCCTGGCAGTGCTCTTCAGCAAACCTGCCGGCAGCACGACTATCCATGTCGGCGCAGCCGGGGCTCACGCATCGATTTCAGCCGCCCTGGCCGCGTGTAAAGACGGAGATACTATAATCATTTCGAAAGGTCTCTATAAAGAAGGCAACCTGGTTATCGATAAATCAATCTGCCTGTTAGGTGAAGGTATGCCCGTGCTCGACGGGGAAAACAAATATGAAGTGCTTTCGGTCAAAAAAAGCGATGTCACCGTCAGGGGGCTGCGCGTTCAGAATTCAGGCCGGGGGTCGATGAACGACCCGGGCGGTATCAAGATCTATGATTCGGCACGGGTTACTATAGAAGGGAACGAGCTCCTGGACAATTTTTTCGGCATCTACATTCAATACGGCACCGACTGTATCGTCAGGAATAACGTGGTAAAAGCTTCGCAAAAACAGGAATACCAGTCGGGCAACGGGATACATTGCTGGAAGAGCGCCAATCTGCAGATCTCCGGGAACCGCATTTCCGGGCACCGGGACGGTATTTACTTTGAATTTGTCACGCATTCGATCATCTGGAGGAATATTTCAGAAAACAACCTCAGGTACGGGCTGCATTTCATGTTTTCCAACGACGACTCCTATATCACCAATTACTTCAGGAATAACGGGGCGGGCGTGGCCGTCATGTTCACAAAAAAAGTGGTGATGATAAACAACACCTTCGAAGAAAACTGGGGCGATTCGGCTTACGGCCTGCTGCTGAAAGAAATTTCGGACTGCTTCCTGTCCGGGAATACTTTTACAAAAAACACGACAGGTATTTTTTTCGACGGCTCAAACCGGATTACCATGGAGCGGAATACGCTGAAGTCGAACGGCTGGGCCATGCGGCTCCAGGCCAACTGCATGGATAACAAAATCCACCGGAACAACTTTACCGGCAATACCTTTGACGTGGGTACGAACGGCTCCCTGACCCTCAATGAGTTCAGCGAAAACTACTGGGATAAGTACGAAGGATACGATCTCGACAAGGACGGAGTAGGCGATGTGCCGTACCATCCACTCAGCCTTTACTCCATTATCGTCGAAAAAAATCCGCCGGCTATGCTGCTCTTTCGTAGCTTTATGATCAATCTCCTCGATAAATCCGAAAAGCTGCTGCCAAGCCTTACGCCTGATAACTTTATAGACAGGCGGCCCCTTACCAAACCGATCCGGCTATGATTACGATCCGTCATATTTCTAAAAGTTTCGGGAAGCTGAAAGCGCTGGATAACGTCAGCCTGCAGCTCGATCCGGGAGAGTGTGTAGCGCTGATCGGACCCAACGGCTGCGGCAAAACGACACTGATCAAATCCATCCTCGCGATGGTCCTGCCCGACGAAGGCAGTATTTTCTTCGACGGTAAAGACATTCGCAACGACAATCTCTACCGCGCCCGGATCGGCTATATGCCGCAGATCGGGCGATACCCCGAAAATATGACCATAGGCCAGGTCATCGATATGGTGACAGGCATCCGCAACAGCAGCGCTCCACCCGACATGGAGCTTTACGAAGAATTCGGTATAAGCAGGCTGCTCGACAAACGTATGAGGACCCTCAGCGGGGGAACGACGCAAAAAGTAAGCGCTACGCTGGCTTTTATGTTCAATCCCCGGGTACTCATCCTGGACGAGCCGACCGCCGGCCTCGACCCGCTGGCAGCCGGTGTACTGAAAGACAAGATCATAAAATCCGGGCAGGAAGGCTGTCTCACCCTGATCACCTCCCATCTTCTCAGCGAGCTGGAAGACCTTATAAGCCAGCTTATTTTCATGCAGGAAGGAAGCCTGGTACTCCATAAAGACGTCGATGAGCTTAAAAACCTCACCGGGCAGGATACGGTAGCGAAGTCGGTACTACAGCTTCTGAAATCGGGAGAAATTGGAGTTGAATTGTGAATGCTCTTCCCCGTCTCAGACGGTGGAAGCGCGAAAGACGGTCTCCGACCGGCATTTATAGTAATTGTTTACCGGTCACAGACCGGATATCGCCTTCCCGTCGTCTGAAGACAAGTGAAAGCAGGTTAACCTCAGTATAAGATGACCAGAATTCTCAAATACATAGCGCTCGATATCCTGAAAAACAAGATCGTGATAGCCTACACGATTATGCTTGCGCTTTTTTCATGGAGTGCTTTCGGGCTTGAAGACAATGCCTCGAAAGGAGCCCTCACGGTATTGAACATCGTACTCCTTACAGTTCCCCTGGTTTCGGTGCTTTTTACCACTATCTATGTTTACAACAGCAACGAATTTATTGAATTGCTGGTGAGCCACCCGGTAAAGCGGAGCATGATATGGAAATCCCTCTTTGCCGGTCTGTCGGCCAGCCTGGTGCTCGCCTACCTGCTGGGCGCAGGCATTCCGCTGGTTCTTTTTACCGACCCGGGCACTGCCGTTATGATGATTACGGCCGGATCGTTCCTGTCGGTCATATTTGCTGCAGTAGCTTTCCTGGCGGCTGTATTAACGCGCGACAAAGCAAAAGGTATCGGGATTTCCATCATGCTGTGGCTCTATTTCGCCCTGCTTTTCGACGGACTGGTACTTTTCCTATTTTTCCAGTTTTCCGACTACCCTGTCGAGAAGCTGGTGGTCATGCTGAGCGCTCTCAGCCCGATCGACCTCTCCCGTATCCTGGTTCTCCTTCACCTCGACGTGTCGGCGATGATGGGCTATACAGGTGCGATTTTCAAAACCTATTTCGGAAGCGCGTGGGGGCTGCCTGTGTCTTTCGGCCTCCTGCTTTTATGGGTATTGATACCTTTTTCACTATCCCTCCGAAAATTCATTAAAAAAGACCTTTAGCCATCGGGGCTAATTGCCTCATTGTCTCATTCAATTTTATTCCTATGAAAACTGATATAACAACGCGAAGCGATATAGAAAAAATAATAGGGCAGTTTTATGAGCAGATAAATCGCGACGACATACTGGGCCCTTTTTTCTCGGAAGTAATATCGGTAAACTGGGAAAAGCACCTACGGCTGATGGGAGATTTCTGGGAAAATGTACTTTTCTACACCGGAGACTATGACGGCGATCCGCTCACGGCCCACAAAAGAATAAATATCGCAAGGCCGACCCGCCCCGAACACTTTGAAAGGTGGCTGCATCTCTTCAACCATACCGTCGACAGGCTGTACAAAGGCAAAAATGCTGCCAAAATGAAAAAGCATGCCCAGGGTATCGCCGCAGTAATGCAGGAAAAAGTAGGCGGGACAGGTAAATAATCACAACTCACCCGGAACAGGCCCCTCCTTAAGAAGGCTTTCTCAGCTGTGCCAGCCAGAGTCCGGCGGCGCTTAAAAACAACAGTAGCGCCGCAACTACCAGTAATTCATGAATGAAAGGGACCGGGATATACGAAAAGGCAGCCCCGCCCTGGACCGCCAGCAGCAATTCGTTCAGAAAAACACCCGCCAGGAAGCCAAAGGCGGCGATCTTTGTTTCCCTGGAATCGGTCAGATCTCCCCGGGCTTTCAGATATCCGATTAAAAAGAGGCTGTACACGCCCAGCAGCACCAGGTGCAGGTAGGCGATGACGATCGGCCTGATGCCGAAAACCAGCTGGCTTAAAGCCGGGATAACAGAGATGGTCTGCAGCAGGAACTTTACCGACAAAGCGCCTATTGCAGCATAAAACAGCCATATCGCCCAGCCGCCGTCAAAGATCTTTTGAGACAGGTGCTTCAGGCCGGGACGGTTTTCAAGCAACAAGGCTACCCATGCCAGCAATTGCACCACTGCCGCCGCTACCGTAATCCAATAGAGCCAGCCGGGTATTTTGATCCACAGAAGCGAAAGGAACAAGGTAGGAAAGACCGTAACGGCAACAATCCTGAAGTATTTACCCAAACCCCGGAGCCTCTGCTGCCCGGCCAGAAGTGCCACCGACCCGAAGAAAAACCAGCCATTGTACTGGAAATGCAGGTAATAATAAACGGATCCCAGGTACGAGTCGGCGTTTATATTTTTGGTGCTCATCATATAGGCCAACATAAACGGCCCTGCAGACGACAATACATGCAGCACGAGCGCCATGACAGCCCACGGGAGCGCCTGGAAACCCCTGGGAAAATTTCCCCTGTCCTTAATAAAGCGTATGGCAAAAAGCACTGCCAATACCACCCCGAGGGTAGAAAAGGTAATAGAGACCGCCTTATAACCCTGGATCGTAAACGCTGCCAGCATTCCGAATGAGCTCACCAGGTTCAGCCCTATCAGGATTTCGTATTTACGCATGACCCGTTCCGGCACATAGGGACGTATAAGGGCGGCAAACCCGCAATACAACATATGGGTAACCCAGCCGCCGAAGGCAAAATGGGAATGTGCATGCAGCAGGTTCCTCTGTTCAAAAAAGGGAAAGTCAAATGCGATCTTATAACGCATTACCAGGCCATAGAGCGCCACGATTACCAGGCTGAAGAGTCCTGCCCTGAACCAGAACCGAAGTCTGTCCTCTGTCATATATTTTTAAATATATAGTTTATGGCCGATAATGGTTACTTTCCCCTCCTTGCTCATCCGGAGCAGCGTTCTTATGACTGTCTCCACTCTCAGGCCGGTAAAACCTGCTATTTCCTGCCGGGTATAAGGCACTTTCCTTTTTTCCTTATTACCCGAAGCCGGTACGGCTTTATTCAAAAAAGCAATGATCTTCTCTTCCGGCGTCTGATTCACCCATATCTGCACCGACGATGCCTTCTGGTATATCCGTTCCGCGAATTTGTAGAGAAGCTCCGTGACTGCTTCGGGGTAGTCTTCCAGTATATTCAGAAACCTTTCTTTAGTAATTCGTATGATAACGCATTTTTTATTGGCCTGCGCAGTGCTCGGATAAGATTTCCCCAAAAGCAAAGGCGGCTCGCCAAAACTTTCCCCGGCGCTGAAGATCCCCTGTATCAGATCTTTTCCATCATGGTTGGATGAGAACATCTTCACTTCGCCCTCTACTACCTGGTAGAAGAAGTTGGGTGTTCCGCCCTCCCAGAAAATGATAGCTCCTTTTTCGAATTTCCTGGCGATGCCACCGTAAGCAATGAGGATATTATAATCTATCTGCATCGGCTAAAAACGTTTCATACAGCTGAAACCCGGCCCGGATCTTTAACTGCTGCGGCTTTCAAGTGCTATAGCTCCCGGGAAGAGTATGTTGTTTTCGAGATGAATATGCTTATGTAAATCTTCCTCAAACTCTTTAAGCATGGCAAAAGTGACCCGGTAGGTCCCGCATGCATCTGCAGGCGGTGTATAGCTGTCTGTCAGCCCGGCTATTTTTCTGAAACGCTCCCCTTCGGCTTCATGTTCGTGCTCCATCATACGGATAGGGTTGCCTACGGATCCGAAAGGAGGTCTTTCCGCTTCTTCTCCGCGCCATCCCGCCCCCGCGAGCTCGCTAATATACGGAAAAAGGATCATTTCTTCCTTCTCCATATGGTGTTCAAGCGCATCGGAGCACTCTGTAAACAACCGGTTTATCTCGAACAGCTCCGGGTGGTTAGCGCCGTGTACGTGGCATAGCTTATGAAGGAACTGGCGCAGCACCGGTGATTTTTCCGCCACGTACCGGTGATGCGTTTTCACGATGTAGTCTACCAGCAGATCAAGCGGCCACGACTTGAAATCGATCTGGTTATCGGCTTTGACAGCCAGAACGGCTCCGAGTTCGGCAGTCAGGGCATTGGTATTGATGTTTTTCGTCTCACAGACTTCGCGAACGGTCTTATGCCCGCCGCAGCAAAAATCCATGTTGTTTTTTGAAAATACTGCCGCAGTCCGGAAGTCCTGGGCTACTATTTCTCCGATGGTTTTTTCAAGCAAGGTTTCCATTATTATACTTATTTAATGCTCAACTAACTTATTTACAACTACATAACTGACTTTACAAATCTTTATCCGTTCTACGGCCGGTCGCCTTCTCACTTCAAAGGCGTCGCCTCATTGTTCCGGTAATACTCTATTTTCGAGAGAAACATGGAAGCCATCCTTTGTCCGCGCCATTTGGCTTCATGGGCTTTTTCTCCATCAAAAAAGCGGTCGACCGTATGAAACCAGAGGGCAAGCCAATGCTCGAAATGCTTATGCCCGAGCGGCATCGATGCATGAGGGAGAAAAGGGCTGCCCGAATATGTATGCTCTTCCAGCAGGACCGTCTGCCAGAAACGGTACATTTTTTCCAGGTGAGCAGGCCACCGGTCCTTTATGACTCCGATGAAAATCGGGCCGATCAGCGGATCCAGCTTCACGCTGCCGTAAAAGTTATCTACCAGCAGCCTGATGTCTTCTATGGTTTCTATATCTTTTCTATCGCTCATTGCAAGTAATTTTCAGGGGTGAAAAAAGTATCTGAAGAGATAATACATGGCCCATCCGGTAAACCCGATGATCAGGATCCAGACCCAGGCCGGAATACTCTGCGGCGTTTCGCTGCCTTCGATAAGGAACTCTCTCTGGTTGCCTTTACCATAGGCATTGATCATCAGGGGCAGCACGCCGTCGACTACCGCATTTTCCGCGATTCCTTCCACGGCAATCGCAGGCCCGTTGCGTACCACAAACGGTATTTTGCGGATTCCCTCTTTTCCTGAAGGATCTTTGCTCACTATCCTGAGCGTATGCTCCCCATCGGTCAGTTTGCGGGTGTCCAGCTCGAAGCTTACCGGCGACGTTAATTCCGCAATCGGTCTGCTTTCTTCGTCGATAAAAATGAAAACGGTGCTTTTATCAGTCATCTCACTGGTCGCTTAATATCATTCGCTTGATGTGTTTTCCTGAGGCCTCCCCGGGCCTTATAAGCCATTTAACCGTAAAAAACAGGGTGAGGGCCACAATGACGGCTATCACTCCGACGATCAGGTAATCCCAGCGGCTTTCCGGACCGGCGCCGTGAACTACGCCTTTCAATATCCCGGCCTGGTTTCTTTCGCATACAGGGCAGGCCGTCGCAGCGCCTCCCGATACCAGGAAAAGTATAATTGCAAACCTTGTTATGCTGCTCATGGCTGTGCTATTTTCTGGTCAATAAACTTCATTACTTCTTTCACTTCCTCGGGGGTTACTTCCGGTGCGCTATGCCCCCAGCTGTTTCTTTCATAATTGATGACGGCAGCCACTTCATCAGCTGTCCATCCGAGGTTTGTCCCTACAGGCGCCATAGCCGCGTATTCAGGGCGCGCATCAAAGCCGTTCATGATGATATCCACATAGAGCTCGAGGTTATCTCCCGTTACGATCGCACTCCCTTTAAGAGGGGGAAAAGCACCCGGCAGCCCTTCGCCGTTCTCCTGGTGACAAGCCTGGCAGTTAGCGACGTACAAAGCCTTGCCATCGGGGCCGCCCGGAGCATCACCATCCTTTTGTGCCTCTTTCTTTTGCCGCGCATAAAGGAAGCCGGGGGCTTCGCTGCCATCCGGTAAAGGGACCTGCTTGAGCGACTGAAGATAGGCTACCAGGTCAAGCGCTTCCCTGCCGGCGACCACTTTACCTTTCCTCCCTTTCAGGTATTCTTCCGGCAGGTTTACTACGACGTCAGATTCCTCGGGCTCATTTTTAAGTGTAAAAAGCCATGGATACGCAGGCATCACAGATTCTTTTACCACTATACGCGGATTAAACAGGTGGACGAGGTTCCAGTCAGCAGAGGGCTGCCTGTTGCCTATATCTGTCAGATCGGGCCCGGTTCTTTCCGTTCCCATTAATGTCGCCGTATTACGCCAGAAATCCGTTCGCGTAATCCCGGAATAGTCGGCTGCAACTCCCGGCCTGCTCCCCCACTGCCGGTCCATATCGACATTCCTAACCTGCTGCGTATGGCAGGCCACACATCCGTTGGCTATAAAAGATGCTTTACCCCGCTCCGCTTCAGGGCTGAGCTCCACTGCGCCCGGCAGCGGCCGGTTATTTTCCTGGTTGTGAATTGCCGGCATAATGGCCACCAGCATCGTTAATCCCACAAAAAGAGTTGTGGCACTTCCGAATAGGTATCGGTGATCATTGAATATTTTCATTTGTCAGGTTGCTTGTTGTAAAGTTGTAAAGTCGCCCGTTTCACCCTCTCTCCCGCGCGCCCGGCACCTTTTCCGCCAATCTCCTTATTGCCAGTTCCCTGACATCCGGGGCGGGACGGGCAACGATCATCCTGTACATATTATAGGCGAAG
Organism: Spirosomataceae bacterium; assembly: GCA_037191015.1. Taxonomy (GTDB): domain Bacteria; phylum Bacteroidota; class Bacteroidia; order Cytophagales; family Spirosomataceae; genus Ravibacter. Next base: position 251,291 of record JBBCKD010000014.1, read on the forward strand.
AAAATATGCGACAGCCACATGAGGCTACCGCCTATGGCCCTCCAGAGCCAGTAGGGTATCATGACCGATACGCTTTCTATAAAAGGCTTTCCTTCCATCCACATCAGCCCTTTCAGAGTCCCGCCGTACATAAGTGGTACGGAATAGAACATGAGCCCGATCAATGCCAGCCAGAAATGGGCCCCCACCACAATCTGCGGCGCCTCCCTGCCTGTCAGCCTCGGTACCACCGCATATATTGCCGCCCACAGGAAGAAGCAAATGATGCCATACATGGTAAGATGGGAATGCGCTACCGTAAAATCGGTGAAATGCCATAGCAGGTTGGTAAACCGGAATGCCTCAGCCGTGCCCTGGAGAGACCCGGTGAAGTAGAAGACGATCCCTACAAGGAAAAAGGGAAGCGTATAGCTGTCCTGGACCTTATGCCAGGCCCCTTTGAAGGTCATCAGGAAATTGGTCGTGCCGGCTACTACCGGGATCACCATGCCTGCGCTGCCGACTATAGCCACTGTCTGCAGCCACCAGGGAATAGCGCTGAAGACAAAGTGGTGGGTACCTATAAGCGTGTAAAAAAGGATCTGTGTCCAGAAAGCCAGGATTCCCAGGCTGTAAGAATAAATAGGCTTGTTTAACTGCTGCGGTAAAAAATAATACACAATGCCCAGGGTAAAGAGCATAAACCACATGCCTACCCCCTGGTGCATGTAGTATCCCTGGACGATGGTCTCGCCCAGGCCGTTCTGCCAATATGGAATATAGGCGACCAGGGCGATGACGATCGTAAATATGATGGCCGAAACCATATACCAGTTGGAGATATAGATCTCCCGCGTCTTGCGGGCTGCGATAGTTTTCAGAAAATTAACAAGCGTAATCCCGAGCCCGACCGCGAAGAGCAGCATGACCGGCCAGACATATTCCCTGTATTCGCCTCCTCCGTTGTTGATGCCCGCCATCAGGCAGATCGTCCCGATCGCCACGGAGGCGTTGATCAGGTATAAGGCATACCACCCCCACCTGATGCTTGCCAGCCTGACGTTGCTGACCCGCGGCACGATGTAGTAACCCAGCCCGAGCATGCCCAGCGACGCCCATCCCCAGAAAACCGAATTGGTATGGACGGGCCGCAGCCTGCCGAAGCTCAGCCAGCTTGCCTGGTCGATATCGGGCGCTACGAATTTGATCCCGATATACTCGCCGACGCTTGTCCCAAACAAAAGCCACCCGGTAGCACAGGCAAGGTAGCTGATCACCAGCCTGGATAAAGCCGGATCTATATGAGGGCGGGGCAGCGCTTTCTTCTTAACCGCAACTATAGGCAGGCCGGGCGCCGAATTAACGGTGAGCAATCCCCTCGTATCTTCGGCAGGCTCATCTCCCGACAACTCCCTGTGCGTAAGCGCATAATCCAGCGCTGCCTTCCGCCTCTCGAGCGCAGCTACCTCTTCCGGTTCCAGTGAATCCAGGTAAGCTGCAAGACCTTCTGCTTCTTCCGACAAAAGCTGCTCATTCTGACTGGTCATTATTTTCCTGATCCTGAAAAAAAGCAGGGTTAATCCTGTCAGCACAGGTAACAGGACCAGTACCAGCGTGATGATGATCCCCCCTTCTCCCAGGAGCGAACTTCCGTCTCCCTTAACCGGGGCCTGGGCATTGGCGCTGCTACAACAGAAAATGCCGGCGAGACCGGTGATAAGGGCTGTCATCAGGTGCGATTTAAAAGGCTTCGATCTGTATTTTAGCAATTCCCCGATCTGGAAACTGCTCATTTTGTAGATATGCTCCCTGAGTCTCTCCCCCGCTCCCGGCCCATTGCCATACAAAGGGTCGTCGGAAACGATCTTCTTCCTGAGCGCGACAGCCAGTAAAAACAACAGCACAGCCATGATCAGTACAGACAGCGCCAAACCTACTATTATCACGTCTTCCAATCGTAATGAAAACCAATTATATTCCGATGTGTTCACGGCGATTTTATATTACAGGATATTAATACCTTTTTATCTTTATTTACTTTAAAAAAACGTCATTTATTGACTCATAGCATATTGGTAAATTGTTTTTTGCATCACACTGCGCTTCCTGTGGGCTGACTGCCCGGAAATCATCGCTTCAAAAATGCCAGGCTACCTTCCAGCGCATCCGTAAAAGCTCCGACCTTGGAGTTGTCCAGCATCTCGAAGAGGCCAAAGCGTATCTTTTTAAACTCATGGTGAATAGGACAAGGCTGGGATTCGGAGCATTGTCTTAAACCCAGACCGCACCCCTGGAATATTTTATCGCCGTCTACCGCCCGCACAATATCGGCCAGCGAGCGATTCATCGAAACATTGTCGAGGTAAAAACCGCCGTTAGGGCCTTTTGCCGACTGGACAATTCCTTTACGGCTCAATTCCTGGAGTATTTTGGCAATAAAATGCTCCGGGGAATCTATCCCCCTGGCAATATCCTTTATCCCTATCCTATCGCCTTCCCTTGTTTTCTGAGCAATGAATATCATAGCCCTGATCGCGTACTCGCAAGTTTTGGAAAACATAACACCATTTTTTACAATGCAAATGTAATGAAAAGCAGCAATAAAAGAGAAAAATATCTTTTATTTATTTTTTCACTCTTTCCTACATTCCAAGCTGCCGTTTCCCTTCCTCCGACAACATTTCAAAGCTCCACAGCGGATCGAACGTCAGGTCTACCCGGACTACCCGATCCGGAAAAGCAATTTCCAGGGCATTCCGGACCCCGTTGGTAATAGCTTCTCCCATTGGGCAATGCGGGGTCGACAATGTCATCAGCACCCGGATGGCGTTACCGGAAGCAGACGTAACCTCGTAAATAAGGCCCAGGTCGACCACGTTAACAAAAAGCTCCGGGTCTATTACCTTATAAAGTGCTTCCCTGGCTTTTTCTTCTTCAGCGGGATGAAGCGTAGCGTCTGACTGGTTCATTTTCCTCCTTCCGTTTTATGAAACAACACTTTCAATACATTAAACAGGTAAACGAACGACAACAGCAACCAAACTGCCGATGCCGCCCGGATCACCGCCAGGCTGTCCAGCAAAATACCCGCGGCAAGCAAACCCGACGCGGTCACAAAAATCCTGTATTGCCATAAAATCACGGTTTCGTTGTACAGGTCTTTGGGCAGCGGTACCGCCACCTTGCCCGTCAGGTTCTTGTAATGCATGTTCCATACGATAAAGGGCAGCGTTTTGAATGTCTTACCCAGGATGATCCCGGTTATCCACGCCATAAACAGCAGCATTCCGTACAGGATCGCCCAACGATAGCCTTCTGCATACAGAACAGCCGGTATCAGCAGTACGGCGGCGATAAGGGCGGCAAAAGAAAAAAAAGTATGCTTCATCTGCACGTCAATGCGTCTTTTCATCCGCTTTTGATAGGCATCGTGAAGATAGCCCAGCCAGGCTGCTATACCGGCTGCAACAATAAGACCGTACAGGGCCATCCGCCAGCGGACCGGCCCGAAAAAATAGCCGTCGGCCATCAACAGCAGCATCCCGGTATTTTGAAGCGCAAAAGCATACCACAACCAGGACCGCTTCGACGACCTGGCGACGAGGAACATAGGGACGAGCCGGGCGCTCACACCGGTAATCAATTGCAGAAACCAGCCTGCCAGCCCTGCATGGGCATGGAGCGCCAGTACTTCAAGATGATTCTTACTGAAAAACGGGTAGGTGAAATTGACGGCAAGCAACAGTCCGATGGAGACGGTCAGCAGGAGCCATAGGGCTGAAATAACAATAAAAAGCCCTTCCGGAGTGCGGCG
>JBBCKD010000015.1:0-568899 GCA_037191015.1 Spirosomataceae bacterium
GGAGCAGAACCAGCTCTTTTCTGATTTCCTCCAGAAGCTGCGGAAGAGAATCTTTATTCACGTCGGTAACGATCATGAAATAAGCCGAATCTTTTAATGCCGGAAGGTAAGAAGAGATACCGTAGGTAAGCCCTTTTTCTTCCCTTATGTTTTTCATAAGCCTCGACCCGAAATAGCCGCCAAGTATTTCGTTTGCGACGAGCGATTTAAAATAATCGGGGTGTAAGCGCCCCGGGGCTTTTTTTCCGAGCCGGAGCGTATATTGGCTGCTTTCCTGCTTTTCGACTTTAACCGGCCCGGCTGAAACGGGAGAGAAGCCGGGTGACGGAGCTTTTAGAGAATCCGTCGACGGCTGAATCGCCCGGCTGCCCAGGTATTTACGGATCAGCTCAAGGGAATAGTCCTCCACCTTGCCGGAAGCGAACAGGTGAAATGGCGTTTTCCTGATATGCGCGGTATAGAATGCGCGAACCTCTTCCAGCGTCAGCAGGTTGATGTCGGCTTCATTCTGCGAATACCCGTACCGGGAATTTTCTCCGAAAAGTGCCGACTTGAACTTTGCGCCAGCCAGCCAGGAATTCTGCTCCTGGTTGACCTTCAGTTGTTGCAGCACAATGTTTTTTAAATGCTCCCATTCTTTTTCCGGGAAGGAGGCGCTATCCAGTACTTCGGCCAGAACAGGTAAAATGTTCGGCAGAAACCTCGGCATGGTGTAGATTGTTATTCCGTAATAGTCGGGCGTATGGACAGTTTCCGTGAACGCCCCGTACAAATCGAGCGTCTGGCTGATCTGGGCAGAGCTTTTGGCGAGGGTCCCTTCAAGGAGCATTTTTACGGCGAAGAACGACACCTTCGGATGAGGAAACATCCAGTTGTCTGCAGGAAAGAGACATTCAATCCTGATCGCTTCCTGGTCGCCGACGCTTATCCAATGTAGAGGAATCCCGTTGTCCAATTCCACTTTTTTAACTTTCGGGATAACGGGAGAAGCGATGGTTTTGAAGGGCGGCGTGGCTGTTCTGTCGGGCATATCTGAAATAAAATAAAAAAGGCGAATGACTTATCAGGATGCGTCATTCGCCGGTACCGTTAAAGAAGGAGATTAGTTGTCTATGACATCTGTCGCCTTATTGAGCGCAATGCCAAGTGAGAGCCTCCAGGTCTGCGCCAGAGGAGAACCCTGGCGGAGGGGGATCATGTAGGCAAAGTCAACATTGAATTTTTTCTGGAACTTGGCGCCGAGACCGAAAGTAACGTTGCTATGGCCGAGCTTCTTTTCGCTCTGACCATAGTAACCGATCCTGGCTGCGAAAACGTTATGGTACAAATATTCGAGACCTGTCGCCACGGCAATTTCACTTAATTCTTCACTGAACCCGTCCGGCGCATCAGAGAAAGAGCCGAAAACTCCTCTCATCAGGCTCAGCTCACTCATGTTACGCCCCGCTACCACACGGGTCTCGGTATCCCCGCCAGAGCCTATGTAATTCTCAAGGTATGGCGGAGTGGGCACCATATGCTTGTTCGCGTCGACAAGGAGGGTGAACTTATGAATCCCGTCGCCGGAGTAGGTCATGCGGCCGCCCAGACGAAGAAACGTAGGGATAAAATAGCTGTCTTGTCCGTAGCTCACTTTACCTCCGAAGTTGGAAAAGTTAAGTCCTAGCCCATAGGTGAACTCTCTCCCGCTTGTTTCGTCTTTAAATCCGTCGTTATAGTACAGGCTGATATCACCCGCAGCGGTATTGGCAGGTTTAATGGATGCGCCGGTGCCTACGTGATTCCCCGCAAGGTTTGAATAAATCCATTTCAGCGTTAAACCCAGGGCCAGCTTGCTGCTGAGCTGCCGGCTGTAGGTTCCTGAAAGCGCGAGCTCGCGGGAATTGAAGTTTCCGAGGGGCTGTCCCCCGTTATCTCTCAGGTCGATTTCGCCGTTATTCATATAATGGAGGGAAGCGGCGATCGTCTGTCCTTTCTCCAGTTTCTTGAAGCCCGTAAGATAGGCTATGAACATATCGTCGGTAAGGTCGCCAAGCCAGGGACTGACCGAGAGCGCTCCGCCCTGGTCTTCTTCGATAAAAGCCAGCTTGGAAGCGTTCCAGAAAGTTGCGTTTGCATCGGGTGTGGCGGCTACTCCGGCATCGCCGAGAGCTGCGCTTCTCGCATCCGGAGTGATATTCAGAAATGCCAGCGTGGAACCGGCGGGGATCCTGCCGGATGGTTTGTCGGAGTTATTGACTGCTTGAGCATAAAGGCCCAGATGTAGGAAGGTGGTGGATAGTACTGCTAAAATACGTTTCATATAAAGTGTTTTTGCAATAGGCGATAAATGCCGGCTTTTGGATATAAGCGATATAAATCCGCTGCGAAAATAGCTTTAATATTAAATTTTTACAATTCTTTTATTTGTTTCAGCGATGGTGGATGAGCTTACCCGTAACTCTGTTAGTTGTTCTATCCTGTAAAGAACGTAGCGTAACCTCGTAAAGGTATATTTGCAGCTCAGGTTTTATTTCGTTTAACAATGTAATCTCTGATTCTACGGATCCGGAGGCGTTGTAATGCGTCTGGTGGTTTGAAAAAATCAACTGGCCGGTCCTGGTAAACAGTTTGAAATCTACCTCCAGGTCATGCCCTGCACGGTTGTGCTCTATGCGGTAAGAGACCTTGTCGGTAAACGGATTGGGGAATACAACGGAAGACCTGATTTTTAGCGATGCGCTCTTCAGGATCCTGAATCTGATTTTCTTTTGAGCTGAATTTCCGTAAATATCGCAAAAGCTGATTACCAGGGAATATTCTCCTTCATCCGCGATATCCAAAGGCATGACGACTTTACCGCTCAGGTACGAATCGAGGTCAGATGAATAATAGTCATATATGGGAAGCGCCAGGGTATCGTTGAGGACGGCGGTCATCCCGCATGTTTCCGGGGAGCCGGAGATCCGGATGCCGCTATCGTCGCCGATATCTGCGTAAAGAGTGGGGAAGGCTTCGACGGCATCTCCGTCCTTGAAAGATCCGGTGTTTAAAAAAGCGGTAATCACGGGTGCACTTTTGTCGGTATCCGGCAGGCCGACAGCAGGCCCCAGAAGAGGTTCCAGCCGGCCTGCGGCGTCGCGCAAGCCGTCTTCCGTATGCGCATACACGCTCACCAACCCTTTCCGTACACCGGCCGCTTCTTCTCCCGGGGTTACAAAATTTACTTCGAATTTACCATTTAAGACGCTTACCGTTCCTTCGAAGAGCTTGTTACGGAATTCTTCGTAGGTAGCCGCGGGGCCGGCCGCTCCCAGGGTTTTGAATTGCACCGGCTTGTCGTATACGGAAACGTAGGCCGTTCCGGTGAAGCCGGTATCGGTCGTCCCGCTTACCGGATCATAAATTTCTCCTTTAAGGGTAGTTTTTTCCGAAGCATGTAAAGTATCGGGTACCGACGTCCACCGTATAGGTAGTTCCGGGATGGCAAGCTTCATGGACGGATCGCCCAGCAATACGAAATTCCGGTTGAGGGCGCCGGCAAGGCTGTTGTTTTTGGTGATCTTCGCAATATCGCCCAACCTGGTGAGCCCCTGGTTGATCGCGTTATAGAAAGCCTGGTTGATCGAAAAATTGGTGCTGGAAAAAACAGGCCGGGTAGTGGTCATCGCCCCTATGGCCGCTCCCCTGGGGCTCAGGAGGAGCAATTCGGCGCCCGAAACGACTGAAGGGTCGTCATACCTGCCGAATTCGCAGGTGGCAGTTACGAAGAGCGGCATGTTCCCGTACCCCTGCAGCGCCTGCATATCGGCCAGCGTAAAGATCTTTTCGTCTGTCCAGCCCGATTCGTCGCCATGCCCCGTGAAGTTGAGCACCAGCGAGCCTTCATTTACCTTTCTCCTGATCTCCCTGTTGACGGCAGGAGCCCGGCTGCCCAGGCTGGTGGTTGTGAGGGGGTATTCGTCGATGAAAATTCTGGAAGACAAAAAGCTCCCGTTAGCGAGGCGGGCCAACTGGTCGGCATGCTCCTGGTGTATATTGTTGTCGCCGTTGTCGGCTACGAAAGCAATACGATTGCGCCATTTTCCTCTGACAGATCCTGACGTATAGTCGATCAGCTTATCGGTAACCCGTTTTGCCTCCTCCCTGCTTTTTACCGGCAGCCTGCCTATTCCTATCTGCAGCAGATGGTCTCCGGAAGCGTCTTCTTTCCACTCGCCCGACCCGTTGGTCAGAAAACCGAAATAGTCGTCTGAAGCAAATGTATATACAGGATGGAGCGATTCCCGGCTCTGGTAGGAAGGTATCCGGGAATAGAATTGCGGATCGGTATCGCCTCCTCTTTTATTCCGGAAATCGTAAGTGGCATCCCCGAACAGTAACAGGTATTTCAGGCGGCCTGACTCGTAAAAATGCCTGCAGAGGTCCCTGATGGCTGTCACGTCGGGTTTGCCGCCGCCGAATTCGTTGAATACTTCCTCCATCGTGACGATCAGGACATCGAGATCGTCGTTGCCCTGCCTGAAGGAAGCAAGCCGGTCCGCTTCGCCGGCCCACTCGCGGGCGGTGACGATGATCATATCTGGAGCAGTATGTGCACGGATATTCTGATTGGCGATTTTTTTTCCCGACTGAGGCGAAACAGCCTGTTCTTTTGTGAAGCCGATATAATTGCGTGCAACGCCGGCCGTCCGCGGGATCAGCCATGAGCTTTCGTCACTTTTTTTCTGAAGAACACAGCTGACAGGTTTCAAAGGGTCGGTAACGTCCCACAGGATAAACCCGTTGCCTGGTGGTTCGAATTCAAGGACCCGGCTGCCATCCGTACCGGGAGGAATGCGGAAGACGGTCGGAGCGTCATACTGCCTTAACCCGCATTTGATCTGCAGGCTTACATAATTAAGATAAGCGCTTGCGCCGGCCTGCCCGTTTTTATCGTACGTAACATTCAGCTTTAATTTTTCGGCCGCACCGGTCCCGATGGTAAATTCAAAATCGGCTTCTGCCTTCTGGGCCTTCAGGTCATAGCGATAGGTAGAGACGGTTCCTGCCGGTTGCTCGCCGACAGGGGTGCCGTCGACCTGCCACAGGAAACGGGTAGGAGTCTGGGCTGAAGCGATGGCGCTGAAGCTCAGCAGGGCTTTTGTGCCGGTAACGAGACCGGGAAATTCAGGTTCAATATTCAACGACGGCGTGGTACCCAGGTAATCTCCCCACCATTCCCGTCCCGACTTGAGCAGGTTGACGGCTTCCTTCTCATAAAACCAATAGTTCTCAAAGGTGTTGACGACCTCGTAGGAATCCGGAACAGGCGGATGATCAGGTTCGATGCGTAACCCGGAGACATCGTTAAGAGTGAGAAAATAGTAGGTAGTGTCCGTATAGGGGTTTATCTCGTGCCTGTAGCGTTTTGACGCCGGATCAAAGCTTACTACAGCAGGGCCTTCGCCGTAAAAATAAAGAGCTTCTGTACTTCCGTCGCTGTGTGTATCTACCCAAACGGCGTTGGGCAGCAGGTCTGAGGGGCGCGGGGCGTCGTTAGGCTGGGGGAGTATCCCGCTGCCGTTGCCGTAAAGACCGATCCTGCCGGTCTGTACCGATTTCAGATCGACCCCGATGGCGCTGAACCAGGCAGCATCCATTTTGTAGATTCCGGTCCTGGTAACCCCGATCTTGTACCAGGTACCCTGCGATAGCACCGAAGAAGATTGTGAAGAAGCGTCGGTCGAAGCCAGGCTCCAGGTAAAGCAATAGAAAAAAGCCAGCTTTACCGAAGTCAGTCTAATGTTGTTCTTCAACCAGGGCATGTGCAGCAATGGTGTATTTTTTTTTCGAGGAGACTTCTGTGCACAGTATACGGGTGCGGCGCAGCGGCCCCTTCCTGAACCCTCTTCCGTTAAAAACGAATAAACTTCCTTCTTCCAGATGTTTCAGTGCTTTTTTGTTATCGGGCACTTCCTGAAGGTCAAGCTTTTTCAGGGCTTCGGCCAGGGCGACGTCGCCGGAGGTGGTCGCTTTCGGATTGAGCGCGTATCTTTTCAAAGCCTGCAGAACTTCTCCGGGGAAAAAATCAGGGTAAAGAACAGGCTGTAATATTTCACGGAAACAGGCCTTCCATTCAGCCCCGTGCGGCGCCACCCGTTTCCTGTAGCGCCTGTAGACCGCGCAGTGGGCAACTTCATGCAGGAATGTGATCAGGAAAGCGGAGGTGTTCAGATTACGGTTGACCGTAATGACGGGGCGGGTTCCCGGCTTGCAGGTAAAATCACCCAGTCTTGTCTTACGCGGACGCGCCAGCTTAAACCCGAAGTCATATCTCTTATGAAGCTCTGCGCAGTAAGCTACGGAAGCCGGCGGTACGAAATCGGTGATCAGGGAAAGAAGCAATCTGGTTTATGATAAGTGAGCGGAATGGGTAACTAATTAGGTGCAGCGTTGGCCGGCCCTCCGGGGATGGTGATTTCACCCAGGGAAAAATGAGACCGCAGCTGATCGTCGTAAAAGCCTGCATGGTAGGTTCCGGGAGGAAGAATCTGCTTCCGGAGCGCAAAAAACGCTCCATTCGTAAATTTCTTAAGAAAATTTCGCCCCTGGTTTGCATTCTGCTCGGCCTTGAACAGGAACATTTCGTCACCGGACTTCACATAGAAAAAGCGGGCTTTACCCAAAAGCGGGGGAGGAGGCAGGTCAGGGATGTGAATGATTATCGCTTCGGGGTCATCGTGGACGGTAAAAGGCGAATCTAACCTGGCGGCAGGCTTTGTCCTTACCAGGGCCAGCTGGGTATCGAGCTTTTGCGGTAAATGATAGATGTCCCTTTCTGCAAGGAAATCGACCAGGCGGCTGATATACGCAGCAGCGTCGGAGCCCGGTTCGAAACCGAGGCCGAACTGATGCTCGCGCTGGTTATAGGCATTGATCTGGAAATAAAGACTTCTTTCCCGGACGGTAGGGAAAGAAATAAACAGGCTTCCTGTCCAGAGTGCAGCCGCAACGACCAGGCCTGCCCTGAAGACAGCCTTCGGGGGACGTTTCAACAGCAGCATGGAAAAATAGACCGCGGCAAAGAACAGGCCGGGATAGATCTTGTAGTTGCTGACCAGCATAACGTCCATTCCGAAACGGGGCCGGAGCAGCGCTATGATAAAGGCATTGGCAAGGATGAAAACGAGGACCCCGATCACAAAGCCGTCAGCCTGCGTTTTTTCGGGTGAAGGTTTCTGCGTGCGTGATTTCAGCAGGACAAAGCGTATTACCCACCATATGGCGTAGGTGCCGGCCAGAAAGCCCCCGATAAAGGTAGCGACGCTCCGGGTATCGATATGCCTGTCGGGCGAAAGGTCGAAAAGCCCGCCGAGAAAAGTGAAAAAGCCTATAAATGAAAGCTGGGGATGCTCTTTCAGGAAGGCGAAGCTGGATTCATTTCCCTGCGGCGACATGCCGTAAAAGTAAAGGTATACATTGACGGCGCACAGGATCACCCAGATCAGGATAAGGCGCGGCCGGTTGAGGTATATCAGGATGGCCAGGCCCGAGACCCAGACCAAAACCCCGTTGCCCATGGCAAAATTTGCGCTGATAGCCGCTATCACCGCCGGCCAGAATAATTTTTTCCCCAGCAGGTAGGACGTTAACGCTGAAAAAAAAACAACGGGTTGGTGCTGCATCCCGCAAATCGCCCACAGGTAGGTCCCGTAGTATTGTAAATGAAAGATAAAGAACGGGACAGGGGCAAAGAACAGGATCGGTAAACCTGTTTTCCGGAAAGCTCTCCAGAAAAGGAATAGCGTGCCGAGTGTGAAAAAGGCGGAGGAAATTTGTAAAAACCGGAAATCGAGATGGCCGGTCAGCTTGTAAAAAGCCAGGGCAACCAGCTTTCCCCATATCATGCGGTGCTCATTGTTCGGCTGGAAAATCAGCTTCAGCTTCTCAAATCCTCCGTCAGACAGGATCCATTTTCTCAGGAAATCAGGGAACGGGTCAAAATCGTCAAACCAGGGGATATTTTCGGCGAATCGCACGATTATCAGAAGCCAGACCACGATAGGCAGCATGATAATTGCAATCACTGGGAAAGTCTGGTTCGATCGGCTTGACGTCATATCTGAAAATGCATCGGGAAATTACAATCCGGTTTTGAAATTTTAACGTTCTGCTGAAGGCCCGGTTTCTGAAAGCCGGATAGAGTCCTTGCCGAAATAACCTGCCATACACCAGTTCCACCAGTGTTTGGGATCGTTCTCTATATCGCCTACGAACAGTGACTCCGGCCGGTTCCTGATAGGCGGAATTACGGGGGAGGAGTTGTTTTTATCCATCAGGATAGCATACCTCTCCTTCATTTCGTGGTCATAGGCGCCGGCTTTTCCTTTCAGCCAATCGCGGTACATGGTTTTGAAGTTGGGGACGCTTTTAACGGAAAGTACGATCGACAAAACGCAAATGCCGTAGAGGGCAGGCACGGTAAACTTCCGGTTTGAGAAAAAAGGAAGGATATAAGCACGAACCCGGTAGGCCAGCATTCCGGTCAGGTAAAACCACCCCAGCAGGAAGAAAAAATAGAGGCTGTTGACCACGCGCGGAGTAGGGTCCAGCTCGGTGCTGATGGCATAAAAAGACGGGAAGACCACAACGAACAGCAGAGCCGGGTAGCTCATCAGGACAAGCCAGACCGGCGGAGCAAAGCAGGGTATTTCCGTAGCTTTCAGGAAAACGATAGCCCCTATCCAGCATAGGGTAAAGAGCAATACCGGGGTGCCGGTCAGCCAGTCCAGGGCAATTTTGGTTATGAATTTGATCGTTGCGAGGGTAGCCATCGGGATGTCGCCGCTGATCGGGTTTCCCTCGAGCCGGGCGGTATTGCCGGGGGCGCTGAACAAAAAGTAGCAGGAAAACATGGCGGTGACCATGATCAGCAGCATCAGCATATCCAGCTTTTTGAGGACAACCAGGTGGTAGAAAAGCCAGGACCCGATAAGCACTACCATGATGAGCATGGCGGTCTCACTGCACCCGATAACAGCGAATACCAGGAAGGAGCAGGCTGCGGCTATGAGGTTTTTCTTCTGTTTCCCGGGAGTCCGGTACCATTGAATGGTAAGGACGATCCAGAGGAGTATCATGATACCCGGAAGCGTATAGTTTGCAAAAGACGCCGCCCAGTAAAACGCCTCGGGCACGCTGGGCAGCCTGAGAAGGAACAGGAACATGATAACCCCGGTAAAGCCGAGATGGGCAAGCCGGGAATAAGCCGGGAAAATGGTCCGCATGAGCAGGTAAATGCTGCCAAGCATTCCAAGGATCAGAAAAAAGGATAATAGCTTGTAACCCGCAAAAAAGTTAAATATCAGGGGACTGCTGTGAGTCAGGAAGATACTGAAATACCTGCCCGTCCATTCGTTGTAGTATTTACTCATGCCCCCGATCCACCCGTGCTCACGTACAGTATAGATAAAACAGTAATCATCTACCGCAGACGGATGGTTGTAGAAGGACAAAGCTATAAGCGGCACAACGGAAAAGAGCAGGAGGCCTATGTTAAATACATCGCCGCTTCGACGATAGATACCAGACAATGGGTTGCTGTTCATTATACTTTCGGCGGCTATATATACAGGTCGAAGATGAGTTGCTGGTGAAACTATTGATATGGTCAGGGGCAAAAATAGTATGAAAAACCTTACCTGTGCCTTTCCCGGGCTTAAGAATATAAGGGAAGAGGGTGAAAGGATGCCGGGAAAAGCGTTAAAAAAACGAGCGGCTGGGGACATTGTCCCCAGCCGCTCGTTTTTTTAACGCTTTCGCTTTTCTTAGTTAGCGGCAGGCGCTGCAGTAGTATCAGATGCAGTAGTGTCTGCAGCTGCAGGAACTTCAGGTTCAACTACTGTTTCAACTGTTTCTTCTACTACTTCTGTTTCAGTAGGTTTGCTTGTACAAGCTGCGAAAGAAACCATAGTGGCTACAAACGCGAATGCTAAGATCTTTTTCATTTTTTTATGGGCGTATTGTTTGAATTTGTGGGACAAAGTTAAGGTAACTTTAAACCCCTTTCCAAATTTTTCGCGTTGTATTTTTTTTAGAACTTAAAATTTCCTTAGAAAGTTATATTCCGGCATTGTTTTGTTTTGCGGTGATTTTTTGCGACAGAGCAAAAGAGAATCCCGGATTATATCTTGGCTAATTCCGCTATGAGCGCTTCTATTTGCCCGGTTGTCACGGCCGGGAAATTCGCAATCCGGATCTGGGAGGTTTTAAAGTCGCCATAGCCGCTGCCGACTGCCATGCCTTTTTCCCTGAGCCGCGCAATGATTTCTGAAGACGGCCTTTCCGTATTAAGAACGGCGACTGTCCGGGACCGGTGCCGGGGAGGAACAACAAAGGGGCTGAAGCCGGCGGTACTTTCTGCGAAGCGATACAGGAGCTCTGCTTTTTGCCCGGTTTCTTCCCTTATTTTATCGATCCCGTAAGCATTCATATCTTCCGCTATTTTCCCGAGAAGGTAAATCAGCATTACGTTCGGCGTAGCGGGAGTTTCATTGTTAAGTGCATTTTTCCAGAGAGCAGGCAGATCATGATGGGCGCCGATGCTGATTTTGCGCTGCTCCTTCAGCAGGAGGGCTTTTTCGAGGCATTGCCTGCCTACGATCCACACACCCAGGCCTGCAGGAAGGCCGAAAGCTTTTTGAACGGAAAAGAATGCCGTATCAATGATATTGTAGTCGAAATCGGGATACGGCGCCGATGAAACCATATCGACCGCGATCTGCCGCGAAGGATTTGCCTTTTTCAGACGATGAATATCTTCCGTTGTCATCTGCACGCCCGAACTCGTTTCATTGTGGGTAACGCATAGCAGCTCGGCCTCACCGGGTACCCGGATCTCGTCAAAATCGAAACCTTCTCCCAACGGCTTTTCATGCCGGGCAGGTTTTTTACCGGCACCCGAAGCATACTGGTAAAACTTTTTCGAAAAAGAACCGTTAACCAGGTGGAAACTGTGCTCTTCTACCGTGCTCAGGAGAATTCTTTCCCATATTTCGGAAGCAGATCCCAAAAAGAGGATCGCGTGGGTATCCGGGACTTTCAGTAATGTGCGCAGCTGGCTTACCGTAAACGCATGCAGGTCGCGGTAAACCTGGCTGCGGTGAGAAACGGAACCCAGCTGGTTGTCCAGGAAAGTTCTGAGATGTCTTTCGAAAGTAGGGTAAAGCTGGGCCGGGCCGGGGGTGAAAAATGTAATCATCAATATAACATTCTGAAACGGATCGTCCCGTCGATTGCTTTTACTTCCTGGATGAATTCACGGTTATAGCCCTTGGCAATATCCACAATCACGTAGCCGACCGTTTCATTGGTCTTCAGGTACTGGCCGGTAATGTTGATCTGGTTTTTCCCGAAAATACTGTTCAGCTTAGCCAGTACGCCCGGTACGTTGGCATGGATATGAAGAATACGATGCGAGTCTTTGAGCTTGGGCAGCTGTACTTCGGGGAAATTAACGCTTCCGTAGGTGCTGCCGTTATTCATATATTCCAGAAGCTTCGCCGGTACAAAGTTACCTATGTTTTCCTGGGCCTCGAGGGTGCTTCCGCCCACGTGCGGGGTCAGGATGACGTTGGTAAGCCCCTGCAGCTCGCTGACGAAGGGCTCGTTGTTGGTTTTGGGCTCCTGCGGGAACACATCGATCCCGGCTCCGGCAATTTTCCCGCTTCTCACGGCTTCGGCAAGAGCAGGTATATCAACGACGTGCCCCCTGGAAAGATTGAGGAATATAACCCCTTCTTTCATCAGGTCGAATTCGCGCTTCCCGATCATACCGGCATTGGTTTTTCTGCCGTCTACATGGAGGCTGATCACATCGGATATGGCCAGGAGCTCGTCGAGGGTGTTGACTTTCTTTGCATTTCCCAACGCCAGCTTTTCGACCGCGTCATAGAAATAAACTTCCATACCCATCGCTTCGGCGACTACCGAAAGCTGCGTGCCTATGCTCCCGTATCCAACCAGTCCCAGCTTTTTACCCCTTATTTCGTAGCTGCCGATGGCAGACTTGTCCCATTCTCCACGGTGCATCTTGTTGCTTTTGGTTACGGCATTCCTGACAAGCAGGATGATTTCGCCGATAGCCAGCTCAACGACGGAGCGCGTGTTGGAATAGGGCGCATTGAAAACCGGGATCCCTTTTTCGGTTGCAGCTTCGAGGTCGATCTGGTTGGTACCGATGCAAAAGGCGCCTATGGCCATCAGCCTGTTGGCGTTTTCGAGTACCTTACGTGTTATAATGGTTTTGGAACGTATACCGATAATTGCTACGTCTTTTATCTTTTCGCAGAGTTCGGCTTCGTCGAGCGCACCTTTTAAAAACTCTACCTGGAAGCCGTCTCTTTCAAATGCTGCAACCGCTGCAGGATGGACATTTTCAAGGAGCAGCACCTTCAGGAGGCTGGTTGGGTAAGACTGGCTCCGGTCGAGCTTGTTGTGGAAGAGAAATTCATCCAGTGATCCGGCTATGTAGTCGGCGGCCGCAACGACCTTTTCCCGCCTGACATTTTCGGTAAAAGCATAAAACCTGCTTGCAAGCCCGGATTTGCGCAGCTCGTAATCGGTATACCCGTCGCCTATCGCATATATTTCTCCTTCCAGCTGCAGCGCTTCGAGGGCTTTTATCTTTCCGCCGTCGGAGGCCAGAGGGTTGGTTTCGTCAATTCCTGTGATATTACCTTCGTCATCAAACCGGAATTCATTGGCAAAGACGTGTTCAGGGAGAATGCCAAGCCCGGAAACAACCGGGACGATAAACTCTTTGAACCCGCTGGAAACAATGTAAATCCTGTCCGCGTTATCGCTTAGGAACTGCTTATTCCGCAGGAAGGAGTTGGATATCTTCGAGCGCAGGTACTCGACAAGCTGCGCGATATGCCGTTTATTAGCCGACAACAGTTCAATTCTTCTTTTCAGCCCTTCCGAAAACGAGATTTCCCCGTTCATTCCCATATCCGTTAATTCCCGGATTTGTGCAACTATGGAATCTCGGTTGGGGTGTCCGGCGAGCGCCAGTGAGGCCAGCTCGTCTAACCCCTCGACCTTGGTAAAAGTACTGTCAAAGTCTATGACGTAAAGGACGGGATAATTAACTGTTGCTGTTGACATAAACGATTTGTGAAATTTTTGCAAAATTAAGAATCAAATACAGAACCTGCACTAATAAATATACGACAAGCTCAATATATGGATTAACCCAAATAATATCTTGTAATAATTATATTCTCTATATGAAAGCATAGAGGCTCGCCGCCATGAGGAACATGCCGGCTATCATACCCCATATAGCGATATGATGCTCGCCGAATTTTTCAGCGGTAGGAAGCAGCTCGTCGAGCGATATGAAGATCATAATGCCCGCTACCGATGCCAGGACTACGCCGTTGATCGTAACCGACCAGTAGGGTATCAGGAACAGGTAAGCGATCAGCGCGCCTACGGGTTCGGCGAGGCCGGACGAAAACGAATACCAGAAGGCTTTTGATTTACTCCCGGTGGAATGGAATATGGGGACCGCGACGGCTATGCCTTCCGGAATGTTGTGAATGGCTATGGCAATAGCGATCGGTATGGCGACTTCCATGCTCACCAATGCGGAAGTGAAGGTAGCAATACCTTCGGGAAAGTTGTGGATCGCTATCGAAAGAGCGACCATTACCCCCACGCGTTTAAGCTTTACCTTCTTATGCATGTCCTCGACTCCCTGCACTTCGTGCGGGTTGGCCTGCTTGGGTACCAGCAAATCGATAAGCGCGATAAGCGCTATCCCCGAAAAAAAGGCGATCAGCAGGTAGAGCGTACCCTGCTTTTCTCCCCATGCGCCGGTGAGCTCCCTGAGTGCCTCGGGAAGCAGTTCCATAAATGAGACATAAAGCATTACCCCCGCCGAAAAACCAAGCGATACACAAAGGAATTTTGTGTTGGTACGTTTGGCGAGCAGAGCGATCGCGCTCCCGATCCCTGTGGATATCCCCGCCAGGAGGGTGAGTAAAAAAGCTGTAGTGATGTGAGCTTCCAAACCGGTATTCGAACGTAACAAGCGTTATACATGGTTGACGTCACAAAAATAATACAATTTAGGGTATTTCAAAAATATATTTAGATTAGCCTAAAAATAGTTGAAAATTGAAAGTTGAAAATTGAAAGTTGAGAATGGAAAGTTGAGAATGGAAAATGAAGAGTTGAAAGCGAGAGAACTTTCAACTCTCAACTTTCAACTCTCCACTCTTTTCAACGTCCGTAGAGTTCCTTTGAAGCCTGCTCATATTTGTCTCCGGCCTCCCATTTCGGAGGAACGGCGAGGTTGGCAATGAGCCGGGCTGCCAGCGCATATGCCTGGCTATACCGGAGCAGGTAGTCATAATCGATCGTTTCGGGGTTGTCGATAGCCTGATGGTAATACTTCATGATCTCGGTATCGAAATCCCTGAAACCTGCTGAAAAGGTCGGCGCAGGTATTCCTTTCGAGGCGAAATTGACATTGTCCGAACGGTCAAACAGGTTTTGCTCTTCCGCGGGGTCTCCCACCACGCCCAGTCCAAAGGCTTTGGCTGCCTCTTCAATTTGCTTCGAAGCCCCTGTCCGCCTGAGCCCGATGACCGCCAGCACGCTTGTGTCGTTGTACCCGGCGCCGTCGGAATTCAGGTTAAAGATGCATTTGTTGAGCGGCAGCAGGGGATGTTCCGCATAGTAACGGCTGCCGAGGAGGCCGAGCTCTTCTCCTGTAAAAGCCACAAAGAGGACCGATCGCTTCGGCTTCGATTCTGCCAGCGATTTTGCGGCAGCGAGCATCCCGGTCACCCCGAAGGCGTTGTCCCTGGCGCCGTTGAAGATGCTGTCTTCGGGGGTATAAGGCTGCCCTCCCTGGGCTCCGACGCCGACATGGTCGTAGTGGGCCGACAGGAGAATGTACTGGTCTTTGAGCTGAGGGTCCGAGCCCTCTATATAACCGGCCACATTATAGCTGAGCACCTGCCGTATGCTTCTTCCTTCGTTAGAGATGGTAACCTGCTGCGCGTCCCTAAGCGCCCTCGTTACCCTGGCTTCCTTCCCGTTTGCCCAGAAATGGGGGAGCGGCGAGGGGGCGGCGTTTTCGGGCGATATGCCGAGCCGTTCTCCCGACATGAACCTGGCAATGAAATTCCATGGTGTGGAAGCATTATAAAGCTCTATCAACGCAACGGCTCCTTTTTCGGCGGCAAGCTTCCTTTTCTGCCCGGCCGTCGCAATGCTCTCTCTCGGGGACTGAGACTCGGGCAGCCCGCTTTGGACGACCACAATCTTACCCTTTACATCTAGGCCTTTATAGTCGTCCCATTCTTTGGAGGCGTCTTCCAGGCCGTATCCTGCATAAACAACGGGTGCTGTAATTTCTGTTTTTTCGCCTGAGAGCAGGATCCAGTCTTTTTCGTGCTCAAGACTTTCGGTTCCTGCAGTAAGAGCGCCTTTTTTCTCAGCCTGGGTTTTCTCGAACCAGACGGGCTGGTAGTAGTCTTTTTGCCCGGGTACGGGGGGCAGACCGTATCTTCTGAATTGTTCGGCGATGTAGCGCGCGGCGACGCGATTGCCCTGCTCGCCGGTACGCCTGCCTTCCAGCTCATCGGAAGCGAGGATGCGCATATGGGCTTCCAACTCTTCTTTTTTCAGGCTGTGTTCCGGTTCCGGCTGAGCGTTTAAAACGGGAGACAAGTTTACCAGAACTACTGTTAAAACCGAAATCAGGCGTTTCATCTGGATAAAATTAATGTGATGATATGATAATTAGACAATGAGATGATGAAAAATAGGCTGGATAAACCTACTCAATAAATCTGATATTTTGATGCGGGGCCCGGGTAAGAAGGAGAATTTGAGGTTTCAGGCAGCGGTTTGAAAAGATAACGGCTTGCTGTATATTTGGTTACTATTATCGGTTTATGAGCAAAATTATTTACTTGTCGCTGGTTCTTTTCCTGTTTTCCGGATGTGAAAAAGAAGCTGCTTTCATACCTGCAGAACGCGGCGAATTGCTGGAGTCTTCGCTGAACGGCTCCCTGGATGCAGATGAAATAGAAAAACGTATCACCGAGCTGGACCCGGAAGAAGTGGTAAAGTATGGCGTCCGGTTTTATAGCCTGACGTACCGTACGGAATATCAGGGTAAGCCTATCAATTCTACGGGATTGCTTATTATCCCGGAGGGCGTCACCGAGGCGCGCCTGCTTATGTACTGTCATGGTACCGAGATCCCTTCCAGGCTGCTGGGGTCGGAAAATATAGCCCCGTCGCTTTACAAAGGAAGCACCGATACGCATCGCGATGTGCGTAACATGGGGCTTGGATGGGCCTCTGCCGGTTATGTCGTATTCCTTCCCGATTACATAGGTTTCGGCCTCACTGCAGACAAGGATCACCCTTATATCTACTTCCCCGAGCTTTTCAAAGCGAATATAGACGGGTTGCTCGCTGCTAAATCTTTCTTACTTTCCCGGACGGACCTGGCTTACGATCAGAACCTTTTTATAACGGGTTGGTCGCAGGGGGGAGGGGCCTGTCTGTCTGCGCACAAGTATATCCAGGAGCGGTACGGGGACGAGTTTCGTGTCTTAGCCAGTTCCAGCCTGGCCGGATTGAGCAATGTGATGTGGTATGTGAGTCAGTTTATCAGGAGCAGGGGCTCCAATAAGCTTGCCCTGCCGATTTTATCGTGGGGAGTTTATGCAATCAACAAATTTTCCAGTCTCCGGCGGCCTACCGACCAGCTTTATTCTTATCCGGTTTATGATGAAATGTCGTCCCTCATAGTTCCTTCACTCAATCCCGAACGCGTCTTTAACCATCTTTTCATGGCCGGCGTCATAACGGGTTCGGATACAGAAGTAATGAGCATACTCGAAGATAATTCTTACAACAAAGGCTGGAAACCCGAAGGAAAGGTATTTCTGCATCACGGAGACGCCGACGACCTTGTTCCGATTGCCGTCTCGCAGACGGTTTTGGAAGGATTGAAGAACGAGGGAGGAGATGTAACGCTTTACCGTTATGAAGGCGGGAAGCATGATACGGAGCTGGGGAACTTTATCAAAAATACGCTCGCTGACTTCAACCTGTTGAAATGAGAAATTCTTTACGGGCGCTTTTCCTGGTTATGGCGGCTGTGCCTTCTTATGCGCAGCACTACCTGAGTCCCTCGTTGTACAACAGGGATATGAACTATTTCAACCCGGCTTCACTTCCGATCGACAGCACTTCCGACTACTATGTGTCTGTATTGGGAAAGAGAAAGTTTGTAGCGAATGACAAGGAGATCTGGGACAAGCCCGTGACTTTACTGGCCAATTTTATAGGGAGGACCTCCAACCCGAAAGGCCTCTTTTCGGTGGCATACCTCAATGATCGGTACTCCTATTTTTCCCGGAATGGAATTTATGGCGGGTATATCCGCGAAATACCTCTCGGCAGAGCCAGCTTGAGCCTGAGCGCCAGAGGGGTCGTAAACGTCGACAGGGTTCGCTGGGACGATCTCGGATTTCCTGTTTCTGAAGAAGGGACTTCCGTACGTTTTACCCCCGACCTGGATTTCGGGGCGGAATTCAGAGCAGGTGGCTTTTCGTTGGGAACGGCTGTTCACAATATGCTGGAAGGGAAAGTTACGATCCGGGAAGCAGATGCAATAAGAAATATACGGGCCTTTGTGTTTCACAGCGCCTATCGTTTTGGTATCGGTAAACAGGTAAAGGTATCGCCTTATGTGCTGGCACGCCTGAAACGGAATATACTTTTGGATGCAGGGCTGTCTGCATCGCTCTTCAACAGGGTGAGCCTTTCCTACACGCTCAGGGTAAACGAGCTCAGGGGGATTTATGCAGTGGAAGCGCGAATCATGAGAAAACTATTCGTCGGAATAGCCATCGACCGCTCCCCGTTGTACCCCGACCATAACGGAGACCTGCTGCTCCGGTACCAGTTTTAAGATGACAGGTCCCGCCCGGAGAGCACCTGCTTTACGGGTGGGGGGCGGGAACCTGTTCAGGGAGGATAGGTCGGCTGTTTTGTTTAAGAATCGATCCGGAGAAAATCACCGTTCATATTGAAAACCAGCTCCAGCCCGTTTTGAAGCTCGATCTCCTGCCGTTTGTCATCCAGATCCCAGCTTTTAATGTATGAATCAGGGTATTTTTCGTTTATAAAGCCGAGGATTTTTGCAGGAATTACCGAGTCTGGCAGTTGCGCAGTTGCTTCAATGCTCGTCACTTCATGTTTTTTGTTAAATTCAAGTTTGACGGGCCCTTCGAGCATTATGTCATAGGAAAGATCAAGTCCGTCGCGGTCTTTCACGACCTGGAGAATGGCCTGATCCGGAAAATGTTTATTTATATACTCCCGGATGGCCGCCGGCGCCTTCTCCTGCGGTATGACTGTTTCTTTCGAACATGCTGTCGCCACAAGCAGGAGGATGATAGACAGGAAACCGATTCTGTAATTCATTATTAAAAGTTTTTAAATTCTTCCTTACTCTTTTCCGGGTTTTCAGGGATGTCCCGTTCATAAGCGACAGACGTATTCCCGCCGGTCAGATCAATGACAACCGGAAAGCAGCTTACCCTAAATTTTTCTGATATTTTTTATCCGCAGGCCGCGAGTAACCCTTGTTACCTTGTAATAATGCTTATGTATAGCGTTTCCTGCCCGGCTTAGCTGAGCTGAGGTTTTCCATTATGCTCTTCCACGTCTCCCGACGGAGGAAGCATGAAAGCCGGTCTGGGACCGGCAATTATGTCAGATATTCATCCGGGTCTCAGACCCGGTATCGTTCTCCCACCGTCTAGGCGACCCCGTCAGGAGACGGGAGAGAACTCATTAATACGTCGCTCTACCGCCGGAAATGTCATAAATAAACCCTGTCGAAAAGCTATTCTCTTTCGAAACGATAAAAGAGGCCATGGCCGCGACTTCCTCCACGGTACCCAGTCTGGACATAGGGATTTTTGCGGTCATATAAGCCAGCTGCTCCGGGGCCGTATCGGCATTCATAGCGGTTTTAATCACGGCAGGAGCAAGCCCGTTGATGGTGATACCGGAAGTAGCATACTCTTTGGCCACGCCTTTTACCAGCCCTATCACACCCGATTTGCTTGCAGAATACCCGACCATCCCGGGGTTTCCTTCCTTGCCGGCGATAGAGGCTATCAGCAGGATCCTTCCATAGCCGTTAGGCTCCATTGCCTTAACCGCGTATTTAGTAAGGAGGAAGCTTCCGAGAAGATTGACACGCACCACCCGTTCAAAATCGGAAGTTGCAAACTCGGTAATTTTTGTATTGGTCGCGCCCACGATACCGGCAGAATTGATCGCTACGTCTATTTTCCCGTAGCGGAAAGAGACTTCGTCTATCGCCGATCTGATGCTTTGTTCGTCTGAAATATCTGCATGATAGCCTGCTACGGTAAATCCTTCGCGGGTCAGCTCGTCTACGGTATTTTTCAAAGCGGGCTCATTGAAATCTGCAAGCGCCAGCCGCGCGCCTTCCCGGCCGACTCGCCGGGCAATAGCTTTGCCGAGCCCTTCGGCGCCGCCTGTAATAAAAACTGTCTGATCCTGGAAACGATCGGGATAAAAGGGAAAATGCATACTGTTATCTGGATAAGGCATTAGGTAATGCTGTCAAAAGCGGGTTCGGGGAAGATACTACTATTATCCTACGGTTTTAGGCGGTGAAACTAATTGAGGGAAGGATCTGTCGGATAATGTGCTATAGAGCGGTATTTGCCGCCCATTCGCTTGAGCACCTCGCGCCAGAATCCTTTAACCGGGGTATTGAAAAAGAAGGTCGCATCGGCGTCGGTAACGATCCAGGTCTTTTGATCCATTTCTTCATCCAGCTGACCGGCCGCCCAGCCGGAATAGCCGACAAAAAAGCGGATGTCTTCAGGTTTTAAGGTAAAAGAATTGAGCTCCCGCTTCGCCTGCTCAAAATTTCCGCCCCAGTACATGCCGTTGCCTATTTCCACACTTTCGGGGATAAGGTCCGGGCGCCTGTGAAGGAAGTGCAGCGTGTTTTTCTCGACAGGACCGCCGAGAAAAAGAGGGATATCCTCGTAAATATTCTCGTCAAGGACATCACCCAGGAAAAGATTTGTTTCATAATTTACCACAAACCCCAGAGAACCGGCCTCGGAATGCTCACAAAGGAAAATCACGCTTCTCTCGAAGTTAGGATCGTTCAGGAAGGGCTCCGCGATCAGGAATGCCCCCTTGCTTATGTTCTCTTTCATTTTTCCGATTGTTGATTGCCTGCGGCTATTTTATATCAACATATTGCTACCTGCTTGATTTACCGAAGTTTTTTGAAAAAAGTTCGTAAATTTTAGATGAATATGCAGAGGAAGACGTCAGATACGTTTTCCTGTAAATGATCAATGCAGGTCAAAAGGGTGATGATGATCATTTGGGAATATCGTCAGACCCCGTACATTGTTTTGATTATTTCATTATCTGATTGTATCTCCCGATTCCCGGTGGTTATCGGGGCGGGACTTATCACCACATTAAATCTAAAATCAATATGAAAAGCTATCTGGTTCCGGTCGATTTTTCAAGTAATGCCCAGCGCGCGCTTTCGGCCGCGCGGATTCTGGCCAAAACTACAGGCGCTCATCTTTACGTTTTGCACGCCCACCAGCCTTATATCCCCGATATTGCCCTGGGAGCTCCCGGTATGCCGCTTCCCGAGGATTTCGAAGAAGCGTTCAGAAACGATCTGCAGCAATATGTCGATGACCTGATTGCGGACGGGTTTTCTGCGCAAGGGATCTGGGAGCAGGGAATCGTGGCCGACGTCGTGAAGGAGAAAATAGAAGCGCTCAACCCGGAGCTGGTCATCATCGGCCGGACGGGCACCGGCGGATTTGTCGACAGGCTCTTCGGTACTGCCGCCAGTGATATCGTAAAAGTTTCGAAGGTCCCGGTCCTGGTTATCCCGCCCCAGGTACACCCGGAAAGTTTCAGGGAAATAGTATATGCAACCCAGCTCGAGCATGAGGAAGGGCATGTGATCGGTAAGGTGCTGGAGCTGTCGAGACAGCTGAGCGGGCGGGTCACTTTCCTGAAAATAAATTCGCTTACACAGCCTAACGTCCAGGACGACAACCAGTTTATCCATGATATCACGGCTGAGTTCGGTTTGCCGGAGAGTGAATTTATGATCGAGGATGCGGGGTCGGTCATAGGCGGTATTGAACAATACGCCAAAGAGCTGAATGCCGATCTGCTTGTGGTAGCGACGAGGAGCCGGGGCATACTGGAACAGCTTTTCGTCGATCCGAGCATTACGGCGAAGTTAATCGTGAGAACGTCGATTCCGTTGCTGGTCTATCATCTTGAAGAATAGATGCCTTATCAGCCAGGTCGACCGCTTGTAAAAATGTAAATCGGGACTACTGGTATTATTTCGCGGTTTTTGGTATGTTTGAGCAGATATGACACTCATCAAACCTGCCAAATGAATTTAAACCGAACAGACCTGTTCCTGATTTTAAAGGGGAACAATTTTGAAAGCCATCAGTTGCCCGGCATCAAAGGAGAGCTGGAAGCGCTGGAAGAGGACAAGTGGAACCGGTTGTTGCTTACCGAGTTTCACGATCCCAAATTTTTCCAGATCGTTTCCTTCTTGGGGGGCACGCTGGGGATAGACCGGTTCCTGATCGGCGATACCGGTTTGGGAGTCGCCAAGCTTCTCACATGCGGAGGAATGGGTATCTGGACCATTATCGACTGGTTCCTGATTGCCGGTGTGGCAAGGGAAAAGAATGCGTTGAAACTTAAAGAGCTTCTGGCGGGGTATTAGCGTGTTATCTGTACGACGCCTTTACACCATCGTTTTACTGGCCGGCGCCGGCGGTTTTGCCTGGCTGGGGTATTCCCTGCTCAATCACCGGCCTTTAGGCGGAGGAGTTTGCCTGATCAAGCAGGTAACCGGCGTACCTTGTCCCTCCTGCGGGACTACGCGGGCCATCGATGCGCTGCTGCACGGCCATTTTACGGAGTCTGTGCTCCTGAACCCGTTCGGCCTGCTGGTGTTTGCCGCTATGGCATTATTCCCTTTATGGGTACTTGCCGACCTGCTTTCAGGGAAGAAGTCATTTTTTTATTTCTACAGCCGGGTAGAGAAATTATTGCAAAGAAAATATATAGCCATTCCATTAGTCATACTGGTGCTATTGAACTGGATATGGAATATCTTTAAAGGATTATGATAGCAGTCAGGCCGTTTCCTTATAAACCGGGCGACCACGAAAAAGAGAAGGCTTCAAACAGCTATCTCATGTCGCTTATTGCCCTGATCGCCGGCTTGCCGCTCCCGATCGTAAACCTGATCGCAACTTTCTTTTTCTATCTCGGCAACCGCAACGGCACCTATTTTGTAAGATGGCATTGTATACAGGCGCTCCTGTCGCAGCTCAGCCTGCTTTTTATGAACAGCTACGGCTTCTGGTGGACGATATCCATACTTTTCAGGGACGGCCAGGTTACCAACGATTATATCGCTTATATGATCACCATCGCGATGTTCAACCTGGTCGATTTTGCCGCGACTATCTATACCGCTATCCAAACCAGGAAAGGGAGACACGTCGAGTGGTTGTTTTACGGCGATCTGACCAACCGGCTGGTTCGTCCGGTCCGTTGAACCAGAGGCTGCTTTGACCGCCCACCTAACAGCTAATACCTAAAAAACATGGGACGCATACTGATACAGGCCTTTCTGCTGATCGCACTTTTTTTCGGAGCATATAACATGTTCAGACAGGTTGACTGGGTAAATCTTTTTGAGATCCGGCAAACAGCAGACAAGACCGAAAAGAAGCTGGGCGATATGTTATGGACGATTTTCAGGAAGTCCGATCGTGAAGTAAAAGATAAGCTGCTTACCCAAAGCCTGGACAGTATCCTGGTAAAGCTGTGCGACCGTAATGATATTTCGAAAGAAAGCATAAAGCTGCATATCCTTGAAAAGGATGAAGTAAATGCATTTGCCCTGCCTGACGGCCACCTGATAATCTATACGGGGCTTATCGCTGTGTGCGAAAACCCGGAAGAACTGGCCGGCGTGATGGCGCATGAGCTGGCTCATATCGAGCTGGATCATGTCATGAAGAAGCTGGTGAAAGAGATCGGGCTGTCGGTCCTGGTTTCGATGACTACCGGTTCGGGCGGCGGGGAAATAGCCAGGGAGGTAGCTCGTACGCTGTCTTCATCGGCTTTCGACCGGAAACAGGAGAAAGAGGCAGACATTGCCGCTGTCGACTACATGGCGACGGCAGACATCGACCCCAAGCCGTTCGGAGAATTCCTTTACCGCCTGGGGGGAAAGAATGGCCGGATGAGCGAGTACCTTTCCTGGCTCAGCACGCATCCCGATTCCAGGGAAAGGGGAGAGTATATCATAGGCTATGCGGAGGAGAAAAGTTATGAGGCTAAGCCTGTGCTGGGGGGTGAAACATGGAGCAGGATTAAGGGAGAGCTGGCGGAAGAGTAGTGAGAGCTGCGGATTCAATCTTCCGGCAGATAAAATTCCTGAATAACGATAGTGGCTCAACCGGTTAATTTTTCCGGGAATAGCATTATGGAAAGCTCGGTAACCGACATTTTGTAGAGAACAGCGAGATGAGGAAGATAGTTTACCGTTGGTAAGGATTTGGAGCTTTCCCAATTGTGAACGGTGCTCTGCTACTTGACTCCTGCGACATTTTATGTGTGATACGAAGACGTTATACTTTAATTATAGCTTAACTGAAGATTTTGTTGGTTGTATGTTCTGTTCATGGAGCATAAAGTATTTGTGAGAGAAAGTAGTACTAATTTGTGTTTTACTAGTATTGTTAAAGGGGTGAGGAGGATACTATTATTACTATCATTATTGCTATCACTATTACTACTACACTAACAAGCCAGTTTCCAGCTATAGATGCGAATCCTAATTTCAACACCGGATCAGTTTCTGACTGATATTCTTCAGGAGTACCTTAAAAAAAAAGGATATGAAGCGGACACATCAGATCTTACTCCCGAAATATTAAAAAGCAAAATATCTTTTGTTTCACCAAGCATCGTGATCCTCTCTATGCCGTTGTTTTTAAAAGCTGTATGGAAAACTTATGATACTGTGCTGCAAGAGTATCCTGAGACGTGCTATCTCTTACTCGTAAAGGAGGAAGATCCACTCATTTTGAAGCAAATTTCCGAGAGTACTATTATTTCCGGGATCAGCCACGAAGCTGATGGGGTTCTGGGACTGCTTGAATGCATTGAAGCGGCGCAAGGAGGTGAAAGATATCTTTCTCCGTTTATCCGGCGTTGCATCACGATGATTGACCGACAGTTATTTGCAAGCCTAACAATCACGGAAAAGAGAATTGTATATCTGATACTAGAAGGCTACAAAACCGAGGAGATTGCTGAGATCATGTTCAGAAGCGTAGATACGATCAAAACCCACCGACGATCGATTAAAATGAAGCTAGGGATTACAGGAGGGAAGAAGGCATTAATGGAAGGTTTAAGTGAATTAATCACCTTGTAAATCAGATAAAATACTCAATTTGATGCTTGAGTAGTATTAAAAATGGGTAAGGAAACAGAAATATTAAATAGTACTTTTACTTCATCTTACAACTTAAAATTTTATAATATTATGATTGTTAAAAAATTGTCTAAGTATCTCCTTTTTGTGGGAGCTTTTGCAGTTTCTTTTCTAGGTATATCCATAACAAGCCAGGAAGAAATGATCGCAGGAGAAGCAGTAACAGTTCACTCGCTATCTATTACAGAGGCAAGCGCCTGTGGAGGGGAAGGATTACCGAATTGGGCCTTTACATGTAATGATTTCGGACGTTGTGCGATCAGGGAGGCAGGAACACCAGAGAACCCTTGCGCTCCCCAATAATTTTTAACTGAAGATTTGATTTAACAAATAGAGGATATCTGAAAGTGTGCCATCGTTAAGGGTATATGAACTGTTTTTTTTTACAGATTAATGGTATATTATCCTTTCTGAGGTATAGGGTCTTGGATCTATTTTTCTGATATCCTCTTTTTTAGCTTTATTTTTTTATTTGTAATCATGGTTCGCTTGTGTTGTATCCTTTTAGGAGGATTTTTATTTATTTGCTGTGAGAAGAAAAGTAATCGAATTATTTTTGATACAGATAGGAAGTTTCGAGACATTGTGTCTATTGAGGAGAAGGGTATGCTGGAAATCGATACGGATTCCGTTACGTCGCCAATGGTCAATGCTCTTCAGGAATACGAAGATTCTTCGGGCAATCATTTCTTGATGTACCTGAATGAAGAAACGGGAAATCTTTATATAAATGATCTGTCAAACGGTGGTATAGTTGACAGGATAGTCATCAAAGATTTGAAAAATAGCTATAAAAAACCTTATCAAGGGTTCTATTTTCATAGTAGGGATTCAATATTTGTTTTTTCATTTCTCCCGAAAGTGCTGCTGGTAGATAATAAAGGAGATATAAAGAAAGAATATATTTTAAGAGGAAAGGATATTTCAGATGATCGCAATGATCTCCTGTTTAAAGGTATATGGTCTTCCACATTGGTAGCATCCTACTTGAAGGGAGATTCCCTACTACTGGGTTCAGTACGTTTTGGTAACGCATCGTCAGGGAAAAAATATATTCAGATTGTGCTTAATCTGAAAACCGGGTATTCCAGTGAAGGGAGCATTGTAGCGCCGGAAATATATAACAGGTTCAATTTCGGAGGTAAGCATTATGACATGTATTCAGTTTGTGCAAATCCTATTGCGGATCTTCTGGTCTATAGCTTTCCCGGGTACCAGAACCTTATGATCCAATCTCTTAAAAGCAATGAAATTTATGAGGAAGAAGCTGGAAGTAGACGTGTTACTTATTTTGAAGAGTTTGACAAACTAAAATACAAGAATTCAAAACCTAAGGAGCACCTGGAATATTTTATGAACACATCTTGTTTTGGAGGTATTTATTTTGACCGCTATAGAAATTTATACTATCGTATCTCTCTGCTCCCCATAGATAACAGTAGCTTTTATAATAGCGGCAAAAAGCCTCAATCTAAACAGTTGTCTATATCAGTTTTTGATTCTAAGTTTAGATACCTTGGTGAAAAACTTTTGGAGAAGAATAAATATGAAATGTTCAGTGCATTTGTTTCACATGACGGCTTTTTCATTCAAAATAAAATAGGAAAAGATGATATACTGAGATTTACCAGATTTTCAGTAAGAGAGATTTAACCTAATAAGAGCAAACAGAAATTATTAAGTACTTCTTATAAGCAAAAAGTCCAACAAGTTAAATAAAATCAGAAGCATAGCCATTTGTTTGTGAAGAATTTATATTAAACGTTAAATAATGAAAGAAAGACTGATAGTGTTTTTATTCCTGTCAACTTATTGGGCCTGTAATAACAAAGATACAGTGATGAATCGACTTGATAAACAATTCAAGATTTCTCTATTGGAACTCGCCAATAAGGAGCCGGAGCCTACCAGTATTTACATGGTAATTCCGCGAGCGGGCTGCAACGGGTGTATTTCGGACGCTGAGCGGTACCTGATCCGCTGCCTGGAAGACTCACTGGATCACGATTACATTCATTTTATTCTGACGGATTTTGATTCTGAAAAAACTCTGAGGGCCAGATTCGGAGCATTATATAAAAGTTCTCGTCTGCTGATCGACCAACAGGATTCCTTTATCTCAAACAAAAGCCTTACCTCGTCATATCCTACTATCTACTTTTTTGATGCGAACGGAGATCTTTCAGCGGTAAGTGAGATGTCTCCTTCTAAGAATGGAATAGGCGATATAGATAGTTGGGTGCTTGAGAATTGGCAAAATGCAAAATAGTACGTTTAACGGGCCGACAGACTGGAGGGCTTTTTTATTTTGCCTTGTGATGGCCTTTTTGCTGCTTGCTAACACGCTTTTTGAAGATAACCTGCTGCTTAGTTATGGGTTTGACCGGAAAGTGCTTGCTTTCAATTTGGCAGCAGTTGTGTGTGTGTTAACGATGATAATACTGCTCGCCCTTCATACTTTCACTCCCGGTTTACCTGAGAGATGGATTTTATTTTTTACGGCATACATCGTATTTAATTATTACTACCAGGTAGGCCGATTTGATAATTTTCTTTCCTCCATTGTGTTAACTGCCTTTCTGTTTACTTTAGGAAGGACTATGCTGGTTGTGTACTTCCGGCAAGGTATTTTTGCGTTAGCCGCCTCTTTTTCCATTCTGACCATCGGAATTATTGAAAACGCTATAGGAGTACTTCAATTGTTTGGGCGATTTGTGAAGCATGGTCAGCACATATCCGGTACTTTTCATAACTCGGGTATATACGCAATCTATACGACATCTATTCTTTTATTTGCAGTAGGGATTTATTCGGCTGAAGATAGCATCCGTAATTTATCCGGGCGTGTCCTCAAAGCCTTGAGCCTTATCTGCATTCTGTCTGCTATCGTGATTGTGCCGTCTACCAACTCAAGGACAAGTTGGCTAGCCATCACGGGGGGACTGACCGCGCTATTTTTTATACGGAATAAAGGAAAGATTTATATCCCGGAACAGTTAAAAAGAGTACTTTTCCCATCGGTTTTTCTTGCAGGCATAGCACTTTTGGTAACGCTTTACTATTTCAAGAAGGATTCAGCTGATGGGAGGCTGGTGATCTGGAAAACCAGCTTCCTGGCGATTCAGGATAACCCGCTGACAGGATTCGGGTTCGGGCAAATGCCGGGCAAATTCAGCCGATACCAGGCCAATTATTTTCAAAGCAACCCTGAAGCGGCGTTTCGTTTTTCCGATACAACTCACTATATTTTTAACGATGCACTCCAGCTGACTGTCGAAAATGGGTTAATAGGGCTTGTTTTGGGATTGGGTATGATGTTGGTAGTGATGAGAAATATTTTTAAGTCTGCTTTTTTTGAAAGTTATAGGCTTGGCGCCATAGCAGGGATGACCGGGTTGTTGATAGCTGCTACAACTTCCTATCCGTTTCAGATGATTTCACCGGGATTCCTGTTCTTTTTCTTTGCTATGCTCGCACTTCCGGCTGGAAGCTATAATAGTCGGGAAGTCGGTACCAGACTAGGTAGCAGTTTTTTTTTAATGTTTGTATTTGTTTTGACCTCTTTTCTCGGGTTTTATCAATACAAAATATGGAAATGTAAACAGCAGATTCTGACGGCCAAGCGTTGTATTTCGGCAGAGGATTTCGATTGTGCAGTCGCTTATTATGAAAAAGCCCTGAAAATTTTACCAGGTGAATTGTCAGTCCTTCCAGGGTACGGCCTGGCTTTTCTGAAGCTCGGTAAATATCAGGAGAGCATTGTAGTGATGGAGCAGGCCAGTCGGCATATGTCCGACTATTTTCTTTTCTGTAATCTGGGAATTGCGTATACCAGAATCGGTAGTTATGGGAAAGCGGCCGACAGATTCAGGAGTGCAATAGAAATGATGCCCAACAGGATGTATCCCCGGTTTTTATTGGCCAACATGCTCAGGGAAAGCGGGAATCTGCCGGAAGCAGAGAAAGTAGCTTTGGAGATTGTTGGAATGCCTGTCAAGATTGAATCTTCCGCTACCCGTTCGATGAGAGAAGATATGAAAATCTTTTTAAAGTCCCTGGGGATAGAAAACGATATTTAATAAGAACGCCTCCATGAGTTTAAACGTGCCTACGATACCAACATCTACGCTGAAACCTATTGTTTATCTTTCTTTTTTGCTTGTTATTCCTTTTTTCTCGTGCAACCCCGAACCTTCTTTCCCTGAGAAAGTGATAGCTGCTCTGGAAACATCCGGGAAAAATGCCAAGGAGCTCAGAAAGGTGCTTGTACATTTTTTGGAAAATCCGGCTGATAGCCTTCGGTATGAGGCAGCATGCTACCTGATTTCGAATATGCCGGGGCATAGATCGTCATTTTACTACCAAGGAGTCCCGGGCCCTGTTGAGGAAGCTTTCCGGTCGATGGATTCATTGGTCAATATGTGTTATTTTAGTCCGTATATTAGTGATACGAATGATGAAACGGAAGCCAGGCATCGTGCTTTTTCAGGTATTGTGAGCAATAGGTTATTATTACAGCAATATAATATCACGCAACATGAGGGTATCTACCCGGATTTGGAAAATATTAAAGCCGAATGGTTGATTGATCACATAGATAATGCCTTCGGGGTTTGGGAAAATGCAGCGCCTGCAAGGTGGTTGAGCTTTTCGGAATTTAAAGAGATTATACTGCCGTACCGTTATCGGATTGAGATGCTCGATTTACGCTCGTCCGAATATAAATCTTCTTTTTTTAATATGTTGATGCCTCATGCTACAGATGTCAACCTGGGGACTATGGTAGACAAGATCAACACCTATACTAGCGGTATGAGTTGTCTGAAGAAGACCGACAGGATGCTGGGAAAGCTGGGCCCTTATGACCTATTACAGTTCAATGCTTTGGGATGCGACAGGCATTCGGAATGGACTGCAAGGGTGCTGAATGCATGTGGAATTCCGGCTGTCTATGATTTTACCCCGCTTTGGCGTAATCGTGACAGGAATCATTTCTGGGTGGCTGTTCGCGACAGTATGGGTGTTTATCATCCTTTTACCCCAATGTGGCAGTCGCTGCATGATACAATATATTTTAAAGAAACTTCAAAAGTTTTTAGACTGACCTATGAAAAGCAACCCTCTCCGGGAAATTTCAGGGGAAATGGAGAAAAAATCCCGCCTGTTTTCAAAAATCCCTATTTGAAAGACGTAACGGATCAATATCATCGCGTAGTCAATTTGACCGTACCGGTAAAGCTACCTGTTCACCAGAACGAGTTTACCTATCTGGCTATTTTCGGAGCCAGCGGGTGGCGCCCTATCGGGTGGGGACAATATGATCGGGACCGAAAAAATGTCCTGTTTGAAAAAGTCCCAACGTCTGTTTTATATGTAGCGGGGAAAAGTGTAGGGGAAAACGTTTCGCCGGAGACGGATCCTTTCTATGTCGACGAAAAAGGAAAGATCATATCTGTTGTGCCTGATCCGATAAAGCGGATCAATGTAACAGTAAAAAGGAAATTTCACGAAAAGGGACATCTCATCGACATGATGGAAAAAATGATCGGTGCGCGTATTATGGGAGCCAACCAGCCTGATTTTTCAGATGCGGAATTGTTGCATACGCTTTCCCAAATGGACTTGGCGGACATGAAAGCCAAAGCAATACCTATGAGGTCAGGTAAATCGTACAGGTATCTGCGATGCGTTCCCGATTCGTCGGAAAAGTTAAACCTGGCCGGTTTCAGGGTTTTTGCTAAGCGTAATAAACAGGCCGAAGAAGTTTTCTACAGACCATTGGCAGATACCGTCAGCTACCATATGATTAAGGATGAGGATCCGGAGACTTTTGTTACGGTACGTTCATTGGAAATTGACCTGGGGGAGCAGTTGAATCTCAATGCAATTGAGGTAACACCTCGTAATTCGAATAATGCGGTAACTCCCGGGGATCATTATGAGCTGTATTATTTCGACAAAAAATGGGTGTCGGCCGGTGTTATAAAAGCATCGGGGCCATCTGTAACGTTCTCCGCTGTACCTTCCGGAACGTTGTATTGGCTGCGTAATCTGGACCGGGGAAAGGAAGAACAAGCATTCCTTTATGACGGGAAAAGACAAATTTTTATTAACGAAGATAATTATATCGATTATGAATGGATCCCTTTTAGTGAAAGTATCCGTTATCTTTATAATTGAAGATAAGGGAAGAGCCTTTTCTGATGCAGAGACTACAGGCAGAGAGAGGAAAGCCGGTAGATTGGATTGATCTTCGCCAATAACTGGTTTTACAGGGTACTATCACAATCACTATGAATCCATTTCGGTTTTTTTCTTCCTTTTGACTGTTTTGTCTTTTCCTGGTTTTGGTCAGGTCGTTTTTTCCGACGATACTTTCCTGGACAAGCTGGATCTTTATCGCGCAGCCCGCAGTGAGCATGTACTCTTTGCGCATACTGATAAGGGGATTTATACTAATAATGAGGATATCTGGTTCAGCGCCTACCTGATCCGTAGCGGATCGGTACCGCCATCTTCATACAGTGCTGTCGGTAGCACTAGTGAATGAAGTGAACCGGGAGGTGGTGCTGCGGAGAAAATGCCTGATGCAGAAAGGGGAGAGTATATCATAGGCTATGCGGAGGAGAAAAGTTATGAGGCTAAGCCTGTGCTGGACGCCGGGACGTGGAGCAGGGTGTTGGAAGAGGCGGAGTGACGAAAGATCCGTGCGTGATCTCTGACCGCCGCCTGACCAACTCTATGGCTGAGCCGTTACTATCCGGCTATAATTCCGGCTGCCGTCTTCATCGACCTGCACAATCCGGACATATAGTTTTTTATCAGCCCTGCTTTCAATGTCCGCGGTGAGTTCTCTGCAGGACAGCGTAAATGCCAGACAGCTTATTACTGCGATACATACTGCTGCCTTCCTGTTTTTCCGGCCGAGCCCGACTACCAAAACAAGGAGCGCCGCCATACCCTGCAGCAGAGAATAGCTTTTGATAAAACTGTATTTCAAAGTTGCGGATGAATCGCCGTTTTGCGCTTTGGATAATATTTTATCGCTGACGACTTCAAAGTTTTTCCCGTCTGCAGAGGTTTCTACAAGGTACCAGGCATTATTGGTTTCGTTTCCCACTGTCCAGTTTACGATGAGTATACCCTCTTTTATAAAGGCTTCGATCGCAGTAAAGGTGACCGGCAACGGTGACTCGGAGGTAATGGCATCGGTAGCGAAAAAGCCGGAGAACCCGGTTACGTCAAAGGTCACTTCCCAGATTTGCAGGGAACTATTCCATACGATATTCACATCGTCGGGGTCGATCACCGCCAAGCCGCCGGAGTAGGATTCAGGCAGCCCGTCGTCGTTGCCGCTTGCCCCGCTGTATTTGACGATCCTGAAATTGGCCTTGCCTGCCGCATCACCCGGGTTGGCAGGCAGCTTCCTGTCGGCGCCGGCCATGTTGTTGTAGGTATCAAAGTCCGCTTGTGAGAAATACAATGTAACCGTGCCGGTAGCAGTAGCGGCGGCGTCATCCGGCGTAATTTCATAATGCCTTCTGACATACCGGGGGGACTGATCCATATCCACCCAGGCTGTCGTGGTGACGTTGCCACCCAGCGGGCTGTCACCTGCTGAGGTAACGGTGGCCATGAGCCTGTTCAGTTCGTCCCGGAACAAAAAAGAGGTACCATCTTCCTCGTTTGACCTTGCCGAGCTATTCCGGCTTCCCCGTACATGCACTATATTTCCTGTTTGCCGGTAGCGGCCGTTGTACTGTTGTATCGTGCAGCCTGGCTCTAATTTGACCAGAAGATAATCGTTGTTAGCGGGGATACCCAGGTCGGGGTTTGCGCGGGTAAGGACAGTGCCCGCTATGGCATAGCTGCCGTCGCCTGTAGGTGCTATGGCCACGGCCGCATCTTCATACGGGCTGCCCAAAGCGCCCTGCCAGACCAACTGCCCGTTGGCGTCGAGCTTTCCCACCCAAAAGTCAGTGGGATCATAAGTGCCGTACTGGTTATTCCATAGATAGTCGGTGTTACCACAAAAGATAAAGCCGCCGTCAGCAGTTTCCCTGATGCTTCTTATTTCATCGCGTAAGCTGAAATCGACCTGCGTCTGCCATAGCACATTGCCGGCAGGGCTTATTTTTACGATGAGCCCGTTCCAATCCTGGTCCTGGGTATTGGTAACGGATGTGGTATAGCCTGCGGCAACATAATTACCGTCACTGGTCAGTATGATATCAAAAGCACCGTCCAAACGGTAGGTGCCCAACGATAGCTGCCATTGGAAATCGCCCGATGCATTTAGTTTTAGTACGAAAAAAGCACCCTCATCGTAGGGATCGTCAGGACCGGGAGTCTGATTAAAATAAGTTGGAGAATCACCGGCGATAATATAGCCGCCGTCGTTTGTTTGCCTGATTGAATAGGGCCTCTGGCTGGCTTCCAGCTTTTTCTGCCAGACCAGGTTGCCGCTGCTATTCAGCTTCACGACCCAATAATTGTACCAGCCCGAAGCGCCGCCAACCACGTCTTCGTCACCAGATTCAGTGGTACCAGCTACAATATACCCGTTGTCGTTTGTCTGAACGATGGTGTAGGCGTCGTCCCGGCCGGTGCCACCCAATGTTTTTTCCCATTGCACATTGCCACCTGCATCTGTTTTGACTATCCAGAAGTCTTTTTCCCTGGTACCGGATTCCTTATAACCGGCCATAATATAGCCACCCTCTGCAGTTTGCTGTATAGAACGGGCTTCTACCGAGTTAGAGCCGCCGTAGTTATTTTGCCATATGGTATTCCCATCGGCATCGGTTTTTACCACCCAAAGCCGGGTATTGGGCAAACCAGTGCTATACCCGGCCATAATAAAGCCGCCGTCCGAAGTCGGCTGCATAGCGCTTACCCATTCATTGTTCCAACTGCCGTAGCTTTTTACCCACTGCCGGCAGTATTGCGTGCTCCAGGAGGGAAGGGCAGGAGAAGGTGCATATACGTGATAGTATTTCTGACCGATAGCCGTTTCGGCGGGCAGGAAAAGCGCTGCAAAAATAAAAACAGCAAAGTAGCGAAGTGTTGTTTTCATGTTCGTAAAAGGCTTAGGCTATGATTGATATGATAGCCGACTACAAATTTCGGTTTGGAACCAACACCGCGCTATCGTCTGAAAAGGGGATTTTTTACCGCGTAAAAAATCACTAAAAAAGGGGAGAGCGGCTTCAATCCATGCTATCCCTGTAAAACAGAAATGAATACCTGGGGCGTATTATGCCGAGGGGTGTTCCTGAGGCGCCCGCGAAAAAGCCCGGGTCAACCGACGGAACGGGTACTTGCCCCCCCGGGAAGAATGCCGTTAACGTAATTTCAGGTGTAAAATGCCACAAAAAATTTTACATTTGAAGAGAATAAAATTTCATCAGCATCCTTATTATACACATGAGATCAATCCTTCTTTGCTTTTTCCTGATAGCTTTTTTTGTCTGCCGGAGCGGAGTTGCGCAGGAAGCCCGGTTATTACGCTTTCCCGCGGTACACGGCAATCAGATCGTTTTTTCGTACGCAGGAGACCTTTATACCGTGTCGCGTACCGGCGGTGTTGCGCGTAAGCTGACCAGTCATCCCGGCTATGAAATGTTTCCCCGCTTCAGTCATGACGGGAAGCAGATAGCGTTTACCGGGCACTATGACGGTAATACGGAAGTGTATGTGATGCCGGCAGAAGGCGGAGAACCTAAAAGGATAACCTATACGGCCACTATCGGCCGGGACGATGTCGCCGACCGTATGGGGCCCAACAATGTGGTAGTGGCGTGGACGCCGGATGACAAGTCGGTCATATACAGGGGAAGAAGCAGCTCCTTCAACTCTTTCAAAGGGATGCTGTATAAGGTACAGGCCGGTGGCGGGCTCAGTGAAGAGCTGCCTTTTTCGGTAGCCGGCTGGGCCACATACAACGCCGATGGAACGAAACTGGCCATGAATCGCGTATTCCGCGAATTCCGTACCTGGAAATATTATAAGGGAGGAATGGCTGATGACGTGTGGGTCTTCGACATCAAAACCGGTAAAACAGAAAATGTTACGAACCACCCGGCCCAGGATGTATTCCCCATGTATTATAAAGACAAGGTATATTTCCTGAGTGACCGCGACAGGACCATGAACCTGTTTGAGTACGATACCCAAACAAAGCAGACCAGGAAAGTAACCGAATTTACAGAGTTCGATTGCAAGTTTCCTTCGCTCGGTAATGACGCGATCGCTTTTGAGAACGGAGGATACATCTATCTCTACAGCCTGGTTAGCGGCAAGACCGAAAAGGTAAACATTACGCTTGCGGAGGATTTTTCTTCCGGCAGGGACAAACAGGTAGACGCATCCAAATTTATTACCAGCTACGCGATTTCACCTGATGGTAACCGTGCGGCTTTCAGCGGGCGCGGCGACATATTCACGGTCCCGGCAAAAAGCGGTGTAACCCGCAACCTGACCAGGTCTCCGGGTGCTCACGACCGTAATGTGGAATGGAGCCCGGATGGTCAGTGGATCAGCTTTATTTCCGATCGTACCGGTGAAGACGAGGTGTATATCCGTAAACAGGATGGTTCGGAGGAAGCAAAGCAGGTTACAAAGGGAGGCGGCAGCTATAAATTCAACCCCGTCTGGAGCCCCGACAGCCGGTATTTAATGCTTGCAGATCGCGGACAGGATCTCTATCTCACGGACGTTAAAAGCGGAGCGAAAATATTGGTCCATCATTCGCCTTACTCAGAAATAACGGACTATTCTTTCGGACCCGACAGCCGGTGGATTGCTTACAGGGAGCCGGGGCAGGCCCGCTCTTTTGATGTTATAAAGCTCTATCATATCGATACGAAGCAGAAAATTGCCGTTACGGACCAGTGGTATCCAAGTCACAGCCCGGCTTTCAGTCCCGACGGTAAGTACCTTTATTTCGTATCGAACCGTGATTTCAATCCTACTTACAGTGCAACGGAATGGAACCACGCTTACAACGATATGGCAAGGATTTACGTAACCCGGCTTTCTGCTTCCGCCCCTGCGCTGTTTGCTCCTGAGGAAGACGAAGTTTCGATAAAAGAAGATTCAAGCCTTACGAAAGGCGCAGCAGGAAAGAAGGAGGGAAAGGACGATGCAGTAGTGGTCAAAGTGGATGCAGAGGGTCTGGCCGACAGGATAGAGAGCCTGCCCGTAGCCCCCGGCTTCTACCGCAGCCTTCAGACGACAGCAAACGGAATTTATTACTTTTCGGGTTCAACGAAGGTAAAAGGAGCTGTACGTTTTTTTGCGCTCAAAGAAAAGAAAGAGACTGAAATCGGGGAATTCAACAGTTTTCTGCTGAGCACAGATCGTAAGAAAGCACTTATAAAAAATGGCGATAGCTGGTTTGTTGAAGACACGCCTGCCGGTAAGCTGGAGCCAAAAAACAAGCTGGATCTTTCGGGCCTGACTTACGTAACGGACCTGCGTGCCGAGTGGAAACAGGTATTTGACGAATCCTGGAGGCAGATGCGGGACTATTTCTATGATCCCGGTATGCATGGTGTAAACTGGAAGGCGGTTCACGACCGCTATGCACCGCTGGTTCAGTTCGTAAACCACAGGAACGACCTCACTTACCTGATTGGAGAGATGATCGGGGAGCTGAATGCAGGTCATGCTTATGTGAATAGCGGGGACAGGCCTGCTGTTGAGCGGATCAAATTGGGAATGCTGGGGGCTAAATTGGAGAAGGATGCTTCCGGCTATTACCGGATCGCATCGATTTTACCAGGTCTGAGCTGGGATAAGTCCCTGGTATCGCCGCTGCGTGCACCCGGAGTCGATGTGGCCGAAGGTGAATTCATTATTGAAGTCAACGGGGTGGATACCAGGAAGCTGGCCAATATTTATGAAGCGCTGGTAGGCAAGGCCGGGCAATTGGTAGAGCTCAGGATCGGCAAAGCGGCGAAAGCCGGAGGGAGCAGGCGTGTGGTAGTGAAGCCCATAGAAGATGAGTCAAAGCTTTATTACCAGAAATGGATAGATGACAATGTAGCAAAGGTGGCGAAGGCTTCGGACGGGCGGATCGGGTATATCCATATTCCCGACATGGGACCGGACGGGCTGAACCAGTTTGCCCGCTATTTTTATGCACAGCTGGACAAGCAGGCGCTTATCATTGATGATCGCGGCAACGGAGGGGGAAATGTATCGCCTATGATCATAGAGCGATTGCTGCGCAAGCCGGCGCTGGGTGCCATGATGCGCAACGGCACCTCATCAGTTATCAAACCCGATGCCCAGGTCGGTCCCAAAGTTTGTCTCATCGATCAGTATTCTGCTTCCGACGGGGACTTGTTTCCATACCAGTTTAAATTCTACGGGATCGGCCCCCTGATTGGTCAGCGGACCTGGGGCGGAGTCGTCGGTATAAGGGGGACACTGCCATTTATAGACGGCGGAGATCTGCGTAAGCCGGAGTTCGCACATTT
The DNA here is from genome assembly GCA_037191015.1 of Spirosomataceae bacterium. GTDB lineage: Bacteria > Bacteroidota > Bacteroidia > Cytophagales > Spirosomataceae > Ravibacter. Next base: position 37,126 of record JBBCKD010000015.1, read on the forward strand.
TGCGGCCGATGGCTCCGGATTTATTATCGAGGGTGAAGGGGTCTCGCCGGATATCGAGGTAGTCAATGATCCGCACCAGGAATACCTTGGGAATGACACCCAGCTCACCAGGGGGATTGAGGAGCTGAAAAAGAAGCTGGCTGAGCCTGGCCCGAAAGGCGTACCTCCGATTCCTCCTTTCCCGGATAAATCGAAGGCGCCATGATGTTATTTCCAGCCTCCGCCCAGGGCCCGGTACAGCTCGACAATTGCCATCAGCTGCTGCTGGCGGTCGGATATTCCCGCCAACTGTGCGGCTAAAAGCGCCTGCTCCGAAGTAAGCACATCGGTATAATTGGTGGCTGAACTGTAGCGCATCAACTGCTCGGTATAGTTAACAGCCTTTTCCAATGCATCGATCTGCTTTTTCCTGGTATTCTCCTTTTCAATTCCCATTTCATAGCTGAAAAGAGCATCTGATACCTCCTGTCCGGCGATGAGGATAGACTGGTAAAAGGCCTGCAGCGCCATCTCCTGCTGCGCTTTGGCAGTCTCCAGCCTGGCTTTGTTAGCCCCTTTGTTAAATATGGGCTGGGTCAGTCCGCCGGCCAGGCTGTAAAACAGGGAGTTGGTGAAAATGCTGTTGCTGGCGAGCGTCGAAAACCCGCCGCTTCCGGCAGTGATCGCAAGCGAAGGATAAAAGTAGGTTTTGGCCGTGTTTACATTTTCAAAGGCTGTCCGGTAGGCTAGCTCAGCCGCGGCGACATCCAGGCGGTTCTGCAGCAGTTGAAGAGGGATCCCCGTTTTCAGATCCGTAAGTACAGACTGTTCATCCAGCGTGTTGCGCCCGATCGGCTGCGCATGACGTCCCAATACTACATTGAGCGCATTTTCCAGTTCCCTGATGGCCTGTTTGAGATCAGGAATGCTGACCTCGGCTGCGTAGAGATTGCCTTCACTCTGTACCACCGCTGCGCCTGTTACAACTGCCGATTCCTTCAGTTTTTTTATAGTTTCCACGTTTTTGCGGCGCAGATCGATGGTGGCTTCCGTAATGGCAAGCTGCCTGTCAAGCGCCAGCAGGCTGTAGTAAGAATTGGCTATCACGGCAATGATCTGGGTTTCAAGCGCTTTTTGCGCAGCCTGTGTTTTCATCAGGTTAGCGAGGGAAGCCCTTTTGGCGCTCGCCATTTTTCCCCATATATCGGCTTCCCAGTTGGTGCTTATACCCACCTGGTAGGTCGTGGTTTTCAGGTTGATATTGATATTAGGAGGGAGGTTGAGCGCGGCACGGCTGGTTCTTGCCAGGGTTACCGAGGGAGAAAAATTCAGGGAAGGAAGGAAGGCCATCCTGCTCTGTTTCAGTAAGGCTTCCGCTTCGTGTATTCTTTCCAAAGCTATCCTGAGATCAAGGTTGTTAGCCAGTCCCTTGGAAATCAGCAACTGAAGCTTCGGGTCGCTGAACAGGCGCTGCCAGGGTAAGTCGGCGATAGTGGAAGTGTCTTCCATGGCTACGTCGCGGAACAGGCTGTCCTTATAAGCAGCGGAAAGCTCCGGGTTTTCGTAGGGCTTGGTGATTTTACACCCATACAGGAGTAAAACTCCTGTCAGTATGATGATTAAAGACCTGTAATGATTCATTTCAGTTGTCAGATTTTTGTCGTAGGCCTCTCTCCGGCATACCGGAGAAAGAGCCTGTGATTCAGGTTTGCAGCTTTAGGGCCTATAGTTCTGCCTCCAGGCTCTTTGGCGGCTTTGGAGGCCCGCTGATCCGTTCCTGTATTCCCTGGAAAATGATGTAGAGCATCGGTACAACAAACACTCCGAATATGGTGCCGATAAGCATCCCGCCGATCGCGCCGGTACCTATCGACCGGTTCCCGTTCGCACCCGCTCCGGTGGCCGTCATAAGCGGGACCAGCCCGAGAATAAAGGCGAAAGAAGTCATGAGAATCGGACGGAAGCGTACTTCGGCACCTGTGATGGCAGATTGTACGAGGCTCATGCCCATACGTCGCCGGGCTATCGCGTATTCCACTATCAGGATACCGTTTTTAGCCAGGAGTCCTATCAGCATAATGAGTGTAATCTGTACATAGATGTTATTGCTGATATCAAACAGGTTGGTGAAAATGAAAGCGCCGGCCATCCCGATCGGCAGGGAGCAGATAACCGCGAACGGCAGCAGGTAGCTTTCATATTGCGCGCTCAGCAGGAAATAGACGAAAATCAGGCAGAGCAGGAAAATGTAAAGGGTTTGCCCGCCGGCAGTCATTTCTTCGCGGGTCATCCCCGAGAATTCGTAGCCGTAGCCGGTAGGGAGCGCTTCGTCGGCAACCTCCTGGATGGTACGGATGGCGTCTCCCGAGCTGAAACCCGGGTTAGTGGCGCCGTTGACGGATACGGAAGTGAAGAGATTGAACCTGCTGACAGCTTGCGCGCCGTATACTCTTTCGAGCGTAACAAACTGGCTCAGGGGAGCCATGGCGCCGTTTGCATTCCGCACCTGTACGAGGTTGAGGCTTTCAGGGTTATTCCGGTATTCGGGTTCCGACTGGTACATTACCCGGAACTGTTTTCCGAACCGGTTGAAGTTGGAGGCATAAACCCCGCCGTAGTAACCCTGCATTACACCGAGGACGTCATTCACAGTGAGCCCGGCGCGCTTGACCTTCGCCACGTCCACTGTTATTTCGTATTGCGGGAAATTGGGGTTGAACGAAGTGGAGGCAAACTGTATCTCAGGTCTCTGCCTCAAAGCATCGAGGAATTTGTTTGCAACCGCGCTCAGGTCCTGGATAGTTCCACCGGCACGGTCCTGCAGCTGGAATTCAAATCCGCTGGTAGCGCCGAAGCCCTGGATTGTCGGCGGCGAAAAGAAGATGATCCTGGCGTCTTTAATCGACTGACTTTCGGCAAACAGCTTCTGGATCAGCCCCTGTATGTCCTGGTCCTTTCCCGATCTTTCTTTCCAGTGGTTCAGCTCCATGATCACCATTCCATAGTTACTGCCGGTACCGCTGATCATCCCGCGGGCGGTGATCCTGAGCACATTGTTGATTTCAGGGTGCTTTGCCGCAATTCTTGCGACTTCCCGGGTCACCTCGTCCGTACGCTCGACCGAAGCCCCCAGCGGCAGGCTTATGTCGGAGAAAATAGTCCCCATATCCTCGTTAGGTACAAATGCGGTCGGTGTCGTACGCATAAGGTAAGCCCAGGTTCCGGTGAAAAGGAGCAGGGCGGTAATTCCCACCCACTTGTAGCGGATAAGAAAGCCTACAGAATGTTTATACTTCCTTGTGGTGACTTCGAAGGCGGCATTAAATGCGGTGAAAAATCTTTCTACAAAGTTCTTTTTCTTATGATTTTCCTCGTCATGAGGTTTCAGGATCAGCGCGCAGAGGGCCGGGCTCAGTGTCAGCGCGTTGATCGCCGAAAGAATAATCGAAATGGCGAGCGTCAGGCCGAACTGCTTGTAGAACACCCCTGTAGATCCGCCGATAAAGCTTACCGGGACGAATACGGCAGACATGACGAGCGTGATACTGATAATAGCACCACTAATGTCGTGCATTGCGCTGAAAGAGGCTTCCCGGGCGGATTTTGCCCCTCCTTCAAGCTTTGCGTGTACGGCTTCCACCACGACTATCGCGTCGTCAACGACAATCCCGACCGCCAGAATCAAAGCGAAAAGCGTCAGCAGGTTGATCGTGAATCCGAATAAGCTCAGGAAGAAAAAAGTCCCTATAATGGCGACCGGCACCGCAATAGCAGGTATCAGTGTAGACCTCCAATCCTGGAGAAAGATGAATACGACAATAAAAACGAGGATAAAGGCTTCGATCAGTGCGCTTATTACTTTCTGTATGGAAGCATCCAGGAATTTATTGACGTTCACCATGGTGGTGTATTTGACACCTTCAGGGAAGCTGGCAGAAGCATCGTCAAGCACTTTCAGGGCACCCCTGATCACCTCCTGGGCATTGGAACCCGCCGTCTGGGCGATGGCAACCCCTATGGATGGATGTCCGTTTACAAACGTGTACCCGGAATAGGTCTGCGAGCCCATTTCGATGCGGGCTATGTCTTTCAGGCGCAACACATTACCGTCGGGAGTAGCGCGGACAACGATATCCCCGAATTCGGCCTCATCCTTCAGTCTGCCCTTGTATTTGATGACATACTGGAACGATTCTTTTCCTTCCTCTCCGAATTGTCCCGGCGCCGCTTCTATATTCTGTTCTGCCAGGAGGATTCCTATGTCGTTGGGAATGAGACCGTAAGAAGCCATGATGTCGGGCTTCAGCCAGATACGCATGGAATAATCTTTTGTGCCGAACGTAGTGGCGTCGCCTACGCCGGTTACCCTTTTGATCTGGGGCAATATATTGATATTGGCATAGTTTTGAAGGAATACCTGGTCGTAGGATTCGCTCTCGCTGTACAGTGTGAAAATCAATACGTTGCTGCTCTGTCGTTTCTGAGTGGTGACGCCGGCCCTGATCACTTCCTGGGGCAGCAGGCTGGTTGCCCGGGCTACCCGGTTCTGGACGTTGACGGCGGCCATATCGGGATTGGTCCCCAGTTTAAAGTAGATCGTAATCATGCCGGTACCGTCGTTATTGGCGGTCGACGTCATGTAGGTCATATCTTCCACGCCGTTGATCTGCTCCTCAAGCGGCACGATGACACTGTTGAGCACTACCTCGGCGTTGGCCCCCTGGTAGGCGGCGGAAACGACTATGGTAGGCGGGGCTATCTCGGGATACTGGGAAACCGGGAGGGTTATAATCCCCAGGATCCCCAAAATGACGATGATGATGGAAATGACCGTTGAGAGAACTGGTCTTTCTATGAATTTATTAAACATGGCTTTTCTTTATCAAAGCAGATAATTCTTCTGAATTTGCACTTGGCAGGGAAAGCAGCAAGCGGTCAGGGCAGGCTGTCGCCGCTCACTTTATCAGGAGCGATCTTTGCACCCGACGTCAGTATGCCTACGCCTTCCAGAAGGATTGTCTGGCCGGGCTCGAGCCCTTTGTCCACTATATATTGCTGGCCGCCGGGTACCGGTCTTACGGCGATCTCGGTGGGCGTGAGTGTGCTGTCCGGCCCTATTACGTACACAAATTTCTTACCCTGCAGCTCGAAGGTTGTTTTCTGCGGAACGAGGATGACATCCGGCTCGTCGGAGTAGATCCGTACAGTGGCGCTGTTGCCGCTTCTGAGCAGGCCGGAACTGTTAGGGAAGCCGGCCCTGACGTTATATGAACCGGTTTGTACGCTTACCTGTCCGCTGATCGTCTCGATACGCCCTTTTTCTGCGTATTCAGCACCATCGGGCATGATAAGGGTAACGGGCGGAAGCTGAGCTATCTTTTGCTGGAATGTTCCTCCGGCAGCATTTCTTGCAAACTCCAGCTGTTGTTTTTCATTGAGCGAGAAGTAGGCATAGATCTTATCTATATTAGAAATAACAGTGAGCGGTTGTGCCGTGCCGCTGTTTACGTAGCTGCCCAGTTTGTAGGGTAATTCACCTACCATACCGTTAACAGGACTATTGAGCGTAGTATAACCGAGATTGGTCTTTGCATTGGTAAGCGCGGCCTGAGCCTGCTCGAGAGCAGCTTTTCGGGCTCTTAGCGCAAGCTCGGCCGATTCGAGCTCGAACTTACTGATAATGTCCTGTTCTACAAGCGGCCTTACCTTGGTGACCTGCAGCTGGGCGGCAGCTATTTCTGCTTCGACGCTGCTGATCGCCGCGGTAGCCGATCTTACATCCTGCTCATATTGGGGATTGCGGATTTTGAAAAGAGGCTGCCCTTTCCGTACCACCGCGCCTTCCGTAACAAATATGGATTCGATATACCCGTCAATTTTGGGCCTGATTTCGATATCCTGCTCCCCGCGCAGCAAAGCCGGATAATCGGTCAATAAAGTAGTCGAATCTACACTTACCGTGATCACTTTATAGCTTGCCGGACCTTTAACCTGGTTATTTTCCTTTTTTCCGCTGCAGGATATTGCAAGAAGCGAGCCCAGCAGCACGGCAAGCATGAGATGCAAAGACGCTTTCAATGATTGATTTTTCATCTGGCTAAATTGAACTGACTGTAATGTGGTGACAATGAAGGATTAAGAATTTCGCTAGCTGAATATCATGTCCATAATCATGGTTTTGCGTTCAGTCATAAGGCGGTCATAGTCGTCTGACGAATGTTCAAAGAAATCGAGATATAATGGTTTCATAATAATAGGGTAAGAGACAAGCGCAAAAAGATTGATCATGAAGTTTTCGGGCGAAGCCTTCCTGATAGTGCCTTTTTTCATTTCTTCCTCTACTTCCGAAAGAAATCTCCTGACTTCGGGCGGGGTACCGGTGCTTTTCCCAAGCAGAGGGTTTTTACAGTTGATCTCGTTAATGAGGAAAGACTGAAGGTACGGAGCGCCTGTTACGTAATTAAAGAAAATCGTGATAAAATGCTCCACCTTTTCGCGAAAGGGCAGATCGGAACCGAGAATGGCATTGGCTTTGACAACCATTTCCCCCTTTGCTTCGTCGTATACCTGCCGGATCAGCTCGTTTTTTGAACGAAAATAGTAATGTAAGGAAGGCCGGTTGATACCTGCAGCGTCGGCTATATCCTGGGTAGTGGCATGGAGCTTCCCCTCAACGAAGAAAACCCTCCGTGCCGTTTCCTTGATCAACTGCTCGGTACCGACGTCTTTAACAGGCATTTGACAATTATGTTTGACAAATTTGTCAGCAAAGGTAAATAGTTGGAGTGAGATTAACGGATTTCAACCGGCTTTTGCATAATTTTCTCCGAAATTTTATGGAAAAACTATCAAAAAGGCATCTTACAGGTGTTGTAAGTGCAGTTCTGGTTGAAATACATCGATTTGAAATTTTTAAAGCAGTTTTCGAATGAGACTTCTGACGAAGCAGCCTTGATCAGGGCCTATCGCCTGTCGGGAGACCTCAATGTACTGGGCCGGATTTACCAACCTTATATGGAACAGCTTTTCCTGGTCTGTTACAAGTATTTCCGGGTAGAAGAGGACGCGCGTGACGCGGTGATGGAGCTGTTTGAAAAGCTGGGCCGCGAGCTGAAGGTACACGAGCCGGTTCATTTCCGGGCATGGCTGCATTCGGTAGCCCGCAATTATTGTTTGATGAAGCTCAGGCAGAATGGAACCGCCGGAAATGCGGTTCATCCCGGGGTAACGGAACGCTATGAGGCGGAAGAGGAGACTTTTTCCGTTTCAGATGCGCAGCTCGATCGGCTGACTTCCTGTATCGGACAACTGCCGGACCGCCAGCGACGGGCCGTAGAGCTGTTTTATCTGGAAGAAATGTGTTACAGGCAGATCGCCGATGTAACAGGATTTTCTATACAGCGGATAAAAAGCTATCTGCAAAACGGGAAACGAAACTTGAAAAATTGCCTGGAGAGAGATGGAAGAGCATAGCCGCCGGTATGGATTAGCAGATTTTCGCAGGTATCATGACAACAGGATGACGCCTGAAGAACAGCATGTTTTTGAAAAGAGGATGCTGGAAGATCCTTTTTTGAGAGAGGCTTTCGAAGGCTTTGAAATGCTGCATAAAGATGGAATAGCGATTACTCCTGTCACCGGTAAACCGGGCAGTCTCCTTCCGGGAGTGGAGATTGCCCGTCCGTCCGGCTCGGGAAAACCCGTTTGGAAATACATGGTTGCCGCTGCAGTATTGCTTATTGCGGCATTCTTTTCATATCAGCGCTTCGGGGCAAAGACAGATAGCATGCAGCTCAAAGAGGCCTCTGCAATGAAACGCACACAGGCGACTGAAAAGCGCAGCGAACAATCGCAGACAGAAGACAGGAAGACGGCTGTAGTAATGATGCCGCCGGAAGGACCTGCAAAGCAAAATGTTATAAAACCGGTAGTACCGGTAATTTCGAAAAAAGGAGATACTTTTCCTGATACCGATATATTGCCGCCCGGCAGAGCAGCCGGCATAAACGGACCGGAAGCCAAAGCGGATACATGGCAATTGCCGGGAGAAGCAGCCCGGCTGGCGTTAGGTGGCTTTCGCGGCGGCGGGGAAGTAATCGTTGTGAGTGATCATGCGCTCCGGGGTAAACCGGATTCCGCATCAGTGAGCGATATCGTCGTAATTGTGAGAGAAAAGCCGGCGGGAGATACCACAAAGCCCCGGAAATGGAGGCAGCCGGCTACGGAGCGAATGAGTTTCGAGGAATACCTGAAGCGTACCACCCGGAATACGCTGAAGTATGGGGAATTCATTGAAATTAAAATCCTTAGGAATGGCAGGCTCGAGGATCTTACGCCTGAGGAGCAGGATAGCCTTCAAAAAGAGATGATGAAGAGAGGAGGAAGTAAAAATTGAAGACAGACCAAGCTATTTTTTTTGGGGCGGGATAAAAAAAATATTATCTTTGTTAGAACTAATACTACATGAAATGTAGATGTTAGTGTTCTATAGCCCGATTCTCCCTTATCTGTACGAAGAAGTTTCGAAACTCATTCATTAAAGAAGTGGGTTTTGCTGCTTTTTCGATATTTATCGCTCTAGAGATACCCCGTATATTTCTGATTCATCTGGAAATGCGGGGTTTATCTTTAGAGTATGATAAATAGGGTAGCCCCGATGGGGCAAGACCCTGGCCGATGCTGGTTGCCCGCAACAAAAAAGCACTTAACATTTCTGCTAAGTGCTTCATTTTCAAGAGCCCCCAGTCGGGATCGAACCAACGACCTACTGATTACAAGTCAGTTGCTCTACCAGCTGAGCTATGGAGGCTTCTATTTGTAACTTCGTTTCCGAAATCGTGGGGCAAATGTAGGGGGTTTGAGATTACAGCGCAAGATTTTGACGGAAAAAACTTAAAAAAACTTTCTGGTTTTAGTGTATCATTTTGAAATAAAGGCGCTTTTCAACAAAAAAGCCGCATCACAGAGGATGCGGCCGGGTTAACAATGAGGTGAAAGACCTCTGAGTAATTATTCTGCGTCAGAATTCAACTTCCCGACGGCTTTGTCGATCTGGTAGCGACCTGTACCTTCTTCGCCTATGACGTCGAAAAGCTCAAGAGCCCTCCGGGCATTGTCTTCCTCTTCTACCTGCTCGTTGACAAACCACTGCAGGAAATTTTCGGTAGCATAATCTTCTTCTGCGCGGCTTGCCGTTACGATCCGGTTGATAGATGTAGTTACGTTTATCTCGCTTTGCAGCGCTGTTTCGAAAACAGACCGGAAGGAAGGATACTCCTGGGGAACTTCGGAGATTGCAGGCGATATGGCAGTCCCCCCGACGGTCAAAAGATAGTTGAAGATCTTAAGCATATGCTGACGCTCTTCGTCTGACTGGCGCAAGAAATAAGCTGAGCTGTGTTTATAGCCGTTTCTGTCGCACCAGGAAGCCATTGCCAGGTATTTGGCAGAAGCCTCGGCTTCCATTTTAACCTGGTTATTAAGTAATATTTCTATCTGTTCTTTGAGTGATGTCCGTTGTCTGAGCAAATCTTTCATGAGATATCTTTGTTTGTGGTACTAAACTTACAATGCAAAGATAAACCCGTTCTGCTTAAACTGGTTCAATGAACGTCCGAATGAAATGAATTTGTAATAAGTCTAATAATGAGCTGGTTAGACCTATTTAATTGGAAGATTTATAAATAAGAGGCCTGTGCAGGTCCCAGGAGTTTGTGAAGCATGGAATTCAGTTCGAGCGCAAAATAGGTGCCGTTGACGAGCTCTCTGAGCTGGATGATTTCGCAAAGCGTAAGCTTTTCCCGGAAGCTCACCATAGGGGCTTCGACAAAAAAATGATCGCTGTCGTCAGACAGATCAAAAAGCCTGCCCCTGATATCGATCTGGTTCAGGGATCTGCGGAGGCACTGAAACTGCTGGATTCTGAGGTTCAACTCAAAATTGTCAAATTTCAGTATAATCCTGTTGGTCACATCACATTGATAAGAAATACCCTTCGATGTCTGGAAGAGCTCTTCGGAAACAACTTTATGACAATCGCTCAACATTATTACTCGAACATGATTATTTTAGCGCTACAAAGGTAAAATACAAAGCGGTATAGTGCAAGGTTATTTAAACTAAATATAATTAAATTTTCGCAATGAGAATTTTTATACAAAAAAAAGCCCTCACAGGTTATTTGAGATTGTTTTCAGGAGTGGCGCTCATCAGTTTTTTCGGGCCGTCTCCTGCATCCGCACAGGATGAGCTATGCGTAGGCCGTTATTTTACGCCGGAGCAGGGAGCCGGGTTCCTGAAGGAAAATACGCCGGGGGATCTTGAGTCCTGGAAAGAAAGAAGAGAAGTCGTTTTAGCCAGGATCAGAGAAGGGATGGAGCTTGGCGAGCTTCCAGCCCGGCCTAAGTCGAAGGTGATCCGGCACAGTAAAAGGAAGTTTGATGGTTATACCGTTGAAAATGTGGCTTTTGAATCACTTCCAGGAATATATGTTACCGGGAATCTTTATGAGCCTGCCGTTAAAAAGAAGGGAAGACCTGCCGTCCTGGCTCCGCACGGGCATTGGGCGGCTCCTGATCCTGACGGCAGGTTTGTCGATCAGAACCAGACAAGGGCCGCCATGCTGGCCCGGGCCGGAGCGGTAGTGCTGACGTACGACATGATCGGGCATGGCGATTCAAAACATTGCAACCACCGGGTACCCAAAGCGCTTAAGCTGCAAACCATCAACAGTATGCGGGCGCTCGATTTCCTGCTCGAACAGCCCGGGGTTGATAAGAACAGGGTGGCCATGAGTGGAGAATCGGGAGGAGGGACCCAGACTTTTATGCTGGCTGCGCTCGATGACCGGGTAAAAGTGACCGTTCCCTGCGTGATGGTATCGGCCTATTTCTTTGGCGGCTGCGTTTGCGAAAGCGGGATGCCCATTCACAAAAAAGGCAGCTACCAGACCACCAATGCCGAAATAGCGGCACTCACCGCCCCGCGCCCCATGATGATGATCTCAATCGGCAATGATTGGACAAAGCATACACCTGAGTCGGAATACCCGTTCATGCAGCATATCTACGGGCTTTACGGTAAAAAGCAACTGGTAGGCAATGTGCACCTTGCGGACGAGCAGCATGATTTCGGACCGTCCAAACGCCATGCTATGTATAATTTTATGGCGGAGCACCTGGGTATAGATCTGAACAAATTGAAGGGAAAGGACGGCAGGATCGACGAGAGCCGGATCACCGTTCTGCCGGAAGCAGAACTCCGGGTATTTACCGACAAGGTACCAAGACCTTCCAACTACCTGGTAGGAGATGAGGCTGTGAATAAACTATTGAATGAAATCTAGTTGTTCATTATAACCATTTAACAGTGCGGCGATCCGTCATTTAACCATTCCCCACTACTTGTATCCGGCTGCAATCCCGTTCCGACAACAGTTCATTGGAATTGGCTGCCTCCAGTTCCGGATACAGAAACCGGGCATTCTTTACGTCGTCCAGGACAAAGGCAGGCAGGAAGTTATCTTTGCCGACGGTAATATGCAGGTTGGAGAAAAAGAGGTTCCGGACATGCCGCACAAAGAATGCAGCTGCGGGTAATTGTTTTCCAAACATCCTGGCAGTCGGGTAGCCGGGGTCATTTTCAGGTACTTCCAGTGTTGCAAATTCCTTCTTGCCCTGGTTTTCAACCCTGAGTGTGATGTTGTCCAGGTAGATGCCTTCGGCGTCGTGGCCTTTGATACCGGTGATGCTGGAAGCAATGGGAGAAGTTGTTGTCGCGATAACGTGACTGATCCGGACGTTCCGGAGGGTTCCGACACCCGGCTCGGGAGAATCTGCCGACGGCTTGCGCCCGCGATTGCCCAGCCGGATAAAGATCGGGCAGCCTGTATCTTTGACTGTAATATGGCTTATTGTCACCTGCTCCAGGATCCCTCCGTCTACCATTTCCACTGAAATGGCCGATTCCCCCAGTTCATAACCGTAATACTTTTTCTGAGGCTCGCAAGGGGTTACAGTGCAATTGGAGATGACGATATTCCGGAAACCGCCGATCGACTCCGTACCCAGCTTGATCGCGTTGCAGAAAGAACGGGCTATACAATTGTTTATCACTACGTTCTCGCACACTTCGTAACCGGTGCTTTTAAGGCAAATGGCGTCGTCATCGCTGTCAATGATGCAGTCGCTGATCGTCACGTCGCGGCAGCCGTTAATATCGATGCCGTCGTTGTTGTAATTACAGTGGTTGTATACCCTTATGCCCCTGATCTGTACATTTTCGCAGGCATAATAGTGCTGCATCCATGAACCGGAGCAGGTCAGGAAGATACCCTGTACCTTCACGTTTTTACATTTCCTGAAGTGAATGAGGTTGGGCCGGAATTTAGGCTGGTTGTCGCCCGTACGATGAAGAAAAGCGCCGCCCTGTCCATCGATAATGCCTTCGCCGTTTATAGAAATATCCTTCTGATCAAGCGAGTTGATCAGGCCGAACCTGCGTTTGCCACCCGCTGTCGGCGTATTCAATTCTTCCAGCAAATAGTCGTCTTCGTTGGTACTTCCGAGTATTTGGGCGCCTTTTGACAAATACAATTCCACGCCGTTTTTCAGAAGCAGCGCTCCTGTGAGGTACTTCCCGGGAGGGAAAAGTACCGTGCCGCCTCCCATTGCCGAGCAGGAATCGATCGCCTGTTGTATGACTTTCGTGTTCAGGGTCTTCCCGTCAGGGACGCCGCCCCGCGAAAGAATATTGTAGTCTCTCGTCTCATCTGCGTGGCTTTGGATAGCGGAGATTCCCGCCAGGCCCAGCAGCGAGGATTTTATCAAATGACGTCTTTTGATCATGGTTGCAAAAGGATTGGAAATGTAAGCTGAGGCCAAGTGCTCAGATCTTAAAGAAGATCCGTTTCTTATACAGGAAATACATCAGCCACCAGACCAGGAGGAGCGCTCCGAGCGCGTTGAATACATCATGCCATTTCGGGTCGGTGAAGCTATATAAGCCTTCAAACAACATTCTGGCCGTCTTTTTGAAATCAATGAAACGGTACACCATGTAAATTGCAATGGAATTCAGCCCGATTACTTCGAAGAAGAAGGTCCACCGCCGCCAACCCAGGATTTCTATGATATAGTAGAAGGCGGCCAGGAAAATAAAGGACATCCCGGCGGTCAGCAGGATAAAGGAGCTGGACCACAGGTGCTTGTTGATAGGGAAGTGCATTCCCCAGATGAGGCCGATCGCGACGCACAGGGCGCCGCATGAGAGCAGCCAGACCACTTTTGCAGTCTCTTTAGGTTTGATTTCCCTTAGCTTTGAACCCGCGAAGGTGCCGAGAATGGTCAGGCACATGGCCGGGAACTGGGTAAGGATAGCGTTTTCATCGTAGATTCCCTGGAGAAGCTTGCCCGGCATGAATTTGCGGTCAAACCATCCGACCAGGTTTCCTTCGAGCGAGAGATCTCCGGGGCCGTATCCGGGTACGGGGATCAGGAATAAAGCGGCGTAGTATAGGAGCAGGATACTTACTACCCCGCCAAATCGCTGGCGGGGAGTAAGATACAGGTAGAAAACGGCGCCGAAAAAGGTAGCGATACCGATGCGGGAAAGCACAGTTCCGAACCGTATATTGGAGGGGTGGAATACATCAGTCGGAATATTCTTGTCGAGGACACCCAGCAGGAATAAAATGACCATCCTCTTAAAAACCTTTTTTAGCAGCGTCTTCCGGCTCATATTTTTCTGCAGGCCTGACTCAAGGGAGAAAACCAGCGATACTCCCGCGATAAACAGGAACAGCGGAAATATGAAATCGTAAAACGTAAAGCCATTCCAGTCGGGATGGGTAAGCTGATCGGCTATGGCATCGACCCAGCTTAAGCCTGTCTTGCCTTTGAGACGGATAATAAAGCTGCCGCCTCCGGCGATAAGCAGCATGTCGAACCCACGAAGGGCATCGACTGAAAGTAATCTTTTGGGAGCTGCGGTCTGCGACATCAGATTAGGGTTAAAGTAGCTTTCATTGGTTATATCGGCCATGCCGTCAGGGCTTGAGCATAGCGCCTTGCAGGTAATTCATGACGCTGTCGATCAGCGTTCTCTCTGCGCCCGGCGCACAGGGGGTTACGGTAACCTCATAACCTCCGTGGGGAATTTCGGCGTCGGTCATCAGGTATCCCAGCCAGCCATTGGTATAACCATAGTAAAATGTATAGGGAAAGGGTGAACGCTCCCGTATTTCATTGGATATTTCACAGAAGATCTCCAGCGGAGCCGCCCATATGGCGATATCGGTGTTGATTTTCAGAAACCGTATCGGGATCCGGACCAGTTCCGCACCTGAGCTGCCGGTACTTTCATAACCTGACAGGTATTCCGGGAATTTGCCGAGACCTTCTCTTTTCGGTGTTTCCACTACGGTTCCACCGGCTCTGAGCTTTACCTCCGGGCTGGTCTTTGACATCTTTGCATTCGCTTCCAGGATACGGTTCCCCAGCAGGGCTTCAAATTCCTTCAGGCGATCCAGGTTGGTCTGCACCGTATAGATCGGTGCGATGTTGCCCGCAGCGCCGTTGATAAAGAGCATAATGGCGCCGGTTTTCTTTTCGACATATTCGGCGACCGTCCCGGGGGCATCGCCGTTGATAAGGGTGCACAGCTTGCCCATTACCGTACCGTGCATGGCGTAGTTGGCGATAATGGTCATGGGCGATCCGTCTGCCTTATCGATACGAAGCATCCCGATGCGGCGGTCTACCGGAAGGTCGGGATTATACCCCAGGTTGGTACGGCCCTCTGCATTTCGCGCTCTTCTGTTGATATTGGCGTTGGAATGCCCCCACCCGGCGGAAAGGCGGGCCGGTTCGAGGTTTTTAACAGCCTGGGCAACGGCGTCCAGGAGCTTGCGCTCGGTATTGTCGGCATACGTTTTGTTATACTGATGGGTGCTGCGCTCGGGCAGGTAAACCTGTCCGAACCCCGGAGGCCCCAGCTCCGGCGCCGAATGCGTATGTGTCATCGACCACCAGAAATTTTCGGGCCGGATACCCTGCTCTTTCTGAAGCATGTCCGCTACCTTTTCGTATTCGGAGGGTGATATCGAGCAGATATCGGAAGACACAAGCACAAACCGGGTTTTGCCGTCATCAAGCACGACGACGCGGTGATAAATGCGGTCGTGGATGCCGGTCGATTTCCTCGCTTCATAGCCCCTGAGCTGCTGGGGGGTATCGGGGGTAATATCGTTTTTGATGACAGCAGCTCTGAAAACCTGGGCATGAAGTCCCCTGCCCGCTATTAAAAGGATGACTGCAAACAGGTATCTGAAGATTGATTTCATTTGGTTTCTTTTGTTTGGGTTAGGGAAACGCAGAGACGCGCTGCAGCGCGTCTCTACAGTTACGGTTGCCGCAGGTGCGCCAACAGGTCCGCCATTTGTTGCTGATCGATCAGTTGTTCGAACCCGGCTGTCATAACCGATGTACCCATCGCCGTCAGGCTCTGGATGTCGTTTCTGGCGATGACCGTTTCCACGCCGCCGTAGTTCCGGATGGTGATGGCCGACGGTGTTTCGGTGGCGATCAGCCCCTGCAGGGCCTCTCCCGATTTCAATTCGATGTTCCATATATCGTATCCGTCGGCAATTGAAAGATTGGGGTCAAGAATATCGGCCATAATGGATTCGGGGCGCCTGTTGCGTATTGTCGCCAGGTCCGGCCCGTAAGAAATGCCGTTTTTCCCGCCTATCTGGTGACAGATCGCGCAATGCTGTGCAAATACCAGCCGGCCGTTTTCCGGATTGCCGGTTAGTGCCGGTACTCCCTGGTAAGCTTTCATGATCTCCTGCGTGGAGCCGCTGTTGACCGACAGGAGCTTCCTGGCGCGGTTGCGCAGCTTTTCGTTGCCGTTGGCCATTAAGCTGACGCGCCTGGGCCAGCTTATCGCCGAGGGGTCTATGATGTCCTTTTCCAGAGCATCCAGGAGGATGGAAATCCTCGGCTCTTTTCCCATGAACGTACCGACGGCCTGCTCTCTCAGCCCCGGTGTAAGACCTGCCCACTTGTCGATGAGGAAAACACTGACCGTGGAATCAGGTATTGAATTGAGCGCGTTCAGCGCAGCCGATTGTACCGGAACAGGTTCCGTGGGGCGAAGGAGCTCCCGGAAGATCTCTGCATGCTTCCGTGCGCCATCGAGGGCCAGCAGCCGGATAGATTCACTTCTTTTTTCCTCATCAAGGTCCGTACGCGTTGCATTCCCGGCTGCCTCACCGATCGCACGGGCCGTGTTTTCGCTTTCCGGGAGTCCCAGCACCCCGAGCAGATCCATTGCCTGGCGCCTGGCAGCCGGTTCCGGGTTTTTAAGCGAATAAGCCAGCAGTAGTTCCCTTTCTTCCGCCAGCGCGTTCCGGTCGATTTCCCTGTTCCGGAGGCTTTGGGTAAGCCCTTTCAGCAGGGGGACCCGCCACTCTTTCCCGTTGGAAGAAAGCGCTCTGGCAATCAGGGGCCTGATTTTTTGAATATCACCCGAAGCGCCGGCCATACCGCTCAGTCGCTCGGTCAAAGAGGCATAGTGGGGGGAGCCGGGGCGGTATTTCAGCAACACTTCCTCCAGCAGGTTATCTCCTTCCGGGGGAATGGCGGACAGCGCCGCGACCTGCATCCAGCTGTCCTCAAGATTTGTGAAGAGCAGGTCCTTCCTGGCGCTCACGGCCCCGGGGGTATTGACAAAGCCCAGCGATGCCAGCAACTGGTAGCGGACTTTGGGGGAGGGGTCGTTCTTTAGGCTGATCAGCGCGTCGACGATACGGTTGCTTTCCGGCTTGGGATTTACCAGAAACAAGCCTTCCGCAATCCGGATGGTATTCTCCCTTACACCGGCTTCAGGGTCCTGCAGCCCGTTTAAAAGAATATCCGCTTCAAGGGAAGACATCCCGTGCAGCGTCCACAGGGCATGGAGCCGGCCCAGCGGGGTTTCAGAGCCGGTCGCCATTTTTTCGAGCAGCGGGATCGCAGTTTTATCATCGCGGTCAATCAGCAGCCTTTGCGCATTTCTGCGCCACCAGCTATTGGGACTCGCCAGGTAGGCCACCAGTTTTTCGGTCGTCTCATCGCCCAGGCTGAGGCCGGAAGTCCATTCTGCTTTGGGAGCATCTTCAGGGACAATCCGGTAGATCCTGCCTTGGTCGATGCCATTGTAGATAGCCCCCGATTTGGCCACGTCGTCAGCCATCCATTCGGGGTGCTCGATGATCTGGCGGTAATAGTCCACCACATACAAAGCGCCGTCGGGGCCTACGTACATATTGGCAGGCCGGAACCAGGCATCGGTAGAGGCCAGGAACTCTTTCTTCTCAAACAGCCGGCTGGCGGTGAACGTAGCGCCCCTGTCGCGCAGGATATCCGCGTGCACCAGGTTGCCGACAGGCTCAGCCACAAAAGTGACGCTGTCGTAAGGAGAAGGGAACAGCCCGCCGGTATAGGAAGTAATGCCGCAGGCAGCGGTGAAAACCCCGAGGTCGGTGAGCAGCTGATGCTCCGGGTTCTTTGTGATAGGGTATACGTCGGCAGCATTTCCGTGATCCGAAACCGATTCGGTCGCGTTGGATACCAGCAGCGACGGGTTACGGTTGAGGTACGGAGCTGCCACGACTTCATGATAAATGTGATGCGCGTTGCTCACCAGGAAGCGATGCCCCCATTGATCGAAAGTATGGCCGAACTGCGTCTGGCTGGACAGGTTTTCCAGCAATACCTTGTCCGGGTTGAACCTGACGCTTCTCCCCAGCGCATTCTCCGGCAGCCGGGGGCCGCCGGGGTGGGCGGGAAAATAGACTTCACTGCCCCTGTCGCTGAAATGGCCGGTATAGATCTTGGCGGTTGCGGCAGGTTCGTGCCCCAGGTAAATCCAGTTGTCGATCCCGAGCATGGGATTGTTTACATTGTGCTGAGGGTTAGCCAGCGCAAACCCGGTAAGGATTACCTCCCGCTTATCGGCTTTATTATCCCCGTCCGTATCCTCCAGGTAAAGCACATTGGGCGGATCTGTAACCAGGATCCCTTTTTTCCATCTCATCACGCCGGTAGGCAATACCAGGTTATCGGCAAATAGGGTGCTTTTGTCCATTTTACCGTCTCCGTCGGTATCTTCCAGGAGCCGGACGGCCCCCGACCCGCTCTTGTCGAGCGGATAACCATGCATTTCCACAACGTACATGCGGCCGTTTTCGTCGATTTCCATGGCAACGGGGTCGGCGACCAGCGGCTCCGAGGCGATCAGCTCGATACGGAAACCTTCAGCAACTTCGAAAGTGGACATCGATTCTTCGGGAGACAGGCCGCGAGCGGTCTTTTTATGCTCGCAGCCTGTCAGCCCGGATAGACTCAATAAGGTAATAATGATACTGGTACTCTTGAATAACTGATTGAAGTACATATACTTATAACTGGCGTCGCAGTTAGTAATTAGGATTCTGGTTAAGCTTGGTATTCCTGTCGATCGCTTCCTGGGGTATCGGGAGGAAGTAGTTTTTGGAGGCATCGAAAACGCGCTTGCCTCCTGGAGCTTCGATGATCCTGTATACCCACTTACCGTCTACCTGCTCGATGACCATCCCATGCATCACTGCGTTGAGATTCTTTTCTGCGAGGCGCAGCCGTATCAGGTCAAACCAGCGTTTTTCCTCGAAAGCAAGCTCGATCCTCCGTTCCCTGTGGATCTCTTTTCTCATCTCGTCCTTGTCAAGTCCCGTTTTCAGCGGGGGGAGCTCCGACCTTGCCCGTACCAGGTTTACTGCGTCGTAAACGGCCTGGCTCGGACCTGCGGCTTCATTTTGCGCTTCGGCAAAGCTCAGCAGCACCTCCGCATACCGGAAGATAATAAAGCTCGCGCTGCTTTCGCCGGTATTCCCGGAGTTGATATACTTGGGGTTCATCCCTTTTTTCAGGTTGTACCCGGTATTGGTAGCTCCGTTAAAATCGCTGAGATCGGTGGCGGTCCGGCTACCTACCCCCTGCTTCATTACGATAATGCTGCCCTGCCACTCGCTTCCGTCATACACGATCGACTGGTAGAAACGTTTCTCGCGGTTTACATACGGGTTTTGCGGATCATAGCCCGATGCCGGATCGGTAATAGGCAGCCCGTTGGTCATCACATACTCGTCAATGATTTCCTGCGTAGGAGTTACGCCGCCCCACGACCGTCCGATGCCGTCTACCCAGGGTGTCCCCCAGTAAGTTTCCTTACTGCTGCCGAACGACGTCCCGCCCAGGTGCTGCTTGTCGAAGATCACTTCCACGTTGTTGTTATTTTGCTCAAAATGCAGGGTATTGTAATCCGGGAAAAGCTGGTATACACCCAGGTCCATTACCTGCTTGTTGGTATTGGCTGCAGTCTGCCAGCGTGAAGCATCATTCCCGGTATTGTAGATCGGGCTTGCCCAGACAAGCTCAACCCAGCCTTTCAGGGTAAGGGCAGACCCTTTGGTCACTCTTGGCGCCTCTGCTTTCAGCGGAAGATCGGCAGCCGCGGCGGTACATTCATCCACGATGAACTTGAAGGTCTCCTCAGCCGTATTCCGGGGCCTGAATATCGCGTCGCCCTGCTCCGAGGAGTTCAATACATCGGTAATGATCGGGACACCACCGTAATACAACCATAGCAGCGTGTAGTAATAGGCCCGCAGGAATCTTGCTTCTCCCAGCCGTTGTTTTTTCCAGTCATCCGGAAGAGATGAAGCGCCGGCTTTTTGGATAAACAGGTTGGCCTTCCTGATATTGGAGAAATTTCCCCACTGGCTGGGCGCATTGGCAGGCGTATATTGTGACAGGTTCATCAGGCTCCTGCTGGGAGGTCCTACGCGGCCGACCATCGAGTTGTCCGACCAGTTTTCAGTCGGATCTTCCACCCTGAACGGGCTGGGAATACCGGAGTAAATGTTGTTCAGGAAGAGATCGGCATTGGCGGTCGAAGTCCATAGCGTAGCATCCGATATCTGGTCTTTCGGGTCTACGTCAAGAAAATCGGAACAGGCCGAAAGCATGGAGAAGATGCAAAAGCAACCTATTTTTATCAGATTTTTCTGTTTCATGTCTGTATAAGATTATCGGCTATCTGCTGTCAGCCGCCAGCTTTCTGATTGCTGATTTCTGACTGCTCATAGCTGTTAAAGACTAAGATTGATCCCGACCGAAAGCACCTTTTGCTGAGGGTAGCTGCGGTGTGTGGATTCCGGATCCCAATTGAGCAGCTTGCTCCACGTAAGGATATTCTGCCCTGAGGCATATACCCTGACGTTATGCATCCCTGCTTTTCCTGCAATAGCGTCCGGTATCCGGTAGCTCAGCGTAACATTTTTGACACGCAGGTAAGCGGCGTTGCGCATCCAGTGGGATGACAGCTGCGTGTTGTTGGTATTGGGCGCGGCAGTCAGTCTCGGGTGGGCAGCGTTACGGTTCTCAGGCGTCCAGTAATCGAGGTTTTCCTTGTAGGCATTCTGGCCGTTATAAAACGCCCAGGCCATTTCGCTCCTGTGATACAGGTGGGTTTTGGCAGAGCCCTGGAAAAGCATGTCGAGCGACCAGTTTTTGTACTGCAGCCTGGGTGAGAAGCCATAGATGATCCTGGGAGACTGGTTTGCATCCCCGATAGCCACTTCGTCGTTGACGTCGATCTTACCGTCGCCGTTTGCATCTTCATAGCGAAGATCGCCGGGCGCGACGGCGCCCCAGGGCTGGGCCGGGATCCCTTGCTTGAGCGCTCCGTTGCCCTCAAAGTCTTCGGGCTGGAAGTAGCCGATCGCATTGTACCCGAATTGGGTGTTCAGCGGGCGTCCCGTCCTTCTCCGGTTGGGGTTGTTGTAGGTGACCGTATTTTCAAAGGTCTGCAGCAGCTTGTTCTTAGCGAAGGTGAACGTACCGTTAAGCTGGACAAGGAAATCTTTGGCCGGGCGATAATTGAAGCCGGCGGTAAGATCGATACCCCTGTTTTCCATAACTCCCTTATTGACCTGGCTTAAGCCGATACCGTACTCAAGAGGAGTGACGACGTCCGGGTTTACCAGCATGTTCGACCTTTTCTCATAAAAATAGTCGATCTCCAGGTTGATCAGGTTTTTGAATAAAGTAGCCTCGAGACCGATATCGGTTTTGCGCGCTCTTTCCCAGGTGATATTAATATTGGGCTCCGACCGTTCGGTCACGATCGGGACGGCATTGCGGTTGATGACATAGCCGGGGCCCGAAACGTTATAGGTGCTCAGGTACTGGAAGGCGCTGCCTGCCAGGGCGCCGACTTCTCCATAGGAAGCCCGGATTTTCAGGTTGTCGAGCCACATTGCGTTGTCTTTAAGGAAATTTTCTTCAGAGATCCTCCAGCCGGCCGAAACTGCCGGGAAGAACCCGAAGCGGTCCGAGGGGGCGAAGTAGTAGTGCCCGTCGTAACGTCCGCTTGCTTCCAGCAGGTATTTCCCGGCATAGTCATAGGCTACGCGATAGACAAGGCCTACCTGCCGCGACTTCCTCGAGGTGCCTGCTGTCGTCATATCGGTAGCAGTTGAGCTACCCATATTGATTTCGTCGATAAACAGGTCAAAGTTCCTGCGGGATACCCCCACCGACCAGTAGTCGTAGGCTTTGGCTTCAAAAAGGCCGAGAACGCTGAGGTTATGGTTTTTAAACGATTTAATATAGTCGAAGCCGGCCTGGTAGATGAACTGCTCCGACTGATCCGCATTATGATAGAGATTGGGTTTGGTAGTGCCAAAACCGCTTTTCGTTATTTCATAGGGAGTCACGCTTGTATTGATCTTCCCGATCGACATAGGGATCGACCATCCTTTAGTACTGGTGAAGGTAGGATCATAAGCGATCGTGCCTTTCAGGCTCAGGCCCCGTACGAACGGGATTTCCTGGTTGACGTTCAGTTGTGTAAAAATACCGTTGTTGCGGTCTTTCAGGTAGCCTGACTCGAAAATGGCCGGCATAACGGAGCTTCCGTACATCCCGTTGCTGAATACGACAGGCCCCCGTTCCGGCTGAGCATAGGCCATGAGCTCCATGATGCGCGATGTGGCGTTGGAAGGCTGGTCGGAATTGGGATAATGCCTGCTGGTGATCCGTCCGTTCATACCGAGTGAGACGGTAGTATATTTGCTGACTTTGCCTTCTATATTTAAGTTGATATTATAACGGTTGGAGTAAGTGGTATTCCACATCCCCCGCTGGTAGAGATAGCCAAAACCTGCGTAGTATTTCATCCGGTCGGTACCGCCGGTCATTTCCAGGTTGTGATAGGTCATCGGCGAATTCTTGCTGATAGTATAATCGAGCACATTCTGAGTGGGATAGATGTCCGGATCCGATCCGTCGGCAAACTTTCTCATCGCTTCATCGTTGTACGGTACCGGCAATCCCTGGCTGCGCGCTATTTCGTTTTTTAGCGTAGCGTACTCGACGGAATTTACGTACTCAGGCAGGACAGTAGGGTTCTGAAAGCCCACATACCCGTTGTAGGTAATGGTCGGTTTCCCTGTTTGCCCCTTTTTAGTGGTGACCAGCACTACGCCGTTAGCACCGGCAACACCGTAGGGCGCAACGGCAGCCGCATCTTTCAGTACCGTAAAAGACTCTATTGAGTTGGGGTCCAGTTGCTGAAAGCTCCGGGGGATACCATCCACGATCAGCAAGGGTTCGTTTGAGCCCGTTGTGGAAATACCCCGGATAAAGATATTGGACCCGTCGCGACCCGGTTCGCCCGACCCCTGCTTGACAATGACCCCGGAGAGCCTGCCGCCGAAATTGTTGCTCAGGTTAGCAGTCGGCACCCTCGCGACCTCGTCCCCTTTCAGGGATACCACCGCCGCTGTCACCGATGTTTTCTTTTGCGTTCCGTACGCTACGACCACTACTTCTTCGAGTGATTTTTCATCTACTTTGAGCGCTACGTTGATCGAGTTCCGCGAACCTACCGTTATCTCTTCGGTCACGTATCCTACGAATGAAAACACCAGTACTGCGTTTTCATCCGGGACTTCAATGCTGAACAATCCTTTGTCGCTGGTGGTTGTTCCGCGCTGCGTACCTTTGATCAGGATGCTTACACCGGGTAGCTCACCTCCTTTTTCATCCGTAACCTTACCTGATACGGTCTGCACCGGCGGAAGCGTGATCATGGACTCTTCCCCGGCTGGTAAGGCTTCTTCAGGGTGTCGTGAAAGGATGACCTGTTTCCCCGACAGCTCATACCGGATCTGAAGCGGTGTCAGCAGTCTTTCGAGCACCTCATTTAATGGTCTGTCGGTAAGATTCAGAGTGACGGGTTGCCCGGAGCGGATCACCTGGGGACTATACGAAAACCTGACGGTTGTCTGCCGTTCGATTTCGCTCAGCACCGTCTTCATTTTCTGCTTGCTGACATTAATGGATAGACGTTGCTGAAGCAGTTCCTGGGCTGAGAGTGTTTCAGCCCAGGAAACGCCGATAAAAACACAGGCGAGCGCTACTTGTACCAATGATATTTTCATACACTGGATTAGTAAACGGTTAAGTTGTTTCATATTTTTGAAATGATTTTGTTCGAAAAGCAGTGAAAATCGGACAAATACCTCCCTGCACCCGGTCCTACGCGGATGTATGGAGCACGTTAAAATGGCAACGGTGGCACCAACACCGTTGCTTTTCTGATTTTTTGGGGGAGTTAACTTTCTTTCATAGGCATAGAGATTAGAAGTAACGGGTTATTGGTTATAAATTAAAAGTCCTGGTGTCAGGAAGGCAGCTCATTTGCAGCCCTTTGCCGTAATGATGATCCGGGCGTCGACCACCTGATGCGTTGCCGATATCGACTTGCAGATGATATCCAGTTTCTCTTCAAACGATTCTTCCGAAAGCGATGCAGTCAGCTGGCAGCTGCTTAATGCCTCCGCATCGTATACGATCTCGATCCCATAAGCATCCTGCAGGTCGGTAAAGACACTCCCTGCCGGTGTTTCGCTATATATGAAGGAAGGCTGGGCCTTTTTTCCGGGAATGACCACCTCAGGCTCCGGGACCAGCGATTTGCTGAACAGCTCCGCCGCCTTTACAAACACAGCCTGTTGGTTGGGTATCAGGACCAGCTCCTGCTGTACACCTTTTTTCCCTTCAGTCCCGGCCAGCGTTTCATTGCGGTATACCGATACTTTCCCGGTGGCTACCCGGACGGTAATATCGCGGTCGTTTTCGAAAGCGCTTACGGTGAAACGCGTGCCCAGCACCTTGGTCACGATCTCGTTGGCATATACCAGGAAAGGTGCGGCCGGATTCCTCGTGACGTCGAATTCCGCCCTGCCGGAAAGGTAGACCACCCTTTCGGCTGTCCCGTATGATTTGCCGAAGCTTATCCGGCTGCCCGGCGACAAGTTGACGCGGGTGCTGTCGGGAAGAAAAATATCCATAGGTTCGCTACCCGCATTGACCTTTTCGTCAAGCACGCCGATATGGCTTTCGGTAAGCTGCCGGTAGGGATCAGCCTGCGGCCTGTTTTTGTTGAACACTGCCCAGCCGGTCATGATCAGCGCGACCGCCGCGGCAACGCCGGCGTAGCTTATCCACCTGCTGCGCAGCCGCCGGACGGCGGTGGGCCCGGTTTCCGGGGTAAGCAGGGCGTTGGTTTCCAGGATTCTCCGGAGAAGCTGGTTCTCAGCTTCTTCCGAGAGATAAGTGCGGGCATAGTCGCTTAATCCTAGTCGTACCGCTTCGAGAAGCTTCGACGCTTGTTCCCATTCTTCTTTTTTATGAGGATATGCCTTCAGCCAGGTGTTCCAGTGGAAGGTTGACGCTTCGGTCGGAAACAGGTGATGCCGGAGAAAATCATCGTCCGAGACAAAGTCTGAAATGCCGTAATTTTCGTAGTTCGGGTCCAAAATGAGCTATGTTTTACCGTAGATGACCAAATGACGGTAATCATACTCAGGGAGAGTTGAAAGTTGAGAGTTGAAAGTTGAAAGTTTTTTTCATTCTCCATTTTCAACTCTCCATTTTCAACTTTCAACTCTCCACTCACGTCAGCCACTTCCGCAATTTATCTACGGCCCTGAATACCAGGTTCTGGGCCGACTGGCGGTTGACGGAAAGCATATCGGCGATCTGGCCGTAGTCGAGGTTCTCCACGAACCGCAGCCGGAGTGCTTCCTGCTGGCGGTGCGGAAGCTGTATGATCAGCTTCCTGACCAGTGCCTCGTTATTTGCAGATGATTCCTTCTCCAGGAAAATCTCTTCTGCCGAAGGTTCGGGCCAGAGATCGTCGAAATCATCCTGTGAGAGGGGTTGAGAAGGACGTTCCTTCCGTTTCAGCAGGTGAAGGATCCTGTTTTTGAGCGATCTGAGAAGATAATGCCGTACGTTGTCCGGGATGGTAAGCCTTTCCCGCTTGAACCATATCTCCGTAAACACATCGTGAATGCAGTCCAGGATGAAAGCTTCAGAAACCGGGACAAGGCTCATGCCGTAGCGGTACATGGCCTTGATGTGCCGCTTGTAGAGAATGGTATACGCTTCCTCTTCTCCCTGCCGGAAGGCAATCCACAGTTCCTGCTCGCTAGGTGTCCCGTCCATTAAATGGATTTTTAGAATTCAAATTAAGAAAACCCGCCACCGGGCGCGCGGCAACCGGCTTACGGCCTGCTGAAATTTAGCTGTAGTGGGAATCTATCTGAATTATATACAGAAAATCACGCTTTTGCTATGAAATACCCTTTTTGATCTGATTTTTTCCGGGGCGACGCCAAAGATCGACGGATTTCAATCCGCCGTTACAGCATGGCCCGTGCCTACGGTACTCGGCAATACCTTTCAGATCCGTCAGGATCGGCCCATACTGTAGCCCCGGAATTCATTCCTGGGACCTAAAGTTCATCCACCGGCGGGGTTCTTTCAGAAGGGTCATCGCCGTCGCTGGTCAGCGAATGGGTTTTCCGGTCATATTTGCCTTTCAGCTCGTCCAGGATAGTGCCTTTCCAGAGCTTCATACCTGTAAAGTAGGCAGTCCTGCCTATCATATGCCCCGATACCGGCGCTGTGATGAGCAGGAAAAAAATGATGGCGATAACCTTGGCCGTGACGGAAAATTCGAGGAAGTAGAGCGCCGTGCCGCCCATAATGAACCCGAGGCCCAGCGTGGCGGCCTTGATGGTAACCGACAGCCTCAGAAAAAAGTCGGGCATACGGATAAGACCAATCGCTGCGATGAGAATGAACAGGGTTCCGACCGAGGTCATCGCCATAATAATAATTTCCATCATCGTTTTCCTCGTTGCTCCAGGTAATATGAAAATGCTATGCTTCCGAGAAAGGCAATCAGGGCAAGGATCATTGCAACGTCGAGAAATGCAGAATGGTCTGTAACGATGCTGTAAATCGCGATGATCCCGATACCTATATTGATCAGGAAATCCAGGCTCACCACCCTGTCGAGGGTATAGGGGCCTTTCAGAAATCTTATAAAGACCAGTATTGCCGATATCGACAAAACAGGCAATATCCCAAAAAGCAGATAGTTGTTTAACATTATCTTAAAATCTCTAAAAGACGATTTTCTATTTTCTCTTTGGTACGACGGACAAATTTATCCCGGTCTTTCAGGTACATAACGTGGATGTACAGCACGGTGTTGTCGGCGCTGACATCGAGTATGAGCGTACCCGGCGTAAGGGATATGATGTTTGAGAGCATGGTGATCTCGAATTCGTTCCTGGCCGATAGCGGATACTTGACAATGCCGGGCTTCATGAAGAATTTCGGTGTGATCAGATCATAGGCAACCTGCAGGTTGGCCTTGATCATTTCGTAAAAGAAATACAGCATGAAACCGATAATTTTCGGAACCCGGACAAAGTACCTGACATCGCCGTCATTCTTCTCCTTGATGTAAAGGATAAAAAAGCCCAGGGCAAAACCAAACCAGAAATTGACGAAGCTGAGGTCGCCGGTAAGCGCGACCCATACGAACGTCAGCATCAGATTGAGCATAAACTGCCTGATCATAAACCTATTTGTTTAGCACCGCATCCAGATAATACCCTGTGTCTATCATATTGGTTGCGATACGGTTTGAAATTATCATGATATTTTCGGCTCCCAGCCCGATATAGAGCGAGACCAGGGCCAGGCCGACAACCGGCACGATCAACAACGTTTGCTTAAAAAGCGGCAGCTCGGTAAACTCGTTCGTTTCTTCAGGACGTTTGGGAAGGTCTTTCCAGAATACCTCCGACCACATTTTGGCGATTATATAAAGCGTAAAAAAACTTGCCAGTATAAATGCCGCCAATAATAAATAGGACCGTTGGTCGAGACTGGATTGAAACAAACCTATTTTCGGCCAGAATCCGGACAAGGGCGGAATTCCCACCATTGAAAAGAATATGATCGCCATCAGCAGGGAAAGCTTCGGGTATTCTTCATAAAGGCCGCCCAGCCTCCTGATATCCGTACTCCCCCTTATTTTATGGATAATCCCCGTAGCCAGGAAAAGGTTGGTTTTGACGATAATGTCGTGTATGAGATAAAAAACGACGGCAGCCAGCGCAACATGCGTGTGCAGCCCCAGTCCCCCTATCATGAACCCTATATGGCAGATGATGAGATAAGAAAACATTCTCCGGATACTGGTTTTGTTAAGTGCGCCCAATGCACCCGTAAACAGGGTCATGATAGCGCAGGCGATCAGTACATGCTGGGTAAAGGCGTCGGGTACGAAAATCAGGGTGAAAGTCCTCATCATGGCATATACCCCCATTTTGGTCAGTAATCCGCCGAAGGTTGCGGCGATGGCCGAAGGAGGCGTGTGGTAGGACGACGGCAGCCAGAAATACAGGGGGAATACCGCCGATTTGATGCCGAAGCCGATAAAAAAGAGGAGTGAAGTGACGCTGACAAGCTCCTTTTTCTCGATTTGGACTACCTTCAGAGATAAATCCGCCATGTTCAGGGTGCCGGTCAGGCCATAGAGGATCGCTATCGCCGTAAGAAAAACCGTGGAGGCGAGCATGTTCATGGCGACGTACTTGATGGCTCCTTCCATCTGCGGCTTTTTCCCTGCCAGCGTCATCAGCACGAAGGAAGAAATAATCACGATCTCGAACCATACGTACAGGTTGAAAATGTCGCCGGTAAGAAAGGCGCCGTTCAAGCCCATCAGGAGGAAGTGCGAAATTGCGAAGTAGCCAAACTGCATCCGGGCTTTGGTTACGCTTACGGTGGAGAAAATCCCTACTGCCAGGCCCGCAATTGCGGTCAGGACCACGAATGTGGCGCTGAGTGTATCTGAAACAAAGGTAATGCCGAAAGGGGCCTTCCAGCCGCCGGCCTGCATGGTCAGGATCCCGGCCTTCCAGGTTTTGCTGAAGAGATGAAGGCTTAGAATGAGCGCCATAAAATGCCCGAATAAGCTGATTACCCGCTGTATATTGATATGGCTCCAGGCAAAGATCAGGAGAATTGCCGTGAGCAGGTGAGCGAAAATGGGTAATATGAGAAGATTATCGGTCATATATCGATCTCGTGGGTATTCAGTGTATCCAGGTTGTCGGATTTTGTCATCTGATAAACTCTTTTCAGCAGGATAATAGCAAATGACTGCAGGCCGAAGCTGATGACAATAGCAGTAAGAATAAGTGATTGCGGTACGGGATCTGCATACATCTGGGTGAAAATGCTTGCATCCCGGGGAATGATGGGCGGCTGCCCCTTGGCAATATCTCCCATGAGGAATATCAGGATATTGGCCCCGTTACCCAACAGGATAAGCCCCAGGAGCAGCTTTACCATGCTCTTCCGGAGCATCAGGTAAATGCCGCTCGAATAAAGCAGCCCGATCAGAAAAATCAGAAGATATTCCATATAGCGTGTTTACTGGTCAATAGATTCTGAAATAGTGAACAATATGGTGAGTGTTACACCGATCACTACTATAAAAACACCGATATCAAAAAAAAGGGCGGATCCCACCAGCCCGATAACGGGAAGCGGTTCTGACGACCAGACGCCCGTCATGTATGCCTTCCCACCGAACATCGGCAATACCCCGCTCATAAAGGACAGGAGCAATCCTGCCGGGATAAAGGATTTCGGCGGATATTTAAGCAGCTTCTGGGTCCGCTCCAGGCCATAGGCAAAAGAATGCAGCACAAAAGCGATGGAAGCCACCAACCCGCCGACAAACCCGCCGCCCGATTCATAGTGGCCGCGCAGGAGAATAAACACTGAAAACAGCAGCAGCAAAGGGAGCAGGTAGTTGGTTGCGGTTTTTAATATTGTTGATTGCATCCTGTAATGTTTTTAGTCTTTATCTGTCGGTTTTACATTCAGCTTAAGCAGGCTGTAGACACCCAGCGCAGCAATGGTAAGTACCATGGTCTCCACCATGGTATCAGCTCCACGGAAGTCCACAAGGATGACATTGACTACGTTTTTACCTTTTGCGAGCAGATAAGCGTTATCCGCATAGAAGCGGCTGATCTCTTTGTTGGCCGGGGAAATCAGCGCCTGTAAGGTAATGAGTGAAATCAGGGTGCCGAAAGAAAGAGCGACAAGACCGTCGCGCAGCTTCATCTTCCGGTTGGAGTTGATGAGGTACTGCGGAAGACGGTATAGAACGAGTACGAACAATACCACCGTAAGCGTATCGATGGTAAACTGGGTCATAGCCAGATCGGGCGCCCCGTAATAGACAAATATGAGACAGATCGATAAGCCGATGATGCTCATGCTTACGATGGCCGTAAGCCTGGAGTTGGTAAAAACCGTAGTAATGGTCGCTACTACCGTGATCGCGAAAACCACAAACTCGAAAAAACGTATTTCTGTAAATTCAGAAGTGTTGACCCGGAGATCTACGGTAGAGAAAAACCTGTAGCCTATCAGCCCGATCAGAAACACCGTAATCGTAAGTATATAAGACCGGAGATAACCGCTTTGGAGCGTTTTTGTATAATGATATGCAAAAAGGCGTGTTTTTTCGCCCACCCACTCTGTCAGGTGCTGCGGTGAAAACCATTGCAGCCAGTACTGCGTGGCGGCAGACGCCGTTGCAGGGCGGTACAGGAAGTAAAGAGCGACACCCGCTATGATGGTAAAGGCGCTGAGCAGCAGCGTAAGGTTGAAGCCGTGCCAGATTTTTAACGGCATGAAGATATAGGAACCGTATATCGAGCTTGCCGCATGGCTTATCACGAGCTGATCGGGTACATAAGGCAGGAAGCCGAAGAATACGCCCATCCCTCCGAGGATCAGGGGAGGGATCCACAGGAGCGGAGACAGCGAAGGATGAAGCGGGCCCTTTGATAAATTTTCGGGAATGCTGCCTGCAAAGGGTTTGATGCCCGCGTTAAACCCGGCATAAAGCAGCAGGATATTAGTAGTGACTGCCAGCGGGGTCAGGCTGTAGCGGAAAAAGTCCTGTGTGTGCAGGGTAGCTTCGTAGATAAGGTCTTTTCCTATGAAGCCGAATGTAAGCGGCACCCCGGCATTTGACAATGCTGCCAGTAGGCCCGCAAGGGCTACCAGCGGGAACCATTTCCTGAGCCCGCCCAGTTTGTCGATATCCCTTGTACCGGTTTCATGATCGATAATCCCGGTGATGAGGAACAGGGTGGCTTTGTAAAGGGCGTGAACCAGGATAAAAGCGGCGGCGGCGACAATCGCGTAGCGCGTACCTATGCCGATCAGGAATACGAGCAGCCCGAGCGCCGAAATGGTAGAGTAGGCCAGGATAGACTTCAGGTCTTTCTTGAAAATCGAGTGGACGGCCGCATAAATCATCGTGAAGCCGCCTGTGATCATAAGGGTATTGGTCCAGAGCAAATGATCGCTCAGCAGGGGTGAAAACCTGGCGAGCAGATAGATCCCCGCTTTTACCATAGTTGCCGAATGAAGATAGGCCGAAACAGGTGTAGGGGCCTTCATGGCTCCCGGGAGCCAGAAGTGGAAAGGGAATTGGGCCGACTTGGAAAATGAACCCACAAAAAGAAAAAACAGGATCAATCCGTAAGCAGGCTGATCTTTCAGAAAACCAGGGGCCGACAGCATCTGTCCGATCGAGTAGGTTTGGGTGGTAATACCCATCAGGACAAAAGAGGCAAGAAGAAAAAAGCCGCCGCAGCCCGTAATAGCCAGCGCCATCAGGGCGCTTTTCCTGGATTCGGCATTATCGTTATTGAAGCCTATCAGGAAAAAAGAGCTGATGCTTGTCAGTTCCCAGAATATAAAAATAAGGAGTGTGTTGTCGGCAAGGACCAGCCCGAGCATAGAGCCCATAAACAGGCTCAGGTAGGCATAGAACCTGTCCAGGTACTTATGACCTTCCAGGTAAGAAGCCGCGTAAAAATAGATGAGCGCCCCGATGCCGGTTATCAGCATTACGAAAAGCATGGACAGCCCGTCGAGCCGGAAGTCGAGATTGATGCCCAGGGACGGGATCCAGCGGTAGCTGAAGGTGATGACTTTTCCTGCGCTGATATCGGGGAAGAAATACAGGAAATAGTTGAAAATGGAGAGTGGCAGCAATCCCAGGAGGACAGACAATCGTCCCCTGAATAGTTTCCCTGAAAAAGCCAATATTAAGGCTGCTATGAAGCCCGAAAGGACTGCCAGAATCATCAACTAAAAGTTTATTACCAGACGCAAGAACGTAAAAATAATGATTTCCGCTCGGATGACCTAGCTTCGATGCACTAAAAAAGTGCTATTTTTTGATGGTAAGGGAATTCGTCGGATGAGCGCTTTCAGTTATTTTCAGGATTACCTTAGTATATTTGGCGTGTTAAATTTTTGTTGTGTTTTCGCGTCAGAAACTTTTTTTTTCTCTCGGGGCCTACTGGCTGGTCTACATGATCTTAATCCGGCTTGTCTTTTTATTATACAATTACGATTTGTCCGCCGGCCTGACGCTTTCGGAAGCAGGGCTGTCCTTATGGAAGGGGCTCCGGATGGACCTTAGCATCACCGGTTATTTCATGGTGATCTACGGGTTGATTATCCTCTTTTCTATACTTTTCCCCCTGCAGGTATGGGGAAAGATAGTTACCGGCTATACCCTGTTGCTGCTTTTCCTTTCCGGCGCTATACTTGTCATAGACCAGGAGTTATACCGGCATTGGGGGTTCCGGCTCAACAGTACGCCGTTTGACTACCTCGGTTCCGGTGCGTTGGGGAGCATCAGTCCGTGGGTGCTGGCAAAAGGGTTGGGTATCTTCGTGCTGGTCTTTGGTTGTTTCAGGCTCATTTTTGGCCGGTGGATCGAAGACAGCCTTTCCTGCCTGTCGCAGCCTGTCCCTAAATGGTACGGCGTTATCATGCTTTTCCCTACTGCCCTTTTGATCCTGCCGATCAGGGGTAGCCTGACCGTAGCGCCGATGAACGCCGGGTTTGTATACTTCCACAACAGTAAGCCCTATGCTAACCATGCAGCGGTGAACGTACTGTGGAATTTTATGTCGAGCCTGAGAAAGTCTGCGAATGTGCGATACCCGGAGGATTTTTTCGATAGCGCCGAAACCGCCCGTTTGATGGAGGAGCTTTATGCAGACACTCTCAGCGCCCCGCGGCTGCTGAAGGTTGCCCGGCCCAATATCCTGCTGATCGTCCTGGAAAGCTTTACGGCCGATCTTGTCGCACCACTGGGAGGTCTTGACAACATTACACCCAACCTCAATCAGCTGTGCGGAGAGGGGGTGTTGTTTACCCATATTTATGCCAGCGGCGACCGGACAGACAAAGGCCTGGTGAGCATCCTGAGCGGGTATCCGGCCCAGCCCCGGTCGTCGATCGTGAAGTTTCCGGGAAAAACAGAACGGCTTCCCTCACTGACGAGGGCATTGGAAAAGCAGGGATATCATACCTCTTTTATGTATGGCGGCGATGCGGATTTTGCCAGTTTCCGATCGTACCTGACCAACATCGGCTTTCGCAATATTACGGAAATGAGCGATTTCCCGGCTGAGCAGAACACCTCCAAATGGGGAGTGCATGACCAGTATCTTTTCAAACGGCTTGAAGCGGAGCTCGATACGGCCCGAACGCCTTTTTTCAGGACGGTTCTGACGCTGAGCAGCCACGAGCCGTTCGATGTCCCGGTCGAAAAGCCGTTTGTGCCCGGAAACGATGAGGAGAGCCTGTTCCTCAATTCAAGCGCGTACACCGATCGTGTCCTCGGCGACTTTTTCGCGTATGCCAGGCGGCAGTCCTGGTGGGATTCGACGCTGGTCGTTATAACGGCCGATCACGGGCATCGCCATCCCGGCGCCAAAAAACTGGAGAACGAAAAGCGCTTCCATATACCTCTCCTTTTAGTGGGTGGGGCGCTGGCCGTTACCGGCAGGGAAATAACGGCAACCGGGAGCCAGACGGATATTGCCAATACGCTGCTGGGACAGCTTACGAAACCGGACACCGATTTCAGGTTCAGCCGCGATCTTCTGTCGCCCGGCGCCGCTTCTTTCGCAGGCTTTTTCTACCAGAACGGCTATGGCTTCGTACAGCCCGGCAAGCTGCTTGTATACGATCACGACGGAAAGGATTTCGTAAAAAAAGAGGGAGCTGTTACGGAAGAAGATATTGCCAGGAGCAAAGCCTTGCAGCAGGCGCTATTCAGTGATTACAATAGGAAGTAGCGGTACGTTCAATGGACGGAACCGGATAAATTTGTTATTTTTGCTTTTGACCAAAGCCCTTATCTATGGATCGTGAAATCGTTTCCCGGCAGATTTTTAACACAGTTTTCAGCGTACTGTTTCTCCTGGTAGCTGTTGTGAATAATGTGAATGCCCAATATCCGGCATTCGGAAAGGTAATAACCGTAGACCCGGCTTTTGAAAAACTGGTAGGTAAAGACGCGTCTATAGAGGTCCTGGCAGGAGGGTTTACCTGGACGGAAGGCCCGGTCTGGAGTAAGGAGCGGAGCAGCCTCCTGTTCAGCGATGTCCCCGGGAATACTATTTTCGAATGGAAGGAAAAAGGCGGAGTTTCGGTATTTTTAAAGCCGTCCGGGTATACGGGTATCGGCGTATATAGCGACGAGCCGGGGTCGAACGGGTTGATAATCGATTCAAACGGCAATCTCATCGCGTGCGAGCACGGCGACCGCAGGGTCAGCTCCATGTCGCTGGTGAAAGGCGGAAAACGTACGATTTCAGACAGCTATCAGGGGAAAAGGCTGAATAGCCCCAACGACGTAGCGGAGCACCCGGTTTCGAAAGAGATCTATTTTACCGATCCGCCTTACGGACTGGCAAAGAAAGCCGGCGACCCCACCCGCGAAATAAATGTCTGCGGGGTTTACCGGGTAAAAGAGTCAGGCGAGACCGAGCTGCTGGTCCCCGATCTGAGCCGCCCCAACGGCATAGCGTTTTCGCCTGACGGGAAGACGCTTTATGTGGCCGTTTCTGACCCGGAAAGAGCCGTTATAATGTCCTACCCGGTCCTTGGGAATGGGGGGAACGGGTGAAGGGAAAGTCTTTTTCGACGCAACTCCGATGGTAAAGCAGGGAATGCCGGGGCTTCCCGACGGGTTAAAAACCGATAGTCGCGGCAATATATGGACGACGGGACCGGGCGGCGTGCTTGTACTGTCGCCTTCCGGTAAGCTCCTGGGCCGTATCGAGACGGGGCGCCCCACCGCCAATTGCGCATGGGGAGACGACGGAAGCACTTTGTATATCACGGCGCACCAATACCTGTGCCGTATCCGGACACAGGCGAAAGGCGCCGGCTGGAAGTGATTTTTTGCGGGAGGAGCTGTATTGAATATTCGTGAAAGACGGCTAATTTTGTAATTAGTTAAAGTGGGATTTACGGGTTCAGTAGAGCTGCATGCAGGAGAATCGTCATCTTTTTGTCATCTGGGGAGCACTTTTGATAGGAGTCATTTACCTGGCGCGACTCTTTTCCCTGCAGGTGCTTGACGAAAGCTATGCGAGAGAATCGTCCAGCAACTCAATCAAGAAAATAATCGAGATACCGGCGCGCGGCCAGATTTACGACCGCTACGGGAATCTTATTGTCTACAATACGCCTGTTTACGACCTGGTAGTGACCCCCTATAAGGCTAAAGTGAGGGATACGCTGAGGCTCTGCCAGGCTTTAGGAATAGAGCGCTGGGAATTCGATAGCCTGATGACTGCGGCAAAGGCGTACTCGCGTGTAAAACCGTCCCTTTTTTTAAGACAGCTGTCGAAGGAGGAGTTTGCCGGGATACAGGATGTTATGGTAGATTACCCGGGTTTCGAGTTTGAAAGAAGCTCGGTAAGGACCTATACTACTGCGAGCATGGCCAATGCCCTGGGATACGTGAGCGAAATATCGAAAAAGCAGCTGGACGAGCAGGAAGAGTCGTTTTACAGGAAAGGGGATTATATAGGGCAGACCGGTCTTGAAAAGTTCTATGAGAAGGAACTGAGGGGCAAACGCGGCACCAAATTCGTAATGGTCAACGTAAAAGGGATGCAGAAGGGGTCATGGAAAAACGGGGAGCTCGATACTTCCTCGGTGGTAGGCCGGAACCTTTACACCGGTATAGACCTGATGGTGCAGCAATATGCCGACAGTCTCCTGGTGAACAAAGTAGGCAGCGTGGTAGCCATTGAGCCTAAAACAGGACAGATCATAGCCATAGCCTCTTCTCCTACCTACGATCCCCGGTTGCTTTCAAACCGGTCGTTTTCAAAGAACTATCTTGAGCTCTACAGGAATCCTTACCGTCCGCTGTTCAACCGTGCCGTGATGTCGAGCTACAGGCCGGGCTCCACTTTTAAGCTTATACAGGCACTGGTTGCCCTGCAGGAAGGCGTGATTACCGCCGGGACCGGCTTCGCCCATGGCAACGCACCCATGAAATGCCACGGGCATCCGCACATCGCGTCGGTGGCAATGGGGGTACAGCATTCCTGCAACCCTTATTTTTACCACGTGTTCAGGAAGGTACTGTACGATAACGACGAAACCAATAGCTTTACAGCGTCTGCGAAGGGTTTGAGCAGGTGGCACGAAGTGGCCAAAAGATTCAGCATGGGCGAGCGCCTGGGTGTGGATCTGCCCAGCGAATTCAGAGGAAACCTGCCTGACGATGAATATTATGACAAGCAGTACGGGAAGGGGAAATGGAAATTTTCTAATATCTATTCCGTGAGCATCGGCGAAGGAGAGCTGCTCACCAACCCTATCAAACTGGCCAATCTTGCAGCTACTATAGCAAACAGGGGGTATTTTTATACACCGCATATCGTAGCCGGGATCGGGACTTCAGATGGGAAGCCGTTTCCGCAATACCTGGAAAGGCGCGAGACGGGCATAGCCCGGCAGCATTATGAGACGGTGATAGAGGGAATGAAGGGGGCGGTTACAAGAGGCACCGTGCCGGCATTTGCCCAGCTGAGCAGCGGCATCGTCAGCGCCGGGAAGACCGGGACTTCACAAAACCCGAGAGGCGAGGATAATTCGATCTTTATCGCCTTCGCGCCGGTCGACGACCCGAAGATAGCCATTGCCGTGATCGTCGAATATTCGGGATTTGGCGGCTCGCATGCTGCTCCTATTGCCAATTTGCTGATAGAGAGATACCTGAAGCGGGAAACCATCAGCAAGTCGGTGGAATCGTATGTGCTGAGAAAGAATTACCTGCCCAATTATGTTTTCCCCAAAGGTACGATCCTTCCGAAAGTGCAGGAACGTAAAGATTCGGTCAGGAAAGCTGCGCCGGCACCGGTCCCTCTCGCCCGGCGACAGGATACGCTCAGAACGGTCGGGCTAAGAAGGACCGTAGAAAATAAACAGGATTTGAAAAAAGGAATCTGAATGGCGGAGCGCGGCAAATACGTATTCGGCAATATTGACTGGCTGGTATTGCTCCTTTATATCTCCTGTGTGATCATGGGGTGGTTCAACATCTATGCGGTAGTATATACGCCGGAAAATCCCATGAGCATGTTCGACTTGTCTTACCGGTCGGGGCAGCAGTTGCTGTGGATAGGAACGGCAAGCATCCTGATCATTGCTATCCTGGTGGTAGATCATAAATTTTACGACACTTTTGCCTATGTTATATACGGCCTGATAATTCTGGCGCTGATCGCCGTGTTGTTCATGGCGGAGGATATAAAAGGTTCCAGGTCATGGATCAAGCTGGGGTCATTCTCCCTTCAGCCGGCGGAATTTGCCAAGCTGGGCACCAGCCTGGCGCTCGCGAAGTATTTCGGAGATCCCACGCTGAAGCTGCAGCATTGGAAAGATTACCGGGTTGTCGCACTCATTATCGGCTTGCCTGCGGTGCTGATTTTACTTTCCAATGAAACGGGATCGGCACTCGTATTCGCTTCTTTCCTGATCATGCTATACCGCGAGGGCCTGCCGGGCATCATCCTGGTGATAGGCATCGTGATGGCTGCTCTCCTGGTCATAACCCTTTTGGTGAACAAGTGGTTTGTGATCGGGGGGATCATCGTGCTGGCGGCGCTCGTGATCTTCCTGATGCCTAAAATGGCGCGCAGGAGGGGTGGGGCGCTGACCAGTATCCTGTTTGGGGTAGGGATGATCATCACGGTGCTCGGTGTGGATTTCTTTATGAACAACGTGCTGCAGAAACACCAGCGGAACAGGATTATGGTATTGATCGATCCGTATTCTGATCCCCAGGGGGACGGATGGAATGTCATCCAGTCCAAAATCGCCATCGGCTCGGGAGGAATGGTAGGGAAGGGGTTTCTCCAGGGAACCCAGACCAAGTTTGATTTTGTGCCCGAGCAGGATACGGATTTTATATTCTGTACGGTTGGTGAGGAGCACGGTTTTATAGGGGCGCTGGTCGTTGTCGGCCTTTTCCTCGGGTTGGTTTCGCGCCTTATCGTATTGGCCGAACGACAGCGTACCCGCTTCGGAAGAGTATACGGATATTGTGTGGCGGGGATATTCCTGTTTCATTTTATGGTGAATATCGGGATGACGATAGGATTGATGC
This sequence comes from Spirosomataceae bacterium, assembly GCA_037191015.1. GTDB lineage: Bacteria > Bacteroidota > Bacteroidia > Cytophagales > Spirosomataceae > Ravibacter. Next base: position 75,091 of record JBBCKD010000015.1, read on the forward strand.
CGGTTATCGGCATCCCGCTGCCTTTTTTTAGTTACGGAGGGTCTTCCCTTTGGGGATTTACCATCCTTTTGTTTATTTTTCTGAAGATCGACGCGCAAAGGCCGTTTGCGCTGTAGCGTTTCTCACAGCTGCCAGGAAATTGAGCTCTTAAATAAACCCTTTATGATCATATCTTTTATTGGTGCGGGAAATGTCGGATGGCATCTGGCTCAGGCCTTTGAAGGAGCCGGGCATATCATCGCGGAGGTTTACAGCAGGGACCCGCAAAATGCAAGATTGCTGGCCTCTCAGCTATATGACTGCCATATCCAGCCCGATCTGAACCTTGCTGACAGCGAAGCCCAGCTGATCGTGCTCGCAGTTCCGGACCAGGCGCTGGAAAGCGTGCTCGAAAGAATTGTGTTCCCGCCGAGAGCAATGGTTGTCAATACTTCCGGTTCCAGGTCAATGCACGAGCTGAGGCAGTTTACCGAAGTTTACAGCGATGTGCCGGTAAGAGTTGGCGTACTCTATCCTTTGCAGACCTTTACAAAGGAAGATAGCATCGATTATTCAACCCTGCCTTTCTGTGTGGAAGCGGCCGACGAAGAGATGGAAGATACCCTGGTAAAGCTGGCGCAGACAGTCAGTAATATTGTTTACCGGATGGATTCCGAGGAAAGGCGAATATTACATATAGCGGCCACTATTGCCAATAATTTCTCTAATCACCTCTATTCGATTGCGCACGATCTGCTGGAGATACACCACATAGAGTTCGATATTCTCAAGCCTTTGCTCGAGCAGACGGTCCGCAAATCGCTTTCGATCGGAGATCCCGCCAGGGGGCAAACCGGGCTGGCGGTGCGCGGCGATTGGGAGACCATCACGAAGCATCTTGCTGTCTTGCAGGAGATCAATCCCGAATGGGCCGCGCTATACAGGTCTCTGAGCGAAAGTATAAGGTCGAAGCATTATTATGACTGAATGAGACAATGAGATAGCTAATCATCCCATTATAAATCTCCCCTGACACAATGACCCAAAATCTCCCGGAAGTATTTAAAAAGATTACCACCTTTATATTTGATATAGACGGCGTTATGACGGATTGCGGTGTGCTGGCCCTGGAAAGCGGAGAGCAGCCGCGCTCTTTTAATGTACGCGACGGATACGGGATCAACCGCGCATTAAAGCTGGGCTACAGGGTGGCTATTTTATCGGCACAAAACCAGGTAGGCGTTCGCAAGCGGCTCGAGTATCTCGGTGTGAGCGATGTTTTCATGGGAGCGTCGCCCGATGGGAAACCGCCTATCTATGAGTCTTTTATAAAGGACAATAGGTTGAGCCGCGATGAAGTGATTTTTATGGGTGACGACATACCGGACTACGAGGTAATGATCCTCGACGGAGTAGTGAGCGCATGCCCGGCCGATTCTGTGGAAGAAGTGTTGAAGGTGGCTACCTATGTTTCCCCGGTTAAAGGCGGAGAGGGTGCTGTAAGAGATCTTATAGAGCAGGTAATGAAGGCGCAGGGCAAATGGCTGTCGTGGATACCGGCCGTGTAGAACTGCAGACAGGCCGGATACCGGCTGAAAAGCGAAAGGGATGGCAAAGGTAAAAGTACTGCATACGGCTGACTGGCATATAGGGAAACATCTCCATAAATATAGCCTGGAAGAAGACCACAGGCTTTTCTTCGACTGGCTTTATGACCAGATAAAAGCCCGGGAGATCGACCTGCTGCTTGTTTCCGGCGATGTATTCGATACTGCGTTCCCTTCGAATGCTTCGTTGGGAGTGTATTACCGGTTCCTGACCCGGCTGCTGGATCAGAAATGCAGGATAATCCTGACGGGGGGAAACCATGATTCCCCCGGTGTATTGAATGCGCCCCGGGATATCCTGTCTCATCTGAAAATAAATGTGGTGGGAGATGTAACCGGTTTTCCCGAAGCAGCCTATTTCGCTTTTCCGGAGTGGAAAATTGCCGTGGGCGCCGTGCCTTATCTCCGGGATGCCGATTTGAGGAAATCGGTTTCGGGAGTAGGCTATGAGGACCGCGCGGTCCTCATACGCGAGGGGATCGCAAGGCATTACCTCGGGATAAAGGAATATCATGAAGGGCGGTACCCGGACTTCGGCCTGATCGGTATGGGGCACCTTTTTGTAGCCGGGGCCGAAATGTCTGAAAGTGAGAGGGACATCCATGTGGTGGGTAACCTGGCTGCGTTCGGAAATGAGCATTTCCCGCCCGGATTTTGCTATATGGCATTGGGGCATATTCATAAACCGCAAAAAATAAGCGGAAATGTAAGATACTCCGGATCTCCGATCCCGCTTAGCTTCAGCGAGCGGAAAGACCCCAAGTACGTGATCGAGCTGGTGTTCGATGACGGGCAGCTTACCGAAACCGAAACGGTTGCCGTGCCTCCTGCCAGGGAGCTTTGCAGCTTCTCCGGGACCCTGGATCAGGTGTGGGAGCAGCTTAGCCGCTACCAGCCGGGTACGATCCTGGAGCCGCTTGTGGAAGTTAATGTTACGGAGCCGGAGTACGATCCCGAAAAAAGCCTGCGCTTCGACCTGATGCTGCGTGAATTTGAAAAATCACCTTTCAGGATCGTCAAGCCGCGACTGACTTTCGAGAACCGGCGTAAGGATGCAGCGGATCTGTTTGCAACCGGCACCGAAATAGAGGATCTTTCACCCCGGCAGGTTTTTTTGAAAAGAATGGAAAGCGAAGCGCTGTCGGACGAAGCGCGTGAGGCGCTGCTGGAAGCTTTTGAGGAATTGCTTGGGGCTACGGAAGCTTCTGAATAAGTTTACGGTCTATGAAAATCCTGAAACTCCGGTTCAAGAATATCAATTCGTTTTACGGGAAGCACTATACCATCGACTTTACCGCCCCTCCGCTGTCGGATACGGGGCTTTTCATTATTTCCGGGCCTACCGGGGCCGGAAAATCCACGCTGCTGGATGTGATCACGCTCGCATTGTACAACGAGGTGCCGCGTTTTGAAAAGGGGATCTCCAGGACGGAAATCGACAGGCTCGGATCGATTGTCAATACCAAAGCCGCCGACGAGCCGAAGTGTGAGGCGTATGCCGAAGTAGAGTACGAGGTCAGATCCGGCCGCTATCGCGCTTCATGGTCGATAGCAAAAAACAGGAACGGTAACTGGAATGATTACCGGATGGAAATTGCCAGGCTCCCCGAAGAAGAGCTGCTCGAAGTCAGGAGTCTCAGAGACTACCCCAAAAAAAATACTGAACTCATAGGGCTGAACTACGAGCAGTTTATCAAGTCTATCGTACTGGCGCAGGGAAGCTTTGCCGAGTTTCTCAGGGCCGACCGGCATTCCCGGACGAAGCTCCTGGAAGATATTACCGGTACGCATATTTACCGTAGCCTGGGTGAAGCGTCCTATGAGCGCTTCAGGGAATCTGCCAACCAGATAAAGCTGAAGGAGGCGGAATTAAAAGGAGTTGTTTTGAAGTCTCCGGAAGAGATAGATGAATTAATAAGAAAGAAGGCGGAGAGGGAAGCATTGCGCGGACAGGCCGAGCTCGAAGCGGAAAAATGGGAAAGCGAAGCCAGGCTGGCCTCCGACATAGCAGGCCTGGTGAAGACAGGACACGCCCTGCAATCGGAAAAGGAGCTTTTGGATCAGGAACTGGAGCGGTTTGCCGGGAAGAGAATACGGATAAGGGAACATGAGTCGGTTAACCGTTTTGTGGCGCCGATGACCCGTCTGGCCGAATTGAAAAGACAGTTTGTACGGACAGAAGCGGATATTGACCGGGCTACCGGTAAATCCGGTGAGATAGAGGCCGGTAGATTGAAGCTTTTATCCCGCTCCGCAGAGCTGACCGGCCGCGAGATTGACGAAAGCATGCTCGTCACGGAAGTAAATCTCTTTGAAAATGAAATCCTGGCAATAGAATCTGAAATCAGCGGGCAAAGGGCGCAGGCAAGACCGGTGTCCGAGGTTTTGAAAAACGAAATAAAGAACGCCGGCAGTACGTGGCTGCCGGGACTTTCACTCCAGGACTACGAAGAGAGCCTTTACTTGTTAAGCCAGGTCAGGGAAAAGCTGCTGACGGTAGTGTCTGAATACCCGGCCGGTTTTGATGCATCGGACAAGCGCCGGAAGCTGGACGAGGAATTCGGGATACTATCAGACCTCAGGAACCGGCTGGCCGAACGTGACCGGCTGGCAGCGGAGGGTAAAAAAATCAAGGCGGAGCTGGATATCCTGACGGGAGTAGAGAAGAAAGGGGCGCCGGAGCTGGATATAATGAGGAATCACCTCGCGCTATTAAAGCAGGCAGTAGAGACAAAGACAGAAGAGCTGCTCAGGGAATCGACACGACAGAACCTGGAAGAGCACAGGAAAAAGTTGAAGGAAGGGGAGCCATGTCCTCTCTGCGGCTCTGTCGATCATCCGTATTTAGTTTCCTATGTACACCAGGTCGCCGGGTTGGGAGAGGAGATCCGTAGTTTGAAAGAGGAAATGGCCGGCGCAGAACAAAAGGAAAAAGCGCTCACGCTGGAAGTGGAAAGCGTACGTAAGAAGTCGGCAGAGCTGAGAGATCGCCTGGTAGCTATGAGAGAGGATTACAAGGTGGCCGATCACCAGGTGAAAGAGGCGTTTTCAGGGCTGGGCCTGCCGGCGGAGGACGGACAAGAAGCCGTAGCGGCAAGACTAAAGCGTGTGCAGGAGGAAAAGACGGCCCTGGACGAGTGGATAAAAGGGGTAGAGTGGGTAGGGGCTATCGATCGTATGGAGGGGCAATTCCGGTTGCTTGTAACGATCAGGAATGAAGTAAAGCGCCTTGAAGAGAAAAGGCGGGCGCGGTACAGGGGAGAAAATATCCAGATGGAGGTTAAATCCATCCTGGGTCAATGGAGCAGTGTTTTAAATTCGCGGAGCGAGAACCAGCGGGAGCTTCAAACGCGTGAAAAGGAGAAAAACCTGGTAAAGGGTGAGCTGGACAGCCTGGAAAAAGAGCTGCTTTCAGGATTGGATTCGGCGGGTATACCCTCGCTGGAGGAGGCGCAGCGGCGCTTGCTTGCTGCCGATGAATACGAAAAGCTCAGAAGGGAAGAAAAAGCGCTGGATGAAAGAAGCCAGGGGATAGCTGCAAAGCAAAGGGAAAATTCAAATGCGCTTTCGGAAAAAAGTACGGCCAGGTTATTTCCCGATAAGTCGCCGGAAGAACTCCATCTAAAAATAAATGAAGTGAAAGCCGGTTTCCGGCAGCTGGTAGAGGAGGTCGGGGCTCTTCAGAATATTCTTCAGACCGAAGAGGAGAACCGGAACCGGTTCGAAGAAATTGTCGCCGGACTGGAACGGCAACGGCAGGAGCACAGGAAATGGGAGTTGCTGAAGCAGTATATCGGCGATGCTTCCGGCAACATGTTCAGCGCATTTGCGCAGAGCCTTACATTGAGCAACCTGGTCGGCCTTGCCAACGCAAGACTAGGCAAGCTGTCGGACCGTTATATCCTGGAAAAACCCCGGAGCGATGTGGACGGGCTCTATGTGCTGGATACCTACCAGGGCAACCAGTCCAGGGCAGTGAGTACGTTGTCGGGAGGAGAAACATTTACCGTAAGCCTCGCGCTGGCTCTGGCTTTGTCGGACCTGGCCTCAAGAAATGTACGGATCGAAAGCCTTTTCATAGACGAAGGATTTGGTACCCTTGACGCCGAAACACTTGAATCTGCGGTATCGATACTCGAGCGGCTGCAGGATGAGAGCAGTAAGACAGTGGGTGTGATATCGCATCGCCAGGAAATGAAGGAGCGTATACCGGTGCAGATACAGGTTGAAAAAGGAATCGACGGCAACAGTACTATCCGGATAGTAGGGTAGTATATGATTTAGTTTTTTAAAAGCAACTCCGATATGCCGGCAGACGAATCAATAAAAAGATTTGAAAGGATTGTAGCGATACTGATTCAGCTGCAGTCAAAAAGGGTAGTACGCGCGCAGGAGCTGGCAGAGCGCTTTGAAGTGAGCCTGCGAACCGTGTACCGGGACATCCGTTCGCTGGAATCTGCCGGGGTTCCCATCGCAGGAGAGGCCGGAATTGGTTATTCGCTGGTAGAAGGGTATCGTTTGCCTCCTGTTGTGTTTACCCGCGAAGAAGCCTTTACCTTTGTGGCGGCTGAAAAGCTGATGCAGAAATTTGTCGATGAAAATCTCGGCAGGCATTTCCAGTCGGCCATGTTCAAGATCAAATCGGTGCTGAAGGACGAGCAAAAGGATAGGGTAGAGGCGGTGAGAGCAAGCGTGCGGGTGACCCGTTCCGAAAGGCTTTTTAATAAGGATGTCCCTGATGTGCTGGGAATCCTGTTTGAAGCGATAGCTGAAAAAAGACAGGTAGCCCTGCTCTATCAATCGGTAGAAGCCGAAACCCCTAATGAAAGAAGTACGGAACCCGTCGGCTTGTTTCATGAAAACAACAACTGGTATTTGCTTGCCTACTGCCATCTGAGAAAGGATTATCGCAGATTCAGGGCCGACCGTGTCCACGGAATCCGGCTGACCGAAACCCCGTATGCTTTGCAGCATGAGAATCTTGACTATTTTCTCAGCCAGGACCACCCCGTCAGTAAAAAGAGCGTAAGACTTCTGGCAGGAAAGAATGCAGCGCGTTTTCTGAAATGGGAGAGGAAGCACTTTGGGTTTGTGTCCGAGAAAGAAGCAGGAGATAAAGTCGAGATGCTGTTCGAATCGGATTATACCAGCAACGGCTTTGCAAGATGGTACCTGATGTTTGCAGACCAGGTAGATATTCTGGAACCGGAGGAGCTGAAGGATGAGGTTAACGAACTGCTGGAGAGAATTTCGGAAAGAATAAGGAAAGGCAAGGCATAGTTACGCACATAAAACAGGTATTAAACCCAAAAGCACCGGATGAACCCTGCGCTTTTGGGTTTCAAAGACGATATCCCGCTATTATTCCGCTACAGCCACTTTTTCCCTCTCCCAGAAATAAGGCGGCTCAATACCCAAAGCTCTCAGGTACACATATCCCTGGCCGCGATGGTGGATTTCGTTGTCAATAAAATACAGGATATTGTCGATGACGGGGAAATTGTACTGACCGAAAAGGTTATTGGTTTCCCTGAACTTTTCAAGTGAAATCTGCGGCCAGTATTCGTTAATCTGGACCGTAGATTGGTCCCAGACTTCGAGGAGAGCTGCTTTCGTATCCAGGCCGGTGCCTTCTTCATCAAAGGGTGAATTCTCTCCCGTTACAATTTCCTTCAATCCCGGAACGGCGATGGCCAATAATTCCTTTGCAAGAGTAGAAAATGGTCTCATCCCTCCGATGCTGAATTCAAATAGGTCTTTTTCAGGGAAAGCCTCGATAACACGCCGTGTCAATGCACGATGTCCCTGCCAGTGGTTCAATAATTCTTCCGGTGTGATGATGGGCTTAACAGTGCTCATAGTTTTCAATGTTTTTGGTTACGTGATTTGATGATACAATGTTAAGGGTGTCTTGTGACAAGGGTGTGTCAGCAAGAGTGAGCTATTTTAAAAAATACAAAGAGCCGCAGGCCCGGTACATACCCATATGCACCAAACCTGCGGCTTTCTTTTTATCCTGAAAAACTGCTTTACAGCGTCCGCTTCACTTCTTTGAACTCGAAGCTTTCGATGATATCCCCGACTTCTATATCATTGAAGTTCTTGACATTCAGACCGCATTCGTAGCCTGCCCGAACTTCCTGTACATCATCTTTGTAACGCTTAAGAGAATCGATCTCCCCGGTATGGATCACGATACCGGCGCGAACCACCCTGATCTTGTTATTGCGCTTTACAAAGCCATCTGTCACGTAGCAACCTGCGATGGTCCCTATGCGGCTGATCTTAAATACCTCGCGGATCTCGATATTACCGGTAACCACTTCCTCAACCGTAGGCGCGAGCATCCCGAGGATAGCATCCTTGATTTCCTCGATAGCCTGGTAAATAACCGAATAATGGCGTATCTCGATCTGTTCCTGCTCCGCCATTTTCTTGGCGCTCGGCGAAGGACGTACCTGGAAGCCTACTATGATGGCATCCGAAGCGATGGCCAGGTTGACATCCGACTCGGAGATCTGCCCGACGGCTTTATGGATAATATTTACCTGTACTTCTTCCGTCGATTGCTGCAACAGTGAATCTGAGATCGCTTCGACAGATCCGTCCACATCACCTTTAACAATAAGGTTCAGCTGCTTGAAGTTACCGATCGCTTTTCTGCGGCCGATCTCTTCCAGCGTAATGTGCTTGCGGGTACGGATGGACTGCTCGCGTAGTATCTGCTCACGTTTGGTAGCAATTTCACGGGCCTCCCGTTCGTTTTCGGTGATATTAAACTTATCACCTGCCTGTGGGGCTCCGTTAAGGCCCAGCAGCTGTACCGGAGTCGACGGACCGGCTTCCTTCAGGCGGTTGCCGCGGTGGTCGGTCATTGCTTTAACACGGCCGAAATGGGCGCCCGCCAGGATAATATCGCCGACACGCATGGTTCCGTTCTGTACCAGCAGAGTGGTCACATACCCACGCCCTTTGTCCAGCGAAGCTTCTATAACAGTACCGTTGGCTCTCCGCTTAGGATTGGCTTTGAGTTCGAGAAGCTCGGCTTCAAGAAGGACTTTTTCAAGCAGGTCTTCTATACCAAGCCCTGTTTTGGAAGAAATCTCCTGGGCCTGGTATTTTCCACCCCAGTCTTCGACAAGCAGGTTCATCTGGGAAAGCTCTTCCCGTATCTTATCGGGGTTGGCACCCGGTTTATCTACTTTACTGAAGGCAAATACGATAGGGACGCCCGCCACCTGCGCGTGGTTGATGGCTTCACGCGTCTGCGGCATGATGCTGTCGTCCGCGGCGATAACGATAATAACGACGTCGGTCACCTTGGCTCCCCGGGCGCGCATCGCGGTAAACGCTTCGTGACCGGGCGTATCCAGGAATGTCACCAGTTTCCCTGTCTGGGTCCTGACACTGTAAGCCCCGATATGCTGGGTAATTCCCCCTGCCTCGCCGCTTACGACATTTGCCTTACGGACATAGTCAAGGAGAGACGTTTTACCGTGATCGACGTGACCCATGATCGTAACGATCGGGGCACGCTCCACCAGGTCGGCTTCGTCATCGGCTTCTTCTTCGCTGTCTCCTTCGATTTCCTCTTCAGCCGAGATAAACTGTACCTCGTAACCGAACTCATCGGCAATAAAGGCTATGGCCTCGGCATCCAGGCGCTGGTTGATCGAAACGAAAAGACCCATATTCAGACACACCGAAATGACTTCCTGTACCGAAACATCCATAAGAGAAGACAGCTCGTTTGCGCTTACGAACTCGGTTACGCGCAATAATTTGTCTTCGCTGTTGTCGAGTTGCTCATCCAGGTCATCACCGCTCCGGTCTCTTCTTCTCCTGGCTTTCGCAGCCGCACCCCTGGCAGAAGGTCCGCTGATGCGGGCCATCGTCGCCTTGATATTTTCAGAAACTTCTTTCTGCGATACTTCCTCCCGTTTCTCCCGTCTGCGGCCTCCTCCTCCTGCGGCACCTTTAAACTTGTTGCTATCGCCGCCCGGGGCATTGGCTCCCCCACGGTTTCCGCCGCCCTGCGGCGTTGCCTGCCCGGATTGCGGAGTCTGAACGTCGGAAGAAGGTTTATTTTCAGTTTTTACTTCCCCCCGAATCCTCTTTCTCTTCCGCTTCCGCTTCCGGTCATTGTCGTCTGCCGAAGCATCCTCTTTCTTTTTAGACCGCTCTGCCGGCAGTTCAATTTTTCCTACAACAGTGAGCCCTTTCAAAGGCTTATTCCTGGCCGCTATGACTTCATCGTCAGCAGCCTGTGGTTTCTCTTCAGGGGTCGTTTCAGCAGGTTCTGCCGTTTCCTTTCTTGCATCGCTGCTATGATCAGCGTCAGCTACTACGCTTTCTCCGGGCGATACTTCTTCTGCAGCCGGCTCTTCCGCAATGGCTTCTTCTGCCGCTACGGGCGCCTGGATAGCAGGAGTTTCGTCTGCTGTTTCGGCTTTTTGTTCAACAGGATACTCTTCCTCTTTCACTTCAGCAGCAGGCTGGGGTGTTTCCGCGGGTTTTTCTTCCGGGACGGGTACCGGCTCAGGGGCAGATGTATGGATTTTTGGAGGAATTACATTCCCTCTACTATCCAGTTCAACTTTTCCTATAACTTTTACACCGGGTAGTTTATTTTCAGGTTTGGTTATTTCGGGCTCCGGCTGAGGTGTTGGTTCGGGCGCAGGAGTCCTGGCAACAGGCTCCTCCCTGAAGTATCTCACTACATCCTCATCACCGGAATCGACTGCAGGCGAAGCTTTTGGCTCGGGACTTTCTCCAGTAGGCTTTAAAATGGCACGTAATTCATCCGAATCAAAATCCTCCGCCAAAACATGGATCTGTTCCCCGTCTATTTTTGTGTTTGGGCTTGATTCCACCTTAAAACCTTCGGCAGATAGATGATCCACGATTGTAGTGGTAGCTACTTTCAGGATTTTTGCCACTTGGCTAAGGCGCATCATTTTGTTTTCTGCCATAAAGCTATTAATAGTCTTGAACCCTTTAATTGCTTAAAGGGAAATTGAATAATTGATGAAGGAAGCAGATGTCCTGCAGCCTTCGGGTTTGTCAAAGCTATTCGAACTCCTTTCTGAGAATTTCAAGAACATCTTCAACTGTGGCCTCTTCGAGATCGGTCCTTCTGACAAGTTCCTCCCTGCTGAGAGCCAATACGCTTTTCGCGGTGTCTAATCCTATTTTCCGAAGCTCATCGATGATCCACTCCTCAATTTCGTCGGTAAATTCGGTCAGGTCAACATCTTCTTCGGAGAGTTCTTCAACATCACGGAATACGTCAATTTCCATACCGATCAGCTTGCCGGCAAGCTTGATATTCTGCCCGCCTTTCCCGATAGCCAGGGAAACCTGGTCAGGGCGGAGGAAGACGGAAACTCTCTTGGCCTCGCGATCTATCTGCATCGAAGTGATTTTTGCAGGGCTGAGCGCACGGCTGATCAGCAGTTCCAGGTTATCGGTATAATTGATCACGTCAATATTTTCGTTCCCGAGCTCACGAACGATCGTGTGTATCCTCGAACCTTTCATACCGACGCAGGCGCCCACCGGGTCTATCCTGTCGTCGAGCGATTCGACGGCGACTTTTGCTCTTTCGCCGGGCTCCCGTACGATTTTTTTGATCACGATATGCCCGTCATAAATCTCCGGGATTTCCACTTCAAACAGCCTTTCCAGGAAAACAGGGGAAGTCCTGGAAAGCGTCACGCGGGGAGCACCGTTATTGAGCTCGGCCTTATGAACCACAGCTTTGATATGATCTCCCTTCCGGTAGCGGTCTTTAGGGATCTGCTCCGTACGGGGCAGGCTCAGCTCGTTGCCTTCACCGTCTACGACAATGATCTCATTACGTAAGGTCTGGTAAACTTCCCCGGTGAGGAGCTCGCCTACCTGATCTTTATATTTTTCATACATCATCTCTTTTTCCAGGTCTTTTATTTTCTGGATAAGAGTCTGTCGGGCGGTCTGGATGAGCCTGCGGCCGAAATCCACCAGCTTGACCTCCTCGGCCACTTCCTCACCGACTTCAAAGTCAGCCTGTATTTTTTTTGCCTCTTCGAGGGGTATCTTGTCGAAATCCCATATTTCCTCTGAGTTGTCGTCCACAATTTCACGCGTGCGCCACATCTCCAGGTCACCGTTGTCGGGATTGATGATCACATCAAAGTTTTCGTCGGTGCCGTATTTCCTGCGTATCATGGTCCGGAATACTTCCTCCAGGACACTGATCATCGTAGGACGGTCTATGTTTTTGGAGCGAGCAAATTCCGCAAATGACTCTATTAATACTTCGCTATCCATGAGCTATCTTCATTCTGTTTATCAATGCTGTATCTTATTTAAAACTTATCTGTACGAAAGCCTTTGTCACATCCCGGAGCGGAATTGTCTTATTCAGTTCCGGTTCCTCTTCACCCCGTTTCGGCTTCTTTTTCGGTTTGGGCAACTCAAGCGATAACTCCTGTTCGTTCACCGCGGTCAGCCTGCCTTCAAGAACCTGCCCGTCAGACAGCTGAACCTTAAGGTTTCTCCCGATATTCTTGACAAACTGCCGGGGTAATACCAGCGGCTGGTCGAGGCCGGGCGATGAAACCTCGATATTATAGGCTGTCTGGAATATTTCCTTAGCTTCTATGTCGTTAGCCAGTCTTCTGCTGATGGAAGCGCATTGTTCGATGGTTATCCCCTCGTCACTGTCCAGCAGGATAGAGATATGATAAACAGACCTGACAGGCTTCGCCGTAAGGCTCACTACAAAAAACTTGTCATTCTCCAGGTAAGGCTCGAGTAATGCGTTAATCTCTTCAACCAAAAGCATATGTTAACGAAAAAAGGGGTTGATACCCCCTCTTGTTTATCCCATGTCCTAATAACAATGCAAAAATAATAGAAATCTATTGAAATAACAAAGGAAGGTGAATTGATAATGCTGGTCAAACCGGGCTAGCCGATCCATGTCAGGATTTTGACCCATAACTGGGGGAGAGAAGGAGCCCCGAATTCCATTACGTAGACAAGAACGCTTACAAATACAGTACCGATCAGCAACCACTTTTTCTTCTGCTGGTAAGCCGATTTGTGATGCACGGATTCGTAAACCATATGTACTGCAAAAGCCAGGATCAGAAGGAGGCCTGATAAAAGGCCTATGAGGTTGCGGTATTCAGCGATGGAAAAAAGGACAGGCGCGCCGGCAAGGAGATAGGCGCCCCATGTCAGCAATCCGGACCGGTAAAGAAAAATGCTGAGTCTGCGGTCGTTTTTTATATCAAAAAGTCCTTCAAACATAGGTATTGATACGACAGGACGCTTTAGTATACATCTTTCAAAGGTAGGTGTTGCCACCGGTATATGCAACTTTCGAAAAGGCTATATTTGGAAATAGTCGTATTTTTGCCACAAACTATCTTAAAATATAGCACAGTGGGGATCGTTTTGTTGCTAATTAATTTATTGTCAAGGTGTTCATGGAGTAGTCTGTACAGGTTTTCGGATTTTGCAGCCTTTGTCCTCTTCAGGATCCTGGGATACCGGAAGGCAATCATAAATGAAAACCTCAGGAATAGTTTTCCCGAAAAAAGCCGGGAGGAGCTGAGAGAGATAAAAAGACGCTTTTATACCCATTTTACAGACCTGGTCATAGAGACGATCAAGCTTGCCAGGTGCCCGAAGGAAGAGGTGCTGGAGCGGATGATTATGTCGGAGGAATCGGAAAAGCATCTGAAAGAGTTAAAAAAAGGAGCGGTTGTGCTGCTGGGGCATCGCGGAAACTGGGAGCTGGGGAACCTTTATATTTCCCTGAGGAATTTTATTGAGCCGGTCGTTGTATACAAGCCGCTTGCCGACGCGGGCTTCGAGAACTGGTTCAGGGAACTCCGTACCCGCTTCGGAAGTACGATGGTCCCCATGAAGCAGGTTTACGAAGAGCTGGAGAAAGAGCGGGACAAGCCATATGCCGTATACCTCGTAAATGATCAGTCGCCCAACCCCAATACCGCCTACTGGACCGAATTTCTGAACCAGGACACTGGTGTATTCAGAGGAGCCGAGGTGATATCCCGGAAATATGAAAGCACAGTGCTTTTTGCAGATGTTCGTACCATTGAAGGAAAACGGGGATACTACGAGGTAGAAATAATGCTCTTTACGGAAAAGCCTTCCGATTTTCCCCGGAATGCCATACTGGAAAACCAGATAAGGTACCTGGAAAAGAATATCAGGGCCCAGCCCTATAACTGGCTCTGGAGCCACAAAAGGTGGAAACACCGGAAGCCAGAGAAGCTCAGCCAGGATCAGTTACCCGAAACTTCAGATGGATGGAAAGAGGCAAAACAAAATTTCTGATTGTCCGGTTTTCATCAATTGGAGATATCGTTCTGACGACACCGCTCATCCGCTGCCTGAAGCAGCAATATCCAGGGGCCGAGATCCATTATGTCGTGAAGAAAAAATTCGGGATGGTATTAAGGCATAATCCGTATATCGATCACCTGCACTATCTCGACAATAATCTCGATGAACTCGTCCGCAGGTTCAGAGAGGAACGGTTCGACTATATCATCGACCTGCATAAGACGCTTCGCTCTTATCTGCTCCGGTTTAAGCTGAGACGCAAAACACTTTCGTTCAGGAAACTGTCAGTAGAAAAGTTTCTGATCACGAGATTAGGAATAGACCTGCTTCCGAAGGGAAAGCACGTGGTGGAGCGCATACTTGACACGGTAAAGCCTTTGGGGGTAGAGGACGACGGAAAGCCGGTGGATTATTTTATTTCCGGGGAAGAACGATTCGATATCGCAGACCTTCCGCCTGGCTTCCGGCTTGGGTATGCCGCTTTCGTGATAGGAGGCCAGCATTTCACCAAAAGACTGCCTTTTGAAAAAATAAGGTCGATATGCGACAGGTTGCATCTGCCGGTAGTGTTGCTCGGCGGACCGGAGGACAGGGAAACAGGAGAACGGCTGGAACGGAAAACAGGCAATGCCGTGTTTAACTTGTGTGGAAAGCTGTCGTTCAATACGTCGGTATCGGTATTGGAGCAATCAAGGATGGTTATCGCGCACGATACGGGACTGATGCATATTTCAGGGGCGTTCGATAAACCCGTAATTTCGGTTTGGGGCGCCACTTCTCCGGAAAAATTCGGAGTGTGGCCATACCGGAACACCCTGAGATACGAGGCGCAGGTGCCCGGGCTTCGATGCAATCCCTGCAGCAATTTCGGATCATCAAAATGCCCGAAGGGACACTTTAAGTGTATGTGGCTGCAGGATGAAGCGCTTATTGCGGTTGAAGCCGGAAGGATGACAGGGGAAGGAGGCTGAACAGCAAACGAAATTTTATATAAAGCTCATGAACAAAGTTAAAATAGGCCTCGTACAGATGAGTTGCACGGACAATACCGCGGACAACCTGGATAAGGCAATAAGATATATACGGGAAGCGGCTGCAAAGGGAGCCGGGATCATATGCCTGCAGGAATTGTTCAAGTCGCTTTATTTCTGCGATGTGGAAGAGCCTTCTAATTTCGGCCTGGCGGAGGCAATACCCGGCCCTACGACCGATACGCTCGGAAAGCTTGCCGGCGAGCTGAACGTGGTCATTATAGCTTCCCTGTTTGAGGAGCGTGCGCCCGGGCTTTATCATAATACTACCGCCGTGCTCGACGCTGACGGTACCTACCTGGGGAAGTATCGCAAAATGCACATTCCCGACGACCCGGGCTATTACGAGAAGTATTATTTTACGCCGGGCGATGCTACCGACCCGGAGCTGGACAGCTCGGGATACCGCGTATTTAATACCCGGTACGGCACGATCGGGGTATTGATCTGCTGGGATCAGTGGTATCCCGAAGCAGCCCGTATCACCAGTCTCATGGGAGCGCGTATCCTGTTTTACCCGACTGCTATCGGTTGGGATATGGAAGAAAGGGATCAGCAGATCAACGATGAGCAGCATGAAGCCTGGCAAACCATCCAGCGCGGGCACGCGGTAGCCAACGGGGTATTCGTGGTCGCTGTCAACAGGGTAGGAGAGGAAAACGGACAGCAGTTCTGGGGCGGTTCATTTGTGGCAAATCCCCACGGCAGGCTTCTGTATAAGGCACCGCATACCGGAGAGGTCGTGCATGTGCAGGAGGTGGATTTGTCGGATATAGCTCATTATCGCAGAACCTGGCCTTATCTGAGAGACCGGCGTATAGATTCTTACGGCCCGATACTGAAGAGGTTTCTCGACTAATAATCGGATGAGTCTTCGTTTGTCCTGACGAGCAGGTACCAGCCGTTGCCTATGTCGAGGTAGCCGAATTCGTAACAGAAAAGGTATTTCTGTCCTTCTATGGTTACCTGGGAATGCGTGTGATAGTGAAACCGGAAACCCATTGCATACAGCCTGTTTTCGTGGACTTCCGGGTTATCGCCGTTTTCGGGGAAGAGGTTTTCCAGTATTCTCCTGTTTTTAAGGAGAGCGTGGTTGATCCGTCTTATATAATTATTGGTTTTGCTCCTGAGCTGGTTGTTAAAAGTATTGCGGCAATAGTCGTCGCAAAATTTTTTGTCGGCACGCCCTATGATCTTTTTCTGGCAGGTCAGGCATAGCCTTTCTCTTGTCCGGGTCGCGTTGGTTGTCATTTGGATATCATCAGTATAGTATTTCCTTACTGTAAAGGTACGCTTTTAGGCCGACTCATTCGTGTACAAACGTTTGTTTTCGAAAGGAAACGATTATTTACCGGCTTCATACCGGAATGACCGGCATTTTTGTCCCGTCGGTTGCTTCAGTCAATCCGGCGAAAATGACTGTATGTACTACTTTAATTAACATCTACTATTATGAATGCATTACGCAACAAGGTCCAGCTAATCGGGAATCTGGGGCAGGCTCCCGAGATCAGAACACTGGAGGAAGGACGTAAAATGGCAAGATTCAGTGTTGCCACCAACGAAAACTACAGGTCAGCATCCGGGGAGTGGATAAGGGACACACAATGGCATACGCTGGTCGCCTGGGGAAAAATGGCGGATACGGTAGAGAAATATCTTGACAAGGGGACGGAGGTTGCGGTAGAAGGCAGGCTGGTGTCCCGCAGCTATACCGATAAGAACGGGGAAAAGCGCTATGTTACGGAAGTAGTTGTAAGCGAGATACTGACCTTCGGGGAAAAGAAAAAAGAAGCACAGGCGCTGTCTGAAGAGAAAGCCGGTTGAATTTCAGTTCTCCGGCAACATTTGCAACCTGCTGAGAATCCGGAACTTTATGTCTGAAGAAACTTTGCGCCTTCTTGCATTAGCCCATATGCCGGGGATCGGCCCGGTCACCGCCAGGCAGCTCATTAGCTATTGCGGGGGAGTAAGGCAGGTTTTCGAGGCTGATTTCAGGAAATTGATACGGATTCCCGGTGTCGGAGATCAGGCTTGCCGCATGATCCTGAAACGCGATACTTTTCAAAAGGCTGAAAATGAACTGCTGCTCTGTCAGAAATATGGTACAAGGATCCTTTCTTATATGGACAAAGCGTATCCGCAAAGGCTTTTACCGCTTTACGACGCTCCACTTCTTCTCTATGCCGACGGGAACATGGACCTGAACCCCGGAAGGACTGTCGGGATTGTGGGCACGAGAAAGATGACTGATTACGGACGGGCGGTAACCGAGCAGATCATAAGAGAGCTGGTTCCTTTTAAACCGCTTGTGGTAAGCGGGCTGGCTTACGGGGTTGATATTGCCGCCCACCGGGCGGCCGTAAAATATGCCTTGCCGACTATCGGGGTTATGGCCAGCGGTGTCGATGTGATTTATCCCCGGGTCCATGAGAAAATGGTGGTGCAGATGCGCAGGAACGGAGGTGTTGTCACTGAGAATAGCTTTGGTACCAAGCCTGATTTCCAGCGGTTCCCCGCCAGGAACCGGATTATAGCCGGCCTGAGCGATGTGCTGATAGTAGTCGAATCGGCGCTGCGCGGCGGAGGGTTGATATCGGTAGAGTTTGCGGCCAATTATCACCGGGAAGTTTATGCAGTGCCGGGAAGGCTCGACCAGGTGATGTCGGAAGGATGTAATCAGTTGATAAGACAGAATAAGGCAGCATTGTTCAGAAGCGTCGCGGATCTTGCTGACGAGCTGAAGTGGTTTGGAAAGTCTTCGGCACCGGCGGAATTATTCGGGAAGGAGGGGCAGGTCCCGGTGTACGAAGGCTTTTCATTAGATGAAAGCCAGCTCATGGCTTTGCTTAAAAAGAAAGGGGAATTGCAGATAGATGAATTGCATTGGCAAAGCGGCCTGGCTCCCGGTAAAGTAGCCAACCTGCTTTTAAACCTGGAATTCAAGGGAATTGTGAAAAGCCTTCCCGGGAAGAAATACGGGCTGGTTTGAGCTGCCCGTTAGTTAATGCTTACAAGCTCCAGCTCGAAGATAAGATCCTTTCCGGCCAGTTCATGATTGGCGTCCAGGACCACGTAGGTGTCTGTCACTTCCTTTACGACAACCGGGATCACCTGCCCCAAACCATCCTGGTGCATGTTGAGGGTAGACCCTATTTCCAGGGGGATATCGCTGGGGATTTCTGCCCGGTCAAACCGGATGATAAGCTCTTCGTTAGAAGGTCCGTATGCCTGTTCGCTCGGGATATGAATGGTTTTCTTATCTCCCACTTCCATCCCTGTAACACCTTCGTCAAAGCCGGCAATTACCATGCCGCTTCCCAGCAGGAATTCGAGTGGTTCCCGGCCCTCAGACGAATCAAATTGGTGACCATCCTGCAGGGTGCCTTTATAATGTACCTTTACTTTATCTCCTTTTTGGGCTTTTGCCATGGTTCTGATTTTTGAAGTGGTTGAAATAATATATTCGGAAAATAACTGAAAGCGATCAGAAATCGGAGCCACATTGCCTCTTTGCTTCATCTGCTCTTAGTTCAGCGGAATTAACAGGCTCCCGGGAATTAATAGGCCCTTGCAAAAACAACCCGGCGCCTGGAGGGGGCCCCGGTATAGATGCAGGTGCCTTCCTCCACTTCGGAGCCGAGGGGAATACAGCGTATCGTTGCTTTTGTCTCTTCCTTGATCTTTTCTTCTGTTTCGCTGGTTCCGTCCCAATGCGCAAGGATAAATCCTCCTTTGTTTTCCAGGACATCCCTGAAATCGTCGTAATTGTCTACCCTATGCGTATTGGATTGCCGGAAAGCAAGCGCTTTGTTAAAAAGATTCTGCTGGATTTCCATGAGAAGGTCTGCGACGTAAGCAGCTATTCCTTCCGCAGGACGGGTTTCCTTTGTCCGGGTATCCCTGCGGGCAACCTCAATGGTCCCGTTTTCAATATCTCTCATACCGAGGCCCAACCTTACGGGCACTCCCTGTAATTCATATTCAGCGAACTTCCACCCGGGTTTGTTGGTATCGCTATTGTCGTATTTTACACGAATCCCCCGGGAACGGAGTTCTTTTGTTAACGAATCGACGGTGTCGTCAATTGTCCGGAGCTGCTCCTCATTTTTGAAGATAGGAACAATAACCACCTGGACAGGAGCGAGTTTTGGAGGAAGGACAAGCCCCTGGTCATCTGAGTGGCCCATGATCAAGGCACCCATTAACCTGGTGCTCACACCCCAGGAAGTGCCCCAGACATGCTCCAGCTTACCCTCTTTGCTTTGAAAAGTCACGTCAAATGCCTTAGCAAAATTCTGCCCCAGAAAATGGGACGTTCCCGCCTGGAGAGCTTTGCCGTCCTGCATAAGTGCTTCGATACAATAAGTTTCGATAGCTCCTGCGAATCGCTCGTTGGGGGTTTTTACCCCTTTCAGTACCGGAAGGGCCATCCATTCTTCGGCAAAATCCGCATATACATCCAGCATCCGCTCCGCCTCCGCAACGGCTTCTTCCTGTGTGGCATGTGCGGTGTGGCCCTCCTGCCAGAGAAACTCCGCCGTACGGAGAAAGAGCCGTGTCCTCATTTCCCACCTTACCACGTTAGCCCATTGGTTGATAAGGAGCGGCAGGTCGCGGTAAGACTGGATCCAGTTCTTGTAAGTGCTCCAGATCACCGTCTCGGATGTGGGCCTGACAATAAGCTCTTCTTCCAGCCTGGCATCCGGATCGACAATAACGCCGCTTCCGTCGGAGGCGTTTTTCAAACGATAGTGAGTGACCACAGCACATTCTTTCGCGAATCCTTCTACGTGACTGGCTTCCTTGCTGAGATAGGATTTAGGAATAAAAAGCGGGAAATATGCATTCGTGTGGCCGGTTTCCTTAAACATGTCGTCGAGCGCCCTTTGCATGTTTTCCCAGATGGTATATCCATACGGCTTGATAACCATACACCCCCTGACGGCAGAATTCTCCGCCAGGTTGGCGCGCTTTACCAGTTCGTTATACCAGTCAGAGTAGTTTTCACTGCGTGTAGGCAAAGCTTTGCTCATTGTATGCTGTTAGTAATTTTGATGATCGAAAAGTAAAAAAATGCTCCGCCCCGGTCAACAGCGGGAAGAGAAGGTTGCAAAGATAGTTTTTTATGTTATATTTGTAGGAAGTATTCCGAAAGACAGAACTTTGCAGATTCCCGGCGCCTGGATTACGGTTGGCCAGGGTGGATACAAAATAAAACTGGTGTTTTAAACCTTTTGGGCCTTTCAGGAGTCTATAGAATACAGCTTAAGATAAAAGTGCTCCTGCTTTAATCCGAAGCTTTTACAGTGTATACAAATTAAACAGATAGTGCCATGACAATGAGATCTTTAAAATACCTTTCGGTTGCCATGCTGTTTGCTGTAAGTAGCTGTACTTACAACCAGTATACTACAACACGCGGAGGTTATGATGATTTGTACGGAGGCAGGTACGATGATGCGGCAGTCGTGGCAGATAACCGCTCCGCCCTGCCGATGGATTATAATACCAACCCTGATTACCAGGGAGGTAGTGATGCAGCGGCTACAGATCAGTATTACGACGAGAATTATGTCACTGCCCGGAATATCCAACGTAACGTATCCAACCAGGTAGGCTATAACGCTGGCTTTACCGACGGGTATTTTGCAGGGAGAAACGCCGGTTTTCATAATAATTTCTATGGCGGTATGTTTCCGTCATGGGGATATCCCGGGTTCAATGTCGGGTTCCGGATGGGAATGGGTAGCATGATCGGTCTGGGCTATAGCCCGTTCGGATGGAACAGGTGGAACCGCTGGGGAAGCTTCTATGATCCGTATTGGGATGCGATGGCATGGGGCGATCCTTTCATGTACGGCGGCTACGGGTATCCTTTTTATAGCGGTTTTGGTTACCCTTACGGTGGCCTCGGGTTCGGAATGTACGGATACAATCCTTATCGGTGGTCCAACTACTATCCGATCATAGTCAACAATAACTACGGTGATTCAGGAGTGAGGACCCGAAATTACGGACCCCGGCCCAGCGGCAGCGCAGTGTCCCGGACGGCTTCTTCTGTCTCCCGCAGAGAACCCGGTACAGCGCCGGTAACCCGCTCCGGTGCCCGCACCAGCACCAGCCGGAACAATACTGCTTCTAACGACGGTTACTACACCAGGCCGCGGTCGGCTGTGTCCGGTTCTGCCCGGGAAGCCGCAGGAAATAGCAGCAGCAGGGTTTCCGGAGCAAGAGGAGGAACTGCTGCGTCGGGTAACTATTACTATGCTAATCCTAACTCTGACAGGAGTAGCTACGGCGGCTCAAGCAGCGCACGTACGAGGAGTAGCTCCAGCTATCGTGCATCGGAAAGCGGACGTTCTTCATCTTCAGGATATTATAACAGTGCGCCGTCCAGGAGCAACAACTCCTATTCTGCTCCTTCCAGGAGTTACAGCGCACCGTCGTCGACACCTTCGA
Source organism: Spirosomataceae bacterium (assembly GCA_037191015.1). Classification (GTDB taxonomy): domain Bacteria; phylum Bacteroidota; class Bacteroidia; order Cytophagales; family Spirosomataceae; genus Ravibacter. Next base: position 96,533 of record JBBCKD010000015.1, read on the forward strand.
GGAGCTATAGCACGCCCTCGGCGCCGTCCAGGAGCTACAGCGCTCCTTCATCGGCACCTTCGAGAAGCTATAGCGCACCCTCGTCAGGCGGAGGCCGTTCTTCCGGTTCTTCCGGCGGTGGGGGAGGCCGTGGACCAAGATAATTTGAATTCTGTTTTCAGCTTAGAATTACCCTTCAAAAAGTCATATTTTGAGGGGTAATTCGTTTATAAGTATGAACAGCAGGTTTTAGAATCTCTATCAACAGGAATCAGATGTTTAGAAAGCAGATCTTCAGTTTTATATTATGCGCAATGGCAGGCGGTTCGGGCTATGTCTGCGCTCAGTATCAGGACAATGCATTGAGGTTTTCAGAAATAAATGTAAATGGTACTGCCAGGTTCCAGGGATTGGGTGGCGGACATGCCGCGTTGGGTGGCGATGCCTCAGCCATAACGGCCAATCCGGCAGGGCTTGGGTTTTATACCAGATCCGAGATAACGATAACACCCGGATTTGAATCGAATAAGTCCGACAGCAGGTTTCTTTCGACAGCAACCAATGAGTCTAAAAATGGCTTTTTTGTCGGAAATGCCTCTCTGGTGATTGCCAACCGGAATGAAGGGCTTCGCCAGTCAAAGTGGAGGGGGACTGCGATGGGCGTATCGTATAACCGCCAGCAAACGTTTAACAGGAGCTACGGGTATAACGGGACTTCCACAAACAGGAGATTTATTGATAACATCGTAGAGCGGGCTAATACTTTTACTGACCAGGAGCTTGAACAAGGATACGGGGAAGACCCGGCGACGAACGAGATCTATCTCGACTACCTCGAAGGATTGTATTTTCATTTATACACTTTTGACCCGGAAAATGACCAGCCTAATGCGGCATTTGTGCCTGTGGAAACGGGGCCGGTGGTACCGTCCGGGTATGTGGATTATACCGGCAGTCATTCGCAATGGACCTTTTCATATGCGGGTAACTACGACAACAAGCTATATGTGGGCGGAGCGATCGGTTTCAACCGGATCTCGCATAGCACAAACCGTGTCATCGATGAAAGATATACTTCACCGCAGGTGTTTAGGAGCATGCGCTACGAGGAATGGGCCGACATGTCGGGAAATGGGTTTAACCTGACCCTGGGTGCGATATACAGGGTTACACCTGATGTTCAGCTGGGGGTCAATGTGGCGACTCCCACTTTCATGCGGCTAAGAAGATCGTTGTACGAAAAGGCTTCCGTAGAGCTGGTGACCCCGGATGACCTTCCCACTGCCGGCCGGACCAATCCTTGGGATTTTGACTATTCGCAGGTAGGGCCTTTCAGGGCTTCCCTGGGTGGTACGTGGTTTTTTCCCGGGCAGTTCGGATTTGTGACTGCTTCCGCCGATTTTGTAGGGTACAAAGGTATGAATATACGTCATAACCGCGAGCAAGATGGTGAATGGAATAATCTCGACGGTTGGTTCAGGAATGTCGTGAATCCCAAATTAGGAGTCGAGATTCGCTACCAGACGCTCCGGGCGAGAGCAGGGGTGGCGTATTTTATGGATCCGTATGAAGGTAAGCTGATCGATATGGTCGAGGACCGTATTAGCTACTCAGGGGGGCTCGGTTACAAGGGTAAGAGATTTTTTGCCGATGCCTCGCTGGTATACGGATCCCAGAAGTCTGCCTATCAGCTGTTTGACCGGTCAGACGCCGGAAGGGTGACATTTAGCGATCTCTCGGGCCTGTTGACGCTGGGCTTTAATTTTTAACTACCGTGTGATGAAGGCGCTCGTCATTTGCACCAGCACGGATACTTTTCCGGTAAAAGGTACCAAAACAGGGGTCTGGTTTGGTGAGCTGGCCCATTTTTACGATGTAGTGGCGAAGAAACAGGTTGAGATCGATATAGCGAGCCCCCGGGGCGGGGAAGTCCCGATCGATCCGAGAAGCGTGGATTCGAAAGACGAGCTTATAAAAAGGTACCTGCAGGATGAAGGGTTTACCGGACGGATTAAAAATTCGCTAGCGTTGAATGTCGTTGATCCTTCCGTGTACAGGATCGTTTACCTGGTCGGCGGACACGGCGCAATGTGGGATTTCCCGGACAACGAAGAGCTGCAACAGATTGTTGGCGCAATTTATCAGCATTATGGGACGATAACAGCTGTCGGGCACGGAGTGAGCGGCCTGCTCAATATCAGGCTGGCCGACGGCTCCTGGTTCGTGAAGGACCGGTATCTGACGGGTTTTTCGAATATGGAGGAAAAGCTCGCCAGCTTTTCGAGCGAGACCCCTTTTTATCTCGAGGACAAGCTGCTGGAAAAAGGAGCCAATTTTACAAAGACAATGATCCCTTTTACGGAGCACATTGAAATGGATGAAAGGATCATTACGGGTCAGAATCCGAACTCTGCCCGAAAGGTGGCTCAAAAGCTGATAGAAGAGCTTTGGGAAAAATAAGATCAGCGTTCTCCTATTGACCTCGCCTCGAAGTATTCCCTGAAAGTCGGCAATACCTGATCCTTCTCAGACACGATAGGATTTGAAACTCCCCATTCTATTCCCAACTGAGGATCGTTCCAAAGGATCCCTCCTTCGGAAGCTTTATCATATACATTAGTACATTTATAGGTAAAGATAGAGTCTTCCAGCGCAACGAAGCCGTGGGCGAACCCTTCGGGGATATAAGCCATATTGTGACGTTCGCCGTCCAGCTCAAATACTTCATATTGCCCAAAAGTCGGTGATTCGGGGCGGATATCTACCGCGACGTCCAGAACCCGGCCTTTTACTACTCGCACAAGTTTGCCCTGCGCGAAAGGACCAGCCTGAAAGTGCAGGCCCCTCAGCACTCCCTTATGGGAAAATGACTGGTTGTCCTGGACAAAATTGGTGGGAAGTCCCAGCGCCTGGAATGTGTTGATATTGTACGATTCAAAAAAAAGGCCCCGTTCGTCTTCGAAAAATTTCGGAAAAATTTCTACTAGCCCTTCAATTGACGACTTACGGATTTCAACCTGCATGATACGATCTTAATGTGAGTAATGTGAGTGGGATTATTATTCAACGGCAAATTTATGAATCTATTGAAAGTGGTTGTAATTTCGCCCGCATATTTAATTGAGGATGAATAAACAGGAGCTTTTCGATCTGATTACCGGGAAAAGATCTTACTTATGTGTAGGGTTGGATACCGATATTTCCCTGATACCGGAATTCCTCCGGAAGTATGAGGACCCCGTTTTTGAGTTTAACAGGCAGATTATAGATGCTACAGCCGAATATTGCGTGGCCTATAAGCCGAATATCGCGTTTTACGAGGCATTGGGCAGCAAGGGATGGGAGAGTCTGCAGAAGACGCTCGATTATATTCCGAAAGGACATTTTACAATTGCCGACGCCAAGCGCGGAGATATAGGAAATACTTCAGGATTGTACGCACGGGCTTTTTTTGACCCGTCTGCTTCCGGCCTCAGTTTTGATGCGGTTACGGTAGCACCCTATATGGGCTATGATTCCGTGAGCCCGTTCCTGAGCTATCGTGATAAATGGACTATTCTGCTTGCGCTGACGTCTAACCCGGGGAGCAACGATTTTCAGAGACTTGACACCAGTGAGGGGAAAGTTTACGAAAATGTATTGAGGACTTCTCTGGGCTGGGAGGGATCAGACCGCCTGATGTATGTCGTTGGCGCCACCCAGGCAAAAGATCTGGCTGAAATACGGAAGATCATTCCCGATCATTTTTTGCTCGTACCGGGCGTAGGGGCTCAGGGAGGCAGTCTCGAAGAAGTTTCCAGGCAGGGTATGAATAGCTCGGTCGGATTGCTCGTCAATTCATCCAGGGGCATTATTTATGCGGGGAAGGGAAGTGATTTTGCGCTCCGGGCTGAAGAGGAAGCCAGGAAAATACAATCGCAGATGTGCGGGTTCCTGGATACGTATCTTTAACGGTATTTAAAACATTTATATGTCCAGTTTTGATAATATATCTTCGGTTCAGGGAGTTGATTTGATTGCATTGACAGAAAAGTACGGGACACCTTTATATGTATATGACGGCGAAGTGATACGCAGGCAGGTAGCGACGCTGAAGGAGGTTTTCAAAAATGTGGATCTGAAGATCAAGTTCGCCTGTAAGGCAAACACAAACCTTGCCCTGCTCCGCCTGATGAGGGAGCTTGGCGTAGGGCTGGATGTAGTATCCTTACAGGAATTCATGCTGGCTGAGCAGGCAGGCTATACCGCCGCGGAAGTTACTTATACGCCAAGCGGCGCCGACTTTACCGAGATATCGGAAGCAATAGAGGCGGGTTTAACGCTCAACGTCGATAGCCTCCCTTTACTCGCCTGGTTTGGTGAGCAGTTCGGAGGGAGCAAGCCTTGTATGATCCGTCTGAAGCCCAATGTGGCAGCCGGGGGAAATGCGAAGATCATGACAGCGCATGCCGATTCCAAGTTCGGGATTTCGGTATTGCTTCTCGACCGGATACTGGAGATAGTAGAAAAATACGGCATCCGGGTAACAGGGCTTCATCAGCATACCGGCTCGGATATTAAGGATGCCGAACCTTTTTTGAAGGTAGCCGAAGTGGTTTTCGAAGCGGCCCGCCGGTTTCCCGACCTGGAGGTAATCGATCTGGGCGGCGGGTTTAAGGTAAGCTATCAGCCCGACGATGCGGTGACCGATATGGCTTCGCTGGGAACAAGGATTTCAGAGTACTTTAACGAATTTTGCAGAGCGTACGGAAAAGAGCTGACACTATGGGTGGAGCCGGGTAAATTCCTGGTCAGCGAATGCGGCGTTTTGCTGGTTAAGACCACGGTGGTAAAAGAAGACCCGGCTCGGACTTTTGTTCATGTGGACTCGGGCCTGAATCACCTGATCAGGCCGATGATGTACGGATCCTATCATCATATTCAGAATTTAAGTAATCCTGCGGGAGAGCTGAAAAACTACAATGTAGTAGGATATATATGTGAGACCGATAATTTTGCAGAAGACCGGGCGCTTCCCGAAGTACGGCAGGGCGATATCCTGGCCTTACGTAATGCCGGGGCATACGGTTATTCAATGAGCTCCAACTATAACGCGAGATTCAGGCCGGCTGAAGTGCTGGTCGACAACGGGGAGGCGAGACTGGTGCGCAGAAGAGAGACCCTGGACGACCTGCTTGCGACGCAGACGGGGCTATAAAGGGTGTACCGCATTACCATTCCCGATCTCCGACAGCTATCAGGACGGGATATATCATCAAATTAATCAATTACAAATGAAGTTCTTTATTCAGGCCGGGGCGTTATTCGGAGCGCTGGCAGTTACTTTAGGGGCTTTCGGAGCCCATGCATTAAAAGCTTCCCTGGAAGCATCCAACAGGCTGGACACTTTTGAAACTGCCGTGAAGTACCAGTTCTATCACGCGTTGGCGCTTGTTCTGGTAGGGTTCATGCTGAGAGGGCAGGGCGAAGAAGTAAGCAAGTGGCTTGGCTGGGCAGGCTATTCTTTTATTGGCGGTATCCTGATCTTTTCCGGGTCACTGTATGCCATTTGTTTTACGGGCATAACCAAATTCGGAGCGACCGCCCCGATCGGCGGGCTGCTGATGATCCTGGGTTGGATACTGCTGCTACTCACCGCCGGGAAGCTGGCATAGAAGGAGGTCCAATAAAAAGAATCCGGGATGGAAAAGGTACACCCTACCTTCCATCCCGGATTCTTTTATTCTAATAGGCTGTATTCAGCATGACCGGCATAACCAGCATCAGGAAGTCCTCGCTGGCGGACTGCTCTACCGGAATGATAAGGCCGGCGCGATTAGGCTGCGACAGCTCGAACGTGACAGTATTGCAGCTTAAATTGCTGAGCATTTCGATCAGGAATTTAGCATTGAAGCCAATTTCCAGGTCGTCGCCGTTGTATTCGCAGGTCAGCTGCTCGTTGGCTTCGTTTGCATATTCCAGGTCTTCAGCGGATATGACGAGATTATTCAACGTCATTTTCAACCTGACCTGGTATGTCGTTCGGTTGGAATAAATTGAAATCCGTCTCAGCGAGTTCAGGATCTCGCTGCGGCTTATGGTCAGCGTATTGGGGTTGTTGGTAGGAATGGCGTTTTCAAAATCAGGGAAACGCTCATCTACCAGGCGGCAGATCATCTGGATGTTGCCGAAGCTGAAAAATGCATTGGATGCGGAAAACTCGGCCCGGATGGGTGTATCTTCAGTCGGCAGGCTTGCTTTCAGCAGGTTCAGCGCTTTTCTCTGGATGATCATAGACGTGTCGGTATCGGTCGTGATATCGGTACGCCGGTATCGCACGAGCCTGTGCCCGTCGGTTGCTACGAATGTCGTATTCTCCTTACCCAGTTGAAGGAATACCCCGCCCATTGCGGGCCTCAGGTCGTCTGTGCTGGTGGCAAAGATGGTATTTGAGATCGCGGTCCCAAGGGCTGACGACGGGATTTCTACCGTCTGGCCGCGGGTTACTGCCGGTGTCTTGGGGAAATCTATGGGGTTTTCTCCTGAAAGCCTGTAACGTCCGTTTTCCGAGATGATCTCAGTTCCGAATGTATCACGGTCAATATTGAGCGTTACGGGTTGTTCCGGCAGGCCTCTCAGCGTATCGAGCAATAATTTGGCCGGAATAGCGATGGCTCCTTTGTCTTCCGATTCTACCTTTATTTCCGTAGTCATAACGGTCTGGAGGTCCGAAGCGGTCACGGTAAGCGTATTTCCATCGAGGCTCAACAGGAAATTTTCCAGAATCGGTACGATGGGATTCGTCGAAACCACCCCGTTAATCGCTGACAATTGTTTCAGGAGTGTTGATGACGAAACAACAAACTTCATGTGTATACTGTAGGTCTACGGTTAATTGAATTTGGCAAAAATAGGAAAAAATAACGTTACGCTAAGGGGTTCTGAGCTGAAATTTTCTTTTGGATAAAAAGGAAATCAGGCCGCATATCAAACAGATCAGCAGCGGGGGGGCTACGACATTTCCCGCTACCCACCAGGATCGCTCCCGGCCGATCTTTATCTTATCAAGGAGCCTCATGGTGATATTCCTGTTCCTGGAAAGAATAACACCTTCCGCATCGGTCAGGTAATCTACCGCATAGAGCACAAAATCTTTATTCCCGAAGATATCGCGGCTCAGCCTGTCATACCCCAGGGGATAGGGTACCCCGCGCTCGAAATCAATGTCGTTCACTACCAGGTCTCCGTCCGAACAGATGATCACCTTGCCGTCTTCCCCTGAAGCGGTAAAAGTCTCACGGCGGGGATCCGAAGGGAGAATACGGTTCGTATAAAGCGACTGGAAGCTGCCTTCTATCAGCACTCCCGCTATTTTGACTCCCTGGGCATATTCCTGCGGAAGGGGCTGCTGCCGTGCTTCGTTATAGGAAACCAGGACAGGTGCATTGAGGAGCCGGGTATAGGGGGATGTCAGCAGGAGCGGTGTTCGTCGTAGCTGACCCGGCGCGTTGAGGGTATCGATCGAGCTGAGATAGCGGGTATAAAGTGCTTCTGAATTCCGGGTAACCGGGTGAGGAAAGAAATTCGATATTAACGGGAAGAACCTCCAGGGAACAGGCTGGATCTGCGGCTTGTCGCCCATGTTGCCGACATTGAGCGGGATGGCGGCGGCGTTCATGTCCTTGATCAGGTCTTGGTTGACGCGTACGCCCCATTTGAAGAAGAGGTCGCCAAGGTTAAGGTCGAGAGGCTGGGCGTAGGATCCCTGGAGCGCAACGCTGTCGACCCGCACCCCGTCGACAAAAAACATGATTTTCCCGCCGTTTACGACGTATTGGTCCAGGTTGTACTTTTCATCTTCCGAAAAAGCCGAATCCGGTTTCATCACGATCAGCGCGTCGAGGCCCTGGTAAGACCCCGGCTTGTTGACATCGAGGTACACGTCATAATACAGCTGGAGGTTGGCGATGATGTCGGCAAACCGGCCGGGAGGAAGGCTGCTATGGCTTACCACGAGCCCCACCTTTTTGCGTTCGGGCTGAACGATCTCCCTGATTGCGGTCGCAAGCTGAAACTCGACATTTTCGTACGACTGGTTGAGCTGCTCTTCGCTGCTTTTGCTCCTGTTGCTTTTCAGCAGCTGTACCGGCACGGATAATGAATCGCCCTGTACGATAGCAGCGGGGAATATCAGTTTCTCAGATCGTTTACCTCCCTCATTCATGAACAGATTGGTAGGCGAAATGCCCATTTCTATCAGTCTTTTATAGTTTTCCTGCCTTTCCTCCTCCGAAACAGCCTTTGACGGATCGATAAACTGGAAGAAAACGCGTCCGCCGGAGGCAGCCCTGAATTCTTCAAGCGTCTCACGGGTAGCATTTTCAAGTCGCTCAAATGCCGCAGGGAACTCGCCGTGGAGATACACATTGACATTGATATCGCGATCCAGGTCTCCCAGGAGCTTCTGGGTCGCCGGCAAGAGCGTGTAACGATTATCGGAAGTAAGATCCCAACGGGTATAGAAAACCGATGCCAGGAAATTCAGCAAGGCAATAATGACGATGGCTGCCGGAACCAGGTATAGTGAACGCTTCATTTTACAACATCGAAACCGGGACCGAAATTAGTGAATTTTGCGCCAATGCAGCATGATAGGGTAAAAATGGCCGGTATGAAGAATATTTTTTACATTTGGAGAAAATGCCCTTCGGGATAATAATGAGGAACGGACAATGAATGCAATGGTTTCTGCGGAGATAATTACGATCGGTGATGAAATACTCTTTGGACATATTCTGGATACCAATACGCAATGGATTGGAAGTGAGCTGACTGCAATAGGGATCCTGCCTGCCCGCAAGACATCGGTAGGCGACAGGTACGACGAGATTATCGAGGCGCTCCGGCGCGCATTCGACAGGTATGACGTGGTGATCGTGACGGGCGGGCTCGGGCCGACTAAAGATGATATTACCAAAAATACGCTATGTGATTTTTTCGGAACGAGCCTGGAAATACACGAAGAGGCGCTGGCCCACGTGACTGCTTTTTTTGAGAAGCGTGGACGGCCTATGATAGAAGCCAATCGCCTTCAGGCTGCCTTGCCGAAGTCGTGCCTGTACCTGGTCAATCACTGGGGCACAGCACCCGGCATGTGGTTCGAGAAAGAGGGTAAGGTGCTGGTGTCGCTTCCGGGCGTTCCCTACGAAATGAGAGAATTGATGGCTTATTCCGTAATTCCCGGGTTAAAGCAGTTTTTTACCCTCCCCGTAATCGTACACCATACCGTCAGGACCGTAGGGATCGGAGAGTCTTTCCTGGCGGAAAAAATAGCCGGCTGGGAAGACGCGCTTCCCGCTGACGTCAAACTGGCCTATCTGCCCTCTTTCAGTGGTGTGAAGCTAAGGCTCACCGGGTATGGAACTGACAGGGAATTGGTCAGTAAAACGCTTCTTTCCTTGTCGGACTCCCTGTTACAACTGATAGGGGACTACGTGTACGGGTATGGCGAAACGGAAATCGAGGAAGCGGCCGGGCTGCTGCTGAAGGAACGCGGCGCTACTGTCTCGACGGCCGAAAGCTGTACGGGAGGATATGTCGCCCATCGCCTGACATCGGTTGCGGGCTCCTCGTCTTATTTTCTTGGCAGCGTCGTTTCTTACAGCAATGAGGTAAAAGAAAGCATGCTGGGGGTAGATCATGAAAACCTTCAGCTGTACGGTGCAGTAAGCGAGCAGGTGGCGAAGCAGATGGCAGAGGGGGTTAAAGAGCGGCTTCAGTCAACTTTTGCCGTCTCGACAACCGGGATCGCCGGACCTTCGGGAGGCTCACCCGAAAAGCCTGTCGGAACAGTCTGGATAGCTTGTGCGGGGCCCCTGCGTACGGTGACGAGAAAGCTTCAGCTGGGGACTCTGAGAGATGTCAATATCCAGCTGACTGCCATGCATGTAATAAATATGCTGAGGCAGGAGCTGGCGGATGAGCCGGCAGGCAGGTAAGGAATGCACGGCTTCTGATCGCAGGATGTATTACCTTTGTGTACTAAAACCACAAATGGATGAAGATAGTAGAAATGATAATGCCCCAGATGGGGGAGAGTATTCTGGAGTGCACCGTATTGTCGCTTCTTAAAAAGGAAGGAGACCAGGTAGAAGCGGATGAGTCGGTTTTAGAGGTGGCTACGGACAAAGTAGATACCGAGGTCCCGTCGTTGTACACCGGTATCCTGAAAGAATGGCTGGTCAAAACGGATGACGTCGTCGCCATCGGAAGTCCCGTAGCCAGGATAGAGGTATCGGATGATGCGGACACGGGAGAGGAAACAATAGCCGATCCGGAAAAGGCTGCCGCAAAGCTGGAGGATGAGATCCGGGCGATATCTTCCGGGGTTTCGGCGCCTTCACCCCTGCGCGAGGAACCAACCGGCAATACAGAAAATAACAATGGCTTTTTTTCTCCCCTGGTATTGACGATAGCGGAAAAGGAGGGACTGACAAGAAGGGAGCTGGAATCGATAAGAGGGACAGGAGCCGATAGCAGGGTTACAAAGACCGATATCCTGGGCTTTCTCGAAAGCAGGAAGCAATTATCTCCGGCAGGGAGCGCTACACCGGTGGTGAGCTCCGGGGAGGTCGAGATCATCGAAATGGACAGGATGCGGAAAATGATCGCCCAGCGGATGCTGGAATCCAAGCAGATCAGCCCGCATGTCACCTCCTTTATAGAAACCGATATGACGTCGGTCGTCAGGTGGAGAGACCGGATCAAGCACCAGTTCCAGGCGAAAACGGGAGAGGGGATTACTTTTACTTCCGTATTGGTGGCGGCAACGGCGCAAGCCATACGGAAATACCCGATGATCAACGTTTCGGTGGAAGGAGACAAGATCATAGTTAAGAAAGATATCAATATCGGGATGGCAGTGGCATTGCCAAGCGGTAATCTCATCGTACCTGTCATCCATCACGCGGATATGTATGACCTGACGGAGCTGACGCTGAAGGTGAATGACCTTGTAAAGAGGGCGCGTAACAACAAGCTGACGGCAGACGACCTGGCTAGCGGGACCTATACCATTTCCAATATCGGAACCTTCGGAAATATTATGGGGACACCGATCATTATGCAGCCTCAGGTAGGGATCTTAGCCTTCGGAGCCATTCAGAAAAAGCCTGCGGTGATCGAAACCAATAACGGCGATTTTATAGGTATCCGCCAAAAAATGTTCATCTCCCATTCTTTCGATCACCGCGTAGTTGACGGGTCGTTGGGGGGGATGTTCCTGAAGCAGGTTTCGGACAACCTGGAACAATTTGATACGAAGATTACTTTTGAATAGCCGTTACGGCCATAGTAAAATGCTTAGAATTGCCCTGGATATGGATGATGTGCTGGCGGATACGCACGGCAAGCTTGTAGAGATCATCCTGAGAGATTTTGATACTTCATTGACAGAAAAAGACCTCAACGGTGCTCCGCTAAGGAGCCTGTTGCATCCCAAACAGTATAAAAAGGTCGTGGGCGTATTGAACGAGCCCGGCTTTTTCCGGGATATCCCGGTGATGAAAGACGCGGTAGAGGTGGTAAAGGAGCTGTCGGGCTACTACGAGATATTCGTCGCCAGCGCTGCAATGGAGTTTCGTAATTCGCTGATCGACAAGTTTGACTGGCTCGATGAGCATTTTCCTTTTATTCACTGGAAAAACCGGGTGCTGTGCGGCGATAAGAGTATATTGAAGGCGCATTACCTGATCGATGACCACGTGTTTAACCTGGTGAACTTTTCGGGGAAAGGGATTCTTTTTAATGCGCCGCATAACCTGGAAGATACGCGTTTTGACAGGGTGATGAACTGGAAAGAGGTAGCGGAACGATTTTTAGGGAACTCTCAGGATAGGGTTTGATGAAAGAGGGTGAATAACATTGTCACATTGCCTCATTAATTTTCTACAGATGAAGCTTTTGCTAATAGAAGACGAGCCCAAAACGCTTCAATCCCTCCGCCAGGGGCTGGAAGAAAACGGCTATGAGGTCGATATTGCGTATGACGGGCTTATCGGGCTGCAGCTGGCAAAAAGGGGAGGGTATGTGCTGATTATAAGCGATATCATTATGCCGGGTATGAACGGCCTGGAACTATGCCGGGAGTTCAGGAAGTTTGACCAGCATACGCCCATCCTGATGCTGTCGGCATTGGGAACGACCGACGACAAGGTTACGGGACTGGATGTCGGAGCAGACGATTACCTGGTAAAGCCATTTGAGTTCAAGGAACTGCTGGCAAGGGTACGGGCGCTGACGAAGCGGGGCTCCGGAGTGGCCCAAACCAGCAGCATCCTGCGCTTTGCCGACCTGGAAGTGAACCTCGACGCGAAGACCGTGTTCAGGTCGGGGACAAAAATAGAGCTCACTGTCCGCGAGTTCAACCTGCTGGTATACCTGATCCGCAACCAGGGGCGTGTGGTTTCCAAGGCCGAGATCGCGGAGCGGGTCTGGGATATGAATTTTGATTCCGGCACCAATGTGATTGAAGTATACGTTAATTATCTGAGAAAGAAGGTAGATCGAGATTTTGCGGTAAAGCTTATCCATACTCAATTTGGTATGGGCTATGTGCTCAAAACCGAGTAGCTCATGCAGATAAGAACCAGGCTCACTCTTCAGTTTACGTTACTTGTAAGCGGGATTCTCCTGATTTCGTTTGTCGCCATTTATTATTTCTCCTACATCAATACAAAAGAGGATTTTTACGACCGGCTGCGTTCCAAGGCGGAAGGTACCGCTTCCCTGCTATTGAAGGTAAAGGAGATCGACAACGAATTGCTGAAGATCATAGACGGGACGAACCGGGACCAGATCTTTAACGATAACATGATCATCTTCGACGAGGAAAACCGTGTCATCTATTCCAATATCACGCCGCCGTCGAAACCCGCTATTTCTATGTCGAATTTTTGGCTGGACGAGATCCGGAAGGCCGGGGAAATAAGGTACAGCGACGGCGATTACGAGGTTGTAGGACTTTACTACCGGTATCCCTATAACCGGTCGGTGGTTTTATTTGCGGGCCAGGATCTCTACGGGAAAGCAAACCTGGCAAATTTACGGACGGTCCTGCTGATCATTTTCCTGGCGGTAACCGCCGTTGTTGCGCTTGCAGGGTGGTTTTTTGCGCAAAGGGCCCTGGCGCCGATCACCAGGGTTATGAATGAACTGGAAGGGATCCTGCCTCAAAACCTGGGCGTAAGGCTTAAAACATCCAACAGCAAAGACGAGATCGGAAGGCTCACGGGGACCTTTAATAAATTGCTGGATCGCATAGAAAATGCCTTCCAGGTACAAAAGACTTTTGTAGCCAACGTTTCGCATGAGCTGAAAAATCCGCTTACGAAAATCAATTCGCAGCTCGAAGTGGTTCTGCTGAAGGACAGGGAGCCCGAAGCGTACCGTCAGACGGTAGCTTCCGTATTGGAAGATATAAGGGACTTGTCGTTGTTGTCAGATTCTTTGCTCGAGCTTGCAAAAGTGAGCGACGACAGGCGGGATCTCCTTACGGAGCGGGTGAGGATCGACGACCTGCTTCTCGATCTCCGGACGAAAATGCTGAATATGCAGAACGAGTATTCGGTAGGCATTGATTTCGGAGATCTTCCCGAAGACGATAGCTGGCTTGAGCTCCAGGGGAATACGGAGCTGTTGAAAACGGCTTTTCTAAACCTTATGGATAACGGGTGTAAATTTTCTCCGGACCACTCCGTGCAGGTCCGGCTGGATACGGCTAAAGAACATATCAAAGTAGAGGTGGCCGATCACGGTGAAGGTATTCCCGAGAGCGACAGGCACCAGATTTTCCATCCGTTTTTCAGGAGCAACAAAACCGCAGGGGTTAAAGGGTACGGTATCGGGTTGTCGCTGACCGAGCGGATTGTACGACTGCACGGCGGGACCATCACCCTGGAAACCGGGCCGGACGGGACTGTGTTTACGGTTGTGTTTAAGAGAGGTTAGTGTGCCAAGGTTAGCTATCCGTTGTCCTTTCTTTATCATTTACATATTCCAGAATGTCACCCGGCTGGCAGTCTAATGCTTTGCAAATTGCGTCCAGGGTGCTAAAACGAATTGCTTTCGCTTTACCTGTCTTTAAGATAGAAAGGTTAGATAATGTCAAATCAACTCTTTCAGAAAGCTCATTCAGAGAAATTTTTCGCTTTGCCATCATCACGTCTAAGTTTACAATGATCGGCATAGCTTAAATTGTTAAGTCATTTTCAGATTTCATATCCAGGGCATTCTGCAGGATTTTTTCAAATATCGCCGCGCCGGTCGCAACTACGATAGAAGCAAAAGTTGTCACGATACAGATAGCGAGAAAACCCGCAGGGTCGTCATCTTTATGATGGGCTATCTTTATGTATAGTCCTGCAATCACAATTAAAATACTTAATACGATTGCACAATACTTTATGCTCTTCAAAGCCGCTACAGCGCTTGATGAGAATACTTTATTCTGCCCGATGTATCCCATTAACCTGAACGCCTTATACAGCCCGACAAAAAAGACGATCGATGCTGCGTATCCATACAGGATGAAGGGGTCGGCGTAAATGCTGAACAGGTCTAAGTTTACGGCTCTTCCCTCGGTTAAGGGAAACCGGATCAAAATGGCAAGCGCCACAATGCCGATAAGCACAATGACGGCCTGAAGAAATAGTGTTGAAACTCTTTTCATAGTGGTTTTTGAATTTTAAGGCACGCAGTAAATGTAATAAATATTTATTGATAAACAATAAATATTTGCCTTTTATAGAAAAAATACTGTTTCGGATTTGTTTTACCTGGTAAGGTTTTGCTTTTGAGCCGATAGGCTCAAGACGCTCATTACAACCAAAACGGCTATCCGAGTATCATATACATACGTTACAACTGGTCTATATGAAAATTCCAACTCCTTTCCTACGATACTTTATTGGTTTGCTTCTCGTATCCGGATGCACAGGCAATGATCCTGGCGCGACAGACAGCCTGGAATGTGTTTCCGGGTTGATAGTCGGAAATAAATGCGGCGTATACGCCTTGAAATTAGATAAGCGTCATACCATACCCAGCAGGACATGGCCAAAGCCCGTTAATGAAGACGGGCAGAAAGTCTACCAGGACATTGACAACGTAATCGGACTTTCAAATTTACCTGAAGATCTTCAGCAGGATGGGATCAGGGTGTTTGTGAGGTTACGCAAAGCAACTGAGGAAGAGAGCGTGATTCCATGCTACACGGACATGCCTCCGCCGCCGGCCCCGGTGTATATAGTGCTGGCGGCGAATAATTCAAAATGCCCTGGGGATCCGGACCTTTAGAGTTATGGGGGTGAGCCAATCAGTTAAACATAATTGAGATGAAAATACGGTTTGTATATATGATGCTAGGGATGCTGTTCCTCCTGTCGGCATGTCGCCAACGGGAGTTGGATACCTGCGATGGCGGAGGAGTCGGGCTTCCGGTCTGTGATTTTGCTGGAGGGGGTAGAGAAGATCACGAAGCTATACATGAATTATCCGACGAGATCGGTATCGTTGTACAATATGCCCGCTTTGGGAGTCAGGAGTCTATTGTGAGAATTAAGTTAAAAGAAACAGACAGATACCTGGATCCGTGTAACCTGCCGGAAAGCGTGCCTGTTAATTCGGAGATCCGTTTCTGTGCGACATGGTACCAACTGAAAAATTCTGATCATTTTAATATAGATTATTTTCCGATCGAATTCTCGAAATTGGAAATTCTTGATACGGCAGAAGAGTAAGCAGGGGCCCGTGACGGCTTATGCGCTTTTTACCTATTTCTCAAACAGCATCCAGTCTATATAGAACAGCCCCCCTTTTGCAGAGTCATTTTCGAAAGTGAGAAAGAGATCCTGCGCACCGGCAGCGGCATTCAGCGGCATTGTGAATTCTCTCCAATCCGTTTTCGGCTCGGTTACCTTTCCGGCGGGTACTGCGACGCTTCCCAATACCGGCCCTGTACGGGCGCCTGTTCGTAGTACAATGTTGCCGCCTGCTCCTTGCGTCTGGACCCTGAATTTTACCTGTTTTACACTTTTCAGGTCAATTTGAGCGAATTTGACGTATTTACCGTTTGTAATATTGGCGATATAGGAATTGAAGCCGGTGTTTGCAGTGGCGATCACTACGCCTACATTTCCCTCTTCGTAGTCTTCCATTTGTATGCGCGGGCTTCTCAAAACCACGTGGCTCCGGGCAGTGAGCGGTTCGATGCCGTTTGCTCCGCCGTCGGTATAAGAGGCAAATAATACATAAGCGCCGTTTTCATTTGCCTGCGAATGCTTGTCGAAGGCAAACGCCCCTTCGAGCGGGATGTTCTTCTCTTTGGAAGTAAGGTCGAGGATATAGGCAGCGATATCCAGGGCATCTTCGGCAGAGAGCGTAGGGTGGGGCGGCATCGGGTAGGTGCCCCAGTTTCCGGCTCCTCCGGAAATGATCTTGTCTGCCAGGAAGCGTCCGGCGTCCGGCTTGTCTTTATATCGCGCCGAGACTTCCATGAGAGATGGCCCGATAGATTTGGTATCTCTCTGATGGCAGGCTTTGCAGTCGAGGCTTGAATAAAGGGTTTCGGTTTGCGCGTGCCTGATGTTGCCCCCGCCTTTGGACAACACGCCGGCGAGATCTTTCGAAAAGTCGAGATAGTGGAAACCCGCGGTAAGGGCGTTCTCACTGATCGTCTTGTCTTCTTTGTCCGCAACGGCTATTTTGTAGGAAAGCTTCGAGTCGTCCCAGTAAAAGCTGGTGTTGTCGGAGCTGCTTATGCGGACCGTAGGCGGAGTATTGCCGGCTTTGATCATTTGTGTAAATGATCCCGACCCGCCGTGATTATCGGTGACAGTAAGCGTTACGGTATAGGTGCCTGGCTTTTTGAAGGTATACTGCACGTTTTTCCCGGTAAATTTCCTGTCTCCTATCCGCCATTCATACGTTAGTTTGTCATCCGTATCGAAGTCTTTGGAGCCTTCCGACGAGAAAGACACTTTTAACGGCACAGCCCCGATGGTTTCACTGGCATTTGCCACTGCGACAGGGTTCCTGTTGCCTTCGCTGTACTCAATCCTGACAATGCCCGCATCGGTGTTGGGGGCAAACCAGTTGGTGCCGTAGGCGAGTATGTAAAGAGCTCCGTCGTGGGCGATAGCCATGTCCATAGGCGCTACCACTTTAAGACCGGGGAGGAAGGGCTCCATCGAAAGATAATTACCCTGGGCATCCATCGTAACAGCCATTATCCACCTGCGCACCCAATCGTATATCAGCAGCTTACCATTGTAGTAATCAGGCAGCTTGTAGGGTGCATCGGGATATTCATCCGAATAGTAGACAGGTCCGGCCATAGCGCTTGCCCCGCCTTTTCCTACGAGCGGCCATCTTTTGGAAGGTCCCTTGCCGTACCAGATAAAGGCTGGCTGGGCGGGAGGAAGCTCCTTTACGCCGGTATTGTTGGGAGAGTTATTAACGGGGTGCAGCGGATCCTGCGCAGGTCCTTCTTTTTTTGTTTCGAAATCGTATTTGGGAAAAGCTTCATTTGCACCCAGGAAGTAAGGATAGCCGAAGAATCCGGGCTTCCGGGCCTGGTTGATCTCGTCGTAGCTCAGCCTGCCCTCCTCGGCGGCAACTTCGGTGTCCGGCCCCACGTCTCCCCAATAGAGGTATCCGTTTTTCGGGTCCACCGATATCCTGAAGGGATTTCTGCAGCCCATCACATAAATTTCCGGCTTCCCTTTCGAGCCGTCTTTCGGGAAGAGGTTCCCGTCGGGGATGGAGTAGCTCCCGTCGTTTTCCGGTTTGATGCGAAGGATTTTCCCCCTGTAGTCGTTGGAATTGGCCGAGGAAGCCTGCCCGTCCGACAGGTGTCTTCCCGGGCGCTCGTCGGTAGGGTTGTGTCCTTCTATTTCTTCTGCATTGGTATTGTCGCCTATGGAGAGATACAGGAGCCCTTTCTTGTCGAATACGATATGCCCGGCCGAATGGCAGCAGTAGATTCTTTGCGTCGGGATCTCCAGCAATACTTTCTTCGAATCAAGATCGAGCATTCCGTTGCGGAATTCGTACCTGGCCAGCTCACTGGCACTGCGCTCACCTGCAACGGAATTATAAAAATAAACCCAATGGTTGGTCTCGAATCCCGGGTCGAGCGCAACTCCGAGCAGGCCGTCTTCGATCCCGCTGAATACGTTGATATGGGCAATGGTCCTAACCGTTTTGGTCCCGGAATCGTAGAGTTTGACCCCGCCTTTGCGCTCGGCGACAAGCACGCTGAGATCGGGCAGGATGGCCATTTGCATGGGTTCGTCAAACCCGGCAGCCAGCGTGATATAGCTGAAACGGGTGCTGTCGGGAATATTTTCCAAGGCCCGGTTTACTACAGGTGTAAAGGCCTGCAGCGACCAAAAGAACATTGCTGAAAGTGCAGCTATACCTGAAATGAGAAAAACTCTATTGGATTTGAAAATGGTAAGGAGTGACATCTGGTTGCGATCAACTATAAATACCCAGTAATAAGCTTACTTCCGGTTTTTATCTACTCTGGCCAATGCGTTTCCAGCCCCTGTTTCCTGATATGATTCTGAAAATCCTCCAGTATATTCCTGCGCTCTCTTACTGATCGGGGCAGGATTTTTTTGGCGTGCGAATAGGAAACCAGCATGCCCACGGCTTCCCCTATGCTCCATTCGACAGGATGCAGCCGGTAACAGCCATTAGTGATATGCGTGGTGCCGATATTCTTATTGGCCGGGAAAAGATTGTTTATCCTTCGCGGAAGCAGCGCACCCAAGGGGACCTGGAAGGGCAGGGAGCCGAAATCGATATAGTTGTCTCCTTTATTGCTCGGATGCAGGTCGATATGGTAGTAACCGGTTCCGACGCTGTCGTAGAAATCAGCCGACTTTTTCCCTTCTTTTTCCCCGGCTACCAGCTTGCGGTTCTCTGCCCCTACATGCTCTTCCAAAACGGTAAATTCCGCCCTGATCCTCCGTGATTCCCGGACGTAGGGATACATCGCCATGCCGTCTTCCGTTCCCATAATATCCTTCCGGAGTCTGAGGCCCTTCCACCCCTGTCCTCCGTCAGGCCTGGGCGCTTCGGTCTGCAGCCAATATAAAAGGGAAAGGTTCAGCTGCCTGGCGCCTTCAATAGACGCTTTTACCTCCTTCTCGCTTACATCGATCAGGTTGCCCGTCATATAGTCGTTTTGCGGCCAGTTGACAAGCGTAACGTCGTTCGCGATGGTTCCGGGGAGGAAGTTCTTTTTGTGGAGCATCCGGCGGTAGAGCCACAGGTTTAAGGCATTGCCCGTTTTTTCTCCCTTGGGGTCAAATCCGAGCGCTTTGGGTTCTAGTGTTTTCGGATTGGAATACTGCAGGTCCAGCAACCGGCCCGACCAGGCAGGCCTGAGAGGAGGTACGTACTTCGACCAGAAGTCGTACCGCGCAGGCTTATCGATTACATGATCGGATTTTTCATCATAATCCAGCGCGAAACAAAGCGTAAAAGCCTGGTGGTTGTCCGGATTCGCTTTTTCTGCTGCATGGAGCTCGCCGGTTTCCTTTTTGGATTCCGTTCCTTTTACATATTCGGTGCCGGTCAGCGGGAGCAGCTCGCCGGTTTCGGTCGCATCTACAAAATAGGAAGCGGAAAGCCTGATTTTATCGCCGGTAAAGCGGTGGGCCATGACGATACCTTTTACTTCGTCGCCGGAGGTTTCTCCTTTATGAGGTTTATAATTCAATATGATCTGCAGCTGTCCGGAGCTCAGGTAGGGCTGAAGCATTTCATAGAGAACGGCTACCGTAACCCTCGGTTCATGGCATATGCGCGAAACCGAGCCGTCGCCGGGGTTGAGGTTGTTGCGGCCGAGCGCTTCACGGGTAAGCGGATAGTTTCGTTTGTAATAAGATCTGATCCGGTTCCGGTACTCCCGGTAAGAAGCAGGAGCGCCGTGCGTTTCTATCCACATATGCTCGTCGGGCGGCACACCCTGCTGGGAAACCTGGCCTCCTATCCAGTCGGTTTCTTCGGTCAGAATAACATTGAGACCATTCCGGCAAAGCGCCAGCGCCGCTGCGCAGCCCCCTAGTCCGCCTCCTGCTACGATAACATCGGTTTTCAGCTCCGCCTGGTGAGGGACAGCTTTTGCCGATCCGGGTTGTAACAAGCTGCCGGTACCAACGGAAGCTGTAAAAAGGAAATTTCTTCTGTTCATTAAAATAAAAGCCTATTGAATTTCTAAAGTATTAATTTTTGAATCATTGAGAAGCTTTTTGAACCATTAAGGAGTTAAGGATAGTTAAGGTGTTCTTAATGTTCTTAATGTTCTTAATGTTCTTAATCTCTTAATGGTTTCATGTTTTTTTAATCATTAAGGAGTTAAGGATAGTTAAGGTGTTCTTAATGTTCTTAATCTCTTAATGGTTTCATGTTTTTGAACCATTAAGGAGTTAAGGGTAGTTAAGGTGTTCTTAATGTTCTTAATCTCTTAATGGTTTCATGTTTTTGAACCATTAAGGAGTTAAGGGTAGTCAAGAAATACTTAATAACCTTAATTCCTTAATGGTTTTGAAAATTCCCTGATGGTTTTAAAGTATGGATACCTCTTCCCCGCTAGTACCCGTCATTCTGCCCGAGATTGGGATTCCGGTCGATTTCCATTTGAGGGATGGGGAAAAGGTTGAACCTGGCGTGCCAGAAGCGGTTCCGGTCTCTTACCTTCAACTTGTCTTTATAGGCTTCATAGCTGGCAACGTCGTTCAGATCGTGCCTTTCAGAGCTTTTGAAATCCGGGATCATATCGGGAGTAACGTCCATGTATCCGCCTGACCTGATATTGCCGCTCTCATCATAGCTCTCCGCAACAGGGAATCCATAGCTGGGACCGGCGTTGGTAAGATCACCGATATTCCATCTTCTCATATCTGCGAAGTGCAGCCCTTCCATAATAAGCTCCACCTTCCGCTCTCTTCTTACGAGCTGGCGCATTTTCTGTTGGTTGCCCTGCCGGTCTGCCGAAACATCCGGCATGCGCGACCTGGTCCGGACCAGGTTAATGGCTTCGTAAACAGAGTTGTCAAGCTCGTTAAGCTCGATTTTCGCTTCTGCGTAGGTAAGCAGGACTTCTGCATATCGCATAAGCGGAACATTGCAGGTCTGCACGTTGATGGATTCCGAGGTTTCATAGCTGAACTTCCTCCAGATGTAGCCAAGTCCGGCATTCACGAAGCTTGTCCATGCTGCGCCGCTGTTGATATCTGCGTTCACGTTTTTTGTCCACTGGCTGGTAGAAAAATTATAGAAGGAGGTCGTCGGGTTATAGGCTTCGAGCACAAACCGTATCCTGCCGCCGTCATTGCCGGTGGTATTTCCCTGGACGGTGTCTCCGTGCATCCAAAGTGTGGATCTAAACCTCGGATCCCTGTTTTTGGACGGATTTTTCGGGTCATAAAGAGGAGACTCGTCGATTCTTTTTCCATCTGTACATTCATACGTATCGGCCAGCAGCTGTGAGGGATGCCTTCCTGTTTGTCCGTAGTTTCGCGATACCTGCCCGAACCCTATCCAGTGATAGTTCATAGAACCCTGGTCGGAAAACATCAGCTCAAAGAGCGTCTCGTTCCGGACATCCGCTTTCGTCTGTCCCTGCTTGTTGAACAAATCGTCGTAATTCTGAGCCAGGGCACGCTGTCCTATGACTGCCTGGGCTGCATTTGCCGCAACGCTGAAATACTCCTGGCCCTTTCCGCCGTAATTAAGGCTTCCGCCCAGCAGCGCTGCCCGGGCCCTTAAACCAAATGCAACGGCTTTATCTACCCGGCCGCGTTCTTTGGCCGTCCAGGGCAGGTTTTCCGCAGCCTGGTTAAGATCTTCCAGGATAAAGTCAAGGATCTCGACTTTGCTGACCCGGCCTACCTGGTACTCGTCGATCGTAACTGGTTCGGAAAAGAAAGGAACATCGCCAAAGCTTGAAATCAGCTGGTAATAAGCGTATGCGCGGAGCACCTTTGCTTCGGCAATATACTGGCTGGAAGCGCCTGTAAGGCCATCTATATAGGGTTCGGAGCCCTTGATGACTGAATTAGCCCTTGCAATGATGGTGTAAAGGTTCGTCCACCAGTCGCGTATGGAAGCGTTGTCGGGATTAAGAGAGCCGCCGGCCCCTATCGTGGTGTTTTCCACCCGCTCTATAGCCAGCGGCGTCCAATGGTCCAGCATGACATTGAAAGGAAGCCTGGCCGCAGGGTAAAAATAGAGCTTGTTGTATACTCCCGTTACACCGGTCCTGATAGCTGCTTCTGATTTATAGAATCCTGAAGATGAGAAATTATTAGGCTGCTTGTCGAGCAGGTCAGAGCAGGCGCTGAAGATCACTATGAAAGCGCCGGAAAATGTTATTCTTAGGATATTGGATAATTTCATGTCTTGTTGGGTTAGAATTGTATGTCCAATCCGCAGGTAAAAGTCCTCATAACGGGGTAGAAGCTGCCGCCGTTAACAGAGTTTTCGGGGTCGTAGCCCTTGTAGGCGTTGGATACGGTAAAGAGATTCTGACCGGCAACGTAAAGCCTGGCTTTCCCGATCCGGACTTTTTCGGTCCATGCGGAAGGGAATGAATATCCTACCACCAGGTTCTTCAACCGTGCGTATGCCCCGCTCTTTGTCCAGAAGGTAGATACGATGTTATTGGGATTGGCCCCGGAGCCGTCGATCAGCAGGATGGGAAATTCCGCGTCGCGGTTGGTCTCCGTCCAATAGTCCAGCTGATGTTTGAACATCGAACGGCCTATGTAAAACGGACGGGCTCCCGATCCGGAATAGAAGATATCTCTTTTACCTACTCCCTGGAAGAAAAGGGTTATATCCAGGCCCTTCCATTCCGCATTCAGGTTGACGCTGTATTCATATCTGGGCGACGGATCACCGATGATCGTCCGGTCGTAGGCATTGATGACCCCGTCGGGAGTACCATCAGGGCCGGAGAGGTCTTTGTACCTGATATAGCCGGGGCGGACGTTCTGCTTTTCACCGTAAACAGGCGAATTGTCGATCTCCTGCTGCGACTGGAAATAACCGTCGGCTACATACCCGTACCAGGAGTTGATCGGGTCTCCTTCTCTTGTGATCTGCGTGCCCACATATTCTTTCCCGTAAAGGTTGACGACTTTATTTTTGACGTCGGAGAAATTGGCTGCGACGTTATAGCGGACATTCCCGATATGATCGCGCCATACAACCGAAAGATCCCAGCCCTTGTTTCGCATAGAGCCGGCGTTTTCCCAGGGGGAGGCAAGCCCTACATAGAGCGGAATGGGGAATTGCTGAAGGATGTCGGAGATATTCCTCACATAATAGTCAAAAGACAGGTTAAGCCGGGATTTGAGAAGATCGGCATCCACACCTATGTTCATCTGGGTAGACTTTTCCCATGAGATCTTCTCGTTTGCCACCTGGGTCTGGGTAGCTCCTGTTGCAAGGGCCTTGTCGAACCAGTAACCGTATCCCGGGGAGATGGTCGCGGCATAAGGATAGTAGCTGAAGATGTCCTGATTTCCGAGTGTACCGTAGGAAGCCCTGAGCTTCAGGTTTTCGATGCTGCTCTGCAGGGGTTGGAAAAACGGCTCTTCCGAGATCCGCCAACCGACTGAAGCAGAGGGGAAGAATCCCCACCTGTAGGCCTCCATGAAGCGGGAGGAAGCATCCCACCGGCCGTTGACCTCCAGGAGATACCTGTCTTTAAAGCTATAGTTAAGGCGATTGAAATGGGAAAAAATGCCCCAATCCCAGTGGCTGCCCGCCGTGATGGAAGTAGCGATATCGCCATGATCGAGATCTTCGAAGCCGGGGAAATCGAACCCTTTCCGGGTAGCGCTGAATGACCGGGCGGATTTATCTTCGGTCTGGACCCCCGAAAGAAGCTTAAAAGCATGATGGCCGGCCGTCAGGTCGTAAGTAGCCTGCAGGTTGAACTGTTTTGTGATATTCTGGCTCCAGGCTTCCTGCTTTTCATTGCCGCTGGAGGGGAAGGAAGTCTTGAAGACGCCCCCCTCGTAGGTATCGTAGGGAGTGAGAAAATAATCCGACTTTGTTTCCAGCTTGCGGATGCTGTAGCTGGTCAGGATGTCGAGGTTTTTGACCGGTGTGATATTGGCAAACCCTTTGAGGATGATCTCCGGAGTTGTTGCCGTATTAATACCGGAAGCAGATGCGGAAGCGATCGGGTTATCGCCGTTCTGGCCATATCCCCACGTTCCGTCGGCATTGATCCCGGAGAAAACAGGGACAAAAGTAGTAGCCTTATTAATGATGCTTTCCGGCAAATCGTAGGCGGGGCGGGTGGTTTTGGAAGACCTCAGGTTAAGATCTGTCCCTACTTTCAGCCAGTTGTTGATCCGGGCATCCGAATTGACACGCATCGTAAACCGCTTGTAGGCGTTGTTGGCAATCGAGCCGTCCTGGGAGAACATGCCCAGGTTCCCGAAAAACCTGAATTTTTCGGTGCCTGCCCCAAGACTGACCGAGTTATTGTGCATGAGCGCACGGTTCCTGATCGTCTCTTTTCTCCAGTCGGTGTCGTAGCGGTTGAGGCCGTCGGCGCCAAGGGTTTTATAGTCATTGATAAGACTTTCCGGGTATTGGGGCGCCAGGTCGGAGTTCGCACGGGCAGCATTTATGGCCTCCATATACTCTATTGCCGATAGCGGCTCGGGAATTTCGGTCGGGGTGTTGAAACCGGCAAAGCCGTTATAAGAGACTTTAAGAGGCTCCTTACCCGCTCTCTTGGTTGTGATCAGGATGACGCCGTTAGAGGCCCTGGAACCGTATATGGAAGCCGATGCCGCATCTTTCAATACCGAGATAGACTCAATGCTGGTCATATCGATATTGTTCATATCACCTTCCACGCCGTCGATAAGGATCAGCGGGTTGGATGTAGAGTTGATAGAGCCTGTACCCCGTATCCTGATGGTGGCCCCGTCGGCACCGGGACGCCCCGACGTCTGGGTTACCGAAACCCCGGGGATCAGTCCCTGCAATGCATTGGAAGTGTTGGTGGCATTCCGCCTGATCAGGTCTTCACCCTTTACATTATGGACCGCACCTGTCAGGTTCACCTTTTTCTGCATACCGTACCCTACTACTACCAGCTCTTCGAGGGCTTTGGTGTCGCTTTGCATCGCAATGTTCAGAGACGATCTGCTGCCGACCTTTATTTCCTGTGTCACATATCCTACGAACGAGAAGACGAGGGTAGCGTTATCGTCGGGGATTTCAAGCAGGAATTTCCCGCTTATATCGGTTGTAGACCCCCTTTGGGTTCCCTTTACCAATATGCTGACCCCGATCAGCGGATCGCCTTTTTCATCAACTACGGTACCGTTAACTTCTCTATCCTCGAATTCAGGCTCCTGTATCAGGGGCCGGCTTTTGAGTGTCGCGCCGGAAGGGTTATCCCGCGGCCTGACGACTATCGCTCCTTCCAGCACTTCATAGGTAAGCGGCTGGTTCCGGAAGGTTTCTTCGAGAATCTGTTCCAGCGTACCGTTGCTGACATCCACGGTTACCGGTTTCGCCTTTTTGAGCAGCTCATTATTGTAGATGAACTGGTAGCCGGTCCTCTTTTTAAGGGTTTTCAGTACCTTTTCCATCTGGACTTCGCGCAGGTGCAGGGAAAGCTTCTGCGAAAGAGCCCTCGCATTCAGCTGAAAGCTTGCCAGTAAAATGGACAGGATGCACAATTTTTTAAAAATGACCGTTTTACGGTAGAGAAAGTGGCTGTTTCCGGGTTGTCGCGATCGTAATGATTTGATCATACGTTGTTTACAGTTTAGGTAAAAAAAGGAAAGCTGCATTGCATATTGTTTTGAAATCGTTTTGTTTCAGGGAAAGCTTCAGGGAAGAGTTTCGCCCGATCCGGTGACGCTTATTTTCTTGTCTGTTATTTCGAACCTTACCCCTCCCGACAATTCGAGCATCCTGAGCACACTCGAGAGGGATTGGTTCCTGGAAATGGAAGCCGTGAAATGTTTGGAAGGTATAGGAGCGGAATCGTCCGTTTCGAACCCATACCATCTCTGCAGCTGTTTCAGCACTTGGTCGAGCGGTTGACCTTCGAATTGAAAGTACCCGTTTTTCCAGGCAATGACTTCGTCGGTATCTGCTTCCTGCAGGCGGATGCCGCCTCCCGCTGCGACGACGGCCTGCTGCCCGGGCAACAGGATCTCGGACTGTTCACCGGCCGATACTTTTACCGAACCCTCTATTAGGGTGGTTTTGAGCGTAGTTTCGTCCGGGTAGCCGTTTACGTTAAACTGCGTACCCAATACCTGGACGGTAGCGTCCCGGGACTGTACGCTGAAGGTTTTTTTGATCCCGGACCGCCCGGTGCGGTAGGAGGTGGCTACATCGAAGAATGCTTCTCCTTCCAGGGAAACAAGCCTGTCGCGATCCGGGAATGAAACAGGGTAGGTCAGGGATGAGGCGGCATTCAGCGAAACCTGCGTGCCGTCCGGTAGCTGCAGGCTGAATTGCCCTCCCACCGGGGTATAGAGGGTGTGTAAACGTTCCGCTGCATTGCCGGATTTGGCCGATAAGTGATAACGGAGTACCCCGTCCCTTTTTTCGATCGACAGGTTATTTTCCCGGTAAATGATCCCGTCCTGCAGGTCTTCCACTACAAGCCGGGTTTCGTTGTCCAGCAATAAAACTGCTTTGTTGCTTCCCGGAGCGAAATCCCTGCCGGCAGCTTCCAGCGCAATTCCTGCACCGGTACTTTTATTATTATACGTAAGCAAGGTCTTCCACGTGCCGACTAAAAGGAGCACTGCCGCTGCATACCACCAGTATTTGCGGTAGCTTACGCTGAAGGGCCGATCTTGCCGGGGAGCGATTTTTTCCGATATCTCTTCCCATGCCTGTTCGGAATCGATTCCGCTAAAAAAGTCAAAGGCGCTTTCAAGCGTTCCGGGAGTTTTCAACCGGTTGAGGAAACCGGCATTTGACGGCGAGGCGGATACCCATTCGTCCAGTTCCGCTTTTTCATCCGGATCCAGTGTGTCCTGGATATATTTTGCCAGTAATTTCGAAATTCTATCGTGATGATGCTGCATCCTTTGCGTCGTTTTGGTGTTAGACACCTACGGGGCACGATCGGATGAAAAGAATTTAAAAAAAATAATATTGAGATTGTCCGGGATGCCAATCAAGGTCGCGAAAACCCTGTTTTTAAAAGAAAAACAGAATAAAGCCGAGAATTTCGGGAGATAATTTTTTCCTGAGAAGCTGCGCTGCGCGCTGCTTATGGGTTTTTACAGAATTTACGGATATGCCCAGCTCGGCTGCGATCTCATCATTTTTTTTACCCTGCAGATAGCTCATCCGTGTGATCTCCCTGCATACGGGCGGAAGCTTATCGATCGCTTTGAATACCAGCGCCATCGTTTCTGCTTCGAGCAGCATTTCCAGGGCGTCTTTTTCTTGGATCATTCCGCTCCCTGAAGTATGATGCAGGTATTTCTCCGAAACTGATCTGTGCCGCAATACATTGAAGCACGAATTCTTTACCGAAGTATAAAGATAACTTTTGATGGCCTGGAGATCATCGGAAACTTCATTCCGCTGATTCCAGTATTTAATGAAAGCATCCTGGACTATGTCCTCCGCCTCGGACCTTGAGTCCAGAATTTTGAACGCAAAGTAGGTAAGGGCGTGATAGCTCTCCTTAAATACCGACTTTAAAGTTTCCTCGCTTGCGTTCATTTATTAAAGTGAGCAGTTGGGATAGTAAAATTACGGGAAAAACCAGTGATCTTCGTGGTCAGCCCGCTTTTTCTCTCGTATTCAGATAAACAGCTCTTACGATATACTTGATCCCTTCCAGCAGCAAAAGCGCCCCGAGCGTCACCAGCCCTATAACCTGCAGTGTTTCTCCGCTGAGCGCAGCAGTTTTGAAAACAGGCTGCAGCCAGGGAATATATACGATGGCAAACTGCAGAAGGACCGTCAGTATAACTGTCAGCCACATGCCGCGGTTGGCGAATATATCGGACGCAAAGAGCGAGTGATAGACCGACCGTACGGAGTGGGCGTTGGCAAGCTGCACCAGGCAAAGCACTGTAAAGACGGCCGTTTGTTGCGTTCTTACGTCAAACCCCTGGCGGATAGCCCACCAGTGAACAAACAGGGCCGACAGCGTCATCACCAACCCGGTGAGGACAATCCTGAGAAAAAGTCCGCCGGCAAAAAGATTTTCCTTTGGCGGGCGGGGCGGGCGACTCATCACATCTTTTTCCGCACGCTCTGCCACCAGGGCCAGCCCCGGGAGCCCGTCGGTAACGAGGTTGATCCACAATATATGGATGGG
Source organism: Spirosomataceae bacterium (assembly GCA_037191015.1). Classification (GTDB taxonomy): domain Bacteria; phylum Bacteroidota; class Bacteroidia; order Cytophagales; family Spirosomataceae; genus Ravibacter. The sequence continues at coordinate 124,902 of JBBCKD010000015.1, forward strand.
TAGCAGCGGGATGACGAAACCGAGGACAGGAGCCAGGAATATGACGAGTACCTCGGCCAGGTTACAGGAAAGAACGTACATAATGAACTTGCGAATGTTCTCATAGATCCTGCGCCCCTCGTGTACTGCCTTGACGATGGTTGCAAAATTATCGTCAAGCAGTATCATTTCCGCTGCATCCTTCGAAACGTCGGTGCCGGTGATCCCCATCGCCACGCCTATGTCGGCCTGCTTAAGAGAAGGAGCGTCGTTGACGCCGTCACCGGTCATGGCTACAAATTCCCCGTTTTTCTGAAGCGACTGTACGATCCTGAGTTTTTGCTCCGGCGACACGCGTGCATACACCGTTATGTCTTTTACTTTCCGGTCAAATTCCTCATCGGGCCATTCGGTCATTTGAGCGCCCGTCACTGCCGGAGCATCCGTTTCCCCGGCCATTTTGAGGCGTTCGGCGATGGCTTTGGCGGTGAGAGGCTGGTCGCCTGTTATCATGACCGTCCTGATACCGGCCTGTTTGCACTTCGCTATCGCTTCCACAACTTCCTCACGCGGAGGATCTATCAGTGCTGCCATTCCTAAAAAGCTGAGCCCGTTTTCAGTTTCTTCCGTGAGGGGCGAAGGCAGCTCCTCCAGGACCTTGAAGCCGAAAAACAGTACCCGGAGGCCTTCGGCTGCCCAGCTCCGGTTCTGCTGTAGCCAGGTTTCCATCTCTTGCTGCTGGTCCGGCCCGGTCACTTCCGCAATTTTTGAAGGAGCTCCTTTCGTCAGCATCAGGTATTGATCTCCGTACCGGTGAATCGTGCTCATTCTCATTCTGTCGGAGTCGAACGGAATACGGGCAACCGGCGGCAATTCACGCGATGCTTCTTCTTCCGGTCCGTATTGCTCCAAAGCATGCTTTACAAGCGCTGTTTCGGTAGAATCGCCCATCATTTCGCCCTCGCCGGTGAAATGCACATCATTGTTCAACAGGAGTGCCTGGTAAAAGAGTGTTTCATTGCCCGGTACTATCCATTCCTTTTCAACCGTCATCACGTTCTGGGTGAGGGTCCCGGTTTTATCACTGCATATGTAGGTGACCGACCCCAGTGTTTCCACTGCAGGGAGCTTGCGCATAAGGGCGTTCTGCCTGACGAGCCTCCGGGCTCCCTGGGCCAGCGCAATGGTGATGACGGCCGGGAGCGCTTCCGGCAAGGCGGCCACCGCCAGCGAAAGAGCGGTCAGGAACATGCTGAAGGGAGATTCCCCGCGCCAGAGACCAAATCCGAAAATAGCTGCGCATATCACCAGTACCACAACCGCCAACTGCCGGCTGAAAACAGCCAGGCGTCGTTGTAAAGGAGTTTGCAGTTCAGGGGTGTCCATCATCCCCGCAATTTTGCCCAGCTCGGTGTTCATGCCGGTCGCCGTAACAACCGCTTTACCGGTGCCGTTGCTGATCACCGTGCCTTTGAATACCATGTTGAGCTGATCGCCCGGGACGAGATTGCTTTCCGGAATTGCATCGGTATGCTTTTCAATGGCGTGGCTTTCCCCGGTGAGCGAGGCCTCGTCTGTCCGCAGCGCGCTGACCTCCGTCAGCCGGGCATCTGCCGGCACTATATTGCCCGCTTCCAGCAGGATGACGTCGCCGGGTACCAGTTCCTGCGCCTCCAGCTTTACCGGGCTCCCGTCGCGGAGGGCTACCGCATATTGCGCAGACATTTTCAGCAGCATCCTGATGGATTCTTCGGCCCTGCTTTCCTGTGAAAACCCCAGCCAGGCATTACCGGCTATGATGGCAAGGATCACGTAGGCGTCCATATGCTCGCCGACAGCAAAAGAAATACCCGCAGCCACGATCAGGATGACGATCATCACGTCTTTGAACTGGGCCAGGAGTATTTTCCATTTGCTTTTTTGCGGCGCTTCACGGAGCGTATTGGCACCATAACGGGCATGAAGCTCTTCTGACTGACGCGTCGACAGGCCGTCAGGCGAGCTTTTTAGTTCAGCGATGGCGTCGTCGACAGATTTTTGATAAAATGGATTTCCCATAGGGGAACGGATAACCGATAAAAATTTACGTACAGGCGTTCAGGCTTTACTTCTTCTTCAAATTCTCGCTCCGCCTGTGCTTTACAATATCACTGATCAGCTGTAAAGGCATCGGTTGTTCCAATGGGAATTGTACAGACCCTTTCCCCTGTTTGTAAACCGACAATGCTTTTTCGAAAGCGCTGTGGCCTGTCGGGGTAGCATAGAAGCCGATATGATTTTTGAAGGCGGCGAAATATACCAGGGGTTTCCCGTTCAATTTATAAGCCGGCATTCCATAGCTAATACTTTCCGATGCTTCGGGAGCAGCCTCGAGGATCGTTTTTCTTACTTCTCTCATTACTGCCTGTATTTCTTCGGGGAAACTGCTCAGGTAAGCATCCACAGTTTCGGGTTTGGCGTTGTTCATGGAGTTGGATTGTTGGAAAAGAAGTGAGCTGTTAAGTTGAAAAGTCGTTAGGTCGCAAAATTGCAAAGTCGTTATATTCGTGTCAATGTCCTTACCATGTAAAGGGAGATATCGAAATAGCAGATACCTGTTCCGGACTGACGTTAAATTAAGGAGTTACGAAGAGAAATACGAATAATAATGCCTGAATTTCAGATCAGCGATCAACTCTGCCTCCGGCAAACCGATCTTTCGGATGCGCAGGAAATGTTCGATACGATAGAACGGGACAGGGACTATTTAAGAAAGTGGCTGCCGTTTGTGGACTGGACGCGTGAGGTCAGCGATTCCGAGTATTTCATCAATTCACTGAACCCCCGTACCCGGAGCCCGTCGGACCTCGTATTTACTATCCGGTTCGAGGGGATATTCGCCGGGCTGATAGGTTTTAAGAATACCGATAAGGTCAACAGGAGATCTGAATTAGGTTACTGGCTGTCTGAATCCTTTCAGAAGAGGGGCATTATGACATTGTCGGTAAAAGCCCTGGTCGACTATGCCTTTGAGGAGCTGGGCATCAACCGTATACAGATCAGGTGCGCGACGGGTAATATGCCCAGCAAGAGGATCCCGCAGAGGCTGGGCTTTACATTGGAAGGGGTCGAGCGCGACGGGGAAATTCTGTCTGACGGCTTATTTGCGGATCTGGAAATATACAGCCTTGTGAAGAGGGTAGATACGAAAAGCTGGTAGCTACCCTCTTCGCAGGACCGGTCACATGTCTCTTTCCACGTCTTTATCACCTCTTCCCGACAAGTTGATAATGGCCAGTGCATTTTTATCCTTTAACAGCTTTTTGGCCAGGGCCACCGCATGCGACGATTCGATGGCAGGCGTTATCCCTTCTAGGCGGGAGAGAAGCTTGTAAGATTCCACTGCTTCCGAATCGGTTACAGGATAATAGGAGGCCCTGCCCGTATCCTTCATATATGCATGCTGCGGTGAAATTCCGGGATAATCGAGCCCGGCGGCTATACTTTTTGAAGGCATCGGGTTGCCTTCGCTATCTACCAGGCAATACGACATCGTTCCCTGGAAAACGGTGGGTTTTCCGAAAGTCAATGTTGCCGCCGTATCGGGCGGGGTACCGCTGCCACCGCCTTCGGCACCGGCGATCTGTACGGACAAGTCATCCAGGAATCCCGAAAAAAGGCCGATCGCGTTAGAGCCGCCGCCTACTGCTGCAAAGATCTGATCAGGTAATCTTCCTTCCTTGATAAGGATTTGCTGGCGTGCTTCGCTACCGATCACACTCTGGAAATAACCTACCATTTTGGGATAGGGGTGCGGACCTACATGCGAACCGAGAAGATAAAAAGATTCGGGATTTTCGATATAGTAGCCCAACGCGGCGTCGACGGCATCTTTTAATGTCGCAGTTCCCATATCGGTTGTAATCAGCTCGGCGCCAAGCTGCCTGATACGTCTTACGTTGAGCGCCTGCCGTTCGGCATCGACCCGGCCCATAAAAATCTTGCACGGAATGTTCAGGATGGCAGCTGCAGTAGCAGTGGCGACACCATGCTGTCCTGCGCCGGTTTCGGCTATCACTTCGGCGGCTCCCATTTCTCTTGCAAGCAGGATCTGGCCAATCGTATTATTAATTTTATGAGATCCTGTATGATTGAGATCTTCCCTTTTCAGATAAATTCTGGAACCGACGTATGAGCTCAGGTTTTTTGCATAATAAAGCGGAGAAGGGCGGCCCACATAATCGGTCAGGATATCGACGAACTCTTTTCTGAACGACTCCAGGTGGGCCACACTGTCAAAGAATTCGGCAAGACGGGAAAGCTGGCCTTCCAGGACAGGCGGGATATACGCACCGCCGTAGTTGCCGTAAGTCCCCTGATAAGTCAGCATCCCGGGATTAGGGCCGACTGTCACGATTTTGTTTTCTTCTGGGCTCATTATGATTATTTTATTAGTTTTGGATTGTATTTGGCAAATTAGAAAAGTGGTTTAACCAGTTAATATAAGAATTTAGCCGGAGACTTTTACTGATGGGATCAAACTTTTGACATGGAGACGTATAGTGGTAAAATGCTTTGTCCGGAGCAACAGTTATGAAAGTCACCTTCCCGTTGATTGCGTTTATAATGCTGGCATTCCTCCATTATGCCGGCGCTCAACGTATAGCAGTTACCCAAAAGACCTCCTATCCTTTTATGATAGACCTGCCAGGGCCCGAAATCCTGGAAAATAAGCCGCCGGTAGTATTGTTCCTGCACGGCCGGAGCTTATCGGGCGGAGATCTTAAACGCGTGCAGCGTTACGGTCTGATGTACAGTATGGATCTCGGCCGGATCTCTCTTCCCGCGATCGTTGTGGCTCCTCACAGCAACGGCGGATGGAACCCGGACAAGCTGATAGAAGTGATCGATTTCGTTATCGAAAACTATTGTGCAGATCCCGACAGGGTGTATGTATGCGGGATGAGCATGGGCGGGTACGGGACCCTGGATCTTGCGGGGAAGTACCCTGACCGGATCGCTGCGGCAGTTGCTATTTGCGGGGGCGGTTCTGAAAAATATGCCTGCGGGCTTACAAGGGTACCGCTCTGGATACAGCACGGCACCGGCGACCGGATCGTTCCAATGTCAGAGTCGAAGAAGATTACCAATGCGATCAAATCCTGCGACGATTCGGCCAACGTGACATTAACGCTTATCAACGGAGGCACTCACGGCTCGGTAGAAAGGCTCTTTCACGGCTACGAAATGTACGATTGGATGTTCAGGCACAGGAAGCAGGCCGGTATTACTTTACTGGACAGGGATTACCGGGGCCTGGAAAACAGCCGGTAACCAGCTCACTCTTCACCGTGTATACGTCGCGTCTTAAAACACCGGCGCCGGCTACTGGCCAGACGGTGCCGGGCCGGCAGCCGGCGTTACCCGGCTATATGCAATCAAGATAGATGACTATTGTCTTCCTTTTCTTTCGCCTGACGAGCTCCGTCCGCTTCTTTCGTTAGAGGCCGGAGCGCTGGTCCTTCCTGAAGGATTGCTGCTGCGGCTGCCGGATACGGCTTCTCTCGGGGCGGAAGACCTTCCGGTTGAGATACTTTCTCTTGCCGATGATCTTCCTCCGTTAGCGGGAGCAGTCCTTTCTACGCCGCTGCGCTGGGCAGGAGGCGTACTGACACGACCGCGTTCGGGTGTACTCACCGATTCCCTGCTACCGGTTCCGGCGGTTCCGGTGCCATACCGGGAGCTGCTTTCAGGTGAGGCAGTTCTGCCGGTCCGGGATGAAGGAGCGCTTCCTTCGCTGGTCCGGGGCGCAGGAGAGGCTACCGGGTTGGTGCTGCGCGGAGTGGTTACCGGCGAGCTGGTACGGGCTGATGAGCCCCTCCCGTTGTCGGGACTTATGGTGCCTGAACTTCTGGCGGGGCTTGCACTTCTGGCGGAACCTGTATTGGCAACAGCCGGACCGTTATCGAAATTTCTTTCGCGCACTTCTATCGCTTTGCGGGCGCTGGCAGTGCTGGTACGTACCGCCGACTCGCGATAGCTGCCGTTATTCCCGCGGCTCGAGTAGTTATAAACATCTACCCGGTTATTGGTGTGTCTCTGGATATCAGACGACCGGGGGCCGTAGGAATATTCGTGGTTATTATGGTTATAATAGTTATTAATGATGGTTGTCTGGTTGTAAATATTGGTTACCTGCGTGCGGGGAGCGCTGTAACGATGCCAGTTCCGGCTCATGAAGTGGCGCTGGGGAATAAAAACCCAGAAATTGAACGGCAGATTGATCGCTACCCGTACCTGTATACCCGGCATAAGGGGAGCCCATCCGTAATATCCGCCTCCTGTCCGCCAGTTGACCCATCCAGGGCCCCAGGTATAGTCGGGAACCCACGCCCATCCGAGATAGTCATCGTAAAACCAGCGCCCGTAATGGAAAGGAGCCCATCCCCATTCATAGTCAGACAGCCATGTATTGCCGTATTCAGTCATTACCCACCTTCCTCTTGTGTAATAAGGATGGAAATCCGGACCTACTGAAGGGATCCAGACAGAGCCGTACTGCGGGTGGCCTGACCACCTGCCGTAAGGAGAGAGGGAATTGAAGAAAACTGAAAATGATACCGAAACGCCGGGTTGTGCGGAAGCTTTCGGAGGAGCAGGCAGACCCGCTGCCAGCATAATCGCCATTAAAGCTATGCCGATATATTTGAAAGTTCTCATGGCTGTATCGATTAAAGAGTGAAACCTGCCTCTTTGATAGGAAAGGGAACGAATAGTTTAATCGCCCGGCAGAAATTTTAGAGGGCGATACGGCGATACACCATATGGCAAGCCATGTTCTGAAATTGACCGGCGATGTCAGTGGCCGGACACAAGGTAGGTTGCCGGCAGGCCTGACGAGTGCCTGATGATCAGCTCTTTTTTAACGGTGTCGTAACGGTAATCACGGCCTGCTGCGAGTATGTGCGTACCCGCCGTCACAGTGCGGGGTTCTTTTTCAAGATGCAGGGAGAAAACGGAAGGCCTGGCCGCCCCCGACAAGGTTAATGCTATCTGCGTCCCGGACGAGGCAACCGCTAAATTGGTCTCGGATTGATTATCGGGTGAGAATATGCTGAATGAAAGCTCATTGTCCGGAAAGATACGCCATGTGGTATGCCCGGCGTATGTGCTGTCTCCAATGTTCGTATAGGGCCTGGATATGTCCATCGGGATAATGGCTCCTTCCCGTATAAAGACGGGGAATTCGTCGAGTGGGAAATCCATTTCTATAGTCTGCGGACCGTGGAAAACTTTTTCTTTATCGAACCAGTAACGCCACTGTCCCTCCGGGATCTCCACCCGGCGGGTGGTTTGATCTTCAAAAATCGGCGCTATGAGCAGATTGTCGCCGAAGAAGTACTGGTACCTGCCCCCCGCCGGTGTCTGGAGCAGTTTCCCGCCGCGGTGCCCGCTTACTACGTAATGGTACATATAGGGAACTAACTCGGTATGAAGCCAGGAATAAGCCCGGATGATTTCGAGCTCCTGGCTGCTGCGTTTCCACAAAGCCCGTTCTCCGTGACCGCCGTTCATAAAGAGCCCGCAGAATGCAGAGAACTGCGCCCAGCGTATATACAGCCTTGGCGGAATGGAATCGCCTGAGAAACCGGCTACGTCCGACCCGATGACGTTGTATCCCAGCGCGGCGCTTTTCAGGATGCTGTTAATGGCGGATTCAAAGCCCTGTATTCCTTTCAGCGCAATATCCCTGTCTTTTTTGTCGTCTTTGATCCCGCTATCGCTTTTCCAGTAATGCCTCTGGTCACCTACCCAGGTCACCGGCGCGGCATCCACAGGAGCAAATCCTTCGGGGTGGAAACCTCTGTCCATCGCCCTGCTCAGGGTAATAAACTCCGGGTTTACAGACCGGCCGTGTTTCAACTCTTCCCTGTAATAGAGGTCCATATACCGGCGGGTTGTCAATATACCTGAGTGGCTTTTCATATACGGGACAGGAACCGGGCCTGCCTGGCTCCGCATGAGCGTAGCGGTTCCGTCGAGCTTCCACCCGTCTACGCCGTGCCTGAGCACCTGGCTTTGAAGGTTCCGCCACCAGCGCATCGCAGCGGGGTTCGTATAATCGATAAAGCCGCCTTTTCCTTTCCACCATTTGATCTGTTGCCCGTTACCCAGCAGGTAGCCGTTTTCGGCAGCCTGATGGTACCAGTCCTCCGATTCGGGGATTTCCGTGTCTTTGCTCCGGCTATTGACCATCGAGGTCATCCAAAGCACTACCCGGTAACCTTTTTGCCGGAGGCCTGTAAGCCATTGCGCCGGGTCGGGGTATCTTTTTTCGTCAAAGGTGAAATCGTTGTAACGGAGGCTCCAGGGGCTGTCGATGAGGATAGTCCTGACCGGAATATCGTGCCGTCTGTAGCCGTCCAGCAGCTCGTCGACGTAGGAGGCGGTATTGTAATCATCCTCCCAAAGCCAGCATTCCAGCGCCCAGGCCGGTGTGAGAGGCGGAAGGCCATGCCGCTGGGCATTGAACGGGATCCCCCAGAAAGGCAAGAAAAAGCCCAGGTAGGCAATAAAAAAAAGCGACAAAATAATCGCAAGAGCAATGCGGAGCGCTTTCATATCGGAAAGCCTTTATCAGCAATTCTGATCAGGAGGGGTTGGACAAGGGTACCGGGATACGGATCCCCGGCTACAGCTGACCTGTGATGGCATCGCGAAGCGTTTTCTCACTGACCGCACCGGTAGTCTGCCACACAATTTCCCCGTTTTTATAAAGATAGATCAGGGGCAGGTATTTGATGCCGAGATGTTCGGTCACGGTTTTGTTGACGTCTATGTCGATCACTTTTACAAGTGCCCGTCCTGAAAATTCGGATTCTATTTTCCTGATGGTAGGATACATCGCTTTACAGGGGGCGCACCATTTGGCGGTGAAGTCGACCAGCACGGGCAGGTCGCTTTTTAATATGGTTTCATATTCGTCTACCGGCATGCCTACCACAACCTCTTTAACCTCTTTGATCCCGTCTACAGGCCTTTTTTCTACTGTCCAGCGCATATACCCGCCGTCCAGGTCATAAATCTGGGTAAAACCGTTTGAAGCCAGGAGCTGGGCCGCTGCAGCGCTTCGTGAGCCGGCAAGGCAATATAGCATGACGGGCTGCTCTTTGTTGAAGTCCTCCATTTGCTTCAGGAAATCTTCTTTCTTAAAATCCACGTTCCTGGCGTTAGGAAGATGGCCGGCGCTAAACTCTTCCAGGGTCCGGACATCGATCAGTTGCGCGCTTGTGTCATTGCTGATGCGGACCAGGAAATCTTCTCCTCCGATCTTAGATTGGGCAAATACGAGGGTTTGGCAAAGGAAAAAAACAATGGCGATTCCAAGAAAGGATTTCATGTTTTGAATGTTTAATTACTCGAACAGTAAATTTAGGCTAATAATCATATACAAGCCTAGTTGCGAACCGTTTTTTTGACTTATTTTGTGCTCTGAACAGGTCTTTTATATAATAATTCAAATATAACTATCAATCCAGCAAATGAGTGTAATACAGTCAGTACATGCCAGGCAGATTTTGGATTCAAGGGGGAATCCCACAGTGGAAGTAGACGTAAGAACTGAAAACGGATTTGTCGGAAGAGCGGCAGTGCCTTCGGGAGCGTCTACCGGCATCCATGAGGCGGTGGAGCTTCGTGACGACGATCCGAAAACCTACGTGGGCAAGGGAGTATTGAAGGCTGTAGAGAATGTGAACGATATTATTTACCCGGAACTGATCGGTATTTCCGCGTTTGAGCAAAATGAGATAGACAAGATTCTCCTGGAGCTGGACGGGACCCCGAATAAAAGCAAGCTGGGAGCCAACGCGATCCTGGGTGTTTCGCTGGCGGTTGCAAAAGCGGCAGCTTACGAAGCAGGTCTTCCGTTATATAGGTATGTCGGGGGGACAAACGCCAATACGCTGCCGGTTCCGCTGATGAATATCCTGAACGGAGGAAGCCATGCGGATAACGCTATCGACTTCCAGGAGTTTATGATCGTTCCGGCAAAAGCCGATACATTCTCTGATTCGCTCAGAATGGGGGTTGAGGTATTTCATGCACTGAAGAAGGTGCTTAAGAGCAAAGGCTATTCTACCAACGTGGGAGACGAAGGCGGCTTTGCACCCAATATCCAGTCGAATGAAGAGGCAATAGAAGTGGTGCTCCAGGCTATTGAAAAAGCAGGTTACAAGCCAGGCGAGGAGATCTTTATCGCCCTGGATGCCGCCAGTTCGGAATTTTACGAAAACGGTATCTACCATTTCAAGAAGTCGGACGGTAAGAAGCTTTCATCTGCTGAATTGTCGGCCTACTGGACGGAATGGGTAAATAAATATCCCATCATTTCGATCGAGGACGGGTTTGCCGAGGACGACTGGGATGGCTGGAAGCTGATCACAGATGCGATCGGGAAGAAGGTGCAGCTTGTAGGCGATGATCTTTTTGTGACCAACGTGAAGCGCCTCCAGCAGGGAATCGACGCCGGCGTAGCCAACGCTGTACTGGTGAAGGTCAACCAGATCGGATCGCTTACCGAGACCATCGATACCGTAAACCTGGCAAAACGCAACAGCTACAAAAACATCATGTCGCACCGCTCCGGCGAAACAGAAGACGCTACCATCGCCGATCTTGCGGTCGCGCTCAATACCGGGCAGATCAAAACAGGTTCGGCTTCACGTTCCGACAGGATGGCCAAATACAACCAATTGCTTCGTATTGAAGAAGAGCTGGGAGATACAGCCTATTTCCCCGGCCTGAAGTTCTGATATTTACCGCCTGCCGGGCGGTTGCGATACTGGCTAAAAGCCGACGTGAGGAGGGTGCTTCAGGCACCCTCTGTTTTAGTTTTGTCTCAAATCGTTTACAGGAACAACCAGGCGGATTTTCGCTGACAGGCTATGGATAATGTCTTAAACTGGTTAAAAGGGGTTTTCAGCAACTTTTATAAAGGAACTTTTTTAGTTTGGCTGATCTGGGTGAGCTTTTTTGATAACAACAGCATCCTGAACGGCTTTTACAGCTCCAGGAAAAGGGCTAAGCTTGAGAGCGATACGCTTTATCTCCATCATAAAATACTGGAAGCCCGGAGAGACAGGGACGAAGTTTTCGGGAATGAAAAGATGCTGGAGAAATGGGCCCGGGAAAAATACCGTATGAGCAGGCCGAACGAGGATGTTTACGTTATTGTCGACGAAAACAACCACTCCCTGGAAAGCCCCGAATAGCCGCCTGTTGATCAGCATCCGGCAGACCTGGATCGTTCCGGATATAAAAGAATTTTATCGTGTAGCTTCATTTGACAATGAACAGGAAAGTTATTTTAATGATTTTAGACGGGTGGGGAATAGCCGGGCCCGGCGAAGAAAGCCGGTCGGCCATTACGGCAGCCTACACTCCGAATATGAACAGGCTGCTGGAAAGGTACCCCCACACAGCGTTGCTTACTTCAGGACTCCATGTAGGACTGCCGGAAGGCCAGATGGGGAATTCGGAGGTAGGACATACCAATCTCGGGGCAGGCCGTATTGTCTACCAGGACCTGGTAAAAATCAATAAAGCCGTAACGGAAGGAACACTTGCCCAGGAACCTGTTTTGGCCGAAGCTTTTAATTATGCCGCAGCCAATAACCGACGGGTTCATTTTATAGGTCTTGTGTCTGACGGCGGGGTGCATTCGCACATAAACCATCTGAAAGGGCTTCTGACCATAGCGTACAATGCAAAGCTGAATGACGTGTACGTCCATGCCTTTACCGACGGACGCGACTGTGATCCGAAAAGCGGAGCAGGTTTCCTGTCAGACCTCAGGCAGCATATGAAGTCCACCACGGGGCAGATAGCTTCCGTGACCGGACGCTACTATGCCATGGACCGCGACAAACGTTGGGAGCGCGTCAAGCTGGCATATGATGCCATGGTATTCGGCGAAGGGAAAAAGGTATATGCCGATAAGCTGATAGAAGCAGTTGAAGATTCTTACAGCCAGGATGTTACGGATGAGTTTATCAAGCCGATCGTGCTGACGAAGGAAGACGGACAGCCGGTCGCGCTTATTGAAGAGGGAGATGTGGTGGTCTGCTTTAATTTCCGTACCGACAGGGGACGTGAGATTACCGAAGCGCTTACCCAGACCGACTTCCCCGACTACAATATGTCGAAGCTTAACCTTTATTATATTACACTCACCAACTATGACGACACCTTCCGGGATGTCCGCGTGATTTTCGATAAGGATAACCTTGTCAACACATTGGGAGAGGTGATCTCGAAAGCCGGCAAAAAGCAGATCAGGATTGCAGAAACGGAGAAGTACCCCCACGTTACCTTTTTCTTTTCGGGGGGGAGGGAAAACCCGTTTGAAGGAGAGTCGAGGCTTTTGTGCCCGTCTCCCAAAGTTGCGACCTATGATCTGAAACCCGAGATGTCGGCTTTTGATATACGGGATAAGATCGTTCCGGAACTGGAAAACGAGACGGTCGATTTTGTTTGTCTCAACTTTGCCAATACGGATATGGTGGGGCATACCGGGGTTTTCGGCGCGGCAGTGAAGGCGGCGGAAGCTGTAGACAGCTGTGTAGGAACAATTGTAGATACCGCCCTGGCGCACGGTTATACTTCCCTTATCCTGGCGGATCACGGAAACTCCGATTACATGATCAACGACGATGGCAGCCCGAATACGCAGCATTCTCTGAACCCGGTACCTCTGATCGTTGTGGATTCGCAGTTTAACGGGACGCTCAGGCCGGGTAAGCTGGCCAACGTAGCGCCTACCATATTGAAGTTGATGGGTATAGAGAAGCCTTCGGAAATGAATGAAGAGAGCCTTTTGTAATTTGCGGGGCATTGCTGGCAAACCTGCCGGATCGCCGGTCGCCGGATCGCCGGCCGCCGGAAAAAGGGTATTGCTGATCGCAGCGGTTTGCTGCAGTTTAATTTCTGCCCTCTGGGGGTGTGATGCGGCCGGAAGCGCCGCTTCTTCGGCTCCGGGCTATTTCGACCTGGAAGCGCTTGTCGAAGAACAGATAGCGCTCCTTTCGGCGGAAAAACCCGAAGTGGAAAAATACCTCGCCTTCGACGGACAGCGGGACACCGTATTTACGCGTGAGATAAACTGGAAAGATGATCTTGCTTTCTTTTTCCAGGCGGGAATCAACAAACCGGCGCTGAACGGTATTTATTCGGTTACAAAACCGGATAGTGTTACCGAACTTTACGAGCTTACCAAGGACGGCGCATTCCAGGTCAGATCGGTAAAGGTGAAATACTCGGCTGATACGGGCGAGGTGGACGATGTAGAGTTAAATTCTGTGGTGGAAGGTCTTCTTTTCGATACACAAAGAATCCTTAAGCTAAAGCTGAACGGAGAGAAAGGAAGCAACAGGTTAGTTTCCTATGAAATAAAAGGAGAGCAGCAGTTGAAATTGGGCAAGAAGAAAAGTTTCGAAATAACGGGCCTCGTCAGGTAATACCCGGAGGCGATTTTTTTATCAAATTACTATCTGACTACATATGATCATCCGTAAAGCGGTTATACCGGCAGCAGGGCTTGGGACCAGATTTCTTCCCGCAACCAAGAGTATGCCTAAGGAAATGCTTCCTATTATCGATATTCCCACCATACAATATGTTGTGCAGGAAGCGGTTGATTCGGGAATAGACGATATACTCATCATTTCAGGGAAAGGCAAGAGAGCTATAGAAGATCATTTCGACCGGAATTTCGAGCTGGAAGCACGGCTGGAAGAGAAGGAAGACCAGGCCTGGTATACGGAGATGAGGCGTTTGTCGGATATGGCAAATGTCCATTTTGTTCGCCAGAAGGAAGCGAACGGGCTTGGGGATGCGATCTATTATGCCCGGCACCATGTAGGAGATGAGCCCTTTGCAGTATTGCTGGGGGATACTATTATGGATTCTGTGATCCCTGTTACGCGTCAGCTTGTAGATACTTATGAACAATACGGCGGCTCGGTAATAGGAGTGGAGAGCGTGCCGCATGATAAGGTAAACCGCTACGGGATTGTCGGCGGTACGCCCCTGAGTGATTCTATTCTTCAACTCGATACGCTTGTCGAAAAACCTGCGATCGACAAAGCTCCTTCAGATCTGGCCATTGCGGGGCGGTATATCCTGTCGCCTGAGATCTTCGATGCAATTGAGAAAACACCGAAAGGGAAGAACAATGAGATCCAGCTAACAGATTCCATGCTCCTGCTCCTGAAGAGAGAGAATTTTTATGCCCACCTGATAGAGGGGAAAAGGCATGATATCGGGAACAAGCTTGATTTCCTCAAGACGACGGTAGAGTTTGCCCTGAAGAGGAAGGAGTTCGCCGAGCCGTTCCGGAAGTTCCTGACCGAGATCCTGGCGGAGAAGTAACGCGTCGCCTGTTCTGATCATGATTGTGCTGCCTGTGCTGTCCCTCCGGGACCAGCACAGGCAGTTTTGTTATACACTGAGGTGGTGTTGCCCTTGCGGGGCTTCATAATCAGGGTCTTATGTGGTATGATGGAAAAAATATGTGGTGCTGCTTGACAAATAAACACTGTTTATTATATTTACATCGAAAATTGATTGATTAACATGGGTATATCTGAAAGGAAGGAAAGGGAACGGGAGGATATGCAGCGCCAGATACTGAATGCTGCGCGAACATTATTTTTAGAGAACGGGTTCGAGAAGACGAGCATCCGGGCGATTGCCGACGTTATCGAATATAGCCCGGCTACGATCTACCTTTACTTCAAAGATAAGAACGAGATCTTCTATGAGCTTCACGAGCAGGCTTTCCAGGCTTTGGAAGAAGAGTTTAAGGGCGTTTTCCTGATCCGGGACCCGTTTGCACAGTTGGTCGAACTGGGGCACCTGTACACGAAATGGGCGGTGGAAAATCCGGGACTATACGATCTCTGCTTCCTGATGGAAGCGCCGATGGAGGCCCTTGCCTGCCGGCAGGAGAGCTGGAAAAAAGGAAAAGGAGCGTTTGACCTTCTGAGGAACGTTATCCAAAGGTGCATCGAAGCAGGTTATTTCAAAGCCCATGACCTGGATACGGCCGCCCTTACCGTATGGAGCTATATCCACGGACTGGTGACGATTTACCTGAAAAAACGTATGGATGTGTTTGAAGATGAACGCGATATGGAACGTATCAGCGAATCGTACGCGCTGTTTGTCAGGATGATACGCGACGGACTTTAGAAATAACCATGAGCAATCAGAAATCAATGCAAATGAGAAATATCCTGAAATTGGAAGAAGCAGCCTTGTGGGTTGTATCGATATTCGTTTTTGCCCGGCTGGATTTCTCGTGGTGGTGGTACCCGCTTCTTTTACTCTTGCCGGATATCAGCATGGCCGGTTATCTTTCAGGGCCGCGTACCGGGGCTGCCGTCTATAATTTCTGGCATCACAGGGCTGTTGCGGTGGCGATATTCCTTATAGGCTACGCATACGATGTGCAGTGGATCATGCTGGCCGGATGCATCCTTTTCGGTCATATAGCTATGGATCGCCTTTTCGGGTACGGCCTTAAGCTGCCTTCAGGCTTCCAGGATACACATCTGGGGAAGATCGGGAAATAACTTTCAGCTGTCGGAGGCTGGTTATTAGATAACACTGTTTATATAATGAACATATGGTAGCTAGATGTTCACTCATCCTTTTTATGATTTCGCTGGGCTGGCATAGCTTGCCGGCTCAGGAGAGCAGCAGCGGTTCGGCTATTCTTGAGAAGTATATCAAAGAAGGTCTGTCCGGTAATCTTCTTCTGAAGCAGGAGCAGCTCGAAGTCAGTAAAGCACTCCAGTCGCTGAGACAGGCAAAAGCCCTTTTTTATCCCCAGGTCACTTTTGCTCCTACCTATTCGGTAGCATTCGGGGGGCGAAGGCTGGCCTTCCCGGTGGGAGATATGCTCAATCCTGCCTATGCCGCTTTAAACGAGCTGACCGGATCCGACCGCTTCCCGACCGATATCCGGAATGTGAATGAATTGCTCGCCCCCCATAACTTCCAGGATACGAAGGTTTCGTTCCAGTATTCTATCTACAATCCGGAAATAAAATATAACTACCTGATACAAAACAGCCTTCTCTCTGCTGCTGAGGCGAGATCCGATGTAGTAGCCGCGGAGATCAGGTATGCAGTTGCCGAAGCCTATTACGGCTATCTTATGGCGCTTAAAATACAGGAGATTTATAAGGCCTCGCGGGCGACGCTGGCTGAGCTCGTACGGCTGAATTCAAGGCTCGCCGATAATAACGTCGTAACGAAGGACGCTGTTCTCGCGGCGGAATATGAGCTCAGTTCCGCGGACCGGCAGGGAGTGGAGGCTGATAAGAATGTAAATACGGCGCGGGCTTATTTCAATTTCCTGCTGAACCGGGAGCTGGAAGAGGAGATCGTGGCTGACACCCTGATCGGGAGCTCACCTTTTGTTTTGCAGGGGCAAAATGATCTGCAGCAGTTGATCGGCCTTTCTCTATCCGGCAGGCCGGAACTGAAACAGTTGGACTACGTCATCCTGGCAGCAAAGCAGGGACGTCAGCTGCAGGAAAAAGCCGCTGCCCTGCCTTCGCTGTTTATCGGGGGGAATACCGGGTTTCAGGGTTATGGATACCGTTTTAAAGACCAGGAGTACCTGATAGCCCAGCTGGGTCTCCGCTGGGATCTATTCAAGGGCTATGAAAGGAAGGCCAGGATCTCGCAGGCACAGATACAGGAGGATATGCTCAGGATCAGGCAGACGGAAGCGGGGCGCCGGATTGCGCTCGAAGTGACGCAGGCCTACTATGCGCTGAAGGCTTCCGGGGAGGGACTGAAGGTAGCGGGCGCTTCTGCGGATAAAGCGCGCGCTTATTACTCGGTGGTCGACAGCCGGTACCGCAACCGGAACGTGTTGCTCCTGGAATACCTCAAGGCGGCGAACGACTGGCAGACAGCCAGGATACAGCAGGTTCTTGCCAGGTATGAATTTCTTACCAGGCTGGCCCACCTTGAGCGGGTAACGGGCCGGGAGTATTATTGATATCTATTCACCAGTCAACTGAAAATATGATGCGCAGGCAGATATATACGTTAACCGGGCTGGCCATAGCGCTGATGGCAGGATGCTCAAAGCCGGAGGAGAAAGAGGGAGAGGTTTATGATACAGCTATTCCCGTCAGCTTGTCTGCGGTAGCAACCGAAGTCCGTACCGATCCGGTAGCGACTGCCGGTACCATTGCCTCGCTCGGGGAAGCCAGGCTCTCTTTCAAGATAGGCGGTGTGATCGATAAGATTTACGTGAAGGAGGGGCAGCAGGTACAGGCGGGGCAGGTACTGGCTACGCTCAACATGACAGAAATTGAAGCGCAGGTAAACCAGGCCCGGCTTAGCTATGAAAAGTCGGAAAGAGACCTGGAGCGGGTACGGAACATGCTGCGCGATACGGCAGCCACGCTCGAGCAGTTCCAGAATGCGTCGACAGGTTTTGACCTGGCCAGGCAGAGCCTGGATATAGCACGCTTTAACAGCAAATTTGCGAAAATTTCGAGCCCGGTGGCAGGTACGGTCATAAGGAAGATGATGAATGAAGGAGAGATGACCGGTCCCGGCTCCCCCGTTCTTGTACTTATTTCCAATCGGAAAACCGACTGGGTAGCCAGGGTCGGGGTGTCAGACCGGGATTGGGCCAGGCTGAAGCCGGGCGACAAGGCAGAGATACAGCTTGACGCTTACCCCGACGAGAGTTTCCCGGGTGCCGTTACGTTTCTTTCGCAGGTAGCGGATCCTGTCACGCATCTCTATGACGTAGAGATAAAGCTTACCGGCATTGTCCCCAGGATGGCGGCAGGGCTGTTTGCAAAAGTGCTGGTATGGCCCTCGCAAAGCAGGAGCTACAGGGTGATCCCGGTCGAGGCGCTGCTTGAAGGGCATGGACAGGAGGGTTTCGTATTCGTCGCAGAAAATGGCAAAGCAAGAAAAGTGCCGGTAAAAATAGGATACCTGGATAGGGAAAAAGTCCTGCTGACAGGCGGACTCGACAGCATCAGCCAGGTTATCAGCGGCGGAGGCGCTTTTCTCACAGACGGCGCGGAAGTGAACATTGTGCGCTAGCCTTTGACTACAGGACGGATAAATCTAAAATCTGGCAGAAATGAACTTATCTGAG
Organism: Spirosomataceae bacterium; assembly: GCA_037191015.1. Lineage (GTDB taxonomy): Bacteria > Bacteroidota > Bacteroidia > Cytophagales > Spirosomataceae > Ravibacter. The sequence continues at coordinate 143,062 of JBBCKD010000015.1, forward strand.
TTTTCAGTGAAGAACTGGCAGTTCATGCTGGTTTTATTTACGGGAGTCGTCGCATTGGGCATCAATTCCCTTTTAAATATGCCGCGGTCAGAAGACCCCGATTTTTCAATACCTTCTTTCGTGGTCATCTACGTTTACCCTGGAACGGACGCGGTGGATATGGAAGAACTGATCGTGGACAAGGTGGAAGAAAGGTTTGCAGAGCTGGATAATGTCAAAAAGCTCCGGACAACCGTCGATGATGGCCTTGCGGCAATAACGATCGAATATGAATACAAGGAGGATGTAGAGGAGAAATACCAGGAGATCATCAGGGAAGTAAATGCGCTGCAGTCAGAGCTGCCCCCTGATATTTTCAGAACGGAAATACGCAGGTTCTCACCTTCGGATGTCAACATCGTGCAGGTCGCCCTCCAGTCCGAAACTGCATCGGACAGGGAGCTCGGTAAGGAAGCCGACCGGCTTAAAACGGTACTTACCAAGGTCAGCGGACTTAAAAATGTTGCGGACTGGGGCTATCCCGAAAGCACAGTCAGGGTAGATCTTCAGCTGGAAAAAATGGCGCTGGAGAAAATAACCGCTGCGCGTGTGATCGGAGCCTTACAGTCGGAAAACTACATTATTCCGGGCGGCGCTATCCAGGCCGGGACCAGGAAGTTCAATGTAAAGACTGCGGGCAAATACCGGAGCCTCGATGAAATAAGGAATACGATAGTAGGCAGCAACGGGCAGCGCATCGTATATCTCAGGGATATTGCGTCGGTGCAGTACGGATACCAGGAAGAAACTCATATTGTACGACTTAACGGGCATCGCAGCGTGCTCGTGACGGCCGCACAAAAGGAAGGGCAGCATATTCAGAGGGTCGGCAGGGAAGTGGATAAGGCTATAGATGAATTTTCGGATACCCTCCCGCCGCATATCAGGCTGACCAGGAATTTTGACCAGGCCGAAAGCGTGGGAGTCAGGCTTGGCAGGTTCGTGAAGGATTTCGCCATAGCGATCTTCCTGGTTTCACTTACGCTCCTTCCCCTGGGTTTCCGGGCTGCGCTGGTCGTCATGATTTCCATCCCTTTGTCGCTCTCTATCGGGCTGGCATCTATCGATTACCTGGGATTCAGCATCAACCAGCTCAGCATAGTCGGGCTGATTGTGTCGCTGGGTATCCTTGTCGATGACTCGATCGTGGTGGTAGAGAATATAGAAAGATGGCTGCGTGACGGCTATGGAAAAAAGGAGGCTGCCATTAAAGCCACGAAACAGATTACCCTGGCGGTGATAGGCTGTACCGCCACCCTTATACTCGCTTTTCTTCCGTTGAATTTTTTGCCTGAGGCTTCTGGTGATTTTATCAGGAGCCTGCCCATGGCGGTTACCATGACCATCCTGGCATCGATGTTGGTTTCTCTTACTATCGTCCCCTTCCTGAGCAGCCGGCTTCTGAAAATGGAACATAACCCGGAAGGAAATATTTTCATGCGGGCTTTGAAAAGGCTTATCAGCGGTACTTACAGCAGGCTGCTCCACCTGGCGTTAAGGCATCCTTTTCCTACCCTGGCTTTTGCCGGCGGATTATTTGTGCTTTCGTTATTCATCCCGCGGGTGATAGGCTTCTCACTTTTTCCGAAGTCGGAGAAGCCGATGTTCATAATTACGCTCGAAACTCCCGAAGGAACCGCTCTTTCTGCGACCGACGGGACTACGCGCATTGTGGAGGAAGTCCTGAAGAGGCACGAGGAAGTAAAATATGTTACCACGAATGTCGGGCGGGGTAACCCGAGAATATATTACAATGTGATACAGCGTTCGGAATCTGCCAACTACGCGGAGTTTTTTGTACAGCTACACCCTGTTTCTCCCGATCAGAAAGGAGACCTGGTAGACCGGCTCCGCGAAGAGCTGAAGGACATACCCAATGCAAAGGTACAGGTCAAGGATTTTGAGCAGGGCCCCAACACCGAGGCGCCCATCGCCTTGCGTATTTTCGGGGAGGACCTCGATACACTGAAAAAAGTGGCCTTTGACGTAGAGCAGATCCTGAGAAGTACGCCGGGGACTATGTACATAGAGAACCCGCTCCTGAACAGGAGGACGGATCTGAGGGTCAGGGTCAACAAGCAGAAAGCCGGGATGATGGGCGTATCGGTGACAGACATCAACCGGACCATCAGGCTGGCGATCGCGGGAATAGAAGTAGGATCGTTCAAAGATGAAGACGGCGACGACTACAGTATCAGCGTAAGCCTGCCGAAACCGGGTAAAGCAGCAGATCAGCAGATCTTCAGTTCGGTATACATACCGTCGGTGACAGGCGCTTCCATCCCGCTCAACCAGCTGGCCGAGCTGCAATTCGAAAGCGAAGCGACCCAGATCAGGCATTATGATAAGGAGCGCTACGTAACCGTCAGCGCCTACGTGCGGAGCGATTACCTGGTGGATGACGTATATAGCAGCGTCCTGGCCCGGATGGGAGAATACCACATGCCTGAAAAGTTCAGGTATACGGCTGCAGGCGAGATAGAGGCCCGGGAAGAGTCTTTCGGCGGGCTCGATACGGTGATCCTGATCACGATGTTTGGATTCCTGGGTGTCCTCATATTAGAGTTTGGCAGCTTTAAAAGTACCCTGATCGTCCTTTCGGTAATTCCCCTGGGTATTATCGGCGCTTTTACCGCGCTTTGGGTAGTAGGCTTCCCCCTCTCGTTTGTGGCCATTGTAGGGCTGATCGCACTGGTGGGTATAGAGGTCAAGAACTCGATCCTGCTGGTCGATTTTACCAACCAGCTGCGCCGGGAAGGTACGCCTCTGATCGAAGCCATCGAGCAGGCAGGAGAAATCCGGTTTGTTCCTATTGTCCTGACGTCTCTGACAGCAATAGGAGGGTTGATCCCGCTGGCTATCGAAGGAAACCCGCTCTATTCGCCGCTGGCCTGGGTACTGATAGGGGGACTGATCAGCTCGACGCTTTTATCGAGGATTGTAACGCCCGTGCTGTACAAGCTTTTACCGCCTCCGCTGGAAAACGGGGGAAAAGGTGATGGGGAGGATGGATGGACACATAGGACCACAGAGTAAAAAGGAGAGGCACAGAGGCCTTGATAAGGCTTGTTACCGGGCTTTTTTTGGAGGTTTCAGTTGCCAGCGGATAAAGATGCGACTGTTGAGGGGCTTTGCGCCATATAGCTCTTTTGGTGTTGGAAAAAGAGGCATTAGCACACTTCCTCCCAGAGAAAGGGATGAGGTACGGTAGGTCAGGCTGAGGCCGGCCGTAACATTGCCGGGGCGGAGATATTTCCAAAAATCGTCGTTCCTGCCCAGCCATTCCAGCGAGTCGACGGCAGGCGAGAAGCCCGACGACGATAGCCGCCGGATATTGGCAAGGGCATTCCAATGGTGCTGATAGGAAAGCTCGCCGCCGATCAGGAAGTTTCCTGCAAACCTGTAATGATATTCCCCGGTGACGCCGCTGCTGCGCAGTTTGAGCAGGCGGCCGTCCTGGGGATAAGCCTTGGGGATTGGCATAGAGTCCGGCCGGGTGTCGAGCACGGAATTTTGGAAAAACAGCTCGTTTTTCGAATAGTAGTCAAAATAGGGACGTGCGCTTAAGATGACTTCCTGCCGGTTGCCGATTTTTCTACTTGCCCATACGCCGGGAATAGCCAGGATATAAGCGCCGTATTGCTCTTTAAGGTCTGAGACATAGGCCTTTCGGCCTGCAACCGGGAAGTTGGCCATCCATTGAAGTCCCCAGTTGAACGACGACTCTTCAGCGGTGTTTGCATCGGAAATCTCAGGTTCTTTCTTCGGGGTCGGCGGTTTGGGAACAGGCAGTCGTATGCCGGATAATGCCGGGGACTGATAGGCCCGCTCCCTGTTTACCTCCCCCAACTGCGGTACTTCCGTATTGGCACCCGTGCCTGCAGCCTCTTCAGGAGCTACAACTTCCGCAATTATCCTACCTGAAGCGTTTTCGCGGGCGCCAGAGGAAGACGGACGGGCAGAAGGCGGGCTAAACCCGCCGGTCTCCTTCCCGGATGGAGCGACATGAGCCTTATCAGAGTGGGTAACAGAACTGGTTTTACCCGGTATCGGAACTTCTTCGCGGGAGACAGAGCCGGCATACGGAGACAGGGCAGTAGTGTTCACCGGGCTGTTTCCCGGTACAGGTACAGATTTCCGTACAGATGCAGGTTCCAAGACGGATACAGGTTCGTGTACAGATACGGGCTCCTGCGTAGACACCGGCTTCTGTACGGGTATAGTGGTATCGGGCTCTGTCATTCTTGCCGGAGGTTGGAGGGTTTCTGTTCCGAAGTGGCTGCCGGTACTTTGCAAAGGCTGATCCGGGGAATTCCGGGTAACGAGGAATATTGCCAAACCGGCGAACCCGACGGCAGCAGCAGTAGCTATAACTGAAAGGAGAGGGAAGCGGGGAGGGGCGGGAGGGGGAGCCGCCGGCATTGCCGCGCCCAGCAACGCTTCCATGGATTTCCAGCCCTCTTCCGCCGGGATCCCTGGTTCAGGATATCGCTCCTCCAGTCTTTGCCTTATATTTTGATTCTTTTCCGCCACGTTTCAGGTATTGTCTTTGGTGAACAGCTTGCGTAACCGGGTCCGGCATTCATTCAGGTGCCATTTTACGGTACCTTCTTTCATAGACAGGGTACTGGCAATATCCCTAACAGAGAAGTCCTCCAGGTAAAAAAGACTGCAGACCGCGCGGGTGACCGGGGGGAGCACATCGAGATACGCAAATTTCTCTTCCCAGTCCGATCCTGCAAAGGCCTCCTCATACTGCGAAGCGGCATGATGGTTGTCGAGGTCCTCGAAAACCGGCTCATTTTTACCGGCTTTCAACTGTGAGAGAGCGGTATTCCTGACGATGGTGTATGCCCAGTTGAAAAAAGTCCCCTTTGTTTCATCATAGGAACCAATGGAGGAGAACACCTTCAGCATACCGGAGTTGAGCGCGGTAAGGATATCGTGATCATCTTTGAAGAATTTTTTACAAAGACTGTAAAGGGCCGGGTACAGACGCTTGTAAAGCCGTTCCTGGCTGGTACGGTCATTCCTTTTACATCCTTCGAGAAGAGGCCCCCATTGATCCATAAGCAGAAAACAATGCCGTTCCCTGGAGACGGCATTGTCCTAAAGGTATTGTGCCCGTTTTTAAAAATTGAGGACTTTGTCAGAAAATCTGAACTGGCTTTCGTCGGGCCATTCAAAGACATACCGGGTATCCTCACGAATTATTTTTCCCTCGAACGACTTCCCTCCGATCCGGATTCTTAAAATATTTTCTCCTTTGGGAACAGGATAAAGAAAAACCGTGCTCATTGCTTTTTCGAATTTCTGTGTGCAGTCATTGGGGAGCACCAGATCGCCGATCCGCATATCAAAGGGAGAATTTTCTTCAGATTGCGGTTGTATAATAAAATACGAATCACCGCATCCCAGATTCTGTTCGGAGATAAAAGTAAGCACAATTATAGCGTTCTCCAGGCTATCGGGCGCTTTCGCCTTAATCACGAATTTTTCATCAGCCAGGGATACAGATACCGGCTCCCGCGGTTTTTCGGAAACGGAGGCAGTGTCGGGAGGCGGAATGTTAGTCTCTTCCTCTTTAACAGGCTCCGTGGGCTTCTCAACAACCGAAACAGTGTCGGAAAGGGAGCTTCGCGCTCCCTTGTCCGAAGCGGTGGATTCGGGTTCATAGAGGTCGTTATTTTTGCAGGCAAGCGCCGCCAGGAACACAAACAGCAAGGTCAGAACGGCAAATTTTCTCCGGACATTCATACAGACATGGCGTTTAAGATTGGAATATTGCCGGTCATGGCGCCATAACGCGGCTTATATTCCAATATACTTCCGGCTGCCTGTCAAAGGTTGGGTATACCGTAATAAATTCCTGTTTTACCCTAAGCCATACTCCACCCCTCTCTTACCGGCTCTTGTATGATGGCGTCGGCATCGGGGAGGCCTGCTGCCTTCATACCCGGCCCGTCCCAGTAGATCTTCGCTCCGCCCAGCCTGAGGGACAGGACGCCCAGCAGGGTTATTTCGGTGAGCACGGATCCGTAGGCAAAATTGGAGCTGGCCGCCGGACCTCCCTTGATGGCGTCTATCCAGTCGCGGAAATGCCCTTTGGAGCGTGGAATCGATGGCTTGGGAGGAGTATATTTGTCGCTTATCTTCGCCGGGTATATCTTCGGCTTGCCCCCTCCCGATTCAGTTATCAGTATGCCCTTTTTCCCTACAAACAAGGTGCCCCTGCGAGGAAGCTTGATATCATGCGGAACAGCCTCAGGCTTGGGCGGCATCAGGCCGCCGGAATACCAGTACTGCTTAAAGTCGGGCTGTTTGCCGTTTGCCTTGAATTCGTAGTAGCCTATTTCTCCGTAAGGAGCGATATTTTTATCGCTGTAGCCGGCCGGGTGGACTTCGATTGTAGACGGGGTATGAAGGTTGAAAGCCCAGACAGACGGGTCAAGATCGTGGCACCCGAAGTCCCCGAGCGCTCCGCAGCCCAAAGCCCAGAAATCACGCCAAGCTACCGGCGTATAGTCTTGATGGTAAGGCATATAGGTTGTCGGGCCGAGCCAGAGATCCCACCCGATTTTTTCAGCGCCGGGAGAAGTTCCCTGTGGCAGGCCTTTGAGGCCGGGGATCCACCGGGTGGCGGGAACAAACGTATGGGCTTCGGTAACTTTTCCTATCGCCCCGTCGCGAAGCATTTCGACTGTTTGCCTTATCCCCTCGTTGCTGTGAAGAACATTTCCCATTTGAGTGGCCAGGCCTGTCTCCCTGGTAACCTCGGCAACTTTCCGGGCTTCCCAGATATTATGGGTCAGCGGTTTTTCGCAATAAGTATGCTTGCCGGCCCGCATGGAGAGTATGGAGACATAGGCATGCGTATTGTCAGGTGTAGAGCATACGACGGCATCGAGACCTTTTTCCTTCTCGAGCATCTCCCTGAAATCCCTATATTCTGCTACTTTATAATTGGGGGTCCTGGCCCGGTAGTGATTCTCGATCATCTCTTTCACGGGCCCTCTTCCTGCCTTCGATTTGTAATAAAAGTCTTTCAGGTCCCAGTAATCGGCCGGATCGGCTATGCAGGTTACCTGTACATCCTCAAGCGGGAACAGGGAGGCCGTATTCTCACGTCCTTTGCCCCCGGCGCCTATGATGCCGACCGTTACTTTGTCGCTGGGGGCGACGTAGCCTTTGCCGCCCAGTACGTGCCTCGGCAGTATGGTGACGCCTGCCGCCGACAGTGCAACTCCCTTTATAAATTTTCTGCGGGAAGAAGAGTTGGTTTTCATGACAATTGTTTAATTCAGGTTTTAGGTTACAGTTTACAAGTATAACTGTTCCCCGCGGTTTTCCCGCAGGCAGGGTTTGTTAAAATAATGAGCGCACCGCATATACGGGTTTTGACAATTACCCGGAAAAGGCTGCAGGGAGGGTTCAGATACTTTCAGAGCGGAAATCGGCCGGAAATATTATTTTTACATCAGCATTAAAGTAATCCGGATGCTTCATAAGACAAAGGGAATAGTTCTCAGCTACATCAGGTACAAGGAATCTTCGGTTATCGCGAAGGTATATACCGAAGCTTTCGGAATACAGTCCTACGTTGTGAGCGGCGTGCGGAGCAGTAAATCAAAAACAAATAAGATAGCCCTCTTCCAGCCTCTTACGCTGCTTGAGATGGTGGTTTATCATAAATCGAAATCCGACACCCTGCATCGGCTGTCGGAGATAAGGAACCTCTATCCGTTCCGGCAGCTGCCGTTTGACATGGTGAAGACATCGCTTGCGCTGTTTATAGCCGAATTGCTCGGCAAATGCCTGAAGGAAGAAGAGCCGAATGAACCGCTTTTTAATTTCATCGAACAGGCGGTAGCAGAGCTGGATGGTTTGGAGGAAGGGTTGGAAAGCTACCACCTGGTATTGATGCGGCACCTGGCCGGGTACCTGGGCTTCGGTATCGACTCGGCTGCGGAATTTGTGGAAGGGTTGCGGGAGTACCGGTATGCTTCTCTACCCGATGAAAACCAGAAAAAAGGGATTGAATTCCTGCTGAAAGGCGATTACAACAGTTTAAAGGCACTTGGTAAGGGCGTCAGGACAGCCCTGTTGTCCCAGATGCTTTTTTATTATCGAACGCATATGGAAAACTTCGGGGAAATGAAGTCGCTGGAAGTCCTGAAAGCAGTATTGAGATAGTTTTTGTACTGCCAGGCACAATTTTGTTATATTTGTTGTTGGTAATATTTAATTCACTCTAAAAGAGCCTGCCATGAAATGGATTTTGTTGACTACCCTTTTATTCGGATTCACTTTGACATATGCCGGCGAGCTGGATGGCGCCTGGGCGATGCAGACGTCGGATGGCGAAAGCGTCACGATGATCATCAATGAGGATTACCTGGTAGTAGCGCTTTATGACTTGCCGGGCAAGAAGTTCGGATATACAGAAGGGGGGCGCTATACTTTGAAAGATAATGCGCTTTCCTACCTGTGCGAGTTTAATTCCGAAGACGCCTCGACAGTGGGGCAGACTACTTCATGGCAGGTGGGGCTGAGCGGGAATTCACTTACCCTCTCCGGCGACAAAGGTACTTTTAAGTTCAACAGGATAGACCGCGCGTCTGATCATGCCATGGCCGGTACCTGGCATATTACAGAGAGGGCGCAGGACGGGAAGGGCGAATTGATAAAGATACACCAGACCGGTACCCGCAAGACATTGAAAATCCTGTCGGGCACCAGGTTCCAGTGGGTTGCGATCGATCCCGGAGCTAAAGGATTTTACGGAACGGGCGGAGGAACCTATACTGCAAAAGATGGTAAGTACACCGAAAACATCGAATTTTTCTCGCGTGACAACAGCCGGGTAGGCGCGTCGCTCAGCTTCGGCTGGAAGCTGGACAACGGCCGGTGGGATCATTCAGGCAAGAGCAGCAAAGGAGATCCTATCCATGAGGTGTGGGAAAAGGTGAAATGACTAACTTTGCTGTAAATCTTTTATAGCAATGCCGCATCTCCCCTTTTACGCCTACCTGTTTGCTGACGAGGTTTTGTTTAAGCTTCCTGCCGGTGAACTGCGGCCGGGAAACACGGGACTTGCGGAAGAACCGTCGCCGCACCCTTCGGATATACCTGCGCTCCCTGCCGCCGGGCCGGCAGCTCCACCAGCAGGGATGTCCCCCTTTGCAAACCTGAAAACCAGGGTGCTGATATTGGTAAATACCTATGGCAAAGGGATCAAGCCTGAAGAACGGGCATTCCTGGGGAAAGTGCTGAAGGCCGTTCAATATGACTTCGAAAAGGTGGATTTGCTCGAGCTCGACAAGCTCGGATCCCCCGACGCGTCGGAGCTGCTTGCCGGCGGGGCGGCGGACTACGTGATGCTTTTCGGCATCAGGCCGGAGTCGGTAAACCTGGATATTGACCTGGAACTATACATTCCCCGGAACATAAAGGGAACCTGGTTCCTTTTATCGAACAGCCTGCTGCGCATCGAGATGGAAGAATCGAAAAGGCGTGATCTGTGGCAGGCCTTAAAGAAAATGTTTCTGGGCGGAGACTGATACTGTCGGTATACTGCCGGGAAGCTCCTGCTAAACTTCGGAAAAATATGCTCAAGAGTAAGAATATAAAACTCATTCCCTGTGACGATAACATTTTTGACGCTATCAAAATGGGTGATGAGGTGCTGGCCCAGGTGATAGGAGCGAATGTGCCCAAAAAATGGACTGAATTCAGGGATGCCTTCACACCTGCGTACAGGCGCTGGAAAGAGCACCCTCCTCTCAGGGACTGGTGGACTCACCTGATCGTTCATTTGCCCGACAACCAGCTGATCGGATCATGCGGGTATAAGGGAGAGCCTGATGTGAACGGTACGGTCGAGATCGGGTACGAAATCAAAAGCTCCTACCGGAACCGGGGGTTTGGGAAAGAGGTGGCGCGGATACTTACCGAAAATGCCCTTGACAGTCGTATGGTGAAGCGCATTATCGCTCATACGCTCCCTTTGGAGAGCCCGTCGACTTCAGTGCTCCGGAGCACCGGCTTTACCATGGTCGAGGAAGTAAAGGATGATGCGGAGGGCCTGGTCTGGAAATGGGAGTATAAAGGGGAAAAGGGCAAAAAGCATGAATAGACATTTCCAGGTTTTTTTGTTCAAGAAAATACCTATATATTGCTATATGATGGAAAAACATTCGTAATAGCAAGAACAAATTATTTATATGCCTAATCCAAACGTTGACCTTCCCTGGCTAAAGAATTACCCGGAGGGGGTTCCTGCCGAAATTAATCCCGACGCCTATCCCTCGCTTATTGAATTGTTTGAAGAGTCTGCCGAAAAGTATGCAGGGCAGGTTGCCTACTCTAACATGGGGAAAACAATGACCTATGCCGAGCTAGATACCTATTCAAAGAACTTTGCGGCTTATCTGCAGTTAATCGGTCTGAAAAAAGGAGACAGGATCGCCATCCAGTCGCCCAATGTCCTGCAATTTCCCGTAGCGCTGTTCGGGTCGATCAGGGCGGGCCTGGTCATAGTGAATACGAACCCTTTGTACACACCGAGGGAAATGCTCCACCAGTTTAAGGATTCGGGCGCCAAGGCAATTTTCATCCTGGCCAATTTTGCCGCAAACCTTGAAACCATACTTCCGCAAACCGATATCGAGCACGTGATTGTTTCGAAAATGGGGGATATGCTGGGTGCGTTAAAGGGGTTTGTCGTCAATTTTGTAGTAAAGAATATCAAGAAATTGGTACCGGAGTACCATATTCCGGGCGCTGTACCTTTCAATGAAGCGCTCAAGATAGGAGAAGGGGCAACTTATCGCCGCCCGGCTGTTACGGGCCTGGATCCGGCCTTTATCCAATATACCGGGGGTACTACGGGAATTTCAAAAGGCGCGCTCCTCTCGAACAGGAACATGATAGCGAACGTGGAGGGCATAGATGTATGGTTCCGCTCTAAAATAAAGAATTTAGAGGCGGAAAGCCCGATGATCGTCGTTGCGGCCCTGCCCCTGTACCACGTTTTTGCCCTGACGGTCAACGGGTTGTCGTGCCTGAAATGGGGAGCGCATAACCTGCTTATTACCAACCCGCGGGACCTGCCCGGGTTTATAAAAGAGTTGAAAAAGCATAAAGTTGAGATCTTCCCGGGGCTTAATACCCTGTTTAACGGGTTGATGAACCAGCCGGATTTCAAGGACATAGACTTCAGCAGGCTGCAGATCAGCATAGCCGGTGGAATGGCGCTTCAGAAAGTGGTTGGGGAAAGATGGGAAAAGCTGACCGGCTGCCCCCTGGTGGAAGGCTACGGGCTTTCGGAGACTTCGCCGGTGCTGTCGGTGAGCCCGCTCGACGGCAACCACAGGCAGGGAACTATCGGCATCCCGTTCCCGAGCACGGAGATGCGGATCAGGACCGAAGACGAGAAGTGGGCTCCCCTCGGCGAACGCGGAGAGATTTGCGCCAAAGGACCACAGATCATGCTGGGTTATTACAATCGTCCTGACGAAACCGCCAAAGTGATTTTCGAGGATGAAGGCGGCAGATGGTTCCGGACAGGCGATATCGGGGTAGAGGAGGAAGGAGGCTTTTTCCGTATCGTTGACCGTAAAAAGGATATGATCCTGGTTTCGGGCTTTAACGTGTACCCCAATGAAGTGGAGGATGTGGTATCGAGGATGGATGGAGTGCTCGAGGTAGCCTGCATAGGAGTGCCTGACGAAAAAACGACAGAGGCCGTCAAGCTGTTTGTCGTCAAAAAGGATCCCGATCTGACTGCAGAAAAGGTCAGGGCGTACTGTAAACAGAACCTTACCGCCTATAAATGTCCCAAGCAGGTTGAGTTCAGAGATGAGCTTCCCAAGAGTAACGTAGGCAAGATCCTCCGCAAAAATCTGAGAGACGAGGAACAGGCCGGGAAGTGACCCGTAAGCAGGTAAACCAGCAAATACATACGTTCCGGAGAGGCATCCGGAACGTATTTTTTGTATATTGTACTCCCTTTCCGGGTTAGCTCCTGTGGACAGGAGCCCGGATTCTTCCTCTAAGTCGCTTGGAATGTGGATGTTACTTTTACCTAAAATGGAGTTATATGACAACGTTTCGTAAAAACCTCGTATTAGTTCACGGACATGGAGTAGATGAGTCGATCTGGGATTCGATAGCGCCCTTGCTGAGCGAAACCTATACGGTTATCCGTCCGAATCTCTCGCTTCTGACAAACTGCAGCACGATAGAAGCTTATGCAGAAGAGTTATATGATTTTTTAACAAATGCCGGCATCCGGAAATGCACTATTATCGGGCATTCGATGGGAGGCTATATCGGCCTGGCATTGGCGGAGAAATACCCGGATATGATCGAGGGCTTCGGCCTGTTTCATTCCCTGGCCTATGCAGATGACGACGCGAAGAAAGAACAGCGCAACAAGATGATCGTCTTGCTGCGTGAGAAGGGGGCCTCCGATTTTATACGCCTGACCGGCGCCAATATGTTCGGAAAGCGGTACCGGAAGTACCGGGCCGAAAAAGTAAGGCAGCATGTCAGTCATTTTTCGGAGCTTCCTGCCGAAGCGCTTGCCGTGGGGGTAGAGGCCATCCGTGACCGGCCGGATCGTACCAAAGTGCTGGAAGATCTGAAAGTGCCCCTCCTGCTGATAGTGGGGATGGAGGATGTGTTGATGCCGTTTGAGAAAGTGATAGAAATGGCCACCTATCCTAAGGTTGCTTACCCGTTTATTCTTTCCGATTCAGGACATATGGGCATGGTGGAAAGGACAGACACGACAGTAAAGATCCTCAGGTGGTACCTGGAGAAGATATACCAGGGAAACTGACGGCCGCCTGCCTTTAGCCGGATCAACTCCTCAAATAGCAATTCAAATGTCTGTCTCTCTGATTTTTTTTCAAAAATTCCGGGCTTTGGGCCTGGCGCTGCTTTTTTCCGTCCTTTTATTCAGCTGCCGCGAAAATTCCGATCCTCTACCGCAGGAAGATCAGCACCTGGTGGAAGCTACGGCTATGGGGGAAATTTCCCGCGAGCAGATCGTAGCGGCTGCAAACAAAATTATTCCCGGTCTGGGCAATGTCGTGCAAACCGGGGTAAAGCTTTACAGGGTCACTTATAAAACGACGAATGTTGACGGAACGGAAATCGTCGCTTCGGGGGCCATTGTCGTTCCTTTAGGCGATAAGCAATACCCGATGCTGAGCGTCCAGCACGGCACTATCTGGGATGATGCGTCGGCTCCTTCCAATTTTTCTTCCGGAACCGAAGTGACCGAGTTCGGCGGCATTTTTGCCGCACTCGGGTATATCGCTGTCTTCCCGGATTATATCGGATACGGATCTTCGAAGCATCTCCCGCATCCCTATGAGCACCGGGAGAGCCTTGCGACTGCCTGCCTGGATATGCTGCGGGCCGCGAAAGAGCTTGCTGCGAAATCAAACGAATATAAGTGGAATAACAAGCTGTATATCTCCGGGTTCTCTGAAGGCGGGTATGCCACTTTAAGCCTCCAGAAGATGTTGGAGGAGGATGCTGCCGGAGAGTTCGACCTCAGGGCTTCTACCTGCGGTGCGGGAGCCTATAACAAAACGGCCTTTATGAAGCACCTGATCAATAACCCGACCCACGGTATTGCATCGTATAACCGGTCTTATCTCTGGGTGGTCCTGAGCTATAACCGGATCTATAATCTCAACTACCCGGTATCCCATTTTTTTAAAGAGCCTTTTGCATCGGAAATTGAAAAGCAGCAGTATAGGGCCGACCTGAAAGGAAGCTTTGACGGTATGTTGAAAAGTGAGTTTGCCAAAGGTATAAATGACGGGAGCGAGAAAGAGTTTATAGCCGCAATTGCCGACAACGACCTGCTTGACTGGAAACCCGTAACCCCCACGCAGCTGTATCACGGCACGGCCGATGAGCTGGTTTTTTACTTTAATTCGGAGACGGCCTACCAGTCCATGAAAGCCAAAGGCGCTACGCAGCTGGAGCTCAAAACGCTTGAAGGGAAGACCCATTCTACGGCTGTAGCGGACTACCTGGTCGGGACTTATTCTTTTTTTAATTCAAAGCCTTGATTTACAGGAAAGATTAGTCCTTATATTTGTCTTGGTTAAATTATATTTGAATAAATGTCCCGATTACTTGATCTCATAGGAAATACCCCTTTGGTGGAGCTGACCAGGCTCAATCCCAATCCTGAAGTAAAGCTGCTGGCGAAGCTTGAGGGCGACAATCCCGGCGGCAGCGTCAAAGACCGTACTGCCTACTATATGGTAAAGGGGGCTATCGAACGGGGGGAACTGAAGCCCGGGATGAAGCTTATCGAGGCGACCAGCGGGAACACCGGTATCGCGCTGGCGATGATAGCGGGGCTTTTCGATATCGAGATGGAGCTGGTGATGCCCGCTACTTCCACGCGCGAACGTATTCTGACGATGGAAGCCTACGGGGCGAAGGTCACCCTGGAGGAATCGATGGAGGCGGCGAGGGATTCCGCCCTGGAAAAGGCGGCAAAAGGAGATTATTTAATACTCAACCAGTTTGCGAACCCCGACAACTGGCGTGCCCATTATGAAACGACCGGGCCCGAGATATGGCGGGACACGGACGGGGAGATCACGCATTTTGTATCGTCGATGGGAACCACCGGCACTATTATGGGCTGCTCCAGGTTTTTGAAAGAGCAGAATCCCGGTGTAAGGATCGTAGGCTGCCAGCCTAAGGACGGAGCCAGCATCCCCGGTATCCGGAAGTGGCCCGTCGAGTACCTGCCCGCTATTTTTGAAAGGGAGCGGGTCGACGAGGTGGTGGAGGTTTCCGAGAATGATGCCGTCTCCACTACCCGTATGCTTGCGAGACAGGAAGGCTTATTTGCCGGTATGAGCAGCGGGGGAGCTGCTTTTGCTGCTATCGAAGTCGTAAAACGTATCGAAAGCGGTACGGTGGTCTTCGTGGTTTGCGACCGGGGTGACAGGTATCTGTCAAGTGATTTGTTTGGATAGAAGAGGTACCTGTTTTACGCGGGCCTCTGAAAGCAAATGTTTCCGGTAGGAAATTATAGGACGAAAGAGTGCGCAGCAGCAGTTTAAGGCGGAAAATTCCTCGTTGGCTCTTCCTGCAGGTCTACAGAATTGCTGCTGCCGGAGCATTTATCCTCGCGTCCGGCAGCGAAGGTGTTTCCCAGCGGGTTTTCCTCCTCGACGGCCAGAATGAGCATATCTTCAGCTTTGATGAAATAGAGATTTTCAGAGACCGGGCCGGTAATAACCGGAGCTTTGAGGAAATTCTGAAGCTGGCTGATCAGAACGCCTTCCAAACCGGTACTTCCAGCACGCCCCAGGTGCTTCGTCCGGGAGATTCCGACTGGTTTCGTATCCATATCCGCAGGGGAGAAAAAGGCCCGGACAAGCGTTATCTGCTTGAGTTTTTTGATCAGACCATCGATTTCCTGGCGGTTTACATTCCCAGGGAGGACGGAGGATACGACCGGGTCGAAATGGGGGACAGGAAGCCTTTTCGCGAGAGAGGGTTCGAACATAAAAATTTTACGGTGTCCCTGGATGACCCGGCGGCGGAGGGGATATACTATTTCAATATCCGTTCCAGCCAGGTCGCCGATGTCATCATTGTGCTTCGCTCTTCCAATCGCTTTATAAAATATGCTTTGGTAGAGTACCTGGTCTTCGGGATCTTTTATGGAATGATCCTGGTTTTCAGCTTCTACAATTTCCTGATGTACTTGGCGATACGGCAGGAGCAATATCTTTACTATGTACTTTACATTCTCAGCGTAGGGCTGTTTGAAATGTGCGTCGATGGCCTGGCCTACCAGTATCTGTGGCCTGACAGCCCCGCCTGGAACGAATACGCCTATGCCGTCGCGCTGTTTGGAGTGAGCATCTTCGCCCTGCAGTTTTCCCGGTCGCTGTTATTCACCAGGAAGAAAGCGCCCCGGCTGGATAAAGTTATTTTGGTCACTATGGGGTTGAGAGCGCTCCTGTTCTGCTACGGGCTCTTTTTTGACCGGACGTTCTTCAACTACAAATTCATAGAGCTGGGGCCGTTGGCTATCGCATTTTATGCCGGCGTATACATCTACCTGACCGGGTACCATCCGGCCCGGTATTTTGTATGGGGATATAGCTTCCTGACCCTGGGCTTTGTTTACAAGCTGCTCATCCTGTTTATTCCCGCTCTGAATTTCGGGATCGTTTCTTACTACAGCCTGAGCATCTGTTTTGTCATTGAAATGCTGTTCCTCTCATTTGCATTAGGAGATAAAGTACGCTACCTGAAGACCAAAAAAGATAAGATGCAGGGTGAAATGATCCGCCAGATGAACCTCAATGTGAGGCTGAAGGACCGGATGAATGCCCGTCTTGAAAAAGAAGTGGCCGACCGGACGCGCGAAGTAACCGAGCAGGCCGCTATTATCGAAAACAAGAACCGGGAGCTGACCAGGATCAATGTAAGGCTTGAGCAGCAGGCAGAGGAGATCCGGAGAATGAACAGTCTGCTGCAGGAAGATAACCAGGTTTTGCAGCAGGACAACACGGTGCTCAAGGCGAATGTTGAAGAAGTAACAAGAGCCAGGGTTTTGTCTGTGGAGGTAGATTTTGAGGAGTTCCGCAAAATCTACCCCGACCAGGATGCCTGCCTCCGGTTTTTAGAAAAGCTGAAGGAAAAAAGAGGCTACGCATGCCATAAGTGCGGAAATGATCATTACTACCACGGACATATACAGGGAAGCCGCCGTTGCTCAAAGTGCAGCTACGAAGAGTCGGTTACGGCCCATACGCTGCTTCAGAATACGCGCATCCCGATCAATAAGGCATTCTACATTATCTTTCTGGTCTATTCAACCAAGGGAAAAATCTCCTCCTATAAGCTTTCAGAAGCGCTTTCCATCCGGCAAAGCACCTGCTGGGCCTACAGCAGCCGTATAAAGAAGGTAATGCAGGATCATAAGAAGCAGCGGTCAGGCAGCGATGAGCCGGGCTGGACGTCGCTTCTTTTTGCCGGTTAGCTTACTAATTAACATCATCACGTCCATATTTACGCAAGGTATCCAGGCGTATCGGTTCTTCTCCGGCAGCAGGAAGCGTTTCCTGATTACAAGCTGAATTTCAGGTATTAAGGATTTATATATTTACGGTATTCAACCGTATTAAATAGTATATAACTATCTATTAATCAAGTATTTATATCTTATTTTTCTTTGAAAAACGATTTCCGTTTTTATACCTTTGCCTTACAAATTGTACAAAAAAATATTGGTTGAATTATGATTTATACCATTGCTCCGATGAAAACGAGACACTTATGGATGATACTGCTCTGCTGCATAGGGCTGGCAGGCGTATCGCCGGCGCAGAACGTGCTGGTACGGGGTGTTGTGACAGATGAACAGAATGAGTCGCTTCCGGGAGCCAGTGTCTTATTAAAAGGGACACAGACAGGGGTAGTGACAGACGTCGACGGGAAGTTCGAGATCAGCGTACCGTCTGCCTCGTCGGTGCTTGTCTTTTCCTATATAGGGTACAACACCCTGGAGGAAACGGTAGGCAACAGGACTGAGCTTAAGATAATCATGACGGCCGACCAGCGTAATCTCCAGGAAGTAGTAGTAATAGGTTACGGTACCCAGAAAAAAGGCGATGTGACCACGGCAATTTCAAGCGTCAGCACCAAAGACCTTACCGAGCGCCCGATCTTACAGGCCGCGCAGGCCCTGCAGGGAAAAGCGGCGGGAGTGCAGGTTACGCAGCCGTCAGGCAAGCCCGGCAGCGCACTGTCGATCCGGGTCAGGGGCGCAACTTCCGTGCAGGCGGGGAACGAGCCGCTGTACGTGATCGACGGCGTGCCTACAATGGATAGCCGCGACCTGAATATCAATGATATCGAAAGTATCCAGGTGTTGAAAGATGCATCTTCTGCGGCTATCTATGGGGCCAGGGCCTCAAACGGAGTGGTGATTGTGACGACAAAGCGGGGAAGGGCCAATACCTCGCAGGTGAACTTCAGCAGCTATTACGGCTTTTCGAATATTGCCAAATCGATCGATGTGCTGAATCCTGCGCAATATGCCGAGCTGATGAATGAAATGGGCTACCCCGTAAGCGTGTCGGGAGAAACCACCGATTGGAACAGGGAAGTGTTTACGACCGGGAAAAATCAGAACTACCAGCTGTCCTTCTCCGGGGGAACGGATAAAAACCAGTTCTTTGTTTCAGCCGCCTATACGAAGGACCAGGGGATTATCAAGCCGGCCGACTACAACCGCTACGCGCTCAGGATCAACCTGGATAACCAGGTCAAGAGCTGGTTTAAGCTTACCACCAATCTGAGCTATGCGGCTGCGCAGATCAGGGATGTGAAGGACAACAACAATGCGGGCCGTAATGCCGTGGTGTTGGGAGCTCTCGGAGCGCCGCCTACCATGGGCATCTATACCACCGACAATAACGGAAGGAGGCAGTACACCATGAACCCCAACAAAGCAGGCTGGGATAACCCGCTCGCCGCCATGTACGGACCTGCCCAGGGAACGAAAGACCACCGGGTATTTGGAAACGTTGTAGGGGAGCTGAGCCTGCTCGAAAGCCTGAAGCTGCGTTCGAATTTCGGGATCGACTTTTTCAACCACAGCAATGACTACTACCTTGACCCTTTTATGACCACCGAGGGGCGGGGGAACAATAACAGCACGCATGGCCTTGCGAATGCCACACGCTCCAACTCTTTTACCTACCTGTGGGAAAATACGGCAAACTATGAAAAAGCCATAGATAAGCATTATCTGTCAGTGCTGGCCGGTACCACCATCCAGAAAAACCGGTGGAATAATTCCTATATGGCCGGGAGAGATTTTCCTGAAGATATCACCGTGAAAACGCTGAATGCGGCCAACGTGATTACAGATGCCTATACGGAAACATCGGAGTGGTTCCTGAACTCCTACCTGGGAAGGGTGATGTACAATTTCGACAGCAAGTACCTGGTGACGGCCAATTTCAGAGCCGACGGCTCGTCCAAGCTGGCAAAAGGCAACCGTTGGGGATTCTTCCCTTCATTGTCGGCCGGCTGGAGAATATCGTCTGAAAGTTTCATGGATGATGTGAAAGTTATCAATGACCTGAAACTGAGAGGAGGCTGGGGACAAAACGGGAACCAGGAGGGGCTATCCAACTATGCTTCCTATGGTTTGAACACCTTTACCAGGCGGACTCCGACGAACCCGCCATCCGGGCCGGCTGTCGCGGGACCGGTATATGCCCCGAATCCCGATCTGAGATGGGAAACTACCACGCAGACCAACCTCGGGGTAGACGTGAGCTTACTGGAGTCCAGGATTACCCTTACGGCCGACGCCTACATCAAGAAAACCAGGGACCTGCTTCTGAATGTGCCCCTGCCCAATACCAGCGGATATACTTATATCCCCCGCAACTCGGGAAAGATGGAGAATAAAGGCTTTGAATTTGTTATTTCTTCTATTAACCGGGAAAAAGGCGATTTTCTCTGGACTACCGATCTGAATATGACTTTCAACCGGAATAAGATCACAGAGCTGGAGCTCAGCAAAACATACCGTTATGCCACGGTGGAAGGCCGGAGCGATCAGATTATCATACTCCGGGAGGGCGAGGGGCTCGGCACTTTCTTCGGCTATATAGCGGATGGCGTCAACCCGGAAACAGGCGATATGACATACCGGGATGTGAACGGGGACGGCACGTTTTCTCCGTCAGATCGCGCGGTGCTGGGTTCTGCGCAGCCTAAATTTATATACGGTTTGAACAATTCCGTTTCCTACAAGGGCATTGAGCTGTCTTTTCTCCTGCAGGGATCGCAGGGGAACAAGGCATTTAATGCCTCGCGGATGGAAACAGAGGGCATGTATGACAGCAAGAACCAGTCTCTGGAGGTACTCCGGAGATGGAAAAATCCCGGCGATGCAACCGATGTCCCCAGAGCCACCGACGGTAACGTCTTCAATTCCCTGGTGTCGTCGCGTTTCGTTGAAAATGCTTCTTTTCTCCGTATGAAGAACGTGACGCTTTCTTATACGTTCAGCCGGGATCTCGCCGAAAAGCTCAGGCTTTCCAGGGCCCAGGTTTACCTGACGTCGCAGAACCTGTTTACCATTACACGGTACAAGGGCTTCGACCCGGAGGTGAATGCTTTCACTTCCAGCGGAGCCACGCTCGGGATTGACTACGGTACCTATCCGGTATCCCGCTCGTTTGTATTGGGGTTAAACGTCCTGTTTTGATGGGATCGGTGCGCATTGTCACATGGCCTCATCGTCTAATTGTCTAATTATCACATCAATTTTTCTACAGATGAAAAAGATATTCCATATACCGGCTTCGGTCATGCTTATCCTGGCGGCGGCTTCCTGCGGGGACCAGCTGGATCTGCTGCCTGTTTCGCAAACGATTGTCGGAGAAAGCGGGCAGGGAACAGCCGGGTCGTCAATCAGGGATGCCGCTTCGGCCGAGGCTGCCCTGGCAGGCTGCTACGCGATTTTCAAGAATGCTTCAGCAGAGTATTATGTCCTTGATTATTTCCTGATAGGCGACGGCCAGTCGGATAACAGCTATGCCGGCGCCGACAATGCTTCGTGGTTTGAAGTCGATGAATTCCGCATTTTGTCGACCAACGGGGCAGTAGCGCGCGACTGGACTTACCTGTATAATCACATAGCGAGAGCTAACTCTATTATTGCAAATGTGCCCGGGGTAAATGATGCCGCATTGACGGAGAATCGCAAAAACCAGATCGTCGGTGAAGCTAAGTTTATGAGAGCAAGGGCCTATTTTGACCTGGTGCGCATGTACGGGCCTGTACCGCTGGTGACAGAGGAGCTGCCGACGATCACCTCCGGGAATGTGGCGGAGATTTATCCTCTTTTATACCCGGCGCGCACTCCGGTAGAAGATGTTTACGCGCAGATACTCGCCGATCTGAATGAAGCGGCCCCTGTCGTGCCTGCGTCAGGACCGGATAAAATGACGGTTACGCCGGGAGCGGTTTATACACTGCTGGCAAAAGTACACGCTACGCTGGGGAACTGGGAAGACGTGCTGACGAATACCGGGAAAGTGACGGATATGGGCTACCAGCTCCTGCCGGAGTTTGAGCAGCTATGGGACGGCCTTCACGAAAACAGCAGCGAAGCCATCTTCGAGCTGAACTTTTCTGACTGGGGTACCGGCGGGAACTGGGGATCTTCCATGTTTTACGGCACCGACTGGAAAAAGTTCAATACGCCTTCCAACGATCTTATCGCCGCCTACGATGCCGAGGGCGATCTGGTCAGGAAAAATTCTACCATATTTTTTTCGGACGTAACCGGGAAATGGTCCGACCGTTACCATTCGCTGACGAAGTTCCCGTTCGCCTACAAAATGAGGCAGACCGACGCTTCGCAGAATATCATTGTTTACCGGTTGGCCGATGTGTTGCTGCTGAGAGCCGAAGCATTGAACGAAACAGGAGATCTTGCCGGGGCCAGTACGCTTGTCGACCAGGTCAGAAGCCGGGCAAAATTGTCGAAGGTCGCCGCTTCAGATCAGGCGTCTATGAGACTGGCCATCGAAAAGGAGCGCAGGCTGGAGCTTGCCTTCGAAGGACACCGGTGGTTTGACCTTCTGCGGACCGGCCGGGCGATCGGGGTGATGGAGGCAGTGAAAGACGGCAGCGGGAATGATCTCAACTACTCAATTTCAGAAAACAGCCTGGTATGGCCTGTACCCCAGGGAGAGATTGACAAGAATGAAAACCTGGAACAAAATATAGGGTATTGATAAATTGCAGAGTTAATTTCAGAAAAGACCGGGAGTGGTTTGCTTTGAAAATGAAAAGAGAGATAGGGTATCTAATAGGTTGCTGCTGTATCGGGCTTCTGGCCGGTTGCGGAGGCGGAAAGGGCACCGAGCAGGAACCCGGCAACAGAGCCGGTAATGTAAGGATATGGGTTACTACCGGAGATCAGGCGAAGCGCCTTCACGAGGAGCAGCCGGTAGGGGCAACCCCGGTTAACGAAAGTATGACCGGGCACCGTATCATCATTGATACCGCGCAGCACCTGCAGGAAATAGAAGGGTACGGAGCGGCGCTTACCGGGTCGTCGGCCTACCTGCTGAACAAAGAAACGAATTCGGTAAAAAGGGCGGACCTGATAAAGGAACTGTTTGACCCGGAGAACGGGATAGGGATCAGCTACCTCCGTATTACAATGGGGGCTTCGGATTTTTCGCTGGAGGACTTTACCTACAACGATCTTGAGCCCGGAGAGACCGATCCCGGGCTGGAGCATTTTTCAATTGAAAAAGATCAGGAAGACCTGATACCGGCGCTGCGGCAGATATTAACCGTCGCGCCGGATCTGAAGATAATGGCTACTCCCTGGAGCCCGCCGGCATGGATGAAAACCAACGGGAAGCTTGCTGGCGGAAAGCTGAAGCCGGAATGGTACGGAACCTATGCAGACTATTTTGTGAAATACCTGCGCGCATACCAACGGGAGGGAATCCGTATTGATGCGATTTCAGTACAGAACGAGCCTTTGCATGAGGCTGCCTATCCCTCCATGCGTATGGAGGCGGAAGAGCAGCTGGACTTTATCAGGAATCACCTGGGACCGGCGCTTGAGAAGGAAAATATCAACGTGAAGATACTGCTGTACGATCACAACTGGGACCACCCCGACTATCCCATCTCCATCCTGAAAGATCCCGTTGCGGGAAAATACGTCGCCGGCTCGGCGTTTCACGCTTACGCGGGCGATGTGTCTGCGATGAGTAAGGTGCACGAGGCCTATCCTGACAAGGGCCTGTACTTCACTGAAATATCAGGCGGAGAATGGGCGAAGAATTTCAGCGATAACATGGTTTGGAATATGAAGCACATTTTCATCGGCACTGCGCGGAACTGGTCGAAAAATGCGCTCCTGTGGAACCTTGCGCTGGATGAAAACTTCGGCCCTCTTAATAACGGGTGCAAAGACTGCAGGGGGGTGATCACGATTGCTTCATCGGGAGAGATTTCCCGGAATGTCGAATATTATGCGTTGGGACACTTCTCAAAATTTGTACGCCCCGGGGCGCGCAGGTTATTTTCGGAAGCGGTTTCTCCTGACAGGAAAATAGAGCAGGTCGCTTTCTCGAATCCTGACGGCTCCGGGGTAGTGGTAGTTTTAAATGACAGCGAAGAATCGCGTAAGATCGTGGTACAATGGGGCGGGAAGCAGTTTTCTTTTGTACAGGCGCCTTTTTCGGTTGCGTCCTGCCTGATGGAAAAGTAAGCCGGCTCAGCGTGTTTTCCTGATATTTTCCAGGATTTTTGCACCTCCTCCGGAGAGAACCGATTCCGCCAGAGAACGTCCCAGCGCGATAGCCTCTTCCCGGTTTGCGGGGCCGCTGACGCATTCCGAAAGCAGCTCGCTGCCGTCAAGGCTGATGACTCCCCCCCGGACCTGAACCTGTTCGTCCCGGAGCGTTGCAAGGGCAAAAACCGGTACGCTGCACCCGCCCTGCATGCTATTCAGGAAGGCTCTTTCTGCAAGCAGGCATATTTCAGTGTCCCTGTCGTTGACCAGTCTTTTAATAACCTCTTTCTTACCTGCGTCGAGCGAGACTGCACATTCCACGGCAATGCTGCCTTGCCCTACTGCAGGTATAAAGAGTGTTTCGGGGATTTTTTCCGTAATCAGGGAGTCGTATTCCATCCGGTGCACTCCCGCATAGGCAAGCAGGAGCGCATCGCAATCGCCGTTTTCCATTTTCTTCAGCCGTGTCTGCAGGTTGCCTCTCATATTGACCACGTTCAGATGAGGGTAATAATGCTTCAGAAAGGCTACCCTTCTTACCGAAGATGTCCCGATAGTGAAATGATTGCTGCTCCCGAGCTTTTTTTCGGGGTCTGCACTTAAAAGCACGTCATTCACAATTTCCCTGGTAGTGAACCCCAGCAGCTCCAGGTCGGGATCGAGGGCAGACTGAACATCCTTGGCGCTGTGTACGGCTATGTCGATCTCACCGGAGCGGAGCTGTTGCTCCAGCTCTTCGGTAAACAACCCTTTGCCGCCGATACTCGATAGCGACCGGTCGAGGATTTTGTCTCCTGTGGTTTCGATAATAACGTTTTCGGCAGTCAGGCCGCCTTTTTCCAGCAACGATTTTATATGATCGGCCTGCCATAAAGCAAGACGGCTGCCGCGTGTACCAATTCTGATATGCATAATTACTGATTGTAAGCCGGGCGGCTATACACCTACGGTATCGCCCTCGTCCAATACTATCCTTTCTTCAATATAGTTAATAATCTCGGTTGCCACGTCTACCCCGGAGATCTCTTCGATACCCTGCAGGCCCGGCGAAGAATTGACCTCTATCACCAGCGGGCCCCGCCTGGACTGCAGAAGGTCTACTCCCGCCACTTTCACACCCAGTGCCCTGGCCGCGGCAAGAGCGGCGCGTTCCTCCTCTTCCGACAGGATAACCGGCTGTCCCTTTCCTCCACGGTGAAGATTGGATCTGAAATCGGCTTCCAGGCCCTGTCTCCTTATTGCGGCAACCACTTTGTTCCCTACCACAAAGGCACGAATATCGGCACTTTCCGCTTCCGAAATGTACTCCTGTATAAGGAAGTTGGCCCGGAGCCCGTAAAAAGCCTCGATCGTAGATTTTGCCGCTTTTTTGGTTTCGGCCAGTACAACGCCTACCCCCTGCGTTCCCTCGAGCGTTTTAATAACAACCGGTGGGCCTCCCATGAATTTCAGGAGGCTGTCTACCTGTGAGGGGTCTTTGGCCATGACGGTTTTCGGGATGTCTACCCCCGACTTCGAGAGTATCTGCAGGCTGCGCAGCTTGTCACGGCATCTCATAATGGCCTGTGACTTTACGGTGGTGAATACTTTCATCATTTCAAATTGCCGCACCACAGCACAGCCGAACCCGGAAATGGAGGTACCGATCCGGGGAATGACAGCATCGATGTTCCGTACCTGCTCATTATTATAGATAAGAGACGGCTTGTCTCCTTCCACTACGAGGAAGCATTTGGAATGGTCGATGACCACTCCTTCATAACCCCGTTGCTTAATAGCTTCCAGGAGCCTTTTGGTTGAATAGAGCTCTTTGTTTGTTGATAAAATAGCGATTTTCATCTCAGTTTTATTGAGTCGTTTTAGCGTTGTTCCGCGAAACATCTACCAGGAAACGGCTTCTCAGGAAGTTTCTGCCGATCAGGATAGGATAGGACATTTTCTCGCGGTTGGTCAGGGTGAATCTCCCTCTTATTCTTTTTTTGCTGATAACGACCAGCGCCTTGATGGTAAAACGGCGCTCCGTTGTTCCGAAGGAGCTTTTTACTTCTTTCTCCTCGAAATCGGAAGTGGTGAAGGAGCGGGCCTGACCCGAGTCGTCGGGCTGCAGCCAGAAATGAAGGAGTTCTCCCTTTTCGGTTTTCTGCAAAGTGATTTTAGTGCAATGCATGGCTGAAGTCCTCGCTCCGGTATCAATTCTTGCCTTTACTTTCAGCCAGTTAAAATCCGGGAAGTCTACGATCTCAGCGGCGCCTATGATCTGGTGTTGTGACACTTTGATGGGTTCTGCCGTTAGTCCAGTTTCAGCAATTTTGACAAAGTTAAGGATAGATCGAGGAAAACAATCCTGGCCCGGACATTGCTTTGAATATGATAGTGGGCTTTGGACAATTCTCCGACGATGGGGGAAAGATATTTTTTGTCGAACGAACGCGAAAAGTTTTCCAGGAAGGTCCTGTTGGCATCTGCAGTACGGATAAGATCATCAGCGCCCGATTTAAGGAGGAGGATATCTCTGAAGATCCTGAGCGCATATTCGAGCAGGTCTTTTTCCTTTTCGCGGGGGAAAGCGTCAAAGCTCTCGGCCTGTCGGACAAGCGTCGCCACATTTTTGCGGTAGCAGGCGGTCATCCATTCCCTGAACCAGGCAAGCCGGTCGTCGGCTTGTTCTTTGCTCAGGAGGAGCGCTTCCGAGAGACTGCCTTCACTCAGGTAAATGATTTCGGAAATTTTGTTTTCGTCGGTTATCCCCAGCTCTTGTATAAGGTATTCCCTTACCTCGGCATCCGAAAAAAGCGGTACCCATACCTGCTGCACCCTCGAGATAATGGTGGGAAGCAGCAGGTCCGACTGGTCGGAAACCAGCAGGAAAAGGGTCTTGGCCGCGGGTTCTTCCAGTATTTTCAGCAGGGCGTTGGCCGACGAGGTGTTCATGAATTCCGGCTTCCAGATCACCAGTATTTTATAGCCTCCTTCGTAGGACTTCAGAGTCAGCTTTTTAAGGATATTCCGGGCTTCCTCAACCGGGATTACGGCCTGCTTGTTGTCGGCCTTGAGAAACTGCAGCCATTGTGTAAGCGTCTGGTAGGGGCTGACTGCGAGGAACTCTCTCCAGTCGGGCAGGAAATGTTCGGATAATTTTCTCTGGTCTTTACTGTCGGCTTTGGCAAACGGGAATATCAGGTGTATATCGGGGTGAGCGAGCTTCGACATTTTCGCACAGGAAGCGCATACGCCGCACGCGTCATTTTCCTGCCTGTTTTCGCAGAAGACATAGGTCGCAAAAGCCAGCGCCAGCGGCAGGCCCCCTCCGCCCTGGTGGCCGTCAAGCAGCAGGCCGTGAGCTACCTTTTCGCGTTTTACTGACTGTATGAGCTGGTTCTTTACCTGTTGCAGTCCCGGGATCTCGCTGAATAACATAATGACATGAAATAATAACCTACTTTACCCTGTAGAGAGCGGATCTTTTATGTATTTCCTTAAGCAGGCGCGCGTCGGCCCCGGTAAAGACCTGTTTCTTGCTTTGGGTTGTCATCTGCGCTACGCTGAGCGCTTTGTCAAGCCGGTAGGTGCAGTAGCCCTCCGTTTTGCCTCCCCAGGAAAACGACGGGATGAACTTTTCCTGGAAGCCGGCTCCGAAAACATTTACGTGCACGCCCGCTACCGTCCCCGTATTGAACATGGTATTGATGCCGGATTTGCTGTAGTCGCCCATATAGAGACCACAGTTTACCAGGCCCGTGTCTTCCGGCTCGCCGGTGGCGTAGCTGAAAAGCTTTACGGAGGAATAGTCGTTTTTGAGGTTGGAATTATTGGTGTTTGCACCCAGGTTACACCATTCGCCTACCACAGAGTTCCCAAGGTACCCGTCGTGACCTTTATTGGAATAGCCAAAGAAAATGCTGTTGCTGACCTCGCCGCCGACTTTGCAGTATGGCCCGACCGAGGTATTCGGCCTGATTTTAGTCCCCTGGGAAAGGATGGCGCCTTCTCCGAGTGCAAAAGGACCCTGTATCATACAGCCTTCCTGTACCAGGGCATTCTTCCCGATATAGATCGGCCCGTCGCCGGCATTCAGGATCGACGCCCTGACGACAGCTCCTTCTTCGATGAAGATCCGCTCGGGGTGATAGCAGCTTGTAAAAGGATCGCCGACCGGCTTAAACAAAGCCCCCGCTGAAATCAGGGCAACGTCGGCGGCGATCTGGCTCCCGTTGAGCTGGTTGATATGCCATTTCTTTGAAACCTGCCCGAAATCCTTGTCAAATGTGCGGTGCGGGAAAGCTTCAGGAGTCTGGCCCGGCTTCCACTCCTGCTGACTTCTTAAAGCTAAAAGCTGCTCATCAGGCGAATAGATGGCTTCGTTGACGGACAGGCTGCGGATTGCGGAAACGAGGTCGGGATCCGGTATTACGGAACCGTTGATATAAAGATTGTCGGTAGTGGTTTTCAGCGGGAATTTTTCCCGGAGGTAGGTGTCGGACAGGTAGCTGTAGTTGCCTTCAAGACAATATTGCCATTTTTCTTCCAGGGTAAGAATGCCGCACCTGATCAGCGCTACTGGCCGGGTATAGGTAAAAGGGAGCAGGTCCACTTTTACAATAGGATCGTCGAAGAGAATAATGTTGAGCATAAAAAGTTATTTTACTGCGCTACAAAATAAGGGCGGTCTGCCGGATATCCGGCAGCCCGCCCTTATTTTATTTTCTCCTTTTGCCTTATTTTTTGCCGTAACGCTTCAGGAACTTGTCTACGCGACCGGTTGTATCCACTAAAGTGTTCTTACCTGTATAGAACGGGTGTGACTTTGAAGACACCTCTACTTTATACACCGGATATTCGTTGCCGTCCTCCCAGGTGATCGTCTCCTCTGTCTGGATGGTAGAACGAGTTAAAAATTTGTCATCGCTTGAAAGATCCCAGAATACAACAGGTCTGTATGAGGGATGAGCATCCTTTTTCATTATTTCGTTTTTGCTATAAGTGATATCCTTAACTCCGGAAAAAGAATTGCAAAGGTAAGAAAAGCAGGGTAGAAGGTCAATAATTAGTTTGAAAAAATATAATGCGTCCCGCTTTTCCATAATTAATACCGGGGAACTGGGTTTGCTCTATGCATTTAAATATATTTACGGCCTGTTTTACCTAACCTTAATCCCATATCGTTTGTTATCATTTCAGATGCTGCAAGCTTATTTTCTTACCATATGTTTCGCTTAGATAAAAAGACCGCGTTGATCACCGGAGGTGCCAGCGGCATCGGACTAGCTATGTCCAGGCTTTTCGCCAGCCAGGGAGCAGAAGTACATATACTGGAGTTAAATCCGGAGAGCGCTGAAGCGGCGGCGAAAGAGCTGGCCGCTTCGGGTTACCAGGCCTACGCCCATGCGCTCGACGTTTCAAAACAGGCTGATGTGCTGGCTGTTATCAATAAGATAGCGTCGGAGAAAAAAATAGATATACTGGTCAATAATGCCGGTATCGCCCATGTCGGGAAGGCTCATACTACAGAGGAAGCGGATTTCGACCGGGTGATCAGCGTGAATATCAAAGGCGTATACAATTGTATATATGCGGCAATACCTCACTTTCTGGCATCGGGCGGAGGGGTGATCCTGAATACGGCTTCCATTGCAGCCACCGTGGGTATTCCCGACCGCTTCGCCTATTCCACTACAAAAGGCGCCATTTATACCATGACGCTTTCGGTTGCAAAGGATTATCTCAAAGAGAATATCAGGTGCAATAGTATTTCGCCCGCCAGGGTACATACCCCGTTTGTAGACGGGTACCTTGCCCGGGACTACCCCGGCCGGGAGCAGGAGATGTTTGAAAAGCTGTCTAAAACCCAGCCGATCGGGAGAATGGCGAAACCGGAGGAAGTTGCTGCGCTTGCCGTATACCTCTGCTCGGATGAAGCCGGTTTTATCACCGGCGCCGACTACCTGATCGACGGCGGATTTGTGCATCTTAATAACTGAGATTGTCAGCTGCCGGAAGCGGATCTGTGTCTTCCCGTGGTCTGTGTCCTCACAGACCACTTCCATTCCCTTTCCAGGCCTTTTTTATGAAGTTATTCCGGCCTGTGAAGACACAGGCCGGGGTGCGGTCAGATTGCTTAACCACCTTTATATAGACTAGTCTTATAATTTGACATTTTTCAATTTTAAAATCAGATAATTCCTGCTTTATGAAATTATTCCGTTTTGGTGCTTACGAGAATGAAAAACCGGGGGTCGCGCTTGCCGACGGCCGCCTGATCGACGTGTCTGCTTTCGGAGAAGATTATACCGAGGCTTTTTTTGCGACCAACGGCCTGCAGAGGCTGGCAGCCTGGCTCGAAGAAAATGCCGCTTCTGCCCCCGCGCTGGAATCCGGCTTCCGTTACGGCTCCTGTATCGCGCGTCCGTCAAAAATTGTATGCATAGGATTGAACTATGCCAAACATGCGGCAGAATCCGGCGCCACGATCCCCAAAGAGCCTATTATTTTTTTCAAGTCAACCTCTGCGCTGGTAGGACCGTACGACGACGTTGTAATCCCGCGCAATTCGACAAAGACGGACTGGGAAGTAGAGCTGGCCGTGATCATCGGGAAAAAAGCCAGTTATGTAGACGAAGCGGAGGCGCTGAGCTATGTAGCCGGCTACGCGGTCCATAACGACTATTCGGAGCGTGCGTTTCAGCTCGAGCGTGGAGGTCAGTGGGTGAAAGGCAAGAGCTGTGATACTTTCGCGCCGGTCGGGCCTTACCTGGTCACTGCCGACGAAATCAGCGATCCGCAGGATTTACGACTATGGTTGTCCGTGAACGGGAAAATGTTCCAGGACTCCAATACTTCCGATATGATCTTCAATGTAGCGCACCTGATCAGCTACCTGAGCGAGTTTATGACGCTTCTCCCGGGGGATATTATCACTACCGGTACTCCTGAAGGGGTAGGATTGGGGATGACGCCTCAATTGTACCTGCAGCCCGGAGATGTGGTGAAACTGGGTATAGAGGGGCTGGGAGAGCAGCAGCAAACCGCAGTAGCCTGGGGTAAATAAACTGCAGTTTCGCACCGGGCGTTCTTTTGCAGAAAGGCTTTATCCTGTTAGTTTTGCGCGGTAAAGCCAGGACAAATGAATTGGGAACAGCTATTATCGGCAAAACGATGGGGCAGCGCAAAAGCAGCTTCCCTCGATCATGAAGAAGCAAGGTCGGAATTCCAGCGTGACTACGACCGGTTGATTTTTTCCTCTCCTTTCAGAAGACTTCAGAATAAAACCCAGGTATTTCCTCTGCCGGGCAGCATATTTGTCCATAACCGGCTGACGCACAGCCTGGAGGTGGCCAGCGTGGGGAGGTCGCTGGGAAGGATATTTTACAACAGGCTCAAAAGAGAAAACCCGGATGTGGACCGGCAGCTACCGCTGATCAGCGAGGCCGGGAATATCGTAGCTTCCGCATGCCTGGCCCACGACCTGGGAAACCCGGCATTCGGCCATTCCGGAGAATCTGCTATTTCGCATTATTTCAAGGAGGGCGCGGGTATGAAATTCCGGGAGGAGGTCACTCCGCAGCAATGGTCCGACCTGACGAAATTCGAGGGAAATGCCAATGCTTTCCGTATTCTGACGCATTCCTTTAAAGGCAAAGGACAGGGCAGCTTTTCACTTACCTATTCGACTCTTGCGGCTATTGCGAAATATCCCTGCGCGTCCATAGCGGGCCACGACAAATCCCTGATTTACAAAAAGAAGTACGGTTTCTTCGAAGCTGAGCAGGATGACTTCAGGCTGCTTGCTACCGAGCTCGGACTCGAACAGGCCGACGACCCGCACCTGGTATACAAACGCCATCCGCTGGTTTACCTGGTGGAGGCGGCCGACGATATCTGCTATAATATCATCGACCTTGAAGACGCTCACCGGCTTAAGATCCTTTCTTACCGCGAAGTGGAAGACCTGCTGCTGCCCGTATGCAACGATGCCCGGATGGAAGAACGGCTGGAGGGTATTGATGACTACGAAGCCAAAATAGGCCTGCTCCGGGCTAAAGCGATCAGCAAGCTTATATCAGAGTGCTCCGATGTCTTTTACAACGAGCAGAAAGCATTGCTGGAGGGTGATTTTAACTTTGCACTCATCGACAAAGTCACGGAACCGTACCTGGGCGCCGTCAAACGGATCAAAGATATCTCCCGGAAGCAGATCTATAATCACCCGACCGTGGTGCAGATAGAGGTAGCAGGCTACAAAGTGATAGGCGGGCTTCTTGAAGAGTTCATACCGGCCTATGTAAACGATAAAAAGACTTCCTATCAGCAGAAGCTGGTGGACCTGGTGCCCCGCCAGTTCTACACAGACCGGACAGACGCCTATTCAAAGATTATGGCGGTGCTGGACTATGTTTCGGGCATGACCGATTTGTATGCGGTCGAGCTCTACAGCCGGATCAAGGGGATGTCTTTTCCGTCGCTGGGATGAATTAGATGATGTGGCAAAAAAGCGTTAAATTGCTATTGACCTAAGCGTGCATTGTGATGGAGCTGACCAACGTCACTATTTCGAGGAAAAAACCTATTATACCGGTAAGCCCGGAGCTGCGAAAGTACCTGCGTACCTACCAGCGTGAGAAAAGACTTCCTATCAGCTACCACGACCTGATGCAGTTTAACGAGTCGTTCCCGGTCCTGGATAAGTTTGACAGGGATACGCTGTGGCAGAGTCCCCTGTACCCGGGCAATGAGCTGACGCGTATCCACGACGGGTTAAAAATGGCTTATGCGATGCTGAAAGCTTCCGGTAATCTCAGGCTCGTCGAGCACAAGTACATTGAGCGGATCGATTATTGCATGTTCGGTAACTCAAACCCGTTCAGGGTGAAAATTGTGAACCGGCTCAACGACGTATACGATTACTTTTATATCAAGAGATCGGATACCTCGCGGATCTACGGGCTGGAGCTTGAGGAAATCCTGACTCCTAACCAGGTTAATTACGTGGTAGACGGAGAGACCCTCGTAGAAGAGCATATCGCAGGTATCCCCGGCGATGTATTTGCCAAGACCAGGCTGAACCACCCGGACTACAACATGACCAGGGTCGCCAAAGAGTTCGTGAAGTTCAACGAACGCTGCCTGATCACGCTTCTGGGAGACATGCGGGCGTACAACTTCGTAATGCAGATCACGCCCGATTTCGATGACTTCCAGTTTAAGCTGCGGGCCATTGATTTCGACCAGCAGTTTTACGAAGGGAACCCGAAGATCTATATGCCCCAGTTTTTTAAGGAGAACTATGCTTATGTAAAGCTGGCTATGGAATACCTGACGGAAAAGACCGTCAGGCAGTACCAGCAGGAGGAGCACTCCAGCATTATTTACCAGGTACGGAGCGAGCGGCACCGGCTGGCTGCCTTACGCGATGTATCCATATTGGATTATACGTCTACGCCCGAGAAGGTCGATGAGCTGAAAACCGGGCTGGCCCGGTATTTTAACGATGAAAAGTACCTCAATTGCCGCTCCATGGGGCAGATCATTGAGCTGAATATCAAGAATGTGATCAGGAATGTCCAGGAATAGAAGCGGGCGTTGCCGAACCGTGCAGCTATTTTTGCAGGAGGGCGATGAACATGCTGTCGGCCCCGTTTTTTGTTCCGTCGATCAGCTTCATGGCCGCGATTTCAAGACCGTGGCCCTTCGCAATCTCCCTCACGACAGCCTCATTTTCCTCTTTGAAAACAGAGCAGGTTATATAGGCCAGCATCCCGCCGGGTTTCAGGAAAGGCGCAACATTTGATGTGATCTTCAACTGCCTTTCACGCATAGCTTTTAAAGATTCTCTCCTGAAAAAATGGTATTGCTCGGGTGTGCGTGCCCATGTGCCGCTCCCTGAGCAGGGAACGTCGCAGATAACCAGGTCGAATGGCCTCGGGGGAATTGCCGTTTGAAGACCGGCAGGCTCTGAAACGTCGGCTACGGCTGTTTTCGGAACAGGAAGATGGTAGCGTCTGAATCTCCAGGTCAGGTTGCTCAGGATGCTTGTGCGTATATCGGTTGCGAGTATTCTGACGCCCCGTACCAGGTCGGTTATCATCAGCGATTTCCCCCCGGCTCCCGCGCAGGCGTCCCAAACCCTCATTTCAGGCTTTAGATCACAGCTTTCCAGGAGGAAATGTATACTCTGCTGTGATGCCAGATCCTGGACTACATAATCATTTGAGGGAAGAATGTTTTCAAGATTTGTACCGTTTGGCAGGGCGAGGCAGGTGTGGGAGGATAGCCCGCTGTCTTCCTCTGCACAGTGTGAATACGGTATTCCGGCTGCCTGTAATCGCGCTGCAACGCCCGGTTTCCGGGTTCTTATAAACATCCGGGGCTGTTCCAGGAAGCTGTCGTGCCAGTCTTTTAAAGCGATTCCACCGGAAAGCTCCGGCAGCTGCTCTTCCGGATCGCCCATTGTTGCGGTTTTCAAAGGAAGGCTGTCGTCATACCGTAGCAGCATCGTTTCCAGGAATGAATTACCGGGGCGGGAATATTGTATTGCGTTGAATATTACCTCGAAAGCATTGAGATCGCCGGGAAGCCTCCGGCAATAACGGTAGTACAGGTAAACAGCCTGGGAAATAGCCTTCCTGTCGCGTGAGCCCAGCTTTGGAAAGCTTCTGAAATAGTCTTTCAGGTATACCGAAAGCGGGACATCCCCTTTGTAGTCTGTAAGAATATCGCTGATATGCCGGACAAGGAAATTCATTCGATGTTAAAAACAGGCGTAAGACGGCTCACCAGATAATATCTTTTCCGAAGGGTGCAAACGACAGCTTCATAAACTTGAAATGCTGTTTTGCAAAAGGCAGGCCGATGATCGTGATAGCGAGCAGCACGCCGAAAAAGAGATGTGTAATTGCTATCCAGAAGCCCGAAAAGATGATCCAGACGATATTGAGCGGCAGTGACAGGCAGCCGGGGACTTCCCCGCTGTCCCTGATCTGGCGACCGAAGGGGAATAGCATCAATGCCGCCAGCTTAAAGCATTGCAGCCCGAACGGAATGCCTGCAATCGTAATACATAGGGCGAGGCCGGAGATTACGTATTCAAGGGCGGTGGCAAATCCTCCGAATATCAGCCATACTATGTTGCCGAGTAGTCTCATGCTGTGTGAACGCTATTTCCTGGGTTTCATCGTAGGCCTGAATGTTGCTTTTGGCCTGGCAGCCGGTTGGGTAGATGCTGCAGGAGTATCGGCAGCAGGAGATGGGGCCTGCTCCGCGGGCGGCTGCTGCGGGGCGACCAAAGCAGCCGGCAGCTTTGCCCCAAAAGACGGACGCGCGGCCGATTTCAGGGGCTTGTATCCCGCGGGGCTGAACTTCGTGTTTGCCGGTGCAGCAGGAATATGATCCCCTTCTGCAGTATGCGGCGGTCTGAAAGCGGGTCTGCTGTCAGATTGAGGAATGCTGAAATCCGCAGCGGGCCGGAAAGCCGGATCGGAAGCTTCTGCCTTGTTTTCTGGTTTCGCGGATTCACCGGCTCTTTTGGGTTTTATGGTCGGCCTGAACGCAGGCTTCGCCGTATCAGTAGTTTCTCCGGTATCTGCTGCTTCCGTTGTCCTGGACTTCATAGTCGGCCTGAAAGCCGGTTTTTGAGCCTCAGTTTTATTCTCAGGTTCTGCCGCTACACCGCCTTTCGGCTTCATCGTTGGCCTAAAGGCAGGTTTTTGAGCCTCAGTTTTATTTTCAGGTTCAGCCGCTACGCTACCTTTCGGCTTCATCGTCGGCCTGAAAGCCGGTTTCTGGGCATCAGCTATCTTTTCTGTATCCGCAGCTTCCGTTGCCTTAGGCTTCATCGTTGGCCTGAAAGCCGGTTTTTGAGCCTCAGTTTTATTCTCAGGTTCTGCCGCTACACCGCCTTTCGGCTTCATCGTTGGCCTAAAGGCAGGTTTTTGAGTATCAGCCTTATTTTCAGGTTCTGCCGCTACACCGCCTTTCGGCTTCATCGTCGGTCTGAAAGCCGGTTTGGAAGTTGGTGCAGCGCCCGGCGATGATGTTGCGCCCGCAGGCTTTATCGTAGGACGGAATCCCGCTGCAGAGGCCGCCTTTATTGCCGACTGTATGGGGTCAGGAGTGTCGGCAGCGCGTTTTAGCGGATGCTGTTTTCCGTAGGTAAAGTAAAATCTTTCGGGATTTCCGATAAGACCGGGGTTCCAGTTCCGTGGGTGAAACGGCATAGCAGATTTTGTCGGCTTTTCTTTTTCTTGATTAACATCCCCTGTCGGGGCAGCGGTTGCTTTCGGCTTCATAACAGGCCGGAAAGCGGGTTTGGCTGCTGCGGCAGGCGTACCTGCGGCAGGCGCTTCCGCAGGAGCGGCAGCCCGGGCTTTACCCTGGGCTTTCTCCATCTGGAACTGCTCGAGCAGCTCTCTTTTTTCCTGTGCTTCTTCGGGCGTAAGGTTGCTATATGCGTATACCATTTCCCGTACATCGAACTCGCTGTAGTCGAATGTCTTGGTCATCGTAAGGCATTCCGTCGGACAAACCGTGGTACACAGCCCGCAATAGCAGCATTTCGCCATGTCGATATCGAACCTGGCGGCGTACAGCCTGATAACCGACCCGTCGGAGGCCCGGCCTACTTCTTCCGTAGCTTTGATCGGCTCTATATCTATGCAATCTACCGGGCATACCTTGGCGCATTTGTCGCATACGATGCAGTCTTCAATCTCGTTGTGAAGCCGGTAGCGGCCGTTGTCCGGGATAGGAACGGTTTCCTGGGGGTACTGGACAGTTACCATACCTGTCCGTACCTCGAAAAAGTCATTCAGCTGTATGTTATTGGATTTACGGCGTCTGCGGGCTTCCCGGGCATGGCGCAGCGTAAGCCCCATGCCGGTCAGTGTGGATTTAACTCCCTCAGCAATATTTTTAAAATAGCTGGCCATAACTTCAGCACTATCTAACTAAGAGGTGCAAAAATAGACGTTTTCAGTGACCTTACAGCGAATTTTTAATCGCAGCAAGCAGTTCTTTCTGAACGGAAAGCGTTTTGTCGGTATGATACCACCTTTGCAGCGCCTCCGTCAGCTCGGAGAATGGCCTGCCCGGTTCTGCCATGAACCCGGTGTAGAGCTCCTGGGCGCCCGACGGCCGGGGTCCCCAGGTAAAGAGCTCGTTCCCTTCTTCGTCCAGGGCGATCAGCTTGGGGATCGATTTTCCTCCGTTGGTCAGATACCGGCTCATTACCTCCGGGTTCTCGTCGCGCAGCATGAGCGTCAGCGATATATTGGCGTTGAGGGCGACAGCTTTGGCGATAACCGGAACGCATTGCGCGGCATCTCCGCACCAGGCCTCCGTCAGCACATACCACTTCCGGGGAGCTCCTATGGATTTAATGACCTCTTCCAGTCCCGGCTCTATGACGGTCGTCTTGTTGAGACGCTGCATTCTTGCCAGGTTAAGCCGGGTATAGGCGGCGTAATCCGCATTTTGCTTCGGACCGGTAGTTTTGCCTTCTTTTACCAGGCTTTCCATCAGGTCCATATATTCTGGATAGGAAAAAACAGACTTCAGCTTTTCGGGGGCAAAGAGAGATAGCTTATTTTCGGTACTCACTGATACGCGGTTTTAAGAGTAAATTGAACATATTTATATAAACATCTCGCCGGTACAATAGTTCATAATTTCCGCGAAAGGTATTCGGTAAAGTCCGACTGGCGCGACAGGTACTCTCCGGACATAAGGGGCGAGGTGAAAAGGAAATCTGCGGTGGCGCTGTCGCAGGCCAGGGGGATGTTCCAAACTACGCAAAGCCTCAGCAGGGCCTTTATATCCGGGTCGTGCGGCTGGGCGGAAAGCGGGTCCCAGAAGAAGATCATTACATCGATTTTCTTCTCCGCTATCATAGCGCCGAGCTGCTGATCGCCGCCCAACGGTCCGCTCAGCAGCTTTTTGATAGGCTGGCCCAGATGGCCCTCCAGCAGTTTGCCCGTAGTGCCGGTGGCATACAGGTGGTGCATTGACAGGGCATCTTTATTAATAACGGCCCATTCGAGCAGCTCATCCTTGCGGTTGTCGTGGGCAACGAGGGCGATATGTTTACTGGCCGGGATAGTCCTGAAAGTGGTCATGTGAAGATGGTGGCGTTTAAATCCTAACAGGTTTGAAAGTTAACGGAAATTAGCGAAAAGACGGTTCAAAACAGATATTCGCAGGCGGGAAGGTAGGAGTGCAAACAGCAGATTTGGATAAGATGTGTGATTGCTTTTACTTGGAGGTAAGATTTTACAGCTTTATCAACTTAAACCAATGAACATTTTCAGATCCAGTAATATTTTAGCAATGACCGGAATACTCGGAACAATCGGGGGCGTTCATGTCGGGGCCCAGAAAATCCATTACCCCTCTACTGCGAAGGTCGATCAGTATGACATTTACCACGGAGTGAAAGTGGAAGATCCTTACAGGTGGCTGGAGGACGACCGCTCCGAAGAGACGAAAGCGTGGGTCAAAAAGCAGAACGAAGTGACCTTTGCCTATCTTGAAAGCATCCCGTTTCGTGGGAAAATACTGGCAGATATGGAAAGGTACTTCAACTATCCGAAGTACTCTGCGCCGGAGAAAAGGGGGGATTATTACTACTATTCAAAAAACGACGGTCTTCAAAACCAGGCCGTTGTGTACCGTCAGAAAGGACTCAACGGAGAACCCGAGGTCGTGATCGATCCCAATAAGCTGTCTGCCGACGGGACTACCGTGCTGAAGGTATTCAGTCTTTCGAAAAACGGGCGCTATGCAGTGGTTAGTACTTCAAAAGGTGGTTCCGACTGGCAGGAATTCAGGGTAATGGACCTCTCAACGCTGGAAATGCTGCCGGATCGCCTCGATTGGGTGAAGGTGTCGGGAGTGGCATGGCAGGGCGACGGTTTTTATTACAGCAGGTACCCGGAGCCTGAAGGAAGCGCCCTGGCTGCAAAAAATGAAAATCACCAGGTTTTCTTTCATAAGATCGGCTCTTCCCAGTCTGCAGACGAACTGGTTTATGAGGACAGGGAGAATCCGCACCGGTTTCACCTGGCTTCTACCACACGCGATGAAAGCTACCTGGTACTCTACATCAGCGACCGTGGAAAAGGAAAGGACGGCAATGCGCTTTATTACCGGGCGAAGGGCGCTTCGGCTTTTGAGCCTGTTGTAACCGACATCACCGATTTCAGCTATACTGTCGTGGATAACGTACCTGAAGGGTTTCTGCTGGAAACCAACGAAAACGCGCCCAGGGGTAAAGTAGAGCTGTTCAGATTCAGCGATAAAGCACGGCAGACAGTTCTCCCCGAGCAGGCCGATCCTCTCAAATCGGTTACTACCGGAGGAGGAAAGCTGTTTGCTACCTATACCAAAGATGTGACCTCGGGCGTGAATGTTTACAGCCTGTACGGTGTATTTGAAAGAAATGTGCCGTTGCCCGGTCTCGGAACGGTCGCCGGTTTTTCAGGTAAAAAGGAAGATGAGTCCGTGTTTTATACCTATACTTCTTTCAACTATCCTCCAACCATCTTCCGGTACGATGTGGCGCAGGGTACAAGCCGGGTTTTCAGAGCGCCTGAAGTAGCGTTTAACCCGGAGGATTATGAAACCCGGCAGGTATTTTTCAAGAGCAAGGACGGGACCGGTATCCCTATGTTCATTACCTTCAAAAAGGGACTGAAGCAGGAAGGCACCAACCCCACTGTGCTCTATGGATACGGCGGGTTCAATATTTCCCTTGACCCGTCCTTCAGCGCCACCCGTATCAGTTTCCTCGATCAGGGAGGTGTATATGCACAGGCCAACCTGAGAGGGGGCGGCGAATACGGGGAAGCCTGGCACGAGCAGGGTATGAAGCTAAAGAAGCAGAATGTATTCGACGATTTTATTGCGGCCGCCGAATACCTGATCCGGGAGAAATACACGTCGGCAGAAAGGCTGGCCCTGCAGGGAGGGTCGAACGGCGGGCTTCTCGTGGGTGCAGTCGCCAACCAGCGGCCGGATCTTTTCAGGGTAGGCCTTCCTGCAGTAGGGGTAATGGATATGCTTCGTTTTCACAAGTTTACGATCGGGTGGAACTGGATAGCCGACTACGGGAGCAGCGAAAATGAAGATGAATTCAAAGTATTGTACAGCTACTCGCCTTTGCACAATATAAAGGCCGGCGGGAAGTATCCGGCCATTTTGGTCACTACCGCCGACCATGACGACCGCGTCGTGCCGGCACACTCGTTCAAGTATGCGGCGGAGCTGCAGGCTAAGGCCGGGGCGACGTCGGAACACCCGCTGCTGATCCGGATCGATATCAATTCAGGCCATGGCGCAAGCAATACGCGTAAAGCGCTGGAGACGGCTGCCGATATGTATGCGTTCATGTTTAAGAATTTTGGTTTGACTTGGAAGTGATGATGTGTCCCGATAGCTATCGGGAGTGATGATGGATGCTCTTCGGGACTTGCAGTCCCGAAGCTTTATTCTGTCGCCTCCGGCGACTAACCGGCACCTTTTTCACTTAAACGGAATATTCATGGTAGTCCCGATCCGGAAAGCCGTCTGCATATACCTGAACTTTTCGAAATTACTGACTACCTCAATCCTGAAAGGGAACCGGATGCCCACGTCGAACCCGTATCCAAGCTCTGTATAGTGGTTGGAGCCCGGGGTAGCCAGGTAGTGTGCAATGACCGTTTCCTTGATGCCGTATCTCCTGAACCACTGGATCTGGGTAAACAGCAGCTGCCTGAATTCCGCCAGCAGATGTGCCTCCAGGAATTCCTCACGGGTTGAATGCCGGTAGTAATCGAGCATGCGGAAGGTACCCACGGGATCGCCGAACTGGAAAAAGAAACGGTTTCCGCTGAAATGCTGATAGTCGGGAAACCATACCGATTTCCTGTTCAGGAACGAGCCGGCGCCGAGCTGGTAATACAATTTGCTCCTGATGCCGGTCTGGAACCCGTGCTTCACCCTGAGGTGTAAAAAATCAAAGTCGGCATTGCTGCCCAGCACATCCGGGACCCCTTTCCGGTAGTTCAGCGTGAGCTCGGGACTGTCGTCCTTATAAAAGGTTGTCTTCCCGTTTTTGATCCTGTATTTCTGCCATGGCTTGTAGCTGGCCGAAACCTGGAAGACAAGCGCCAGGTGATCGGACATCACAGGAGCGGTGAAAGGCAGACCGATGTGTGGCTGCAGGTCATGCAGAATTCCGGGTGTATTGGAAGAAAACTCTCTCCTTTTCCAGTCGATCCACCTGTACCGGCTTAATTTTTCATCGTTTCCAAGCCCGGTTCTATCCGCATATTCGACCGATGCGCCGATTTTGAAGTGATCGTTGCTTTGGGCATGGACATAATGCAGGCGGAAGTAGTCCTTTTCATAAATTTTGGCAAAGTTCTGTTCGAAAAACAAAGTAGTGACGGAGTTGAGAAGGAATGAAATCGGATTTTCCGGATTGTATTGGGAAATAGCCCTTCCGCCTTCGGCCGACAGCGTATTCCTGCGCCACCGGTACGAAGCTTCCCCCCGCGGCGACAGCAGGTTCCTGGCAAAAGAATAGCGCGTCATACCGCGCAGGGCGAGCTGATGCCCGGCTCTGCCCGTGGTTTTGTCCTCTTTTCGCGTATGCCTTATCCCGATGCCTGTCCCGTCGATAACCCATCCCTCTACGGTATTGACCTGCACGCCTCTGAGCGGGCCGGTATAGTCGAGCCTCCACGATTTTTCCCGGTTAAGCGGAAAGGAATACCCCCAGAGTATATCTCCCGGGTCAAGCTTTCCTCCTTTGGCTTTCCCGGCCACCCGGGTCGTATCGGGATCGTTATTTTCAGTATCTTTTTTCTGAACAGGGTAGTCGATTTTCTTACGGGCCAGCAGGCTGTCGAGCCGGTTATAGCTGACGGTCTCGGCTTTTGTAAGCGGCACTGTCCGCAGGGAATCCCAGAAGGAGCCGGCCCGGCGCGTAGCCATGGAATCGATTTCCGTGCTGCTCACCCTACGCTCTATGAGGTCTATATCCTCTCCCTTATCTTTGCTTTCTTCCAGCTGCTTCTTTTCGTAGTTTTTCATTACTTTACGCATATCTCTCACCGACAGCTTCTTGCCGCTGCTCAGCAGCTCTTCGAGTTCCTTGTCCCTGATGTCTTTTTTTGTAACAGGCAGGGCCTTTACGTCCTCTTTTTCGGTCTTGTTATCCAGTATTACCACATCGGGCGGAAAGTTGGGATTGAGCTGCACGGACTGGAAGGTCTGGGATATGACATATTCGGCCTTGCCTTTTACGCCGTAGAGGCCGCCGTCTGCGTTGAACTGTTGTTGGATAGGCATCCAAACATCTTGAACGGGAGAGTATATCTGTTTGATTTTCAGGTTTATACCCATTTTTACGGTTTGGAGGTCCAAGCTGTGAATGGCCCAGAGGTTCTCGATGATGTGGATAGTGCCCCTGAATACGCCGTCGCCATAGGCGCGGGGTATCACTTTTATTTTGCTGACATCCACACCGTTTTCACGGAAGGTGCCCACGTATTCGAATTTGTAATAGCCGAAAGCCCTGGGCGATAAAGGGGATACGGTCTGTACCACGTCGGGCTTGTAAAAGCTGGTGAGCAGGTACTCATTGGGGCTTGCAAAACTGTTATCCTGGCTGTTCCTTGCCGCCACGACTTTCTGCTTGTAGTTGTTCGGCTGCTTAAACTCTATTTCCGAGACCGTTTCGTTCAGGATAGGGACTCCTTTTTTGAAGTTTTCTTCAGCGGCGACCTTTTCCAGCTCTTTTTTATAGAGGAATTCCAGGGGCAGATCCGTGATGACGACCGATGACTTTGTGTAGGCCCTGGCTTTGTAGCTTTCTACCTGCAATAAATGGTATTTGCTTTTTGCGATCGCCCGGCGCATGATCGCATAAGCGGGGTCTTCATTCCCTTTTCCGATTTTTACCTCTCCCAACTGAAGCGCCTGCTCGGCCAGCACCGCGTCAAAAGTTTCTTCGGAGCCGGTAAGGGTAATGGCCTTGAAGCCGCTCTGATACCCCAGGTACTGGAATATAATTTCATAATAGCCCGGCTTGAGGTTCAGTTGGTATCGTCCTTCTTCATTGGCGATAGTGCCTATGGAAGTGCCTTTGACCGAAACAGACGCAAACGGAAGCACCTCTTTACGCTGGTTGTAAACCGTCCCTCTGACCGCTGACTGTGCCGGGGCCGCCTGGCTGAGCAAAATGAGGCCCATTGCACAGGCGATCCGGGATACAAGTATGGAAAGTAATTTCATTCTACCGGTTTTTACATGGCTGAAACTAGAAAATCGATAGAGATGATCACCGGGTTTATCGAAACGTTGCAAGAATCTTACAGAAGGTAATACCCGGGGATGAGCGGTTTTAAGAGAATAACGTTCCCGTAATAATATCCATTATAAGGTTTGCCCGGGCGCCCGACAAGCCGCTGCTGGGACATACCTTTTCCCCCTCGCGGAGCTCTTTGACCATCAGCTCGATGAACGGCTGTTGTACGTGCTTCGGATAAGGAATATGGTACTTATCCACACCTTTGGCGGTCTCGACCACGATGTCATATTTCTCAAAGAAATGGAAGGATATTTTGCCTTCAGAACCTATGATCCAGGCGTCGTCCACTCTTTGCTCTTTATTGACTGTAAAGCACCAACTGCCGGTTCCCAGCACACCCGAGTCGAAAGCGAAGGCAGCGGTTACGATGTCGTCGGCGGGATACAGCCCGGCCTGGTTTGCCGAAAATCCCTTTGCCGATTTTACAGGTCCGAGCATGTATTCCAGGAAGTCGAACTGGTGCGATGCCAGGTCATGGAAATGGCCGCCACCCGACAGCTCAGGGAATACCCGCCACCTCGGTTTGGCATCCGGCCCTACCTCTTCGTCATAAGACTGCCAGTGAAGCTGGATATGAACGCTTCTTATCTCGCCGATTGCTTTTGAATCGACCAGTTCTTTGAGCTTCAGGAAATAGGGCAGGGCGCGCCGGTAGTAAGCCACGTAAAGCGGTACGCCCGTTTCTGCGCTGATCCTGTTCATCTCATCGCATTCGGCGGCATTCCGGGCCATCGGTTTTTCGACATACACAGGCTTGCCGGCCTCCATTGCCATGCGGGTGTAATGCAGGTGCGAGTCGGGTGGTGTAGCTATGTATATAGCGTTAACGTCAGGGTTGTTGATTAGCTTTTCGGCATCGTCGTACCATTTGGGAACCCCGTGGCGCGTGGCATAATCCCGGGCCAGTTCCCCGTCCCTTCGCATGACGGCAACCAGACGGGAGCCTTCGACCAGGTTAAAAGCCGGTCCGCTTTTGACTTCTGTAACGTTTCCACACCCTATAATTCCCCAGTTGATCTGATCTAGTTTCATTTATGTAAAAATATAATTAGACTATACTTTACGGTATGAAGCCGCAGGCCCTGCGGCTTTGCTAAGGATGTAAGTATAGAAAAAATTCATATTAAAACATAAGGCTCAGACTTGCAGAATTCCAATTGTACTATCCCGGGCAAGCCGGCAAATGCTTTTTTTGTACTTTTGGCGCCGATTGCTGACCGGGGCGCCCGGAGGAAAGGGAGAAGAGCAGCTTTTTAATATATAAACGTAACTTATGAATAACCGGCAAGCCTACCTGTTTGATCTCGACGGCGTTATTGTGGATACAGCGCGGTTTCACTACCTCGCCTGGAAACGGCTGGCCAACCAGCTTGGCTTTGAATTCTCGGAAAGCCAGAATGAGGCATTGAAGGGGGTCAGCAGGATGGATTCTCTTGAAATAGTGCTGAAAGCAGGACAAGTGACGCTGAGCCCGGAAGAGAAGCTGAAACATGCATCGGAGAAGAATGCCTGGTACCTGGAGCTGTGCAGCCGTATGACACCCGACGATGTATTGCCGGGTGTTTTGCCCTTTATAGAGGAAGCCAGGCGGGAAGGCATACTGATCGGGCTGGGATCTGCCAGCAAAAATGCCGGAACGATTCTCAAAAGCCTTGAAATAACCGGCTATTTCGATACTATTGTAGACGGAAACAGGATTATTAACAGTAAGCCTGACCCGGAAGTATTCCTGATAGGAGCGGCGGATCTCGGTGTTAAGCCTGAAAATTGTACGGTGTTCGAGGATGCGGCGGCAGGTATCGAAGCAGCCAGGCGGGCAGGCATGAAGGCGGTTGGCGTAGGAGACCCGGCGATCCTGCAGGAGGCGGATTTTGTGATCCCCGGGTTTGAAGGGATCTCTCCGGGGGATTTGATGTCTTTTTTATACAGATGAAAATTCCCCATGAGCAGCCGATCAAAGGCCGGCACACATAGCGGTTCGCGGCCCGCCACCAATGATAAGGCCGCACATCGGGAAAGGGGCGTGGAGAACCGGTTTCTAACTTTCAACTTTCAACCGCAGCGGCGGCCGCTCTCCACTTTCAACTTTCAACTATTTTTATATAAATGAAGAACTATATAACACATTCGGAGTGGTCGGTAATAGAGGAGGGGTTTCACCCGGAGTACAACGAGATAACCGAGAGCCTGATGAGCCTGGGGAACGGAAGGATGGGGCAACGCGGTAATTTCGAGGAAAGGTATTCAGGAAAGTCACT
Organism: Spirosomataceae bacterium; assembly: GCA_037191015.1. GTDB lineage: Bacteria > Bacteroidota > Bacteroidia > Cytophagales > Spirosomataceae > Ravibacter. The sequence continues at coordinate 188,057 of JBBCKD010000015.1, forward strand.
GCAGGGGAACTACGTGGCAGGCGTGTATTTCCCCGATAAGACCCGGGTGGGATGGTGGAAAAATGGTTATCCCGATTACTTTGCCAAGGTGTTGAATGCCTGTAACTGGATCGGTATCGGCGTACGGATAGGAGAGGAGGAGCTGGACCTGGCTACTGCCGAAGTAGAGGCGTTCAGGCGGGAGCTGAATATGAAAGAAGGGGTTTTATACCGGACGGCCACCGTCAGGCTGAGGTCGGGGATACGGCTTAGCATAGCGACCGAGCGGTTTAACAGTATGGCGGACGACGAATCGGGCGCCATCCGTTATGCGATCAGGCTTTTGGATGCCGATGCGGAAATAAAGCTTACTCCGTTTCTTGACGGAACGATACGGAACCGGGATTCCAACTACGGCGAGTCTTTCTGGGACGAAGTGTCAAAGGAAACTGCTTTCGCCAGGGGAAGCCTTATCCTGGAAACAAGGGCCAACCCATTCGGAGTCGAGCGCTTCCAGGTAGCAACGGCCATGGCTTATGATTTATTTGTCAATGGCATCCGGCAGGATTTCAACGCTATTCCCGAAAAGAAGGAAAAGTATGTAGCGGGACATGTAACGGTAAAGCTCGAAGCCGGGCAGGAACTGGTTTTTGTCAAATACGGGGTTAACCTTTCTTCGGCCAACTACCGGAAAGAAGAGCTGCGGGGTGCGGTGAACGCCCGCGTAGACCGTCTCAGGGAAAAAAGCTACGGCGAACTGAAGCTGGCCCATATGTCTGTCTGGGCAGAAAAGTGGAAGCGGAATGACATAATAATCGAGGGCGATGTCGCCGCCCAGCAGGGTATCCGCTTCAATATCTTTCACCTGGAGCAAACCTATACAGGAGCGGATGCGCGTCTTAATATCGGTCCGAAGGGATTCACCGGCGAAAAATACGGAGGAAGCACTTACTGGGATACCGAAGCGTATTGCCTGCCGTTTTACCTGGCCACCGCCGATGCCTCAGTGGCGCGCAACCTGCTGGTTTACCGCCATAATCATTTGGGGAAAGCTATCGAAAACGCGGCTAAGCTGGGATTTGAAAATGGCGCCGCCCTGTACCCTATGGTGACGATGAACGGGGAGGAATGCCATAACGAATGGGAGATAACATTCGAGGAAATCCACCGGAACGGCGCTATCGCCTACGCTATATTTGATTACATACGGTATACGGGCGACAAACGCTATCTCGCAGAATACGGATTGGAAGTCCTGATCGGTATTTCGAGGTTCTGGAAGCAGAGATTTAACTGGTCGGAGGCGAAAAAAGCCTATGTGATGCTGGGTGTGACCGGTCCCAACGAGTACGAGAACAATGTGAATAACAACTGGTATACGAACTATATCGCCAACTGGACCCTCAGGTATACGCTGAGCGTAATGGACGCGCTGGAAAAGGAGGATAAAGGAGCGCTTAATTCCATACTGGAGAAGGTAGCTTTTGACTACGATGCCGAGCGGGCTGATTGGAAGGCGATCCTGGCTAATACCTGGTTTCCCTATGACGGGGAGAGGCAGGTGTTCCTGCAGCAGGACGGCTTCCTGGATAAGGAACTGCTGACCGTTGGGGAGATAGCCGGGCACCGGCCCATTAACCAGAAGTGGTCCTGGGACAGGATACTACGATCCTGCTTTATAAAGCAGGCCGATGTGCTCCAGGGCATGTACCTTTTCGAAGATGATTTTTCGATGGAGCAACTGAGGCGGAATTTTGAATTCTACGAACCCATGACGGTCCATGAATCTTCGCTGTCGCCCTGCGTGCATGCAATTCTTGCTGCAAAGCTTAATCTCCGGGAGAAAGCTTACGAAATGTACCTCCGTACCTCGCGGCTTGACCTGGATGATTACAACAACGATACCGAAGACGGCCTGCATATCACTTCAATGGCAGGAACCTGGATGAGCGTGGTAAAGGGGTTTGCGGGCCAGAGGGTGGTAGACGGAATGCTTTCCCTGAATCCTTTTGTTCCCGACAACTGGAGCTCCTATTCTTTCAGGATCGGATTCAGAGGGACCCTGCTGAGCGTGACTGTGACCGGGGAGAAAACCGAAGTCAAAAGGATTTCGGGGGAACCGCTGGCAATACTTCTTAATGGACAGGAATGTTTTGTATAGGAATGAATACTGAGGCATGAAAATCGGACTCTTTTTCGGCTCATTTAACCCAATCCATACCGGGCATCTCATTATAGCGCAGACCATGGCGACCGCTACCGACCTGGACAGGGTCTGGTTTATCGTAAGTCCGCAAAATCCCTTTAAAAAGTCGAAAAACCTCCTGCATGAATTTGACCGGCTGGATATGGTTGAGCGTGCAATAGGCGATAACCCGTTGCTTTCGGCCTCAGATGTCGAGTTTCATATGCCCAAGCCGAGCTATACCATAGATACGCTCGTCAGGATCCAGGAGAAGTTCCCGCAGCATGAGTTCAGGCTGATTATCGGCGAAGATAACCTGGCACAGTTCGGCAACTGGAAAAACAGCGATAAAATACTGGAGTATACCGGCCTGTATGTTTATCCAAGGCCAGGTTCGAAGCCGCATGGCTACAGGGAGCATCCACGGGTAAAGTTCGTGGATGCCCCGCTGCTCGATATTTCGGCGACCTATATAAGGGAGTCGCTGAACGCGGGAAGGTCGATCAGGTATCTCGTCCCCGAAGCGGTAGAGCAGATGATCCGCATCAGGAAGTTCTATCAATAGTTATTCTTTGCTCAGGGAGTGCCTGAACCTGAACAGCACTTTCCCTTCCGCATCCGAGAGCAGCAGCGTGCCTTCCCGGAGCTCGTAGCCGGCAACATCCTCGATAATTTCGGTAAACTGGTTTTCGAGGTCCATGGCAGGGCCCGGGCACGCCATAAGCGTGCTGCGGAATTTGCTGAATTTGATTTTCCCGGGTGTATCGCCCGTTTCATACGGACCGGAGATAAGATTACAGCCGCTGCTTCCGCTTGCCTGCTGGTCTTCACCGTTAAAAATAAGATGGGCTTCCCGGCCGAAATCCGACTTGAATTCACTGATATCCTTCCCGTTTATTTCGCTGAGCCTCCAATAGGTATCAGTGAGCTTTTCCCCCTGCTTGCTTAATGCACCCGATTCCACGGGCTGTTTGTCTTTGCCTACGGGAACTATCTTATTCTCCTGTACCCGGTAGGTTTTGCCGTTCCCGGAGAGGGAAATTTCCCTTCCGTCGGCATCCCAGGTAAAGGTACCCTCCGACCTGCTTACAGAATCGGCGGTTTCCTTTTCTTCAAGAAAATAAGCATGACCGGTAGTAAGGGAAAGAATCTCCCCGTCGCCGGCGTATACGCCCGCCCAGTCGAGCGAGTTCTCGCTCGTATGCCCGTCGACCGTATCTTTAGATTGATTACCGGAAGGACTGCAGGCTGCGAAAAGAACCGGGAGGAATATCCCGGTAAACAAAACTGACTTTTTCATGATTTGTGGTGTAAGACGCGGGTTTTATGTCAATGGGGATGTGCCTCCGCTGTTCGCTGGCAGCATTTGGGTAATTTATCATGGGCCGATTCTACTGCCGGCACATTGTCTGCCTGGTAGCCGGTTTTGGCAATGGTCTCGCGTATCTTCTCTTCCGAAGTCCGCTTAGGGTTATACCTGACCGTCATCACTTTATTGTCCAGGTTGAGGCTCGCTTCTTCAACCCCCTTAGAAAGTCCGAGGTTTCTTTCCAGGCGCGATTTGCACATTTTGCATTTGGCCGAAGTCTGGATCTTTACTTCTTTGGTATCATTTCCCGGACCTGCATTCAGCAGCCCGGTCGTAAGAAAAAGCGCTATTAATAAGCTTGCGATTTGTTTCATGAGATTATATACGTGTTAAGTTGTCGATTAATAATTGTACTGCTTACTTCCCCACTTTATCCAGGGCGATCCGCGGCAGGTTCCCGCTGGTTTTATAGGCGGCCGGGGACATACCGGTTGCTTTTTTGAACTGGTTGGAAAGGTGTGCTACGCTCGAATAACCCAGCTTCCAGGCTATTTCGCTGATGGTCATTTCGTTGTATGAGAGCCATTCCTTTACTTTTTCTATCCGCTGCGCGATGATATATTGCTCTATGGTCTGCTCCGTTTCTGAAGAAAACAGGTGACTTATATAGGAATAGTCATAACCGGTTTTACGGGCCAGGTATTCGGAGAAGTTCATATGCTCGGGCTTGTTGCCTTTTAAATACTGTACTTCCTCGATGACCAGCTTCCGGATATGGTCCACAAGGGCTTCCTTTTTGTCGTCGATCAGTTCGAAGCCGTTTTGCGTGAGTATGGCGCGGATAGTTTGCATAAGATCGTCATCAGGCTCGCCGTCTATAACGACCCGGCCCAATTCGATCTCGTTCACCTGTACGCCTGTTTTTTCAAGTTCTTCGCGCACAGTCCTGATACAGCGGTCACAGACCATATTTTTGACAAGCAGTTCCATCATTCGCCAATTTTATATCTCAACCCGGCATAGATCATCCTTCCGACCACCGGTCCCCATGCCATACCAGCATCAAAATCCTTGCCAAAGGGATTCTGCGCTCCGACGATAGGGTCAGGTTGCCTGAAGCCTGCCAGGTTTTCGCCTCCGAGGTAAATATCCCATTTCGGGAATGTCCGGGTAACCTGGGCGTTGATGTTGAAAAAAACGGGCGCCATATAGTTTCCGGTCATCCTGAAGTCGCCCTGAGTATGTTCCCTGGCTGTCATAGGCATTCTTTTTTTGCCGTTCCATTGTACGGTAAAATCAAACTTCCATTTATCGTAAGGAAGCGCGTACGCGGTATTGAAGAGAACGCGGTCGCGGCTTACCATCATGCGGGGCAGCAGCCTGCTGACGCCATCGGCATCGGTGAGGGTCTGCTTGTTGTCAAAAAAGCGGTATGCAAGCTTGAACTCCCATCGCTTGATCGGCACGAGGTTGAGCTCCGCCTGGAAGCTGTTGGCAAACGCCCGGCCGTTCAGGTTATAAAAGTAAATATAGCGATGGTCTTCCATATCTGCTACCAGCTGGTTGTCGAAATGAGTACGGAAAAAGTCGACCACTATGCTGCTCTTCATGTCGCTGATATGCATATCGCGGGAAAGGCTTATGCCGTAGTTCCAGGAAACCTCCGGTTTCAGCGACTCCCGGAATACGACCGTTCTTGACGATACCAGGTTGCCGTAGTTCTCAGCAAGCGCATTAGGCACTCTGAAGCCTTTTCCTCCCGCGATCCGCAAAGCCGTATGGTTGTCGAGCTCATATTTGAGGTGTGCCCTGGGAATGAAATGGGCTCCGTAAAGGCTATGAGCATCTACTCTCGAGCCGAGTACGAGGACAAACTTGTCCATATGGTTATAGGTATACTCGAAAAATGCTCCCGGGACAGACTCATTGCGCGTCATCAGCGTATCGCGGTACATCTCCCGGTAGTTGTCCAACATATAACTGACGCCCGTCCGGTAAGTATGGTTGGTATTGCCGATGATATTCTGATAAATCAGGTTCCCGTAAAGGTTCTTCTGCGTGCCGTCATAGTTGGTGAGCCCGAAATATGAATCCTGGTCGTGCAGGGAAGCGTTCAGGATCAGCCCGAGTCCCTGGTAAGGTTTGTGCGGGTACAGGCGCGCTATTTTGGCAAAGGCACTGTAGCGGTTCACCCCCGTGCCGAAACCGTAGGCTTCAGTTGTGTTTTTCATCTGCTTCCGGAAGTTCATTTCGCCCCCGAGACGGCTCTCATGCAATGCGTTTATGCCGAACTGGGCCATCATCCTTTCGCTCTGGTATTTCCAGCGGTTCAGTGCGCTTACCTGTGTATAGAGCGGCATATCGAGGAAGTTGTCGCCATTCTGATCGACACGGTTTCTCAAAGTACTGGCATGGGTCATGATGCCGGTGCTCCATTTTTCCGACAGCTGTTTCGCCGCATTCAGGTTGACCTCGGCTCTTCCGAAATGATTTACATAGGTGTTGAAATAGAGCTGCTCATTGCCATCCGGTTTTTTCAGCTCTACGTTGATCTGGCCGGTCATGGACTCGTACCCGTTTACTACCGAGCCTACTCCTTTGTTGACGTCGATAGACTGGACCCACGTGCCGGGGATGTAGTTAAGGCCGAAAGTAGTAGCGAGCCCACGCACGAACGGGACATTCTCGGTATTGGTCTGTATATAGTTGCCGCTCAGCCCCAGCATCTGGATCTGCTTCGAGCCCGTCACTGCATCGCTATACGACACGCTGACGGAGGCATTGGTTTCAAAGCTTTCGGAAAGGTTGCAGCAGGCCGCTTTCTCAAGCGTGCGGGTGTCGATGATCTCGGTATGCAGGGGAGACAGCCTGTCGAGCATGCCGGCGTTGCCGCTGATAGTTACTTCCTCGAGCGTGCGGTCTTCTTTAAGGGTTACCTCTATTTCCGAAGGAGCGGTTACATGGAGTGTGTCGTTCCGGTATCCTACGAAGCTGACGACAAGCATATGAGATTGTGCCGAAAGCGGTATCGAAAAATGGCCTTCGATATCGGTCATTACTCCGACCGTAGTTCCTGCCCAAAAGACGCTTGCGCCGATGAGCGGAGTTTTCTGCATATTTTCTTCACCGTATACCCTGCCGCTGACCGACTGCCCGTAAAGGCCGGCCGATAGGAGCAACAGGATCGCCGATAGTTGATATTTCATGCTGATTATGAATAGTTTTGATGGGAATTCTCCCGGTGTCCGGGATTTTCTCAGTATGGGCGCAGAGAGGTCGTCAGGCCCGGTGTTCCGGTACGGATAACCTCGTATAAAGAGGGAAATCCGACCGCTTTACATCAAAACTTTATCAGATCAGGAAAGACTGGACGAAGGAAAGCATGCTTCGCCCGGAATAGGGGGAGGAAAAGGAAAGGACGGCTGCCGGAAGCGTATTCCCGGTATCCGACAGGCTGTGTTTCTGGAAGTTAAAGTCAATACCCCGGAAGTGGCCGGCGTCCGCGAGATCTTTCGCGGGCTTTTCAAGCTGTTTTACAACGGGTACCTGGAAGTCAACGGTTTTCAACTGCTGCTTTTCGAGGCAGCAGTGCAGCTTCTTAAAAACGGGCGCTTCCTGCTGAGCAGGCGGTATGGCTTCTTTTCCGGAAGTACGGCAAAGCTTACACCCTTTTTTCTTCTCTTTGAAAACCAGGTCTACCGCTTTTCCTCTCATCATGCATTCGCTTTCCACCAGGCCTACGCCTATGCTGCTGGAAAGCACCAGAACAGCCATCAGCATGGTGAAATAGCGGTAAAAAAGATTCTTTTGCATGAAAAAGAAATGCTTAACTTATGATTATCAATTTGTTAAATACTTAATCTATCCTGCAAAATTAACCTTTTTCCGGACAGGTTGCTTTACATAATTATTGGATCGACTTATAAGGTTTGTGATAATTATGAAAAATACATAAGTTTCAGCAATTGTAGTAAACTTAAAACGCTCGTGCCCCGGATTTCTTTACGGAGGCTGAACGGTATGCTGAATTTCTTTATTCTTACTTACTTCGTTCTTACTTGCTTCGCGCTGCTGCTGTTTTTCAGCAGCATGCTATTAATAAGGACGGCGCTTCCTTCTGCATGTTTCAGAGAAAGGATACTGTGGTTTCTGATTTTAACCGGAATGCTATGCTGGATCTATGCGGAAGGAGCATCCCTGCTGAACGGCATCGGTTATTTTTCGGCGCGATGCTATTGGGGGAGCATCCTGCTGATTGAAATCCTGCTGATCGCCAAAATGTATCCCGGCGGGCTGCGGAGGCAGCGAGAAGATATCGCGAGCGGGTTTAAATGGTTGGTTTCTGTAGGGGAGCAAAACAAGACGCTCGTTTTCAGCTCTTTGCTTATCATCGTGCCGTTAGCGGCGCTCGCTGTTTACGTGCCGCCAAACAATTTCGATTCCAATAATTATCACCTCCATCGTATCATAGCGTGGCTGCACTTCGGGAACCTGGGTTTTTATCCCACTCCCTATCTGCAGCAACTGTACCTGAATGTATTGGCCGAGCATGCGGTATTGAACGTTTACCTGGTGACCGGCTCAGACCAGTTTGTCAACATGGTACAGTTTTTTGCCGGGATGGGATGCCTTACGGGAGTGAGCTTATTGGCGAAAGAGCTGGGACTGAATCGTCGTGGACAGCTTTTAACCGCTTTTGCCTTGCTTACCGTTCCCATTTTTATATTCGAGCTTACGACTACCCAGGTAGAGCTTGTAGCCAGCTGTTTTTTTACGTCGTTCCTTTACTTCGGTTTCCGGCTCAGGAAGGAATTTTCGCCTGTGCTGCTTTTCGGAATGGGAATTTCCCTCAGCCTGTCCGTTTTTTCGAAGTACCCTGCCGCGCTGTATGCCATCCCGTTTTGCTGTTTTTTCGGAGTTGCTTTCCTGCGCAGGTACGGAATCATGCGTTCCGGGATCATTTTAGCGACGATGGTGCTTTCAATAGGTTTAATTTTCGCGCCGTTCTGGAGTCGTAACTACGCATTGTTCGGGAATGTCATGAATCCCCAGGAAGGCTCTTCTTTTGCAGGAGAAAAACTTACCGCCGACGCTCATTCCGTTAAGCTCAGCATTTCCAATATCCTGAAAAACAGCAGTATCCATCTCAGCCTTCCGCATGCCGGGCTTAACAGGAGTATTGAAAGCGTTATCATACGGGTACACGATGCAATCGGGGTCGACGTCAACGATCCGGCAATCTCCCGGGACAACTTCGACGTCAGGTATACCGTGCACGAAGACATGGTGCCCAACACGATCCATTTCCTGGTCATTATTCTTTTTTCCGTTGTGCTGCTCTTCCTGAAAGGGAGCCGGGAAATGCTTATATTCTGGCTGCTTGCTCTCGGAGGTTTTTTCCTGTTTTGCACCGCTTTGAAGTTTCAGCACTGGAGTACCAGGACGCATCTGCCTTTTTTCGTAATGGGAGCAGTGCTGACCGGTTTTGTCCTGGAAAGAGCGCCGGCACTTCTGAGGGGCCTTGTGCTGATCCTTTTTTTCGTTCCTGCTTTGTTTTTTGTAGCCGGTAATCCTGCAAAGCCGGTGGCGCCGGTAGGTTATCTTGCGAAAAAGCTCATGGGGCACCTCCCTGTTTACCTTTGCGTAGATCCGGCAACGAGGGGCGCATACGAAAAAGAAGTGTCGGATCTGTACGATTTTAACTCCGGTGAAGGAGACTGCTTCCCGTTAAAATCACATCCTGACTATCGGGGCCGGCGACAGGTTTTTGCAACATTGGACAAGCTGGGTTATTTCGATTCCCTGAAAGAAACAGTCTTTTCGATCGATCGGGCCGAGCTATATTTTATGAATGATCCGGGGAAGCTGGCCGACTACAGGCAACTGATGCCGGAAATAAAAGAAGAGAAACCCGGCGTGGGCGTGATGGGGCACATGACCGACGGTTTTTATTTCTACCAGGCAGCGTTGCGGGCTTCTACAGGCATAGAAGCCGATTTCGATTATATCTACACATCCGGGGTATTCTCTTCCCTGGAGAATGCAGGGCGAAAGCATTGTTATCGGTATATACTTACCGACGATTTAGAGCTAGTGTACAGTTATTTCCCGGAAGACAAGGTAGAACGGGTCGTTACGGGCAAAGCGCTTTTCCTTGTTTGCCTGAAAGAGCCGTTGTGCGGCAGGTTTTATTTTTGAGAATGTCGGATCAGACGGGCGGCAGACTAGGTAAGCCTGACCTTATGAATCCCGATCCTGTCAGATTCGGCAAACCGGTTGAACCTGCCCATGTCCTTGAAGTTGAATACCTGCCCGTCTTTCCGCACCGTTTCCAAAAGAGCAAAATCAGGCTCGAAGTAAAGCCATCCTTCCTTTTGCGGCTTTCCGAGCGCCAGGATCCCCTCCTCCGGCAGGTTTTTATCGGGTGTACTGTAAAATGCGGCAACGCCATAGTTGATATCTACAGCGGGTGACCACGGCGCATCGCCTACCGTTTGCGAAACGACGGCATAGAGCTGGTTTTCCATGGCTCTTGCCCTCGCCCCGATGTGTACGCGCGTTGCCCCGCGGATGGTCTCTGTACAACTGGGCGCCAGTATAAGGTCGGCCCCGGCAGAAGCCAGCAAGGCCGAACCTAACGGGAATTCTACATCATAGCAGATTTGTATCCCGAAACTTCCCCGGTCAGTCTCAAAAAGCGTGAGTATTTTCTCGCCGCCTGCTACATGCCATTCCTCGTCCTCAAACCGGGTCATAAAGAATTTATCCTGGTAGCCTGTAGCCCCGCCGGGCGAAAACACGAAAGCCCGGTTCACTGCCCGGTCGTTATGTAAAACCGGCAAGCTCGGGGCTACGATAATAACGCCGAATTTGCTGCTCAGATCAGAAAATGTCCGGCAGAAATCATCTTTCAGATCGTCCATAGCCCTGACCTGGGCATGTATATTTTTCCGGATGCCCGCTTCGAAAATACTGACCAGCTCCATAGAGCCGTATTCAGGAAACAAAAGCAGGCCGGCATGGTTGTGTACAGCCTGGTGCACCCATTTTTCGGTATGGGATTGCCAGGCACCAAAACTGCTGTGTTCTGTAACCGGGTATTGTGCGGAAGCGATTTTGATTTTTTCCATAGCGTCAGCTGAGCGGTCTGGTCCAGTAAACCATGGGTTTGGAGGTGGAATGCAGGTCGCCGATGTCTGTCCAGTTAAAGAAGCTTTTTAATACGGGGTGAGGAGTATAGCCTCTCTTGAGCCAAAAGGCATCGTTAGGCCGGTAGCCGTCCGGTTTCGCAGGGTGATTGTCGGGCCGGCTGACAGAGCAGAAGCAGGTGGTTTTACAGGCGCCCGACCCGGCGGCGTGCGATTCCCTTACATCAAAAAATTTGTGGCCGAGCCTGAGGCCCCGGTACGGCTTCAGCAGGATACTTTCTCCGAAATAAAATATCTCTCCGATGTCGAAACCATTTCGGATAAACGGCTCCTTTACCTCGTCCGTTTCATCGGCAAGCGGTATGCAGGTGGTAGCCCCGACCATTTCTTTTCCGTCGTAAACAGCGAAAAGCAGCGCTTCGGACGAATTGGCATAGGTAGCCAGGTATTCGCGCTCATAATTTACGGACCCTTCGTACAGGTACGGATAGTCGCGGAAAACCTGTATCCGGAGCCGGGCCAGGTCGTCAAAGAGCCCGCTTATGGCGGCGCCGGTCCTGGTGATATAAGCAAGCCCGCTCATCAGGAAACCAGCTTGATCCAGAGCGTAAGATTGTAGTAGGTGGTAACCCGAACGATTTTGCCGTCGCGGAATTCCAGGAAAGCGGCGGCGGGCAGCACATATTTCTGACCATGAGCAGCCGGGAGCCCTTCCTCACCTTTTTTATAAATGCCGTTGACGGTAAATTCCACCGCTACCCTGTTGCCTTCCGGCTCGCTGAAAAATACCATGTCGGTCAACGTTTCTTCGTAGCTTTCGTCCATGTGCGCCAGGAATTCGGTGAATTTCGCAATCCCGATGCGCGGCTCATCGGCCTGGTTAGGCTCATGGCGTACCTGCGTGTCAAGGAGGCTCAGCATGCCTTCCCAGTTCCTGTTGTTAAAATGCCGGTAGTATTCCTGTGCGATTTCCAGAGATGCTTGTGCCATAGAGATGACAGTGGTTTTCAATTGTGGCCCAAACATAATAAAAACACAGGAAAGGAAACAGATGCTGCGGCTTTGCGGCTATAAAGTGGCTTGTCGGCCCTGCCTGAATCATGCGCATAAAAATTTGGAAATAAGAATAGTGTTATTATATTTGTATTATACAAGTTGAATAATACAAATCGATAACTATATGATGTATGAACAAAAGCTAAAAGAACTGCTTTCAGCCTGGGAAGAAACTTATAAAAAAGGGCAGCTTACTTTTTGGATATTTCTTGCGCTTCAGGAAGGGGAAAAATATGTAGATGAGATCAAAGAATTTGTCGAAACGAAATCTATGGGTGTAATAACCTGTGAAGAACAGAGCCTATACCGGGCATTGCGAAAATACGAGCATATCGGAGTTCTGACATATGAGCAGCGAAAAGGTAATAAAGGGCCGGAGCGAAAATATTATTATTTCACGGACTTAGGGCAGGAGTTATTTGCCCTGTTTGTACAAAGGAATATCCAACTGTTTTATTCGGAAGAAATCAGAAACCTTTTAAAATTTCAAACAAATGAAGCCAATAACGCATAGCCTGATAAAATTTGCTATTGCTGCAATTGTATCAGCAACATTATTCAGATACTTCCTGACATACGGGATAGAGATAAAATCGGGATCTGTTATAGGTATTTCGGCGTCAATTTACGCGATTTTGATGTTCCTGTCAGGCTGGAACTTCGGAAAAGAAGATAAAGAGTATCTGCCTGTCTATGATGTAGGGTTTCGATTCCACTTCACTACCTATTTGATACATAATGTTGTATCAGAACTATGGTTCGTGCTGGGATTTAACTCCAAATATGAAAATATAGCAGCCATTCATACTGTTGCTATTATTTGGGGGTTATTTCTTCTCGTTCATTTTATAGTTTTTTTGCGAACCAGAAAAAATGCGATAAACAATCTGCATAAAGAAGATTTGTTTGATTAACGTGAATTCGGGATAAGTCACTTATAGGGCGGATTGTAGCTTTCCTGCCTTTGCACTTAATCCGGCTTTGTCTTTACATCCTTCCAGCTCTTGATCTGCCAGTTGACGACACCGGTGCAGACATGGTTGCCGGCGGTATCGAAAGCATCGATGGAAAGTTCCTTAAAGAGTTTGCCGGAGGACAGGAGCGGGTTGAGTATTTCATTTTCAAACCATTCGGGTGTAAGCCTGAAAGTGACGGTTACATCCGTTTTGGCCTGGTAATGATAGGTCATCCCGATGCTTTTCAGGATGATCCGGTACTCCTTTGGGTTTAGCCGGGCCAGCAGGCTCAGGCCGGATACGTACTCGCAGAGCGTCGCGAGCAGGCAGGCGTGCACGCCCCCGATATGGTTCTGGTTTTTCCGGATGTTTTTCGCCCGGATGGTAATAGAGTCTTCAGTAACCGATATGATTTTGATCTTATGCGGCGCGTTGAACGGTACCATGCGCCAGAGCCCGAAATTCAGCCACCACAGGTGCCAGGCTGAGCTCCGGGCTTTTTGCAGCTGGCTTTGCAGTTTGTTCATGGATTTTGCGTGCTTTATCCTTCTTTAAGCTTCTCTACGAGATCGATGTATTGCCCCTGTGCATTCTCGGAACTGGTGCCTATTAGTTTGGCCCAGGCCTCGTGCTTGGCTTTGCCTACGATGTCAAACGGGTTCGACGGTCCTTCCTCGGGCGCATCTCCCGCCGTAGCCTGCTTATACAGCGCGTACAGGGAAAGAAGCGTCTCATTGTCAGGTCTTTCATCCAGGTTCTTGCTGTCTTCCTGGGCTTTTGCGAATTTTTCGTTAAGATTCATATTCCGGGAATTTGATTTGAGTTCTTCCATTATAAAATCATCGCTGCGCGGGATCTTATTAAGGAAAACAGAAACAAGGTCTTCCGGCAGTTTACCGAGCTTTCTTTTTCCCATATCGATCCAGGCGCCGTCTACGTTGATGACCGCTGCCTTTGTGCCGTCCTGCCTGTATATTTCCTGGCGAAACGACCAGCGGCTGCCATCGGTCCGGCACCGGGTCATCTCGGCAGTGACCAGGACAGTATCGTGCACCAGGATTTCACGCATATAGACAAGCTCTTCCCGGAAAAGGATAGGGCCGAGCTTCAGCGGGGCGACGGTCCCCATAGACAAACCTACGGAATCCAGCAGGCCGAGCCTGGCCTGGGCCGCGAAGTCTGCATAGGCAGAATGACGGAGGTGCATGTTGGCGTCTATCTGTGACCAGAGTACGGGGCCTTCGAAGAAGACATTTTTCATGGTAATCTATTTCTTTAATTGAGATTGCTCTTCGGGACTTGCAGTCCCGAAGCCCTATTCTGTTGCCTGTGGCAACTACCAGCTAACAATCAAAAACCCTCTTCAAACAAACAAATCCTTCTGCAGCGTAACCCCGGGAGTAACGGCATAAGAAGAAAAATCAGTAATCCCCGCTCTTTTCAGCACCTCCTCATCCAGGAAAAGATTTCCCGTCAGCTCGCGGGAAGGCCTGGAAAGAATGTAGTGTGCCGCATCCGCCATAATATCCGGCTTCCTGCTGTGCGCTATCATCTCATCCCCGCCCAGCAGGTTTTGTACCGCCGCCGTAGCAATGGTAGTGACCGGCCAGAGGGCGTTGGCCGCGATACCCTCTTCACGGAATTCAGTCGACCAGCCCAGCGCCATCATGCTCATATTGAATTTGCTGATACTGTAAGGTACCGAGATCCCCAGCCATTGAGGGGTAATATTAAGCGGGGGCGACAGGTTGAGAATATGCGGGTTTTCTGATTTTTTTAAATACGGGACACAGTGCTTCGTCATCAGGAAAGTACCTCTTACATTGATGTTGTACATAAGGTCGAGCCGCTTGGTTTCGGTTTGCCCGGTACTGGTGAGCGAGATCGCCGAGGCATTGTTGATGATGCCGTCTATACCGCCGAATGCCGCCGCAGCCTGTGTGACCACGTTTATAATCTGGTCTTCAAAACGTATATCGCATTGTATAGCCAGCGCGTTTCCTCCCGCCTGTGTTACTTCTTCCGCTGCCGAATAAATAGTGCCGCCCAATCTCGGGTCTTCTTCTACAGATTTTGAAGCAATTACAATATTGGCGCCGTCCCTGGCAAGCTTCAAAGCGATCGCCTTGCCGATTCCCCTGCTCGCTCCGGTGATGACAAATGTTTTGTTCTGGATCATCCCTGTTGAAGTTTGTTTGTAAAGCCCGTCAATCGGCCCTGGTTAATTTTGCCGTTCTACCCAGTAGTGGGGTTCCTACATAGCCTCTGATATCAAGTTCTTTGTCGCTTACGACCGTTATTCTGGAAGAGTAGGTTTTCCCTGATTCGGGGTCATATATTTTGCCGTCTGTCCAGGTGGTATGATCTTTAGCTACAAATCCGGTAAGGTTGACGATGCCTAATATCTGGCGGTCCCGAAGTTTGGCATCCGGGTTTTTAGTATCTTTTTTGCTGGTTTCAGTAAGCCAGACTACCTTTCCGAACAGCTTCGAATCCTTCATGAAAAACTGGATGCGGCCGGTCCGGGCCTCGTTATACCAGGTGCCTGAAGTGATGTCTCTCTGTGCAGGGAGTGCAGAGCAAAATAGTAGATTGAGTAAGATAGCAGCTCTGATAAATATCATACGGAAAAAGAATCGATCTTCATTAACTTGCAGATAAAAATGACACATCTGTCATTTTTATCTGCAAGTTAATGAAGATGAACTAAAATATGCTTTTATTTTTTTGCTTTTAGTATCGAATGAAACCTGGCAAAGACAGTAGCGGCCTTCCGGGGCGGCGGGAACAGAAAAAAAGGGAGAACCGCAAACTCATTATCAGGGCTGCTGAGGAGCTTTTTATAGAAAAAGGGGTAGAGCAGACCACGGTAGCGGATATCATCGAGCGGTCGGGGCTGGCAAGAGGGACCTTTTACAATTATTTCGAAAAAAAGGAGGATATCTGGCGCTATCTTCTGATGAAAGTATTCCAGAAGAGCAACGAAATGATAACTGCCAACGCGGGAATGGCGGCCGGCAGAGATGAATTTATGTATACTTCATTTTTGTCTTTTCTTAGGGTGATCATGACGAATGAAACTACTACTGCCCTGATAGTCCGTAACCAGGTGGCGCTCCGGTCAGCATTATTCAGCGGGGCCGACGCATTTACCGTGACGGGGATCCTGGAGCAAAACCTGAGAGCCAGCGGTTATTTCGGGCATCTCGACGACCGGGAGATGAAATTTCTTGGATTTTCTGCGATCGGCGCCGGCCTGGAAATAGTGGTGCAGACCTATATCCAGAAGATACCGGCCACTCCCGAATCGCTGGCAGCCTTTCTGTCTTCGTTGTTTCTCGACGGTATAAGAGCCGGCTAAAGCCGGCCGGCTATTCTTTATAGAACACCCTTTTTACCCGCTCCCCTATATTGGTGAACAATTCGTAAGGTATAGTGCCTATCGCTTCCGCCAACTGCCATATGGGAAGCCCTTCTCCCATTACGATTACAGTGTCGCCTTCTTTGGCCTTAGACCCGGTGATATCGATCATCGTCATATCCATGCAGATATTGCCGACGGTCGGACATTGAATGCCGTTGACCACAACCTGTCCGTTGCCGTTGCCAAATCTCCTGTCATACCCGTCGGCATACCCGAGGGAGATGGTCGCGATCACGGAAGGAGTATCCAGAACACCTTTCCGGCCGTAGCCGATCGTTTCGCCCGCAGATACGTGCTTGATCTGGGAAATAGTCGCTTTCAGCGTACCGACAGTCTGGAGCATAGGCTGCTTCCGGCGGGTAGCCTCGACCCCGTACAGGCCGATCCCGAGGCGCACCATATCCATTTTATATTCGGGAAACCTGACGATACCTGCAGAATTGAGAATATGTTTCAAAACCGGGCGGCCGATAGCTGCTTCCAGGAAACCGGTGCCTTTTCTGAACCTTTCATACTGCAAATGTGAAAAAGGGTTGTGTTCTCCTTCGTCCGCACCTACCAGGTGGGAGAATATGCTCGCCACCCGGAGGGACGGATTTTCGGGAATAATTTCCTTCAGCCATTCGTAGTCGTCTTCCGTAAAGCCAAGGCGGTGCATACCCGTATCGAGCTTCAGGTGTATAGCCGGAATTTCCGTTGTTTCGGGCATCCGGTTGATATAGCCGAGCCATTCCAGCATGGATCTCCGGCTGA
Organism: Spirosomataceae bacterium; assembly: GCA_037191015.1. GTDB lineage: Bacteria > Bacteroidota > Bacteroidia > Cytophagales > Spirosomataceae > Ravibacter. The sequence goes on from JBBCKD010000015.1 coordinate 204,867, forward strand.
AGATCTCCGGCTCGAGGTTATAGCGCAGCAGCGAATCGTAGGTGTTGGGCATGGCGTTCATCACCATGAGGGGCAGGCCGATGCCGCTCTGGCGTAACGCGATTCCTTCGTCAGGATAGGCTACGCCGAGGTAATCCACGCGGTTGAACTGTAGTATGGAAGCTACTTCCGCGCTGCCGGACCCGTAGGCGAAGGCTTTTACCATCGCCATTATTTTAGTGTCGTTCCCGATCAGGCCTTTGTAGAAATTAAGGTTGTGGGTAATTGCATCGAGATTGATTTCCAAAACGGTATTATGCGTTTTTTGCTGCAGCCTGTTGACGATATGCTCAAAGGAAAAGGACCTGGCCCCTTTTATCAGCACGACGCTGCTGGCAAGGCTCGAAAGAATGTGCCGGTCAAGAAATTCCTGCGTATTGGCATAATAAAATGATTTTTCTACGGGAATAGCGCTGCGGTTTCTGCTGATGTCGGGGCCGATCCCGATAAAGGTATCGATGCCGGCGGCGGCAAGCAGTTGCCCGATGGCGGGAAAGAGCTTTTCGGCCTCAAGGCCCGATTGGAGCATATCGGAAAGAATAACCGCCTTGTTGGGCCGCTGATGCTGACGGCTGAGAAAATTGAGGGCCATGGCAAGTCCCTGCAAATCGTTGTTGTAGGTATCGTCGACCAGGTAGGTCTGGAAAATCCCTTCTTTCAGCTCCAGCCGCATGGAAACCGGCCGCAATTTTTCGAGCTGGTTTTGTATGTAGCCCGGAAGCACGTTCAGCTCCAGCATGCATATGATACAATGCGTGATGTTTTCGAGCGACGCCTCATCGGTAAAAGGCACGGTAAAAGATTGGTTCCCGTACAGGCCCGAAAGCCGGATGCCGGAGACGGTTTCTCCAGGCAGGAACTGTACGCCGACGGAAGCGTCTGTGCCGGTCGACCACGAAATGAGCCCGATACCGGGATTTACCGGTTTGAGCAGGAGCTCGATTTCGGAAGAAAGCTCTTTGTAATCGCTTCTGAAAATAAGCTTCTCCGACCTGGTGAAGAGCTTTAGTTTTTCAGATACCTTTTGCTTCCTGCTCCTGAATCCTTCGTCATGCGCAGTTCCGACATTGGTGAAGATCCCGATACGGGGATCAATAATCGTCTGAAGGACCGGCATCTCGAACGGAAGGGAAATGCCGGCTTCAAATATCCCCAGGTTGTTTTCCGGGCGTATATTCCAGACGGAAAGAGGGACCCCGATCCGTGAATTGTAGCTTTTGGGGCTGGTTACCACGTTTCTTGCCTGCGAAAGCATCTGGGCAAGCCATTCCTTTACCACCGTTTTCCCGTTGCTGCCCGTGATGCCGATCACGGGCAGGTCGAAGCGCTGCCGGTGCTGCTTTGCCAATTCCTGCAAAGCTTCGACGGTATCGGGTACTTCGTAGCAATTCGCGCCGGGTAAAGAAGCCAGTTCCTCCCTGAACCCTGCAGAAAGCGCGTCGGACTGTACGACAAAATCCCGGACTCCCTTCCGGTAGAGTTCGGTTATGAACCTGTGCCCGTCATGACGTTCTCCTTTTATAGCGAAGAACAGCGTATTTTGTGGAACGCTTAGCTGCCGGCTGTCGGTAAGTAATCGCTTGTCGGGAGAATAAGGGATTTGGTGGATAAACATGAAGGCTTTTAACTTGTTGAAATGAGACAAAATGTCTTGTTTTTGCTGGTTATTTTCCTTGTAGATGACAATATTTCAGTGGAGTCCGGTAAGGTACATTCTTTGTTGAAAACCAGTATGCAAACTTAACCATAATTCGGAAGCTATGAATTTTAATCAATATACAGTAAAAGCCCAGGAGATCATACAGGAGGCCGCCCAGATAGCGCAGGGGAATAACCAGCAGGCTATTGAGACCGGTCACGTCCTGAGGGCTATTTTAGAAGGAGATCTCAATACATCCCAGTTCCTCCTCGAAAAAATGGGTGTAAACCCGGGCCTGCTGAAGGCGCGGTTAGAGAGCATTGTGAACGGTTATCCCCAGGTGCACGGATCGCAGCAGGTATATGTAAGCAATGACCTTGCAGCGGCATTTTCGAAGGCACAGAGTCATCTGAAAGACTTCGGCGACGAGTTTGTCAGCGTGGAGCTGGTGCTGCTCGGGATACTGGCAGGAAAAGACAGTGTGGCGAAGCTCCTCCAGGAGCTGGGCGCTACCGAGAAATCATTAAAAGAAGCTATTAAAGAACTAAGAGGAAAAAATAATCCGGTGAAAGATCAAAATGCAGAAGCCAAGTACCGTTCCCTGGAGCGTTACAGCAAAAACCTGAATGAACTGGCCAAAGCGGGGAAAATAGACCCGGTAATAGGCCGCGACGACGAGATCCGCCGTGTCTTACAGATTTTGAGCCGCAGGACCAAAAATAACCCGATTTTGCTAGGTGAGCCCGGTGTGGGTAAGACCGCTATCGTGGAAGGGCTTGCGCAGCGTATTATCCAGGGAGACGTGCCTGAAAACCTGAAAACAAAAATCATTGTTTCCCTCGATATGGGCCTGCTGATAGCGGGAGCTAAATACAAAGGGGAGTTCGAAGAGCGGCTCAAGGCCGTGATCAAGGAGGTGACCGATTCGGAAGGAGAAATTATCCTGTTTATCGACGAGATTCATACCCTGATCGGGGCCGGCGGGGGAGGCGAAAGCGCAATGGATGCCGCTAACCTTCTGAAGCCTGCCCTGGCCCGTGGCGAGCTGCACGCGATAGGCGCTACCACGACCAAGGAATACCAGAAATACATAGAAAAGGATAAAGCGCTGGAAAGGCGTTTCCAGGCAGTAATGGTAGATGAGCCGTCTGTCGCGGACGCCATCAGCATTCTCAGGGGGATCAAGGACAAATACGAGCTTCATCACGGTGTAAGGATACAGGACGACGCTGTGATTGCCGCCGTAGAGCTGTCGAACCGCTACATTACCGATCGCTTCCTGCCTGATAAAGCGATAGACCTGATCGACGAATCCGCTTCGAAGCTGAGGCTTGAAATGGATAGCATGCCGGAGGAGCTCGATGAGCTGAATCGCCGGATCATGCAGCTCGAAATAGAAAGGGAGGCGATCAGGAGGGAAAATAACAAAGACAAGGAAACGGTGCTCAACAAGGAGCTGGCCGACCTCGGAGAGAAACGCAATGCGCTTAAAGCCCAATGGGAAAAAGAGAAAGGCGTCGTCAACGAGATCCGTACGATCAAGGAAAACCTCGATCACCTGAAATTTGAAGCGGAGAATGCGGAACGCAGCGGAGACTTCGGTAAAGTGGCCGAGATCAGGTACGGGCGCATTCCCGAGCTGCAGAAAAAACTGGAAGAGCTTCAGCAGGCACAAGGTGAACGCAGCCTCCTGCAGGAAGAAATTACCGCAGAGGATATTGCGGAGGTGGTTGCGAAATGGACGGGGATCCCGGTCAGCAAGATGCTGCAAAGCGAGCGTGAAAAGCTGCTTCAACTGGAAGATGTGCTTGGAAAACGCGTAGCAGGGCAGCTCGAAGCGATAGGAGCGGTAGCCGACGCCGTACGCAGAAGCCGGGCCGGCTTACAGGATCCCAAACGCCCGATAGGCAGCTTCCTCTTCCTCGGCCCGACAGGTGTCGGTAAGACAGAGCTTGCCAAAACGCTGGCGTCCTATCTTTTTAACGATGAAAACGCGATGGTGCGCATCGATATGAGCGAGTACCAGGAGCGGCATTCGGTCAGCCGCCTGGTGGGACCGCCTCCCGGCTATGTAGGCTATGAGGAAGGCGGGCAGCTTACCGAAGCCGTAAGGAGGAAGCCATACAGCGTAGTATTGCTCGACGAGATCGAAAAAGCGCACCCTGACGTATGGAACACGATGCTGCAGGTGCTGGACGAGGGGCGGCTGACCGACAATAAGGGCCGTGTGGCAAACTTTAAAAACACCATCATCATCATGACTTCCAATATCGGCAGTCATATCATCCAGGAGAAGTTTGCCGAAGACGAAGGCTGGAACCATACCCTGATCCTGGAGGAGACAAAAGAAGCCGTTTTGGAGCTGCTGAAAGCATCGGTGAGACCGGAGTTCCTGAACCGTATCGACGAGATCGTTCTTTTCGAGCCGCTGACCAGGGATAATATCCGCCAGATCGTGGATATTCAGTTCAAGGCGATACAGAAGCTGCTGGGCGAGCAGGGAATTGTGCTGGAAGCATCGGACGAAGTGCTGGATAAGCTGGGTGAGGAAGGTTTCGATCCTGCTTTCGGAGCAAGACCGCTGAAGAGAGTCATACAACGCAGGGTGCTGAATGAGCTTTCCAAAGGGGTATTGTCCGGTGAAGTTTCCAAAGATACGGTGATCATGATGACACTCAGCCCCGACGGTATCATCCGGTTTGAAAATGTTTCGCCCGGGCATATGGAAGTTTAAATAGATCTAAAATTCGTAAATTGCCGACTTCATTTTCATCAACCTTTCGCAGTATGTATCTAAACAGGTTTTTCCCCGTTGCTTTATCTATGAGTATTGCTTTTATGGGCTGCGACAATTCAGAGAAAACTGATTCGTCCAACCCGTTTCTGAAGTCCTACCAGACGCCGTTCGAGGTGCCGCCCTTCGACCAGATCAGGTTCGAGCATTATAAACCGGCTTATGAAGAGGCGCTGATTCAGCACAATAAGGAAATTGATGTCATAGCCGACAGCCCGGAATCGCCTACTTTCGAAAATACGATAGTAGCGTACGATAATTCAGGGCTTCTGCTGAACCAGGTTTCGGCGGTTTTTAACAACCTGAATTCTGCCCATACCAACGACAGTATACAGGCGCTTGCCAAAGAGATGGCGCCCCGGCTATCGGCTCACCGCGATAACATCAGCCTGAATCCCAAGCTCTTTGCCAGGGTTAAGGCGGTATGGGACGCCCGCGAAGGGGCAGGCCTGAATGAAGAGCAGGAGCGCCTGCTGGAAATAAGCTACAAAAATTTTGTCAGGAGCGGGGCTAACCTGAGCGATGCCGATAAGGAAAAGCTGAAGGGCATCAATGCGGAGCTGTCGGTGCTGACCCTGGAGTTCGGCCAGAACCTGCTGGCTGAAACGAATGCGTTCGAGCTGGTCGTAGAAGATGAGGCCGACCTGGCGGGCCTGTCGCCCGGGTTGATAGCGGCTGCGGCCGAGACAGCCAAAGCGAAGGGGAAAGAAGGAAAGTGGATATTTACTTTGTCCAATCCCAGCGTGATGCCTTTCCTGCAGTTTGCTGATAACCGGGAGCTCAGGAAGAAGATCTGGGAAGCGTATAAGGACAGGGGAGACAACGGAAATGACAAGGACAATAAATCCATACTGGTTAAGATCGCAAACCTTCGCCTGGAAAAGGCGAAGCTGCTCGGGTACCCTACTCATGCCGCTTATGTGCTGGAGGAAGCTATGGCCGAAAACCCGGAGAATGTCTACAAGCTGCTGAATGACTTATGGAAGCCGGCTTTGAGCAAATCAAAGGTGGAGTCGGCCGATATAGCAAAGGAGATAGCGGCTTCGGGAGCAGGCTTTAAGCCGGAACCTTATGACTGGAGATATTACACCGAAAAGATCCGCCAGAAGCGATATGCTATCAACGAAGAGGAAGTCAAGCCTTACTTCAGCCTGGAAAGGGTACGGGAAGGAGCATTTGATGTAGCTAACAAGCTTTACGGCCTGACATTCAAAAGATTGAGTAATGTGCCCGTATACCATGAAGAAGTGGAAGTATACGAGGTGCTGGACAAAGACGGCTCTCATCTGGGCGTTTTGTATACAGACTTTTTTCCGCGTCCTTCCAAAAGAGGAGGAGCCTGGATGACGTCCTATCGTCCGCAATCGACCAAAGACGGCAAGCGGTATGCGCCTGTGATTTCCATTGTCTGTAACTTTACAAAGCCCGTGGGCGACAAGCCGTCGCTCCTTACTTTTGATGAGGCGTCGACTTTGTTCCACGAATTCGGGCATGCGTTGCACGGCCTGCTTTCTGACGTAACTTACAGGGGATTAGCCGGGACAAACGTCTCGCGTGACTTTGTCGAGCTTCCCTCGCAGGTGATGGAAAACTGGGCGGCAGACCCGGAAGTGCTGAAAACATACGCCAGGCACTACCAGACCGGCGAAGCGATACCCGATGAGCTGATCAGCAAGCTGGATAAAGCCGGCACATTCGACCAGGGATTTGCGACGGTAGAATACCTGGCGGCTTCGTTCCTCGATATGGACTATCATACGCAGACACAACCCGTTACGGTGGGCGCCAATGAATTTGAAGCTGCTTCGATGAAGAAGATCGGGCTGATAGACGAAATTATCCCACGGTACAGGAGTACTTACTTTCAGCACATTTTTTCAGGGGGCTATTCTGCCGGGTATTACAGCTATATCTGGGCCGGAGTTCTTGATACCGATGCATTTGCAGCGTTCAGGGAAAAATCATTGTTCGATCAGCCTACCGCCGCTTCTTTCAGGAAGAACATCCTGGAACGGGGCAACACGGGCAAGCCGGCAGAGCTTTATCGCCTTTTCAGAGGAGCCGATCCTGATCCGGCGCACCTGATGAAAAAGAGAGGGTTGAACTAGGGCCGGCGGTATTCAAAAAAGCACGACTGCACTGAAGTAGCCGGGCTTTTTTGATATGGAGTAAATATTCCGGTTTCACCATCCGGGGTCTACCTCCAGCCCGGGCATTACATCTTCACCCGAAAGTATTGATTTCTCCCCTTCCTTAGTATCGGTGGTGCCGTCAGCACGGTAGATATATGCCTTTTTATTTGCCCTGTCGATCAGCCAGCCCAGCCGTGCACCGTTTTCCCGGTATTCCTCCATCTTTTCCTGCAATTCTTTCAGGCTGTCGCTTTCCGACCGGACTTCGATTACAAAGTCGGGTGTAATGGGGGCAAACCGGCTGCGTTCTTCCTGCGAAAGACGTTCCCATCTATCTTTTACAATCCAGGATACGTCGGGCGATCTGACCGCTCCGTCGGGAAGCATAAAACCGGTTGACGAATCGAATACATAACCGGCACCGGTTTTCCGGTTCCAGTACCATATTTGTCCGTTAAGATCGGCATTATAAGAGCCGGTATCGGATCCCGTAGGCGCCATAACTACAATATTTCCGTGTTTGTCTCTTTCCAGGTTCAACTGTGAATTAGCCCGGCAGAGATCAAAAAACATTTCGTCTGTAAGTCCCGCTACGGTTCTTATTTTTAATGGAAGTTCCATAGGTACGTGATATTGATACCTTAAATTTAAGCAGAAAAAGTGATAAAAGCGATTTGTTCTGGCATGCGGAAAGCCGATAACGACCCTCCTGTACTACAGGTATTTACTTTTTAAAGTCCTGATGCGGCTTCCCAGGATGTTGACCAGCAGTGCGGAAATGATCAGGACTACTCCGGCAACGAGATTCCAGGTAACTGCTTCTCCGAAAAGGATCACGGCGATCCAAACCGCTACGACCGGTTCAAGCGCGCCGAGCACAGCGGTAGGCGTAGAGTCTATCAGGCGTATGGCTATGACCATCGCCAGCACCGAGATGACCGTGGTAACGAATGAAAAAGTTCCGATAAAGCCCAGCCAGTAAGCAGAAGGAAGCATAAAACTCTGTCCGGCGGCAATAGTTTTAACAGCATAAAAGGCAGATGAAAACAAAAGAGAGTAGCACGTCAGCGATACCCCTCTGACTTTCAGGTTGCCCCGGTTGACCATCAGCATATACAAGGCATACGCCAGCGCGCCCAGCATAACGATAATCATGCCCGACAGGTTAAATTCCATATTGCCGCCTTCCCAGCTCATGCAGAAGACGCCGGCCGTCGCCAGGATGACGGATAGTTTCGCTGCCGGAGAAATCTGTTCGCCGAAGCCGAAATACAATATCATGGCGATAATGATCGGGTAGGTGTAAATAAGTGTGGAAGCGATTCCGACCGACATGAGATCGTAGCCCTGGAAAAGGAACTCGGAAGACAGCGCGTAAAATACACCCATAGCCGCAAGTTTAGGGATGTCGGACCGGTGCAGCCGGAGCGACATCCCGCGTGCGACCATATACAGCGCGATCATTATACCTCCCAGGAAAAAACGGTAAAAAAGCGTGACATCCATAGAGATGCCCGCTTTTTTTATGGGTACTACAAAAAGTGGAATCAGGCCGAATGATATGGCCGATATGGCTGCCGCTATGTAACCTTTTACTTTCTGACTTTGCATAAGACTGCAAAGGTAATCAGTAAACTGATCAGTCAGAAAATCCTATCGTTCCAGGATCGATTCGTTGGGTATACTACCCCGGTTAAAGCGATGCGACCGATTTGGGATCCGGGCCGTATTTGTTTTCACCCCGGTCACCTTCTCTTACCATCAGAACCAGCAGCCAGATACCGCCGATAATAGGAATAAGCGCCAAAAGCAGCATCCATCCGCTTTTCCCGATGTCATGGAGTCTCCTGATCGAAACCGCGATCCCGGGAATAAACACTGCCAGGACGTATAAGCCGTACAGCGGGCCGATGCCGGTAGTAGGATCCGCCAGGTTTAACAGCCTGTCCAGCATGCCGGCAGCAAGTATAAACAGCAGGTTAAACAACACGAACATCCAGTATTCCTGCCTGCGGGCCCTGCCGTTAAAGTCGGCGAACTGTTTAAGTACTTTTAAATACCAATTCATTATTGAAGCGTTAGTTGCCTGTTCCTACTCGTTTGGCTTTTCGGTATCGCCCCGTTTGGATGGTTGCTGGTCTCCATTTGGTGTTAGCTCCCGGAGCCTCTTATAGCCCCGGTAACGACATAGGATCTGAACGATTATAATCGACGTATAAATATTGGCGGCCGGAATATAAAAAAATAAAGTATGAGAGTCGACTCTGTTTGCTAAATAAACAGATTATTTAATGTCCGGCTTGCTATAATGTACGCATTTCTGTACGGTTCCGGTTTTTGCTTCTGAGTTTACGGACGTCGTCGTTTTCCCCGGACAGGCGGAAATTTAAACTGTATCTCCGGGAATCTTCATAAAATCTGAACAAAAAATAAGCCTGATTGTTTGTATGAAAGACGACTTCATTTGCAACCTGTTACTATGACACAAATTAAAATTAATAAAACATACCTCGTTATTCTTCTTGGTATTCTTGCTGCTCTCGGACCCTTTACGATTGACATGTACCTCCCGGCTTTCGGTAGGATAGCGGAAGACCTCGGCACCGATGAAAAACACGTAGCGTTTACGCTGACTTCCTATTTCGCCGGGATTGCCGTAGGTCAGCTCGTATACGGTCCTGTTGTCGACAAATACGGTCGTAAAAAACCACTGTTGACCGGATTGCTTATTTATGCAATTGCGGCATTGGGTTGCGCGCTGTCTACCGATATCCGGACTATGGCCGGCATGCGCCTTTTGCAGGCGTTGGGCGGATGCGTCGGAATGGTGGCTTCCAACGCTATCATCAGCGATGTCTACGAACGGGATGAAAGGGCTAAAGTCTATTCATCCATCATGCTTGTCATGGGGGTAGCTCCCCTGATTGCCCCGAGCGCGGGCAGTCTCTTCCTGGCGAAGGCAGACTGGAACTATATATTTTATTTTCTTACTTTTTTTTCCTTATCTGTCATTGCGCTTATCTACTTTTTTCTTCCTGAAACCAGCCGGTATATGCATACCAACAGGCTCAGGGTAAAAGCAATAGGTCTCGGATACCTCGAAATCCTGAAAAACCGCACCTTCCTGTTTTATACTTTGGCAGGAAGCCTTTCCATGTCGATCCTGTTTGCCTACGTATCGTCGGCTTCTTTTATATTCCTGACAATCTACAAGCTGGATAAGGCCGCTTTTTCAATCCTGTTTGCCGTGAATGCCACAGGGCTGATCGCAGGTAACTATCTGAACGGCGTACTTACCAGGCGCGTCAATTATATCCATATAGCGAACGTCGCCTCCCGGGCACTGGTTGTAGTTGCGCTTGCTGCTGTGCTGCTGGTATATTTTTACCCCGGTGTGAGCTACCAGTGGTTGGGAGCCGGCATTTTTTCAATCATGTTCCTGAGCGGCCTGATCAATCCGAATGCTACCGCTGCTTCGCTCGCGCCGTTTACCGCCAACGCCGGCGGGGCTTCCGCACTGGGTGGCGCGATCAGGATGGGCACAGGCGCGTTTGTCGCGGCGGCTATCGGTATGTTTCAGGGCGAAAGCGCCATTACTATGTTTATGACAATTTTTGTACTGGCAATTTCCGCATCTGCGCTTCTGGGAGTAGCCCGGCAACACAAAAACATCGGGGTGAGCGAAGAGATGGAAGCGGTATAAAAGCAAAACATGAAAAACATCCATATCTATTTATGATCCTGGTCATTGACGAATAGATCGGATAATAGGTACTTCGCTGCCTGTTATTAAGATTAAAATCCGATATGATTCATTCGTTTCACATACCCGTACTGGGGCTTGCCTATTCAGTCGACACACCTGTAAAAGTAGCGCCCCTCGGTATTTCTTCCGTAGCTTCGATAGTAGACGATATTCTCCTGGAGCGCATGCGCGAGCATTACGCCCGGCAGGAGGGGTTTCATTTTGAGCCTGTTTCCGATAAAATTCCGGGCTTCCGCTCCAAGAGGGTTACAGCCTACCTGGATATGATGAAGAAACTGATCGATGAGCGTTTTGAGCAGATCCGTTCTTCGAAGCTGGCGGATGGAGGCCAGCTTGCCCGCTACTTTGAGCTGCTTCCTGATTCTTCTCCATTAAAACAGGATTATGTCAAATGGCTCGGGATGGAGCCGGGCTTTACACGCGATGAGCTGGAAAGTGATCTGAAAAGCAGGATGAAAAAGGGAGCGGTCGACGTCAATATCATGGCAAAGGTCGATAAGCTGAATTACGGCGAGGATGGCGAGGCGATCAACAGCGATGCCCTGGAGTCGCTGAAAGGGTTTGCGGAAAGCGGGTTGGAATCGTCGGTGGTATTGTCGGCCGGCATGAACCCGCGCCTGTACAGCTACCTGGAGAATTTCCCGGATTTTTTTCCCGACGACCGGGGGTATATCCGAAAGCGCGTCATACTGAAAGTAAGCGATTACCGCTCGGCGCTTATCCAGGCAAAATTCCTGGCTAAGAAAGGGGTGTGGGTCTCAGAGTTCCGCATTGAGTCGGGTCTCAACTGCGGCGGCCATGCCTTCGCTACCGAGGGATACCTGCTTGGTCCCATACTGGAGGAATTCAAGACCAGGCGTGCTGAAATGATAGGAGAGCTGTTCGGGCTTTACCAGAAAGCGCTTTCCGAGAGAGGAATAGAAAGCAGGCAACCACCCGGAATGAAGATCTCCGTACAGGGAGGGATCGGCACTGCCGCAGAAAGCAGCTTCCTCCTGGAGTATTACGAGCTCGACGCTACCGGCTGGGGAAGCCCCTTTCTGCTGGTGCCGGAAGCGGTCAATATAGATGACGAAACAATGCTGCAGCTCGCAGAGGCCGGAAAAGACGACTATTACATCAGCGGCTCATCGCCGTTGGGTGTGCCGTTTAACAATTTCCGGTTCAGCGCAGCGGAAAAGCAGCGGCTCGAAAGGATCGCGCAGGGCAGGCCGGGGAGCCCCTGCACAAAAAAATACCTGGTGTCTAACACCGAGTTCACGAAGGAACCCATTTGTACCGCTTCAAGAAAGTACCAGGCCCTGAAGCTGAAACAGCTTCAGAACGCAGGCCTGCCGGAGGAAGAATACCGGAGACAGGCCGAAGAGGTAATGGAAAAGCTATGTCTTTGCGAAGGCCTGGTCACGGCGGCATATATCAGGAATAATATATCGAGGAAAAAGAATACCACAGCCGTCGCGGTCTGTCCGGGTCCCAACCTGGCGTATTTTTCGAGGGTGTTCTCGCTCGACGAGATGGTCGGGCATATCTACGGCAAGGTGAACCTGCTGATGAACACCAGCCGTTCGAATATGTTTATCAATGAGCTGAATCTGTACATGGACTATCTCAGGAAGGACATCGAGACCAATCTCCAGACGCTGACAGACAAAAAGCTGAAATACTTTACGAAGTTTAAAGAACAGCTGCAAAACGGTATCCTGTACTATAAGGAGCTGATTCCGAGGATAACCAACCAGACGGAAGCCTACCGGCTTAAGATGATGGAAGAGCTGCAGGAGATCGAAGCAAAGCTCGCCGGGCTTCGCATAGCAGGCCAGGTTTAAAAGAGTAGTTTTTTTTTACGTTTCGGAGAATTGCTTTTCCAGTAGATTTTCTCCTGTCCGCCTTTTGTACATGGGCTGTGTGAGGCCCGTAAACATTCTGTAAGGCAAAGAATTTTCGGACAGATGAATACCCGCAGAAATTTTCTCAGGAAAACGTCGCTCATAGCAGGAGGGGCTGTTTTGGGCGCTTCAACAGGAAGCCTGGCTTTCCCCTATATCACCCGCAGGGTAGCTCCGGGCGATCAGCTTAACATCGGGACGATCGGCATAAAAGGCATGGGATGGTCTAATACCCGCTCTGCGCTGAAGATCCCCGGGATAAATCTCGTCGCGGTCTGCGACATAGACCAGGGGGTAATAGCCGACCGGATGAAAGACCTGGAGGAAATGAAGCCGGGGGCCTCGGCCCGGGTAAAAAAATACGGAGACTACAGGCAACTGCTCGATGACAAGGATGTGGATGTTGTGATAGTGGGTACTCCCGATCACTGGCATGCGCTGCAGATGATACACGCCTGCGAGGCCGGGAAAGACGTATATGTAGAGAAGCCGGTCGGTAATTCGATCGAGGAATGCCGTCGCATGGTGGCAGCTCAGAAGCGTTATGGAAAGGCGGTTCAGGCGGGACAGTGGCAGAGAAGTCAGCAGCATTTCCGGGATGCGGTAGATTTCGTGCAAAGCGGGCAGCTCGGCAATATCCGTACCGTTAAAGTCTGGTGCTACCAGGGCTGGATGAAACCCGGACCCGTAGTTCCCGATAGCGCACCTCCCCAGGGCGTCGATTACAAACAATGGCTTGGCCCGGCGCCGGTAAGGCCCTTTAATTCCAGTCGCTTTCATTTTAATTTCCGCTGGTTCTGGGACTATGCCGGCGGATTGATGACTGACTGGGGCGTACACCTCATAGATTACGCATTGCTGGGAATGAAAGCCGATCTGCCTAAAAGCATCGCGGGGCTGGGAGGCCGGTTTGCCTATCCCGACCTGTACGAGGAAACTCCCGATACGCTTACCACCCTTTATGAATTTGACAAGTTCAATATGGTATGGGATTCTGCTATGGGAATTGACAACGGCTCTTACGGACGGGATCACGGCATTGCTTACATCGGCAACAACGGGACGCTCGTGCTTAGCAGAAGCGGGTGGGAAGTGATCGAAGAAAAGAGAGGCGAGCACAAAGTGAGCAAGCCTCTTGTGGAACGAAGCGATAACGGGCTTGACAAGCACTGGGAGAACTTTGTGGATGTGGTCAAAAGCCGCCGGCTTGAAAACCTCAACTGCCCGATCGAAGCCGGGGCTCACGTGGCCACCGTCGCCCAGATGGGAAATATCAGCTACCTGACGGGTCAGAAGCTGGTATGGGACAGGAACAAGGGGAAGTTTACCGACGAAGCAGCTAATAAAAAATACCTCGAAAAACCGTATCACAACGGCTATAAATTACCGAAGGTATAGGAGATACTGTTCAGGCGCGCCTCCTGTATCGTCGTATATATCCTCAAACTTCTAAATTTGTTTGTTGTTGTGACGGATATATGGTTTTCATTCGGTTTTTGCTGTTGCTGTTGTGTATTTTTCCCTGCTGTTTGTTCGGCCAGGAAAAATCTCCGCTTACGGCCGCTGAAAAGGATAGTATCCGCTATACCCGGCTGAAAGAGAAGTTTTACAAGCGTAAGATCACCAAAAGCATTTACCAGCTTTTCTTCAACGACGTATATAACCGTAAGAAATCTTCCGGGGAAGTAGTCAACATTGATGCCAACCCTTTTGACGAATACGCGGGGCTTACCATCAGGAAGATCGATATCCGTCAGCTGAACATGATCGGCGAATCGGTGCACGATACCAATCGTATAAGCAACAGGTTCCAGACCTTTGTGAGCACGAAGCTCCATCGTAATACCAGCCAGCAGGTAATAAGGAAATCGATGCTGCTGTTTTCCGAAGGTGACATTGTTGATCCCGTATTGTTCCAGGATAACGAGCGTATCCTACGCCAAAACAATGCCATACTCGACACCCGTATCATTGTCGTGCCGATTCCCGGCGACCTCAACCGCGTAGATGTCCTTGTCCTCCTGCAGGACATCTGGCCTATTATTCCTGAAGGAAGCTTCGGCGGGTTTAACAGCTTCAGGCTCGGAGTGACCAATCACAATGTACGCGGCTGGACGCATTCCAATACGATTTCTGTCCGCTGGCGGGAGGCAGATACCCTTCAGCAGCTGGGAATGAGGGCGATTTATACAATACCCTATATCGGCAGGTCTTTTATTTCCGGGCAGATGGGCGTGATCTGGGAACGGGACCTCAAGCACCAGTTTTTACGTTTTTCAAGGCCTTTTTTATCGGTAGAAACCGTTCATGCCGGAGCAGTGGAAACGGGACTGAGGGAGATAAGGGAATATAAAAAAGAAACGGACAATGTAGAGGAGACGATTACCTATACTTCCCGCTACGGGTACTATGACCTGTGGTACGGGCGGGCTTTCCGTTTCAATATTTCGGATGCAAACCCGAATAAAAGGCTGGTAGCGGCAGCCAGGTATTACAAGTACCGCTACTTCAAAAGGCCGGAGGTTACGTCCGACAGCAACCGGGCATATTGGAACCAGAGCGCCTTTTTGCTGAGTTTCGGGTATTCTGACAGGAATTACCACAGGGACCTGCTGATTTTCGGTTTCGGGCGAACGGAGGACGTCCCGGTAGGGAGCATGATGACGTTTACCCTGGGCCGCGACATGACTGAATTCGGAAGCAGGGGATACGGAGGCGTAAGATTTTCGAAAGGAGGGTACCTTCCGCAAAACCTGGGCTATATATACGGCCTGGTAGACGCCGGCAGCTACCTGCAGTTGAAGAAGGTACACCAGGGCGTTTTGAGTACGTATATGAATTACTTTACCCCGCTGCTGCCGGTGGGGCTCAGCCAGGTACGCCAGTTTGTTAATTTCCGCTATACGCAGGGATTCAAACGCGATGCGCTGGAGTATATCAATCTTACCGACGAGTACGGGATCAGGGGAGTATTTTCGGATCAGCTGGTAGGGAAAAAGCGTCTCAATATGGGAATGGAAACCGTGCTCTTTACGCCGGGAAGCTTCCTGGGCTTCAGGGGAGCGCATTTTATCTTTGCCGATTTCGGGGTCATAGCCAATACAGACGGACTTTGGAAAGGGAAGCTCTACCAGGCTTACGGAGCAGGCGTAAGGTTGCGTAACGAACACCTTACCTTCAAAACTATCGAATTCAGACTGGCCTACTATCCCAACATTCCCACGCTTTCTTCCGACTGGCGCTTCCGGGTATCGGGCATGACCACGCTGAGATTGCAGGATTTCGATATGTCTGCCCCGGAAATCGTTCCTTTCAGGTGAGCCTATCCGCGGGCCAGCTCCCGGGAGCGGTCCCTGGCGGCAAAAATTCCTTCCTGGAGGTTGGCATCGATATCGCTTTCCCCGAAACGCTTCAGAGCGGCTTCGGTAGTCCCCCCTTTCGAGGCTACTGCCTGGATCAGCTCATCCAGGGATTTTTCCGCATTATTGATCAGGTGATAGGAGCCCAGCATGGTCTGCTTCACCAGCAGCGCGGATACGGAATCGTCAAATCCCATTTTTTTACCCGCTTCGATCATAGACTTTACAAGGTAGAAAAAATAGGCTGGGCCGCTTCCGCTAAGGGCGGTGACCGCGTCGAGCATGGTTTCGTCTTCCAGGTAAACCGATCGTCCCGTAGCGTTGATCAGGTTTTCTACTTTCCTGAGCAGCGTGTTTTCTACTTCCGGGGTAGAGGTATAGGCCGTGATGCCCATTCCAAGCATAGCCGGCGTATTGGGCATAGCCCTTACGATGCGAAGGTGGTTCAATGTGGTCCGTATCCGTTCTATCGCAATCCCGGCCATGATAGAAAGCACAACCTGGTCGGGCTTCAGCACATCTTTCAGAGCGGCTCCTACAGTTGCGAAATCCTGGGGCTTTACAGAAAGAATGACCAGGTCATAGGCACCTAGTTGTCCGTCAATGACACCGGTGAGCACCCCGGGCCTGAAGCTTTCCCGGAGCCCTTCGAGCCGGTCGGCGCTTTTGTCTACCAACAGGAAGTCGGATGTTTTGACCAGATCATACTTCAGGAAAGCATTGGCAAATGCCATTCCCATATTGCCGCAGCCGACGATTGCTATTTTCATTTGGTTAATGTGAAGATGTGTTAATGTGAAGATGTGTTAATGTGATTATTGGTACATCAACTAATCATCACATTCATTTCTCATTTAAGAAGCTCTTCAAGCTTCTTCTCGAGTGCCAGGCCGCGGAGGTTTTTGGCTATGACACGGCCCTCCTGGTCGAGCAGGTAAGTGGCCGGGATGCCGTTAACGCCATACTGAACCGCAACATCCGAGCTCCAGTATTTGAGGTCAGACCCATGAACCCAGGTAAGATTATCGTCTTTGATTGCTTTTATCCAGGCATCTTTATCCCGGTCGAGAGAGACCCCGTATATCTCGAAGTTTTTGTTCCTGTATTGTTCGTACAGTCTTACTACGTTCGGGTTCTCCTTGCGGCACGGGCCGCACCACGATGCCCAGAAGTCCAGCAATACGTATTTGCCTCTCAGCGACGATAGTGAGACCTGCTTTCCATCCGGGGCGTTCAGTGAAAAATCGGGTGCGATATCCCCGACTCCGACACCCTTGATCCGCTTGACTCCCGCTATGAACGCCTGGGCATATTTGGGAGAGGGATTTTCCTTTTGGAGCTTATTGGCCAGCTCTTCCAGGACCGGCAGGTCGGTCTGGGCATTAAGAAAATTATTGGCGGTAAACACAGCGATAAAAGAAGAGCCCATTTCGGGAAGCATGGTTTTGATCTGATCCATCAGCTCCCTTTCGGCTTTTTCGAACCTGCCCTGTATCTCGTTTATTTTTTTCTGGTCGTTTTTAAGACTTGCTTTTTCATACTCTTCGTTCCAGATCGTCACTTTACTCCTGAGATCAGCCACCAGCCCGAGTATTTTGTTGTAATACTCCATATTGGTCGATCCTGTAACAGAGCCCGAGGTCAGCACGCCGTCCTCATTTACATCGCGGGCATCGCCTGTCAGAGAGAGGGTTTCTCCGCCTTCCGCGAGGAAGTTAAGCTTCTGCGTGTTGCCGAGATTGATCTGGTAAACATTCCCGCCATCAGATTCTGTCCTGGTAAAACTGAAGGAGCCTTCCTGGTCGAGTGTGGTGGAGTCCAGGACTACGGGGCTTTGCGCGGCGCCTAGTTGAAGATACACTTTGGTGCCGGGAGTGCCGTTTTTAAATTTACCGCTGATGGTAAACGGCTTGGGGGTAGGGGCTTGCTGCGCAATGCCGGCAGTCGAAAGAAGCAGGGCCAGCAGTCCGGCCAGCCATCCGGTGTATGATCGAGTCATAACGGTCAGTTTAATTTTTTATTCAAAATCTGGTTTACAAGTTTCGGGTCTGCCATACTTCCCGTCTTTTTCATCACTTCTCCTACGAAAAGCCCGAGCAATCCCTTCTTCCCTTTTTTAAAGGCTTCTACCTTATCGGGCATATTCCCCAATACTTCATCTATCAACGTTTCAAGCTCGCCTGTATTGCTGTTTTGAATCCAGTTATTTGACCGGGCGACATCTCTGGGATGCTGATCCGGGTTTTCAAGCAGGGCCGGGAAGAGCTTCTGGGTTGCGATCGTATGATTGATCAGCCCGCTTTCGATGAGATCCACAACCCGGGCCACCGTTTCGGCAGCGACCGGGAAACGGGAAATGGTAGTTCCGGAATCGTTCAGGTACGAACGTATGGGACCCATCATCCAGTTGGAAGCAGTCTTAAAGTAAGTGGTATGAGCGCAGACGGATTCAAAATAGGCTGCCTGCTCCTTTTCGTCGCTGAGCACGGCGGCGTCATAGTCGGGCAGACCGTATTGGCTTACCAGTTTTTCCTTTACTTCCCAGGGCAGGACGGGCATTTTCTCCCGGATTTCGTTCAGCCATTCTTCCGAAATAATGACCGGGCTGAGATCGGGATCAGGAAAATACCGGTAGTCGTTCAGCGTTTCCTTCAGCCGCATGCCGTAGGTCCTTTCCTCATCGACATCATACATGCGGGTTTCCTGGACAATGGTTTCGCCCCGGTCCAGAAGCGCTGCCTGCCGGGCCTGCTCATACTCGATGGCCCGCATAATGTTGCGGATCGAGTTCATATTTTTGATTTCCACTTTTGTACCGTAAGCCTCCTGTCCCACAGGCCTTAACGAAATGTTGACGTCGGCCCGCAGCGAGCCTTCCTCCATATTCCCATCGCTGATTTCAAGGTAGCGCACGATCCGCCTCACTTCGGTCAGATAGGCGCCGGTTTCTTCGGCCGAGCGAAGATCCGGTTCGGATACAATTTCGATAAGGGGGGTACCCGCCCGGTTATAATCGAGCAGGGTATCGGTATGGCTGCCGTCGTGCACCGATTTCCCGGCATCTTCTTCCAGGTGCGCATGATGAAGCCTGATGACTTTTTCTTCTCCGCCACGGGGTGTAATCCTGACACCGCCTCCCACACATACGGGAGCCTTGTCCTGGGTGATCTGATACCCCTTCGGCAGGTCGGGATAAAAGTAGTTTTTCCGGTCGAAAACAGTTTTCCGGCTGATGGAACTTCCGCAGGCAAGACCGAACCTGACACCGAGCTCGATAGCCTTCCTGTTGAGCTTGGGCAGGGTGCCGGGCAGCGCCAGGGTAAGTTTACCAATATTCGTATTGGGCTCCGAACCGAAAAGATTGTAATCCGAAGCAAAAATTTTAGATTCGGTAAGCAGCTGGCAATGTACTTCCAGGCCTATAACTGTTTCGTATCTTTCGGATACGTCTGCAGGTTGTTTTTGAGAATCGTTTGTAAGCATATCTGCTTCAAAAATACAACAAAAACCCGTTAAGGAGGTAACTGAGTCAAAAAAGACCGAACCTTGATTCCCTACAACGCTATCAGCCGGATTTCCACGCTCTGACTGCCGAACATCCGATTCAGGAAGTTAAACTTCAGATATTGGAAGTTAAACTTCCTAAACTTCTTAAATTTGCACTTCAGTAGGACAGTTTCATTCAGTAACCTTCTTTGATAAAGTGGAAATAACTCCCGAAATGTTACATAAGATAGCGCATCTCGCGCGCCTGGAAATTAAAACGGAGGAGGAGGCCGAGCTCACCCGGGGCCTGGGTGAAGTTTTAAACTGGATGGAGGAACTGACCGGGGTAGATACGGAAGGTGTCGAGCCTCTTACCCATATTACCGGTGAAACGAACGTGTGGCGCGGAGACATCCCTGAAAACGACCTCACACGCGAGGAAGCGTTGCAGCTGGCTCCGCAGCGGACCGATTTATATGTAAAAGTGCCGAAAGTGATCGAATAGCCTCGTACCTCCTCTAATACAGCAGCATCAGTGTCGCTACCACGGTCAGTACGATCATAACCTGCCTGAATTGTTTTTCCGGGATTATTTTGACCAGCTTAACGCCTATGACGGCCCCTATCGCCAGGAAAGGGACGGTAGAGAGGCCAAGCAGCAAAGTGGGCATATCGAGGTTGTCCCACACCCATATCTGGAGCGGCATTTTCAGCATATTGACGATCATCACAAACCATGCGCCGGTACTCACGAACGCGATCTTCGGGAGCCGCATGGAAAGCAGGTATACGGTTACGATCGGTCCTGCCGCATTTCCGATCATGGTCGAAAAACCGACCATTAACCCGAAGAACGGCGCATAAAACTTCGAAGAGGTTACAGACTCTATATTGGTTTTTCTTTCCGACCAGAACAGCACGACGAGGCCCAGGAAGATGCAGATCGCCATCAGGATCCGAAACCCTGAAGAAGGAATATGATTGCCGACAACCAGCGCGAGTCCGAGCCCTGCTACGGTCCACGGCAGCAGGCTGACTATGTTCCTGATCCTGAACTCCCTGCGATAGTAGACCACAGCCATCAGGTCGGCCAGGCAAAGAATGGGAAGCAGCACGCCCGTTGAGGCCTTGGCTTCGAAAAGGAATGCAAGAATAGGTACCGACAAGGTGCCGATACCCTGTATCCCTGTTTTGGACATCCCTATCAGGACGGCACAGGTATAAAACAGGATATATTCCGTCTGGCCGTGGAGGAGGCCTTTCATGGTTTCGAGATGTTCCAAAGAGAGATTACGGTTTAGGTGTAAAAAGAGAGATTCGGGTCAGTTATATTACCAGTCTTCCAGTTCGTCGCGGAGCATCCTTTCGGCACGACGGAGCTCGTCCAAGGTTTTGGCCTGCCCCAGCGCATCTGCCAGGGATTGTCCCATTTTAAATGTTTCCAGCGCTTTTTCAGGCTGACCGAGGTCGGCATACAGCTTGCCGGCCTGGTAATAGGCCGGCAGGTAGTTAGGGTGCCATTTCAAAAGCCCCTCCAGGTAGTAGAGCGCCTTTTGCCGGTCGCTGCCCAGGTATTCCATTGCAAGCGCATAGATATTGAAAGGATCGTTCGGGTCCTCGCGGTAATATTCCAGGAGAAGTTCCAGTCGGGTGGGTGTCGGCATAAATAAATTGTTATGCTTGCATACTATTTGTGTTTTTATCTTTATATTCGCAATCTATAGTTCTGGATCTTTACAATCAAATAACAGGGAAATGAAAATACTTGTTTGTATTACCAACGTACCGGATACAACCGCGAAGATTTCGTTTACGGATGGGGATACCAAGCTCAATAAGGCCGGTGTACAGTACATAATAGGGCCTTACGATGATTATGCGCTGGCAAGAGGGGTGGAGTTGAAAGAGCAGTCCGGCGGAACGCTTACCGTTTTAAATGTCGGACCGGCAGACGGCGAGCCGCAGATCCGCAAAGCGCTGGCAATAGGGGCTGACGATGCCATAAGGGTAGATGCAGAGCCGGTCGATTCGTTTTTCGTAGCGGAGCAGATCGCGCATGTAGCCCGTCAGAACCGGTATGATCTTATATTGATGGGAAGGGAATCGATAGATTTTAACAGCGGCATTGTCCACGGGTTGGTCGGGGAGCTGCTGGGCATCCCTTCTTATTCGCCGGTGATGAAGCTCGATATCGAAGGAGGAAAAGCCAGGTTTGCCAGGGAGATAGACGGAGGGAAGGAATATCTTGAGGCCGATCTGCCGTTGATACTGGGATGCCAGGAGCCTATTGCCGAATGGAAAATTCCCAATATGAGGGGGATCATGACTGCCCGTACGAAGCCGCTCGAGGTGTTGGAACCTGTCCCGACGGAAGAGCTTACCGTGCCAGGGAAGTATGAGCTGCCGCCGGCCAAAGGCGCCTGCAGGATGATCCCGGCGGAAGAGGCGGAAACGCTGATCCGGCTGCTGAAGACAGAAGCGAAGGTTTTATAATCTGAAAAAAATACATCTGATCATGTCCGTACTAGTTTTTTTAGAAACAGATAAAGGGATTATTAAAAAGACTTCACAGGAAGCCATAGTATACGGGGCGGCCGTAGCATCCGCAACGGGAGGTTCGGTAACTGCTCTCGCCTTAGGAGAGGGCGACGCTTCGGAGCTGGCCAAAACGGGCCGTTTCGGGGCGACCAAAGTGTTGCACGCCGCCGATCCCGGGTTAAACCAGGAAAACAGCCTTGCCTATGCAAGTGCGCTTGTACAGGCCGTAGAAATGACAGGCAGTACGGTGGTGATCCTGGCCAAATCGGGTATAGGCGATGCGGTTGCGGCACGTGCGGCGGCCCGGCTGAAGGCTGCTATAGTGTCGGGAGCTACGGAGCTGCCTGATACGGAAGGTGGCTTCAGCGTCAAAAGAAGTATCTATACCGGGAAAGCGTTTGCAACCGTAGAAATGAAAGCGCCGGTCAAGATAATTGCTATCCGTAAGAATGCCGTCGATGTGCAGGAGGGAGAAGGTACGGCAGCGGTAGAGGCATTCAGCCCGGTATTCGGCGACAATGATTTTAAAGCCACGGTAACGGGAAGCGAAAAGGCCGGGACCGAGCTGTCGCTGACCGACGCCGATATAATCGTTTCGGGCGGCAGGGGAATGAAGGGTCCGGAAAACTGGCAGCCCCTGGTAGACCTGGCGCAGGCGTTGGGCGCGGCAACAGGTTGCTCCAAGCCTGTTTCCGATCTTGACTGGAGGCCGCATCATGAGCATATAGGACAAACGGGCATTAAAGTCGCCCCGAACCTGTACATAGCCTGCGGAATTTCAGGTGCTATTCAGCACCTGGCCGGGGTAAACGGCTCGAAATGCATCGTGGTGATCAACAAAGATCCTGAAGCACCCTTTTTTAAAGCTGCGGATTACGGGATAGTAGGCGATGTTTTCGAGGTGCTGCCCCGCCTGACAAAGGCGGTGAAAGAAGGGTAGCCCTGGCGCTATGGGTAGTAGTACTGCTCTCCCCCGTTTTCTGACCGGGTCGCACAGACGGCGGGGGGCGATTTCTGGTCTCCGACCTGGTGCGGGTCAAAGACCCGCTTTCGCGCTTTCACCGTCCGGAGACGGGAAAGAGCGCTATTTCAAAATTATCTGCATCCAGATGGGCCGGGAAGCGTGTGCGGTAGTCGGAGAGCTTTTGCTTGGAAACAGTGACAATCGCTGTTTCAGGCGTGTTTTCCAGCAGGAGTAATTCCCGGCCTGCAAAATCAAAAACGGCAGAGCCGCCGTCGTGGGCAACGCCTGAAGAGTCGCTGCCCGTACGGTTGACACCTGCCACATAGCTGAGATTTTCGATAGCTCTTGCTTTGAGCAGGGTCTTCCAGGCATCTGAGCGTGCGGCCGGCCAGTTGGCTACGTAGATCAGCAGGTCGTAAGGGTCGGCGGAGAGGTTCCTGCTCCAGACAGGAAACCGCAGGTCGTAGCAGATAAGCGGGCATACCCGCCATCCTTTCCAGGTAAGCAGGAGCTTCCGCGTCCCGGCGGTATACACCTCGTGCTCTTTTCCCATGCGGAAAAGATGCCGCTTATCGTAGTATTCGTAAGTGCCGTCAGGAAATACGGCCATCAGCCGGTTGTAATAGCTGCTTCCCTCGCGGGCTGCAAAACTGCCGATCACCAGGGCGCCGGTAGCCAGGGCCATCTGCTTCATCCATCGTGTGGTGACCAGGTTCAGCGGCTCGGATATTTTTTCGGGCCGCATGGAAAAACCCGTGGAGAACATTTCGGGAAGGATGATGATATCTGCCTCGTTTTTCAGCCTGTCCAGCTTTTCTTCAAGCTCCGCCAGGTTAGCCGGAATGTCTTCCCAATAGATATCGGTTTGCACCAGGGCTAATTTCAGCAGATCCTCCATGCGGGGTGCGGTTATTTTTTATTGTAGAATCTCATCTTGTAATCCGCATCCACAATTCCTTTTGAAATATTGCTGAGCTTCTTCCTGATCATCTGTTTTTTCAACGCCGGCAGGTAGTCGACAAAGAGCTTGCCTTCCAGGTGATCGTATTCGTGCTGGATGATGCGTGCAGCAATCCCTGTAAATACCTCTTCGTGTACCTTCCAATCGGTGTCCTGGTAGCGGATTTTTACTTCGGCCGGGCGGAAAACGTCTGCCCTGAGGCCGGGAATACTTAAACAACCTTCCTCAAAAGCCCAGGGATCGCCTGATTCCCCGATGATTTGCGGGTTTACAAAAACTTTTTTAAATCCGATGAGCTCCGGGTTTTCGGGTTCTCCTTCGTTTTCCTCATCTTCGTCATCTGCCATCGGGGAGCCGTCGACTACGAAGATACGTATATCCAGGCCAACCTGCGGGGCGGCCAGGCCTACTCCGGCAGCATTGTACATGGTTTCAAACATATTTTCGGCAATGGTCTTTATGTCCACCTCGCCTTCAGTGACCGGGCGGGTAACTTTTCTGAGGATAGGGTCGCCGTAAGCGATAATCGGGTAAATCATTTGAAAGTATTTTGTAATGTCAGGCTGCAAATTTCGGGATAATGTTTGAAAAGACAGCGGGATTGAAATAAGTTCACGCTCTCATATGGTATTTGAAGGCAAAAACGGAGTATAACAATAGATACAAAATAAAATGCTTTAAAAAATGAGAAATTATTGCCTAAGCTCGCTCCTGATCCTTGTTTGTTTGCTTTCCTGCGGGCCTGCCGACGCCCAGAAAGGATGGATTTCACTTTTTGACGGGAAGTCGCTCGACGGCTGGAAAGTAGGGGAGAACGCTTCCACTTTTTCTGTAGAGGACGGGGCCATAAAGGTTGCGGGCCCTAAAGCGCACCTGTATTACATGGGGAGCGTCAGCAATCACGTATTCAGGAATTTTGAATTCAAAGCCAGGGTTAAAACGACGAAGGGATCGAATTCGGGTATTTACTTCCATACCCAGTACCAGGAAAAAGGCTGGCCCATTCACGGGTTCGAAGTTCAGATCAACAATAGCCATGGCGACTATATCAAGACAGGGAGCCTTTATGAAGTGGTTGACGTCCGGGAGGTTTTTGTAAAAGACGATGAATGGTTTACCGAGCACATTATCGTGAAGGGAAATCATGTTGTTATTAAGATCAACGATACGGTAGTCGTTGACTATACACAGCCGGCCAACCCGCTGAGGGTAACCGACGAAAGAAAAACACGGGTAATCAACCCGGGGACTTTTGCCATACAGGGACACGATCCGAAAAGTGTGGTATACCTGAAGGATATCCAGGTGAAAATTCTGAAAGACTAAATTTACCCTTCCATTGCATCCGGCCGGCCAGGCAGTACGCGCGGCCGGGTGCAATGGAGCCCTCCTTCCTATTCATGCAGTCCGAAAGGGAATTTTGAGAATGTTTCGGCAGCCATTGCGTCCTTGTGGAATTTACCCAGGCAGTTTTTTTGATATTCACTTCCGAAATGGGGAGGCGTGGCGTCGAGTCCGCCAGGTGAAGGTCCTCCGTTTTTAAAGAAATAGACGGTTGTGGTGCCATACTTGGTATAGGGCATCATCTGCCCGTAAAGCTCCATCTCATTCCAGAGCGTATCTTCGACGGTTACAGCATAGATACGCACGACAGGCCCGGTATTATTGGGATTCCGGTACATCGCGGTTTCTTTGAAATTCCCGGCCAGGGTTTTCGTGTTGGGCTGCGTTACCGAGTCGATGATAAAATACGCAGCTGCGACGACGACGAGAATAAGCAGGATAGTTCTGGTACGCATAATTTTCCCGGGTTGATCACATCTTCATACTAAGCGCGATACGTTTCCTCGAAAGGTCGACTTCGGTTACTTTCACCTTTACGACCTGCCGCAGCTTTACGACCTCATTGGGGTCTTTTACGAACTTGTCGGCCATTTGCGACACATGCACGAGGCCATCCTGCTTTACGCCTATATCCACGAATGCCCCGAAAGCAGTTATGTTGGTGACTATCCCTTCCAGTACCATTCCTTCCCTGAGGTCTTCGGGCTTCCTGACGCTGTCGTCGAACTCAAACGGCTTCATTTGCTCGCGCGGATCGCGGGAAGGTTTTTCAAGCTCTTTAAGGATATCCTGCAGCGTAGGCAGGCCGACCTTTTCCGAGATATAGCTTTCAGGCCTGATCCGGCTTCTCACCTGCGGGCTCCGGATCAGCTCGGCAACGGTTGTGCTGCAATCCCGTGCCATAGCTTCTACAATTTCATAGCTTTCGGGGTGGACGGCGCTGTTGTCCAAAGGGTTGTCGGCGTTTTCAATACGGAGGAAACCAGCCGCCTGCTCGAAAGCCTTGTTACCCAGGCGCGGCACTTTCAGGAGCTGCCCGCGGGATCTGAAAGTGCCGTTTTTCGACCGGTATTCGACTATATTCTGCGCCAGCGTGGGGCCGAGGCCAGAAATATAGCGCAACAGGTGCTTACTGGCGGTGTTGAGGTTGACGCCGACCTGGTTGACGCAAGATTCTACGGTGCTGTCCAGCGCAGACCGGAGGGCTGCCTGGTTGACATCGTGCTGGTACTGGCCTACCCCTATCGATTTCGGATCGATTTTGACCAGTTCCGCAAGGGGATCCATCAGCCTCCTGCCGATCGAGACCGCGCCGCGTACGGTAATATCCCGGTCAGGGAATTCTTCCCGGGCCACATCGGAAGCGGAATATATCGAAGCGCCCTGCTCGCTTACCAGGAAAACGTGCACGGAATCCGATTTTTCCAGTGAGCTCAGCGTCTTCCTGACGAAATCCTCCGTTTCGCGCCCCGCGGTGCCGTTCCCTATGGCGATGGCTTCGATACCGTACTTGTCTATCAGCGAACGCAACGCCGCCTTCGAGATATCGGGTTTGTCGAACGGGTAGATCACAGTGTCGGTCAAAAGGTTGCCCTGGGCATCCAGGACGACGGTTTTGCACCCGGTCCGGTACCCCGGGTCGATGGCGAGCACACGCTTTTGTCCCAGCGGCGGAGCGATGAGCAACTGCCGGAGGTTTTCAGTGAAGATCCGGATGGCATAGGCATCGGCCTTTTCCTTGGCAAGATTACTGAATTCAGTCTCGATCGAAGGTTTCAGCAGCCGTTTGTAGCTGTCTGTAACCGCTTTTTCCATTTGCTCCCTGCATGCGGGAGAACCCCGGAGAAAGAGCCTGTCGAGGGCCTCGTAAGCGCGGTTTTCGTCGGGCGATATATCGACGCTCAGGACTCCCTCTTCCTCACCGCGGCGTATAGCCAGCAACCGGTGCGACGGGATGCGGTTAAGCGGTTCCGAGAAGTCGAAATAGTCCCTGTATTTGGCTGCTTCTTCCTCTTTTTTCTTTTTGACTTTTGAGGTGATGACGGCTCCGCGTTCGAAAATATTCCTGATCTTGTTCCTGGCGTCGGGGTTTTCGCTTACCCATTCGGCTATGATGTCCCTCGCACCCTGCAGCGCGGATGCCGTATCGGGGACGTTATCGTTCAGAAAAGCCTTTGCTCTTCTTTCAGGCTCGGCTTCTCTCCCGGAGAAAATGGACTCCGCCAGCGGCAGCAGCCCGTTTTCGGCAGCCACGGAAGCCCGGGTCTTCCTTTTGGGGCGATAGGGCAGGTAAAGATCTTCAAGGTCTGTTAAGATGAAGGTGTTTTCTATCTTCGACCGGAGCTCCCGGGTTAACTTTCCCTGCTCTTCGATGCTCTTCAGGATAGCTTCTTTCCTCTTTTCAACCTCTTTCTGTTTCTCGAAAGCTTCCTTTACCGCGTTGATCTCCACTTCATTCAATTCGCCGGTGGCTTCTTTCCGGTACCGGGCTATGAACGGGACCGTGCTTCCCTCTTCGAGGAGTTTGATGACATTGCGGACTTTGGTTTCGGGAAGAGAGGTGAGGCTGGCAATCCAGGCAAAATTCATGGTTGTAATGACAAAAAAATAAATAAACTGCTGTGTTTTATTCGGCGCTTTTCCTGGCCTTGGCAGACCTGAGGTTCAGGAACTCTACCAGGACGGAAAAAGCCATTGCAAAGTAGATGTATCCTTTGGGGATGCTTTGCTCGAAAGCCTCGGCCGTCAGGGATACGCCTATGAGCAGCAAAAATGCAAGCGCCAGCATTTTGACCGAGGGGTGCCGGTTGACAAAGTTACTGATACCTGAGGCAGACAGCATCATCACGCAGACGGCGATGACGACAGCGGCGACCATCACTTCGATCTGATCGACCATACCGACAGCGGTAATGACCGAGTCGAGCGAGAATACCACATCGAGGATGATGATCTGTGCGAGCACGTTCCCGAAGGTGACGGATTTCCCCTGAATATGGAGCTTCTCTTCTTCTCCTTCCAGTTTATGATGGATTTCCGTAGTACTTTTATAAATGAGGAAAAGGCCGCCCAGCAGAAGTATCAGGTCGCGCCCGGATAACGTGAGGTAATGCTGCCAGCTGGGATTGGTTATCCCGAGCACCGATGAAAGATCGATAAAAGGGGCAGTCAGAGACATTACCCATTTGATAGAAAACAATAATGCTACCCTGGTAATAAGCGCCAGGGCCAAACCAAGCTGCCTGGCTTTACCCTGCTGCCCGGCAGGAAGCTTGCTGCTCAGGATAGAGATGAAAACTATGTTGTCGATGCCAAGGACAATCTCGAGGACGGTCAATGTTAAAAGGGAAATCCAGATTTGCGGATCAAATAGCCATTCCATATCAGCCGGTTTTGAAGCAAAAATATGAAATCGCCGCGATCTTTCAGCAGCCGGCAGTCAGCAGTCGGCAATGGTTTTTACCTTATTCGGCTATTTTCCCGTAGTAATAGAGCTTTACAGGCTCTTGGCTGCTGCCTTTTTCGCTGATGGTAAAGTAACCACCTGCATTTTTATCGAATGCGATGGCTTCACCCTGGGGCTCGAGAATGTAGGGGGCCAGCATGTCGTGCGGCCTGCCGAGCGCTGCGGTTATCGATTCTCCGTCGCGTACTTTCCAGTAAAAGACGTTCGTATAGCTTTTGAGCAGGATCTCCCTGCCGTCGCGGGAGATGGTTCCGGAGGTGAGCATTCCATAGGGGATCGATATGACCAGTTCGGCGGTGTTGCTTTCGCCGGTATTCTGCGGGTAGGGGAGCCGGAAAACATGGGCCTGGGTGAGCTGTCGCTTGGTGACCAGGTACAGGTCCCGGGTATGCGGGTCGAGCAGCAGGGTTTCTACGTCATAGCTTTTACCGTCGGGGTATTTGAACGGGATAGTATCGAAATGGTCGATCTGCTCCTGGTTGTGTCCCGGCTCGGGGAACCGGTAGATGTAGTATTCAGGGAAAACTTCATCATTGTCGCCTGTTTCCGCGATATAGATATAATTGACGTTGCTTTCAGGCCCCGGACCGGAGGCCATATCCTCCCAATCCCGGACGTAGGCGTCAAACGGGAGTTTTCTCAACAGCTGGCCATCATAGCCGACCAGGTAAAGATGAGGGTCATGGTCGTTATGAACCCAGACCGAATTTTCGAAATTGATAGCGTCGGTAATGCCGGAGGCGTCATTCAACAGCCCTTCGGCGAGGGAAAAGACAGTCGGCTCGGAGCTGAAAGCAGGAAGCTGAACCTCGTCAGGCTCAACCTCGCCGGGCTTGCAGCACGCAACTATTAACAGAAAAATATAACTGACCCTGGATAATTTCATAAAAACACGATCCTGAGTAATAGGATGACTGAAAGTTAACGGTTGATTACGTGAAACTATTACTTTGCTATCATCATTTTTCGACTGGCTGAACGGAGAGTTGAAAGTTGAAAATTGAAAGTGGGGAACTTTCAACTCTCAACTTTCAACTTTCAATTTTCAACTCACTTTTTCCTGTAAGCCCAGTAGAACACCTGGGGCAGGACGGTAAGCGAAAGCAGCATACAAATAATGAGCCCCCCGACGATCATGATAGCCAGCGGTTTCTGGATTTCGGAGCCCATCCCGGTAGACAGGGCGGCGGGCAGCAGTCCCATCGAGCCCATGAGCGCGATCATCACAATAGGCCTGATCCGGCTGTAAACTCCCGAGGAGATAGCCTCCGCCAGCGGCATTTTACGCAGGTTTTGTCTCATTACCGCAATGAGGATAATGCTATTGATCGTATTGACGCCAAACAGGATAATAAAACCTATTCCTGCCGAGATCCCGAATATGGTATTGGTGATCCAGAGAGAAAGGAAGCCGCCTATGAATGCAAACGGGATCGTGCTGGCGGCGATTACGGTGTCTTTCAGGTTGCCGAAGTTGAAATATAACAGGAAAAGGATCAGGATCAGTATGGCCGGTACAATGACAGCCAGCTGGCCTGTAGCCCTTTCTTTGCTTTCGAACTCGCCTGCCCAGACCATTTTGTTGGCCTTGGGCAGGTTGACTTCCTTCTCTACCCTTGCTTTGGCGTCGGCAATGGTACTGCCCAGGTCGCGGCCTTCGATGCTGAAACCGATGGCAATGTAGCGGCTGTTGCCTTCCCGGTAAATAAATGTAGGACCGGTGAGATAGCTGATGGTGGAGATTTCCCGCAGCGGAACTTTTTTGCCGCTTTTTGACGGTATGAGGATTTCTCCTATTTCGGCCTCGTTGTTCCGGTATTCTTCCATGAAGCGGAGCCTTACATCGAAAATCCTTTCGTTTTCATAGAACTTCGTAGCTGCCCGTCCGCCGATAGCCATTTCTATAACGGCCTGGGCGTCGGCTATGTCCACACCATAGCGGGCAAGCTTCGAGTCGTGCAGCTGGATCCTGAGTTCGGGTAAGCCTATATTGCGGTAAACGTTGAGGTCTCTGATGCCCGGGACATCCTTTATCTTACCGGCTACCTGGTCGGCGTACTTTTCCAGCTCAAAAAGATTGTCGCCGAAAATCTTGATTACCAGCGAGCTTTTCACCCCGGCCACGTACTCTTCGACATTGTCCTGGATAGGCTGGCTGAACCCGAAAACGATACCGGGATAGGTCTGCAGCTTTTCCCTCATTTCCTCTATCAGCGCTTCCTTGCCGATCTTCCGTTTCCATTCCTTCTCGGGGAAAAGCTGTATATGAAATTCGATGTTGAAAAAGCCGGTCGGATCGGTCCCGTCGTTGGGGCGCCCTACCTGGTTGAGCACAAACTTGACTTCTTCAAACTGCCGGAGCGCACTTTTCATTTCATTGGCCAGCCTGGTAGACTCCCTGATGTTGACGCTGTTGGGCAGCGTGGCCCTTACATACAGCGCCCCTTCGTTGAGCTTCGGGATAAACTCGGTTCCGTGGTTCATGAAAGCAATGGTGGTGCCGGCAAGCAACAGGATAAACCCGGCGAGGGTGACCACTTTCCGGTGGTTGCTCCACAAATACAGCCTGAACAGGTTTTTCTTGAAAAAGCGCGATATGAAATTTTCCTTTTCGACGATGTTTTTTGTTAATAAAACCTTACAAAGCGCCGGCACATAGGTAATGCTGAGCAGGAGAGAGCCCAGCAAGGCATAGCCCAGCGTGTAGGCCAGGGGAGAGAACATTTTCCCTTCTACCTTACGGAAAGAAAAGATGGGAAGCAGGGCCACGATCAGGATAATCTGGGCAAAAACGATGTACGACGCAACGCTGCCGGCGCTTTTCTTGATCAGGCCGGCTTTGCTGATCTTGTTGAAGCGTTCCATCCCCAGCCGGTGGGCTTTTTTCTCCATGGCTACGAAAACCGTTTCCACAATGACGAGGGTACCCTCCAGGAGCAGCCCGAAGTCGATGGCGCCCATCGAGATCAGGTTGGCAGGAAGCCCCTGTATCCTCAGCATGGTGATCGCAAAGAGGAATGAGAGGGGTATAACAGAGGCGACGATCACTGTCGTACGCCAGTTGAAAAGGAAAATAAATACGATAAGCGAAACCAGGACGACTCCCTCGACAATATTCTTCGTGACGGTATGGACAGTGGTGTTAACGAGCTCAGTCCTGTCGATAAAGGGCTCTATCTTCACATCTTTCGGAAGGATCCGCTCATTGAGATCGCTGATCTTCTCTTTCAGCAAATGGATCACTTCCCCTGGATTTTCTCCCCGCAGCATCATGACGATGCCTTCTACCAGGTCGTCTTCATCCTGCAGCCCCACGTGGCCGAGGCGGGGCTTGGCCGAAACCCGGACTTCCGCTACATGCCTGACGAGTATGGGAGTGGTGCCGCGGACTTCGATCAGGATATTTTCGATATCCTCGATACTTTCCAGCAGCCCTACCCCCCTGACCACATAGGCCTGGTTGCCCTTTTCGATTACATCGCCGCCTACGTTGATATTGCTTTTTTCGACGGCTTCGAAAACATCGAGAGGAGACAGGTCGTAATTGGCAAGCTCGGTGGGGTTTATCCGGATCTCGTATATTTTTTCTTCTCCCCCGAAGCTGACCACGTCGGAAACCCCGGGAACGGCCAGTAGCTCCCGCTCGATCACCCAGTCATGAATAGCGGTGAGCTCCGAGACAGGACGTTTGCTTTTGAGCACATAGCGGAATATTTCGCCGGTCGCCCCGTATGGTGGTTCTATGCTCGCATCGGCGCCGTCGGGCAGATCGATGCTCTGCATCCGGTTGGCGGCATACTGCTGTGCATAAAAATCTTCGACATCGTCTTCGAAAAGAACGGTGATGACCGAAAGCCCGAATAGCGAGATGGAGCGTACCTCGCTCTTTTTAGGGATCGTGTTCATCACCTTCATAATCGGCAGCGTCACGAACTTTTCCACTTCTTCCGCGCTTCTTCCCGGCCACTGGGTAATAATGCGGGCCCTGGTGTTGGTCACATCCGGGAAGGCTTCGATGGGCGTATGGATGTAGCTGATCACCCCTACGATAGCCAGCAGAGCCGTCAGGAAAAAGATGATAATGTAATTCTTAAGGGAAAAGGCAACAATTCCCTGAACAAGCTTTTGCATTTACTCCTTTAGTTTTGGAAGTTTTTCAGTTGTTCGAATACGAGCAGCTGATTTTTCGAGATGATGCTTTCAGTTGTGTCCGGCCCGTCTGAAAGATAGGTTGTGCCGTTATTGCGGGTCAGTATGCCGACTTTCCGGATGGCAATCTCGCAATCGTTCCTATATACCACCACGTAGTTCTCGTTGTCGTCGAAAACCAGTGAGCTGGTCGGGAGGCTCAAGGCCAGCCGGTCGACCGGCTTAAAAGCATTGATGTCGACCAGCATGCCGGGTTTCAGCTTCATGCCGGTATTGGGCAGCTCTATCCTTGCCTTCAGTACCTTGGCTTCTTCGTCCATTACTGAAGAAACGGAGCTGATTCTTCCCCTGAACTGTTCATCAGGGTAGGAGAGTGTGGTAATGCTTACTTCCATCCCGGGAAACACATTTTTGACATTGGTAGCGTAGACGTTGGCGAGGATCCAGATCTGGCTCAGGTCCGAAATGGTGAAAAGCGAACCGCTTTCGGGCGATATCTGGGCCCCCGTTGTAACGGCTTTCTGCGTAATAATCCCTGAGACCGGCGCTTTGATCTGGAATACCCCCTTTGCAACGCTCGCACTGTAAAGCCCCAGGTTGGCGCTGTTCCTTGACAATTCGGATTGCAGGATGTCGAGCTCGCTCTGGGCTTCGAGAAGGTCTCTCTGTGACGATACTCCGTCGGTAAACATTGCTTTTGCCGCTTTTAACCTGTTTTCGGCAACAGCTATCCTCGATTTGAGGGAGGCCAGCTCCGACTGGAGGGCGCTCAGCTCGGAGCTTTGCATTTCGGCGAGCACCTGTCCTTTCTGTACCCTGTCGCCGACAGAGAAATTCACACCGGTTACCACCCCGCTTACCAGGCTTACAAACGAGACTACCTTGTCGGGGTTGGCTTCGATAGAGCCGGTGAGATGTATTCCTTCGGTTACTTTTTCATAGGCCGGTTTGACAAGGTCGATGCGTTCCCTGAAAGCGGGATCCAGACAATACCTGTCGGGGGCGGAAGAGCCTGTATCGGGACCGGATTTTTCCCGGCAGGAGCATAGCAGGGAGAAGAGAAACAGAAATGCAAAATGAGGCTTGAGCGGCATTATTTTTAAATGTTGTAAGTGTCTGGTATTGGGTTATATGATTCGCCTGACCGGCCCCGGGCTGCTACAGCAGGTCCCGGCCTACGCAATAGTTCAGCTCCTCGATATGATCGTTTACCGATTTCCGGGCTTCCAGGATGATCTGCTTGTTTTCCAGGTAGGCATTCATAAAGTCCAGGAATTCCAGCATGCTCATGTTCCGGTTGGTAAAATTCCGGGTATGGGCGAGTAACATTTCATCGAGAGCTGCTTCATAGTCGTTGTCGATTTTTGACGCGAGCTGCAGCGCGTTGAGCAGGTTGCTGTAAGCCAGCGCTATTTCATTTTCTACTTCCGACGACTTGTATGCTGTCAGCCTCCTGCTTTGGTCGGCCAGGATCTGTGCTTGGCGGATATTGCCCTGGTTCCTGTCGAACAGGGGAAGGTCCATTACGACGCCGAAGCCGAAGAAGTTCAGCATCGTGTTGCCGTTCCGGTCGTAGGTGCCTTTCAGGGCCAGGTCGGGAACCCGCCTGGCTTTTTCGTAGTCGATAAGCCTGCTCGCGTGTGTCTCCCCGAGCTCGGCTATCCGGAGATCGGGGCGTGACAGCCTTGCCTGCTCCGTGATCTCGGCCACGGTATACCGGCGGAGAGAATCGATATTTCTGGCAAACCCGGCGTCTTTAAGACGGATCCGGGTAGCCGGCGGCAGGCGCAGCCACAGCTTAAGCTCTTTCTGGGCCTCATTATTCTGCCGGGCGATCTCACTGATATTCCTGCTGATCTCGAGCTCAAGCGCCTTCAGCCTGATCACCTCGCTCCGCGGGATGTACCCCTGGTCGGCCTGGCCCTGGTACGCTTTCATCAGCTGGTTGACGGAAGCCACCTGGTTGAGGTATATTTCTTCCCGCAGCTGCAGGTACTGGAGATTGGTGAGGTTTTTTCTTAACTCCACTTTAAGATTGCGCAAAAGCTCGTCGAAGCCGAACGCCGCTTTATCCGTATTGACCTGTTCGAGCGCAACCAGCCTGCTTCTTTTACGGGCGGTCTGTACCAGTTGCTGTACTTCGAAGCCGAACTGCTGGTTTTTGCCGAAATTTCCGAACAGGGGAGGCACAGCTTCCTGTCCGCCGGTTTGCCCTTTGGTAGCCCAGAGGTTTACCTGATCGAGCGTGAAATTGGGGTTAGGCCATAAGCGCGCCTGCTGAACGACGGCCTCGGCTTTTGGGATCTCCAGCTTTTCGGCTATCAGGAGCAGGTTTTCTTTTAAAAAGATCGCCTCACATTCCTGTCGGCTTAGTTCCAGCGTATCCTGCGCCAGAGCTTTACCCGTACCGCAAATGACCAAAAGAATAGGTGTGAGACAAAAAAGGATGCGCATAGAAAAAATACTAAAAATCGAATGCGCAAATTTTTAAAGGACTACCTTAAAATAGGCTTAAAGACGATAAAATTTAGCTTAATAGGATTGGGACGTATTATAAGTTCTTAGAGTCGGGAAGTGCGGATATTGTGAAAAAGCACAAAAGGAGAACCATTAAGGAGTTAAGGATAGTTAAGGGGTTGGAGAACCGTTAAAGAGCTAAGGAATTAAGAAAACCTTAATTTTCTTAATTCCTTAATGGTTAAAAAAACTCTTCTAATTGATAATTTCATTAAGAAACATCAAACAGCAGCGATACCTCAAAGTTATTGAGAGACCCCTCCGAGTTACTATAGCGGATATCCCCTCCGTGGTGCAGGATGACCTGGTAAGTGAGCACCAGGCCAAGCCCGAAACCTTTTTTGTGCTGGCTGTTTTTCCCTCTGAAATATTGATGGAAAAGGAATTTCCGCTCTTCAGGCGCTATGGCTTCTCCCCGGTTAAAGAAGCTCAGGGTCAGGTACCTGGGGTGGGAGCCGTTGATCCGGATCTCTACGCGTCTGTCGCCGGAGTACATCGCGGCATTGGTGAGGAGGTTAAGAAATGCGTGCCGCATCAGCATTTCGTCGACAAGGAGCGTAAGCTTTTCTTCCGTAATGTTGTCGGGGAAATAATATACATCGAAATGAACTTCCGGGTAGATCACATTGAGCTCGCTGATGAGGTCGAACAGTATCTCATCGAGCCGTACCGGTTGTTTCCTGATCCCCTGGCCGGATTCTATCTTTGAGATCTCAAGTAATACCTGGATGATCCCGCCGAGCGATTTGGCTTTTTCGGCCTGCTGGAGAATGCCCGATTGCATTGATTTCAGATCATGGCCGGCCGCCAGCTTTTCCAGCTCCGAAACCAGGATCGCGATGGGAGTTTTCAGCTCGTGCGAAATATGATGTACGGTATGCTTCTGAAAAGCGAAAGCTTCGCGGGTCCTTTTGAGCAGTTCGTTGAAGCGTTCGGTAAGATAGAAAATCTCGAAGGTCGTGGTGTCGGTTTTGACGGAAAAAACGCTTTCACTGCTCAGGTCATAGCTGTTGAGCGATTCGGCGAGGGCCCTGAGCGGTTTTGTGATCTTGTTGGACAGGTACAGGGAGATGAAAATGACCACAACCGATATCAGGAAAAACATTCCTACGAGCACGTTACGTAAAAAGCTCATTTTCGAATGTCCCAGGTTGTCGTAAGCTTTGCTGATCGCATAGTAGCCCTTATGGTTATGCTCGGCATATACACCTATCAGATCATATTCCCCCTCGCGCGTCTCGATCCATCTCCTTGAGGGCGACAGCTGGTTGATGATCTGCTTCGCATGCGCTATTTCGAGACTGTCGAGGCTGGCAAACACCAGGTCTTTTTTGCTATTGTAAATAAGCATCTTCTCGTCGTAGAAGTCGTGGATCGTCTGCTCATCCATCAGGTAGGCCAGCTCCTCGCTCATTTGCTTGTATTCTGCCAGGAGCTTGATCGTATACGTGATTTTATCATGCTGGTGCTGCTGGAACTCCTCCTCCCTGTTTTCGGCAAACAGTATATAGACGACAACGAACGCGACGGCCGTGAGCGCTATCACCGTACTGGAGAAGTTAATCAGTATTTTATCCCTGATTTTCATAAGTCGAGATAATAGCCGTACCCGACCCTGGTACGAATGGTATTCCGGTTGAAAGGTTTATCGAGCTTGTTGCGCAGGAAATTTACATACACCTCGATGGTATTGGTATTAAAGCCTACCGCATTTCCCCATATTTCCTTGATCAGGTCGTTTTTGGAAACGATTTCGCCCGGAGTCTGCGACAGCCTGAGCAGGATCTGGTATTCCCGGGGAGTGAGCTCAATCTCATGTCCGTTCCGCCACACCTTCTTCTGCCGCCGGTCGATGACAATGTCCCCGGCCAGGATCTTTTCATCGGCTATCTCTTCCCCGTTGAACCTGCTTCTTTTCACCAGCGAACGGATCCGAAGTATAAGCTCCCTCATAAAGAAGGGTTTTGTAAGGTAGTCGTCAGCTCCGCAGTCGTATCCCCTGATCTTGTCTTCCAGCTCGCTGAAGGCAGTCAGCATCAGTACCGGGGTGCGCGTGTTGAAGGTACGGAACTGGGAGCATAGCTCATACCCCGACTTGCCCGGCAGGTTGATATCCATTACTACGCAGTCGAACGTATGCTGATTGAGCATGCGCTCGGCCAGCAGCCCGTCAAAAACATTGTGAACGGTCATGCTCTCGGCGGAAAGCGCTTCTTTGATGTTGGCGTTTAGCGTAGGATCGTCTTCTACAAGTAATACCTTCATGATAGACAAAGCTAGTATGAAAAGTCGAAAAGGCCATCCGCGTCCGGCTCATCTTCCGGGAGCGGTGGAAAGAAAATTATTCCTAATTTGCACTCTTTAGACAACCTCTGGGACAGATATGACTAACGAAGATATAGTAGAATTGCTGGATCTCAGCGCCAAGCTGATGGAGCTTCACGACGGAGATCCCAATAAAATAAAGTCCTACGCAACGGCGGCTTACTATCTGGACAAGTACAATGAGAGGCTGTTCGCAGACATGACGGAAGCCGAGCTTGTAAAATTGCAGGGAGTAGGGAAGAGCATAGCTTCCAGGATAAGGGAGATCGTGGATACCGGAACCTTCCCGGAGCTGAGCGAGCTGCTGGAAAGAACGCCGGAAGGTGTTCTCGAAATGTTTAAAATCAAGGGGATAGGAGTCAAGAAAATCCGTACGATCTGGCGGGAGCTCGGCATCGAATCGGTCTACGAGCTGGAACAGGCATGCGAAAACGGATCGGTAGCCAAACTGAAGGGATTTGGAGGAAGTACTCAACAGAAGATACTGGAATCGATTGCTTTTCTTAAGAGCCAGAGAGGGAAGCTCAGGATGGACAAAGCGGATTACCTGGCAGAAAAGCTGAAGGACGTCCTTCGGCAATATTTTGAAAAAGTAGAAATTTCCGGAACGTTGAGGCTGGGTTCGGAAGTGATAGACAAGCTTGAATTCCTGGTGGGAGCCGACTCGCCTGTGGATGTCCAGGAAAAGCTGAACCTCATACCGGAGCTTGAGGCCACCCCGAAAATATCCAGTCCCTTCATATGGCGGGGAAGACTAAGGGAATCGGGTGTAGCAGTAGAAATACGGACGGTAAACCCGGAGAGGTTCCAGGTAGAGCTTTTCCTGGATTCGGCCGGCCCCGATCACCTGGTGAAGAGAACCACCGGCGGCCTTAGCCTATTCCAGTTTGCCAGCCGTGGCAGCTTTGCCGACGAAGCCGACATTTACAAAGAAGCAGGCCTTCCCTACGTGATCCCCGAAATGCGGGAAGGACTTGCGGAATGGGACTGGGTCGGAGCCAACCAGGCTGAAGACCTTGTTACATGGGATAGCCTGAAGGGGATCCTGCATAATCACAGTACCTATTCCGACGGACGGAATACCCTGGAGCAGATGGCGGACTATTGCAGGGAGCTGGGTTTCGAGTACCTGGGGATAGCGGATCATTCTCAAAGCGCAGGATATGCCAACGGGCTGACAGCAGACCGCGTACAGCTGCAGTGGCAGGAGATCGACCGGTTGAATGCCCGTTATGCCGCCGAAGGAAAAGAAAAGCCTTTCAGGATATTCAAAGGAATAGAATCGGATATTCTTGGCGACGGCTCGCTGGACTACCCTGATGAGGTGCTTTCCGGGTTTGATTTTGTCGTTGCATCTATACACAGTAATCTCACCATGTCGCAGGATAAGGCGATGGACAGGTTGCTGAAGGCGATAGCTAACCCGTATACCACCATACTGGGGCACCCGACAGGACGCCTGCTGCTTTCCCGGGCCGGTTACCCGGTAGACCATAAGATCATTATAGACGCCTGTGCCGAGCATCATGTCGTTGTCGAGATCAATGCCAGCCCCTGGCGGCTTGACCTGGACTGGCGATGGATACAGTACTGTGTCGAAAAGGGAGTGATGCTCAGTATAAATCCCGATGCTCACGAAACGGCGGGCTATCTCGATATGCACTACGGAGTGAAAGTAGCCAGGAAAGGCGGCCTGACCAGGAAAAGCACTTTTAATGCACTGAGCGCTGAAGAAGTAGGGCGGTGGTTTGCGGAAAAACGGGCGAGGGTGCGAATTATGAGTTAACTTTGCACCGGTTTGGGAAGAGGGGATAAGTAATCTTCCTTTTTTGAATATTTAAGTTTGGGAATAAATGCGCAGGGAAAAACCGTATCAGGTAGTATACGAAGATAATCATTTACTGATAGTCAATAAGAGTGCGGGAGTACTGGTACAGGGAGACAGCACCGGCGACAAAAGCCTCGTTGAGTTGCTTAAAGCCTATATAAAAGGAAAATATAACAAACCGGGCGAGGTTTTCCTGCACCCGGTGCACCGCCTTGACCGTCCCGTAAGCGGGCTGGTTGTGTTTGCCCGGACTACCAAAGCCTTGGAGAGGATGACGGCCTTGTTTCGTAAAAGGGAGATCCAGAAAACCTACTGGGCCGTAGTGGGCAGAAAACCCGATGAGAAAGAGGGAAAGCTGGTCCACTGGCTGGTAAAAGACGAAAAAAGAAACCAGGTAACGGCTTACGACAGCCAGGTCCCGGATAGCCAGAAGGCGGAGCTCAGCTATCGCTGGCTGGGGGAGATAAACAAATTCCATCTCCTGGAAGTCTCGCCTGTTACCGGGCGTCCTCACCAGATCCGGGTTCAGCTATCGGAAATGGGTTGTCCTATACGGGGTGATGTAAAATACGGCTACAGCAAATTCAATCCTGGCAATAATATCAATCTTCACGCCCGGCGGTTGTTTTTTGAGCATCCTGTCAGGAAGGAGCCGCTGCTTTGCCGCGCCGGCGTACCGGCCGACGCTTTCTGGGAAGAATTCCTTACGCTTGATAAAGAGGAAATCAAGCTGGAGCATATGAAATGGCTTCACGAGTAGCGGGTTCCTGTTGACCCTAACCCTACTCCAGCGCCGTTTTGATCAGCTCCAGCTCCGTGTGGTGCTTATGTCCCTGGGCGGTTAAGGCGGTCCTGAGATCTTGCAGCGCTTTTTTCGAGGTGTCATTTTTTATAGCGCCTAACCTCCGGATCACGAAAGGCAGTATATTAGCCGGAGCGGATTTCAAAGCCAGCCGGGCCGCCCTTTCAGGATCTGCAGCAACAGCAGGCTCCAGTGCATACCAGAGCATCAGGGGTTGGTTATGATCGCCTGCGTCCCCGGTTACAGGCAGGAGATTTTCGAGCATCTCCCAGCGGGACCCGACCGGCAGCCGCTGCAGGGCAGCCGCCAGATACAGCCTCACTACCGGGGATGCCTCGTTTTCCGAAAGCTTATTCAGGGATTTCAGTAACGATTCCGAGCCGTTGAAGAGTTCGGTAGCCAGCTGCACCGACCAGCTCCTGATATAAGCGTCTGCGTGAAGCAGCAGCCGGAGATAATCTTTTTCCTTCAGGCTCTCCGTAGCATGCAGCGTCCACAATGCCCTTAGCTTCCGGGTGACGTCCGGGTTTTTGTCAAGGATCTTTTTCAGGGCCTTCACGTCTTTCGGCGATACCCCCCTTTCCTGCAGGATCAGCATTGATTGCCTTACATACCATTCATTCGGGTTCAGCAGGTTGGCGATAAGCGTGCTATTGTCCGACGTATATAAATTAACTTTTCTCCACTGATCGTTCCGGTGCGTAATCCTGAAGATCCGGCCCAGTGTCTTGTCGTGCACATCCGGGTTAGGGCTGTGGCATTGATTCTTGTCATACCAGTCTATCGCGTAAACCGATCCGCCTGCATCGTACCTCATGTTCAGCCATTGTGACCAGCTATCGTTCATTTCGATAAAATCCGGGCGGTGCTTTCCTATATACCCCGTTCCTGCCCTTTCAGGATAGTCGACGTTAAGCCGTGACCCGTTGATATTGTTGACGAAAAGCTGGTTCCGGTAGGATTCAGGCCAGGAGCCTCCCAGGTATACCATAGCTCCCGAATGAGCGTGCCCGCCGCCTTTTGCCGCCGAACGGAAATTGCCGGCATGCGGCCCTCTGTCGCCCACCCAGTGCACATGATCTGCGATGGTTTTGATGTCGTCGTAAGTATATTCGTTAAAGTGCTTGCCTGCCTGCCGCTGGTAGCGCGCCCCCTGGATGACATGGTAAAGGTGGGGAATTACGCATGCGGTGATAAACGCGTGGCCATAGTCGTTGAAGTCGATCCCCCAGGGGTTACTGGTTCCTTCCGAAAATATTTCGAAGTTATGTTCCGTCGGATGGTATCTCCAGACGCAGGCGTTCAGCGGGATGCGTTTTTCATCGGGCGTGCCGGGCTTTCCTACTTTCGAGTGGGTAAATACGCCGTGCACGCCGTACAACCACCCATCCGGCCCCCAGCGCAGGTTATTCAGCGTTTCGTGCGTATCCTGGTATCCCCAGCCATCAAGTAAAACGCGCGGAGAACCTGCAGGCTTGTCTTTTTCGAAGTCGACCGGTACAAAAAGCAGTTGGGGGGCAGCGCCGATCCACAATCCGCCCATACCCAATTCAATACCGCTGACCAGGTTCAGCCCCTCCATGAATACCTTCCGGCTGTCGAGGCTCCCGTCGCCGTCGGTATCTTCGAAGATCAGGATACGGTCCTTGCCTTCGCCTTCTTTTGCCCTGACCGGGTAGGTATGTGCTTCCGCTACCCAAAGCCGGTTCCGCGCGTCGATAGTAAAGCTGATGGGCCTCACAATTTCAGGCTCGGCCGCTGCCAGCGTTACTTTAAAGCCCTCGGGTACCGTCATGCCTGCGGCAGCCTCCTTCCCCGACAGACCGGCATATTTGATGATATCCAGGGGCGGAAGTGTAATGATATCCTCCTTTTTGAGCTCGTTTTCGAATGCCGGTCTGACTGCATGAAAAAGGAAATCGTCGAAGTTGATATGGGCCGTTTTGTCGTCCTTGATATAGGGAATGATGGAAATGCCCGTTTCATTGTCGACGATCCTGATTCGGATCTCTTTACCTAGCTGACCGCCCAGGTCCACAACGACGGGTTGCAAAGGAAATCTTCCCGAACCCGTAATACTGAAAAAAGGCTGTGTTGCCGATGCTTCGATCAGTTCTATGCGGGTGTCCTCAAGCGCTCCGCCCGATACCCGGAAAGAAGCAAAGGGGTGTGTAACCCTGAAGGGAACCGAAATAAGGGACCCTGTATTTTTATAGCTTTTTGTACCTCCAGTAGTCAGTGTAAAGTTGCCGCCGATACCTATGGAGACGTCTTTTTCATCGTATGCCGAAGCTTCCTCCCCGATCAGCAAAGGCTCGAACCCGCTCTTTTCTACGGCCCAGTCTGTAAGATCCCCTGTTTCAAAATTAAGGTTAAGCCGCCGTCCGTCTTTTTGCGGGACCTCGCCCGCGATTTCGCCTGCGGCCTCAACAGGGCCTTCCACGATAACAAACTTCCCGGCCATCCCGGCAATCCGGTGACCGGGTATAGTACAGTAGTAGATGTCGTCGGCTTCAGCGCGGAACTCGATGGTCGTGGAATCTCCTTTCTCGAGCACCGTTTTACTTTGCACCCCCAGCTTCTCCAGCGCAATGTCGTGCGGCATCAGCTCGCCGTTTACGATAGTGATCCGGACCTTATCGCCTTTGTTTGCTTTCAAAACGGGATTTCTCGTGCCGTCTTTCCTGAAGTAGCCGAGCATTGTGCTTTCAAGAACATAGGCTCTGGTGACCTTCGATGTATCAGGAGCAGTAGCGAAAGCGGCATCTACCGGCAGGGAAAACCAGATCAAATTAAAAAAGAACCAACTGCAGGTCCCCAGGCGCCGGATATGATTCGAAATCAGAAAGTCCATCGATTATAAGTGTCTATATGACAAGAAGATTTGTCTATAATAAAGACACCGGGATATAAAATCTAATCAAATCTCTGCGGCTCTGCGCCTTTGCGAGAGTTTTTATTTCACGCAAAGGCGCAAAGGGTAATATTTCATATAATAGATTTCAGGCGTCGGGCCAGTCTCTGCCCTGAAGCATTCTTGTTATTTCCGTTACGGCAGCCTCCGCAAACTCCTGGTCGTTGATATGACAGGGCAGCGTAGTAACCTGTATTTTGCCTGTAAGCTTCTGCTGGATAGTGTCGAACAGTTTTTTGTCCGACCGTTCGTTGTAAAAGCTGCTGCCCTCCCGGTCGATCTCCGAAACGCCTTTCAGCGGGAGCATCACAGAAACAGGTCCCGTACTCTGCAGGAGCTTATCCGACAGCCTGTTGCCAAGCTCCATGTTTTCAGTAAAATTGGTACGCATAAGCGTAACGTCTGGCGACCAGTTATAAAATATCCTGTCCTGATACCGGTTGGGGATGGTCTCCGGGGCTCCGAAGTTGACCATGTCGAGGCATCCGGGGACTACCAACTGTGGGATACCCGCTTCCGCGGCGGCGGTGAGCCTGTCGGGACCGGCGCTGCATATTCCCCCGCAAAGATCGTCGGCCAGCTCAGTGGTGGTGATGTCCAGCACCCCGTCGAAATACCGGCCGCGGATCAGCTCTTCCATTGCCCTGCCTCCGCTTCCGTTGGCATGAAAGGGATAGGCTTCATAACCTTTTTCGGTGAGAAGGCGGGCGCACATATCGACACATTTTGTTGTGTTTCCGAACATGCTGATAGCGATCCTCTTTTTGTTTTCGGCGGGTTCAGCCACTTTCCCGGCCATCCCGTCAACAGCCAGCGCAGTCTGCTTTACGATGGAGGAAATAATGCTGTTTACTCCAGCCACGTCGACGATGGAGGGTACCAGCATAATGTCCCTGATGCCGACAAGATGGGTTACATCTTTAGTGGCGAGGGTCGAAATACAAACTTTGGGAACTCCGAACGGAACTCCTTCCATTGCCTTAAGGACGATATATGAACCTCCACCGCCGCCCATACCTACGATTCCGCCGATTTCGGCGTTCCCGGCGGTGAGATCGCGCAGAAGAATGCCGGCCCCCCTGGCCATCAGCTCAATAGCATCATTACGGTTCTGTGCGACTGCAATTTCCCCGAGATCACGCCCCGCAAGCGACATTACCTCCCGGTTTTCGTAGCTGACAGGGAACAGGTCGGTCGTACCGAGGATACCTGTATTGATGGTGATGACCTTTCTTCCCAGGCTGCGAAGCGCTTCGTACAGGACTGCGAAAACCTCGGCTTTGGTGTCGAAGCAACCGATCATAACTATGCCGGCTGCTTTTTCAGGAGGGATGTGCATGAATTTTCTGATAAAATAAGGATGGAATGGTGTGGCTTTAATGTTTATTCGGGTAATTCTTCAATCTCAATGTTTTTCAGGAAAATCCGGGCATTCCCGCCGCTGTGGATCTGTACGCCGAAAACGCCCTGTTGAGAGATACTATTGTCCTTTTCCAGATAATCGGCTGTTTTGATCCCGTTGATGTACAACTGGTGGCGGTTTCCCGTGCACCTGATGATGTAGGAGTTCCAGCCGCCGGGGTTAAGAATTTCTTTCAGAGCCCCGATCTCGCCCGATACCAGCTTTCCCCTGCGGTGCTCATCGTAA
This sequence comes from Spirosomataceae bacterium, assembly GCA_037191015.1. Lineage (GTDB taxonomy): Bacteria > Bacteroidota > Bacteroidia > Cytophagales > Spirosomataceae > Ravibacter. Next base: position 249,424 of record JBBCKD010000015.1, read on the forward strand.
ATGTCTCCCCAATAGCCGTCGCCGATGTCTGCCTGGTAGCCGATCATATCTTTGTTTTTTACCTCAGACCTGTATTGGATCCCGCTGTTGATCATACCCGTGGAAGGGTCGCCCGTCAGCTTGAAAAGACATCTGAACTCGAAATTTTTATAGGTTTTTTCAGTGACAAGGTAGCTGTTCACAGGAACTTTTCCCGAATCGTCACCACCCGTAATGAGATTGTTTTCCACTTTCCAGAGATAAGCATAGGCAGGATCGGAAATTTTCCATCCCCGGAGCGTATGGCCGTCAAAAAGGGAAACACCCTGAGCGCGGCAAAACGTTGCAAACGTAACAAAAAACACAAAAATTATTGTTTTTCTCATAGTGTTTCCCGGTTATTTTAAATAAACGCTACTTTAATATTCGAAATTATTCTATGCTATTTTTCAAATATAGGAGAAAAAGAGAAAGCGCCGGACTCCAGGTTCCGGTAAAGTGAGGGGGCGTCTCCCGCAGGTTTCGGGACCGCTGTTAATTTATCAGGGATACACATAGGCAGGAACGGTTGTGCGTGTCAAAAACAAAAGTCAATTGTAAGGAAATAAACAAATTTACGTATTTTTGGGTGCAAATAATTTGCCGCTATTGAATATGAGCATTGAGGAGATAATTGCTACTACCAAAGATTTTTTGTCTGAGGAGTTTGAGGTAGATAAGGAATTGATTCAACCCGGGAGTGACCTGAAAGCCACTTTAGACCTGGACAGCCTGGATTATGTGGATCTGGTGGTTTTGATCGAGGAGAATTTTAATGTTAAGGTCACCGGTGAGGATTTCAAGTCTATTGTGACTTTTAACGATTTCTATCAATTTGTGGCATCCAGACTTGCACCGCTAGCCGTAGATCCTACGCTGTAAGGGCATGAGCAAGTGGGATGGCAAAACCAAAGGGACGCTTCTGGGGTACCGGATCCTGCTGTTTTGTGTGCGTCACACCCCTATTCGTTTTGTCTACCTGCTGATCCGGTTCATATCCCTTTATTTTTTCCTGTTTGCAGGTGACGCCAGGAAGGCTTTAGGCCAGTTTTACAGGCAGGGACTTGGTGTGGCCGGCTTCGACGTTCCGCGCCTGATCTACAGGAACTTTTACAGTTTTGCACAGACGCTGATAGACCGGATGGCCTTCCTTGTCGGGAAGCAGGATCTTTTTACTTTATCTTTCGAACATGAGGATTATCTCATCGCCATGCGCGGGCAGGGGCGCGGCGGGATCCTGCTGAGCGCTCACCTGGGGAACTGGGAAACTGCGGGGAATTTACTGAAAGGGCGCGTCACCCCCACCATCAACGTGGTAATGCTCGATTCGGAAGTAGAGGAGATCAAGGATTATCTCAACCAGAAGACCGGCGGCCCCAGGTTCCGGATCATCGCGATAAAAGACGACCTGTCGCATGTCGTAAAGATCAACAGCGCCCTGAAGAATAACGAATTTGTGGCTATTCATGCCGACCGGTTTATCGAAGGATCCAAAAGCATCGAGCTACCTTTTTTGGGGAGGAAGGCTTCTTTCCCCCTGGGACCTTTCCTGGTCGCTTCTAAATTCAATTCTCCTGTTACTTTTGTATTCGGAGTTAAAAAAAGCAATTTTGTATACCATCTCAGTGCAACTCTGCCTATCGACGAGCCTATGTCCCCGGCAGAGATAGCCGCTGCATTCGTGAAGGAGCTTGAAAAGCGGGTAAGGCAGACTCCCGAGCAATGGTTTAATTATTTCCCGTATTTTAGCGATGAGATCAAAGCCTGACGACGATATCCTGTCCCTGATCCCGCACAGGGAGCCGTTTGTGCAGGTAGGAGAGCTTGTAAGCGCGTCGGATTCGCTTTTTGTGACCAGGCTGACCATCAGGCCTGAAAACATGCTGCTGAAAAACGGGCGTTTTATGGAATCCGGGCTTATCGAAAACATAGCTCAAAGCGCGGCGCTGGGTTTTGGATATCTTGGAAGAGAGAGCGGGCAGGAACCTAAAGTGGGCTATATCGGTGCAATTTCCAGGGTGGAAGTAAGCACTCTGCCGGTAGCAGGCGATACGATCACTACCTATGTGACGGTTATGCACCGGCTGGAACCCGTTGTGATGGTACATGGAGTTTGTTATCGCGGTGATGAAAAGCTTCTGGAAGGTGAAATTAAGCTGGTGATCTGAATGATGACTGAAGTAAAGAAAAAACTGGTTTCTGAAATAGAGATCGATATCCGTTTCAGTGAGACGGACGCAATGGGGGTGGTATGGCACGGAAACTATCTTAAATATTTCGAAGACGGCAGGGAGCAGTTCGGGAAGGACTTCGATATCCCGTACCTGAAGGTTGCCGGGCATGGGTTTTTTATACCGATCGTGCATTCTGCGCTTGATTTCAAGGCTTCTGTCTTTTACGGACAAAGAATAAAAGTGCTCACCGAATATGTGCCCGTACGTACGGCAAAAATTGTATTCAACTACAAGGTGATCAACCTGGAAACGAACGAGGTAGCCGCTGTCGGTACCACTACCCAAGTGTTTATATCCCAGAAAACCCGCGAGCTCGAATTACTGGCTCCTCCTTTTTACCAGGCGTGGAAAGAGGCGCATCAGCTTTATTGATGGGCGTTTCGGTTTACATCGGTGCGGAAGCAATTGTCTCGCCCCTGGGTCAGACGGCGGCTTCCAATATGGACCAGGTACTTTCCGGGCACTCCGGGATCACGCTGCAAGAACGGATAGGATGGAAGGAGAGCGATGTATATGCAGCTATCCTGCAGGGAATGTCAGGAAAGGAGAAGTTTGAGCAGTTGCTGGAACAAAGCCTGGGCGCGGCCGCGGAGCAATGGGACCCTTCCCTTTTATCGTCTGAAGACACTTTGCTGATTATCAGTTCGACCAAGGGTGGGATTGCCGGAGATATAACCAATCCTTTTCAGCCTGTCGTTTCCCGTCTGGAAACCCGGTTTTCTCTCCGCCATCGTCCGCTGGTAATTTCAAATGCCTGTATTTCCGGGGTAGTGGCTGTCAATACGGCGGCCCGGCTGCTGAAAGCGGGACTTTACAAACACGTTGTGGTGGCTGGCAGTGACGTGGTCTCGGACTTTGTTTTGTACGGGTTCCAGTCATTGTATGCCGTAAGCGATGAACCATGCCGGCCTTTCGACCGGGACCGGAAAGGAGTTTCGCTGGGAGAAGCGGGCGGCGCCCTGGTGCTGTCAGCAGAGAGGTCTTCCTTTGCCGGGGAGCCCTTTCTTTACCTGGGGGGCGCAGGCGCCAATGACGCCAACCATATCTCGGGACCTTCCAGGACCGGGGAAGGCCTGGTGAGGGCTGTTTCGAAAGCGATCGGGAAAGCCGGGATTGACAGCCGGGAGATCGGCTTCATCAATGCGCATGGGACCGGCACGAATTTCAACGACGAAATGGAATCCATCGCGTTCGGGCGCCTCGGGCTGGAGCATATACCACTGAACAGTTTAAAGGGATATTGGGGACATACCCTCGGGGCGGCAGGAATAATTGAAACGGCTGCCTGCCTGCAAATGATGCGGAGGGGAAGCCTGGCCGCAAGCCTGGGATACCGGTCGCAGGGGACCTCGGTACCGCTGAACGTGCTGACCGGTAATGAAGCCCCGGAAACAGATATATTTCTCAAGACCGCCTCGGGTTTCGGCGGAGGGAACGCGGCGCTGATTGTTAAAAAGATATGAGCAGGATCATGCACTATTGCCGGATCACCAATGAAGACGCTGTCCTTGACGGGGAGAAGCTGCTTTCGTTTGAAGGCGCAGCAGATACAGGGGAGAAGCTGCTTGCTCTTTACCGGTATGTCGCGCCGGATTATCCCAAGTTCTACAAGATGGACCTGCTGTCCAAAACTTCCTTTCTGGGGGTTGAATTGCTGAAGTCGTCCTGCAGCGGGCTGGCTTCCGCTCCTGAAGACGCTGTAGCGCTCCTGTTCGCCAATTCGGAGTCGAGCGCCGATACCGACATCAGGTTCAGGGACAGCTATGAAATTGAGCGGCTGCCGGGGCCTTCGTTGTTCGTATATACCTTACCCAATATAGCGCTCGGAGAAATCTCGATCCGAAACAAATGGTATGGAGAGCATATGTTTGCCGTTTTTCCTAATTTCGCACCTGCCTATTTTGTCGACCACAGCGCGCTGTTGCTGGATGACGGCGCAGAATGGGTGATCGGGGGCTGGGTGAATGTGAGAAACGGGCCGGACGCCCTGATTTTCGCTATGGATAAAGGCGAAAACAGGAGCAGGGATGGATTCATGAGCCGGCTGGAAGACAGCCTGGAAGAGTTGTACCGGGATTAATAGTATTAAAATAGCAGATAGATAATTGACAAGAATGGCAACCGCGACGTTAAAAGAAGAATTAAAGGGACACATTATAGAACAATTGAACCTGGAGGACGTCAGGGTCGGGGATTTTGTAGACAGCGCTCCGCTATTCGGAGAAGGAGGGGTGGGCTTGGATTCGATCGATGCCCTTGAGCTGATCGTACTTCTTGAAAAACATTACCACATCAACGTGACAAACCCGGAAGAGGGTAAGGTCGTATTTTACTCCATCGACTCGATGGCCGACTATATTGAGAAGCACAGGAAATAAATGCTTACGGACGCCTATGTAACCGGTATGGGGGTGATTTCGGCCATCGGCAGGAACGTTGGCGAAAACCTGCATGCCCTTTTACATAAGCAGCCGGGGATAGCGGCTGTAGAAACCGGGGCCCGTAAAGAGGCGGTAATGGCAGGCCGGGTAGCTTTCGATGACGAGACGCTTGCCCGCAACCTGGGTTTTTCCCGTTTTCCCGTTTCGCGGACATCGTTGCTCGGTATGACGGCCGCTCTGGAAGCCTGGGGCGATAACCGGCACATTCCGGGCCTGAAAACCGGGCTTATTTCTTCAACCTCGGTAGGCGGCATGGATAAGAGCGAAGTTTTCTACGACGACTTCCTGGCCGGCCGGCAGGCGGACTATGACGTACTTGTATGTCATGACAGCGGAACTGCTTCCGAACGCATAGCAGAATTCCTGGGCATCACAGGCTATGTGAATACGATTTCTACCGCATGTTCTTCCGGCGCCAATGCCATTATGCTGGGCGCCCGCCTGCTGAGAAGCGGACGGCTCGACAGGGTGCTCGTGGGAGGGTCTGATGCGCTCACCCGCTTTACGATCAATGGCTTTGAATCGCTGATGATCTATGACAGGGAATGGACCCGGCCGTTTGACGAGTCGAGGACAGGATTAAACCTGGGGGAAGGAGCGGCTTTTCTGCTGATGGAGTCCGAAAAGAGCCTGCAGATGACGGGAAACCGTCCGTCAGGTCGTGTGAAAGGCTGGGGCAATGCTGCAGATGCCTATCACCAGACAGCCTCATCGCCTGAAGGAAAAGGTGCGACGCTGGCAATTTCCGAGGCGATCCGTACAGCCGGGCTGACGCCGGCCGATATTTCCTACATCAATGCCCATGGTACCGGCACGCCCAACAATGACCTTTCGGAATCTGTGGCCCTGAAGAACATATTTGGCGCCTCCGTACCTTCTTTCAGCTCTACGAAGGCCTTTACAGGTCATACCCTTGCCGCCGCCGGAGCGATCGAAGCGGTATATTCCCTTCTCGCTATCAGAGAAGGAACGATATGGCCTAACCTGAACTTTACCGAAGCGATCCGCGATACCGGGCTGGTGCCTGTGACCGAGCCCGAAAAATGTATGGTAAATACTGTGCTGTCCAATTCGTTCGGGTTCGGAGGCAATAACTCCTCGCTCGTTTTTACGCTTTGATCCATATGAAGAGCAGGATTTTCGTCAACGGGGCTTCCACTATTTCACATCAGCCTACCTTCGGGGAAAAAGGGTTTTCCGGCTCCATTACCAGGCTGGAAAAAGGCAGCGAGCTGCTTCAGCCGGCATACAGGGAATATATCGATCCTGTAATGCTCAGGCGTATGAGCAGGATATTGCGGATGGGTGTGGCCTCTGCAATGCACGCGCTGCAGCAGGCCGGTGTCTCGTCGCCTTCCGGCATCATCGTGGGAACGGGGCTGGGCTGTCTGCAGGATACGGAAAAGTTTCTCGGTAATTTTCTTACCCTCGAAGGCTTGATTCCGCCAACGGCATTTATCCTTTCCACCCACAATACCGTAGCGGGGCAGATCTCGCTCAGCCTGGGTTGTCATTCCTATAATATAACGTATACCCAGAACACGGTCTCATTTGAAATGGCATTGCTCGACGGTATAATGAAGCTGGAAGAAGACGGAGGTGAGATACTCGTTGGCGCGGCAGACGAGCATATCCCCTTTCTCGATAAGCTGGCCGCCGAATGGGGTTATCATGATTGCGTGCTCACTTCGGGCGTTTCCTTTTTTGTACTGTCCGGGACCGCTTCGGAAAATACGCTCGCGGAGGTGATCGACGTGGATGTCTTCACCGGAACAAGGGTTGACAGGAAAGAAATGACAGATAGCTTCCTGGCCCGGCACGGGTTGGGCCGGGATGAGGTGGATATGGTTTTGCAGGACGGGAGGCAACCGGCAGACGATACGGGATTTGACGGTGATACCGTCGACTATACGGGGCTTTGTGGCCTATACCCGACGGCATCGGGTTTTGCGTTTCATTACGGGGCCGACTTTTTGGGATCGGTGGGCAGGGATAAGAAAGTATTGATCGTAAACGAACTGAGTCCCGGGAACCTGGGACTCATACTTCTGAAAGGGGTTGAAGCATAGGATTTCCATCATTATCGTGCTGTTGGCGGCAGCTTTGCTGTTGATCCTGCCCGTAGACCGGGAGATACGCGGGACCGCTTTATGGATGATAGCCGCTATGTGGATAGCCCTTACCATTTACGGCTCCGGCGTAATCGGCGCCAACTGGTTCATCCGCTCGCAGAATCGTTTAAAAAACCGCAACATAGCCCTCACTTTCGACGACGGTCCCGATCCGGTAATCACGCCCCTTGTTCTGTCTGTCCTGAAGGAAAAGAACGTGCCGGCCACTTTTTTCCTGATCGGGGAAAAGGCGGAAAAATACCCGGATCTCGTACGGCAGATCCTGGCAGAGGGGCACCAGGTAGGAAATCATTCCTATAGCCACAGCGCCTGGCTGGGATTTTTTTCTACAAACAGGCTTAGGGAAGATCTGGAAAAATGCAACCGGGTACTGCAAGACATTTCCGGTAACTCCGTTACTTTATTCAGACCGCCTTTCGGAGTGACGAACCCCAGGTATTCACGTGCTCTGGCATCGCTTTCTCTGACTTCGGTCGGCTGGTCGCTTAGAAGCTATGATACGGTGATCGGCAACAGTGCGAAGCTGTTGGCCAGGCTTGTCGCCAGGGTACGCCGCGGCCAGATCGTCCTGATGCACGATACATTACCCCAGACCGCCGAAGCGCTTCCTTCTTTCCTGGATTATTGCAGGGACAGGGGCATAGAAATAGGCAGGCTTAGTATGTAAACTACAATGATGCACATGAAATTGGTAATACTCTGGGTCGCGATGCTTTTTTATCCGGCAGTAAGCGGTGCGCAGGACTACAGGAAGGTAGACCAGCCCGACCGGGTGTATGCGGCGTTGAAGCAAAGATCTGACAAGGTAAATACCATCCAGGCCGATTTTACCGAGATAAGGCATGTATCTTACCTGAAGTCGCCTCAGAAGTCGTCAGGGAAGTTTTATTTTGAGAAGAAAGACCGGATGCGCTGGGAGCAAACCGACCCCGGCTCGTATGTGATCATGATCGACGGTAGCAGCCTCAGGGTAAGCGAAGGAGGAAAAGAGAAAAATATCAGGTCGGCGGGCAATATGACAGGCATGATCCGCGATATGCTGCTCATGATCGTAAGGGGCGATTACCAGTCGGGCAGGGAGTTTGAGAAAGAGCTCCTGCAGAATGCCGACGGGTACCGCATCGTAATGAAGCCCGTGGAAAAGCGCCTTAAGCAGCGCTATGACAGGTTGGAGATGCAGTTTTCCAAATCTACGATGGGGCTGGAAGAGCTGGTTTTTTTTGAAAAAGGAGGCGACAGGCAGGTACTGACCTTCCGGAACGAAAAGATCAATATTCCTTTCGATCCCTCACTTTTTACACAGTTTTGAACGGGCTGCCTTATTATTTTACATGTTTGAAATCGTTTCCGGATGCTGTTAAATGACCTCTATTTCCTGCAAAGCATTTCGGATACCGAAGGAGCGGTGACTTTCCGTATACTTGTAAAAGAAGATCATCCTCTCTACAAAGGTCATTTTCCCGGGCGGCCTGTTACGCCGGGGGTAGTTTTAGCCGAGATGGTGAAGGAGCTCCTGGAAAATCACCTGGACAAGTCCCTGGAGATGGTCAGGATGCGGCAATGTAAATTTCTGTCGGCCCATGATCCTGCGCAGCATCCGCAGATGGAAATATCAGTGAGCTGGACGCCCGGGGATGAGTATACCGTTCAGGCGAACGGAAGCTTTCAGCCGGAGGTTTTTTTCAGGTTATCTGCCTGTTACAGGGAGGCTTAAAAGATTTGGTTTTCGGTATGCTTGCCCGTATTAATTGCTGTGTGATTATGCCTACCTATAACAATGCCCGGACATTGAAGCGGGTACTGGAAGAGGTATTGGCATACAGCGGGCCGGATCGTATCATCGTGATCAATGACGGGGCGACCGACGCTACGGCGGAGATCCTGGAGGAATATAAGGGAAGGGTCATCGTGTTGGAGAACGCGCGTAACCGGGGCAAAGGGTACTCGTTGAGGCGCGGTTTCCGGGAGGCCGCAGACCGGGGTTTCGAGAATGCCATCACGATCGATTCCGACGGGCAGCATTTTGCAGATGACATACCGGCTTTCGTAAAGGCTGCGCTTGAGGAGCCGGGCCGCCTGGTGATGGGCAGCCGCAATATGGACCAGGAAAGTGTACCGGGCAAAAGCTCTTTCGGGAATAAGTTCTCCAGCTTCTGGTTCTGGTTCCACACGGGAATAAAGCTGCCTGATACACAGACGGGCTACCGGTTATACCCGCTGGCGCCGCTGAAAACGATGAGACTGGTGACGGAAAAATTTGAAACCGAAATAGAGGTGATTGTTAAAATGGCCTGGCGCGGCGTCAGGTTTGCCACGGTACCCATCCGCGTAAAGTATGATCCTGACGAACGCGTAAGCCACTTCCGGCCTTTCCGGGATTTTTCAAGGATCAGCGTGCTCAACACCTGGTTTTTTCTGTTGACGCTTACCTGGTACCTGCCCCGGCGCTTATTGAAGCGGTTATTTGAAAAAGGGGTAAGGAATACCATCAGGGACGAGCTTTTCAGGCCCGGAGAATCGGATGCAAGAAAGGCGGCCTCGGTAGGATTCGGTCTTTTCATGGGCATTGTACCCATATGGGGATTTCAGCTCATGGTAGGCATACCGGCGGCCATCGCGCTGCGCCTGAACAGGATATTGTTTTTCCTGGCAGCCAATATCAGTATACCGCCGATGATACCGGTCATCGTGTATGCCAGCTATAAAACGGGGGAAATCTTCTTTTCCGAACCCGCAGTAAAAATAGAAAACTGGAGGGAAGTAACGCTCCAGACCATTCATCTTCACTTCGTGCAGTACGCGGCAGGCGCTGTTTTGCTTGCCTGCCTGGCTGGTTTTACGGGCTTTTTGCTTTCGTACCTTTTTCTCAGGATAAGGAGGAGCTGATATTTTTATCTATATTGGTAAAAAATTTAACTTTTTTAATACAGGTGCTCTGGGAATGATGTTGATCACTGTTGTCTATGATCAGGATCATAAATTTCGTTGTGAGGAAGGCTCAATTTTGGGACAGGGTTCGGATTGAAAAAAAGCCGGGTAATTTGGACAACGCGAGGGAAAAAATGATGGAAAAAGCAGACTTATACACTCATACACCGGAAGAAAACCTCGTAGAAGAAACCTGTTACCATTGCAGCCTGCCCTGCGAAGATACCGCGATCCGTTATGACTCAAAAGCTTTCTGCTGCAGCGGTTGTCAGGCGGTATACAGTATCCTGAAAGAAAAAGACCTCTGCGCTTACTACAGGCTGCCCGACGCGAAGGGCAACAGCCCGGACAGAAACTACTACAAGGGTAAATATCAGTACCTGGACCTGCCTGAAATAAAGCAAAAGGTAGTGAGCTTCAGTGAAAACGGGATTACCCAGGTCAATTGGTATATCCCGTCCATGCACTGCAGCTCGTGTATATGGCTGCTCGAAAACCTGCATAAGCTGCATGACGGCGTGTCGGCCGCACTTGTCGATTTTCCTGAAAAAACCGTGCGTATAAGTATACGGGATGAGGCGATAAAGCTGAGCGAGCTGGCCGGCCTGATGAGCTCGGTAGGGTACGAACCTTACATCAGCCTCAACGACCTGGAAGGGAAGAAAACGTCGCGTTTCGACCGGAAAAGAATTTATAAGATAGGAATAGCCGGATTTGCCTTTGGCAATATCATGTTCATGGGGCTTTCCGACTACTTCACTATAATAGGAAGTACCGGCCTGGGCAGCGAAACGGAAGCGGTTTTCGGAGCGATTTCGATACTGCTGTCGCTTCCGGTATTCTTTTACTGCTCTTCCGATTTCTTTGTTTCTGCATGGAAAGCCATTAAAAACAGGCAGCTGAATATCGACGCGCCCATAGCGCTGGCTATCCTGGTAACTTTTGTGCGGAGCCTCTTCGAGATAGCTTCGCAGACCGGGTCCGGTTACCTGGATTCGATGACCGGCATCGTTTTTTTTATGCTGATCGGCCGGTATTTCCAGGACAAGTCCTATTCCCTCATTTCATTTGACCGCGACTATAAGTCTTTTTTTCCGGTAGCGGTTTCGGTTATGAAAAACGGGATCGAGTCCCAGATGCAGATTTCGGAAATTGAGCCGGGCGACCGCCTGCGTATCCGCAGCAGCGAGATGATCCCCTGCGACGGACGACTGGTATCGGAAACGGCGGCCATCGACTATAGCTTTGTGAGCGGCGAGTCTGCGCCGGTTACCAAAACCATGAACGAGCAGGTATATGCCGGCGGTAAAATATCAGGTGCTTCCATAGAGCTGGAAGCAACGAAAAAGGTAGCCCAGAGCTACCTTACCGGGCTTTGGAACAACGATGTATTCACCCAGGCCAGGGACGAAGAGGAAAGCCGCCTGACGAGCTTCATCAACCGGTACTTCACCATAGCGGTGTTCCTGATCGGAAGCGTCAGCTGGATTTACTGGGCATGGGCCGGGGATTTCAAAAGAGGGTTTGACGCTATGACGACGGTCTGGATCATCGCATGTCCCTGCGCCCTGCTGCTCTCCGACACTTTCACAAATGGCAACCTGCTGGCTATATTCAGGCGCAACGGCCTGTATCTTAAGAATGCGCATATCCTGGAAAAGCTTTCCGGTATAAAAAAGGTAGTCTTTGACAAGACCGGGACGCTCACCCTGCCGGATGCGGCGGAGGTCAGGTTCAAAGGATACCCTCTGACGCCTGCCGAAAAAGGTATGATAGCCGAAGTTTCGAAGCAATCGGTTCACCCGCTGAGCCGCCTGGTCCGGGAGTTCCTGGAGCGGCAGGCTGCCGAGAGCGGGGTATTCAGTGTGTCGGGGCTGAAACAGTATAAGGAGCAGGCGGGCGGAGGCCTGGAAGCGGTTTGCGGAAGTGTCACGGTACGCCTGGGGTCCGGCCGTTGGGTAGGAGAGGCCGGCGATGGCGGAGAGGAAGTCAGGACTTCCAGGGTTTACATCGCTTTTGACGGCGTTGTCAGGGGTTTTTTTGAAGTGGAAAGTAAATACCGGGAGGGGCTGAAAGAGACGGTACGGCTGCTGGACAAGGACGGTATCGATGCGTGCATGCTTTCGGGCGACAAGCCCACAGATATCGTCTTCCTGGCGGATGTATTCGGAGGTGAGGACAGGCTCAGCTTTTCCCGGACTCCCCAGGATAAGCTCGACTTCGTCAGGCAGTTGCAGGGCAGTAACAGGGAGGCCGTCATGATGCTGGGCGACGGGCTCAATGATGCGGGAGCCCTGATGCAGAGCGATGTAGGAGTAGCGGTATCCGACAATATCAATAATTTCACCCCGGCGAGCGATGCTATCCTGGAAGGAAGCTGTCTGAAGGACATAGGTGCGTTTGTAAGGCTTGCCGCGGCCGGACGGCGCATTGTAACGGGCAGCTTCGGGATATCGGTGATATACAATATTGTCGGCCTTTATTTTGCCGTACAAGGAGAGCTGAAGCCCGTCGTTGCGGCTATCCTGATGCCGGCCAGCTCAATAAGCATTATCCTGTTTACAACATTGATGAGCCGGCTGAAAGCCCGGCAGTTAATGAAAGTTAAAAATTTATGACAAATGTCATTTTTGGTTCTGTTGTAGGTCATGATCTGTTCTGCCGCAGGCCGATACATTTGTGAGCCGACCTGAGAACATATGAGCGCAATATATATTTTGATAGCCGCGGGCCTCCTGATAGCCGGAGGGTTTCTCTTCGTCTTCCTGTGGGCTGTGAGGTCAGGACAGTTCGACGATGATATTACGCCTTCGATCAGGATTCTTTTCGATGATGAGGAGCCGGCAGACACCGCGAAGAACAATTCAGGGTAAGTCATGTCTGACAGCCCGTTGCGGGCATCGGCGTTAGCCAGGGAGCAACCAATTCTCAATCTAAATATAACTCATTTTTAACCATCCATTTATGGAAATCTCTGCTAAAACCAACACACCTCATTTAACGTTGGACGAGTTTGAGTACGACAATAAACTCGTACGGAATTTCGCGCTGGCCACCGTGATATGGGGAGGCGTGGGGATGCTCATAGGGGTTCTTGCTGCTTTTCAGCTGGTATTCCCGGAGCTTAATCTTAATCTTCCCTATACAACTTTCGGAAGGGTACGTCCGCTTCACACAAACGCAGTGATCTTTGCTTTTGTCGGGAACGGGTTCTTCACCGGGATGTACTATGCCACTCCGAGGGTACTTAAGACGCCCATGTACAGCAAGCTTCTCGGGCAGATCCATTTCTGGGGATGGCAGGCGATAATCGTTATGGCGGCTATCACGCTTCCGCTGGGCTTCACCAGCGGCAAAGAATACGCCGAGCTTGAATGGCCCATCGACATAGCCATCGCCGTGGTATGGGTGCTTGCGCTGGTTAACCTCGTAATGACCACCATTCACCGCCGTACGGAGCACATATATGCTGCGATCTGGTTTTTTATAGCCTCTTTCGTCACGGTTGCCTTGCTCCATGTTGTCAATAGCATTGAAATACCCGTTTCTCTTACAAAAAGCTACTCCGTCTATGCAGGCGTGCAGGATGCCCTGGTCCAGTGGTGGTACGGGCACAACGCAGTAGCGTTTTTCCTTACAACGCCCTACCTGGGCCTGATGTATTATTTCCTGCCGAAAGCGGCAAACAGGCCTATCTATTCGTACCGGCTTTCTATCGTCCACTTCTGGTCGCTGATATTTTTATACATCTGGGCAGGTCCTCACCACCTTCTCTATACGGCTCTCCCCGACTGGGCCCAATCTCTGGGAACTGTGTTTTCGGTCATGCTGATCGCACCTTCGTGGGGTGGGATGATCAACGGTCTGATGACCCTTCGCGGGGCATGGGACAAGGTCAGGGACGATGTAGTGCTGAAATTTATGGTAGTGGCGGTTACCGCCTACGGTATGGCCACCTTCGAGGGACCGATGCTGTCTCTTAAAAACGTCAGCGCGATTGCGCACTATACCGACTGGATAGTAGCTCACGTGCACGTCGGCGCTTTGGGCTGGAACGGGTTCCTTACTTTCGGAATACTGTACTGGCTTTTCCCGAGGCTGTATAATCGCCCTCTTTATTCTCAGAAACTAGCGAATTTCCATTTCTGGATCGGTACGATCGGGATCCTGTTTTACGCTATCCCGATGTACTGGGCCGGATGGGTGCAAAGCGCCATGTGGCGTGAATTTACCGCCGACGGTTTCCTTAAATATCCAAACTTCCTGGAAACCGTTACGCAGCTTATTCCCTACTACGCGCTTCGCGGAGTCGGCGGGACCCTTTACCTCATCGGCTGGGCCGTCATGATCTATAACCTGATCAAAACCGCGAAAGCCGGAGAGCTGAAAGAAACTGAAAAGGTGCAGGCGCCGTCTCTGAGAGAACAGCACCACCAGGATGAATACTGGCACCGCAAATGGTTTGAAAGAAAGCCCGTGTTGCTTACCATAGGTTCGCTGGTTGTCGTTGCTATCGGAGGGATCGTTGAGATGATCCCCACCTTTATGATCAATTCGAATGTACCGACCATCGAAAGCGTTAAACCCTATACGCCGCTCGAATTGCAGGGAAGGGATATCTATGTAAGAGAAGGCTGCTATACTTGCCATTCCCAGATGATACGTCCTTTCAGGGATGAGATCGAGCGGTACGGCGAGTATTCCAAAGCAGGAGAGTTCGTTTATGATTACCCGTTCCAGTGGGGGTCTAAACGGACCGGACCGGATCTGCACCGCCTTGGGGGCAAGTACCCCGATTCATGGCACTACAACCATATGGAAGATCCTACCAGTATGTCTCCGGGATCCATTATGCCGGCTTACCCGTGGCTTCTGGATGACGAGCTGGATACTGCGAGCACATCCAAAAAAATAAGGGCGATGCAGATCCTGGGCGTGCCCTACGAAAAAGGATTTGAGCATGAGGCCAATAAAGACCTGATGGCGCAGGCCGAAGGAGTAGTGGGAAGATTGGGAGACGCCGGGATCAAGACCGGGCCAACCAAGGAGATTGTGGCGCTGATAGCCTATCTGCAGCGATTGGGAATTGACATTAAGGCAGAAAACAACCCTCACTGAAAAAAGCAAAGGGAGAGGTTCCTCTCTCCCTTTTTTTAAGGTTCATGATCTAAAGAAAGGATTAAGATGAAATTCAGAAATTACCTTGATACAATAGCCGATATCGGGCTTTATCCGCTGGTATCGCTCCTCCTTTTTGTCGCTTTTTTCGTCGGTCTTTTGTGGTACGTGCTGTCCATGAACAAGAAAGATGTCAAACATATGAGCAATCTTCCACTGGACGATGGTACCTCCAAAAAGGTCCTGCTTACTACTTTCCTGGTCCTGGGGTCTTTGGGAGCTTTTGCGCAGGAAGCAAAACCCGCCGCTGCGGGGAATGACGAACTGCTCCTTTATATCGTCATCATCGTTATTGTTTTTGTCGCGCTGTTGCTTGGCGCTATTCTAGTGCAGGTGGCGATGCTGGTCAATAAGTTGAATAACCGTGTAGCCCCGGAGAAGCAGGAGTCCGCTCTCTTCTCTGAAAGCTGGTGGAAAAAATTCCGCGGAATCAACGTCTCGCTTTCCGAAGAGGATAAGATTCTCATCAAGGAGCACGATTATGACGGTATCCAGGAGCTCGACAACAGGATGCCGCCATGGCTGGCGTTCCTGTTCCAGGGCACTATCCTGTTCTCAATAATTTACCTCTTGATCTACCATGTTTTTTCAATAGGCGATCTGCCCCAGGCAGAGCTTGAAAAGGACCTACAGGCGGCGGCGGTTCAGAAGGCAGCTTTTCTTGAGCGTGAAGGCGCCAGGATAGACGAGAATTCGGTTGTGCTGGCGACCGAGCCCGCAGATCTCGAAAAAGGAAAGGCGTTGTTCGTGGCCAACTGTGCGGCCTGCCATGCTGAAGACGGCGGCGGTACCGTAGGCCCCAACCTGACCGACAGCTACTGGCTGCACGGAGGAAGCCTGGGCGATATTTTCAAAGTGATCAAATATGGTGTCCCGGAAAAGGGTATGATAGCCTGGGAAAAACAGCTGAAGCCGCAGGAGATCCAATTCGTGTCCAGCTATATCGCTTCCAGCCTGAGGGGCACTACGCCTGCGAATCCGAAAGAAGCCCAGGGTGATCTGTGGGAGGATGAAGGAGGCGCAGCGGCTCCGGCCGGCGACAATCAGTAGAATAAACGGCGGCGCCTGAAGAGGCTGTCTTTTTCAGGCGCTGCCTGCCTCATATGTTACTATGAATAGCTATTAATTTTATCATCATGAAACCTTCAGTAAATCCTGCCGAAACAGATGAATCTTTCAGAGATCACTTTTCGGCAGTAGATGACTACGGGAAGAGAATATGGTTTTATCCGCAGAAGCCAAAAGGGAAATGGCATAACAGGAGGGTTGCTTTTACGATAGTCCTGTTGGGGCTGATGTTTTCCGCCCCGTTTATCCGGGTAAACGGGCAGCCTCTTTTTCTTTTCAATATCCTGGAAAGAAAGTTCATTATTTTCGGGGTATTCATCGGTCCGCAGGACTATTGGATATTCGGACTGGGCATGCTGTCGTTCCTGGTCTTTGTTTCCCTTTTTACGAACCTGTTCGGGCGGCTATGGTGCGGCTGGGCATGCCCGCAGACGGTTTTTATGGAAATGGTTTTCCGAAAAATAGAATACGCCATAGAGGGCGACTGGAACAAGCAGCGGGCGCTCGACAAAGCGCCGTGGGATCGCGCGAAGATCACCAAAAAGGCGCTGAAGTGGACGATTTTCCTGCTGGTTTCCTTCCTGATCGCCAATCTCCTGCTTGCATATGTACTGGGAGTAGAGGAAGTCGGCAAGATCGTTACCCACCCGATCTCCGAGCATCCCGGCCTGTTTTTGGGGGTTGCGGGATTTACATTGGTTTTTTTCTTCATTTTTACCTGGCTGAGAGATCAGGCCTGTACGGTAGTCTGTCCCTATGGCCGGCTGCAGGGGGTATTGCTCGACAAGAGCTCGGTGGTAGTGGCTTACGATCACGTGAGGGGAGAAAAGAGGGGAAAGCTCAGGAAAGGGCAGGAGCGTCAACTGGGGGACTGCATCGACTGCTACCAGTGCGTCAGGGTATGTCCTACGGGGATAGACATTCGTAACGGGACGCAGATGGAGTGCATCAATTGTACCGCCTGTATCGATGCCTGCGACCATATGATGGACCAGGTCGGTTTTGAGCGGGGGCTGATCCGCTATGAGTCGGAAGAAGTAATCGTTTCGAAGAGAAAAAAGGGATTTTCTGCTAAAGCTGTCGGTTATATTGTCGTGCTGGCAGCATTATGGGGCGGGTTAGGCTATGCCATGTTCAACAGGACTTCTACGGAGACTACTATGTTAAGGGTGCCCGGTACGCGGTATATAGAGAATCCTGACGGGACTGTCAGCAATCTTTACAATTTTAAAATATATAACAAAACCAATAAGGCGTTTTTGCCGGAGCTGAGGCTGGAGGGTGAAATGGGAACGCTGAAATTTGCCGGTACGCCGGACCTGACGCTCGAACCTGCGGGGAGTGTGCAGGGAACCGTCTTTGTCCTGATACCGGCAGATAAGATCAAAGAGCGGAAAATACATCTGAAGCTCGGGGTATATGAGAACGGGGAACGTCTTGAAAGTTTTGAAACAACTTTCATGGCGCCGGGAGGGAGATGATCAGGCAATGTGACAATGAGACAATGTGATGATGTGGCAATGTGCTCCGAGGCGATTAGACAATAAGAGAATGTGTCCCGATGATTATCACATCAGCTAATTATCACATTAGCTAATTAATTTTAATAACTATGAAACTACAGATAAGTTGGGGATGGAAAATTGCGCTGCTGTATTGCGGGTTCGTATTGATGATACTCGTGCTTGTCGGGATGAGCGTCAGCCAGAAGATAGACCTGGTAGCGGATGACTATTATGCGATGGAGCTGGCTCATCAGCAGAAAATAGATAAAATGGGGCGCTCCGGGAAGCTCGCTGAACCGATAACATGGAAAGTGGGTGACGAATATCTTGAAATTGTATTTCCGGGAAATTTATCCGGCAAAGCGATAGGCGGCAACGTGATCCTGTACTGTCCGTCAGACAACAGGAATGATTTTTCTGTTCCGGTAAAGCCGGACAGCGACGGGGTCCAGAGAATTTCCAGGTCTTCCTTTAAACCCGGCCGCTATCATCTGCAGCTGGATTGGAGCGCAGACAATATGACTTACTGGGATGAAGGAGTGATCAGAATAATGAACTAAAGAGACTAGCCGATGTTTTACCTTGCTTTTGTACTGGGGCTGACCAGTAGCCTGCACTGTGTGGGCATGTGCGGCCCTATTGCGCTGGCGCTGCCTGTTCACAGGCGCTCCGGGGCCGGCAAGGCATTGGGGATCGTACTTTATAACCTCGGGCGGATTTCGGTATATGCCCTGTTGGGCGCGCTGATAGGGAGCATAGGGTTCGCGGCTTCTCTCGGGCAATGGCAAAACTGGCTTTCGGTCGTGGCCGGCGGGCTGATGTTAGCTGCGGCCATAGGGTCTCTGAACTGGTGGGAAAAGCTGCCCTTTCAGGGGATTGTAAGCCGTGGTACCTCATTTGTATACGGTAATATCCAAAGCCGGTTGTCGAAAGGCAGCTTCGGCTCGCTGACTGTCATGGGGATGTTTAACGGGTTGATACCATGCGGCATGGTTTACCTGGCCCTGGCTTCGGCCCTTGCTTTACCGGATGCAGCGTCGGGCGCGGCGTATATGGCCCTGTTCGGGTCGGGTACCCTGCCGGCCATGCTTGCTACCGGTTTTTTAGGGCAGTGGGCTTCTGTAAAATGGCGGCTCGCCTTCAAACGTGCTACGCCCTACCTGGTTGCCGTAGCCGGTATCATTCTTATCGTCCGGGGACTGCTGCCGGCCTCCGCACATGTGCACCATGGCGCTTCCGACCCTATCCCTGTCTGCGTGGGTAAATAAGATAGTTCCATCCCGGAGTAAGTTTTGACAGGAGTGTGCGCTCTTCCTGATATAAGTCATATTTTTTCAGTTTTATGCCATTTACTTTTGAAAAAAGAATACTATGAGTCCTGATCTTCTGCAAAAGTATGACATCCCGGCGCCCAGGTACACCAGTTACCCTACCGTACCTTATTGGGACAAAATGCCGCCGGGAGAGTCTCTCTGGGAAAATGCGGTAAAGAACACTTTCGAAGCTACCAACGGGGAGCACGGAATAAGTGTATACATTCACCTTCCGTTTTGCGAGCGTTTGTGTACCTACTGCGGATGCAATACCCGCATCACGATCAACCATGCGGTAGAGAGGGTTTACATGCAGGCGGTTTTGAAGGAGTGGAGGAGGTACCTGGACCTGTTCGGTGAAAAGCCTGTTATCAAGGAGATCCACCTGGGAGGAGGGACGCCGACTTTTTTCAGCGCCGGGAACCTGGGAGAGCTGCTGAAAAACCTGCTGGAGGATGCGCACATATCCCCGGACCAGCATTTCAGCTTTGAAGCGCATCCGGGAAATACCACCCGGGAGCACCTGGAGGTGCTGTATAACCTCGGCTTTCGCCGTATCAGCATCGGAGTCCAGGATTTCGATCCTGTCGTTCTCGATATCATCAACCGGTTCCAGACCTTCGACGACGTAAAAAACCTCACGGATTGGGCCAGGGCTATGGACTACCAGTCCGTGAATTTCGACCTTATCTACGGACTACCCTTGCAAAAGTACGCCAGTTTTATGAAAACAATCCGTAAGGTTGGAGAGCTGCGGCCTGACCGCATCGCGCTTTACAGCTATGCTCACGTGCCATGGCTGAAGCCCGGGCAGCGGAAGTTTTCGGAGAAAGATCTCCCCGATCCGGCAGAAAAGCTGGAATTATACAGCGGGGCGTGCGCATTTTTTGAAGCAGCCGGGTATGCCGGAGTGGGACTGGACCATTTTGCATTGCCCGGAGACGAGCTTTGCCTGGCCGCCGGCAAGGGAGAGCTGCACAGGAACTTTATGGGCTATACGGTGAGCCATGCGAAGCTGCTGATAGGATTGGGCGCATCGGCTATCAGCGACGCCGGGACGGCCTACGTTCAGAATGAAAAGAAAGTGGAGGACTACTATGCAGCCCTGAACGGGAGGAAATTCCCGTATTTCAAGGGTCATGCTTTAACCGCTGACGACCAGGTGGTCAGGCGGCATATTCTGAATATCATGTGCGGCCTGGAAACCACCTGGTCTGATCCCGGTATGCAGGTACAGGCCGTTTACGATGCGCTGACGTATCTTGAAGATATGGAAAAAGACGGGCTGGTGGTGTTGGGCCCGGAAGAACTGCGGGTGACCGGAACCGGCCAGTCATTCCTGAGAAATATCTGCCTGGCGTTTGATGAACGGTACTGGTCGGCAAAACTGGAAAATGCCCGGTTCAGCCAGGCCATTTAGTATCCGGCCCGGCGCCTGCTTCTATATTCCGGCGTTTGGATGATGGTATTTAATGAGGAAGAAGATGACTTTAAGTAAAAAAAAGCTGTGTTTAGGTTGGCTGTGAATACAACTAGTTCTAAGTTTGGAATGCTAACTAGTTTTATCAGGCAAGCCGAAGCTTTGAAAGGTCACATAGAAATGCTGGATTCCCTCTTTAAGCATGCTACGGAGGGAATAGTGGTGGTTGACGCTACCGGACGTATCGCCATGGTCAACCCGAGGGCATTAAACCTCTTCGGGTATGAGTTTATTGACGAACTGGTAGGGAAAACAATCGAATTATTGATTCCCAGGAGGTTTTCGGATAAACATACGCGGCACCGCGACGGCTTTATGGACGAGCCCCTGGCCCGGAAGATGGGAATAGGCCGCGACCTGCTGGCTCTTCGTAAGGATGGTTCCGAGTTTCCGGTAGAGGTAAGCCTCAGCCCGTTTTCGACCAGCGAGGGACAGTTTGTGGTCAGCTTTATTATTGATATCACCGAGCGCAAGAAGCATGAAAAGGCGATTATGGAGGCCAACGAGGCAATTGTCAGGCTCAATGCGGAGCTGGAGGCAAGAGTCGAGCAGCGTACTGAAGAGCTGGCGAGCGCTTTGGAAGAGCTTAACGAATCAAAGACCGAGGTACTGAGAGCGCTTGAGAGCGAAAGAGAGCTGAATGAGTTGAAATCGCAGTTTGTGACAATCGCCTCCCACGAATTCCGCACGCCGCTGGCTACCATGTTGTCGTCGGTGTCGCTCATCGGTCGCTATAAGCTCACCGAGGAAGACGACAAGCGGCAAAAGCACGTTCAGCGGGTAAAATCGGCCATTAATAACCTCACGGAAATACTCAACGATTTTCTTTCCCTGGGCAAGCTGGAAGAAGGCCTGTTGAGATGCATCCCCATCCAGTTCAACCTGGAAGTGTTTTGTCAGCAGCTCGTGGATGAGTTGAGAGGAGTATGTAAGCCTAACCAATCCATCAACTTTAGCTATAGCGGGGAAAAGGTCGTTGTTGCGGATAGCCAGCTGATGAAAAACGTCATTATCAACGTCGTTTCCAACGGGATCAAATATTCGCTTAAGGACATCGGACTCAGGGTCGCCGTAGAGAAGGGCATGATCCGTATAGAGATACAGGATTCGGGGATAGGGATCCCCGAAAGCGACCTTCCCCATATTTTCAATCGCTTTTTCAGGGCTCACAACAGCGGTAACGTACAGGGGACCGGCCTCGGATTGAATATCGTCAAGAAATATCTTGAGCTGATGAAAGGTGATATAAGGGTGGAAAGTGAGCTGGGAGTTGGAACGACATTTTTTATAGAAGTGCCTGCAACAGGTAAAAAAAACTAAGGTTGGCAGATGGAAAAAAAAATACTTCTGATAGAGGATAACAACGATGTACGGGAGAATACCCAGGAAATACTCGAATTGTCGGGGTACAAGGTAGTCTGTGCCGTAAACGGAAAGGAAGGCGTAGCGCTGGCCCAGTCCGAATATCCGGACCTGATCATTTGCGATATCATGATGCCCGAGCTGGACGGATACGGGGTTTTGCATCTCCTCGGGAATTCCCCGGAAACAGCGGGGATCCCGTTTATCTTCCTGACGGCCAAAGCCGAAAAGTCGGACCTGCGCAAAGGCATGCTGCTGGGTGCTGACGACTATCTTACCAAACCTTTTGACGATGTCGAGCTGCTTCAGGCAGTAGAAGTGAGACTACATAAAAGTGAGCTTTTGAAGTCGAAGTTTTCGCGGAATGCCGAAGGATTGAACGCATTTCTCGGCGAAATCAGGCATTTCCAGGAATTGAGGCACCTGGCTGAAAATAAACGGACGCACACCTATAAGAAGAAGGAGAGTATCTACAACGAGAATACATATCCCGGAGGCGTATATTTCCTGGAGAGCGGCAGGGCCAAGGCCCGTCGTATAAACGATCTCGGTAAGGAATACATTACCGAGCTTTATAAAGTCGGGGATTTTTTCGGCTATGCAGATCTTCTGAAAGGTACGGCCTACCAGGACTCGGTCATCGCACTGGAAGATTCGGTTGTCAGTTTTATCCCGAAGCTGGATTTTTTTAAACTGCTCGAATCAGACCGGAACCTCGCCGGCAAGTTCATACGGATGTTGTCCAATGAAGTGAAGGAACGCGAAGAAAGTTTACTCAAACTTGCTTACAATTCTGTGAGAAAGCGGGTTGCCGAAGCGTTGATTTACCTTCACGAAATTTACGGGAAGGACGGAGAGGAGGTTTTCTCTATATCGATGGCGCGGGAGGACATTGCAGGGATTGTCGGCACTGCGACCGAAACCGTAATCCGCACGCTTTCCGACTTTAAGGATGAGAAGCTTATTTCGATGAAAGGCAGCATTATTACTATACTTTCACTGGACCGGTTGAAGCGTATGAAGAACTGAAAATTTAGCTTTGTGTTTAAATGACAGAAAAATCTATCTTTGCGCAAAGTTAAGTTCAATTGTTTATTAAAATTAATATATGAATACAATTACGTATCTGGTGCCGGCGCTCGGTGTAGCAGGGTTGCTGGTAATGTTCTTTAAGCGTGGTTGGGTAGTCCGCCAGGATGCGGGCGATCCCGGAATGCAGGAAATCGCCGATGCCATAGCAGCTGGTGCGCTTGCTTTTTTGAAAGCGGAGTGGCGGGTTTTGATCGTATTCGGGGTCGTGGTCAGCATACTGCTGGGATATTCAGGCACGCTTGTCGAAAACTCAAGCTCACTGATAGGAATTTCATTTTTGATTGGCGCCTTTGTATCTGCTTTTGCAGGCTACATAGGTATGAATATTGCCACGAAGTCCAACGTGCGCACCACCCAGGCAGCGCGTACCAGCCTTCAGAAAGCGCTCAACGTATCGTTTACAGGGGGAAGCGTTATGGGGATCGGGGTTGCCAGTCTGGCTGTTTTAGGGCTGGGCTCTCTTTTTATTGTTTTTTATAACCTGTTCATAGGCGATAGCGGCGACGTAAACGGACTTGCGATGGAGCGTGTCCTGGAAGTCCTGGCAGGGTTTTCCCTCGGCGCTGAATCCATAGCGCTGTTTGCGCGTGTAGGAGGCGGTATTTATACAAAGGCGGCCGACGTAGGCGCCGACCTGGTAGGGAAGGTAGAAGCTGGAATCCCGGAAGATGATCCGCGTAACCCGGCAACTATTGCCGACAATGTCGGTGATAACGTAGGTGATGTGGCCGGTATGGGTGCTGACCTTTTCGGCTCCTACGTGGCGACGATCCTTGCTACGATGGTGCTGGGGCGCGAGATACTTTCGCAGGACGATTTTGGCGGCATCGCACCTATCCTGCTGCCTATGATAATAGCCGGCGTCGGTTTGGTCGCTTCTATTATCGGTATGCTTTTCGTAAAGATCAACGGTGAGAACGGGAATGTACAAAGCGCTCTGAACCTGGGGAACTGGGGATCGATCATCCTGACCCTTATCGCTTCTTATCCCATCACCATGTGGCTGCTGCCTTCCGGAACACTGAACATACGCGGGGTTGATTTTACGTCGATGGATGTATTCTGGGCGATCCTTCTGGGATCGGTTGTAGGCGCGATCATGTCGATCGTTACCGAGTACTACACTGCAATGGGCAAACGTCCTGTCCAGTCGATCGTTAACCAGTCCTCTACCGGGCATGCCACCAACATTATCGGGGGACTTTCAGTAGGTATGGAATCCACGGTGATCCCTATCCTGGTGCTGGCGGCGGGTATTTACGGAAGCTATGAGCTGGCCGGTCTATACGGTGTGGCGATAGCTGCGGCCGGGATGATGGCTACTACTGCCATGCAGCTGGCGATCGACGCATTCGGGCCTATTGCCGATAATGCCGGCGGGATCGCTGAAATGTCACACCTGCCTGAAGAGGTAAGGGGCCGGACGGATATACTCGATGCAGTGGGCAATACGACTGCAGCTACCGGGAAAGGTTTTGCTATCGCATCTGCGGCGCTTACTTCGCTGGCCCTTTTTGCGGCGTTCTGCGGAGTCGCAGGGATCAGCGCTATTGATATCTACAAAGCGAATGTGCTGGCCGGCCTGTTTGTAGGAGCCATGATACCTTTTATCTTTTCTTCGCTCGCCATCGCGGCGGTGGGAAGGGCTGCCATGAAAATGGTGGAAGAGGTTCGTCGCCAGTTCCGCGAAATCCCCGGGATCATGGAAGGGAAGGCGAAGCCCGAATACGACAAATGCGTTGCCATCTCTACCCAGGCATCTATCCGTGAGATGATCGCTCCCGGCCTTATTGCATTGCTAGTGCCTGTTCTGGTAGGATTTTTATTCGGTCCGGAAGTATTGGGCGGAACATTGGCCGGTGTTACGGTTTCGGGTGTTTTGATGGGGATCTTCCAGAATAACGCAGGCGGAGCATGGGACAACGCCAAGAAGTCATTCGAGAAAGGAGTTGTAATTAACGGTGAGACTTTCTATAAGAAGTCCGAACCCCATAAGGCGGCAGTTACCGGGGATACGGTTGGAGATCCTTTTAAAGATACTTCCGGCCCGTCGATGAACATCCTGATCAAGCTGATGTCTATCGTGTCGCTTGTAATAGCTCCTCACATTTCCCATAATGCCGGGCACCAACACGCTGCTACAGAGGTAGCTCCCGTGGAAATTGTTATCGGTGCGGATACACCTGAGGAATCAGGTGTCGAAATCGTTGAAAATATTTCGCCTGCACTGCTTGCGCAATAGGTTCTATAATGCTACTTTTGCATCCGTATTCAGAAACGGCATAAAGCTGGAGTATGGATCGGGAAGTAGCGCAGCCCGGTAGCGCATCTGGTTTGGGACCAGAGGGTCGCAGGTTCGAATCCTGTCTTCCCGACAAACAGGGAAAGAAAGTGGGGTTTTGATGAGGGTCGCAGCCCTGGGCGGGCCCGTTCGAATCCTGTCTTCCCGACCTTTATTAGGCAGTTAGTAGTCAGTTTCTGATACTGCTATCTGCCTAATTTTTTTAAGCCGTAAGGCGATGGTCTCGTAGCTCAGCCTGCGCGGCCCGACCTACGCGGCCCGGCTGGATAGAGCGACTGCCTTCTAAGCAGTAGGTCTTCCCGGTAAGTTCAAAATAAGGTCTCGTAGCTCAGCTGGATAGAGCAACTGCCTTCTAAGCAGTAGGTCTTAGGTTCGAATCCTAACGGGATCACTTGGTAACCAAGGAGTTGTGAGAAATTACAACTCCTTTTTTGTTACCCATTGTAATGCATTTCCCAATGCAAATTTTTCGGCCGGCATTATTTCGTCAATTTCAATTCGTAATGTACGCTACCTACATTCTTTTCTTTCCAGATCCTAAGGTTCTTGCCGTCAAACTCATAAGAATGTACTCCGCTAAGTACATAGGATGGTCCGAAAATCGCAGGTATGGGGACAAAGAGCGTGTCAACGAAGTTTATTGAAGAATTATCGGCTTCCAGCCTTCCGGCCCCCTTTCCAAAGGGAAGGTTGGTAGAACATTCATAGTAGCCGTCAGAAATTTTTAAATTTACCGTTCCTTTAAGGTTGTCAGAATCTCTTGTTTCAAACGTGCCGGTGAACGCAGATTGGGCGGAGGTATCAATTGCGAGCTTCAGTTCGTCCTTTTTGCACGAGAAAAGAGGCAGGAAAGTAAACAGGATGTACAACAACTTTTTCATCTTGGACCTTTTAGACAGAGAGTATCTATCTTAGTTAAAAGTTGGAAGGCATCCTGACTGTCAGTTTTTTTATTTTATCCAGCTTAAAAAAGCCCTTTCATCAATCTTGCGAGATGAACAAATTTGTTCACTCCCGTGATAAATCCGGCAAACATTGTTATAAAACCTCCTTACTGTTCACTTTTATTGCTCCTATCTTTGTGAGGATTAACAAAAAACGGAGCAGGTTGGAAAATATATCCCGCAAGGATTTTATCAAAAGGGCGGCTCTGTCTGTGGCAGGGCTTTCGATGATACCCGACAATATGGAAAAAAACAGGACTGCGTTTGTGCACGAAGCGCCGGACGGAGGCCGGCTGAGCCTTAAAAACGTGCGTTTGGAAACCGGGTTTGAATTCGAGAACGACGAAATTGTTGGTACCAGGACAGGTTTGTTTGGTATCGAAATTGAAAACGGGAAAATAAGCAGGATCGAACCCAACCAGCCTGACAGCCAGGCTATCGACGCTAAAGGTAACCTGATGCTGCCTTCCTTCAGAGACATGCATATCCACCTCGATAAAACATTTTACGGAGAGCGGTGGAAAGCAGTGCAAAAGAGATCAGGCGGGGTAAAGGGGATGATCGAGCTGGAAAAGAAGTTGCTCCCGGAGATGCTTAAAAACTCCACCTATAAGGCCGAAAAGCTTATAGAATTGCTGCAATCCAAAGGGACAGGGTTTGCCAGGAGCCATGTTAATATCGAACCGACGTCCGGGCTGGTGTCATTGAAAAATCTTCAGGCGGCATTGGAAAATAAAAAGCATGGTTTTGGCGCGGAGCTGGTGGCTTTCCCTCAGCATGGAGTCTTTTATACCGACTCGGTACCTTACCTGAAAGAAGCTGCCGCAACGGATATCGATTTTATAGGTGGCGTAGATCCCTATACCATCGATGGCAATATCGAGAAAACCATCGATTTTATAGTCGGGCTTGCCCTGGACCACCACAAAGGCATCGACCTCCATCTACATGAGTCGGGCGAATCGGGCCTGAAAACGGTGGAGTATCTTATAGAAAAAGTTGCGGAGAATCCGGAGCTAAAGAAGAAAACCTACCTCAGTCATTGCTTTGTTCTGGGCAGGCTGGAACAGGCGAAACTGGAGGAAATTGCAGAAAAGCTGGCCTCCGTCCAGATAGGGATCGTGACTACCGTTCCGTTCGGCGGATTGATTATGCCGATCCCTACCTTGTATAAATATAATGTTGAAGTGATGACCGGCAATGATAGTATTATAGATCACTGGAACACTTTCGGAACGGGGAGTGTACTGCAAAAAGCCGGTTTGATGGCCCAGTTGTACGGATATTCTACGGAATTCCAGCTTACGCGAAGCTTAAAGCTTGCAACGGGTGGTATTTTGCCATTAGACGACCAGGGAAACAGGCAATGGCCGAAGGTCGGCGACCCCGCAGAACTGGTATTCCTGGAAGCAGGTTGCTCGGCCGAAGCGGTTTCCAGGGTTTCTCCTGTCGTATCGCTGATTCATAAAGGAAACCTCGTTTTTTGAGCTCCCGGTAAGGTAGCTTTCGTGGCTGAGCTATCTTCGGCCTTGTCTGTTTTTATCTCAAAACGAATTGGAAATCCATATGCAAACTGAATTTTTTCTATATATTTTTCTACTGGGAGCAGTCATTAATTGTCGGTCAGGCGATATGAGGGGAAACGGAAGTCCGGACGTTCCCGATATCATTGAGCTGGTCAAAAAGAATGATATAGAAGGAGTAAAAAAAGCGTTGGAGGGTGGTAAAAATGTCGATACCCGCGACAAAGCGAATCGTTCGTTGTTATTGATCGCCACGGTAAACGGATTGGAAGGAATGGCAAAACTGCTGGTAGCCGGCGGCGCCGATGTCAATTTACAGGACGACAGGCAGGACAGCCCTTTCCTATACGCCGGAGCGAGCGGACAAACCGGGCTGGTCAGGCTCTTCCTGGAGAATGGCGCCAGATTCGATATCTTTAACCGGTATAACGGTACAGCCCTGATACCCGCCTGCGAACGGGGACACGTAGAAACGGTCAGGCTACTGGTCGGAACGAAAGGTTTTCCCATTGATCATGTTAACCGGCTGGGATGGACTGCCTTGATGGAAGCCGTTGTACTGGGTGACGGCAGCGAACGATTTCAGCAAATCGTGAAGATACTTAAGGAGGGAGGCGCAGACCTTACAATACCTGATCGGGAAGGAAAAACTGCGTTACAGCATGCCAGATCGAGAGGATTCACAGCGATAGCGAAAATACTCGGCGGGTAAAATCTGTTCACTGCGATATGGATCGTCAATCGAATTATTTCCCGGTCCTGGGGATTCATGAATTCAGGAACCATCCTTCGGAGGGTTGTGACCTGATTTTTCATGAATTACACGGCAAGCGTTCAATCGACGAACCTCATAAGCATGATTTTTTTATTATCATTTTATTCGAAAAAGGGCAGGGGAGCCATACTATTGACTTCATAAGATATGAAACGGGAAGCCGGCAGGTCCACCTGGTTTTTCCCGGGCAAGTCCATCAATGGGAACTGGAATCCCAGACGGTCGGGTACCAGCTGATGATCGGCCGTGAATGGTTTGAAAGCTTCCTGCCCGACCTCAGGTTTCCGGCTTTTTCTTATTATTACCACCCTGTACTGGAAGCTCCGGATGAGGCTTTTACACTGCTTCTCAGCGAATTTCGTTCCATACAAAGCGAGCTGAAGGAAAATCCGGTTTTCCGCGAGATTATCAAAACGCGGAGCAGGTTGATTTGCCTTCTGATAAGCCGTCTTGCTGCGGCCGATCCGGAAAACTTTGAAAAGTTTTACCCTAACCCCCTTACTTCGAAGTTCCTTGCTTTGATAGAGGATCATTTCAGAGAAGAGCGATCTGTAGCGTTTTATGCCGAAAAGTTGCATATATCGCCAAACTACCTGAATATAATATGCCGGCGACATATGCACGCCTCAGCCTCTTCTCTCGTCTACGACCGGGTTTTACTGGAAGCAAAGCGTCTTCTGGGAGGCTCGGAGATGTCGGTCAAGGACATTTTCTATGAATTGGGTTTTTACGACAATTCAAGCTTCTCCAATTTTTTTAAGGTCCGCACAGGCATGACCCCGTCGCAGTTCAAAATGCAGCGGCATTGATTTCCGGATTATCTGCATTGTTTAAGTTGAAAAAGGATTCGGAAAATTGTCCGCTTCCTTAATATCCTTTAAACCAGGATCGGGTAGGTGGTGAACTTAAGCGGATCTGGTATGTGCCGGATAGTGAGTGCCGTGCAGTTTTGAAATTGTACAAACCTTTTCCATAATCCTGTAATAACGCCGCTGGCTTTGTCAGTACCTTTGTCAAAGAAAAATTGAAAATCTAAAGTCTATCAGAATGGCTGCTGACGATCCAATATATATTCCCCTGGAAGATGTCGAGAGTGAGCATTGTGCGTTGATTGTCGATAAAGGACTGGAGAAAGTAAAGGGAGTTTTATCTCACCGGGTTGAGTTGAACAACCGTCGTGCCGTTATTACGGCAGCAAAATACCCTGAAGAGGTTGTTCAGGCTTCTGTAAAGCAGATTCGCGACCTCGGGTACGACGTACCTACCGTTCAGAAAACATTCCCGGTCACTAATATGTCCTGCGCTTCCTGTGCGGGCAATGTCGAGGCAACCCTCAATAACCAGGTCGGAGTGGTAAATGCAGTCGTTAATTATGCCAATAATTCGGCGAAGATCGAGTTTATCCCGGGACTTGCCGATGTAAAAATGTTAAGGGAGGCGGTGCAGGGAGCCGGTTACGACCTGATTGCGGATGAATCGGCAGAGGCGAAAGAGTCGCTGGAGCAGGTGAAGGAGGATAACTATAAAGCCCTGAAAAAACGTGTTATCGGCGCAATGATTTTAGCCGTGCCGCTTTTTATAGTAGGGATGTTCTTCATGGATATGCCTTACGCCGACTATATCATGTGGGCGTTATCCACACCGATGGTGTTTTACTACGGAAGACAGTTTTTTACCGGCGCCTGGAAGCAGGCGAAGCACCGGTCGGCAAACATGGATACGCTGGTGGCAATGAGCACCGGTACAGCCTATATTTTCAGCGTATTCATTACCTTATTTCCCGGGTACCTTCATTCGAAGGGCATACATACGCACGTGTATTTTGAGGCTGCAGGTATTGTCATTGCTTTTATCCTCTTGGGTAAGTTGCTGGAAGAAAAAGCCAAAGGAAACACCTCTTCGGCTATTAAAAAGCTGATGGGGCTGCAGCCGAAGACGGTGGTCAGGGTAGGGGAGGACGGCGTGCAGCAGGAAGTTTCGATCACCTCGCTGCAAACAGGTGAAATTATCCTCGTCAGGCCTGGTGAGCGCATAGCGGTGGATGGAGAAGTCACTGCGGGAAGCTCATACGTCGACGAAAGCATGATCAGCGGAGAGCCGGTAGCCGTATCCAAAGCGCCGGGAGAAAAGGTATTTGCCGGTACGATCAACCAGAAAGGGAGTTTCCGGTTCCGGGCCGAGAAAGTAGGCGGCGATACGGTGCTGGCGCAGATCATCCGTATGGTGGAGCAGGCCCAGGGAAGCAAGGCTCCCGTGCAAAAGCTGGTGGATAAGATCGCCGCCGTTTTCGTGCCGGTTGTGATAGTGATCGCCGTGCTGAGCCTGATAGCCTGGGTTGTCTTCGGCGGCGAAAATGCTTTACCCCAGGGATTGATAGCGTTTGTCACCGTTTTGGTGATAGCCTGTCCGTGCGCGCTGGGATTGGCTACACCCACAGCTATCATGGTGGGGGTAGGGAAGGGAGCGGAGCAGGGGATCCTGATCAAGGATGCCGAAAGCCTGGAAACAGCCCGGAAAATCAACGCAGTGATCCTGGATAAGACCGGTACGATTACCGAAGGAAAACCTTCGGTTACGGGTATCGAATGGTTCGGCGGGAAGACGGAGAAGCTCCGGAATATCCTTTATAGCATCGAGAAATCTTCGGAGCATCCGCTGGCTGATGCGATCGTAGCTCACCTACGCAGCGAAGCGCAGTACCTGGACGGAGTTGGGATAGAGAATATAAGCGGGCAGGGGATCGAAGGACGGTACGAAGGGAAAACCTATGTGATAGGGAACCGGCTGCTGGTAAAAGACAGGCGTATACCTGTGCCGGCTGCGGCAGACGCATGGATAAACGAACACCTCGACAGGGCGCAGACCGTGGTATTGTTTGGTGATGAGGGTACACTGCTGGCCGGTATTGCCATCGCCGACAACATCAAGCCGACTTCGAAAAACGCGATAGACGAGCTGCATAAGGACGGGATCAAAGTATATATGCTGACGGGCGATAATGAGCAGACAGCCCGGGCAGTGGCCGGTGAGCTGGGCATAGATGTTTATAAAGCCAACGTATTGCCCGGCGACAAGGCCGATTTCGTGAAAGATCTTCAGGGCCAGGGAAAGGTGGTGGCGATGGTAGGCGACGGTATCAACGATTCCAATGCCCTGGCACAGGCCGATGTCAGTATTGCCATGGGAAAAGGCAGTGATATTGCCATGGACGTGGCGAAGATGACCATCATATCTTCAGATTTGTCGAAAATTCCGGATGCAATCCATCTTTCCGGGGACACAGCCCGGGCCATCCGGCAGAACCTTTTCTGGGCGTTCATTTATAACGTAATAGGAATTCCGGTGGCGGCTGGTATCCTTTATCCCGTAAACGGCTTTTTGCTCGATCCGATGTGGGCGGGGGCAGCGATGGCCTTCAGCTCGGTAAGCGTTGTGGCCAACAGCCTGAGACTCAAATGGAAGAAAGCCTGACTATTTATTCAAAACAAAAAATAACATTATTATGGACACCATAAAATTCAAAACGAATATTAATTGCGATGCCTGCCTGTCTAAAGTAACACCCGTGCTGAACGACAACGAAGAGATCAGCAACTGGGCGGTTGATCTGGGTAACCCGGACAAGATCCTTACCGTGCAGGCGGCAGCGCTGGATGAGGAAGAGCTGGTTCATTCATTAAAGAAAGTAGGGTATAAGGCTGAGAAGTTGGGATAGGTATCCAGGTAGAAAGTTTTTTTTGTATCTTTAGTACGACTTACCTGATCTGACCAAATGACATTAATGGCATGGATATAAGAATTGCCGTGGCCGACGACCATCTTATTTTCCTTGAAAGTATATCAATGCTTATTGATTCCATTGATAGTTTTGAATTGGTAATTGCAGCTGGCAACGGTACCGATACTTTGGAAGCTTTGTCGCAAAAAAAGGCCGATATCCTTCTTTGCGACCTGGAAATGCCTTTCCTGAACGGTATAGAAACCACCATTCGCGTCAGGAAGTTATTCCCGGAGGTTAAGGTGATATTACTGACGATGTATGTAGATGCGGATACCGTAAAGCATGCCACTCATGCCGGAGTAACCGGTATACTATCCAAAAAAATCAGTAAGAAGGAGCTGGTAGCTGCTATTAAGGCGGTTATGGCTAATGAAATGTACTTTTCGGAAGATGTAGCCCTGACGGCTCCGGACGAGGAAGAAATAGAACCCCTTACCGATCGCGAGAAAGAGGTTCTGGGATTGCTGGCCCTTGGACATAGCTACAAGATGATCGCTGCAAACGTTGGAATAAGCTACTACACGGTGAACTCACATGTTAAGCATATTTATAAAAAGCTGCATGTCAATTCGAGTGTAGAAGCCTTATCGAAAGCATTGAAGAATAAGCTTATTCCCGGTCGTTTCTAAAATGACCCGCTATTCCGGTATCAGCATATAGCGGTTGATGGTTTCCCCTGTTTTGGGGTTAGGCGCCGTGTTGAGCAATACCAGTGAATTGGCTTCCAGCTTCTCTACGTCAAAAACAATATCTCCGACGGCCGGCCGGGGCGACAGGTTTGTCAGCGTGAGCTTCGAGCGCGCTGCATCATATACCCAGGTGCCCTCAAATGTTTCTCCCGAATACTCCGTCAGTTTTACCTCGTTTCCTCCAAGGACATTTTTGGAAAAACGCAGCCGGTAATTCGCGTAGCCGGGAATGATGTTGCCTGATCCGCCAAGTTGAAAGACCACTACTGTTCCCTCCTTTACTTCCTGGGCTTTAAAGGATTGTAGCAGCGAATCGGGCGTGTCGGGAGTTTTATCCTCATCTCCTTTTTTGCACGAGAGAAGCAGGACCAGTCCGGTAAGCAGATAAATTAGTTTCGTTTTCATGGGAAAAAATAATTGACTATTTCATAATTACTTCTGTATAATTACCCGGTATGTCCCGGATTGGTTGCAGGTAGAGATTTTCAGAAGATATATCCCGGCCGGGAAATCTGCTACATGCAAAGAACCTTCGGAAGAAAACTGCGTGCCCGTCATTTCAATGCCGGCGGCATTATAAAGTATCGCCGCATACCCGGCTCCAGGTTCGCCGCGGATAAACAGCAATTCGGCTGCCGGATTGGGATAGACCAGGCAGTTGGGCGACGCCTCCGCCTCTATTCCGCTGACGAGGGGCGCCGTGGCTTCCAGCACATTTGAATATTCTGAAAATTCATTGCTGCGTACCGCCCTGACCCGGTAAAAATACTTGCGGCCCGAACGCACAGGATGGTCATCGTATGTCCTGGTATTGGGCGCCAGATCACCTTTGACCACTTCCCACGCGGTATTTACGTCGGCCGAGCGCGATAATTCATATGCCGTTTCGTCGTTGGCCCGGTCATCCCATTCAATACTGATCTGGTTTACGTTTAAGGTACTTTTCAACCGCAGGTTGGCAGGGGCAATGAGCCTGGCTACCTGGGTTTTGGCATTGACGGTACTGCTCCAGCCCGACTCGCCGGCGCAGTTCTGGGTTTTGATCCGGAAATAATAGGTTGTGTTGCCGTTAAGGCCGCCGATCGTCTTCGTATCGGTGTTCTGGTCGGATTGAGCTTCCGATGCCGACGCAAAATTGCTGCTGGTCGAGTACTGGATAACAAACCGGTTCTCCCGGCTGTAGGATTCGTTGGCCCCGCCCCATTTCAGCTCTATATCCGAGCTGCTTTTGGCCGTTGCGGTCACGTTATTCGGAGATTCGGGGACAGCAATGCCGGTGACGACGGATGTAGAGCTCCAGCCCGACATACCGTTGGCGTTTTTTGAGCGTACCCGCACATATACCCTGTGCCCGCAACCCGGCCAGGAGCCTTCTATCTTGTGTTGGGTCGCATTGGCCCCCACGCTGGCGGCCCCTCCGGCATACTGGTCGCTGTCGCCCCATTGGACGTCAAACCCGGTTTCGTTGTCCGACTTGTCCTGCCATGAAGCCGTAATTTCGGTAACCCTGTCGGAGTTCTTCGTCCAGTTTTGCGACAAGCTCCCGCTGATCACCGGGGCAGCCGGCGGAGACGGCGCGGGCGCATCCTGCGTCCGGGCATTCACAATATGCGTATAGGCAGAACCTGCCGGGCCTTTCATACCTCTCACCCGGTAATAATACGTGGTGCCGGCTGCCAGGCCCGTATTTGAATAGCTCGCAGCATTTGCGCCCAGCGTGGCGATCCTGCTGAAATTGCTTCCGTCGCCCGAACGCTCCACCTCGTAACCTGTTTCATCTCCTGACCGATCCGACCACGACAGGTTGATCTGCGATGACGAGATCGCCTGGGCCCTCAGGTCCAGCGGCGATTCGGGCCCCATATTGTAATCTGCTACATTCGAATAACCCGACTGCGACGAGCCCCGGATTGTCCGCACCCGGAAATAATTCCGGGCAGAGGTTGTCAGGTATACTTCGTACCGGGTAACATTGGCCGCCGTAGTGGCCACCTTAGTGTAGGAGGTACCGTTGGTCGACAGCTCCACTTCAAAGCCCGTCTCATCTCCCGAATTGTCCCTCCAGCGAAGGTCCGCGTTGTTTTTGTTGTCGATCAGCAGCGGCGTAAGGGTCAGTTCCGACGGGGCATTGACCGTATTGCTGATCGTAGTTGCATCGGCAACATTTGAAAAGCCGGAATAAGTTGCCATCGCCTTGTCGTAGGCCCGGACCCGGTAATAGTATTTCGTGTTTTCCGATAATCCCGTGTTGTTAAATGACACGGTGTTGGCAGTTACCGTGGCGATTTTACTGAAATTGGCGCCATCGCTGCTGCGTTCAATTTCAAAATCCGTTTCACCCGAAGAATTGTCTTTCCAGGCCAGGTTAATCTGTGATGTCGAAGCGGCCGTGGCAGAAAGGTTGGAAGGCGCCGCAAGATTATAGGTCTGGGTGGTAGCATCGGCCACATTGGAATAAGCCGAGTTTGCCGTAACATTTGCAGCTCTCACCCGGTAGTAATACTTCGTGTTCGGCTTTAAGCCCGTAACCGAATATTTGGTAACATCGGGATTTACTTCGGCGATTTTCGTAAAGGTGGTCCCGTTAGCCGACTGTTCTATTTCAAACTTCGACTCGTTGGTGGCGTTGTCTGTCCAGGCCAGATTGATGGCCGAATATGAGACAGCGGAGGCGCCAAGCTTCGTCGGGGCGGCAGGAGCGAATCTTTGCGCCAACGCCCACGCGCTGCACAGCAGGAAAAGGCAAAAAGTATAGGTTAGTTTTTTCATCAGAATAAGAATTTAATGTGTCCCGCCCCGAAAGCTGTCGGGGATCGGGAGTGGTGAATGCTAAAATGACACGTTAACAATAGAGCCAAAGGGCGACAATTTGCCGTCAGGGAAATATACCCGCGCCGTGTACTCGTATTTTTCGCCTGCTTTTACCTGTTTGTCCTGGTATTGAGCAGCATTTTTACCGACGGTAGCAATGACCTGGAAAGGGCTGCCGTTGCTGGCCCGGTAGATGACTACGCGGTCTGCGGCAGGCGGGTTCTGCCATTTTATGGCGACTTCTTTCAGGGCTGCGCTGTAGCGGGCTTCAAAATTGACAACACCCGGTTTCCCTTTATAGTCAGGCACGCTTACAGCCAGCGCCCTGGATAGCGGCGACAGCAGCCCGGCGTCGTCCTCCGCCCGAAGCGTGTATACATAGCCCTGGCCGGCCTCGACAGTAGAATCGCGGTACGACGGCGAGACAGAAGGCTGAAACCGGCCGATCTCTGTATAAGCTGTCTCGTTACTTTTTTTCCGGTAGAGCCTGTGCCTCACTACGTCTTCCGAGCTGCTGGGCACCCAGGTAAGCGTTACGCCTTCTGCGGTCACCTTGAAATCAATAAATACCGGCATGCCCGGTAGTACGATATCGGGTTTGACAAGCTCCAGTATTTCCGATGCATCCGACGTATTGTCCCTCCGGTCGACAGCCCGCACCTGGTAATAGATTTTCTCGGTCAGGGTCCTGATCTGCAGGGTATCGTGAAATACAGTATCGGCAACAGGCCGTTTGACAGCCGCAGTAAACACGTGATCACGCTGGTTGGATTTGAACACCAGGTATCCTTTCACATCGCGTTCGGGGTTCTTTTTCCATTGCAGGACCACATGCCCGGTAGTATCGATTTTAGCCGTCAGCCCGGTGGGTTTTGATGGAGGTATGCTATCGGCCATTACGCAATAGGCCGATAGCGAAGCGGCTGCATTGCCCGACGTATCAATGGCCGCTACTACATAATAATTGGTGGTATCGGTAGCGGCGTGCTCGTCAATGTAACGACGGGCATCGGGTTGCAAAGGCTTGTCGAACAGCGGCTTGAAACCTGTAAGCGGTCCCTCCCCCCGGCCTATGAAAAAGCCGCCCAGGTCGCTTTCGGGAGTAGCTTCCCACTGAATTTCAACCCGGCTCCCGCCCAGGTGGGTCGCTTTGACCTTTACCGGAGCGTGCGGCGGTGTGCGGTCGCGCCCCATTGCCTGTACGGGCTCGCCGGGGGGACTTTCTTCACCAAACGAAGTAATACCGACAAGCCGGTAATAGTATGGCCGGTAGTTGACGGGCAATGAGTCGGTGTAGATATAATTCGATTTCTCCTGTACATCCGACTCCATGTTGATGTACGGCTGCCGGTTCAGGCGGGTGTAGGTTTTCCCGTCGGCCGACCGCTCGATGTAATAGGCCGTAAACAGGAGCCGGTGCGGATCTTTCGGCCATTGCAGGCTCACTTTCAGCTCTTCTTCCTCCGGCGCCTGCCAGAAAGGGCGCGGCAGTTCCGACGGGATCCGGGTGTCGACAAGCAGTTGAGCCGTATCGACAGGTGCATAATTGACCAGCGGCTGCGCCGGGTATAGCCGGTAATAGTAGCGTTTACCGGGTTGAGCCGTTTTATCGACAAATCCCAGCCCGGCTGCCTGCGCCGTTTCGAACGACAGGTCGGAAGCCAGCAGTGTAAACGAGTAACGGTTCGTCAGCTCGTCGGCCTTTGTCAGCAGGCCGCCTGTGCCGCCCGACATAACGAATTTCTTTCCGTAAATAGCCTGAGCTGCGATCAGTGCGTTCTGGTTGGCAGGATTGGCGAATCGTTTCCAGTTGTCGAGCGGCTCGGGCTTGAGCGGCTGCGCCGAAAGGAGGGTGAGCCCGGTACGCTCACCGGTCGAATCGCGTTCGAACCGCTCGAGCATATAGCCCGCCTGGTTGAGGAGCGTCCAGGCGCCGGGCTTGGCAGGCGCCCAGCGCAGCCGGACCTCGTTGCCGGTGTAGCGGCTCCGTAACGCCAGCCGGACAGTCGCCGAATCGGCTTTGTTCTGAAGTCCGGGCTGTTGTGCCCGGACTTCAGAACAGGAAAAGGCGATGATGATCAGGATAATGCGTTTCATGTGTATAAAGATTAATGAGACAATGCATCTTCATAGCTTAAAAAGCTGAGTCATTTTACAGTACCTTCAAACGTAATCGGCGCCGTAGGGTAGGGACCGTACATGGTCGGGACCCAGTAGATAAACTGTATCCGTTGCTTACCCGACAGGTGGATCACTTTCTGCAGCATCTGCTCCTGCCTGATAAGATTATCCACCCGCGATTTTTCGGCGGCGTTATACAGCGTCAGGTCGCCGAGGGGCGTAGTCAGCACCTGAGGGACTATCTGCTTGAAATCCAGTAAATTCGAGATGATCTGGTAATTCTGTGACGTCAGCACGAGGTCGGTCATATCCATAATGGACAGTTTCGGTTTCCCGCTACCCGGCGAGGGGCCACCCGGCGAAGCCTGCGGGGCTCCGCCAGGTGAGGGGCCGGAAGCAGTCGACGCGGAGGCAGACCCTATGTTGACCGCCACCGCCGATACCGCGACATTGGGTCCCGGCCTGTTCGGGGCGGCAGGCTCGAGCGGGGCCGAGAGGCCCGACGATACATAATAGGGCATCCTGAACGGCATCGGTACGCCCGCGTCGCTGCCCAGCAGGTTGGGCAGTACGGTCAGCGTCGGTGCGTAGGCGTTAGAGATGATTTTTTTGGGTGAAGTACCGGCGTTGAGCACAAACCCGGCCTGGTTGGTGTTGCCATTGCCGCCCAGCCTGATGGCGCTCCTGATCTGGCTTTCGGTAGCATTCGGTGTGTTTTTTTCGTGCCGGATACCCGGGAAATTAAAGCTCCTGTACCCCGTGTAAAGCGTATTGACAGCCCCGAATTTTTGATGGGCCGAAGATAAATAGGTGTCGTCCATATCAGGCAGGTACAACTGCATAAGCGGCGTTTGGCTACGGCCGCAACTACCTGATACGGACGAAGTTCCCCTGTTTGCAATGAGGATCGACGCGGGCAGGTCGGCGGTTTCAAAGGCTTCGTCGGTTTCGGCGGTCCAGGTCCTCACCCCCAGGAATGTGGTCTGGCCGGGCGTCAGGCTCAGGGCTGCCAGCTTGTCGCGGTGGGTATTGTATTGACTGGTGCGGAACGTATAGCTGAACACGGTAAATACGGGCGGCTCTGCAATCATGTCGGATACCCCCCGGATGCCGACCTGCCTGCGGGCTACGGTCGAATTTCCGCCTTCCAGCACCACATTCTGCCCTTTCCGGTTGCGGGTATCCAGGGTAGTCACTTCCCGTTCTTCTGCTATTGCGACCGATGTGGCAGGGGTAGCGTTGACACCAGGGTTGACTCTCCGGATAATATCCAGTTGATACGTAGTGCTGTTGGCCAGCTGCGGGATATCGAACTCGATGGCGCCGGCGTCGGCAAAGTATTTCATATTGGCCTCGACAGGCTCCGAGCCTCCGTCTTTTGCCGTAAACACAGCCTTATACGTTACTGAACGACCTGCAGTAGGACGGTCGTTAGCGGCATTCTGTGTGTTATGCTCGGTAGAGTTAGTGAATAAATAGGCCTGGCCGCCCACTTTAACATAGCCTTTCTTACCCCGCGACGAATAGGTGCAGGGAAACTCATCGCCGGGAGTTATTTTCGCCACCGCCGCTTCCAATCCCTGGTTTTGCAGGAAGAACCGCTGATTCCTTATCGGCCACGAATCTGTTACATTCTCCAGTACCTGGGGAAGCGGGCCTGTACGGAACGTAACCGTTTTCGGCTCGCTGAACGGATCGTTGCTGTTTGGTTTTTTTACCAGTACATCGCTTCCGCTGGTCGTTTCGTAAACCTGCACCTCGATGACCGCCTGGTAGGGTGTATTGCCTTTGAGATAGTCGCGGTGCGAGAGCACGGCCACCACGTTGTTGCGTTCCAGCCGTTGTGACAGGTTCGCCACCAGCGCCTGGCTGCCACTGGGTTTTACCTCGTACAGTTCATAGCGTTTGATGAACGGCTTGAATTTCCGGATCCTGACGCTGTTATCGGGAAGGATCTCTTCCAGCTCAAACGCCTTGTTCATCGGGAAATAAAACGATGTAGTTACCTCCGTTCCGGGGCTGACCTGCTCACTGCCGTCGGGCTGCATATCCGAGATGAACGTAAACTCACCGAGAGGGTTATTACCCGCCACAATACAGTTTTCGCCCAGCTCGATGTTGAAATTACAGTAACCGTCCACCCAGCCGTCAAGTATGGAGTAGTATAGTGCAGCCCGCCCGGCAAAATAGTTGGGGTTAGGCAGCTTGGCTGTGAGGGAAATCGCTGCCGCGAGCTGGGCAATCTCATACTTTCCTTCGGCAAATACCAGGTCGACATGAATGCCCAGCCGTCCGTCGATACCTGCATAAGCCTGTCCCTGTCCGTACCAGCCGTTCACACCGCGAGGCTCATCGCTTCCTTCGCAGACTGCCCCGGCATTTTTAGTGATATTGATATCGGCCCCTACCACCATACGCAGGTCAGCGTAGAAAACCAGGAAGCTGGGGTAAATCCGTTTATCGAAAGTAGCCCCGAAGGCAATGCCTTTCCCGGTTTCATACAGCGCCGGGCTACGCGGCGTGCGGTTGTCGGAGGTTGCCTGGTTCTCGACCTTGTTGCCCGTGCTGCGGTTCAGCAGGTTGCGAATAAAATCGGGCAGGGGCGGCAGCTCGGTCGGGATCCCGTGCCCGACCATAAAATAGGCGTTCATGTCGGCGCTCATCACCTCCGTGCCGGCTGCTTTTATACTGGCTTTCAAGCCGGCCCGGCGCGCCGGGTTGCCCAGGTAGAAGTACCACATCTCATCGTCGATATGGAGCTGGGCCTGGCCCGCTATTTTCTGCGCCGGGATCTGGTTGCCCACCAGGATATCGTAGAAATCGACCATGACCGTAAACGTGCCGTCGAGCCGCGACGACTCGCCTGTGCGGTCGTACGTAAGCAGCACGGACGCTTTCATCGGCGGGTCTTCACGCTTATCGAGCTCCTGCAGCAGGTAGCCATTGCCATTGAGGGAAACAGAATTGAGCCCGCCCGCCGCCGATACTTCGGCAGTGAGCCCCACGTCCATGTTAAACACGTCTTTAGCACCCGTAATGCTGGCGACAACCCCCGCCCTGATACCCAGGTAAACGTTTTTGTCAGGCACGAACTTCAGGCCCGATTCAGGAATATTGGCCGGTGTTACGTCCGGCTCCTTCAACGCTTCCCGCGCCAGCTGGCTGGCGGCTTCCGCCGTCATGGCGCCCGGGTTGGCAAGCCGCATGTGGTGATAGGCGCCTCCGCCGAATGCATTCAGCGACATGGGCCCGACCGCTATGCCGCTTGCGAGGTGGATCATGCCGTCCACAAACCAGTACGAATAGTAGTCGGGCTGCCCGGCTTCTCCCATCGTACCAAACCTGACCATGAGCCGCCCGCCGATTTTCATAGGCATCGTTACTGCCACGTTGCCATAGAATCCGTTGCCGTAGTCGGTATGGTTTTTGTAAAACTGCACCTCGCCTTTCAGCGTGAACCCTTTCGTTTCCACATCGAGCCGGATGGCCTCCAGGTCGGTATGGTCGTAGCCGACATCGACCGGTTTTACGCCGTCGAGCTTGATTTTACCATAAATAGTCAGGGCCAGCCCGGCAGTGATCTCGTCCGAAAGCGCCAGGTCGGCGTCGAGATGCAGGCCGGGATTCGTGTACCCGCCGGAACCGGAACTTACAAAATCGATCTCGTTGATCGTAAGGGGAAATTTCGCCGCGCTGTGCTGGGGCGAAGCGAAGGACACTACCGGCTGCCCGCTTGCGCGGCTGTAGCTGACGTCATCAAACGTAAAGAAGCCCGGCACATCCGTGTCGAACGAGAAATTTTCGAAGCGGACATCGGTCAGCTTCAAGCCCATCAGGTCGTCCCGCTCTCCCGGAAAAATACCGAAAGAGCCATTCAGATGACCTTTCAGCCTGGCTTTGCTCTCTCTGCCCACGCTGAATTCGACCTGTGAGCTCGGATCCAGCTGTACCTTGGCCAGCCACAGGTTCATATCCAGCGCTTCACTTCCGGGTACCGAGACCGTACAGATGTAGTTCGGGCCTTCCGGACCGCCGGCAGGCTGCGAAGAGAGCACCATGTTGTAATTCAGGCGGTCGTCCGCATCGAAAACGGGCAGCTGTATTTTCCCTTTCATGTTGCCCTCCAGCGTGGAGGTCTGGATCACCGACAAGGTCAGCTTGCTGATCGTAAAGCCCCATCCGGCCTCGTCGGCGCTCAGGATATTCTGCGCTTCAGCCGAAACCGTCAGGCCGGTTTTATCGATAATGAGATCGTTCACCGCGAAAGACTTGCGATTTTCGGCCAGTTCCTTCGGCAGCCGCAACGCAAACGTTTTCCCGTATACGCCCTTCCAGGTTTTCCGGAGCTGCTCATTGACATACTGACCTGCCGGTAGCCAGGATTCAAAGCTGTAGGCGGCAGGGAACTGCATTTCGGGCGGATTGCTCATATCCGACATATCGATGAAGGCATCCTGTATTTTAAAACCCCACCCCTCCAGGCCTACAACCTGGAACGGGTGATTAAACGTCAGCCCGGCCATCATGCCGGTAGTCGTTACGCCGGCCGGGGAATCTTCCCTGGAAACGCGCTGGTCGATCCGCCATAAAAATTCTGCATCTACATTGCCCGCGATAATGTTCCCCAGATCGTCTTCAGGCAGCAGTTTGGTCCGTGGGAAACGTAGTCCGCCCGCCAGCTGCAGGCTTATCGTATCACACTTGAATTCCACAAACGAGCTTCGTTCAACAGCGCCTTCTTCCTTGCCTTTGACATAGAATTGATACGAGTCGGTTTCGGCGCTGCCGTAAATATTGGCGTTCAGGAAAAATCGGGCAGGCTTGCCAAAGCCTCCGGGAACGATACATACCGGGTTGGCTACCAGGTCGTACCTGCGTTCGTCGCCCTCGCCGCCGGGTATATGTCCTGCAATCCGGATGGAGGCTTCTGCTTTGGTGGGCAGGAATTTCAGCGCTGTCAGTTGCAGGATAAACCGGTTGCCTCCAAGCATAAAGTCCGCTCCAAGCGGCAGGGTCAAAGGCTGACCTAGTACCATTTCGGTGAGGTTCAGCAGCTCGTGCCCGCCTGTTTCGGTATCGACCTCACCTGCAAACGCCTGCAGATAAGTGCCTGCTTTGGTAACCTTCAGGTTTTTGAATGTCACTTTCAGCTCCGGTTCATAGCCCCATAGCGAGAAATTAGTAATGTGCCCTTCGCCATCGTAGACATTGCCCGCTTTCACGGTAGCCTTTGTAACCAGCAGGGTAAAATGCCCTACTTTTACCTGTACGTTTTCGGCGATCCCCACGGCGACAGGGCCGGCCGGCAAGGGAATGTCACAGTCGGCCTTACAGTCTTTTG
Organism: Spirosomataceae bacterium; assembly: GCA_037191015.1. Classification (GTDB taxonomy): domain Bacteria; phylum Bacteroidota; class Bacteroidia; order Cytophagales; family Spirosomataceae; genus Ravibacter. The sequence goes on from JBBCKD010000015.1 coordinate 292,462, forward strand.
CCACCTGTGGTGGTGTCTCGCCGTCTGCTTTATCCGTTTTATCCGAAGGTTTACCGATCGTGAACTCCCGGGTTTCGCTGTCGCTATACGACGGTCCCGTCGATGCGCCGTCGGGGTTGGTCAGCCAGCGCACACGCCAATAATACGTGCCTTCTTCGGTAATCTTAAATAGATTCGTCTTATCCGAATACACATATTCGAGCACTGCGTTCCCGTTCTCGCCCTGGTCGAATGCTTTTTTCAGCGCTACGCTGTCGCGGAACATTACGTTTTCAAATGACTCCGAGTCAGACACCTCCAGGACGCCTTTTTCATGGATCGAGATGGCGAACCCCTCGACCTGTCCCCGGCTTGCCTGGACAATATCGAAACACTTGTTGAAGTTGAACCCACCAGTCGCAGCCGGCGTCTCGGCCGTACGGAATTCAAAGCTGATATCGCCGCCCTCCAGGGTATCTTTATTGGCGGGCAATTGCAGAACGGGCGCGCCCATTCCCGCTTTAAACGAGCCGGTGAGCTCCTGGCGGCGGGCATTGTCACGCTCTTTTGCCTGGCCCGAAATCCAGACGCTGCTGTTCCAGCTGTAAGTTTGTCCGCGAACCAGCCCGTTGACATAAAAGCTATTATAATCCGAATGTTTTTTATTCTGGCTGATAGCAATGTATTGTGCGTCTTCTTCGGTAAGGGGAATGCTGCCGGTGTTGTTGTTTTGCGAAGCCAACGGCCCTGAAGCCCAGCCAAGCGTCCGTTTGAAAACAGGGAGCCCTCCTATTGTAAACTCCGAGTCAAACCGCTTATATGCGTCGCTATACGGATCGTATTTGACAATAACGGGCATCCCTCGGAAGGGCATAAAGCTTCCATCCTGCGGATAGGCCCTGAGGGCAATGGTCGGGAGCGCGGAGGGTTTTGGGGTAGGCTCGGGGGAAGATGCCGGCTTTTTGGGCTCCTTAGGCTCCGAGGGGACCGGGGCAGACTCTGTCTTATCATACCAGAACGATTTCACCTCACTTTTACCGTCATTTTTTATATACACGCCCGGTACCGCTGCCTGAACAACCACCGCATAACGGTGATTCGACTCAAACTGGAACTGCATCCCGGCATCAGCACCGACAACTATCCCCGGTAACGGCGAGGGTTCCGATGTATAATTGGGCTGACGGTTCTGCTGGATCGCTACATTCGGATCCATGCCCGCTACTTCGGGGTTCACCGTTACATCGCCCATATCGACAATACGGACTGTATAAGTTGGCACACCCGGGGCCACAACGGTCGGTATCCAGGTAATCGGGAGTAAGCTTATCGATTTGGAAACCACGGTATTAGCAGTAAAAGGCTGTCCGGCCACAGTGACCAGGCGGGGAGGTTCAGGCGATTGGGCAACTACCTGGACACAATTGATTTCCGAGATCTGGGATGTAAATCCATCTCCTACTGTGGCATCAAAAACACCAACGCAAAGTGCGTACGTACCCTGAGGTACATCACCTCCGTTAAAGAAATTCCCCTCGTCGAGTCCAATAGTCTCGATAGTAGAGGAGTCGAAAAATCTGGGTAAAGTGTTCCCCCGCACCAACGTCTGAGGCTGATTTAGAAGAAAAGGAGTGGAGGTTCGGGTCCGGATTGTTACTAATCCGTCAATGCTGCGTAAAGCTGCCACTAAATTGACCGCCCGGACAACCCCTGGCGCCCATCCGGGTAAAATAACGATCGCTACAAACCGGTCCCCCATATTTGCCAGGCTATTGAGCGTACCCTCAAAACCGGACATTGGCGCGGGCTGCACAATTTGAATAACTACCTGGTTTTGCTGGGCAAACGACGGCGCATTCAGCAGCGTAAGAAACAGGATTAGAGACAGGAAGCGTAACATAGGGCGGCGCTTTTCTTAAAATGTATAACTGTAAAGCAGGTTCGTGCGTATTTCCGTAAACGATGGCGTCAGCCCGGTTTTCGAGTTGTTGACGAATGCATTTTCGCCAATTGTAAACGTGTGTTTCCCGGCAGAATAGGCTACGCTTGCAGTGCCCGATAACGAGCTCCCGTCGGCCCGGGCGTTGGTCTGGCGCAGGAAATAAGTAGCGTTGACCGAGGCCTTCAGTTTCTTGTCGAAAAATGAACGGCTGGCCGAAATCACGGGCCCCATTGTCCGGATTTTCTGGAAAGGGGTTTTGGTGTCGTTGTATGAAAGCGAAACCATCAGTGTGGTCTGCTTTTCGAGCAGCATATACATCCCGCTGAGGTAGCCGTAAAACGACGTAACAGCAGTCAGGTCGCGGGTGAAGCGGTTCTGGTCGTTCGAGTCCTGATAACCCGTTGTCAGGTTGATGCTCATCATCTGCTGCTTGTTCGTATCGGTATACCCGGCATTGAACCCGTAGCTGTTGTTGACAATATGGATCGCCGTAGTGTCATTGAACAGATCGCCGACGCCGCGGCTCTGGTTGGTGCCGAAATTGGCTATGTTCGCGCTTAAATTCAGCTTGGTATTGACGAGATACGATATATTGGCCGAGCCGATGGTACGCAGCGTGGTAGCGTATTTTTTCCCGTTGAGGTTGTCGCGGGCCACACCATACGACCCGCTCACCGACAGCTTGCTTTTCAGCAGCGATAGGGTGGGCGAGAGCGTCAGCTGCTCGTTGTCGTTGTTGAAAAAGAAAGCCCCGAGCGACTGGAAATTCTGGTCGATCCGTTCATACTGCGCCGTTACGTTCCCGATGCCGAAGCTATAGCTCAAACCCCCGCGCGCAGCCGTGTACAGGCCCGACGAGGCGTTGATCTCTACAAGTCCGCCGATGGAGCGCAGCACGGCAAAGTCTTCATTGTCCTTTTCGATAGGGCGGGCATACAGACTGCTGGTAAACACACTGGCCGCCACATCGGCATCGAACGTAAGCTTCTTAAACAAGGTATTGTGGATCTTCAGGCCGGCCACTGCGTTGTCGGCCGGCGTAATGCTTGTATTCTGTACAGGCCGTGCAATTGAAGTGGTATCGTCGCGGCCTTTGAACAGGAGCAGGTCTATGTAATTGCTGCTGGTCCCCACACCGATTTTGAAGGCATACCCGGTACGTTTGAAAACCGGGTACCTATTAAACCGCAACGGATCACCCGACGTCGTGTCTTCGGCTACTGCCCGGTTGATCCGCCCTGCCATGGCGCCTATTCGCAGCTTGCCGTAGCGTTCGCCGCCTGAATTTATCTCAAACCCGCCTCCCAGCATGTTAACGCCTGCCAGTGTAAAATCCGAGAATTTTACGTTCCGGTAGCCCGCGTGTATAGTCAGCCATTTGTAGTATGGGCTGACGCCGTAGCGGTTGAAAGGTTGGGCGAACCGGCGCTCCTGCTCGCTTACGGTCAGCGTAAACGGGAAGGTAATACCGTAGATGCTCACGACCGGCGCGCCGGTCAGATACCAGCTGAAAGGTTGCCGGCGGGAAGCAATTCCATTCGCACTGTACAGCCACATACCGGCCGAAAGCGTGCCCTTGATGCTGAAAGGCTCGGCTTTTCTCACCGCTTCCAGATCCTGCGCCATGCTTTCGTTGACCATGCCCGTTCCCGGGAAACAGAATGTGCAGCCTATGAAGCCGAGACGAAGTAACAAATGCGGAAAAGCTATTTTCATGATTTTGCTTTGTGAACGGTGGGAGCCGGAAACATCGGCTGGACCTTAAGATAGGTCAGGCTTCTCCATAGCCACTCTAAAGGGCCGAAATGAAACCAACGCAGCCATAACGGGCTTACTGTCAGCTGGACGACCCACACGCCCGCCACCACATAGAATACCTGGTAATACCCGAGCTCCCCGAAGTAGTTCAGGCCGTACCCGAAAAAGAAAAGCGTACAGATGACCGCCTGCATGACATAGTTGGTAAGGGCCATCTGCCCTACCGCAGCCAGCCTCCGGAAAACGGCGCCGCACCTACCGGACAGGTACAGGAGCATGACCAGAGAGATATGCGCCATCATGAGCAGGATTCGCTGCACGGGGTATGCCAGGTTGCGCCAGGGTATGGGATTCGCTTCAAAATAGGCAAAGAATGCTTTGAGGTCGGGAAAATGGACGAAGTTGTTGTAGCTCTCATACAGCACGATAGGCAACCCCAGCCCATACCCGAGCCACACCCATCTCAGGTACTGCCGCTTTGTCCAACTGCCCGTAAAAAAGCCCCATTTGACCAGGGCCATCCCCAGCAACATCAGCACGAGCGGATCCCAGATCCCGTACGGGAGATACCTGAATTCAAAGTTCCAGGCCAGCGGCCTCACCGTCGCGGCCACCGTGGCATAGCCGGATTTCATGGCCGCCGTATGTTCTTTGATGTCCGCTTCATTGGGCAGGTAATTCTTTTCTGACTCACGCCAGGCCGCTATAACTTCGCGCTGGCGATCCGTCCGGACGCTGTCGGTTTTAAGTTCCTGCATAACCTGCAGGTAATCCAGGCGCTGCTGACGTACTTCCTGGTAAAAGAGGGTACTGAAGACAAATTCCAGGACAGCCGCCAGGGGTACGCCTAAGGCCAGGTACATCGGCTTTACTTTCCGGAAAATGAAGGCGATCATCCCGATGATGCCATAGAAATACAGGATGTCGCCTTCCCATAACAACAGGTGGGCGTCGGCCAGGCCGAAAATGACGAGCCAGCCCATTCGCCGGTAAAACAGGCTCACCAAGGCCCACTTTCCCTCCGTTTTCTTTGTGCTGAACAAGAGGATGCCCGCCCCGAAAAGCATGGAGAACAGCGCCCTCATTTTTCCTTCGAAGAGAACGTTTATGACCGTCATGAGCCAGAAATTTATACTATGCGGGTCAGTCCGGAAAGCCTCCGAATAACGGTGAGGCAGGCTGAATACCGGGATGTTTATGAGCAATATCCCGAGCAGGGCGATCCCCCGAAGGACGTCCAATACCTGGATACGGTCGGTTTTGGATACCGGTGCAGGCTTGCGCCCGGCCTTTTGGTTTTCCTCTGCTGTTACATGCTCCATCGCATCCGCCCTTTATTCCCTTACGACCCTGAAAACCTTCCGTTCTCCTCCGGCCGATACCTCTGCCAGGTACAGCCCTGCCGGCAGCGTTTGCATGGAGAGCGAAATCTCCTGTTCGCCGGGGCTTACCTGCCGGTCGGTGTTGTACAGCAACCTTCCGGAAATATCCCTGAGGCGGATCTCTACTTTTTCATCACCCGATGCCAGGTAACGGAACCTGAGCCGGTCATTGACGGGGTTGCCTAATAGCGTAAAAGTTTCATTATCATGGGTATTATGTATTCGTACAGACACGATCCGGCTGAAGGCATAGGTGCCATCCAGGCGGTCCGCCGCGCGGTCGACCTGTTTCAGGCGGTAGTAAAGGACGGGCGCCGCAGCGCGCATAAGCGGGGTATCGTCTGTAAAGCCGTAGCTGCGCATATCCTCCGAATCGCCTGCGGCTTCCACCCGGCCTATATCTGCAAATTCCTGTGCATCAGCACTCCGCTGTACGATAAAATGGCTGCTATTGGATTCGGCGGTAGTTTTCCAGGAAAGCTGTACTGCCTTACTTTCGGACCTTGCTTCGAAAGCAGCCAGGGTGACCGGCAGAGAAGTTTCCGTGCCGGCTGAAACAAGGAATCCGCTGAACCCGGTGACGGGAAAGGTCACACTCCAGTATCCTTGTGCGGGCTCCAACGGGTTTGCGCTCCTGCCTGTATGCCATACTATATCGGCATTATCGGGATGGAATACTTTGGAGGGGCTACTGACAATGCCCAATGAGCCTTGAAACTGCGTGATGAGCAGGTTGGATTTATTACCCTCTGTGTCGGCGCTGTTCTTAGGTAAATTCGGTTTCTTGGTTCCTACCTCTGTATTATAGGCGTCGAATTCTCCCTGGGTGAAGTACAGCGTGACCAGCGCCGTAGCGCTGAGCACCTCGTTGGAGGGTTGTAAATGGTAGTAACGCGGGGCATATATCGTACTCTCCAGGGAAGGCAGCCCCGGACCGGTGATAAACACCTGGGCGGTAATTTTCCCCGAAACCGGCGATCCCCCCTGGGGTGTAATGGTAGCCAGGACTTTGCAATCCTTGTGGATTACGGTAGCGCCGCCATACACAAACGAGGTGATTGCACTGCCGCCAGTGCTCAGGGATGAGGCTGCTCCGGGCTGTGGGATGAGCTGGTATTCATAGGCTCCGGCATCGATGGTCACATTATGGATGCGGTCCGCTCCGGTGATGTCGTTGGTAAGCGACAAACCATCGACGACGGCATTGGAGCCGCGGTTGATGGCCGGGCTGCAGCCTTTCAGGTTTAGACCGTCGTCATCGGTAAACCACCGGTCATCGGCGCCGTTCAGATCGGAGGGGTTGAGGAATTGCGGATCGAGATTCTGGTTGCCCGACCCGGCGTGCCCTCCCTGGATAATGCTGTATTCTACGTTCCGCGTACCGCTTCCGCCCCAGCTCGCTGAATTTCCCCAAATGATGCAGTTAGAGAATTTGGCAAGCGTTGTAAGGTGATTGTGAACAGCTCCGTATTCTCCCGTGTTTCCGTAAAACGTACTGTTGATAGCATGGAAAACTCCCCCCAATCCATCCATCGTAAGGCCGCCACCATAATTATCAGACATGTTACGCGCTACGACGCAGTTCAGGATCGTTACCGACGATCCATTGCAATAAAAAGCCCCTCCCATACCTGTCTCAGAGCTGCCATTGTCATAGAAAGCGCAATTCCTGACAATAACTTTGACCGACTCCTTAATGGCGACGCCTCCTCCGGCACTCTCCGACAAAAAGACAGGGTCGACTTCCGTGCCCAGATTCATTGTACCAAAACCGTTTGCGGCGCCGTTGCGAACCCTGAAGCCGTCGACCGTTACCGGCTGCAAGGAACTATAGATACCGTACACTACCAGTACATGGTAGCTCTTGTGGCCGCCGCCCAGGTCGCCGTCGAGGATGGTCGGATTCAGGGCAGGATTGTAATCGCCGCCTCCCGACGGATATCCGCCAACGACCTTGTAGCCCCTGTTTATAAAAAAGGTATGCTTGCGGCCTTCCATTGTAGCCAAAGAGCTGGGCTTATAGGTACCCCTGGCTACCCTGACCTCTTTTATCCTGTTGCAATCGTTGGCATATCGTAACGCAGCCGAGAGTGACTTCATGGCTTCTCCCCAGGTTCTGCCGTCGCCGGGGACGTCTATGGACTGGTCGACATACAGGATACCGCTGGCCGGCCAGTTGGAACATTCCGGATAACCGATCTCCCAGTCGCCAGGGGGGAAGCAGTCGGGGCATACTATGGGGCCCTGCGATACGGCGGTACTGATCGTTGCCAATACCAGCAGGAAGGTCAAATAAATTGTTTTGGCTTTCATAATAATAAAGGCTTATGGTAAGGTGAGATATCTGATATAAGATTTGTTTGCGGGGGGCGGGGCGGCCAGGTTGAAATCCTCTTTGTGTTACCAAATTTCACTTGTTTCCCGCCGCGGGTCAATCGCTAATATTAGGGATATGAGTAAACGGTCGGATGTATATGATAAAAGAGAGGAGATCGTTTCAATCCGCGAACGCTTGATAAATGTTTTAAGCAGACTTGCTGATTTTCTGCATTTTAATGTATTTTTATACCAAACCGGTATTTTGTATAATTGAAGAAAGTCGCCTGATGCATGCCAGACCAATGTGTAAGACTTTTTCCCTGCTTGTTTTGTTATTGCTTATTTCTCCCTTTGTAAGCGGGCAGATATTTAATGAGCCCCGGCAGATCCAGGCGCTCCTGAAACAGCTGGAGGAAGAACTCCCCGTACCGTCACGGATTGACGTGCTCAACCGGCTCAGCTATGGCTACAGCCAGGCATTCAAGGCCGACAGCGGGATTTTGTATGCGGAGGAAGCGCTTCTTCTTGCCGAAAAATACCGGCTGCAAAAGGAAATGGCGAAGTCTCATTATAACCTGGGATACGCTATGCAGAACCTGGGGATTCATTCGGAAGCGATACAGGAGTTCGAAACCGGGATAACTCTCGCCGCCAATACCGATGACAGAACCCTTACCGGATGGCTGAACCATGCGATCGGTCAAAGCTACTACATGATGAAAGTATACGGGAAGGCGTTGGATCAGCAACGTTATACGCTCGCCTACGCTAAGGAGAATGAGATCGGCGAGATTATCCCGATTGCCCACAATTCGATCGGGAACATATTTCTCTGGCAGCATAAGGGGGATTCTGCCCTGTATTATTTTACGCGGGGCCTGGAGGCGGCCCGGCTCTACCGCAATGAATTTATGATGGCGGTCGGCTATAAAAACCTGGGGCGGGCTTATCTTTTGCAAAATGATCATAAAAATGGTCTCCAGGCTTTTTGGGAATCCATTGAAATAGCCGGAAATAGTAAATCCGAGCATACCAGAACTGTTTTGACGCAGAGCTATGAAAGCATGGCAATTTATGAGTATGAGCACGGGAATTATGACAAATGCATTGAGTATGCAGGCAAATCCCTGGAAGTGTCGAAAGAATACCAGACTGTAGAAGATATGTACGACGCCTCGCAGGTTTTATATAAGGCGCATAAGGCTAAAGGCAATGCAACGGAAGCATTGAACTACCTGGAGCTGAATCAGCAGATCTATGAGACGATGTATAAACGGCTGGAGGTCATTAACCGGCAGGCGCTCGAAAACCGGTTGCAGATTGCCCGGCAGAAGGCCAATATCAGCCTGCTTTCGGAGAAAAATATCAGGAAGGAGGAGCAACAGCATTGGCTGATCCTGGGACTGGCATTCAGCCTGCTGGCAGGTATCTGGCTATTCTGGCTTTACCGGCTGGTAGGGAAGCAAAAAGAGGTCATAAAAGCGAATAACCTGCAATTGGAACAAAAAGTAATAGAACGTACAGACGAGCTTGAACTGGCATATAATGAAGTGGAGAGCGCCTTAACCAAAGGCCAGACGATCGAGAGAAAGCGTATCGCCGCCGATATCCACGATCACCTGGGCGGTATTCTTTCTTCTGCGTCTATCGGTATGGAGCTGATCGATCAGAAGGGGTTGTCTGATCGCGAAAAACAAATCCTGAACAATATCAAGAACCAGATACATGATGCGTATGACGAAATAAGGCTTCTCTCTCATAATCTGAAACCGGACGTGGTCGAAAAGGAAGGCCTTAAAGTCGCCCTCGACAGGATGGCTCAGAGGATAACCCTGCTGCATAACATTAAGGTTGTTCAGAGCGTAAGGTATACAAGCGTTTTGTCCAAGATGCTTGAGTATAATCTATACTTTGTAGTGATGGAGCTTCTCAACAACATCATAAAGCATGCCGGCGCGACGAAAATTGAGATTTCCATTGACGAGCCTCAAAACGGCCTCCTGCAATTGCAGATAAAAGACAATGGAAAAGGGTTTGTTAAAAATCCGGAAAGCAAACCGGATGGAATCGGGTTAATGAACATCACCGAACGCCTGGCCCAGGTGAACGGTACTATTGCCTATACTTCTGAAAAAGGTAAGACTGTTTTCCTGATCGGGATCCAGGTAAACGGTATGAAATAGCCCGTCACCAGGGCAGCGAAAATGTCTTTACAAAGCTGAAGCATTTCATTGCCTCGATCACGCCTTCTTTGATCCCCAGGCCCGAATCCTTAATGCCTCCGAACGGCGAGCTTTCAATCCTGTAACCCGGTACTTCGTTGATATTGACCGTACCTACCCTTAGCTCCCGTATACACCGGAAAGCATATTCCATGTTATTCGTCACCACGCCTGATGATAAACCGTATGCTGTGGAATTAGACAGCGCAATGGCATCGTCTATGTCCCTGAACGTCAATACAGGCGCCAGGGGGCCGAATGACTCGTGTACCACCATGTCGGCATCACGCGGAACATCCGTAATGACCGTAGGCTCCATCAGCGCGCTATGACGTTTCCCTCCTGTCAGCACTCTGGCGCCCTGCTTTACCGCTTTCTGAACCACCTGCTCAAGGTAGATTGCCGCTGCCTCGTCTATTACTGTCCCTACGCGCGTTTCCGGGTCGGAAGGGTCTCCGAATGTGTATTCCTTTGTCTTTTCTACAAGCTTTTCCGTGAAAATACGCTCCAGGCTTTCGTGCACCAGGATACGTTTTACAGCCGTACAGCGCTGACCGCTGTTGCGATAGGCTCCTTCCGCTGCCAGGGCCGCCGCTTTCTCCGGATCGGCATCTTCCATGATGATAAGCGGATCGTTGCCGCCGAGTTCCAGGATCACCTTCTTGTAGCCTGCCATGGCGGCGATGCGCTTCCCTACCGCCACGCTGCCTGTGAAAGATACGATCTCTACGCGGGGGTCTGCGATAAGCGGAGCCGCCACCGCGTCGGTAGGACCGACCAGGGTGCTGAGCATATAGGGCGGGAGGCCTGCTTCGTATAAAAGTTCCGTAAGCATGATCGCGGTGAGCGGGGTCTTTTCGGAAGGTTTTAAGACTACGGGCGTTCCGGCTGCGATGGCGGGTGCAATTTTATGGGCCACCTGGTTAAGGGGATGATTGAACGGGGTAATGCATGCCGCCAGTGACAACGGTTCGCGTACCGTAAATATTTTGCGTGTTTTTCCCTGGGGGGAAATGTCGCATGAGAATATCTGGCCATCGTCTTTCAGCGCTTCGATAGCGGCAAAGAACAGCACGTCATGGGTCCTGCCGGTTTCATAACGTGCTTCGCGCAGCGCCAGCCCCGACTCGGCCGTGATGGTCCGGGCGAACTCCTCTTTCCGCTCAAGTAAAAGGTGCCGCGCTTTCTCCAGGACGCTGTGCCGCTCGTAACGCGAAAGCTTCTGTCCTCCCTTCAGGGCCTCCGCCATCGCTTTTTCAGTATCGGCCCGGGAAGCCTGTGCGACGGTACCGACGAGCTCGCCGTTGTAAGGGTTCCGGACTTCCAGTAGCTCACCCGACCCGATGGCTGTTCCGGCAATGTAGCTTTGTTTTTTCATGCCTGCGTGCCGTTTACCGTAAAATCGAATATGTCAAAATTACGGGGATCACCCGCCGCTTTTATCCGGTAGGCTGCATTCAGCGGATGGGAGATGATCATGGAAACCATTTCCTCGTACCGCCCTCCGTGGGAGCGCAGCGTGCCGTCAAGCGCCGAGAGGTCGTGGTACACGGGACGGCGGCCTACGACATAATCCCTTGCCGACATCACCACCAGGTCGCCTATCCGGTCGGCAGGCTGTTCAAGCAATCGCACAGCCGAGGCATGATCATGCACTTCGGTAATGCCCTGCAGACCTGAAAGCCATTCCTTAACCTCAGCTACGAGCGACTTATTGCTTACATGCACCACCACATAGGAGCCCAGCGCGCCATGGTGCTTCACATAGGGATCGGTAATGGGGCAAATGACTCTGAAGCCCTCTCCGAAACGTTTTTCCAGGAGCTCTTCCACGAAAAGTACGTTGGGTTTGCCCCCCTCGCCTGCCTTGGCGTTCATCCCGTGATCGGGAACTGCACCTATGACGGCGCCCAGGTCCAGCAGCTTACCCAGCTCAGCGTCAATGGCCTCGTAGAAGGCCAGGGACTCCTCCGTATCGGGGGCGTAGGTATGCTGCATATAATCTGTAAGGGAAAGATAAAGGAAATCGGCCAGGCCCTTTTCTATCAGCGCTACACCGGCACGCAGTACGAAGAGGCTGGCATCGGCGCTGTAGATGACAGGGGTTTTATGCCCGACAATGTCTTCGACTCCCTCAATCCCGTGGGTCTCCGGTTGCGCCTGGTTTGCCTTTTCGGCTGAAAATGCGATCCCTTTCATTTTGTGGGAAAGAATGTCGCGAAGCTTCTCCTTGGCCGTCACCACCGCCACTTTTCTTCCTGCATTGGCAGCTGCTGCCAGTATCGTGTCTGCCCTCAGGTATTCCGGGGAGTTCATCATCACCTCCTGGTCCTTGATCTCGTCATAAAAGAAATTGCCGCAGATCCCGTGATCCGCCGGCGTAAGACCGGTAACGATCGATGAATTGTTGACATTGGTAAAAGACGGCAATGCGCCCCGGACCAGTCCCCGGTATCCCCGGTTCACCATTCGTTTGAGGTTAGGCATACGGTCACGGGCCAATGACTCATTGAAATACTCGTCGGCAGAGCCGTCCATGCAGATCACTACGATGGGTTTTGCGACCGGGCGGTAGGTTCTGCCGTTTACGGAAAAAGACTGGTTGGCGATAGACATGTATTTATACGATGGGTTTTAATTGATTTTCGTTTTTATAGCTAACAAAAGATATGATGCAGGCGCACAGGATGCAGATTACCGAAATTACAAGGAATATCGAGGCGGTATCATGGGTCTTGTCAATCACCCGTCCCAATAGCGGCTCTCCCATCGCTGCGAAAAGGTACGCGCACATATTCATAAGCCCGATACCGCTGCCGACCAGCTTCTCTCCCAGGAGATCGGAGCTCATAGGCCAGAAGTTTGCCTGCGGGCCGTATACAAAAAAGCCTGCGAGGAACATCAGCACCCCTTCCGTCGCCAGGCTGCGCACCGGGATGTAATAAATGGACAAAGTGATCAGCGCGCTCGCCAGCATCCCCATCCGGATAGTGGCAGGGCGGTTTCCTTTAAAAAAAGTATCTGACAAGGCTCCGAAAGAAACTGCGCCGAGCGACATCCCTAACGGCATCAGCACCGCCACCCACAGGTATTCCGGGTTGCTTTTCCAGTCGCCTCCCAGGTAGTGCACAGGTACCCATACAATAAGGCCGTAGCGCGCCATACTCTGGAACCCGATCGCCACGGAAGCGGTTACGAACTTCCGGTGTTTCAGGACTTCGGCATACCGCTGCGCCCATCCCCTTTGGTCAGCATCCTGTTTTTCCTCACTGTAAAGATCTGCATACCCCTTTTCGGAAGGTTTGCTGCGCGCCAGCGCCCAAAAGATCAGGGATGCAAGCAGCAACAGCAATACCGGGATACGGAAGAGCTCATGCCACGACACGCCCTGCTGCAACAGCATGATAGACAGTAAAAAAGTGACTACCGACGAGCTCCCCGCCGCCATGGTGTAGAAGCCAAAGGCCTTTCCCCTTTCTTCCTTTGCCCACCAGTTGGAGATGAGCCTGCTGCCGGGCGCCCATGCCAGCGACTGGAAGTACCCGTTCAGCCCCCAGAGAATAAGAATTACATAAAAGGACCCCGAAAAGCTGATCAGGAAATTGGCCCCAACCGACAGCAGGGCGCCCAGGGTGACCATCGTACGGGGACTATACTGATCAGCCAGCCCGCCGTTAATCAACTGTCCCAATGCATACCCTGCCAGCATGGCGGAGCTGATCCAGCCGATCATTTCGCGGGTAAGGTTCAGCTCGCGGCCCATGCCCTCCGCTGCCCAGCCGAAGTTGTGGCGCCCCGTATAAAAGAAAAGATAACAAAGCATGGTAACCAGCAGCATTTTCCATTGCTCCCTGCGAAAAGAGGACGGATGGGGTAGGTGGGACATAAGGGTAGGGTAGTAATCAGGGTTACAGGCTGATGCCGACGCGAAGCGGCTTATATTTGACAGCGTACTCAAACGCCTGCTGCGCTTCTTCCAGTGGAAATTCTTTTTCCACAACACTGCCGAAAGGATACTTCTCCCAGTTGCGCTTCATAAAGTCGAGGGCATACACGAAATCGTCGAAGTTATAGTTATGAAGTCCCCTGATGGTATGCAGGTGGCGGATCACCTTTTCTGCGTCGATCGCCAGCTTCCTGTTCCGGAACACAGCCCCTACCCAGACGGCGGTTCCGCCTATGCCCAGGACATCGAGCCCGAGCTCCATCGCTTCGGGGGACCCGCTCATATCGAATACTACGTCCACACCCTTTTGAGGAAGCCCGGTGCGCAGCTTTTCCAGCAGTGTTTCGCGGTCTTCCTTCATGTCCAGTGTAAAGTCGGCGCCGAAAAGCAGGGACTCTTCCAGGCGTTTTTCGTTCACATCGGCAGCCCCTATCCAGTCAGCCCCTGCGTCCCTGCACATGGCGGCGCAGGCCATTCCCAGCAGTCCCATTCCGAAGATCAGCACTTTCTTCCCTTCCAGGTAGCCTCCGGCCAGCCTCAGGGATCCGGCTACCGTAGCAATGGCACAATTCAGGGTAGCCGCTACCGGCAAAGGCATGGCAGAAGGCACTTTCAACACTGCCGTATGGGGACGCAGATAGCAGTATTCCGCCAGGCCCCCATGAAAGGCATCTTCTTCCTCCAACAGGCTGTGGCCATATTTGAACAACCCTTCGCCTTTCTGGGGAATGCCCTGCCGGGCGTATGAAGATCCCGGATCGCTGGAAAAGATAGACCAGGTAACCGTGTCGCCGGGAAGCAATGTTTCCCTGCGAAGGTCGGTTCCCGCGTGAGCGGCGTCTACTTCGATCACCCGGCCTACAATTTCATGTCCCAGCACCGTAGGGCAGGTTTCGTTGCGCACGCCGCAGAATGTATGCAGGTCGCTGCCGCATAGGGTCGTGTATAAATTCCGCACCAGGATTTCGCCCGGCCGGAGAGGCCTTAGCGGGCGGCGCTGCAGATCGAGCGGCTTATCCGCTCCATGGAAAGCAACCAGGTTACCTTTTTTCATCGACTAAATTTCCTGATAGGAAAAAAATTTTCTTTTTGTGAAATTATATTTCTTTATTTTTAAAATCAAATAAACGGTTTGATTTTTTTATTTTCCTTGTATGAAATTTTTGTGAACACCCTTTTGGTATAAAGGAATAAGATATTATCAGGACAGAAGATGGAGGAGAGCATTACGAAGGAGCAACTGGTTTACCATAAAATAGGCAGCCAGGTACGCAAATACAGGAAGGAGAAAGACCTGAAATTAGTGGATCTCGCTGCCATGACGAATATCGGGTCGGCCATGTTGTCGAAGATCGAAAACGGAAGGATGATCCCTACTATTCCGACTTTGTTTACGATCATCAACCGGCTGGGGATTCCACTCGAGGTATTTTTTGCCGAGCTTACCGCCGAAAGCAGGTTTCCGGGATACCTCTTTCTTCCCAAATCGGCCTATACACGCTATGAGAAAGAAGAAAATGCCCCGGGCTTCGAATATTTTTCTGTCCTGGAGCATAGCACCGATGCCGGGGCGTTCCAGATCTCGATCGTGAAGGTAAACCCGCAGGCGCAGCGGCCGCCTGTAACCACGTCGGCCTTCGAATATATCTACCTGGTAAGCGGCGCGCTCCGCTATTACCTGGAGGACAAAGCATTTGAAATGCAGGCAGGAGATTCACTGTTTTTTGACGGCGCCATCGCCCATGTTCCCGTCAATGAAACCAGCGAAACCGCCGTAATGCTGGTGCTGTACCTTTTCAATGAAAAGACCTTATAGGGTTTTAATATGAGAACCTGCATTAGCGGCTTACCCCCTCATTGCTTTTCCAGTCCGAATTTTGCCAGCCAGTCGATAATGACCTGCTGGTATTCAGGTGGATAGCGGTTGAAGTCATCGGGGCTGTGGAGCGTGATGTTTTTACCTTTGTCGTATAACCCGAAAACCCTGGCGGCTTCGCGGTAGCAAACTTCCACATCCTCGTAAATCCAGTCCTGGTCGAGCCGGGGCGCCAGTATCAATACCGGCCGGGGCGCTATCAACCCCAGCAATTCATGGAAATCATAAGGAATGCGCTTTTCGTTGCCCAGGAACAACCCCAGACGGGGTATTGTCGGCCGTAGGTGCGAATACCTCCTGATCCCTTCGGTTTCATTTCCGTGTACGTCCAGTCTCATGGAAGCGAAGCCGCTGGTAGCAGCTACCGCCCGGATACGGGCGTCGAAAACCGCAGCATATAAGGCCACCATCCCGCCCAGCGAATAGCCGGCCACCATGATCCTGTCCTTGTCTAGCTGGTCCAGGAGGCTGACGGCGTCGATGATTTTCCGGACATCCTGTATCATCACCCCCAAAGCCGATGCATTCCTGTTGTTTTCGTAAAATTCAATCCCGCTGTCACGGTTACGCCGGCCATAGCCAAACTGATCAAATTCGATGGCCGCAAACCCGTTTTGTGCCAGTCGTTCCCCGACCGACGGCGAATACCCGAAGCCGCCGGGCCAGTTGTGCCCGACAGCATCGAGGTAGGCATGGAGATAAATCACCACAGGGAGCTTTCCTTCCTTCTTTTCAGGGTAGGTAATGTGCGCGATCAGCTTTTCATCGATGGGTATCTCTGCCTTCACCAGTCCGCTGCTGACGGGCTTTTCGTTTTCTAAGACAACCTTCGTTATCTTATCATAAGCCGGTAAATCGCCGATCATCCACCTGATCCGGTCTTTGATCTCCCCGGTTTTTGCTTCCCATTCTTCCTTTGTCCTGATGTCTTTCCCGTCTGTAGTACGAAGGATATCATCCAGGTTTTTCTCCGGGAATTTTTGCTTGTCTATGTTTTCCCCGGTTATCTTTTTCCACCCATCGAACGAATAGGTATAGGGCAGCCTGTTTTCAAACTGGTAGGGTTTCCGGTCAAATTGCATGTCCAGCCAATCCAGGTAAGTACGGGTCATGTCCATCGTTTCTTCGTGTCCGCCGGGAGAAGCATAAAAGCCTAAATTCCGCTCCTTTTCCAGTAATTTGTAGACCTTATTAACTTCCAGGTAGCATTGCTGGTCGCCCCATACCTCGCCTACCTTGTCGTACCGGCCCGTACCGAGTAGGCAGGGCCTGGGCGCTACCAAAGCTACCAGGTAATGGCTGTCGAACGGTAGCTTATTTTCTCTTCCGATAAAAAACCGCATCCGGGGATTGTTCCAGTATTGAAACTGGCGCGTACTGCTCTCCAGGGTCTCGGCCCCGAATTTATCCCCGGCATACCGCCACAAGTTAAAGCTGCCCGCTCCCGTCCCGGGATGGCTTGCGATCACCGCGCCGATCCTTTCGTCCATTGCCGCTGCCAGCAGGGCTGCTTTCGCATTACGGGAGTGACCCATGACTGCAATTTTCGATGGATCAATGTCGGGGAGCGTATGTAAAAAGTCCACGCACCGGCCCACGGCATATGCCCACCATTCCAACTGGTTGCACTCGTAATCGGAATAAACCGCCGGTATGTAGTCGGCGTCTTTCCTGAAATATCGCACTACTGCATAGCCCCGTTCCAGCTTTTCGAGGTCCTGGGACCGAAGTGTTTCCTGTCCGGAGGCGGGCTCGATGATCGCAGGGTAGGGGAGTTTTCCCTTTTTGGGAAGGTATAACTCCACATTCAGGGTCGCTACGACAAAATTACTATAGTCATTCCAGTAGTTCCCGGTTTGCGTATAGGTGTTAAAGGTATAGCTACGGGCTGCAAACTCTACCGCCCCGGCCGACGGGGCAAAAAGTACCTGGAGGTTCTTTTTGAGATAAAGCCCGTTTTCTTCCGCTGGCGCGTTCTGGTATTTGACGGCCACTTCAGGCGGTGGCGGCGGCCAGTGGCCCAGCATATACTGATCCAGTATCTTCCTGATCTCCTCCTTCCGGGCGGGCCATTGCTTCGGATCGGACACCGGGTTTCCGTTCCCGGATTTCAGCAGATCAGGAAGCAGCGCATCGGAAGGCAGCCCGTCAAAGTCCGGGGGCAGCTCGCCGGTCTTTTTCAGCCAGCTCTCCCATATCGGGGCGTCGCGGGGCTTTGCGTCGTTATCCGATTTGTAGGTGGCCAGCAGGTGCTCCAGTACCCGGGCTCTTTTCTCCCGGTCGTCCGGAACCGAACCGCTGCTGCAGCTATAGTTGATGAAAAAAAGAGACCCAAGGACCGGATACATCATGAGCCTGTGTCCTGCTGTTCTTCCCCGGAATAATGCGATACCTATCCTTTTCATTTTTGAGATACGCTTGCCAGCAGCAATACCCAGTCTTTTTTGTCCGGGGCTTTGAATTTCCGGGTATTACCTCCCCGGACGACCCCGGGCTTGCCGAATTCCCCGGTTCGGGGATTGAACCACTTCATTTCCATTTTGCCTGTTCCGCTCAGATCGAGCGCAGCTTCTCCCCCGTGCGGGAAAAAAGCAACGTACGTTTTCCCCTTTTCTGCCAGTACTACCGCATTGCCGCTCACTGCTTCAAAAGGGCGCATCTTCCAGAACGGGAGGGCGTCGAAAAACCGGTACAGGTAACCCAGTTGCGGAGCCGCCCCCTCGCTTTCTATCGTGAAAGAATAGCGGTTCGGCGCATCGATCCTGTTCCAGACATCGCTGTGCCCGATGCTCCCGCGGAACCCGGCGGCAAAGTGCCCCCCGCCGCACACGATCCGCCACGAGGTGCGGCGTACCTTGTCGGTATGGTGTACCTGCCTTTTACCGGTCGGCCCGTTCTTAAGATACTCGTACCCGTTTTCCGTGTTCAGCACCGGTTTCCCGTAGCGGAGGTCGGCCTGGAGACTGGCCACAAGGTCCTGGTCATCGCCCTGCCAGCACTGCAGCGAATCGTCCCATACGATACCCTCTCCGTGCTGCCCGGTCTGTTGCGAAAGCACATCGAGGGCGTCTTCATCTCCGTAGAACCCGCCGATCTGCCACGGCCGCTCAAACGGGTCGCGCGGGCTTGGTCCTTTGGTAGTCGAAGATACCACAGGGTGCACGGTGACGAGGTGACGGTACGGATCGTGCCGTTTGATGAAACGAGCCGTTTCCTTCGCCCAGTCGATATCCCCGGGGATGTCGAGCCGGTACCTGCCGTCGGGATGCGTTTCATACTCGTTGGAGAGCGTCCACATGAAGATATTGTCGAATGCGGCATAGCGCGCCAGCAGGTAACGCAGCCATCGCCTCTCGCGTTCGGGTGTCCACAACGTGGTGTCGGTAAACGGCTTCCGATAAAAATTCAGGACAAGCAATTCTACGTTCATCCCGCTTTCCCGCATTTGAAGCAGCAATTTGTCGAAGTTCCGGAAGAAGACGGGGTTGAAGCGGTCGAGGTCAGGCTCCTGTGCCGTGCCGCCCCAGGCCCAGTAGGCCGGATCTTTCTGAGCGCGGTCGTAGCTATGGCCTACGGTCATTCTCACAAAATTAAAATGCTGGGCTCTCCGCGCTTCCAGGTACTCCGCCCTTAATTGATCGGTGATCGGGCTGTCGTCGAATAATCCGTAGCAGGTGTCGCCCATGGGAAAGAAGGCCGTACCGTCGCCGGTGGCAAAAGTAAACGGGTTTTGCGGGTGGATGCGGATAAAACCGCGCCGGCTGGCCGCTGTACAGCTGATCTTACCCTCCTGCAATATTTCGACGCCTTCCCCGCGAAGGCGGTAGCGCCATTCGCCCTCCTCATCGGGTACAAACCGGAGCCGCCAGGTGTCGTCACCGTCGTAAAAGCCGTCCAGCAGCTTTGTCTTTCCTGAAGGTGCAATGAATTCACCGATCAGCGCTGCGTCATGAAACGGGTTGCCGACCTGTGTTTTTGCAGCTGCTGAAAACTCGTGCAGCTCCCATTTTGGAATGGTAAGCTCCGGAGCCGGGGCACATCCGGGGATCGCGGCTGTCGTCGCGCCCGGGGAAAATAAAATGGATAGGGTTGCAAAAAATAGTGTATAAAGCGCTTTCACGTAGGATTTCTTTAGATAAATGATATAAAGCTACGAATGCACGGACCCGCATAACCCTGCGGTCCGCCAGGCGGTGAATCCGTGCATTCGCGGCTTGCTGAACTACCAGTTTGGATTTTGCGCCAGGTTGGGATTAAGCGCCAGTTGATTCAGGGGGAGAGGCCACAGGTAGTGCTTACCGGGATTGAAGGTCCGCCTTGATTCCGGTTCCGCAATTACCACCCCCTGGGGTGTGAGGTTAAATGCCGCAGGATCGACTCCGGGATACTCCGCCGCAAACAGCCTGACGCCTAAAAGCGGTTTGGGCATTTCTGTCTCAGCCGTTTTCCACCGCAGCAGATCGTCATAGCGGAAGCCTTCCATACCCAGCTCCGTGCGCCGTTCCCTTCGTATCTCCTGCTGCATATTCAGGCCGTTGGCCGCTACAAAAGCACTGGTGAGGTGGGGCAACCCTACGCGGTCCCTTAAGAGATTGATGGAAATATCCAGGTCGCCGTCGCTGATGGAATTGTTCAGCTCGTAAGTCGCTTCGGCATAGTTGAGCAATACCTCAGCATAGCGGATCAGGATCATATCGATAAAATAATTGACCTGCTCCGGTGTCACCTCCGGTGGAAGGACATCAAAATATTTATTGATCGCATACCCTGTGATAGAGGTCATTTCAGGGATATAGGGATTACCTCCCCTGTATTTATCCCCTTTTTTCAATACCGTACCATTCAGGCGGGGGTCCCTGTTTTCAAATTCAGAAAGGGCGTTCTGCTGTCCCTTATACAAAGGAGATTTACTGATGGGCAGCCCGTCCGTACAAAGAAAATCATCGACGAGAGACCTTGTGATGCCTGCGCCGCCGGCTATCGTGGTAGCAGCATAATGGGTTCGGATGATCTCGCTGGTATAGCTCACGCCATAAGGGTATACCCATATTGCTTCCTTATTCCCGGGACCTTCACCTGCAATCTTAAAGAGCTGTTTATAGCTTTCCAATCCGAATTTGTCAAACAACTGATACTCGTTGCTGTTCATTACGGCCAGCGCGGCTGCCTTTGCTACCTCCAGGTGCTCTCTGAAATTGGCATTATTATGAAATTTATTCCAGGTCCCTTCGCGTAGGGCTACTCTCGATTTTAAAGCCAGCGCGGCACCTTTGGTGACCATACCATACTCTGTAGCTAATCTGAGCCCGGAATTCGCAGGTAAGTCTGCTGCAGCCGCATCCAGGTCGGCATAAATGGCCTCTATTACCTGTTGCCTGGGCGTTCTGGGCGCATAAAGCTCTTCGCTGTCCGTATCCAGTGTCTTCATAATCAAAGGTACGTCGCCGTACCGGCTCACCAGGTCGGCATAGGCGTAGGCGCGGAAAAACTTCGCTTCCGAGATATACCTGGGCGTAAACTGCGAGCTGAAGCTTTCGATGTGCTCCAGGATATTATTGGCTGCCCGTATGGTCCTGTAATCCCTGTCCCAGGGGCCGAAATTGGAGCCCGGTATGTAAGAACCGTTGCTTATCGGGCTGAATCCGCTGGTTACTGCGTTATCAGACAGTACATCCATAAAGAGCGGATACGCCTCCTTATCAGTAGTAGGTATTTCAATAGCCTTATATAAATAATTCAATGCCTGGCGGAAATCCTGGTCCGTTTTCCAGTATACTTCATCAGACAGGTCCGCTTCGGGCACCAGGTCCAGGTTGCAGGACGACAGCATCAGTAATCCTACGGCTAATATTTTGATCCTTTTGATCGCTGGTATCATGATTTTCTTCCTTTTAAGATGATAAACCTTTATCAGAAACTAAGATTGAGACCGGCCGTATAGCTCCTGCGGAAAGGATACTGGTAGGTCGCCTGGTTGGGCATCTCCGGGTCTATGATATCCAGCACCCCGGTCATTTCCCAGATATCGCGTCCGGCCAGGTAAAGGCGGAGATTCTTCACCCCCAGCCCCGACAGCCACCGGTTGGGAAGGGTATATCCAAGCTGTATATCCTTGATCCTGACGTAAGCAGCATTTTGTATCCATTTATCGCTCGGCAGATAATTGTGCTCGCCTCTGACCATCATCCGGGGCCAGAAGGCCCCCGGGTTCTCCGGCGTCCAGTAGTCCAGCTGATGCCGCTGAGGACCGAATTCTGCCCGATAAAAAGGCATGATGAGCGCGTTATGCAGCATAAATGTCCTTTTTCCGACTCCTTGCAGAAATACCGAAAACTCAAAGCCTTTCCAATTGAACCCTCCTCTCACTCCGAAGTTGTATCTCGGGTTGCTGTTTCCGAGGTATACCAGGTCGCCGTGGTCATCTTCCGACTGCCTTCCGGCATCTATTTTTCCATCCCCGTTCAGGTCGATATACTTAACGTCTCCGGGGCGGGTCTGGCTGTTCTGGAAGGCATGGTTGTCCACTTCTTCCTGTGTCTGGAACAGCCCGTTCGTTTTGTACCCAAATATGGAATTGACAGGATAGTCTTCCAGCAGCCTTCTGGTACCCGGCTGGATCACCGTGGCGCCCAGGTATTCGATCAGCCTGTTCTGAGAGTCGTCTATATTAGCAGTGACCCAGTACGAAAATGCCCCTTTGTTTTCCCGCCAGCTCAGGATGGCCTCCCAGCCCCAGGTCTTCAGCTCGCCGACGTTCTGGTTTCCCACGCCGATCCCCAGCACGGAAGGGAAGGCAACGGCGGCAAGCATATTTTTATTCCGCTTTACGTAATAGTCACCTTCCACGGTAAGCCGGTTGCCGAACAAGCCGAACTCCAGTCCGATGTTGGAGCTTTGCACTGTTTCCCAGGTAATGCTTCTTGATGCAAGCTGGTTTTGGTATATGTACTGGGCCCGCTGCTCCGCTCCTCCGTTCGATCCCAGCGCCAGGTTATTGCTTACCGACAGAAGCGGGATATAATCGTAGTTGCCGATGGCATTTGCATTACCCAACTGGCCGATGGAACCCCTGATTTTTAGCTCGTTAATAAAGCTGACTCCGAACCAGCTTTCCTGGCTGACCCTCCAGGCAGCGGAGGCGGAGGGGAACAGCCGGTACCGGTCCTGCGGGTTGAGCTTCGAGCTGCCGTCGTAGCGCAGGTTGGTTTCAAACAGGTAGCGGTCCCTGTAGTTGTATTGCAGCCTTCCGAAAAATGACTGGAACCGGTAGGAGGCAGCGTCGTCGGAAAGTCGCCTGTTCGTCAGGTCGGCCCAGTCGAAGCTGGGCAGGTTCTCGTTGATCAGGTCCTGGATATAACCTTCGAACTGTCTGTATTGGTAATCCTGGAACGAGTAGCCTCCGAATAGCGACACGCCGTGATTTCCCGCCTGGATGTTGTAATCTGTCAGGAACTGGAATTCCTTGAACGTAGAATTGGCCTGGCCTTTTGTAATATTTGTCCCTGACAGGTTTTCCAGCACAGTACCGTCGATACCAAAGTGCTCTATTATTTTTGATTGCGAGAACTTGCCGTTAAAATTACCGTCGATCCCGCCCACGATCCTGAATTGAAGGTTTTTGGCAAGGTTTTTGATCGTCAGTGTGGAATTGGCCCTCAAATTGTTGTCATTCCAGGATTGCAGGCCGCGCTCACGGTCGAACTGGTAAAATTTGATCCGCCCGTCGAACTGCCCGACGCGTACGCCGGAAGCAATATTTCCGTTGGGGTCATACAACGGCGTGACGCCCGGGTACGTGAATACGTATGACCAGAAGCCGTAGTCGCCATCCAGCTCCTGTCTTGGCTTTTCAATGCTGTTGTGGGAATAGGACAGGATATTGGATAATTCGAGGTATCGATTGATCTGCGTATTCAGGTTCAGCCTCCCGGAATACTTTGTATCGCTGTCCGGACCGATCTTGATGGAGCCGTTATTTTTATAATAAGTGCCCGACAGCCGGAAGGTAGTTTTATCGGAACCTCCGCTGATCGCGACGTTATGCGACGTCATCGGGGTATACGCTTTCAGGACCAGCTTCTGGTAGTCGTAGTCGCCCCAATAGCGATATTGGTTAGGGTTGGCAGGGTTCCTGTCCCACAGGATATCCGGATCAGCCAGCATGGCAAGGTCCGCTTCGGAAAGCTGAGCCGAGCCACCCGCGTTGATGTCCGCCTCATTCCGTATTACTGCGGCCTGGTAGGACGATATTCTTTTCTGTGTCCTTCCCAGTCTTGCTGCGGTATAATGCGAGCTGTACTCGACGGAGATACTGCCGGTCTTCCCTCTTTTGGTCGTGATCAGAACCACGCCTCCCGCAGCCCGGGCGCCATATATGGCCGCAGAGGCCGCGTCCTTCAGCACGGATATGGATTCCACATCTTCCGGCCTTACGTCGTTGATATTCCCTTCGATCCCGTCTACCAGCACCAGCACCGGGTTATTGGTTGCCGAGGTCATCCCGCGGACCTGGATATTATAATTTTCCCGGCCGGGGGAACCGGTCGATTTCGTGACGACCACGCCGGGCATCATTCCCTGTAAAGCGTCGACCGTCCCGGTTACCGGTCTGTTCACAAGCGCATCTCCCGAAATGACAGCCACCGCTCCCGTAAGGTTGACCTTCTTCTGGGTCCCGTACCCTACCACCACCACTTCTTCCAGGGCCTTTTCATCGACCTGCAGCAAGACGTCGATCACCGACCTGCTCCCCACGGCGACTTCCTGGCTCAGGTACCCGACAAATGAAAACACCAGCACAGAACGCTCATTCGGGACCTCGATACTATACCTCCCGCCGGCATCGGTTGTCATTCCCTGCTGCGTTCCCTTGATGAGGATGCTCACGCCCGGAAGCGCTTCCCCCTTCTCGTCCGTTACTTTCCCGGAGATCCTGATTACCGGGAACGAAATGACCGGGTAGTCTTCCAGTGATGACTGCAGCAGCTTTACTTCCTGAAAATCTCTTTTAATGATAATCTGGTTACCCATCACCTCGTATTTCAGGTTCAGTGGCTTCAGCACCTGGTCGAGCACTCTCGAAAGTTTTTCACCCGGGGTGGCAAAGGTGATTTTCCGCTGCGAATCGATCACCTGCCGGCTGTACAGGAACGTCGTGCCGGATTGCCTTTCCAATTGCGAAAGAACAGTTTCCAAAGGCTCCTCTCTGACCGAGAGGATCACCGGCCTGTTCATTAACTCCTGCGCTTTCCCGTCACTGGCCCGGCAGAGCTGGAGGAACGACACAGCAATCAGAAACTGGAAGAAGCTAATTCTCATAATTCTGAGAGCCACCTCTCGGTTTGGTATTGGTAAATGCATAACTTTGATTGTTTTTGTTTGATTTTTTTCTGAACAATTGGCAAAAACATCCCGTGTTCCCCTTGCGGGGACAAGCTTTGTGGTTCGAACACAAGTTTTCAGGGAAACAGAAAGCGGTGATGTTCACAGCATTACCGCTTTTTTTGTAGCATCAGCTTTTTTTCATAGGCATCGACTGGCTTTAATGTTAAG
Organism: Spirosomataceae bacterium; assembly: GCA_037191015.1. GTDB lineage: Bacteria > Bacteroidota > Bacteroidia > Cytophagales > Spirosomataceae > Ravibacter. The sequence continues at coordinate 317,438 of JBBCKD010000015.1, forward strand.
GGTAGATATTATCTCGGGGCGCCACATCCGCTTCCGGTGATCACGACCTGGTTGCCATTCACTTCAAAGTCCGCTTCAATCCCTATACAGATCATCCTGATCTTGTCCAGGAAAGGCTCATCGGAGAGCGTAGCCGTAAGCGTACAGTTCTTCAGCTTTTGGTCTTCATATTGTATGGAGACCCCGTATGCTTCCTCCAGCAGCGTAAAAACATCGATGACCGGCGTCAACCGGAATTCATACTTTGGTTGCTGCAGCGGTTCCGGAAGAGGGGAGGCCTGCTGACTGCTCCACTTTTCCCGGATCATTTCGTCGGTGGCTACTACCAGGCTTACCTGCTCGTTAGGATTGAGAAATAATGTTTCTTCGTGTACATCATCCGGGCTATTGGCGGCCTTCTGAGGGGTAACGCTGACGATGCCGGTCCGGACGGTGACCGTGGCCCTGGGCTCATTGTCGAAAGACCGCACCAGGAAGCTCGTCCCCAGCACGCGGGTGACCAGGTGAGTGGTGTACACGAAAAAAGGGTTCGCCGGATCTTTAACCACTTCAAAAAAGCCTTCTCCCGTCAGGCGTACTTTTCTCCGGGAAGATCCGCCGGAGGTGTCATATTCAATCCTGCTTCCGCCTGAAAGCACTACCGAAGAACCATCGGGAAGGTTGACCAGCAGCGGCTGACTTCCGTTATTGGTAAATGATTTTACCGGATCTGCCGTCGTCCCTGCCGAGGTGAGAGAAGCAGGATCTCTGTGGAAAGGCTTTTCACGTTTTATCAGCAGCCAGCCCAGCCCGGCTGCGAGCACTACAACTGCCGCCCATCGTATCAACTGTATTTGCCGGTGGCGTAACGGTTGGCGGACAGGCCCGGATGTAGTGATATTTTCTTTAATGTCAGCTACTTTTTGACGTATATAACTGTCTGAGAGTCCAGGGGAATTTCCTTCCAGCAAAGCTACCGCCGCTACTGCGGTTTCAAAAACGGGACGCTGAGAAGGGTTGCTTTCCAGCCATTCTTTCCAGTAGGCGCTGTTTTCAGCGTCAGGAGACCTGACCCATTCCCTGAACCGGTCATTTTCAAGAAAATCTTCCAACGTATGAAGCTCTGCCATATTTTTTGCGGAATTATTAAGATAGCTGCTGCCATTGCGGCTGCCGTTCTTTACTGTCAGGGATATTAGAAACGGAAAATGCCGATATACCCTTTTTTTTGAAAAATTTTCAATTGATCCGGGTATAAGAGGAAATTCAGGGCAGCTCCGACGGCTGACCGGCTTGATTGTCCTTCCGAACCGCTGGCATTTTAATAGAAGACAAGGTATAGCGCGAGTGTGGACATCCAGCGGGAACGGATACGGATTAAGGCTTTCTGAAGGAAATTGGAGACCGACTGCCGGTTGACTCCCATTAACCCGGCGATTTCGTGAACTTCCAGGTTTTCGTAGTAGCGAAGGTAAATAGCCTCCCTTTCCCGCGGCGGCAAAGCTGCCAGTTGTGTTTTTAGCTGGGACACTATTGCTTCAAACGATTCTTTTTCGATGAGGTGGGCTTCTGTATTGAACTGATCGGGAACGGACCATTCCCATTCTTCCGCGTCGCTGAACCGTTCCTGGTAATTGCGGTAATGGACAATGGCGCGACGGAGCGCTTTGAGGAGGTAGAACTTTACCGACGGAGTCATACCGATCCGGAGACGGTTCTGCCATAAGTTCAGGAAAATATTCTGGATGCAATCTTCCACCACAAACCGGTCTACCCCGAATTTGAGCCCGTACCGGGTGAGGGTACGATAGTACCGTTCTGCCAACACCCCCAAAGCATCGATGTCTCCTTTGCGGTAGGCCGACCAAAGCCGTATTTCGTCATCCTGATCCATTCGCTAAAGAATTTCTTCCTGTATGGGAAGCGGGAGTTTTTCAGTTCGCAATTTGCTAAAATAACAGAAAAATCAAATTAACGTCATGATAAATACTATAAAGATAATATAAAATGCCGGGTTGGAGGACTGCAGAGTCGCAGTATGCGGGTTGAATATCCGGCGGAGATCAGGCAGCTCCGGTAAACCTTTTAAACGCGGGCAAAGCTAACGGGTTGGGATTCGCTCCAGGGGCCTGCTCAACTGACGGGGTATCGGGTTGGGGTAATGTTTTTTTTTCCATTGTTCATGTGCTTCCACGAGTTTTTGGGCTACGTCCGGATACCGGTGATACAGGTCGTGCTCCTCCCCGATGTCCCGGGAGAGGTCGTACAACCTTGGTCGGTCTTCCCAGAATTGGTGTATCAGCTTCCAGTTGCCGCTGCGGACACCCATGTTATAGATGTTTTCCCAATGAATCGGACGCTGATTATACGCTGTCTGCTCTCCCTTGAAAAGCGGTATCAGCGATTTTCCATCTGCCCCGGTGGATTGAGGATCAAGACCTGCCGCCTGTAAGACCGTGGGCAGGATATCCATAGTCGTTGCGAGGCTATCACTGATAGCGCCGGCTGGTATCCTGCCCGGCCATCGGGCTATAAACGGAACGCGTATACCGCCTTCGTACATCAGGAATTTGTGCCCGTTGAGTTTTCCCCGTGAAATCCGGGCGCCCGGCAAACCATAGGACTGGGGCTCGGCAGACGGGCCGTTGTCAGAACAAAACAGGATAACCGTATTTTTATCGATGCCCAGCTCCCCGAGGGTAGCCAATACTCTTCCGATTCCCAGGTCCATTTGTTCAACCATGGCAGCATATAGGGCGTATAAACCGTCATCAGGGAACATTTTCCTGTATTTATTGATCAGCGGCATGGGCGCTTGCAGCGGATAATGCGGTGCATTGTAGGCGAGGTATAGGAAGAAGGGTTGTCGCTGATTCCGGTTTATAAAATCAATTGCCTTATCTGTAATCCAGTCTGTAAAGTACTGATGTACGGTTACCTGGGTTTCATTTTCATACACCTGGCTTGGTTCAAAATACCTGGGAGTTCCGATGAGCGAGCCCCGGAATTCGTCGAAACCGTGGGCACGGGGCCAGTTTTCCCGGTAATAGCCCAGGTGCCATTTTCCTGCAAGCATGGATTTGTAACCCAGGGGCTTAAGGGCTTCCGGAATCGTAACAGCGCTATGATCCAACGCAAGTATGGGGACGTCGCCCCTGACCTCAGGGCTGGCCAGATCAGGCACCCCCACGGAATGGGGATACTTTCCTGTCAGGAGAGATGCCCTGGTCGGCGAGCACAGGGAACTGCCGGTATAGAAACTTGTTAACCGGATACCCTCTGCGGCCAGCCGGTTCAGATGGGGAGTTGCAATGCGTTGGTCTGCCTGCCCCAGATCGCCCCATCCCAGATCATCGGCAAGGATAACAATCACATTAGGCCGGTCGGCCCGTACGCCTTGCCAGGCATAGGCCTGGCAACCGGCAAACGTAAATATCGCTAAAGCAATGGTTTTAAAGTAAACTGACATGATCTTCAATCGGCTGGCTTCGGAGTGACATTTGTTTTGTGCAATAGGACAGCAGCTGTAACCTGTTCCCTCCCTGAAATTACGGGTGGTGAGATATAGGAAAGGACGGCGCTCTTGGCCCGCAACTTCGTTAAAATAACAGAAAAAGCAAACTAATGCATGGATAAATACTATATATGAGTCCGGAAAGCAAAGGTCGGAGAGAAGCGGGCAGGAGGGTTAGACGGACGGTTTTACCCGATATAGGATTATCTTACACTCATTTTGTTTCTTTTTTGGCGCGTAGTGTTGTTTTGTTTATCATTGTCCGTTGGTTCAGATATTATACTTTGACATGCTATGCTAAGATTTGTTTTTCCCTTTATCGGTGTGCTGATTGCATGCCCGGTAATATCCCAGAAAATTTTATTCACGTACGATGAGGCCGGAAACAGGATCAGCAGGTTCGTTGAAACAACGCTGCCGGTACGCCTTGTTTATTTCGGTGTTACGGCGGAAGAAAATGCCGTAACGATCCGCTGGCAGACTGCAGAAGAGGAAAATGTCAGCCATTTTGATCTGGAGCGCAGCTCCGACGGGCTTAGCTGGACCCGGATCGCGGAGGTACATAGCCGACCGCAAGAGGATACGTCATCTCCGGGTTATATATACGTAGATGACGATCCGCCGCCCGGCCGGAATCTCTACCGTCTGAAAATAGTCGATGACGACGGCACTTTGGCCTATTCAAAGCTCGAAAGCGTCTTTTTACGTTCAGAGATACGCTTTTATCCCAACCCGGTGAGAGATTACCTGCTGGTTGATTACCCGTCCCGGACGGAGGCTTCATACGAGATTTTCTCGTCTGAAGGCAGGACGGTATTGCGGGGCAGGCTCACGCAGGAAAACCGGATCGATCTGGGCGCTCTTTCTTCCGGCTTGTATGTGATCAGGCTTGTGCTTGATTCGGGTCAGGTATTTACCCGGCGGATTATAAAAGAATAATATTTCTTAACATAAATACTATACGCTAATGAAAAGGACCTGCTTTTTGCTTGCAGGCTATTGCTATGCTTTTAGTTTGCAAAGCCAGCATATTGAATTTTCCCCTCTTTATACCCCGGCACAATTTGATGCGCAGGTGATTGATGTTTCCAGGCCGGTAGGAGCTACAGTCGGTACTGCCGGCGTGTCATCCGGGGGCGCCGCTACCTACTCCGTTCCTGTAGAGATCCCTCCCGGGACCAATGGTGTCGTACCTGACTTGTCATTGGAGTATAACGCCCGGTCGGGCCCGGGAATAGCGGGCATGGGATGGGGCCTTTCGGGTTTGTCTGTGATTACCCGGGTTCCGCAGAATATGTATTTCGACGGGATGGTAAAGCCGGTCCGGCTCGATACCGACGATCGTTTTGCACTCGATGGACAGCGGTTGGTAGTCAAAACCGGAACGTATGGAAGCAATAGTTCTACTTACGGAACGGAAATTGAAAACTTTTCCGAAGCTACTATAAAAGACATGCAGGGTAGTAACCCTAAGTGGTTTGAAGTAGTGAATAAAGACGGGGTCAGTATGCAATATGGGAATACAGCCGCCTCCCGCTTTATGAGTGAGGATAACGTATCGGTAGTTTTCTGGATGCTCAACAGGATTATCTACCCCGACGGCAATTATATAGATTACGAGTACAGTACCGTCGACCGGGAGCCGCTGATCGCCAGGATCCTTTACACCGGGAATACCGGCGCCGGGCTGGCGCCTTACAACGAGATCTTGTTTGAATATAAAGTAAGACAAAGCGGCGAACTCTCTGATATACGGACCATCTATATAGCCGGGGCTGCCGTGGCGAGCCGTTTCCTGCTGGATAAGATTATCGTGAAAGCTGAAGGAGAAGTTGTCAGGTCTTACCAGCTCGCCTACGGAAACGATGGGATCAATTCCTACCTGAAGTCCGTTGAGGAGGCAGGCAGCGACGGAACTACGTTAAATCCTACCATTTTCAAATACGGAGATGCGCCGGTAATCCGCAGGGAATATCAGAGTACAACTATTCCGGGAGGCCTCAACCTGGAATCGTTCCTGGGAGATTTTGACGGAGACGGGAAGCCGGAAGTATTAAATGCCACGATTTCTGAGAACAACGACGGGTTCGACTATTTCAGTGATTTCAAAGTATATAAAAAGAATGGAACCGGAAACACCTTCAGTTTATTAGGAACTACCCTGTTAGGCAGTCATCATACATTGGTGAATAAACTGGCGATCCCCAACCAGCATTCCATCGTCATAGGCGATTATTCCGGGGATGGTATAGACGATGTAATGGCTTTGAATATTTCCTATACCGGCAGCTATTCAAAATTGGAGAACGTTGTCATTTATGAAAGTCAGAACGGCGGGACTTCCTTTAATAAAATTACCCGGTCTGTTCAGCCGAACTATAACCGGATTCACCCGGGTAAAAAATTCTTTTACCCGGGTGACTTTAATGGAGACGGGATCCCGGAATACATAACCATCCTGGGGAACCCCGCCGGTACTTATAGCGCCTTTCTATGTGCCGATTTTACAAGCACAGGAGCCTGCGGAGGAATCACAATTTCCGGTGCGGCCGCCTACCCGGTTAATTCCTGGATGAATGCGGAGCAAATTTTTATCCTGGACTTTAACGGGGACGGTAAGCATGATATCATGCTTGTAGGGCATAACGGATCCGAGATATTCACGCTAAACGGCTATACTGCTGTCAGAATTTATTCGGGGAGTTTCCCATCGGCAGGAAATAATATTTTCCTGGGTGATTTCAATGGTGATGGCAAGACCGATATAATCCAGGCAAATAATGAAATTTCTGACGTTATAAAAGGAATATCGACCGGCATATCCTTTTTACGATCCGATATATCTCTTGCTTCTCATCTTCCGGCGGATACCGATCCTGCAGACATCGAGTACAAGAACCAGTTGGTACTCGGAGACTATAACGGAGACGGGAAAACTGATATTTATTACGATTGGCATCGCAAAAAGTCTACCCCTATCCATCAAGGTAATCACGTACAACGCTTCACGGGCCATGACCTGTTTTATAGTACCGGCGACGCATTTACTTACAGGCAATTACATTATGCTGTTCATAGTCAGGACGAATTTATCGATTACCGTCTCAGCGCCCAGCCTGCTCTGGATACAAAATATACAACTATTGATATCAATGGAGATGGAAAAACAGACCTGATTTCATCACCGCATAATGGTTACGTGGGAGTATGGCTTTTCCACGAAAACGGGAAGGAGACGTTGTTGCAAAAAGCTTCGAACGGTTTAAGGCATGTATCGGAATGGCGTTACAAAAGCCTGGCATACGGGGGAGATTTTTATTCCAAAGGGACTATTGAGCACTCCGGTCCGGTCAATATGATACAACCGGCCCTCAATCTGGTGCATGAATTTAGATCAGGTAACGGCATCGGGGGAAACTTTGCGAAACGTTACTCGTATAAAGGAGCCGTATTGCACCGTTCCGGGAAGGGATTTCTCGGATTTACAGGGCTGACGGTGATCGACCTTTCCGGGGATACCAGGACTATAAGTGAAAGCGGGCTGAATATGGCTTACTTCACTCTGGTTCCTCAAAAAATATCTTCTTACATAGAATCCGCCAACTGGCGCCTCTCCGAAACGATCTTTACCAGCGAATTTATAGGGGTCAACGCCCTGCGGTTTTGGATAAAAACCACCGGCATTAGTCAAAATGACAATATCCTGGGCATCACTACCACTACGGCCAACACCTACGACAGCCACGGCAATATCACAGCCGGTACTGTAACGGTACCGGCTGTGCATACCACCCGGACCAGTACGGTCTACCAGGCCTTCCCGGGAAGTATCCCCAACAAGCCCGCCAGCGTGATGGTCACCAATACCCGGTCGGGACAGGCGGCCCATAGCATTACAACTACGTACGGGTACAACAGTAAGGGGCAGCTGACCAGCCGGACGGATTTCAGCGGACAACCCAAAAGTGTGACAAGTACCTACAGCTACGACAACCTGGGTAATGTTATCTCCACTTCTGTCAGTGCTTCAGGGATAGCTACCCGTACGACCTCAGCCGTATATGACGGAAAAGGAAGGTATGCCGAAAGCACTACCAATGAAATGGGGTATACCGCTTCGGCTACCTATGATCCTAAGTGGGGTACTCCTCTTAGTGTCACCAACCTGCCGGGCATCATCACCAGCTACGAGTATGATCCTTTCGGGCGACTCAGAAAGACTCATTTTCCCGAAGGATACAGCCGGGAGATATCATATCACTGGGATGTTTCTGCCAATCAGCGGTGGTATGCGAAGACCGGTGCTCCAGGTAATCCTGCCGGCAAAACCTGGTATGATCTGCTTGGCCGTGAGGTACGAAAGGAAAGCGAGCTGTTTGACGGGGCCTGGTCCATCGAGGCCCGGACCTATGATGCCAGGGGAAACCTGCATACGACAACAGAGGCCCACAAAGATGGAGAAGCTCATATTACCACCACCAACAGCTATGATATCTTTAACCGGCTGTCAGGTGTGAACAGAGGGGAATTGGGTAATACTATCCTCTCTTATATTGCCCTGGAAGGAAACATGGTCGTTACGACCAATGCGCCTTCGGGCGTGACCTCCAAAACCACTGACGCGGCCGGGATGCTCATCAGCGCTACTGACAACGGCGGAACGCTTACCTATACTTACTATAGCCATGGAGGCCTGAAGACCGTATCAGACGGACATGTAAATCTCACTGCCAATGAATACGATGCCTACACCCGGCAGACCAAACTCATCGACCTGAATGCAGGGACGACCGAATACAGCTACGATGCGCTGGGGCAGTTGACCTGGCAGAAAAGCGCCAAAGGACAGGAAACCAATATCCAATATAACCTGGCCGGGCAGATCGTCAGCCGGACCGGGCCCGAAGGTACTACCTATTATTCGTACGGAACCAGCAACAACGGTACCGAGAAAAGAGGGCTTGTCCGGATGGTATCAGGCTTTGAGGGCAACTCATCCTCTTACGAGTACAATACCCTCGGGCAGCTCTCCCGGCTTACCGAAAATATCGACGGCAACCATACGACTTCTTACGCCTACAACTCTGCCGGGGAAATATCTTCGATGACCTTTCCTTCGGGGCTGGTCGTTACCTATGAGTACAATTCAAGGGGGTATCTCAGCAAGATCAGGCACGGAAACCTCGATCTGTATACCACAATCGGGGTGAATGGCAAAGGACAGGTTACCGGTTACAGGAAGGGCAATAACAAGGTGTCTTCCGTCGACTATACTAACGCTTTTCCTACCCGCTATTACACTGACGGCGTGCAGGATCTGAGGTTGAGCTGGGATTTCCGGAAGAGCAACCTGACTTCCAGGGAAGACGTCCGAAAAGGAAAAACCGAAAGCTTTACCTACGACAATCTTAACAGGCTGACCGGAGCCAATGTGTCCGGCGGAACGTCCGTCATTGCCAGCTATACAACGGGCGGGAATATCAACACAAAAGCTGATGCGGGTAACTATAGCTATCACGCCGGCAAGATCCACGCCGCGGAGAGCGTAACCAACCCGGTTTCTTCCCCGATACCATTGTTATTCCAGGGGATTACCTATACCGCTTTTATGCAGCCGCAAACGATAAGTGAAAATGATTCGGGCGGTGTTCCGCATACCCTCACTTACACTTACGGCTCCGACTACAACCGCATCAGGTCGGAGCTCAGGCAGGATGGGAGCATTATCAATACCCGGTATTATTTTGAGGGTGGACAGCCCACCGCAGGGTTTGAGAAAGATATAACAGGAGGTGCCACCAGGTATATTCAATATATATCCGGGCCGGTGGGTCTTATAGCCATAATTGAAAGTGTAGACGGAAATCATCACCGGCATTATACATATACCGATCATCTGGGGTCCATTCTTATGGTAACAGATGAAAGTGGAATGGTAGAAGCCGAGCAGAGCTTCGATGCCTGGGGCCGGCGGCGGGATATAACCTCCTGGGCGCCGCTCTCACCTGTTGCCGCTACCGGCCTGCCCGTATGGATGTATAGAGGCTACACCGGTCATGAACATTCAGATCAGTTCGGGCTCATTAACATGAACGGGCGGATGTATGATCCCGTCATGGGAAGGATGCTGAGCCCGGATAATTATGTGCCGGATCCGTTTTTTAGTCAGGATTATAATCGGTATACTTATGCCAGGAATAACCCCCTGATCTATACTGATCCTGACGGAGAGTTCTGGCATATTGTCATTGGAGCGGCATTGGGCGGGGGCATCAATCTGGGTATCCAGGCTGTATTAGGCAATGTCAACAGCTTCAACGCCGGGTTGAGAGCTTTCGGGCAGGGAGCGATTATGGGTGGAATGGCCGCCATAGGGTGCGCTTCGTGCAGTGTAGGGAACCTGGCATTCGGATCGGCGGTTGCGGTAGGAAATTCTTATTTGCCTTCCTATACTATACCTTTAGGCAGCAGCGGATTCTCAATATCGGTAGGGGTAGCCGCCGGATTTGGTTCTACGGGGTTATTTGCGGGAACAAATGTCGGCTTCAATTACAGCTCTGAATATTTTTCAGCCGGATTCAGTTATGGTGCCGGGTATAATTTTACGGATAACATTACCGGTAAATCAGGCTGGAGCCAGTCTTACGGCGGGGGCGCAATTGCCGGAGGCAACGATTTCAGGGTAGGGATGTTTACCAATCAATTCAAAGGAAGAGGGCTTGGACAGCGTACGGGTACATTTTATATGGAAAGTAACGGTTGGTCGGCAGCATATGAAAATGACTGGATGTTCGGGGTTCCTATTGCAGACGGTGGCGACAGGTTCAGGACTACAGGCGTAAGGGTTGCGAAAAGCGATTTCAGCGTGGGGTTGAATTTGTTTACAGGTGATCCGGGGTTGATGTTTGATGACCGGATAAGGAAAGGGGCAAATACGGAAACCGGGTTTTGGGGAACCTATGAAGAGATAACAAAACAACATAGATTAGGGGCGATATATGGAGGATATAAGGGATATAGAGCTGGCTGGAACAGCGAAGGAATAAGAAATGTATTTCAAAATAATTTTGCTCATGGAAGAGGATATGCTCACCCTCTTTTTGAAGTATTAAAAATAAAGGGAGCGCCATATATCAATTATTATAAAACGGGTAATCGCTATACAACATGGTACTAAGGATCATAGCATTTTTCTTAGCAACTGCAGGCTTAGCTTCCTGTCTGCAATATGCTCCTATGAAGATGCAGAGACGTAACTACCTGGGAGACAAATTTAGAATTGACGGGTACTACTATAATATGGACGGTCGTCATTATGACGGGCAACCAAAAAATGTCTCAACAACTGCAGTTATATTTTATCAAAATGGGTTCTTTTCAAGTATTACTTTTTCCGATACTAATTTACAGGGAATCGATGTCGAATTAATAGAGATGAATATACCTGGCAAAATATTGGGTGGTTCCGGCTATTACCAGGTCTCCGGCGACAGCATCAGCATAGAATTCTGGACAAATGCTTCTCACTTCCCTGTACCTACTGCTACCGTACCAGCCAGGATTGTGAATGATACTACGCTTAAAAGCAATATACTGGGGCACTATAAAAATGACATGTGGTATTTCAGACCGCTGTCTCCCAAGCCGGATAGCACGACCATATTTGATGAACAGCTTGAAAAGGGACTGCCTATAAAGAGAGGAAAGAAGCAAAAGCTGCTGGGTATAATTTAATATGAAATCCTGACCGGTTTACTTTTTAAACACTAGCGCTTTTACCGGTTGTATCCTGGAGATAATAGAAGTAGGGATCAGTATGATCAGGCCGACGATAACGATAGTCGCCAGGTTGATCCAAAGCAGTGTAGGCCAGTCCATCAGGATCGGGACAGTGTCTATGAAGTAGTTGGCCGGGTCGAGCGGGATGATTTTGAACCGCTGCTGAACCAGGCAGAGCAGGATACCTGTCACATTGCCGTAAAGAAGCCCTTTCCGGAGAATATCGAGGCCGACGCTAAAGAAAATCCGACGGATCTGGCTGTTGGAGCTGCCAATGGTTTTAAGAAGACCGATCATTGGCGTACGCTCCATGATCATAATCAGCAGAACCGATATGATGTTAAAGCAGGCAACTATCAGGACCAGCGTGATAAGGACCGTCGTATTGGTATCCATAAGCAGCAGCCAGTCGAATAGCAGCCGCTGCAGATCCGTGATTTTAACCAGAAACAAGTCAGGCGGCATCTCGTTATAGATGCTTTTATAGGATTCGTCGAGCTTGTGAAAGTCTTTTACATACAGTTCGTAGCTGCCTACCGCGTGGTTTTCCCAGTTGTTGATCCGCCTTAACAGGCCGATATCGCCTATCAGCATCTTGTCGTCGAACTCTTCCACAAGTCCGGTCTCATAGATCCCCACAACCGTCAGGTTTCTTACGCGCGGCGGCGACTGGACGAAATACATGAGCACTTTGTCGCCGACTTCCAGGAGCAGCTCCTTTGAAATTTTCCGGCTGATGATGATCTCAGTGGTATAGGTAGTATCGCTCGCCGAAGAGTCCAGCCTGATAGCGCGTCCGTCGACTATGCAGCTATTGAATTTCTGCCAGTCATAATCGGCGCCGACTCCTTTGAAGATAACGCCTTTCATTTCCGACGAAGTCTTCAATACGCCCGATTTGTGTATAATACCCTGCCATCTTGCAAGATCGGGAATTTGTTCAAACTGGCGGGTCAGGTAGTCTGTCTCCGATATGGGCGCTTCTTCATAGAGGTTATTCCCGGCAATCAGCTTGGTGAGCCTCATATGCGAGCCGAAGAGAAAGACTTTCTGCTGGATAGTATCCTTGTAGCCGAACAAAACCGCGAACGTAATGATCGCCACTACAATTCCTATTGCCACGCCCGCTATCCCGATGACATAGACGGTAGCCGAAAAAGTGCCGGCTGTATTGCGGCGGATGCGTTGAGATATAAACGAAGCGAATCTCAAAAGGGAAACTATTTACCGGGACGTGTTTTTTGATTGCACAAAATTAGCGAAAACATTTGCCGTTTTCGAGCCTGGTCAGATTTGTGTTTGTCAATCGCTATTTCCCGCGTAAGCCTATAAACGGGATAATCATTTCTTCCATGGAGACGCCCCCGTGCTGAAAGGTATCGCGGTACAGGTTTACGTACTGATTGTAGTTATTGGGGTAAGCAAAAAAATAGTCCTCTTCCGCAAATACATAAGCGGTGGAAACATGCGGCTTCGGCAGGAACAACCTTTCCGGCTTACGGCATACGAAGATATGATCATCTCCGAATCCCAGGTTTTTACCATGCTTATACCGGAGGTTTGTGTTGGTCTCCCTGTAGCCCACGATCTTAACGGGCTTCTGAACCCTGATCATACCGTGATCGGTCGTTATAACCACCCTGCACTTTTTGTCTGCAATCCTTTTGAGAAGGTCCATCAGGGGTGAATGAAGCAGCCACGACCGCGTGATCGACCGGTAGCCGGCATCGTCGGGAGCAAGCTCCTTGATCATCTGCATATCAGTTCGTGCGTGACTGAGCATGTCGACGAAATTATAGACAATCGCATTGAACTGGTTGCCCATCAGGTTGGGAAGGTTGTCTACCAGCGCCTTCCCCTGGTTGCTGTTCAGGATCTTGTTATAGGAGGATTTAATCTGGCCGAGTTGGTTCCTCTCCAGTTGTTTTTTGAGGAAATCGGCTTCGTAATTGTTAAGGCCTTCTTCTCCTTCGGGGGTGTTTTCGTCGCTCACCCACCACTGCGGGAACATGCGCTCCATTTCCGACGGCATCAGCCCCGAGAAAATGGCGTTCCGCGAATACCCGGTAGTAGTCGGAAGGATAGAAAAGTAAGCGCTGTCTTCTTCTATGACAAAGAATTCTTCAAGCAGAGGTTGTATAACCTTCCATTGATCATACCTGAAATTGTCTATCAATATGAAAAAAAGCGGATCGGAGGAGGCCTTCAGCAGAGGGAACACCTTTTGTTTCATGATCTGGTGGGACAAAAGAGGCTTGTCCGCTTTCGGGTCATTCAGCCAGTCCTCGTAAGATTCTCTTATAAATTTGCTGTAGTTGGAGTTTGCCTCACTTTTCTGCATAATGAAAACTTCCGACATCCCTTCATCGTCAGATTTCTCCAGCTCCAGCTCCCAGTAAACCAGCTTTTTGTAAATATCGACCCACTCGTCGTGGCCGAGGCGGTCCTGGTACTGCATGGCCAGGCTGCGGAATTCCTGCTGGTAGCTCTGCGTGGTTTTTTCGGTGATCAGCCTTTTATTATCCAGTATTTTTTTCAGCGACAATAAGATCTGGTTCGGGTTCAGGGGCTTTATCAGGTAGTCATCGATTTTGGACCCGATAGCATCTTCCATAATATACTCTTCCTCACTTTTCGTGATCATCACAACAGGCAGCGATGGGAATGCCTGCTTGATCTGGGCGAGCGTTTCCAGCCCCGACATACCGGGCATCATTTCATCGAGGAACACAATGTCGTAATCTTTGTTTTCTACTTCTTCCAACGCGTCGGAACCGCTGTTAACGGGGGTAACACTGAACCCCTTGTTGGTAAGAAACATGATATGAGGTTTAAGAAGATCTATTTCGTCGTCTGCCCAGAGGATATTATATGCCATAATCTAAGGATTCTGAATAAAATTAATTTACGATGGTTATTCGTATATTCTAATCTAACGAAATACGGTAGGAAGAAATTTCATGCCTTCCGCTTCATACCTGCCGCCTCATGCCTCTGCTTATAATAATCCAGGCAGTTACGACAGGAACTTTTTAGTAACTGTAGCAAGGTCGTCGGGCGTATCGACACCGTGGGATTCATACCGGGTGACTACTGCCTTTATCGAAAAACCGTTTTCAAGCCATCGCAGCTGCTCGAGCGCCTCCGCCTTTTCCAGGGGAGAAACTTCCAGCCTGGTAATGGCAGAAAGGACATCCGCACGGTAGGCATATATACCTATGTGTTTATAATACCGGTGCCTGAGTAGCCACTCGTTTTTAGGGACTCCCCTCAGGAAGGGAATAGTTTGACGGCTGAAATACACCACATCATTTTTATTATTCAGAATGGCTTTCGGCACATTTTCGTTGAAGAGCACTTCCGGATCATCTATAGGCTTTACCAGGGTGCCCAGTTGAATATCGCCGTTTAAAATAGCCGCGAGCTCATCGATCTGTTCAGGCTGTATAAACGGTTCGTCACCCTGGATATTGACCACATAATCGAATTCGCCGCTGTTTTTCACAAGTGCTTCGTAACAGCGGTCCGTACCGCTTTTATGGTCAGGAGATGTCATCACTACTTTGCCGCCGAAACTTCTCACGTGCCGCTGAATGCGTTCGTCGTCGGTAGCCACTACTATATCGTTGAGATAACGGGCTTTCAGAACCTGTTCGTAAACCCGTTGTATCATGCTCTTTCCGCCTATCTCAGCCAGCGCCTTAGCCGGGAAACGGACTGAAGCGTAGCGGGCAGGTATTATTCCTAATATGTTCAAAGTGATTTCGGGTTGATTTGACGTGAGTTAAGTTTGCTGAAAAAGTTTATACATATCGGGCAGCAAAGTTAAAGGAATAATGGGAATCAATAAAACAAGCCGGTTTACAGCTCTCCGACCCGTCAATTAATTAGTCGGGGAAAGGAGGCAAACAGGGCGGAGCATGTTAACTTTGTATGTAAAACAGTTTTTGCGTATTGAAACCGGTTCCGGAAGAAATTTCTTATCACATGCCAGGGCAGATCTGGAGGGCGTTTCCCTGTGAAGGTGGCCGCTGGGTGATAGAATGGCGTATACCGGAAGGAAAGCAGCTGGGGTTTTCGGTCATAGATCCGTCAAATCCCGAAGCCCCTGTCACGGAAGCGGCGACAGGCGGCATAGACTGGTGGTCGTCGCTCGCAGGAGCAGGCATGCACTGCTTTTTTGTGCACGGTTATCGGAATACGGATATTCCCGAACCGACAGACCTGATGGCGTTCGACATGGGCAGCGGAGAAATGAGGTGGGTGCTTCCGGGGTATCGTTTTGAAGGGATTTCGGAACAAAAGACTTTACTGGCAGGAAGAAAAGACGCAGGAGGGATCTCCGTTTTTGAGTGTGACGAGCTTACAGGCGCACCCTCGGCGACTCCCGCCGGCAGCCGGGTAAAACCTGCAACAGACTGGCTGGAAGCCCACCGTTATACCAGGGGTGAAGAATACTACGATTTCCTGGTGCGCTTTTTGAAGAAAAGTGTGGGAATGTCGCCTGCAGGAGCCGTTGAATATTTGGACTATGCCGATAAAATGGTATTTTCTTTTTACCTTTATGAAAACAATAGTTTGGTGCAATACGTCGCTGTATTGGATCGTTTCAGGAAAGTTAAATACCTGGAGGCCATTGAAAGGGATTTGGAAAAAGAAGGGAAAGGAGGATTGGTGTTAAGGGAGGGAGTGGTTTATTTTATCAAGAATAAGAACAATTTCGTCGGTATTAATCTTGCTGTTTGAATGAGATTTCTGATTGGATTACTGACTGTTTTGATATTTGCAGCGGGAGACCTGAGGGGAGAGCATGTCCCTGTCTACCGGCCCGATTCAGTAGGGCATAAATGGGAGAACGGCAAGCTTTTTGTCCTTCATAAAGTAGAAAAGGGACAGACAGTCTTTGCTATTTCTAAAAGATACGGCGCAACGGTAGATGCTATTAAGGGCGCAAATGGCGGAAGCATCGACGTTAAGGAGGGGCAGGTAGTCAGGGTGCCTTATTCGAGGTACAGGAATACCACGGCCAGGCCGGCCGGTACGGAAGCTGCGGGGATCCCGGTGGAAGCAAAGCCTGTTGAACCAACGGTCAGGAGGGATGCAGCAGGTACTCATACGGTCGAGGTAGGGAATACGCTCTATAATATTGCTTCAAAGTATGGTATCTCGGTTTCCGATCTTAAAGCGTGGAACGGATTAAAGTCCGACCAGGTGATGCTGGGACAGGTTTTGATGGTTTCGTCGGGTAAGTTTGCGGAGAATAACCAGGCGCCCAGGGTGTCGGTCGCCGCACCGGCCGATTCTGTACGGGCAGATCTGGCGGCAGAGAAACTGGTAAAAGCCGAACCTGCTGCACCGCCTGCCGCTACTCACGTTAAATCGGTCAGCCAGCAGGGGTTGGCAGAAAAAATAGACGTGGGAGGCAACTCCTCTCCCAAATATCTGGCCTTGCACAGGGACGCACCGATCGGCACACTGATCCAGGTGACCAACCAGTCGAACCAGGAGGTTATATGGGCGAAGGTAATTGGCCGCATTCCCGATACCAGTATTAACGAGGATATAGTAGTAAAGCTGTCAGGAAATGCATTTGATAAAATTTCCCCTCAAACCCGCAGATTCCGGGCAGAAGTAATGTATAGTCAAAAAACCGAGTAAAGATGGAAAGTAATTCTCGCCGCTACAGATCAAGGAGAGAAAGAGAGAGGCAGGAGGTAAAAAATACGATAGGCTACAAAGTATGGGTGGTGATGTTCACCATCATGTACCCGTTTATAGCTGTATTTACATTTATTTTTTCAGGGATCCTGATGGCTTTTTCAGCTATATCGAGAGTAGTGGTATACCTGCTGGGAAAGGTGTATGCGAGGTCCTGATCTGGCGGCGCCGGTAGTTTCCGAGGCTGTTGCCGAACTGCTAGACCTGAAATACCGGCAATTCAATGTCCCGGATTTTATCCCCTACGACCCGGTCAGCATTCCTCACAGGTTTTCCCTTCGGCAGGATATCGAGATAGCGGGGCTGTTTGCCGCTATCCTGGCCTGGGGGCAGCGTAAGACCATTATCAATAAGTCGCTGGAGCTGATGAACATGATGGGGAACGCGCCTTACGACTTTATCCTGAACCATCAGCCCGGGGATCTCAGGAGCCTCGATACCTTTAAGCACCGTACATTCAATTCGACTGACCTATACTATTTCATTGATTTCCTGAGAGCGCATTACAGGCGCTACGAAAGCATGGAAGACGCATTTCTGCTCTCTGATCCGGCGGATGGCATCACGGTGGAAAAAGGATTGGTAGCCTTTCACAACTATTTTTGCGAGTCTGACTTTTTCCCGGTCAGAACCCGTAAGCACGTGGCTACCCCGGCCAGAAAATCTTCCTGCAAGCGATTGAATATGTTTTTGAGATGGATGGTGCGGAAGGATGAGTATGGCGTTGATTTCGGCCTGTGGGAGCGGTTGTCTCCCGCCCGACTGGTCTGTCCCTGCGATGTACATGTTGAGCGGGTAGCCAGGAAGCTGGGCCTGATCAGGGGGCCGGGGGCTAGCTGGGCGACAGCCCTGGAACTGACGGCTGCTTTACGGCAACTGGACGAGGCCGATCCGGTTAAATATGATTTTGCCCTTTTCGGGCTCGGGATCGAAGGATCCCTGTAGGGGAGAATGGAGAATGGAGAGTTGAAAGTTGAAAATTGAAAGTTGAAAGTAGGGAATTTTCAACTTTCAATTTTCAACTTTCAACTCCATATCTAATTCTTGCCGCAGTCTTTAATTATTTTCTCAAGGCTCAGCACATACGACATGTCGTTTGCCTTCTTCGCCTCGGGAAGCCCCGCTTTTGCATCTTGTACTGCTACATCACATTTGCCGGATTTAGCGGCGATCTTTGCTCTTAAGGCATACACCCAGAAAGCCTGGTTGGATTCCAGGGCTTTGGAAGCCCAGTCAAAAGCTTTTTCAAGATCGCGGTTTGTATCGAAATAGTAATTGGCAGCCCCTACGTATGTTCCCGCTTTTACTTCAGATGCAGATGTAAGACTGCTGATCTGGGCCATGATTTCGGTGTCGGGATCCTGCTTTACCGGGAAGCTGACCTGTACATTTTCCCACCTGATCACCACATTAGCCTGGGTAGGAGTGAAGTCCTCAAAGCTGATGGTAAAATGTTCTTCAGGCTTTGCCAGAGACCGGGGCTTTACCTTGAATCTCAGCACATCGTTAGCCTCGTTGTAGGTATACGCTCCCCACGAGTCTGCATCCTTATTGAGAATGACCGTCCATTCCCCGGTAGAAGGGATGGTTAAAAGCGCATATTTCCCTGCAGCGACCCGGTTGCCGTTCACGTCCATGTCTTTTGAAAAAGCAATGTTGGTTACTTTATTGGCCCCTGTGCGCCATACCGCGTCATAAGGTATCTGGTTGCCGAATATTTTCCTCCCTTTCAGCGAAGGCCGGCTGTAATCTATCCTTACCTCCCCCAGGCCGATACCCTGCACGACAGTAGCCGAAGGACTCGCAGCGGGAAGACTGAGCTGAGAAAACCCCGTTGCGGGAAGCAAGATCACGGCAGCCACGAAAGAAGTAATTTTAAGCAGTCTCATAGTTGTTTTTCTGGTGTAATGAATGGTTAGTTTATTTGATCATCCGAAAATAATACCAAGTTCCTTTGAAACCAAAACGCTCTTTTTCTTGATATCCAGGTACCGGGCTTGTATATCCGTACAGGCAGCCTCATCCAGGTCAAGCGACAACTGCTGTACGAGGACCTTCATTTCTTCATCGAGCGAATGCTTGAGAAGGCGGAACATTGACTGCAGACTGCTTTTGGGAAGGACGTCCAGCTCTGTAGGAACGTAAATTTCATGACGGTCAAACCACAGGTTGCTCACTTCAAACCTGGGGGTGGTCCAGTTGATGGCGGCCGACTTGATCCCGGGATCTTCGTGATGGATGAAAAAATCGGTATGGGGAATATCGGTTCTCTTTATTTTCTCCTTGAAAATGCCCAGGATAGATTTGAAGACGGGGTTCCTGAACTCCTCGTCGTGAATTTCGTTCAGGATATAATGACATACTGTCGTTCCTTCTTCGAGTTCCACATTTCCGTACAGGACAAGCAGCCTGACGCACTCTTCCTCGATCCGGTTCCTGGCGTCGCCCGAAAGGTCAGGAGGTGAGAGGATGGCTTCCTCTTCCGCAAAAAGATCGATCGGGGGCTCGGTACCTGCCTGGCCGCCTAGCGCCTCGTTTATCCTTCGTGCCGATTCTCTCTGCCTGTCTTTCTGTTTTTGGGCATTTTGGCTACGGAGCATCTTATTCCCTTCAGAAATAAGCGTCTGCTCCTCTATTTTCATACGCTCTGCTACCCGGGCAAAAAAGACCTGCCGTTTGATGGCATCGGGTATCTTTGCGATACTATTGACGATGTCGCCGATGATTTCCGCTTTTTTGAAGGGATCGTCTCCGGCTTCAGCCAGCAGAATTTCAGTTTTGAAAGTGATGAAATCCTTAGAGGCTGTATGCAGGTGCCCTGTAAAACCGGTACTGCCGACCTTCCTCATATAGCTATCCGGATCGTCGTTGTCCGGGAAGGTAACCACGTTCACATTGAGCCCTTCTTCCAATACCAGGTCCAGACCGCGCAATGCAGCCTTGATCCCGGCTGCGTCACCATCGTAGAGGATGGTGATGTTATGCGTAAACCGGCTGATCAGCCTTATCTGCTCTACCGTAAGCGAGGTTCCTGACGAGGCGACAACATTTTCTATTCCGCCCTGGTGCAGGGATATGACGTCGGTATAGCCTTCCACCAGGTAGCAGAGATCGGCCTGCCGGATGGCATTTTTAGCCTGGCTGATCCCGTACAGCACTTCGCTCTTGTGGTAGACGGCGGTTTCCGGGGAGTTTATGTATTTTGCCGCTTTTTTGTCAGTCTTGAGAATACGCCCGCCAAAGGCGATCACTTTCCCCGACACGTTGTGTATGGGGAAAATCACCCTTTCCCGGAAGCGGTCAAAAAGCGTTTCCTTCCCTTCTCTCCTGATCGAGAGGCCGGCGTTTTCAAGTTGCTCGGGTGTATAGCCTTTCCGGATGGCATGGCTGGAAAGGGCGTCCCACCCGGAAGGGCTGTACCCGAGCTGGAATTTTTCGATGATCGGGTCGGATAATCCTCTTTCCCTGAAGTAGGTCAGCGCGATAGCCCTTCCCTCCTCGGTACCGGTGAGCTGCTCCCGGAAGAAATCTTTGGCAAAATTGAGCATAATGTAGAGGCTCTCTTTTTCATTTTGCCGGACCGCCGCTTCGTCGGTAACCTCTTCTTCCCTTATTTCGATATGGTACTTCTGGGCAAGGTGCTTCATCGCCTCCATATAGCCCACCCCGTCCATATCCATTACAAACTTGATGGCATCGCCCGCGGCCCCGCAGCCGAAGCACTTGTAGATCTGCCTTACGGGATTGACATTGAAAGACGGGGTTTTTTCATTGTGAAACGGGCAACATGCCTGGTAGTTGGCGCCTCGTTTTTTCAGGGAAATATAGTCGCCGATCACCTCGGTAATTTCTACCGCATCCTTGATCTTGTCAATAGTTTCCGGGTGAATTTTCATTTTTAAACCATTTGGCTCTTTTCTCGAGTCTGCAAACAGGTACAAAGTTACCATAACCGGCGCGCGATTTCCATTTATGACAAGATATTAGCATTTTTGCCGCTCGAATTAATCTGTCCCGGGTAAGAAATGTCTCAGATCGAGGTTTTAAAATCAGCATTGGATAAGGAAATAGAGCAGCATTCCTACGGTTTGAGCCCCGTCGAGCTTTATGAGCCGATACGATACCTGATGGACCTGCAGGGGAAGCGCCTTCGTCCTTTGCTGACGCTTCTTTCGGTAAGCCTGTTCTCCGATAAGTGGAAGGAAGCGCTGCAGCCGGCGCACGCGGTAGAGGTCTTCCATAATTTCACGCTCATGCACGATGATATTATGGACAAAGCTCCCGTGCGAAGGGGAAGCCCTACCGTACACACGAAATGGAACGAGAATACCGCTATTCTTTCCGGCGATGTGATGCTGGTGAAAGCATACGAGCTTTTCCTGAATCTACCGGCGGACATGCTTCCGGAGGTACTGAAAAGATTCAGCAAGACGGCGGCGGAAGTTTGCGAAGGACAGAAGCTCGATATGAATTTTGAAACGGCGCGCCAGGTATCGATAGCAGATTACATAGAGATGATACGCCTGAAAACTTCTGTCCTGCTCGGGTTTGCGCTGGAGCTTGGCGCCCTGATAGGCCGTGCCGATCGCGAATGTACCGAAAAGCTGTATGAAGCCGGCGTCAATATGGGACTGGGTTTTCAGCTTATGGACGACCTGCTTGATGTGTACGGCGATCCTGAAAAGTTCGGCAAACAGGTAGGAGGCGATATTATTTCAAATAAAAAGACCTATTTGTATCTCAAAGCCCTGGAGCTGGGCGGACCGGAAGCCAGGACCGAGCTGACGGAACTGTTTTCCGGTGTACATGCAGACGGAAGCGGGAAAATTAAAAGAGTTACCGCCATTTACGACGATTTAAATATAAAGGAAATAACCGGTCGGCTCATTGAATCGTATTTTGACAAAGCCATTGAGGCGATCGGGAGCCTTCCGGCCGGCGAAGACCGGAAACAACAATTGCTCACTTTCATCGTGTATCTTATGAACCGGGACCGGTAGTACCATTACCGGCTATATAACTTTAAAAAAATAAAATGTCTATTACCCTCTACATCATTGTCATTACGATAGGAGTGTCCTGGTACTCGTGGAACAACCCCTCATTGCTGGATAAGCTGCTGCTGAATCCCGTCAGGGTGAGGCGCAACAATGAGTATTACCGGTTTATCACCTCCGGGTTTGTGCATGCTGACTTCGGTCACCTGTTGTTCAACATGCTCAGCCTCTGGTTTATCGGAGAGGGGATTGAAAGGCTGTTCAATTATCTTTTCGGCCCGGCGGGAGGACTGTATTTTGTAGCGCTGTACCTGCTGGGTATCATTGTTTCGGACGTTCCTTCCTACTGGAAAAACAGGAATAACAGCCATTACAACTCGTTAGGGGCCTCAGGAGGGGTTGCAGCGGTTCTTTTCGCAGCAATCCTGTATGCCCCGCTCATGGATATTTACCTCTATTTTGCTATCAAAATGCCCGGCTTCATATTCGGCATCCTGTTCCTGGGCTATTCGATCTGGCAATCCAGAAAGGGAGGCAGCTATATAAATCATGACGCACACATGTACGGTGCTCTTTTCGGGATGCTGTTTATGGCCGTGGTTTATCCCGCAGCGGTGCCTGGCTTTTTTCAGCAGCTTTCAACATGGCGCTTCTTTTAACAGGGGCTTAAAGAGACCGGGCCATGCTGCTGAGCTACGAAATACTGGGAAACGGGACTGAGCCACTCCTCGTATTTCATGGCATAGGGCAGACAGGGAAAGCATGTTTCGGCGGTTTTGAGCGTGCGCTGGGCAGCCGTTTTAAGATCTACGCTTTTGATTTGCCATTTCACGGAAAGAGCGCCCCTCTTTTTCGAGATGACCGGTGGGGCAGGGGAGACGATCCGGTTTCGACAGGTGAATGGAGTGAATTCATAGCTGCATTTCTCAGGCAGCACAACATATCGCGGTTCAGCATAGCCGGGTTTAGCCTGGGCGGCAGGTTTGCGTTGGCTACGCTCGACCTGTTCTTTGACAGGATAGAAAAGGCCTGGCTGATAGCGCCCGCCGGCGTCGTCGATCAGCCCCTGTATCGCCTCGCTACCGGCTCCCGGATGATGAGAGGTATTTTTTTCTCGGTGATGAAACGGCGGAAAACGCTGCAAAGATTTGCCGCGATGCTGGAACGCCTGGGGCTTATTCACGTAAGCCTTGCCAGGATTTTAAACCGGCTTACAGCTTCGGATGAGCATGCCATGCTGGTATTTCGCTCGTGGACTAATTTCAGGCAGCTAAAGGCCTCGCGTGAATTTTACCGGAAAGATGCGGCCTGTTTGAAGGACAAAGTTTTTTTATTCCTCGGGAAGTACGATCACCTCCTGAAAGAGCGCGATGTAAAACCTTTGCTCCGCAGGCTTGACCGGAGCCAGGTTATACGTCTTAATTCCGGTCATACCACTTCCGTCGATGCGACGGCAGCAGAGATCATGAGGATAGAACAGGTTTAAAAACGCGTAAGGGGGGAGTTCATTTGAGGTTCATAATCCGTAGAAACTCTTCTTTTTTTCGCCTGGAGATGTCGAGTGTATGATTCCCGGTCAGCACGACGCTGCCTCCTTCACCTTTTATATACTTTATTACGTGGTTCAGGTTGATGAGGTGGGAGTGGTGTATGCGGGAGAAGCCGGAAAGACTGAGGAGGGAGTCAAAATCCTTAAGAGGTTTACCTGCGACCTCTTTTTTGCCGTTCACAAAATAGATTTCCGTGTAAGAGCCGTCCGCCCTCAGGAATACGATGTCGTCGGCTTCATAAAACCTGATATCGTGAACTCCGGGCACCGCTATCCGCCTTATTCCCTGGTTTTGAAACTGCATGTTGTGGAGGATGGAAAGGTAAGCCATTTCATCCGGTTTTTGGGTCAGCTTTTTCCTCAGCTTCTCAATGGCAGCGATCAGCTCCTCCGGGTCTATGGGTTTAAGAATGTAGTCGAGGGCGCTGAACTTGATGGCCTTCAGGGCATGCCTGTCGTAGGCAGAAACAAAAATCACTTCGAACCGGATAGGCTTCAGGTTTGACAAAACATCAAAACCGCTCATTTCGGGCATATGTATATCCAGGAAAAGGAGCTGAGGCTGGTAGCGTTTTACCGCGTCGATCCCTTCGGACGGCGTACCGCATATGGCAACAATATTAATATCGGGAATGTATCTGGCTACCGCCATTGCGACGGCTTTTCTGCCGTCTTCCTCATCGTCTATAATGATCGCGTTAATCAAGGGATAGTTCGTTATCTGTTATTTGCGCCTGTGTTTCAGACGGCTATATCGGGGTAGTTCGATAATTCGATTAGTACCCTGGTGCCGCAGGGGGCTCCGTCGGAATTCCTGAGATCTTCAAACCGGATAATGGGTGTTGAAGTATTCCGGGTGATCAGTCTGAGCCTGTCCTCTGTTATTTTAAGGCCCATTGACGACTGTTTTACTGTTCTCTGTTTTTTTAGCCGATTCGAATGCTCCCTGCCGACACCGTTGTCCTCTATTTTAAAAATGAGAGCATCTTCAGAATAGTCTACAGAAAGAAGGATACTGCCCCGTTCCTCACCTTTTTTGTGATTGAGTCCATGCCAGATGGCGTTTTCGAGAAAAGGCTGCAGGATCATAGACGGGATGTAGATGTCGTCGGGGTCAAGCTGAGGGGAAACCATGCATTGATAGTCAATGGCGTTTTTAAATCGTAGCTGCTCCAGCTCAATATAGGCTTTCATCAGGCGGAGCTCGCTGCTGAGCATCACCTCGGGGGTTTCGGAATTTTCGAGTATGAGGCGGATCATGATCGAAAGTTTTCCAAGATATATGGAGGCGTCGCCGGTGTTCCCGGACAGGATCAACTGGTTGATGGAGTTCATGCAGTTGAATATAAAATGCGGGTTTATCTGTGCTCTGAGCGCTTTCATTTCCAGATCCCTCAACTCGTTTCTGAATTTTTCCCTGTTTAATTCTTCGTTCTTGAGCGCGATAGACTTTTGATTCCGGAGTCTCTGCCTGTAAACGTAGTATACCAGGATCCCGGTAATCAGCGCAGCGATAAAAGCGAAAATGTAGAATTTCTGGGTCGCTTTCTGCCTCATCATTTCCTGCTCGTGCAATTCCTTTTCCTTCGCCATAAGGGCGATCTGGTTATCCTTTTCATTGGTCTCATACATTATCTGCAGCTCATTAAGCTGCTTCTCCACGTCGCGTCCCATCAGGCTGTCTTTGACGGTAACATAGTTGTGGTGGTATTCCAGCGCCTTTTCGAAGTGTTTTTTCTCGGCGTAAACCTTCGACATATATTTGTATAAATCCTCGAGAACCGGCGTTGCATCTGCTTCAGCAGCGAGCTGCAGGCCTTCTGCTAGGTATCTCTCAGCGCTTTCGAACCTTTTCATTTTAACATAAGCAACACCTATGTTCAGGAGCGTCTGGGCGGTAGACATCGGGTTCCCGTTTTTTCTCCGGATCGGCAGCGCTTTGAAATATTCGGTAAGCGCCTGGGGATATTTTTCCTGGAAACCGAACATATTCCCAAGATCGTCATAGTCGTCTGCAACGTGGTAGTCCTGGTTTAACCTAATCGAAATCGCCAGCGCCCGGTGATAGAAGTCCTCTGCACGCGAATAGTCTTTAATCTCGACAAATACGTCACCTAAATTGGATAATGCAGCTCCGACAGCATTTTGATCGTCAAGATCCTCTAATATTTCCAAAGCCTTTTCATAAGTGCTTTGTGCCTGATTCCATTGCTTTTGCTTTTTGTAGATAGATCCGATCCCGACAAGCGTGTGCGCAGCATATAAATGGTTCCCCTGGGTATAAAAGCTGTTGTATGCCTTCCAGTAGGCATCAAGGCTTTTTATATAGTTCCCCGTGAACTGGTAAATAACCCCCAACTGATAATTCCCTTCGGCAAAGTGAAAGGAAGATGTATCTGCTCCCAGATGCTGCAGGTAATAACTGATGTTTTCCAGCGCTTCATTGTATTTTCCCCGGTGTCTGTTGACAACACCATAGTGCTTTTCTGCGAGGGCAGTCCCCTCCTCCTCCATCCCGATCATTCTACCGATTATTTTAAGACTGTCGGCGTAAAACAAAGCCGAGTCCAGGTTGTTCCTGGTGAGTGTTATGGCTTCGCAAACGGAATCCAGTTCCAGGATTTTCTCCCGGCCGAAAGGAGGTAAGGGAAAAGGCGCTTCCCTGCTTCCGACTGTGTTCTGAGCCCCGGCAGGGCAGGTGCAGGCAAGGCCGATAAGAGTGGTAAAGAGTAGGAATTTCAGCATAGCCTGGTAAAAGCATATGTTAGGGAGGTTAAATATAAGTCAAATGCTGTGGGAATACGAGTGTTAAGGACGCTGATTGTCATAAATTCCACTTCCTGAGCCCGGTACTTTTGGGATGTCTAAAGTATGTAGAATAATTTCGATATTGTATTATTGAAAAAAATAGCTGATTTTGCGGCCGGATTCTTGTGATAAGGTTATTTTTTCTACTTTCTAGAATTAAGACTGGTAGTAGCGGGTTGACGCTATGCAAATTACGGCCGGTAATAGCCGGCATTTCAGGCATAGTAACAAATCAACGTACAGAGGTTAATGTTGTTCCTTACTTTTTTAGCCTGGTTTGGTGTTGCAGTATTTTCCGGTGAGCTTGAACGGTCTGATCAATTAAGGGATCAGGGAGAGAAGCTATATGACCAGGAAAGATACGAGGAAAGCCTTGTTTACTACGAGAAAGCCTTTGCCGAAGTAGAGCATAAAGACCCTGTAAGAGCTGCAAACCTATGTAATGATATCAGCAGTGTCCATTATGCGCTTCATCATTTTGATCAATCGATAGAAAACTGCAGAAAGGGTATCTCTATCCTGGATAAAAGCCCTCAGAAACCTGACTCCCTGTATTTCAAGCTGTATTCAAGCCTTGGGACAATGTTTCATAACAAGGCTATGGCGGATTCGTCAACGTACTATTTCCTGTTATCGGATAAGCTGCTGAAGGAAAATACCGGGCTGTCGGATGAAATACCGGAGTACGTATTGCACCATTATCTTAACCAAGGGAGGTCGGTGTGGAGAAAACACCGCTTTTACGACAGCGTAGAGTATTTCGAGAATGCGCTTGCGTTAAGCAGGAAGAAAAAGATGTTTTCGGAGCTTTCCTACATTTATGCCAGCCTGGCAGAAGTATATGACCTGCTGAAGCAGCATGATAAGGCGCTTGAGTGGCGCCTTAAAGCATTAGCGGAATTGCCGCCCGACAAGCTGCAGTCCCGGCAATCATTATATGGAGGGATGGGGTATACGTATAGGCTTCTGCAGAATCCCGACAGCGCGCTGGTATGGTTTAATAAATCACTCGCTACGTTGACGCAACTGCACAGCCGTAATGAAAGATACCAGGTCCAGTATTTCTACATATTGATGGAGCTCGGGGATCTGCAGATGCAGAAGGGAAACATGGGGGCGGCTTTAAAAATGCTCCGGGATGCCGAGACATTTTATCGTAAGTATTCTTTATCAAAACCTGCGCTCTACAGCCAGCTGATGCTGTCTAAAGGGGATTTTGAAAAGCATTCGGGGCACTGGACGGCTGCAATGTCTTATTACGAACGGTCATTCAGGTCAGTTTTGTCGGATACTGCGGCAACAGGAGAGAGAAAGCCCGGGAATGTGAGATACCCCAAATATGCAATAAAAGCGTTGCAGGCGCAGGCCGAGCTATACGATTTGCAGTACCGGAAGAAAAAGGACCTGGCGGATCTTGAAAAGTCCTACAGGCTTTATACCGATCTGATCGCGATTAAGAAAGAAGGATACAAGCAGGCTGCCTCCAGCAGTGACGACAGATACTTTTTGGCCTCTGATGCAGCGCCGGTAATGGATGACGCCATTAGGAACGGATTCGAATATTATAACAGTGCGCAGTCTGATGAAGTGCTGGATGTGCTGTTTAACCGTTTTGAAGATGCCAATACTACTTACCTGATGGATATTATTTCGGGCGGTCCTGACAGTTACAGCAGGCAGCTGTCGGGGCAGACGCTGAAATTGAGAAATATAAGGGGATTAATGGATAAGGAGTCGGTATTCATTTCCTATAAGCTTATCGGGAGCCAGGTTATGGCTTTTGTGGTATCCAGGGAAGATATTCAGGTAGTAAAGTGGGAAATTGATGAAAGAAAATTTGCCGCCGATCTGAAATCATTGTTGCTGGAAGTAAAGATAAACCCCGGGTTGGGAGCTTATACCGGCTCGGCATATGCGCAAAAATGCTATGAAACCCTGCTGAAACCTCTTGAGCAATGGACGGCCCGGTATAGCAGGTGGATCGTGGTAAGAGACTGGAAGTTTTCGTCACTCCCGTTTGAAGTGCTGGAAAAGGAAAGGGGGCAGTACCTTGCCGACGATCATCGGATAGCTTATACTTATTCGGCCTCCTTTTTCTGGTTTCACCCTGTTCTTGAGAAAAAATTACCACACAGGAAAGATGCCTTTGTATTTGCACCTTTCGTCAGGGAAAAGCAAAGTGCATATTCAATAGAAGGCTGGAAACCTGTGTCCACAGCAGAGGAAGTCAGGGCGTTGGGGCAGCGCTACCTCCTGGGTAAGAGCGCGACGAAAAGAAGCTTTCTTGAGGAAAGTGAAAAACATTATATAGTCAACCTGGCTACCCACGCATTTGCAGATCTGAAAAATCCTAATTCGTCGTATGTCCAGTTTTATCCGGGTGTAGATAGTAAGCTATATCTCGAGGATGTCATCAAACTCAGGCTGGAGCAAACACGGCTCGTCATGCTGAGCAGCTGCTTTGGAAACGAAGGAACCGAACTTGCCGGAGAAGGTACTATCTCACTTGCCTATGCATTCGCTCAGGCGGGTTGTCCTTCCCTCATCACAACCACCTGGGAAGCTAATGAGAATACGATCAGTTTTCTTACTGTGAGCATAACGAAGTATATCGAAAAAGGATTTTCGTTAGACGAGGCGGTCCAGAAGGCCCGACGGGATCTCCGGACAAACGGGAAATACGGTAAATATGATCATCCGTATTTCTGGGCAAACATCTGTTTGCTTGGAAATCATTCGCCGGTATATCGCAAAGAAAATATCCTGATCGAAAACTGGTATATCATTTCAATCCTGCTCCTTTCCGGGTTGGGCTTCCTTGTATGGAAGAGAAGATCCCAAATGGCTTATCATCGTTTTTGAAGCTGCTGTTTTAACGACGGCTTCGTTTAATCTATGTTCTGTCTTCAGCACAGTCTGCACCACCGCATGTAGTCTTAGGGGGTTTTGACAGCGAGTCGGTAGCAGGGTCGATGCTTTGCTGGCTGCAGGCGTTGAGTAAAAGTGCGGTTCCGATTAAAAAAAATATCTTTTTCATGATAGCTTCCTAAGTAATGTTTTTGAATGTTTTTGAGAGTGATCCTATGGATGTTTTGAAATGTCTATGTTCTGTCTTCAGCACAGTCTGCACCACCGCATGTAGTTTTAGGAGGTTTTGACAGCGAGTCGGTAGCAGGGTCGATGCTTTGCTGGCTGCAGGCGTTGAGTAAAAGTGCGGTTCCGATTAAAAAAAGTATCTTTTTCATGATAGTTTCCTGGTAATGTTTTTGAGAGTGATCCTACGGGTGTTATGAAATGTCTATGTCCTGTCTTCAGCACAGTCTGCGCCTCCGCATGTAGTCTTAGGGGGTTTTGACAGTGAGTCGGTAGCAGGGTCGATGCTTTGCTGGCTGCAGGCGTTGAGCAGAAAAATGGTTCCGGCGAGTAAAAGGAGCTTTTTCATAAATGTATTGTCTGATAATTTGAATCTGATAATCTGAAATATTTAGCGCCGGTATTGAAACCGGATACTGTTAGTTATTAACTTTACTGTCTTATGTCCTGTCTTCAGCACAGTCTGCACCACCGCAGGTAGTTTTAGGCGGCTTGGACAAGGTATCTGCTGCGGGATCAATGTTTTGCTGATTACATGCATTTAATAAAAATACGGTGGCAGCGAGTAACAGAATCTTTTTCATAATTGAGGAATTTTTTGTTCAACCTTTTATAGCATTAAGTGGCAGTTTTTTTTAAAGTAGATTGCAATCGCAGAAATTTTTTTAATTAAATCGAGTTTTTTGCGGAGAAACTGTTACTTCAGTTACCTCAGAATGTATTAATAGTCATAGAGAGCTCCTAGGTTTATATGAATAGTTTTTCGGACAGCGATATCGTTCAAGGCATGCTGTCGGAAGATGAACGCTTGACGAGTGAATCGCTAAAGCATCTGTACAAATCCTGCAGTCAGATGATCACCCAGATCGTTTGTTCTAACGGAGGGAACGTACAGGATGCTGAAGATCTGGTACAGGAAGTGTTGCTGATGTTCAGGACACAGCTGCTTTCCGGTAAGTTTATTTATAAGGAAGAGGTCAGGTTGTCTACCTACATCTACCGGATGGCGATGAACCAGTGGATTACCATTTTAAGCCGGAGGAGTGCTGATGTAAAGAGGGTCGCTGAGTATCATGTACGGAATGAGGGGATGGACAGAGATCCTTCCAGAATTTTTGAAGATGTTGAGGAGACGAATACGTTTTTGGCAGTTTTTTCGAAATTGAGTCCTCTGGAGCAGGATCTGCTCAGACATTATTACGATAAAAAAATGCCTCTGGAGCAAATAGCT
Organism: Spirosomataceae bacterium; assembly: GCA_037191015.1. Lineage (GTDB taxonomy): Bacteria > Bacteroidota > Bacteroidia > Cytophagales > Spirosomataceae > Ravibacter. Next base: position 348,106 of record JBBCKD010000015.1, read on the forward strand.
AATTTACTGGAAATCAAAAGTGTAGATGCGGCAAAGATGTTGAAACACCGGACAATGCTCAAGCTCAGGAGGCTCATTAAAAGATACCTCGGAACTATCTGACGTTTTACTTTCAACCAAGTACATAACTAATATGAAAAGACCTCTGAATCCTGAAGAAATTACCGAGTGGATCGACCGGTATATTTCCGATGAAATGGAAAGGCAGGAACGCACGCATTTTGAAGCAGCTCTTCTGGAGGACTATGATTTAGCCGCCCAACTGGAAGAACAGGTATATGCCAGGAACCTGCTGCAACAGGTTTTCCAGGAGGAAAAGCTAAGAGGCCAGATAAAAGCTTTTCAGAAGCAGGAAAAGAGAGAGGTGCTTTTCAAAGCAGTTTTAAAATATACGGCTGCCGCTTGTCTGATGATTATGACGACACTGTCTTTTCTACTCACAAGCATGCCCGTCTTCCCGGATTCGGAAAACGATTTTACAGTGATCAGGGGGGAAGATGAGAGTATTATGCGTCCTGATCGCAAAGTAGTATTCGATCGTTTTTTTGCGGGGCAGGCTCATATAGCCGAAGGGCGGTATGCTGCTGCCGTAAGAGATTTTGAGCAGGTGCTGGAGGAAAAGGATCTCAGGTCGTATTTCCGGGAGGCAGCTGAATGGCATCTTATCGTAGCCTATCTGAAGAGCGGCAGTTTGAGTAAAGCGAATGAGTTATACAAGCAGTTCAATATGTGTACGGATTGTGAATACGAGGTGTCCAAATTGAACCGCTGGAAGATATGGCTGCAGATTCAGTATTCGCGAGCTCTTTCCTGATCAAATAATTTTTTCTTTCGTTTCGGAATCTGGACTGAATGTAACATTTTTATGAAATTCAGATAAATTGAATCTGTGTATATTCATCCCGTTACACTTCTTTCAACTTTATCTTTGATTTGGAAAGCCCTGTCCTCATGAAATTCTGGGTTAAGCTCGCAGAATATCGAAAGCTGTGGTCTGCTCCTGGTAATTACCTGCCGGGAAAGCTTTTATATTGAGAAAGTTGAAAAGACAAGGGCATGCAGTATCCAAGAATTCTAAAATCTCCCAATCTTACCCGGGTTTTCGGATCCTGGGATGGGGACGCTCATAACTGGCAGGGAAAGGTAAACGAGGTTTTTGGAATGGCCATTGCGCTGAGTGTCGAAAGAGCGGGCACTTCCAATCAACTGACTTGTAGCATTAACCCTCTTGAATGGCAGGTTCTTGAAGAGCTCAGCAATATTTTAAGGTATTCCCGCAGCAACTGGAAGTACTGGACAGTCGAGCTGGTAGAGAAGACTATACCGAAGCTTGTGAAAGCGTGCATATGGAAGAATACGATTCTTCTGGAGCAGTCTTATTTCAGAGATGTGGTGAACCACCATGCTGAAGAAGGAGTGGAGCTGCTTTCAGGCTTGTCCGACTACTTTACCCTTTACAGCAAAGACGCTAAGCCAAGCACCAGGAAACATCTTGTTTTAAAGTATCTTGAGGCTCCTTACAATGAAGGAGATTCGAGGGCTATCCTGTTAAGAGCGCTCCGCTGCGTAGTGACTTACAGGATCAGCAAAAAGCCCAAATCCGAGCTGATATTCAAATTTACCCCGGACCTCCGTATTTCTCTGTGGGGGAAGACCATTGATAAATACCTGTACGAGCAGTTGTGCCTGTTTGTGTATTTATTCCGGAATCGGGAAGAGGCGCATTTTTTCCTGGAAAGGAGGCAACAGCTTATCAACTTTGTTTCTTCCAGGCTGCCGGATCATCACGAAGATCTGGCCGAGTCTATAGTAGGAGAAACATTTGAATACCTCATCAGGCGGCGTGATACCTATTGTGAATCACCCGGGGAGATCTGGATCGATACGAGCCTGGATACATTTTTTATCGGAAATATACTCAGCAGCAAAAGAATTCAGCGCTTTTGGGATAAAAAAAGGCGGATCGAAGGGGGAGGGACTTCTGAAACGGATTTCTCAGATGAAGATCCCTTTAACGATAACGTGTCGGTAAGGCCCAGGAAAACCGGGCCGGCGGACCCTTACTATTGCCCAAGGGAGTCCTCGGGTGAGCGGGATCGCCTTCTGCGTGAATATATCGGCAAGCTGGACCCGACTTGCAGATCCTATTTCCTGTCCGAGTTCTTCGGGCTCGACATGGAAGAAAAAGGACAGTTGGATACGAAGCAATTTAGCACCATTGAAAAACCCTGCCTCAAAAAGATCAGAAACCTCCTGATCAGCAATGGTTATTATGACTTATTTATAAAATGAAAAAAGAGACCGTTGAAGACTTCATTAAGAATGCGAAGATAGGTTATTTAACAAAGGATGAATACAGACATTTCCAGGAGAAACTGAAGTCCGACAGGCGTCTTGCGGAGACTATGAACAATATTATGTCTCAGGAGGATTTCAACGATTTTTACCGCGAGATTATGGAAGATCCTTCAGAATGTGAGAGTGGCTCCTCTGACTGAGAGTGGCTTCTCTGACCAGGTACAAGTGCGTTTACAGCAAAAAAAACGGGGTCTGAAAAAAAAAGTTAAAAAGCCTGTTACCTTTTATAGTTTGGCTTAGATTAAATTATGTTTTTGTTAATTACCTAATGTTATAGCCGGGTGGAAGAGATTATATTGGGGGGGCCTTTGCTAAGAAATTAGCATATAATCTCTGAAATCAGCGAGCGAAAGTGCAAACACCTTATAGCATACATAGACGTGAGCATAGCATGTCTTATTGTATCTCCGAATTGGTCTGAGTTTATGGCTCAGACCAATTTTTTCTTTTTTTGAGGTGCAGTATACTCATTTACTCAACGATTTTTGGAACAACGCCTGTCTGTAAGGACAGGGCCTGAATTGTGTTACATAACCAGAATCGTGCATGATGGATAATATACTCTTCTATCTTATTCCAGTTTATTCCCGGCGGAAACTGACAAGCTGATACAAACAATGCTTTACAGGATCGCGTTTTTTGGCAGGAACCAGCCAATTACACGACGGTTGTGCGAATGCATGAAAATACCGGCATATTAAGCTGATCAGGGGCCACGTTATTTACATAGGTACCCGGCATACTCCGGGAAGACATACAGGCTGCTATACCGATTATTAAACACCCTCGAATGAAGATGTTGCTATACAATTCTAATGATGATTGTACGCCGATCGCATTAACCTTACTTACACCCAGGGAGTGGGAGGTACTCCTGCTGCTGGCCGAAGGTAATACGGCAACGGAAATTGCCGAACAGCTTTGCATTACGGTAAAAAGCGTGTACAATAACAAAAACAGGATCGGGCGCAAGATAGCTTTGAAAGGATACCTTTCTCTTAACCGGTTTTCCTGCAAGCGGCGGGAAATCCTGCATCAATGGTTTGATCTGCTCAGGAACCAGCCTGCTAAGAAACGTCCCGGAGCGCTGGTCCTTCATTTGTTGAAGACCGTCGGATTGTCAGGTAAAAATACCATGGTCCAGGCGTATGACAGTCAAAATGGTAACGGGGCCGTAGCCGGAAAGTCTGCCGGCAGGTCTGAAGACGATCTCAAGCACGCAGAGGTATTGCTTGCCGGGCGGCAGCGGGCCAGATGGGAGGAATAAAATATTCTTCCGGTTTCTTGGAAATTGAGGTAAAATTATTTTGTTTTTTAAGTGGTAATCGTGATATTTTTGTTAGCATAAATTGAGGATCAGGGCGAGGCAGCGATTTTGGGTATGCCTGCTCTCATTTAATACTTATGAAGATATACTGTATATACTATACTTTAGATACTGTGGGTGAGGTGACGGAACTAATCTTGCAGTAACTTTTCAAGTTGATGGGACATGCCTCCATTCTACCTTATGTAGCGTGTGAGGCATGTTCATTTTATGGTTCGATCCGAAAGTAAAAAACATCGACCCGAAGGTAAAAAATACAGGTATACAGAAAGACGGGACTTAATTTACCGGATAGTGCCTGTAAAAGACAATCAGCAGGATAAAAAAAACACTCAGACCTGAACAACGTCACTGTTCAGATCTGAGTGCCTGCGGAGCCTGATAGCCGGCTACCCTAGTGTAGGGTCGCAACTGCCTCCCGGATTCTTTTGACGGCTTCCGTTAAGGCTTCATCGGAAGCTGCGGTGGAAATCCGGATACAATCGGGAGCGCCGAAGCCCGAGCCAGCCACAGTTGAAACATAGGCCGTGTTCAGCAGCCAGAGCGAGAAATCGTCGGAGTTACGGATGGCAGTAGTGCCGTCCGTTTTTCCGTAATAAGCGCTTACGTCAGGGAAGGCATAGAATGCGCCGTCGGGCATATTGACTTTGAACCCGGGGATTTCCCTAAGCAGGCCTACCACCAGGTCACGCCGTCTCCTGTACGCCTCAGTCATGGCTTTGGATGCCTCAAGAGGTCCGTTATAGGCAGCTACAGCAGCTTTCTGGGCAATGGAATTCGTTCCTGAAGTAACCTGTCCCTGCAGCTTTTCCACTCCGTCTGCGATCCACTTGTCGGCAGCAATAAAGCCTATACGCCAGCCGGTCATGGCAAATCCTTTTGCCACGCCGTTTACAGTCACTACCCTGTTTTTTAATTCCGGGATCGAGCCGAGGCTGAAATGGCCTTCAGTCGTAAAATTGATATATTCATAAATTTCGTCCGCTATGACGAAAATACTTTCGTGCTTTGCCAGTACGGCTCCCAGGGCTTCCAGTTCGGAACGGGAATAAACCGATCCGGTCGGGTTGTTCGGGGAAGCGTACATCACCACCTTTGTGCGCGGGGTAATCGCCGCCTCCAGTTGTTCAGGAGTTACCTTGAAGTTGTTATCGAAAGCGCCGTCCAGAATAACGGATTTCCCCTCGGCAAGCTTCACCATCTCCGAGTAGCTGACCCAGTACGGAGCAAGGATGATGACTTCGTCGCCCGGGTTGACCAGGACCTGGATTGTGTTGGCCAGGGAATGTTTAGCCCCTGTGGAAACCACGATATTTTCCGGTTTCCAGTCGATATTATTTTCCCGCAGAAGTTTGTCGGCAATGGCCTTCCGGAGGTCGGGATAGCCTGCTACGGGAGAGTAGCCATGAAAGCCATCATCAATAGCCTTCTTGGCGGCCTCGCAGATATGCTCCGGCGTTTTGAAGTCCGGCTCACCGACACTCAGGCTGATCACCTTGTGCCCCTGCGCAGCGAGCTCACGGGCTTTCTTGGTCATAGCAAGGGTGGAAGATTCTTCAAGAGCATTGATACGTTCGGCCAGGTATTGACCGGCTGCGGCACTGGATGACATAAGTATTGAAATATTTAAATTGCCTGGAATAATCACTATGATTAAAATCGTGCAAAGTTAAGGGATTTCTCATCAGGATGATTGACATTTCCGGCAAAAACATGAGAGTACCAACGTACTTCCGGTTATACTCAATGCGACTCAAGCCCGGTGTAAAGCTCCAGGAGGCGGGGATCCCTTTCTCTGCCCCGGATTTCTTTCAGCATCTCCCTGATCCCGGGCTGGTCATCAAACCATCCCAACAGCTGGTAGGCGCCGTAACGTACGGATAAGGCGGAGTGGCTCCGGGCGAGTTTTTCCAGGAAACTGATTCCCTGCTGCTGTACGGCGTGCTCCGAACGGACGAGATACTTTCCAAAAGCCTGCATGAGGGTGTAGCAACCGGATGGATTGAGCCTGTTCATCATTTCTTTGAACCAATCCAGATGCCCGGGAGCCGGGTTGTCGCCGAAGTAGTCCCCGACCGCCGCCGCAATGGCTTCGTTTGCAACACTCCTGAAACGGTTTACTGTTGCAGGCATATTTTTTCCGGACTCTGTCTTGGCCAGGATGCCGATGGCAGTAGCCACGACTGCATAGGAACTATCTTCCAGGGCCTGTTTTACAAGTGCTTCAAGATTTGAGATCCCTGCTTTCTGCAGTGCCAGCAGGGCTTCCCCGCGGACCTGCGGGCTGGGATCGTGCGTAGCGAGCGGAATAAGCCTGTCGGCATCTTTTCTCACCGTAGCGCTGTTTTCTGCCAGCTGGAACAGCGCTTCCTGCCTGATTTTCCAGAAAGAATCCCCCGTAGCCGATAACAGCGCTTCGCGTATCGCCGGTTCTGTTAAAAAGGTTCCCAGTTGCTGGAGCGCTTCATACCGGGCCGGGAACCGGTCGGAATGTTGAAGCTGGTAGACCCATTCCTCTTTAGGCTTCCCGTGCTTTACGATTCCAAGTAATTGACATTCGCCGTCAAATAAAACCAGGTCCGGGGCGCTTTCCAGAATAAAGGAGAATTCCTGGTCGGGTTTGTCGATCATCACGGATTTCCGGAGTTTCCTGCCTTTTACCCAGATGTCTATATGCACAGGCAGCCTGTAAAACGTATTTGTCAGGGTATCCTGGAGTTGTCTTGCGCGTAAGACCAGCTTGTTGGGAGCAGGCAGGTAGTGGTGGGACACCTCCAGCTCGGGATGGCCGGATCTTAAAAACCACTGGTCAAAGAACCAGTTCAGATCTTGCCCGGTAACTTCTTCAAATGCCATGCGCAGATCGGCGAGTTCGGCGGTGCCGAACTGTTTTCTCTTCAGATAGAGCGAAAGGGAGGAAAAGAACGCTTCATCACCGGTATAAGCACGGAGCATATGCAGGATACGGCCGCCTTTCGCATACGAATGGCTATCGAACATATGGTCGGGGTTCTCATAGAAGTACCGGATCATGCTTACGTTTTTGTGCCGGGACTCGGAAAGGTATTCCATCGTTTCCAGCCAGGCAGACCAGTCAGCGGCTTCTTTTCCGCGCCGGTGTTCTTCCCACAGGTATTCGGCATAATTGGCGAAAGACTCGTTGAGAGGAAGCTGTCCCCATTCCTCGCAGGTCACCAGGTTTCCAAACCAGTGATGCGCCAGCTCATGCGCAATAAGTGCGTCGGAGTCGCCATCCAGCAGTTCCCTGTCCGTCATCTGGGTTTCTTCCTGCATAATGGTGACGGTAGTATTTTCCATAGCCCCTGAAACAAAGTCTTTCACCACGACCTGCGCATACTTCTCCCACGGATAGGGAACTCCGAAACGTTCAGAAAAGAAGGATATCATTTCAGGCGTGCGTCCGAAGATGCCCGATGCGTAGGGGGCATAGGCTGAGTCAAGGTAATAGCTCACTTCCATCCCGTTTTCTGCTGTGGCAGCGGTTTTCGAAAATTCCCCTACAGCGACCGCCGCCAGGTAAGGAGCGTGGGGTAATGACTGGCGCCAATGATCCGTGCGCATGCCGTCCTGGTGCCGTATCTGCCCGAGCAGCAGGCCGTTGGAAACTGTCGATTGTTTGTTTTCTACCGTCAGGTAAAAATCCTGCGTGAATTTTTCGTTCGGGGCCTCTATGGTAGGAAACCAGGAAGAACCGCCGGTTGTTTCTCCCTGTGTCCATAACTGTCGCGGCTTATAAGGATCGGAGCCGTCCGGGTTGATGAAATAGAGTCCTTTGTCGACGGGGGCGCCCCCGAAATCCAGTTTCGCGGCGTTGCCGGGTCTTGCTATATAGCGGACAACTAAAAAGGCGGTATCATGCCTGCTGTAGGCCTTATCCAACGCTATCCTGAGCTGTAGCTGATCATAGGAATACTTGAGCGGTATCCCCTTGAGATTTTCGAAATCTTCGAAGGAGGCGGGTAGCCGTTCTGCCAGGCGTACCTCCTTTATTTCGAAAGCACGCGCATCCAGTATGACCGAATCGAGGGGATAAAAATGAGGTTTGAAGGCCAGTACTGCGTGGCCCGCCACTTCCTCCTTCTTCCAGTCGAACGAAAGCCTTAGACTCGTATGCAGTAGATCTGTCGTTCGTGTAGCAGCCGGGCGATAGGGGCCGTCGGGAGAGACAAAGCCCGGGATCCGCCGGTGAGTACTATCTTCAGTCGCCTGCCAGGCCAGGAGGCTTTTTCCCGGGAGAAACAAGGCAAGCAAAATCATAAAAAGACATGCCGGTCCCGGGAGGTGGAGACCAGGTAAGGAGGCACGGTTGCGATCTGACTCAGGACTTAAATGCATAGGGAGTTTGGCGGGCGGCCTTTATCGCGGGTACAAAAGAAACGACGATCGTAATCAGGATGATGACAACGGCCGTCAGTAATATGTCGCCCCACTGCAATTGTACAGGATAAGCATCTACCAATGCCGTTTTCATGCCCATCGAGACAAGACCGTATTTTTTCTGGGCCCAGCAAACGGCGACCCCCGCCGCCAGCCCTACACCCGCGCCGGTGAACGCCACAATGTTGCCGACCGCTATAAAAATCCGCCGGATCAGCGACGGCTGTGCTCCCATTGCGAAAAGAATAGCGGTATCTCCCTTCTTTTCGATCGTGAGCATGCTCAGTGAGAAGAAAATATTGATAGCTGCTACGAGAATGATGAGGGATAGTGTAACGGTCACGAAGAGCTTTTCGACTTTGATAGCCCGCAGCAGGTCGGCATTCTGCTCGTCCCGGTTTAAAATCGTGAAGCCGGAGCCGAGCAGTGACCGGAGCTGCCGCATCACTCCCTGCTCGCTGGCATTGTCCTTGAGGATAATCTCCAGGGCAGACCTCTCGTTTTGCAATCCCATCAGGGATTCCGCGACCTCGATAGGGACAAAAACAAAATCATCGTAGCGGCTTTCTATAAAAAAAGTCCCTCCGGGGATTACCGCAACCTGGTTGAAGGCATCAGCATTATTGAAATTCAGCGTCCTCCGGTCGCTGCGCGGATACCAGAGCTCGAAAGGGATAAATGTATCGCGCAATGATACGGAAAGCGCATTCCTGATCCCGTCGGAAATGAGGGCAAACCTGGTCCCGTTCGGCCCGGTCAGCTTCAGCGAGCCTTCCAGCAGGGTTGTGTCCATCTGGCGCCGGTATTGGAAGGTACTGTCGACCCCTTTCAGCCTCACCAGCACCTGCTGCCCGTCGTAAGAGGCCAGCGCATTGTCTTCCAGGACCTGGGTAACAAAACTGACGCCGTCTGTCTTCCGGATGGCCGTCAGCAGGGAGTCGGACATTTTAAACTTCCGGCCCTCTGCCGGGGAAACGCGGATATCGGGGTCGAAAGACTTAAAAATCTGCCGGTTCAGCTCTTCCATACCGTTGAAGACCGACAGAACGACTACCATCGACATGGCGCCTACGCCAATCCCTATCATAGCGATCAAAGCAATGATGCTTATGAAACTTCTTTTACGGTAGGAAAGAAAATAGCGTAATGCGACCCTGTACGAAAGATTCATCTTAAGGACGATTCTGCGAGCTAAAGTTTGTAGTCACCTTCGGTACCGTCCTCGCCCGGAGGAGGGATGACGAGCCCGGAGAAGATCTTATCCATTTTTTCTACGTACTCGAGGGTATCGTCAAGATAGAGATGCAGTTCGGGAACGATACGCAACTGATGACGTACGCGCAGTCCTAATTTTTGCCTGAGGAACTTACTGTTTTCTTTGAGCGCTTCCAGTACGCTTTCCTTTTTGCTGTCAGGCAGGATACTGATATAAGCGCGCGCAATACTCAGATCGGGCGATACCTTTACACCTGTTACGGTAATTAACGCTCCGTCAAGCAGGTGCATAGCCTCCTTCTGGAATATATCTCCCAGATCCTTCTGGATCTGGCGTCCTACTTTTTGTTGTCTTTTAGATTCCATATTCTTAGGTTGGTTCACCCGTGCTGCGCTTATCCCGGGTCCCCGCGCTGCGCTTGCCCGGGGTTATGCATGTATCACCCCTGTGAGGCTTCTGGTCGTCGCTCCCGATTCCCGATGGTTATCGTCACACCGACTCATCACCTCATCGTCACATTGGCTCATTGGCTCATTGGCTCATTGGCTCATCATCACATTCGCAAATATCCGTACTTATTTTGTTAATGTTACGCGCCCGGGCGTATTTTCGCAAGTCGAAGCATTAAACATATCCGAAGCTCTTGCTGTTCCTTTTCAGAAATACGAAGATATTTCAAATTGTCCTGCTGACATCTTTTTTCCTGGCGATCAGGCTGCCGGTTTATTTGTCCGATGTACCTCTCCTGATCTCCGAGCTGGGATGGATGCTTACCGGGGAGCAATTGAGCAAGGGGTTTATGCTCTACCGTGACATATGGGAGAATATCAGCGTGCTGTCGGGAATGGTCTACTGGGGGCTGGATGCCCTGTTCGGAAGATCGCAGGCGGCTTACCATATTGCAGCCTGCGCGATAGGGCTCTTCCAGGTATTTTATTTCAACTATCTCTGCAACAGCCGGGACTTTTTTCCCGAGGCGACGAGTATTCCGGGTCTGGTATATGCAGTCTTGCTGAACCTGTCTTTCGATATGTTTACCTTATCGCCCATGCTGATGGCTACCACCTTCCTGCTGATGGCCATAGGAGTGATAGCCAGGATGATCGACAGGCCGGAAGTGTCTGACGAAATTTTTGAAGCAGGCATCTACATAGGAGTTGCGACCCTTTTTTACCTCCCTGCCGCGGTATTCTACGTATGGGCTTTCCTGATGATGATCCTTTATACGGGAGCTACATTCCGGCACCATATGATCGGGCTGTTCGGATCCGGATTCCCGCTTTTGATGGTGGCGCTCATTTTCTTTCTGAATAATGCCATTGAGAGCCTCAACCGCAGCCTTTTCACGACTGCTATACAGATAGACACGCTTGAAGCTTCCGAATTGGTCCCTTTTCTGGTATACATGCTTTTCTCTATCGGGCTGGGAATGGCGGGTTTCCTGAAGTTGTTCGGGTATAATCGCTTTACCCACTACCAGACCAGGATACAGCAGGTAATGGCTTTCTGGTTTATCCTGTCGGCTTTTACCATCATTTTCATGGACAACCTGGCGCCGATGAACTTTCTGGTCTTCCTGCCCGCAGTAGCCTATTTCGTGAGCTGGTTTTTCCTGAGTTTCCGGAAAGTGGCCCGTGCCGAGGGTATTTTCCTGGCTTACTTTTTATTTTCAGCTTTTGTGCTCTACCAGGACGTTTTTGGCTTCATACCGGGCCTGAGAACAGGGAATCTGGAAAGGAGGGTAGCGAAAGCCGCGCTTCTGCCCGGGGAGATCAACGGGAAGAAAATACTGGTGCTGGGGGAGGATGAAGGAGAATATCTCAACAATTTTGCGGCAACCCCATACCTCAACTGGTCATTGTCGGTCTACGATTTTGAAAACCTCGATAGCTTCGAGAGTGTGATCCATATCTTTAATAATTTCGAGAAAGATCCCCCGGAATATGTAATCGATAAGGAAGGAATAATGCCGAAGCTGTTAGAACGCATACCGAGGTTCAAAGAGAGGTACAGGCCTACAAAATGGAGGAACATTTACCAGCGCATCTGAATGCCCTGCTTCCGATTCCCTTTTTCTGCGGAAGAATAAGGAGAAAACTTCGATCAGCGTGCTTTTAGTACAAACTTTCTCTGATTACTTAAAATACGATTAACAGCAGGGCTGATGGCACATATTCCTCTTCCTTCTTCCGGTAAATCCGGCACTAATCCCGGCGACGGCGCAAACTATGGCTTCGCTATGGCGCTTGTCACAAGTCTTTTTTTCCTCTGGGGCCTGGCAAATTCACTTAACGGTACCCTGATCAAACACTTTCAGACCGCATTGAACCTCAATCGCGGACAGGCCGGGTTTGTCGATTCCGCATTTTATATCGGGTATTTCCTGATGGCCGTTCCTGCGGGGCTCTTTATGGCAAAAAGCGGATTCAAGAAGGGTATCCTGGCGGGACTGATCCTTTACGCGCTGGGAGGGATCCTGTTTTATCCCGCAGCGGAAATGCGGTCCTACGGGTTTTTCCTTTTTGCCTTGTTTACCATAGCCTGCGGCCTGGCCTTCCTGGAAACGGCGGCCAACCCGTACGTGACTATTCTCGGGGATCCGGCAAAGGCGGCCAACCGTATTAATTTCGCACAATCGTTCAACGGGCTGAGCATCATAATGGGCCCTCTTATCGGCGGGCTTTTTATTTTTTCAGAAAAGGCATATACCAACGAAGAGCTGGCAGTTATGCCTTTTGCAGAAGCGGAGGCGATCAGGATACATGAAGCCCAGTCGGTACAGACTCCCTACCTGATCATAGCCGGTGCCGTGATCCTGGTTGCCTTGTTGTTCGCACTTACCAAAATGCCGGAACCGGTAGCTGAAAGCGGACCGGGCGAAGCAGGCGGATCGGAAGGAATAGGTGCCCTGCTGAAAAAACGTCATTTGGTACTGGGCGTATTGGCGCAGTTCTTTTATGTCGGGGCGCAGGCCGCTCTGTGGGGATATTTTGTAGATTATAAAATGCTGCTTTCTCCCGACCAGGACCTCGGGGTAGCCATTGGTTTCGGAAAATTGATGGCTGCTCTTACCGGTGGTAATCCCGAGATGTCACCTGTACAGATCGCCAGTTTCCATGCATCGTTCGCGCTGATCATATTTATGATCGGCCGCTTTGTAGGTACCGCCCTGATGAACAGGTACCGCTCCCAGGATTTGCTGGCCGTGTATGCGCTGGCCTGCGCGGTATTGCTCGGGGTCGGCATGGTTACGGAGGGGCTGACCGCCGTCCTGGCGATTATGGCTGTCTATTTCTTTATGTCTATCATGTTCCCTACCATTTTTGCGCTTGCTACCCGGGGCCTGGGCAGGCAGATGAAGCTGGGTGCTTCGCTGGTCATCATGGCCATCGTCGGCGGCGCTGTTATCGCGCCCCTTACGGGTTATGTATCCAAGATCAATATGCAGATCTCGCTCCTGGTGCCGATCGCATGCTTCCTGTTTGTGGGCTATTACGCCGTATGGGGCAGCAAGATGAAGTCAAGCTGAATTTCCTTATGCTATTCGGGTTAATTTCGTAATTTTATGTATCTTATCCTTATGGCTGTTTCCTAATGAACAACAGGTATTTCTTTGCACTCGATATTAACGATAGCCCGGAGCTTATAGCGGAATACGAAGAAATACACCGGCATGTCTGGCCTGAGATTCTGAAAAGTATTACCGATTCGGGGATTACGCAGATGCAGATATGCCGGGCGGGCAACCGGTTGATGATGCTCATGGAAACCGATGATACGTTTTCATTTGAAAGAAAGGCAGTGATGGATGCGGACAACCCGGTGGTCCAGGAGTGGGAGCAACTGATGTGGAAATACCAAAAGGCTATACCGGTAGCTAAAGAAGGCGAGAAGTGGGTGCTTATGGATAAAATTTTCGACTTGCAGGAAAGTATGGTATAGTAAGTCCGTGAAGAATCCGCTATTTTGAAGAAGTTAGTTCAGATCGTATTTCTTTTGGCTGGCCTGACCGGCCTCTCAGGATCGTCGGAGGTGGCTCCCGTTTCTATCAGGGTTTTGAGCTTTAACATAAGGCACGGGGAAGATAATTTCGGAGAGTCGAACCTGCGTACCGTTGTGCAGCTTATCAAAGAATATAAACCTCATGTGGTAGCCCTTCAGGGGGTCGACAGCCTGGTACAGGAGGGGAGGCTGCGGTATCATGTGAGGCAGATCGCGCTTCAGACCAATATGTTTTATACGTACGGTGCATCTGACCTGACGGAGGGAGGTACACAGGGAGTCGGGCTGCTTTCGGTCCGGCCTTTCGAAAAAACGCAGAAAATAGGCTTGCCCAGCAGGCCGGGGACGGCGCCGCGTATGCTGCTCTGCGGGTTGATCCGGGAATCGGAGAAGCTTACCTTCAGGTTTTGCAATACACAGCTCGACTACACTTCTGCGATGGATCGGGGACTGCAGTCCGCTTATGTCAACCAGCTGTTGGGAGAAAGCATCCAGCCCGTTGTCCTGGCGATGGATATGGGCGTCAGACCGACCGAGCAGCCTTATTTTTCGTTCAGGAAAAACTGGTTTGATGCTGCAAGGGGATCGCAGCTTTCCACCAGGGTGGATGGATTGCCCGGAGAGAGAATGGACTACGTATTTATACAGGAACAAAAGAGAGTGAGAGTGGGGACTTACAAGCTGATCAGGGATTACCCCGATGCGTCCAGCCATTACCCCATTCTGGCAACTATCGAGTTTTTATAAGAATTTTACGATGTTTTGCAGGATATCCTTAACTAAACGATGAGCAAACCTACTTTTAAATACAATTCCCAATATCCTTCCGTATCTGATCTGAAACGCAGGGCTAAAAAACGTATCCCGAAATTTGCCTTCGATTACCTGGAAGGCGGCTGTAACGAAGAGCTGAATCTCTGGCGCAACGAATACGATTTTAAAGATGTTCAACTGATGCCCCATTATCTCAGGAAGCATAACGGGGTGGATATGTCGGCCGAACTGTTCGGCAAGCGTTACGACGCTCCTTTCGGTATATCGCCGATCGGGCTGCAGGGGCTGATCTGGCCCAATGCCCCCGAAATACTGGCAAAGGCGGCATTCAAGCATAATATCCCCTATATCCTGAGCACGGTCTCGACGGCCAGTATAGAGCGGATCTCAGAAGTAACCGAAGGAAATGCCTGGTTCCAGTTGTATCACCCGACAGAAAACAGCCTTCGAGACGACATCCTGAGGCGCCTGCGCGAGAGCGGGTATGATGTGCTGGTGGTGCTTGTCGATGTACCCTCTTTCGGCCTGCGCTACCGCGAAATAAAAGCGGGACTGTCGATGCCTCCTAAAATCACTATCGATAACTTCATCCAGGCCGCAGTGTGCCCCGAATGGGGGATCAAAACCCTGATGCACGGTATCCCGAACTTTGCCACCCTCAAGCCTTACATGACCGGTAACCTGGATATGAAGCAGCTCGGCAAGTTTATGAATGCGACCTTCACCGGGAGGGTAGACGCAGATAAGATCGCCGCTATACGCGACCTTTGGAAGGGAAAGCTGGTGGTCAAAGGCGTGGTAAGCGAGGAAGATGCCGAAAAGGTGGTTGATATAGGCGCAGACGGGATCATCGTTTCCAATCACGGGGGACGCCAGATCGATGCCGGTGAGTCGACTATTAAACCTCTGAAAGGACTGGCCGATAAGTTCGGTGATAAACTGAAGGTTATGATAGACAGCGGCCTGCGGTCGGGCGTAGACATTGGCAGGTCAATGGCCTGCGGCGCCGATTTTACCTTTATGGGGCGGCCGTTTATGTATGGAGTAGGGGCTTTGGGCGATGAAGGCGGTGATCACACCATCACCATGTTTAAGGCGCAGCTTTACCAGGTCATGGAGCAGGTATGTTGCGAAAAGCTCTCCGACTTCCCGTCGACACTGATCCGGTAAGATAAGATGCAAGAGACGTGTTTCCCTTTACGGGTACAACAGGTATTTTTTTCGCATTTCCTTATACTGCGACAGCGCAGGTTCCCAGGTGGCGCGTATTTCCTCTTCGGATTTGCCCGCTGCTATCTGATGGCGAAACTGTGCATCGCCCGCAAGCCCGTCGATATTGCCGATCTGGTTGCTTTGCGAGCGGTCAAAAAAGCGCTCTTTGTCAGGGTATGCTTTGTACAGCTCGATCATCCACTGCAGGTTGATGCGTTTGGTCTTCCGGAGCTGGTCTATATCGTAATTGCGAAGGTCAATCCCGTAGCAAACCTGGTTCATATGGAGGGGCGTCTCGCTCATTCCGGGAATGGAGACAGGCGTGTAGGAAAATGAATACTTCCCCTTCAGCCTAGGGCTTCCCAGCACCGTGAACGGGAAATGAGTGCCCCGGCCGTGGTTGAGGATGGTGCCTTCGAAGAGGCAGGTCGAAGGATAAAGGAGAATACTTTGCTGAGTATTAAGGTTGGGAGAGGGTTTTACCGGTAAAGTATATTCCATGTCGTGGGAATAGTTCTTCACCGGGATAATTTTCAGCTTACAGGTCTTTTTTCCAGGCAACCAGCCTTCTCCGTTGATCATTTGTGCAAACTCGGCGATGGTCATCCCATGCGCGACCGGCACCGGGAACTGTCCTATGCCCGATTTGAGCTTCATGTCCAGTATGGGGCCATCGACAAAATAGCCGTTAGGATTGGGACGATCGAGGATCAGCAGTTCTTTTCCATGCTCGGCGCAGGCTTCCATTACGTCGCGCAGCACGTTGATGTAGGTATAAAACCGGCATCCGACATCCTGTACATCGAAAATAACAAGGTCGATATCAGCCAGGTCTGCAGCTGAAGGCTTTCTTTTGTTACCGTAAAGGGAAATAATATCGATACCGGTATCCGGGTCTTTCTCATCTGAAACCTTGATCCCCGCACTGGCGCGTCCGCGGAAGCCATGCTCCGGTCCGAAGGCTTTTACAATGCGGATCCCGCGGCTGAGAAGACTGTCCACCAGGTGCTTTGAGCCGATCACCGTGGTCGGATTGGCCAGGATGGCGATACGCTTATTTTTCAGGTAGTCGAGGTACTGCTCCGTTTGTTCGGCACCGGTGCGGATGGGAGCTGAGGGGCTATTCAAAGCCACCAGACAGGTTAAGGTAAAAAGAGCACTGATAATAACGGAGAAAACTCTCATCCTTAAAATTCGTCGAAAATAGGTACGCTGATAGAATCTGTTTCTATTACATTACTTTCCCTGAGCTGGCGGTCGCGTATCTTCACAACGAATTTCAGAGGCGTTTCTTTCTGCCCCGGGCCAAGTGCAAAATCAAGATCATAATCCAGTTTCCCCCGGATCGGCCCCCGTACTCCGTCGGTTTTCAGGTACGGGAATGCCAGGTAGTCCAGCGCAGTCAGCTCTAGCTCTTCCCATTTCTCATTGACGAACCTGAACACCTGGACGTGATAATTTCCCCAACCGCCGTTGCTCTGGAGATACTGTCTTCTTTCTTCAGACTGGATATCTTCGCCCAGATCGCCGTCGCCATCTTCAAAAGACAATGTGATCCTGACAAGCTTCATCGGGTTCCCCAGCTTGTCCTGCGAATCGAATTTGTCAATTCCCACGAACTCGATAGCCGGGGTCGGATCATATTTGGGAATATCCACACAGCTCCCGGTCAGTAACATAACCCCGATAAACAGTAAGGATCCGGCAATACGCATAAAGGAATGGTTTGGTTTGCTGTAATTTATCAAAATTACGATAGTTTGAGGAGAAATATTGCATGGATAGCCAAAATGTAAGAACAGGAGTCAAAAACACATGCGGCTCATTAATCCAGCCGGGTTTTTAAAGCAAAACCGTTCTACAGATCGTCAAAGACAGGCACCAGGATTGAATCGGTTTCTACTATGTTGCTTTCCCGCAGCTCGCGGTCTCGTATTTTGACGATAAATTTCAATGGAGTTATTTTAGAACCGGTTCCCGGTGGAAAGTCGATGTCAAAGTCGAGCTTGCCCCGTATCGGCCCACGGCTGCCGTCCGTCTTCAGGAAGGGAAACATAAGCGGTCTAGAATCGAGAAGCGGCATCGGGTGTCTTTCCCACTTTTCGTTCTGAAGCCGGAAAACCTCTACACGGTAATTACCCCATCCGCCATTTGCCTCCAGGAAATTCCTCCGTTCTTCAGACTGCGGATCTTCGCCCAGATCACCGTCGCCGTCTTCGAATGCCAATGTGATCCTGACCAGGTTAACAGGGTTCCCTAGCGGGTCCTCCGAATCAAACCGGTCAATCCCTGCAAACTCTATCGCCGGCGACAAGTCATATTTCGGGATATCTGCACAGCCGCCTACTATTAACGTGATAGTGGGGAAGAAGAGAGCTCCGACAATACGCATAGCTGATGGATTGATAGGTATATTGAAAGTTACGATTGCAGGCGGAAAATATTGTGTGAATAAACTAGATTTGCCTCAGCCGGGCAACAGGCAACTCCCTAGCAGAAACTCCGCCATCGGAACAATCGTTACTTTCCCGCCGGCTGTGTCAAAACTGTCGTGTTGGGAATAGGTGACCAGCAGTCCCTCTCTGAGGCCGAAAAATTCCATTGCTTCATTTATTCCGTTAAGTTCACGTTCGAGATTGTCGGGATTCAGGTCATAACATACCTGTATCGCGGTCCGGGCAATGCCCTTTTGCAGTACGACAAAATCACATTCTCCTTTACCCGAAAAATAGTATATTTCCTTAAAGCTCCGCCGGATATGCAGAAAGACCATATTTTCCAGGAGGCGCCCCAGGTCTTTGCTATACGAAACCGAGTTGGCCCTGACCAGTCCGGTATCTACGGCATATACTTTTCGCGGGTTTACCAACTGCTTGCGATAGGAGTGATCGAACTTGGGTACATAATACAGCAGATAAGTATCTTCCAGGTGAGAGAGATACTCAGTGATCGTATTGGTAGAACCTACTTCTATCAGGTTTTTCAGGCGGTTGGCAGTGAACAGCTTACCGATGTTGGACAACAGGTAGATCGTCAGCCTGCGCAGGCTGACTATATCGCGAATCCCGTAGCGCACGACAATATCACGTATGAGGATATCATCCAGTACATAGTTCAGGATGTCATCTATACCCTGCTTTACATATTCGGGGAATCCTCCTGTATACAGATAGTTACTTACAGATTGCGGTGAACCTTCCTGGCCGGTAAAGCTCAGATACTCATTAAAAGAGAAAGGAAACAGCTCTTTTGTGATTTGGCGGCCGGTGAGTTTGGTGCCCAGTTCTCTGCTAAGCAGGCTGGCGTTGGAACCTGTGATAATTACTTTTGTATTTTCATCCAGCTTCTGGCGAATGTAACGTTCCCATTCGGGTATGATTTGTATCTCATCCAAAAGCAATGTGTTCGTATCTGCCTGCCGTATAATGCTGTCAAGCCTTGCGAAATCCTTTATGTCAAAACCGTACAGGCGAGGGTCTTCAAAATTAAGATAGAGGGCATCGGGATAGCGTTGGTTCAGCAACTGAAAAAGGAGAGTGCTTTTTCCGCATCTCCTTATGCCCGACACGATCAATGCGTGTGTTGAGAGGTCAGGAAGACTTTCAAGTTTCTCGCGCTCCAATCCCACACCTTTGGCCAAAAGATTTTTTCGCTGCGACTCGATTACCTGGCTGATCGTTTCCTGTGTTATCATCGGTAAATATTTTCTTATATTACAAATGTACAAAGTTGTTCGTTAATAATATATAAAATTGTTTGTTAGTAATATATAAGTGAATTTCCTTCAGATGCTGATAACGCTCTGAATTAACCAGAATTAACTAGATTTGTCTCAGCCGGGCGACAGGCAACTCCGCACGGCCCGTTTACGAATGTCTGAACCAGAAGCTTTTGTACATCTCCGCGACCAGCTGAAAGACGAAATAGGCTGTGTTTCACCCGATTCTTTCGATAGCATTGCCCTGGAAGTATTCAGGTTCCAGGCGGAGTATAACCGGGTATATGCCGATTATTTAAGATACCTGCGCTGCAGCCCGGATCAGGTAACCGCATTACATGAAATCCCATTTCTCCCTGTTTCTTTTTTTAAAAGGCATCAGGTAATTACCGGGTCAGAAATGCAGTTTGAGCGGGTTTTTGAAAGTTCCGGGACCACCGGTTCCGAAACCAGCCGGCACTATGTGGGCGATACGGATCTGTATGAACAGCTGAGCGTCCGGATCTTTGAACGGAGCTACGGTCCGCTGAGCGGGTTTCACATACTGGCGTTACTGCCGTCTTACCTGGAGAGAAGCAACTCGTCGCTGGTTTATATGGTGCAGCATTTCATGAAGCTTTCCGGCTCGCAGTTTTCCGGCTTTTACCTGGATGACTTCGAAGCCCTCAACCGGAAGCTCGCAGAGATAAGGCAGGTAGCCGACGGGCGGAAAGTGCTGCTGGTAGGAGTGACTTTCGCGTTGCTTGACTGGGCAGACAATTTTGAGAAGTCAAACCAGCCGGCAGCCGGGCTGCCGGATATCATCGTGATGGAAACCGGGGGCATGAAGGGGCGGAGAAGGGAGATGCTCCGGCAGGAAGTCCACAGCCTGCTCAGGGAGAAGCTCGGGATAGCGGCTGTGCATTCGGAATATGGCATGACGGAGATGGTTTCGCAGGCGTATGCACAGAAAAACGGGATTTTCAGGTATTCCGACAGCCTCAAAGTCCTGATACGTGATATAACTGATCCCTTTACCATACGTACCGACGGTCAGACGGGAGGCATTAACATCGTGGACCTGGGGAATCTCGGTTCCTGCTCTTTTATCGAAACTTCCGATATCGGGCGGTCGGATGCCGGTTCCGGTACCTTTGAAATACTCGGCCGGCTGGATAATTCCGATATAAGAGGTTGTAACCTGCTGTATGTCTGAATTTTAATGGAATCACCTTCTTTATTTTTTAAATATCCCTTTTATTTAAGTTGTTTTGTACTTATCCCATGTAATTTTGTGATGATTGTCAACCAATACCTTTTTTCAATATGAACAGACGTGACGCTTTGGAGCGGGTTGCCCTTCTGATGGGAGGGTTGGTTTCCGCTCCGACGATAACAGCATTCCTTGAAGGTTGTACACCGGGTACCCAGTCGGGTGGTGAACAGTTTGCCGGTTTTTCGGCAGATCAATTGAACCTGGTTTCCGAGATTGCAGAGACCATTCTGCCGGCCACCGATACGCCGGGGGCAAAGGACGCGAAGGTAGGCGAGTTTGTCGAGCTGATGCTGAAGGATTGCTATTACCCGAAAGATCAGAACAGCTTCCTGAAGGGGGTAGACGAGCTTTCGAAAAAAGGATTTCTGAAGGCCTCTCAGGAGGAACGCGTAAAACTGTTGTCCGAAGCCGAAGATTACGCTTACCGGTTTAAGGAAGAGACTGCCCAGAAGCGCAGTCAGGCCAGGGAATCGCAGCAATCTTTCGAGGAGCCCGGAGTGCCGTTTTTTTCTCTGATGAAAGAGCTGACCCTGTTGGGGTATTTTACTTCGGAGGCGGGCGCCACGCAGGCTCTGGACTACCTCCCGGTACCGGGCAGGTATGAAGGCTGCGTCGATCTGAAGGAGGGACAGAAAGCCTGGGCTATTTAGAAATATAAATTGTTGACCGATGAATTTGAACTTGAAGGCCGGAAAACAGGCCACTTACGATGCTATAGTAGTAGGTTCGGGGATCAGCGGCGGATGGGCCGCCAAAGAGCTCACTGAAAAGGGACTAAAGGTGGCGATGCTGGAGAGGGGAAGGGATATCAAGCATATAACGGGTTATGAAACAGCTCTTAAGGCTCCCTGGGAGCTGGAGCACCGCGGAAGGGTAACGACCCAGGCAAAGGAAGAGTACTGGGCCAGCATGCGCACCGGGTACACAGCCAATGAAGAGCATCGTTACCTGTTTGAAAATGATAAAGAAAACCCCTATATAGAAACCAGGGGCTTTGACTGGATCCGCGCCTACCATGTCGGAGGCAGATCACTGCTTTGGGGACGTCAGAGCTACCGGCTTAACGAGGCTGACTTTGAGGCGAATGCAAAGGACGGGATCTCGATTGACTGGCCGGTCCGGTACAGGGAAATCGCCCCTTGGTATGATTATGTCGAGAAATTTGCCGGCATAAGCGGGTCAAAGGAAAACCTGGAGGTGCTGCCTGACGGGCAGTTTCTGCCGCCCATGGATATGACCTGCCTGGAAAAGGAGGTGAAAGTGGCGATAGAAAAGAAATTTCCCGGCCGTAAAATGATTATCGGGCGTACCGCCAACCTGAGCAAGGCTGCGGATGTGCATACCGACCTGGGGCGGGCGTCCTGCCAGTTCCGGAACATGTGCATGCGAGGCTGTCCTTACGGTGCCTATTTCAGCACCCAGGCTGCTACATTGCCGGCAGCCGAGCGTACTGGCAATCTCACGCTGATACCGGACTCAATCGTCTCGGAGATAATTTTTGACGAAAAGGCAGGAAAAGCGACGGGCGTCAGGGTAATCGACCAGAATACCCTTGAAACGCGGGAATATTATGCAAAGATAATCTTCCTGAACGCCTCGGCTATCGCTTCTGCGGCGATCATGCTTCATTCGAAATCCTCGCGCTTCCCGAACGGACTTGGCAACGACAGCGACCAGCTCGGACGCAATATCATGGATCACCACCTGGCTGCCGGAGCAAACGGGACTTTCGATGGCCTCGGGGATAAATACTATTTCGGGCGCCGCGCCAACGGGATTTATATCCCGAGATATCGTAACTGGGGGAACGACAAGAGGGACTACCTCAGAGGATTTGGTTACCAGGGCGGAGGACACAGGACAAACTGGTCGAGAGGTACCGGCGAAAAGGGCTTCGGAGCGGCTTTCAAAGACAGCCTGAGCCAGCCCGGGCCGTGGCGGATGAACCTGGGCGGCTTTGGTGAAATGCTGCCCGACGAGAAAAACCGTATGACGCTTTCTGCCGACAAGAAAGACAAATGGGGACTCCCTCTCGTAGTTTTTGATGCCGCGTATGGGGAGAATGAGCTGAAAATGAGGGAAGATATGGTGAACGATGCAGCAGAGATGCTGGATGCAGCGGGGGTTAAGGATATCCAGAAAGTAAATGACCTGACCAAGAACCCGGGTATCGGTATACATGAAATGGGAACTGCCCGTATGGGACATGATCCCAAAACTTCGGTGCTGAATAAGCATAACCAGGTTTGGGGGTGCCCCAATGTATACGTGACCGACGGGGCTTTTATGACTTCTTCGTCCTGCGTAAATCCATCTCTGACCTATATGGCTTTTACGGCAAGAGCCGCTCAGCACGCGGTCGATTCGCTGAACAGGAACGAGCTGTAGTATTCACAGGTCATATTGCGGGTCTTAAAAAAAGCCCTTCCTCATCCGGGAAGGGCTTTTGAATTTATTAACCTAAACTAATCGTATGAATTAGTGTCTTTTGAGCGCCGGTTCAATTTTGTCCTCCCCCGGCGCGCTGCTGAAGATCATCCGAACCGGTGCTGCGCTGACGCGTTTTTACGTTCTGGTTGCCGAACCGGTAAGAAAAGGCCAGCCTTACCTGCCGGCTCGGCCATCTGCTATAGATATTCAGGTTGATATCTTCGAATTGCGTTTCTCCTTTAAAGCGGTTCCATGCAAAAGGGTCCTGTACGTTAAGCTTGATATTGGCTTTCTTGTTCCAGATATTCTTTTGGACCCCTAAGCTGGGGGAACCCATGGTGCTGGTGCGGATCAGCCCGAATATGTTGGGGCCGTTTAACCATAACCCCGCTTCCAGCGACCACTCTTTGGGAAGCCTGATGGTATTATTCCCGTAGAAGTTGTATGAAAATATGCTTACGTCATACGGTGCATTCCTGTAGAAGGTCTTGTACTGATTGTAAGTACCTGTAGCATTCAGCTGAAGGTTCCACCACTTTGTAACGGGAACAGGAGCCGAAACGATAAGGCTGAGGTAGTTCTGATGGTCGAGGTTTTCGTGTGTCACGTAGGTGATATTCTTCTCCGGGACCAGCTGGGGCACTTCCGATGCGATCAGGTCAGTGATGCGGCTGTAAGCCAGCGTGGTATTGAGAAAGCTCTTGAACACGTGCACCAACTGGAATGAATGCGTGTACTGCGGCCTCAGGTTAGGATTTCCCCTCTGGAAAGTATACGGGTCGAGGTAATATTCAAACGGGTTGAGCGACTGGTAGTTGGGCCGGTCGAGACGATAGCTGTAGGACAGGTTCAGTACGTTGCTGCTGTCGAGGGTATGGGAGATGAAAGCGCTGGGGAAAAGATTGATATAGTTTCGGTCATTTACCTGGCCGAGCGTTACGGAATTACCGATACTGTGGGTATGCTCGGCCCTTACGCCCAGCTGGAATTTTGTTTTTTCGGAAAATTTGCTGCTGTAATTGACATAGGCGGCGTTGATATTTTCACTGTATTTGAACCGGTTGGTACGGTTGGGATCGACCTGCCATACGTCGGCGAAGATCTCCATCCTCATGTCGTTGTCAGAGGCTACGTAGCTCGATTTCAGCCCGGTTTCCAGCTTTCCTTTTCCGAGCGGCTGCGTGTAGTCAAGCTTTGCTACCCCTATGTTGATCACGGCAGGCATATTGCTCCGGAGAATTTCATCCGGGCGGGGCGAGCCGCCTTCGGGAAGCGAGTACCGGGTATCCATAAAATTGTAGCCTTTCTGGTTGTACCTGACGTAATCGACGTCGAAGGTGAGTTCTTTGCCTTTGTCGTTAAACTGGTGCTTCAGGTTAACATTGGCGGTGAGATTATTTGTTTTATTCGAAGCTACAATGGAAGTCAGGAAACTCTGCTCGAGTTGCTGGCTATGATCGAGTATATCCGAGTTTGTCGTCCTGAACGGGTTTTCCCATTTATTCGCAAAGCCCGAGAACATGGCTCCTACGGTCGTTTTATTATCGATATAATAGTCAACCCCCAGCTTGTAGCTATAGAAATAAGAGGTCCAGTCGCTCTTGGATACTGAGTTGAAAGTTGTATTCTTCCCTTCGTAGGGGATTACACGGGTAATGTGCTGATTATTGAATCCTTTGCCTTCAAAGCCGTTTACCGCGGCGTTCCAGCTGATCTTGCCTTCTCTCTGGTTGAGCGACAGCATCCCGTTGCTGCGCGGCTTTTTCTGATCTGCCATCCCGAAACCCAGGCTGACGTTGCCGTTGGTCCCGTAGTTTTTATTTTTCTTGAATTTGATATTGATGATCCCGGAGTTCCCTGCGGCGTCATACTTTGCTGAAGGGTTAGTGATCAGCTCTATTTTTTCAATGTTATCGCTCGGCGTGTTACGCAGGAGGCTCACCAGCTCTGCTTCGGACAGGTAAGTCTGTTTTCCATCGATCTGTACAATTACTCCGTCTTTACCGCGCAGCTTGAGCCGGTCGTTTTGCTGGTCTACCGTTACGCCGGGCGAACGCTCCAGCACTTCCAGCGCGGTCGACCCTGCCGAGACAGCGCTGTTTTCCACATTGATGATAGTCCGGTCGACTTCCTGCTCTATAAACGGCTTCTGGGCGACGATCTTCACTTCTTCCAGCGACTTTACATCAGGCGAAAGGAGAAGCTCCGGAACGTTAATATTCGTGCCGTCATAGCTGAGCTGCCTGCTGTAAGCTTTTTTAAATCCTACCATACTTGCCATTACAAAATAACCTCCGGCCGGTACATTGTCGAAAAGATACTCGCCGGTTTCTGAGGCGGCCACGCCCTTTACCATCGAGGAGTCGGCGCTTTCCAGGAGAAATACATTGACAAAAGGTATTTCCTCACGATTGGACTGGAGCACTTTTCCCCGGATGCCGTTGCCGGCGTTTTGTGCTTTTGAGACATTGCAGCACAAAAAAAGAACGGCCGCCGCAGTAACAGACTTTATTAAATTCATGGCTAATAGATATGAGATCTTCTTTTTATCCGACCTCATGAAGCAAAATTAGGGTACTTGGTAATGCATAGAACCTTTCTTTACATAAATGGTCGTCTAAAAGGATGAGCGGCGTTATGCCTTTTTTCGGAATTAACCAGGCTGACTTAGTAAATGATAGAGCGAAATAGCCGGAAGTTGCATTTCAGGCGGATTTTTTTTTGATTAGCTTTTTGTCTACCGTCCCACCTTTAACCCGGGCGGTATAATCAATCAGGAAATTGGAAAATACTTATGTAGGGTCGGCGCTTCTGACCGACCTGTACCAGCTCACAATGGCCTACGGCTACTGGAAAACCGGGAAGGCGGAGGAACAGGCAGTTTTCAACCTTTATTTCAGAAAGCATCCCTTCCAGGGAGGATTTACGGTTTCGTGCGGACTCGGGAGCGTAGTCCGGTACCTGGACAGCTTCCGGTTTGGGCCGGCCGACCTGGAATACCTTGCTACGCTACGGGGCGCCGACCAATTACCTTTGTTTGAGAAAGGGTTTCTCGATTACCTGCAAAAGCTGGAATTCAGCTGCGACGTCGATGCGGTTCCCGAAGGGACGCTGGTTTTCCCCGACGAGCCCCTGATACGGGTGACGGGTCCTGTTATCCAGTGCCAGCTACTGGAGACTGCGTTGCTTAATATTGTAAACTTTCAATCGCTGGTTGCCACCAAAGCCGCCCGCATGAGACTGGTAGCACCCGGTGACAAGCTCCTGGAATTCGGGCTGCGGCGTGCGCAGGGGCCCGACGGAGGAGTAACGGCCAGTCGCGCGGCTTATATCGGCGGATTTGATGCAACCTCCAACGTGTTTGCAGGGAGAGCATACGGCATACCCGTCAAAGGGACCCATGCCCATAGTTGGGTGATGTCGTTCGATTCGGAAAGAGCTTCTTTCGAAGCCTACGCCGAGCACATGCCCAACAATGTGATCCTGCTGGTCGATACCTACGACACGCTGAATGGGGTCAGGAATGCGATAGAAGTCGGGAAAACGCTGGAAAAGAAAGGGCACAGGCTGCTGGGTATTCGCCTCGACTCCGGCGACCTGGCCTACCTGAGCATAGAAAGCAGGAAGCTCCTGGATGAGAACGGCTTTGAGGATGCGTCGATAGTCGCCAGCAATGACCTGGACGAATACATTATCAAAAGCCTGAAGGAACAGGGAGCCCGGATAGATACATGGGGGATAGGGACGAAGCTGGTAACTGCCTATGACCAGCCTGCGCTCGGCGGAGTTTACAAGCTTGCTGCTATAAAAGGCGCCGACGGGCGGTGGCACTACAAGCTTAAGCTGTCGGAGCAGTCCGTAAAGATATCGACGCCGGGCATACTCCAGGTGCGCCGTTTTAAGAAACACGGTGTTTTTGTGGCGGATATGATCTATAACGAGGAATTTGAGCTGGAGGACACGGTCCGGATGATCCATCCTTACGATTTTACAAAGCAGAGATCGTTTGACCAGACGTTTACTTTCGAAGATCTCCTGGTACCGGTTTACCGGAACGGTACGCTGGTTTATACGCTTCCGGACATAGCGGACATCAGGGAACGGGCCCGGATGCAGCTGAACAGCATTTACGAAGGTACCAGGCGTTTTACTAACCCGCACATTTACCAGGTCGGCCTTGAAAAAAAACTGTTTGAATTGAAAACAAACCTGATTCTGGAAAGGAGAGGAGTGCCGGAAAACAAAATATCCGTCTCTGATAGGTCAAAAACGGATATCTGATTTACTCAACGTTATGAAAAACTTCATTATTATGACGGCGAAGTAACAACCTAGTCACATCTTTTTAAAGAAAAATTTAATTTTTTTTAAAAAAGATTTTTCCCGGCTATAAAATTGCGCCCATAAAGGGGTCTGTGAGGCTCTCCTGGCCGGTTTCCACCCTGCCTGCAAACCTGAAAAAATTTCCCGGCGCATCGGATGATGTCAGGCTCAGGTCGTACCATCCCCTGCTTTTGGAAAGGGGGACCAGGACCTGGTTACTTTTTGATCCTGTGAGGCTTACGGTTTGCTCCGGCGCGCCGTAACAGTTGTCCCGTACCGTGATCGTCCTTGCTTTCTGATCCGTATTCCGGAAATTGAAAACTACTTCTTCTCCTAGCCGGCCGCTTTTTGCGGAAGCTTTGTAAGACAGGCTGATTTCCGGGAAATGGCCGCCTGGTTTGAACTCGCGGAAAAAGCCGTTTGGTCCATATACGGCAATATGAATTTCCCCGTTCTCAAACAGGTCCGGGGAAAACGAATCCGTAAGCTTATCGCCGGCTTTTACGGCATAGGCCCTGACCTGGTATTCCTTTCCGTATAAATAAACAAGGAAGGGAGCTCCGGCAGATTTTTTGCCGAAATGCCTGTTCCCGGCCTGCAGCGTGAGCTCGAAGGCTTTGCTGCCGGGGATTTTCCCGTCAGCATACAATTCATAGGGAAGGGCATTGGAAGAGCGGGTACCTTTTTCCTGCCCGGGCATTACATTGTTGCCCGGCGCTTCCCGGTTGATGCGCCTGATCTCTTCTTCAGACAGCGCACGAAAACCTTTCGGAAGCTCTTTGAACTGGGATTTATGTATACCCTCGACAAAGGGCATTTTGTCGACAGGTTTCGGAAAATATATCTTTTCCCCGTTATAAGACCTGAATACGGAGGTAAGGTCGCCGCATACCGTGCGTCTCCATTGAGAGACATTGTCTTCCCTGAAGGGTTTCCCTGTTTTATGGGTAAGGAATACCTCCAGGAACTGTACGATGGAAGTGTGATCGAATACCTCGGAGTTGACATACCCGCCCCTGCTCCAGGGGGAAGCAATTACCAGGGGAACCCTGAATCCCAGGCCTATCGGGCCGTCCCTCGACACACGTTCTGCGTTCGTGCGGACACGCTGCAGCTCATGCTTCATATTGACCATTTCGACCGATGTATCGATCCCTTCGCTTACTTTACCTTGCCCGCTGTCGCCGGGCCTGGGCGGGAAAAACGGTGTTACATGGTCGAAATAGCCATCATTTTCGTCATAGCAGAGAATAAAGATGGTTTTTTTCCACACATCCGGGTTTTGGGTGAGAATGTCGAGCGTTTCGGAAATATACCACGCGCCGTACCATGGCGCTCCGGGATGATCCGAAAAGTTTTTTGGAGCTACCAGGTAGGAAACCACAGGCAACTGACCATTTTTCACATCCTGCCGGAACTGGTGAAAAATGTCTCCCTTAGGAAGGTACATAGTGCGGGAAACATCGTTATCGTCATATTTCACCTGCGTTACCTTATGGTAGTCAGGATCCCCGGAGTTATCGCAGAATGCTTTCTTATGAAGATTCTGTTCCCTTTTACTGAGCTTTTCGAAATTTTCGCGCGGGTACCTGACAGCAACTTCCCGGGCAATTTTAAGATCAGACCTGGCCCAGTTAAGCATTTTCTGAAGCTGGGTCGTGTCCTCGTTGTTTTCCTTCGCCTCTTTCAGCTGTGATTCAAGCCGTTCGATCTTCCCGGGGAGCTCTTTCAGGGCTACCGGCAGGTGGTCCTGGAGCCCCTTTGAATACCAGACGTTGAACTGTTTCATCCATTCCAGCGGGTTGTTGGTGAAATTAGCCAGCCATTCTTCTTCAGGGCCTTCAAAACCCACATCTATGCTCAGCTCATTCTGGTAAATTTTCCAGGAAATACCGGCATCCTCGAAGCGGTCGGGCAGGGTTGTCCAGCTGGCTTCCTTCTGGTAGGTCACATCGGCATTGTGCACATTGGCTTTCGATTCGAAGTCCTGTTTCTCGCGGATCGTGCCCGACCAGAGATAAAGCCGGTTGGGAGTGGTCCCGGTGAGCGAAGAGCAGAAGTTCTGATCACAGATCGTAAAAGCATCGGCGAAGGCATAATAGAAGGGGATATCCTCCCGATTGTAGTACCCCATCGTAAGGGGCATCTCCTGGTAGTCCTTATTCCCGGATTTTTTGTTTTCGAGCCATCCGTCCATTTTGCCTTTATTAAGTGCATCTACCTGGTTTTCCCAGGAATGGGGAAGGGCCTGCATCCAGGTCGATTTGGTATCGTGTATATTCAGGCGGAAAGGCATGTAGGTCTGGCCGGCATCGTTTTTCTGAAGCCATACTTTATTCCGGTCAGGCTGGATCATCGCCCTCGGGTCGTTGAAGCCGCGTACGCCCTGCAATGTGCCGTAGCTGTGGTCGAACGAACGGTTTTCCTGCATAAGTATCACGACATGCTCCGCATCCAGGAAAGTTGTGCCTTTTTCAGGATCGATAGCAAGGGCCTTTTGGATAGAAGGCGGGAGCATGGTCATCAGGCCGGCTGTTCCTGACAACATCGCAGCCTTCTTGATAAATTCTCTTCTGGAATCCATATTGGTAATCTGTGAGTAGCGATACCCTACTTTTGTATTGCCCTGGCAAAATTATCCCTGAGCGTAGTAGTACGGTTGAAAATCAGGCGTTCGGGCGTTGATTCTTTGTCTGCGTAGAAATAGCCCAGCCGCAGAAACTGGAAATGAGCGTCCGGGGAGTCGGTGGCAAGCGCCGGTTCAGCATACCCGGTTACTGTTTTCAGTGATTCAGGATTGATATGATCCTTGAAGTCGCCCTCTCCTTCACTGGGGTCCTCCACCAGGAAGAGCCGGTCGTAAAGACGGACTTCTACCGGGATGGCGTGAGCGGCAGAGACCCAGTGGAGGGTGGCTTTGGCTGCAACGCCGGAAGTATCCTGTCCGCTTTTACTGTTTTCAATGTAGCTGCACCTGATCTCCGTAACCTGTCCTTCGGCATCTTTTACCACCTCATCGCAGCGTATAATGTACGCGCTCTTCAGCCTGACGTGCTGGCCCGGTGAGAGCCGGTGGTATTTTTTCGGCGGATTTTCCATGAAGTCCTCCTTTTCAATAAGGATTTCACGTGTAAAGGGTACTTCACGGTCTCCGGAAGAAAGATCTTCGGGATTATTTTCGCTCCGGCAGGTTTCTGTTTTTCCCTCCGGGAAATTGGTTATTACGATTTTCAGAGGATCGAGCACCACCATTCGCCGCATGGCTATTTTATTGAGGTGCTCGCGTACACAGAACTCGAGCAGGCTGAGATCGACGCTGTTCTCTCTTTTCGAAACACCGATCCGCTCCACGAAGTCCCGGATGGATTCGGGCGTATAGCCTCGTCTTCTCATACCGGCAACGGTCGGCATACGCGGGTCGTCCCACCCCGAAACGTATTTCTCGTTGACCAGCTGCATCAGCTTCCGCTTGCTGGTAACGGTGTGATTGACGTTTCGGCGTGCAAATTCATACTGATGGGACGGATATATGCCGAGATTTTCAATCAGCCAGTCGTACAGTTCGCGGTGAGGGACAAACTCCAGGGTACATAGCGAATGGGTTACCTTTTCGATGGAATCGCTCTGCCCGTGCGCGAAGTCGTACATAGGGTATATCTTCCATTTGTCGCCAGTGCGGTGGTGACGGGCATGTTTGATACGGTAGAGAACCGGGTCGCGCATCAACATATTGGGATGAGCCATGTCGATTTTGGCCCGAAGCGTCTTGCTGCCGTCGGGAAATTCACCTGCTTTCATTTTTTCAAAAAGAGCAAGGTTTTCCTCACTGGTACGGCTGCGGAACGGGCTGTCCGTCCCGGGACTGGTAGGGGTTCCTTTTTGCCGGGCCATTTCGTCTGAAGAGCTGTCGTCTACATAGGCCAGACCTTTTTTTATAAGGATAACCGCGTAGTCATAAAGCGTATCGAAGTAGTCGGACGCGTACAATTCGTTCTCCCATTCGAATCCCAGCCATCGTACGTCTTCCTTGATGGCCTCGACGTATTCGGTTTCCTCCGTAACCGGGTTTGTATCGTCAAACCTGAGATTGGTGTAGCCTTTGTACCTTTCCGTTAATCCGAAGTTCAGGACAATGCTGCTGGCGTGACCAATGTGAAGATAGCCATTGGGTTCGGGCGGAAACCGGGTAACTATGGAGTCGTACTTTCCATTTGAAAGGTCATTTTCTATGATTTCTTCAATGAAATTCAACGATTTAATTTCTTTGGTTTCTTCCGTGGCCATAATTCTGCTGTATTATAAGGACGTGCAATTTAATCAGGTTTTGTGTATTGCTGTATATGCGGTAAGGTTTTTGCGGGTCTGGATGACCGACTGCTTGTGTATCCCTTTCTCTCTCCTCCGTCGCGCCGGTCTCTACCGTCTCCGTCCCGGCCCCTGCTACCGTCCCTGTCCCCGGATTGAAATCCGGCGTTACAATATTGGTCGAGCCTACGGCTCTGTAAGAATTTTGTTTGTTCCGGACAGAATAGGAACGTATTATCAAAAACATGTAAAGCCTGCAGTTGGTCATCGTACTGTAGCCGATAAACAATCAAAGATGCGTAGCATCGGCCTATATCGTAGCAACGGGCTTCAGCCCGTTGTTCTCATGTGTTGTCGAACGTAGGAGAGCCGTAGGCTCGGCCTATATATTTTTACAATAAAAAATATAGACCGTCGTTTTTAACTCTGTTCATACTATACCTAATACATACTTTTATGGCTAATACTTATTATCAAATCTATCTGCATTTTGTGTTTGCGGTTAAATATCGCAAGGCTGTTATTCAAAAAGATTGGAAGTACGCGTTGTATGGAGTTATTGGCAATCTCATTAATGAAAACGGCGGTAAGCTTATTATTGTAAACGGCGTTGAGGATCATATCCACTGTTTTGCTGAAATAAAACCGGCTGTGTCAGTGAGCGAGCTAATGAAGAAGGTCAAAGCCAGGTCTTCGAAATATATCAATGATCGTGGGCTTACTCCTGTCAGGTTTGAATGGCAGGAAGGGTATGGTGTATTTTCTTATAGCCGGTCACAGATTAAGAATGTATACAGGTATATATTGAACCAGGAGGAGCATCATAAAAAACAAACATTTAAAGAAGAGTATATCCATATTCTGGAGGAATATGATGTTGAATATGACGACCGATATGTGTTTCAAGAGCTTATATAGACCGATATGTGCAGTACCCGCGGCGTTCGTCGACCAGCGGATAGAGGGCTCTGGTTGTCATAGTCCTGCTATCGCCCCGGATTCAATCCGGCGGGGCGTTACAATAGTAGTCGGGCCTACGGCTCTGTACGAATTTCGATAGTCTTGGTAGAAGCGGGATTTCCGTTGTCAATAAATAAGCAGAGCCTGCAGGTTTAACGTTGTACTGTTGAGAGCAGATTATATAACCCGCAGGAATGAATTTATTCAGGCATTTTTTTCGGTATGGATTATTTTTATTAATTGCATATCAGCCGGCACCTTTAAAAATGTTAACCAAGCGACTCCTATGAAACTATACATGATGCTGTTAGGGTGCAAGCCTGCAGGAAGGCATACCGAGCAGCACGACATCTTTTTTGCTATCGGAAATGAGCTGAAGGATTTCGTGCCTGCTATCCTGGAGTTCTGGCCGGAGGCCGACGCGAAAGTACATATCGACGCTTATCGTACGGTCACAAAAGTGGAGGGATACCGTGTGGAGGTGGTGCCGCGCGGTGAAATCACTGATCGCGGAGAACTGAAACTATATTTTGTTAACCTTGGAGGATACAGGGAGAACGAGTTCGAGGAATACCATTACAAACGGATTGTAGTGGCGGATTCCCTGGCGAACGCGATAGGGCAGGCCAAAAAGACCGTCTTCTGGAACGAACATATCTCCGCCCACATCGATGACAAATATGCGCTCGATGTAGACGATATCTACGAAATTGAGGACTTGCTTCCGGCCAACGTAAAAAACGAAGTAGCGATCAGGATTTCCGAAGCCGAAGACGGACAGCCTGAAGACGAGATCAGAAACGGGTATTTTAAGCTGAGCAGGTTGTAGCTACCCGGCCGTTGTTATAGTCTCTTACTTACGATAGACATACTGAATTTTACCAGCAGTGGTACTGTCGAGGCGAATATCTACTAATGAGCCGACCAGTTCATCCAAGCCGTTGCTGGTTCTGAAAGTAAGTGTTTCATCATTAATATCGGCCTCGTCGTATTTAAGTGTGAGGGTTGTTCCTTCATAAGACCATGTGCCCACAAGATCTTCAGCAAACCCTCCGGCTTTTATAACCTCGACGAAAGATTTATTGCTGTTGTTTATAACGTGTATCTGAGAGGTTACAAAATAATCTCCCCACATAACTTCAGAAAAAGGGTCTATTTTCGCCCCATTTATGTTGGGATTGGAAAATCCGCTCAGAATTCCATAGTCCAGACTCCATTTTCCAACCACTTCCGGAATAGGAGCTGGTTCGTCATCTTTTTTACAGGAAGTAAGGGCCAGGGAGATGGCAAAAAAGGCCAGTACATAAAGACGTTGTTTCATAAATGCCGTTTTTTGATATTATATGCCAAAGTACGAAAAAAAATATCCGGTTGTTGCGCGTCAGTTCCTTTTTGCCAAACTTTATTTGATTACGACCAGCCTGCCCCGCATAAGTGCATGGTGCCCCGGGAATGTACATACGTACTGGTAAGTGCCTGGTTTCGAAGGTGCGGTAAAATAAATCGTTTCCGAAGATTCGGGCTGCAGGAGGTTGGAATGGAAAAGTACGTCGCCTGTATCGGGGATGTAGTGCATTTCACTTCCCTTAAGGCCAAGGGCCAGCGCTGCTTCACCAACGGCATTCGCTGCCCCCGGCTGGGTGATAACGAAATTGTGCTGCATATCGTCGTTGTTGTTAAAGGTAAGCTGTACTTTGCTCCCCGCCCTTACCCTGATCTCGGAAATGTCGAACTGCAACCCCGGACGGGTACCGATCGTAATAACCCTGTCAGGCCCCTTGTTCCATCCGTAAGGCTGAACAGTAATTCTCTTGACCGTAATCATAGCCTCGGGCGGAGAAGCAGTCGCCTGGGTGGACGGAGGCTGTGACCCGGCAAACGCCGTCAGCAGCGTGGCATCCGCACTTTCCGTATCCGGGATTTCGTTGAGCGTATAGTAGCCTTCCGGGTGCAGCAGGGCCAATCCTGCGGCAGACAGGATGCCCTCTGCTTTTATTTCATGGATGTAGCCGGCTTTCAGCCTGGCGCGGTCTATGACAATACGCACGCTGAGGCTGTCGTCGGACACTGTGACGCCTTTGACAGGGATGGCTTCGTTGTTGATTACCGGGCTTCCGTAGGCCTTGTGGTATTTATAGGTGAAGCTGCTCACTCTCCAGGATTCCGGTTTCCTGGCGCTTTCAGGATCGATGGGCAGGGTAAAAATAATCTCAAAGCCGTCGGACTTCGCCCTGAGATGCTTCATCTCGAAGGGTGTCTCGCCCGTCCATACCAGTCTTTGCAGGGCAAAAGGAGCAGTGCCTTTCGCGGACCAGCCCCTGCTCGTCTGTCCTACGAACATCGAACCGTCCAGGCCCCACTCCATTCTGAAGACACCGGATGCAAGGCCTTGCCTGAACAGGAAGCAGGCTCCCTGCCATTTGCCGTTGACTTTTTCGGGATCGGCCCTCATGATACTGCTGTGTCCCCGGTCACCGACAAAAAGCTGACCTTCAAAAGGCCCGAAAGCGCCGGCGGTCAGATCTTCCTTCAGATCGGAAAGTGAAATGCCCATAATCGTATGCGGGAACCAGATGGCCGGGAGTTTAAGCTCCGGGATACTCCGTGCAACGTTGTGCATCGGCTCACCCGAGCCGGGGACGTCTTCCGGTTTGAGCCTGAGCGGAGAACCGGGTTCCCCGCTCCATCGCAATCCTGCCGGGTGACCCGCGAAGTCGCCTTTTTCAAGGTGGGTGAGGCGTCCCGAAGCCACCCACTCACCCCGGTTTTCGGTACAAAAGATATCACCCCGGTAGCTGCCGAAACCTGCCGGAGACTTTAACCCGGTAGCCCAGGGTATAAGATTTCCCTTGTCGTCGAGCTTCAGCATCCAGCCCCGCCACCTGGTGAGGCTGCCGCTGCTCCCGGTCGAGTCGGCATCCAGGGTGATGATCATCTCTCCGTTTGGTAACCTGACCGGCCCGTGGGCATACTGGTGATAATTGCCGGAAAGAGGCCATTTGGCAAAGGATTCGTACAAATCTGCCTCTCCATCCCTATCAGTGTCGGCAATCCTGGTGACCTCGCCTCTCTGGGTAGCGAGGAAATCATTGCCGCGGTGTAAAAGCCCCAGCGGTTCGTGCAGACCGTGGGCAAATCTTTTAAACTCCGGTTTCCTGTTGCCGGTACCATAAGGATTTGAGATTATCCATATTTCCCCCCGCCTGGTAGAAGCTGCCAGGCGACCGTCGGGCAATACGGCCATTCCCCCGATTTCCAGCTGTATATTTTCCGGGACAGGGATCGTGATCACCCTGTAATAATCGTCTTCTGTTTTCGACCGGCTCTGGGAAAAGACGCTTGCGACCGTACAGGGAACAAGGAATAAAAGAACAAGGATCTGTTTCATATTTATCTTACCATATGATCGAATAACTGACGGGCTGAGCCAGCTGAAGCAAAAGCTCGGTTTTGCCTTTCGACTTGCGAAGGGTAGGAGCGGCAGGACTGCCCACTTTTACATAGTACCTGCCGTCGACGCGGTAAAGTCCTTTTTCTACAGGTATGATCTGCGTACCTTCGGCCAGTAAAACATAATTGCCGGAAGAGGCGTTACGTTCCGGGGTAACCGTCCTGTTTATACTTTTTCCGGTTGCAGTGATCGCGTCTTCGATGACCGACGGACCCAATGCGTAACGGATGACCGGATAACCGTGCGCATCTATGCGGTAACCTAGGAAATTGACCGCTGCAGAATCGACCCAGGGAGCGTCAGCGCCGGGAAGCCTTGCAAAACTGCTCCGCCCGGAAATGGTCTCGGGCAGCCCAAGCGGCGTTAGCAACTGCGGTTCTCCCCGCCCGTACCACATTTCGGTAGTATTGGCAAAATCTCCGCTCCATACCTGGAGCAATGCAGCCCGGTTCAGATCGACTGAAAAGCTTCGTCGTACGGGCGAGCATACTGAGAGGCAGTGCGTGCGCTTATGTGTTTCGCCGGGAAAACGGATAAAGGATCTTACCATCTCCGGTCGTTGTGCATTGGGTTCGGCAGATAAGAAAGGCTTGGCGGGCGTTTCCGGCAGCGATGACAGCGCGTGAAGATTATATTCCCTTACACCGGTCTTTCCTATTCTCAGCCCGAGGGCGGCCTGTGCCCAGGGAAGCTTTGAATACCATAACCTGATTTTGTGCGCGCCGGCTTCGATCCTGACATTCGTCTGATGCGCTTCCCGCGAGGTACTGTAGTCGGTGTCGAGTACCACGTTGCCATCGATGCTCAGCTGACAGTACGCGCCTGTATACAGCGTAGTGAAATTGTAGTCGCCGTTTTCTTTTACGATCAGGTTGCCTTCGTATACCAGGTTATAGCTGTTTCTGTCCCCGGCGACCTCGAATGTCAGCTCCGCCGATGTTCCTGACAGCGCCAGCTTGTCGGTAGTACGGCTATCCCATTCGTCGTTGTATATCTTATAGGAAAGATCCGACACCAGCACGGGACGGCGGTTTTCGAACTTCTGAAAGCCGATTGCGCTGAAGACGGCAATTCCGTTGTCTACGCGGATGCTGATAACGGGGGAGGAAGGGAGGAGCGACAGGTATTGTGCCTGCTGTACGACGATACCGTTGATCCTGACCTCATTGATCCGGGCCTTATTCCGGAGGCCAGGAATATCGCTTTCATAATCTATTTCCAGCGTTTGCGACAGACCTGCCGTTTTCCCGGCGTCCTGGAAAGGAGCCAGCCCGGTGAAACCGCTCATTTTTTCACTGTTCCTCCCACCGCCTTCACCGACCTGTACGAAGCCTCCGCCGGGTAAGGAGACAGTTGCCGAAGCTCCCGGACCAAGCGAATACGCCAGGTAAAGCTTGAAATTCCTTCCGTTGAGCGAGGGGACAATAGAGTCACCGGGTTTTCCTACCAGGATCTTACTGCCGGCGACGATTTTTACCTGGTTTGGTTTTTCGGGATGGAGGGTAACGCTGTCTGCAAAAGTCCAGTTAGGTGGAATCTTCCCGAAAGAAGCCCTTTTTTCGAGG
Source organism: Spirosomataceae bacterium (assembly GCA_037191015.1). Lineage (GTDB taxonomy): Bacteria > Bacteroidota > Bacteroidia > Cytophagales > Spirosomataceae > Ravibacter. The sequence continues at coordinate 385,400 of JBBCKD010000015.1, forward strand.
GGAAGCCATTCATAATCCCGTGCCCTGGTCTGAGCTTCACACAGTGCCGCAGCCATGCTGCCGTGCAAGACCAGTACAAGCAATCTGATGTTGAAATAATATAGAAAACTTCGCATAGGCGCCCTTGGTTTCTCTGTTAATTCCGGAAACGATAGATGACGTTGAGCCGGCAAATTACTGATGACGGTTTTCAGGTTTAACCTGTAAAAATCACAGTTGCGTTTTTCTTATCCAAATTGTGCTGCGATTGCTTTCTTTTTTTTAAACCGATGCAACCATTTCATACCGTAAAATCTCACTATAGTAAATGGTTTTTTTGTTTCGGAAAAAATGAACAAAAAATGTCCGGTCGTTTATATATGTAAGTATTGTGAGAATTTCAAGTCTTCAAAGAGTTGAGTGTTGAGAGTTATATAATTGATTTTCAGTATATTAATTGTTTTTGAACCCGTGTTAGAAAATTTGTATTTTTTTGTGGCACTAAAATTGTAATCTTTGCGTTAAGAAATTAATTCCGGCTTGATTCGACACGTTATTTATACCGGTTTTTAATAGAATGAGTAAGAGGATGTGAAGCAGCAGGCACCTTTACGACTTTTTAAATGCTTTAGAATCAACAACTTAGAATACATCTATATCTCATGAAAAATAAAATTATTGAGATTTTCAAAAACTTCGGGATAGAATCATCTGCATTGACGGACGACGCCCACTTTATCAAAGATCTCGGATTGGATAGCCTTGATCTTGTTGATCTGATGATGCAGTTGGAGCAGGCTTTCGGAATTGCCATTCCGGATGAAGACTACGCCCGGATCACCAACCTCAGAAGCCTTGTCGCTTACCTGGAGGAGCATCAGAGCGTGGCGGTATAACAGAGCCGGTGAAGCTATGTACCTGGATTGCGGATATTTCCTGCAATCCGGGACAGGATATCTAAGGCTTGTATCATCCCCCTCTACCTGTATTCCAAAAGGTGATCGCGATCCTGTGCGGCAGCGGCTCACAATTCAGTGACCGGATCCCAAAACACGGTTTTGAAGTTTTGAATTTTGTTGTTTTTGACTATCACCCCCTCCGCTTCAAGCCTTTTGTGCATAGGGCTTGCAGGGGGAAAGGCAGATGCGCCGCTAAGAATACCCGCAGAATTTACGACCCGGTGTGCAGGGACATTTTTCTCCCCGTTGAGCCCGTTCATAGCCCAGCCTACCATACGCGCACTTTTTATTCCCAGGTATCTGGCAATAGCGCCATAGGAAGTAACCCTGCCTTCAGGAATAAGGCTTACCACCTCGTAAATATCTTCGAAGACGTTACTTGCGGCCATTTCGTTCCAGTAGCTCTTCGGCCTCTTCTACCAGCTGTTCATACCAGCTCTCTCCATAGGCCCTGATGAGCGGTTCCTTCAAAAATTTGTAAAGCGGCACACCCAGGTGCTCGCCGAGACTGCACGCGTCCTTGCAGATGCTCCACCTGTCGTAGTTCAGGGCATGGTACTGTTCATACCGGGTGACGCGTATGGGATAGAGATGACAGGAGATAGGTTTTTTATAGTTGATCTTCCCGTCGAGATAAGCCTGCTCTATGCCGCATTTCAGGGTATTGTCGCTGTCATAAAAAGCATATGCGCACTCCCTGCCATCGATAATGGGCGTGACGTAGTCTCCTTCGAAGTCCGTCGTATAGACCCCTTGTCTGGCTATGGCGGCTTTCCCTTCCTCAGTCAGATAGGGTTCGACTGCTTCGTATATATCAGCAAGGATCGGCAGCTCGTCGTCTTCAAGCGGCGCTCCCGAGTCGCCCTCTACGCAGCACGCGCCTTTGCACTTCTCCAGGTTGCAGACAAAAAACTGGTCGGCAATATCGTCACTTATGCAGGTGTTATCAATCAGGATCATTGGCGGAGGTTATCGTCCGGGGACTTTAAGTTTCTGACCTACTTTGAGACCGGTGCCTTTCATCCCGTTTAACCTCGAGAGCTCCTGTACGCTCGTACCGTATTTCTGGGAGATGCTGAAAAGAGTTTCTCCTTTTTTCACAGTATGAATAGCGCTCCGGGCAGGTGCGGGCTTAGGTGCTGCCGCTTTAGGTGCAGCCGTAGTTCCGGTGGAAGCGGAAGTAGTCGTAACCGGCGCAACCGAAGCCGTTGCTTCTTCTCCGCTACTCCCTACCACAAGCTTTTTCCCTACGTGAAGATTATCGGATATCTTCAGGTTATTCATCTCCAGTAGTTCCGTTATGCTGATATTGTATCGCCTGGAAATACTATAGTAAGTGTCGCCTTTCACCACCGTGTAGTGCGATGGGCTACCTGAGGAGGCAGGCTCGTTATAAGAAGTCGCCGCCGGCGCAGTTTCTCTTTTCACTTCTGCTACTGCAGTTTCCTCTACCGGTTTTTTTGCCCCCGCAGAAGGGGTCGGGCTGTAAATCGGCTTCACGTCCTCGCTGGTCGACGGGCGGCTGCTGCCTGCACGCCGGGACACATAAGGCTTGGGACGCTCGTCATCGGTAACAATAACGATACGGCTGTTGGGCCTGGCTACTACGGTTTCTTCCGTCTGTTTTTCAGGTTTCGGAGCTACCTCCGCAGCAGGCGCCGTGGCGACAGGCTCCTGGCGGATATTGGTGGCAGGCTCGTTTACCGGGGCTTTGGCCGTCTCCCGGGTATCGGCTATTTTGGGTGTATATTTCCTTCTCTCGGAAGCGTCTTTAGGTATGATATTTTCGGACTTTGCAACCTGTACAGCTTCCGGTTTTGACTCCGGGGCCTGCACGGGATCTGAAGCCGTCCCCACTGTCTGGCCGGGTGCGGCTTCCGCAATGATTTCCTGCGCCGCTTCAGTTTCAGAAGGTCTCTGGATTTCCCGACTTTTCGGTACTTCGTTGATTTTTACCTTTACATTTGCCGGCCTTCTCTTGGTCAGCCATAGCTCCCGGCCTGCTTCCAGGTAATATCCCTTTGAAAGGATCCTGTTGTTTTTCAGGAGATCCTTCAGCCGGATACCATACATATGTGAAATGGAATGGAGCGTCTCTCCGGGTCTGGCGGTGTGGAATTCGACGGCTGCTTTCTTACGTTTCGGAGCCAGGTAGTATACTTCCCCGGGTACGACCGGCATATTGACGTCCATATCGTTGTATTTCCGGAATTTTGAAGGCGACAGCCCTCCTGCTTTTGCAAGCGAATTCGGATAGTCACCGGCCCGCGCCAGGATACCCCTCACACCATTGATCTCATACAATACATGTGAATTGTAGCCCGAAGGCTGGTTAGCCAGCTTTTTCAGGACGGGGAAACCGTTATCTTCATACTCGTACTTGCTGGCCAGGCTGTTGTCGCTTTGGACAATGGCCAGGCTTTCCTTTACATTGCTGACTTTGCTGCTCGCTACGGGTACCGTCACATAGTATGATTTATCAGTGGGGATTTTATTCCCCTTAAGCCATACGTTATAAGTTTTGAGGTCGGAAGAGCTGACTTTCAGCTCGGCTGAAATCTCTTCGAAGCTACGTCCTTTTCCGGCGTTGGCCTCAATCAGTGTAACCGGGTTTTTGCTCTGATAGCGCTCCAGGCCGGCTTCAAAAGCTATTTTATATGCGAAGAATCTCAGTACATAGCGGTCGGTTTTCCCGGTTATATTAATGTCATAGGCATTGGCCCAATTGGTGGGAATTTTTTCCATAGCCCCGTTCACTCCCTGGTAATAGGAATACAGGGAAGACACCCAGTTATTGAACTGGCCGTTGCTGCGCTTCAGGTATTTTGCAGCAGCTCTTGTAGATGAGGAAATATTTTTACGCTCGTCAACGTGCTTGTCTACCCGGAGCCCGAGTTCTCTGGCAGTTTCCTCCTTGAACTGCCAGAAACCGACTGCATTAGAGGAAGAAACCGCTTCCGGTATCAGCGAGCTTTCCTGTGCCGCCAGGTATTTGAAGTCCATAGGGATCTCCTCGTCAATGAAGATCGATTCGATGATGGGAAAATACAATAGCGCGCGTTCCAGTTTTTCTTCCCAATACTTTTGGTTGATCATCAGTACCTTGATATCGGAAGCCATAATACTTCTCGCACTCTGATCAAATTTAACGTTGATCCCTCCGAAAGGGAGCTGCGCCGGAACTTCCGGATATTGCTGCCCGGAAACCTGTTTTGGGAGCCCCAGCCCTAAAAGCAAAAACAGAAGAATTACTTTTGTCAGCGTATTTTTCATTACATCTAGTTGTGGTTAAGTATTCTACTGAAGTAATCAGGTTTATTTTTTTTGCATGATCATCAGGCCGTCGCGAATGGGCAGCAGCAGATTAAAAACCCTCGGGTCGAGATGAACCTTTTCATTGAACGCTAAAATAGCCCTGGTATTTTTATCCGTGCCTATTTCTTCCGTTGAGCCAGCGACCTTCCCGCTCCATAAAACGTTATCTGCAATAATCAGGCCACCGCTACGTATCTTGTCGATAACAAGGTCAAAATACAAGGAATAGCCGGCTTTGTCGGCATCGATGAATACAAGGTCGAACGGTCCTTCGAGGCCTGGAATGACTTCTGCCGCGTTTCCGATGATCATCTGGATCTGACCTGCTTTTTCAGAGCGTCTGAAATAGCTCAGCGCTCTCGCTTCCAGCTCTTCGTTTGCTTCTATCGTGGTGAGAAGGCCGCCGGGGACAAGGCCTTCGGCGAGGCACAGGGCGGAATACCCGGTATAAGTACCTATTTCCAGGATACGGCGCGGGGCTATGATTCGCGACAAAAGAGCGAGCAAACGACCCTGAAGCTGCCCCGAAAGCATTCTCGGGCTGAGCACCTCTGCGTGGGTTTCACGGCTGAGGGCCTGAAGTAACCCGCTTTCAGCGTCTGTATGCGCTTCCACGTAATTTTCTATATCCCTGGAAATCATCATAACGATGAGGCGATTAGAAGATGAGACAATCAGGCGATGCGCCGGATTATCTTCGTCACAAATTACTCAATAAGTTTGAGCAGATACTGCCCGTAGCCGCTTTTGAGAAGAGGTTGCGCAATTTCGCGCAGCTGGCCGGCATCGACAAAGCCTCTGCGGTAGGCAACTTCTTCTATGCAGCCGATTTTCAGGCCCTGCCGTTCCTCGATCACCTGCACGAACTGGCCGGCCTGCATTAGCGATTGGAAAGTACCGGTATCGAGCCAGGCCGTTCCCCTGTCGAGCACACCTACCTTAAGCCTGCCCTGCCGGAGATAATACTTGTTCACGTCCGTGATTTCCAACTCTCCGCGCGGCGAAGGCTCGATGTTTTTAGCGATATCGACTACTTCATTATCATAGAAATACAGCCCGGGGACTGCATAATTAGATCTTGGCTTCTCCGGCTTCTCTTCTATCGAGAGCACGTTGTTATCGTTGTCAAACTCAACGACTCCGTATCTCTCCGGGTCATTGACCTGGTATGCATAAATAACCCCTCCGTCAGGATCGTTATTGGACTGCAGCAGTTTGGACAGGCCGGAGCCGTAGAAAATGTTGTCCCCGAGGATAAGGGCCACCTTGTCGGACCCGATGAATTCTTCCCCGATTATAAAAGCCTGAGCAAGGCCGTCGGGAGAAGGCTGCTCGGCGTAGCTGAATTTGCACCCCAGCCGGCTTCCGTCGCCCAGGAGCTTATGAAAATGCGGTAAGTCGTGCGGAGTGGAGATAATAAGGATTTCACGGATCCCGGCCAGCATCAGGATTGACAGCGGATAATAAATCATCGGCTTGTCGTATACGGGCATCAACTGCTTGCTGACGGCAAGCGTCAGCGGATGTAACCTGGTCCCGGATCCGCCTGCTAATATTATTCCTTTCATTAATAAATATTTTTAAATGATTAATTGGTAAAGACGCAAGGTGTTGCGTCTCTGCTGTTTTAGACGTAAGGCCTTGCGTCTTTACAACCGTTTCCCGTACATCTGCTCATAGTATGACTGGTAATTGCCGCTGGTCACCCCCCCAAGCCATGCCTGGTTGGAAAGGTACCAGTCTACGGTCCTGGCGAGGCCTTCTTCAAATTTTACTGAAGGAGCCCATCCGAGCTGGTTGCGGAGCTTGGTTGCGTCGATCGCATACCGGAGATCATGCCCGGCCCGGTCGGTCACATAAGTAATCAGTTTTGCCGACGTGCCTTCAGGCCTGCCGAGCTTTTCGTCCATCAGTCCGCAGAGAAGGTTGACAAGGTCGATATTCTTCCACTCGTTTTCTCCTCCTATATTATAGGTTTCGCCGTTTCCTCCTTCGTGAAAAATAATATCGATAGCCCTCGCATGGTCGATCACATACAGCCAGTCGCGGATGTTTTCACCCTTCCCGTAAACGGGGAGGGGCCTGTTGTTCAGGATATTGTTGATCATCAGCGGAATGAGCTTTTCCGGGAAGTGGTTGGGGCCATAGTTGTTGGAACAATTCGAAATGACCACCGGAAGCCCGAAAGTGTTATAATATGCCCTTACGAAATGATCGGAGGCAGCCTTTGACGCCGAGTAAGGAGATCTAGGGTCGTAAGCGGTATCTTCCCTGAAGAAATCTTCGGGATCGTGCAGTTCGCCGTATACTTCATCGGTAGACACGTGATAGAACCGGCGCCCTTCCGGGTTGTTTTTCCAGCTTTTGAGCGCGGCATTGAGCAGGTTAACCGTACCGGTTACGTTGGTATTGACAAAAGCCATCGGATCGGAAATGGACCGGTCTACATGCGATTCTGCCGCCAGGTGGATGACCCCGTCATACAGGTTATCGCCGAACAGCCCGTCAATAAACTGCCGGTCGGTTATGTCCCCTTTTATAAATTGATAGTTAGGCGCATTTTCGATGTCGGAAAGATTTGCAAGATTACCGGCATAGGTGAGCGCGTCGAGGTTATGTATCTGGTAATCGGGATATTTGGTGACAAAAAGCCGGACTACGTGCGAACCGATAAATCCGGCTCCGCCGGTTATAAGGATTTTTTTTGACATGGATGAATGATTACGATATGGGCGCTTCAGACATTAATTTCTGCTGCCAACGCCAGGCGTCTGAAAGGGATTCGGCCAGCGTCTTTTCTGCCTTCCAGTTCAATTCTGAGTTTATTTTGTCGGATTGAGCGTAGATCTTAATGACATCTCCCGGCCTTCTCGGCTCGAACGAATAGTTCAGCGTGAGATCATTTACCTGTTCGAAAGTCCTGATCACTTCCAGCACGCTGTGCCCCTGGCCGGTCCCGACATTAAAGACATCGTAGTAAGACGCTACATCGGTTTTATCTATTTTTTCCAGGGCTTTGACATGCGCTTTGGCCAGGTCGGTGACATGTATGAAATCGCGGATACAGGTGCCGTCGGGAGTATCGTAATCATTGCCGAAGACCGACAGCTTCTCGCGTATACCGGCCGCTACCTGCGTGATATAAGGTACCAGGTTGCCGGGGATACCCAGCGGCAGTTCTCCTATTTCGGCGGAAGGGTGGGCCCCGATGGGATTGAAATACCTGAGAGAGATGGCTTTGACCGGGGCTTTGGAAAGAACAAAATCCCTTATGATGTCCTCGCAGATACTCTTGGTATTACCGTACGGCGATGTGGCAGGCTTGCGCGGCGTGTTTTCGGTAACCGGCAGGGTGTCGGGCTCTCCGTAGACGGTGCATGAAGACGAAAATACGAAATTGCTGACCTGGTGCTTCCTGCAGATTTCCAGGAGGTTAAGCAGGGTGCCGAGGTTGTTCTGATAGTACATGAGCGGCTGGTCTACCGACTCTCCTACGGCTTTGTATGCGGCAAAATGAATAACCCCGTCGAACCGCTCTTTTTCAAAGACGGCATCCAGCTCATTGAAGTCGTTACAGTCCGTCTGGTACAGGGGAAACTTTTTTCCTGTGATTTTTTCCAGCCCTTCCATTACTCCGGGTTTGGAATTGTAGAAATTATCCAGCACAACTGGCTGATAACCGGCATCGTGCAGCTCAACGACTGTATGAGAACCGATAAAACCGGCTCCTCCGGTCACTAGAATTTTCATTCAATAAGATTTTGATACTACCAAACATTTTTTAGATTGCGGGCAAAAGTAAATAATTTGATAGCCATATAAAAATAGTTTCACCTGTATAAAAGCAGCCAGCAATCAGCAGTTAGCCATCAGTACCTCTTCATCGACGTTCGTGTGTAATCAATCCGGTTTCTGACAGCTGATTTCTGACAATTCATAGCTATAAAGTGTTTCAATAAAACGACGCAGGAAGATGACGGAAAAAGAGATAAAGGCGCTGGTGTCACTTCTTGATGACAACGATGAAGAAGTGACCATGCATGTAGAAGGCAAGATCCGTTCGCTGGGCAGCGAGGTGATCAGGTTTCTTGAAGTGCAATGGGAGGAAAGCTTTGACCCTGTTATCCAGAAGAAGCTGGAGGACCTGATTCACGATCTCCAGATCGACGGTATGGTAGAACGCCTTCAGGCGTGGATCAACGGCGGAGCTTTGAATTTACTGGAGGGGATGTGGATACTGAATACCTATCTCTATCCCGACTTATCTTATGAGAAGCTGGTAGCGGAAATAGAGCAGCTATATTACCGGATCTGGCTCGAATACAGGGAGCAGATGAGCCCTACGGAGAAAGTCAAGCTCATGAACAGCCTGTTTTACAACACGATAGGATTTGGTCCGAATACCAAGAATTTCCATTCGCCTTCCAATTCCATGATCAGCGTAGTGCTGGAAAGCAAGAGGGGGAACCCGATCACGCTCTGTGTTATCTATATGATCATAGCGCAGAAGCTGGGCATGCCTGTGTATGGCGTGAATCTGCCCAACCTGTTCGTGCTGACTTTCAAGCAGGGCAATATCCAGTTTTACATCAATGTATTCAACCGCGGGATTATTTTCTCCAAAACGGATATCGAGCATTATATCACGCAGCTCAAGCTTAAACAGAACAAGACTTTTTACGAGCCCTGCTCCAACCAAGATATCGTGCAGCGGGTTTTGAGAAATATGATCCTTTCTTACGAAAAATCGGGGGATAGCGACCGGAGCCAGGAGCTGGAGCGGGTGCTGGATGCGATCAGTCCGAAGGACAACGATGAGGGTTAGTCCTGTGTGAGGGCTATGGCCAGGTAGTATTCGTCCAGGCGGTGGATTTGCACACCGGCTTTCCCTGAAAAGGCCGGGGAAACAATCTCCGCGCGCCACCCTGCCGTTTCATCGCCGGGGGTTACTCTTATATGCTTTTTGAAGCTGATCTTCCCGCCGACAAGTTTAAAAACAGCTTCTTTCGCACACCAGTACCGGCAAAGAAGATCGACGTTTCCGCCGGCGCAGCCTGCTTCTTCGTCCCCCAGGAATTTCGGTGCGATTTTTGCCAGCTTGGGGCGCGGTTGCTCGAGGTCGATACCGATGGGCGAATGAAAATGAAGCGCTGCCGCTACAAGATGCTCTGAGTGGGACAGCGAAATATGCGCAGCCGACCCCAGGAGAAACGGCTTTCCCTCGGGGCTTTTCCAGATCCCCTGGAACGGGATACCGGCCTCCCGGCAAAGATCGATGAACAAACGGCGGCCCGCCAGCCATTCCCGCTTTTTCTGCGGGTGGCTGATTTCCGAGTATTCGGAAAAATCCAGCCATTCCGGGAGGCTTTCCTTCAGTTCGTCTACCGATTCTTCCAGCCGCCAGATTAGTATATGACCTTCAGTAATGTTAATTTTGTTTGTAAGCAAAGGCATGCGCCGCAGATTCTTTGATAAAGAGGTTTGTCCTGTAAAATAAACAGGAATAAAGCGTAAAACCATGCCTTACCGCATTTCAACTGCAGATGATGAAAGTTTCTAAGCTGGATACTTTTGCCGGGCACAGGGACGCCGTCTACACGCTGATCCCTTCTCATGATCCGAACCGCTTTTTCTCGGCAGGCGCCGACGGGTTGGTAGTAGAGTGGGATCTCGACAAGCCGGATCTCGGCAACCTTGTAGCCAGGGTAGGAGGCTCGGTGTACGCGATGGCGCTCGATCAAAGCGCGGGAAATCTTTGGATCGGGCAAAATTATGAAGGCGTTCAGTTGGTCCGTCCGGACCTGAAGCAGCAGAGCGGCTCGGTGAAGGTCACCTCTTCCGCTATTTTCGATATCCGTATTTTTGACGAAAAGGTCTACCTGGCATTCGGCGACGGCGTGATCGGTGTAATGGATGTCGAGGATATGACCGTCAGAAAGCATGTGAAGCTTTCCGACAAAAGCGTGAGATCGCTTGATATAAGCCGCGACGGAAAGCATCTTGCAGTAGGCCTGAGCGACGCCAGCGTCCGTATTCTCGACCTGGAAACGATGAGCCCCCTTCACAGCTTTCTGAGCCACACCAGCTCGGTGTTCAGCGTAGCATATTCGCCCGACGGACATTTCCTGCTTTCTGCAGGAAGGGACGCCCGTTTTAAGGTATGGGATATCCGGAACAACTACACGATGGTAGAAGATGTCGCAGGACATATGTATGCCATCAACCACATAGCTTTCAGCCCGGAGGGAGATATGTTCGCTACCTGCAGTATGGATAAGTCGATCAAACTGTGGGACTCTGCCAGTTTCCGGCTTTTGAAAGTGATAGACCGCTCACGCCATGCCGGCCACGGAACTTCAGTAAATAAATTGTTGTGGTCGTCGCATCAGAACCTGCTGATTTCCGCCAGCGACGACCGGATGATCTCTGTGTGGGACGTCAGGGAAGAATAAGCTTCCCGGATTTATGACCAAAGGGAATCGGGATAAGCTCCTTTCGCGTGCAGCTGGTTTAGCTGCAGTTGTACTACGGGTTTATCTTCAGGATAGGTGACGCCGAACCAATCGGAAGTACTTTTAAATACCTTGCAGCTGCTTTCGCCGGTATTCAGCAGGTGCGACATAACGGTTGGTATATAGAACTCAGCTTTGGGATTGTGTAAGTTGGTTTGCGCGTACGACTCGAAAAGTTCCAGCGTTTTGGGAAAGACGCTCGGCTTGAAGCCCCAGAAATTCATGGAAACCGGTGTGTCCGGGGGGAGCTCGGTGATTTCTTCTCCCTCCTCGAAATAGATGGCGTTGTCTTTTTCATAGATTTTCGTCCGTTCCACGACAGAAATAAGATGACCGGACTGATCCTGCGTACACACGCCGCGCGATACCGTACCGTTTTCGGAGAGGGTTCTTTTCAGCTCATATCCTACCATTGCATGTTTTGACGGGTCCTGATCCTCGCTGAGGAAACGGCTCATCGTCGTGAAAGCGTCTGCCCCGTAAAAGTCGTCGGCATTAATGATGGCAAACGGGGTGGTTGTTTTTTCCCAGGCGCAAAGCATGGCATGCCCGGTTCCCCACGGCTTGCTTCTTTCTATGGGCCCGAGGTTTTTCGGGACATAGGTTTCATATCCCTGTATAGCAAAGTCGAAATCAATTTTCCCGCTGAGCCTGGGGCCGAAAATTTCTTTAACGTCTTCCAGTATTTCTTCTCTTACTATAAATACAACCTTGCCAAAACCGGCCCTGACCGCATCGAATAAAGAATAATCAATGATAGTTTCTCCGCTGGGGCCGAATTTGTCGAGTTGTTTGACACCTCCATAGCGGCTTCCTATTCCGGCGGCGAGTATCAGTAACGTTGGTTTTACCTGGCTCATATTTTTTTAATCTTTAATTGTAATGCTGTAGTTAAACAGAGTGCAAAGCAACTGAAAAAAATGGATAGGCGGCTCCTCCGCAGATTAATTTTTGTAATCTTAACAGACCCGGCGCCGGGAAGCCGCCGGATCCGGCGACCGGGAGATAATAGTTAAAATCAGTTGCAGATAATTCCTTTTTGTCGCCTTTATGAACTAATTTTACGAATTAAATTTATTAGCGGGGCCTTGAATGAGATAAGGGTTCTTTTACGGAAAGAAATTCAGCTAGAATGGCGTCAGAGATATGCGCTTAACGGCATGGTGCTCTACATAGTGAGTACCGTGTTTATATGTTATTTGCATTTTAACCTGAACCAGAACCTCCTCAATCCTATCGTATGGAATACCCTTTTCTGGGTGATCCTCATGTTTACGGCGGTAAATGCTATCGGGAAAAGCTTCGCCCAGGATAGTGAGGGGAGGATCCTGTACTATTACACGCTGGCAAGCCCGGTTTCCATCATAGCGTCGAAGATCATCTACAATTCCCTCCTGATGATCCTGCTCACCCTGACCGGCTTTGCAGTATACCAGATGGCAATGGGCAACCCGGTAGAAGACCAGGTGATGTACGTGCTTGCCCTGGTACTGGGAAGCGTCGGGTTTGCTTCGGTGCTCACTATGATTTCAGCCATTGCCTCCAAAGCGGGCAACAACGGCATGCTTATGGCGGTGCTGAGCTTCCCCATGGTGGTTCCGCTGCTGCTGATGGCCGTAAAGTTTTCAAAGAATGCGATGGACGGCCTGGATCCTTCCGTCAGCTATGATGAAATAGCGATTTTGTTGTCCATCGACGCGCTCGTGGTGGCCCTGTCCCTGATCCTGTTTCCCTATTTATGGAAATCTTAAATTTATCATCTCCCGAACTATGAAGTTAGCCTGGTGGAAAATCTTAACAATACTCATTCTGGCCTATGTCCTGGCAATGGGGCTTGCGGGGGAAGTGCCGCGGCAGGCGATCTTAAATGAGACGGTAAGGAACCTGTATTTTCATGTCACCATGTGGTTTTCGATGGTGTTATTCCTGTTTATGTCGCTGGTACATTCCATTTCCTACCTGAGATCGGGTAAGATCGAAAGCGATGACAAGGCGGTTGAATATGTAAATACAGGGATCATGTTCGGGCTGATCGGCTTTGTTACCGGTGCTTTATGGGGGAAATATACCTGGGGTTCGGCGCTTCCGAAAGACCCGAAGATACTGAGCGCAGCCATCGCTATGCTCGCCTACTTCGCCTATGTGATCCTGAGGGGAGCTTTTGAGGACGATCAGAAACGGGCGAGGATCAGCAGCGTGTACAATATTTTTGCCTTCGTTATTTTTAACGTCCTGATTTTTGTCTTGCCGAGGATGACCGATACTCTGCATCCCGGGCAGGGTGGGAACCCGGGCTTTAATATCTACGACAACGATAACGTGATGAAGCCTGTGTTCTATCCCGCCATAATCGGGTGGATGCTGCTGGGGCTCTGGATCACGACCCTGAGGATCAGGCTGCGGGTTGTGGAAAGAAAGCTGACAGAGAACTGATAGGATAGTAAGTGCCTGACAAACAGTATTTTTCGAATTTTAATATATGATGATTCCAAATAGGAGCGCGATGAATAGTTTTCTGAAACAAATACCGGCTGTTTTGATGTTGATATTATTGACAGCATTGCAGGTTTTCGCCCAGAGCAGCGAGATAGAAATGGCAGACAAGCTTCGTGAAGACGGGAAGATCTGGGTAGTGGTAGGAGTGATACTGCTTATTTTTGCGGGGGTTATCATTTACCTGATCCGCCTCGACCGGAAAATAAGCAAGCTGGAGAAGCAGGTCAGGGGGTAGGTCCCGGATGTTAGCCAATAAAAGATTAACCATATACAGCTATGAAGAAGATACACATTTTAGGGTTGGTAGTGATCGCGATAGCGGTAGGGATCATCATTTCAACTGCCGGTGACGCGAGTACCTACGTAACCTTCGGAGAGGCCGAAACCATGGCTGCGAAGGGGAATAACTCCAGTATTCATGTGGTCGGACAGCTTACCAAAAACGAAGAAGGTGAAATCACCAATATGATTTACCGGCCGGAGGTCGACCCGAATCATTTCGAGTTTTCACTGGTGGATAACGCCGGAGTAGAAAAGAAAGTGGTTTACCCTGCTCCCAAACCGCAGGATTTTGACAAATCCGAGCAGGTCGTGGTGATAGGCAAGATGGAGGACGGGTACTTTTTCGCGGAGAAAATCCTGCTGAAGTGCCCCTCCAAGTATGAAAACGATAAGCTGGAAATTAAGGAATACAGCTCAAAGCCGGCAGCGTGATCTGCTCTTCCCTTGTTATCTATTAATTCTTTTCCATCATGTACCATCTGGCAGTAGGTAAATTCGGTCACCTTTTCGTAATCATCGCTTTTGTATCGGCATTGGTCGCTACCTATGGCTATGTAAAATCCGAGTTGTCGGCTTCTTTGGGAGGAGAACGGAGTTATTGGAAAAAAACGGCCCGTACTTTTTTCTTCATTCATGCAGGAGCAGTACTGGGCGTGGTTTTCTGCCTCTACTGGATCATACTTAATCACTATTTCGAGTATAACTACGCCTGGAGCAACTCCTCCAGGTCGATGCCGACAGGCTATGTGATTTCGAGCTTCTGGCAAAACTCAGAGGGTAGCTTCCTGCTCTGGATTTTCTGGAATATGTTATTGGGATTGACCCTGATCGTAACTACAAAATCGTGGGAGGGGCCGGTTATGGCAGTTTTTGCCATGGTGCAGGCTTTCCTGATGTCGATGATCCTCGGGGTCATCATTCCCGGGATAGACCTGAAAATAGGCTCGACGCCGTTCCTCCTGCTGAGAGAAGCCATGCCCGACCTGGCGGTATGGAAGATGCAGCCCGATTTTGTACCGGCCGACGGGAACGGGCTTAACCCGCTGCTTCAGAACTATTGGATGGTCATCCATCCGCCGACCTTATTCCTGGGCTTTGCTGCAACGTTGATCCCGTTTTCTTTTGCAATTGCCGGCTTGTGGCTTAAACGTACGAATGACTGGATACGTCCTGCCCTGCCATGGACTTTATTTGCTGCGCTCGTGCTGGGGTTAGGGATCCTGATGGGAGGTTACTGGGCATATGAAACACTGAATTTCGGGGGCTACTGGAACTGGGACCCTGTAGAGAATACTTCGTTTGTGCCCTGGGTGCTTCTGATTGCGGCGATTCATACCATGATTATATCAGGCAAGAATGCGACGGCGCTTAAATCTTCTTATATCCTGGCAATAACCGCTTTCCTGCTGGTACTGTATTCTACTTTTATGACCAAAAGCGGTATCCTCGGAGACGCTTCGGTGCATTCGTTTACCGATCTGGGGCTTTCAGGACAGCTGCTGATCTACATGTTTACTTTTATCATTGTAGCGATCGGGCTGCTGGTATACCGCTGGAAGTCGCTGCCGTCTGACGAGGAAGAAGTATCGACTTATTCGAGAGAGTTCTGGATATTTATCGGCGCTACGGTTTTGTGCCTGTCGAGCTTCCAGATCCTGGCTACGACCTCTATCCCGGTCTATAACAAGATAGGGGAGGTGTTCGGTATGGCCTGGAACCTGGCCCTGCCGACCGACCAGATCGCCCACTACAACAAATTTCAGCTTTGGTTTTATATCGTGGTTGCCCTGCTGACCGGAGTAGGTCAGTATTTCTGGTGGAAGCGGGTCGGAAAGGGGAAATTTGAAGCCCTGTATCTGCCCCTGGTCATTACTTTTATCATCAGCTCGATCTGGATTTATTTAGGTCAGCTTAAAGAGCTTTCCTATATTCTCCTCCTGACCGCGGCCATTTTTGCGGTTGTCACCAACGGATCGATCCTGGTCGGTATCATCAGGGGGAATTATCGCTTATCGGGAGGCGCGATTACCCATATCGGCGTCGCGCTGATGCTGATAGGGATCCTTTTCTCTTCCGGGTATTCCAAGGTTATTTCGCTGAATAATTCCGGGCTGATGATAAGCCGCAGCGAAAGCTTCACCGCCAATGACAATAAGGAAAACCGTGAAAATGTGATGCTCTGGTTTAACAAGCCTGAGCGGATGGGCAACTACCAGCTGACCTGGAAGGATATCCGCATCGAGGCGCGCGGTATCCGTGAATACATTCCGGTGAGCTGGGTAGAAATGATCGAAAAGGATTTCAGGGCTGTGGCGCTGAGGGATATTACGGTAGATGAAAAGACCTACTATTCCAAAGGAGATACGCTTAAGATCTATCCTGATAACTTCTATTATGAAATAGAGTACCGTGATCCCGCAGGCAAGCTATTTACGCTTTTCCCCAGGATACAGGTAAACCCCGCCATGGGGGGAGCCAACGGGGTGGTATTTTCGCCGGGTATCAGAAGGGAGCCCGACAGGGATATGTATACTTACATCCAGATGTCGATGGATCCTACTGCCGAGCCTCAATGGAGCGCAACGGAATTGCATACGGTAGCCATGAGGGATACGTTTTTCCTGAACGACTATGTAGCGGTCCTGGACAATGTGGTAAGGACCGACGATGTAGACGGAGTGCCGCTGAAAGATGGCGATGCTGCGGTGAAGGCTATCATCCGCATTATGGACCGCGGACAGGAATATGTGATGAATCCCGCATTTATTATACGCGACAATACCATAGGCCGTAAAGCGGAAACGAACAAAGCGCTGGGGCTGCGGATCCAGTTTAACGAGATTGATCCCAAAACCGGGCTATTCACTTTTGGCGTCAATGCTACCCAGCGGGACTATATCGTGATGAAAGCGATAGAAAAGCCCCTGATCAATATTCTATGGATAGGGACTTTCGTGCTGATGATCGGGTTTGTGGTCTCGGCCGTAAGGCGCTACCGGGATTTTGTGAAAAAACGGGACCGGGAGGAACGGGATGAGATCAGGGTAAAGATAGGTAACCGGAGCCCTATTTCGGAGCCTTTGGGCTGATATGAGGTTTTTCCTCGCTTCTGTCCGTTTATAGTGCGGTCTGCAGATATGACAATGCGATATTTGGCTCGGGCTATTTCTTTGTGGCTGTTGGTTTGCAGCTTTGCAGCCTGTTCACGCTCTGCTTCCAGGGAGGAGGCTGAGCAATGGCTCACGGCCGCCGGTAAGTGGAAACTCAGAGAAGTTGCCGTTAACGGCAAACCGGTTTACCGGAACGGTGAAATCATAGAACAGTTCGGAGAGGTTGGCTTTAGCCGGTACATGGAAGAAGTGTCTTTCCTGCCAAACGGAGATTTTACCGGTAATTTCAAAAATGACCCCAAGCCGGTTACTTTCAAATGGACGGCAACCGATAGAGAAGTGATCATATTAGATACTGTCCCCGGCAGCGGGAGCTGGAGCATACCCTATACCCGATTGGAGGAAAAGGCATTCGAAATGAATACCGAGACGACCGCCTACGATCCTCCCAACCTGACAAGGGTCAGGTTACGTTTTGAGCGATAGCAATTTCTTCCTCTTTTTATACTACAGGCCCCAGCCGAGCTCCTGATAGCTGATGAGCGCGACAGCTATAACGGCAATGAGGAGGCCAGCCTTGTTAATCCGGTTCAATTTTTCGTTGAAAAGCCAGTAGGCGGCAACAGCAGAAGCCAGCATGGTAAGAATATTGTAAACCGGGAACACAAATGAAGCGCTGTTGCCGTAATGCGCCAACGCTTTCAGCAAAAAGAAAAGTGACAGGAAATTGGGGATTCCAAGAAGAAGGCCCGCGCCAATGCTCCTGGCAGAGGGCCAGCTCCTTTGACGCACACATCGGATCACCAGTATTGCGCTGCCTATGATGACGGCTCCCAGGCAGGCGATGATCATGAACAGGGTATTGCTGCCGGCGTCATAATAAGTGAAAGTCAGGTAATTGATCAGCGTATTATTTGCTCCGGTGGCAAGAAAGTAGAGTATTGGCCAGATAAAAGCCTGCTTCTGAATAGCTTCCGTCGGACCGTTGCTCCAGGAACCCATCACCAGTGCGGGGAGCGTAAGCGCAAGCCCGGCATAGTTAAGCAGCGTATAAGCTTTGTGCGCGTTCTGAAAAATGAAAAGGCCGAAAAGTACCGGTATAACCAGCGAAAGATTACCGGCAAGAGAAGCAGAAGTAACACCTGCCTTTTGCGTACTCTTTCCTATCAGCAGAAAAACGAGAATAAACAAAATTCCCAGCAGAAGTGTATAAAACGTGCCTTTTGAAGACCAATTTAAAGCATCTGCAGTTGCAAAGAAGCGTGGAGTAAGGAGGGCGCCTGTGAGGACACAGGCATAGTAGTTAAAAACAACGGCATGAAAAGAATCCACTTTCCATGCGGGAAAAGACCTGGTAATCAGGTATAACGCTACAGTAAACAGGACGGCGAGCAGGAAGTAAATCATAATATTTTCTCTCCCGCTACAATCTGGAAAGGCAGGAAGTAATTGAATGTTGAGGGCTTTAGAAATTTGACGTAAGTTAAGCGAATTTGTTTCCAGTTAACAAATTTCATAACCCCCGCAAAACAAAAAAGCCCCTGCTTTGCAGCAGAGGCTTTCTTACCTGATGATTATCCTTTCTCTTATTTGACTTTATCCACAACGGCTTTGAACGCCTCAGGATGGTTCATAGCCAGATCGGCTAGTACCTTACGGTTCAGCTCGATTCCGGCTGCATTGATTTTCCCCATTAAAACTGAGTAGGAGAGCCCATGCTGACGGCTACCTGCATTGATACGCTGGATCCAAAGAGCGCGGAAGTTGCGTTTTTTCTGCTTCCGACCTTTATATGCATACCCCAGCGCTTTCTCGACAGCGTTTTTAGCTACTGTCCAGACATTTTTACGACGGCCATAGTAACCTTTGGCCATCTTTAAGATTTTCTTGCGTCTTGCACGCGACGCGACGTGATTTACCGAACGTGGCATATTTTAGTTGTTTTTAACGACCGGTGCCTGAATGCTATCCAGGACTTCAAATAACCGGGCATCGGGTTGAACAAATGAAACCTGCAGGTCGTACCTGCCTGTTGCGCAACGGGTTTTAATTAGACCGCGAGCAAGGTTTTAATGCGTCTTTCATCAGTACGGTCCACCAGTGTAGCCTGCACCAGGTTGCGCTTGCGCTTGGTAGACTTCTTGGTAAGAATGTGGCTGTGAAACGCGCGTTTACGTTTGATTTTACCGGTCCCAGTCAGCGAAAACCGCTTTTTGGCCCCGGAATTGGTTTTTAACTTAGGCATTGTGAATTACGTCTAATAAATTGAATGGATAAAATCAGCGCGCAAAGTTAGAAAATATAAAAATTAAATCCTAGGAGATAGCTTACAGAGTGCCGGTCTCCACAGGATTTATACAAACGGGAAATTACTTCTTCTGCTGTTGGCTGGGCGCGATGATCACCGTCATCCTTTTCCCTTCGAGCTTAGGCTCCATCTCCACTTTGCCGTAATCTGCAAGCGCATCCGTGAATCTTTGAAGCAGGCTCGTTCCTCTTTCTTTGAAGACAATGGTCCGCCCTACAAAATGGACATACGCTTTCACCTTGGATCCTTCCTTAAGAAAGTTGATAGCATGTTTCAGTTTGAAGTCAAAGTCATGATCGTCGGTATTCGGACCAAACCTGATCTCTTTGATCACCACTTTCTGAGCCTTTGACTTAATCTCTTTCTGCTTTTTCTTTTGTTCGTATTTGAATTTCGAGTAGTCGGTGACCTTGCATACCGGAGGTACTGCGTTGGGAGCAATTTCCACCAGATCAAGGCTTTGCGCTTCTGCAAAAGCCAGGGCTTTGCTTAGGGGAAAAACGCCTTGCTCTACGTTGTCTCCAACCAACCGAACCTCCTGAGCGGTAATACGCTCGTTGATCTTGTAAGGTTCCTCTACAATCACACGCCTTCTGGGGCCGCGTGGGGGTCTTAATGCCATACTGTGTATCTGATGCGTTTTTTTATGGTGGTTGTTTGTAAATTAATGAATATCCGGTCCTTTGGTATAAAAACCAGACCAATTACGCCAATTATAAGTAAAACTAAAAACCGGAGAGATTCTTTTTGATCTCGGAGGCAAAATATTCTGAAAATTCACCGATTGTCATGCTTCCTATGTCGCCTTCTCCTTTCTTCCTGACAGACACCCGGCCTTCGGCAGCTTCTTTCTCACCGACAATCAGCATATAGGGTATTTTAGTTACCTCCGCGTCTCTTATCTTCCTTCCTATTTTTTCGTCGCGGTGGTCTACAAAGCCCCTGATATCCTGCTCCTGGAGCTCAAAAAAGAGATCGTCGGCATAGTCGGCGTACTTTTCCGAGATAGGCAGGATCGCCACCTGGTCGGGCGAGAGCCATACGGGAAACTGGCCCGCGCTATTCTCAATAAGGATAGCGATGAAGCGTTCCATCGACCCGAAGGGCGCGCGGTGGATCATCACCGGGCGGTGCTTCTGGTTGTCGGCGCCTACATATTCCAGCTCGAAACGCTGAGGCATCTGGTAGTCGACCTGGATGGTGCCGAGCTGCCATTTTCTTCCGAGGGCATCTTTTACCATAAAATCGAGCTTGGGACCGTAAAATGCCGCTTCTCCCAGCTCTGTTACGGTATCAAGCCCTTTTTCGGCGGCTGCTTCTATAATCGCGGCCTCCGCTTTTTCCCAATCCTCGTCTTTGCCAATATATTTGGACTTATTCTCCGGGTCTCTCAGCGAGATCTGGGCCGAGTATTCGTTGAATCCAAGTGAGCGGAACACATAAAGCACGAGGTCAATTACCCTGATAAACTCCTCTTTTACCTGGTCGGCGCGGCAGAAGATGTGGGCATCGTCCTGTGTAAATCCGCGTACGCGGGTCAGGCCGTGCAGCTCCCCGCTTTGCTCATAGCGATATACGGTGCCGAACTCCGCAAGCCTGAGCGGCAGGTCGCGGTACGACCGGGGTTCGGTTTTGTATATTTCGCAGTGGTGCGGACAGTTCATGGGTTTGAGCAGGTATTCCTCCCCTTCGTTAGGCGTCCTGATAGGCTGGAACGAATCTTTCCCGTACTTATCCCAGTGCCCGGAGGTAATATACAGTTCCTTGCTGCCGATATGCGGCGTCACAACAGGCAGATAGCCCGCCCTCAGCTGGGCCTTTCTCATGAAATTCTCCAGCCTTTCCCTCAGCATTGCTCCTTTGGGCAGCCATAAAGGAAGGCCCTGGCCGACTTTTTCGGAGAAGGCAAATAGTTTGAGCTCTTTTCCAAGCTTGCGGTGGTCTCTCTTTTTGGCTTCTTCCAGGAGGGTGAGGTATTCTTCAAGCTCCTTCTGTTTGGGAAATGTGATGCCATAAATGCGGGTGAGCATTTTGTTGGCCTCGTTGTTTCGCCAGTAAGCGCCTGCGATGTTAGTCAGCTTGATAGCCTTGATAAATCCGGTATCGGGAATATGGGGACCGCGGCACAGGTCTGTAAAGTCGCCCTGCCTGTAAAGCGTGATCTGCCCGTCTTCGAGGCCGTCTATCAGCTCAATTTTATATGGATCGCCTTTTTCGGAAAAATAAGCCAGCGCATCCGCTTTACTGATGTCTTCGCGGAGGTACGTGTTTTTCCGGCGAGCCAGCTCCAGCATTTTTGCTTCTATTTTCGGGAAGTCATCCTGGCTGATAGTGGCGCCTCCAAGATCAACATCATAGTAAAAGCCTCTTTCGATCGCAGGGCCTGTCCCGAATTTGACGCCCGGGTACAAGGCTTCCAGCGCTTCGGCCATGAGGTGCGCAGAAGAATGCCAGAAAGTAGATTTTCCCTCATCGTTCGTCCAGGTAAGCAACGTGACAGCGGCGTCGGTCATGATAGGGCGCGTGGCATCCCATACTTCTCCGTTTACTTTGGCAGCCAATACGTTGCGTGCCAGACCTTCGCTTATACTCGAGGCTATTTCAAGCCCGGTCACGCCTGCCGGATAAGTCCTCTGGCTTCCGTCAGGCAGGGTAATTTGGACTTCGGATGGATTACTCATCTATGGTTTACTTCTCTTCTAAGTAATTAAAAATGTAAAAAGTTTTACAAAGGTAACGGTAATATATCAAACTGTGAGGAGCAATACCTGTTTTCTGCAGATATACGGACAGGGAAATTTCTGTCGACAGCCCTGTTTTCAGGCACAGGCATTGCAGGATTGAAAAATAAAAATATCATTTTCCGTAGCCTTCCGGATTTTGGGGGCCGTATATAACATATCTTTGAGCGGCGGTTGCCGGCCTCTCGCGTTAGGTTTAACTTCTTTACCACTAATTGAATGAGAAAATCAGATTTTGGATTGCTGGTAGCGTTTGGAGCTCTCCTTTTTTCGTGCGGAGGCACCGGAGAAAAAAAGGAAACAGGGGAGACAGCCGATAAATTCCCGGCGGAACTTACCACCTTCACTCCCTACGAAAAGAACCCGGTATTTGCCGGTACAGGCGCTGATACCTGGGATTCGAAAATACGTGAACGTGGTTTTGTCCTGAAGGAGGGAGATGAATGGTCGCTGTGGTATACCGGCTATTCCAAGACATCGGGCGATGAAACAAAATACCTGGGACTGGCTACTTCCGATGACGGCCTCACATGGGAAAGGTATTCGGAAAGGCCCGTTTATGATTCGCTGTGGGTAGAAGATATGTTTGTATGGAAAGAGAACGGGACCTACTACATGGTGGCGGAAGGACTTGATGATGTGGCGCATCTGCTCACGTCGGATAACCGCGTTACCTGGTCAAGCCGGGGCGCCCTGGATGTCAGGCAGAAAAACGGGGAGCCGCTGACACCGGGACCTTACGGTACGCCAACGCTATGGAAGGAAAATAATACCTGGTACCTTTTCTATGAAAGAAACGACTACGGCATATGGCTTGCTACTTCCGAAGATATGAAAGTCTGGACGAATGTGCAGGATGAGCCGGTAATCGCCATGGGACCGGAAGTCTACGACCAGTACGCAGTAGCCATGAACCAGGTTATCAAATATAAAGGACGGTACTACGGCTACTACCACGCTTCAGCATTTGAAGACTGGAGAGAGTGGACCATGAATATCGCGGTATCGGACGACCTGGTGCACTGGGAAAAATACGAAGGGAACCCGATCTGGAAAGATAACCTATCGAGCGGAATGGTGGTCGAAACCGGCGATGGCTTCCGGTTTTACACGATGCACCCGGAAGTGAACGTGTTTTTGCCAGCCAGATAGTAATTAGTTGATTAGCTGATGTGATAATTAGTTAATTGTTATTAATCATCACATTATCACATTATCACATTATCACATTATCACATAAACAACTCCTTCAGCTCCGTTGCTTCGTCCGGATTCAGCCGGCCGGATAATACGAGCCTGAGCTGCCTTCGGCGCAGGGCGCTCTTGAACAATTCTTTTTCCTCGTCAGTTTCGGGGATCAGCTCCGGGACCCGCTGCGGCTTATTTTCGTCGTCTACTGCCACAAAAGTGTAGAAAGCCTTGTGCGTAGCGACTTTTATGCCGGCCGGGACATCTTCGGCCCACACTTCAATGTAGACTTCCATAGAAGAATTAAACGCCCGTGTGACGCCGGCGTGCATGGTCACGACATGCCCGAGCCTGATCGGCTGCGCAAACGAAACATTGTCGACGGAAGCAGTGACAACCTTGGCATTGGCATGCTTCTGGGCGGCAATAGCCCCGCATATATCCATCCAATGGAGGAGTCTCCCGCCCATCAGATTGTTCAGCGTGTTGGTGTCGTTCGGAAGCACCATTTCAGTCATCGTTACCTTCGACTGAGAGGCCGTTTTTGATCTTGACATGCCGGTAGGGAAGGGTTAACGGGAGCATTTGGTGATTTTCCGCTCCCTGGCATAACGCGGGTTCGGGAGTGAGTAGCTTACCCTGGCCGCCAGGATGGCGTAGATATCTTTTGATTTAGGATTGCCCCTTATATAGCCGGGCTGCTGGCCGCTGCCCCGGTAGGAGAGGTTGAAAGCTTCATTTGAGCTAAGCTGGTCATATTCAGGGTAGACAGTGCTCACGTCATCCAGGTAGTCGGAAAACAGGAAATTGCCGGTCAGCTCGAGGCCGGCGCTCCAGGAACTGCTGATGCGCACCATAGCCCCCAATCCCCCCGATACAAAAAGCGGGAGACGCCAGTATTTATGACCTTCGGTCTGGTACTGCGGAAGCTTATAGACAACTCCATCCCACTCTGCTTTAGGTGTGAGATAAGTTACTCCCAAACCGAGCAGGGCGTAGGGGTTGACCCGGGCTCTTTTCGAATAAGGGAACAGGTCGACCTGGGCCGATAGCATCAGGTCCGGGTTTGTTGTAACGAAGGAGAGATTTTTCTCGGGATTATTCGTATACTGGCTGTCCCCGGAAACTTTATACAAACGCAGCTCTCCACGGGCGCTTACCCTTTCGGTAAGACGGTAGGAGCCGCCGAGCATGAAAGCAGGCCCGAGCCCGAGATGCCCCGAACCGGAGCTCGCGGATAAATCGCCCATATAATAGGAGACGCCCCCGCCTCCGAAAATGGTGACCTGCCCGAACGGATCGGACATAGGCCTGTTTTGAGCCCGGACAGCCTGCGGGGTCCCGATCGCTAACAGGGAAACAAATGAAAGAAATGAGAAAAAAAGCTTCATTCTGGCTCTTATCTTGAAAATATACACCATATACAGAATAAATAAGGATAAAGAATTGTGCCAGGAGGGGATGCTTTCCGGAACTTGTAGTTCCGGAGAAGTATTATGTTGCCTCCGGCAATGTTATGATCCTCGCCGCAGGCGAGATAACAGGACTGCGAAACTGCAAGTTTCGCAGAGCAGATAATTTGATTTAAACGTACCTTTGAACGAAGTTTGATATTTGAATTGTCGTTTATTACAGATAACGTGAAAAGAGAGGTTTTGTTAGCAGATTTGCTGAAAAATGTGGAATTGACAGAGGTTAGGGGAAGTATTTCCATAGCGGTTTCAGGCGTAGTTACCGACTCCAGGAAGGTTCAGCCCGGCAGTTTGTTTGTAGCCGTCAGGGGTACGCAGACCGACGGCCACGCTTACCTGGGCCAGGTACGGGAACGGGGCGCCTTGGCTTTTGTTGTGGAAAATCTTCCCGGGGAAACTGCAGACGACTGCGTATACATCGTCGTTCCGGACTCTTCGGTGGCATTGGGCAGGATCAGCGCTGCATTTTATGGCGATCCGTCGGGGAGACTAAAGCTTATAGGCGTAACCGGTACTAACGGGAAAACTTCTGTCGTCACATTTCTTTTCCAGCTTTTCAGGAACCTGGGACACCGGTGCGGAATGATTTCCACGGTTCAGAACCAGATAGAGGACGAGGTCATACCTTCCACCCACACCACCCCGGAAGCGGTAGTGCTGCAGGAGCTTCTGGCCAGGATGGCCGATAAAGGATGCAGGTACGTGTTTATGGAGGTAAGCTCGCACGCGGTGGTACAGCGCAGGATAGAAGGGTTGAAATTTGCCGGCGCTGTTTTTACGAATATCACCCACGACCATCTCGATTTCCACGGGACTTTCGATCATTATATCGCGGCCAAAAAAGGTTTTTTTGACGGCCTGACCAGGGACTCTTTCGCACTTATAAACGCTGACGACCGGCGGGGCAGCGTAATGGTACAGAATACGAAGGCAAGGGTTTATTCCTATTCCATGCGGAATATTACCGATTTCCGTGCCAAAATCCTTACGGCCACGCTTCAGGGGATGCAGCTCCTTATCAACGGCAAGGATGTGTGGGTGAGGCTCATAGGAGCGTTCAATGTTTCGAATTTGCTGGCTGTCTATGGAACGGCGCTGCTTTTGGGCGAGGATGAAGAGACTGTACTGACGGAACTTTCGGGTCTGCTCCCTCCTCCGGGCCGTTTTGAGGTAGTGCACAATGTGAAAAAAGATATAACTGCTATCGTGGATTATGCCCATACGCCCGATGCCATGGAAAACGTGTTGTCGACAATTGCACAGCTCAGAAATTACAACGAAAGGGTGATTACGGTGGTAGGGTGCGGAGGTAACCGCGATACCACGAAACGACCTAAGATGGCGGCCATTGCCTGTAAATACAGTAACATCGCTGTTTTTACTTCCGATAACTCCCGGAACGAGGATCCCGAAGCGATCATAGAGCAGATGAAGGCGGGCGTAGCTCCGCTCGATTATAAAAAAACGAAGACGATCGTCGACAGGCGGGAAGCTATCCGCTGGGCGGTTGCACAGGCGGGAAAGGGCGATATCATCCTGGTTGCCGGGAAGGGGCATGAAACTTACCAGGAAGTGCACGGGGTGCGCCATCATTTTGACGACAGGGAAGAAGTACGGGCGGCTTTCGAATTTTAAAATTCCAAATCCTTGATTTGTTCCTCATAATTTAGGCAACTTTGCGGGACTATATCAGACTTTTTCGGGCACATGCTTTATTACCTTTTTAATTTTCTTGACAGGCAATACGATTTCCCCGGGGCAGGAGTTTTCCAGTACATTTCCTTCCGGGCTTTGGGGGCCGCGGTGCTGTCGCTTTTTATAGCGGCTACCTACGGGAAGAGGATAATCAATTACCTGCACTATAAGCAAGTCGGGGAAACTGTCAGGGATCTGGGCCTGCCCGGGCAGAAGGAAAAAACCGGGACGCCTACTATGGGTGGCTTTATTATCCTGGCTTCCCTGCTTGTTCCGGTCCTCCTCTTTGCCCAACTGACCAATGTGTATGTCGTGCTGCTGATTATCACCGCGGTGTGGACGGGGATGATCGGGTTTGTCGATGATTATATTAAAAAGTTCAAAAACAACAAAGAGGGCCTTCACGGACGGTTTAAAATATTCGGCCAGGTTACGCTGGGGCTGATCGTGGGCATTACGCTCAGTTTTAACCAGGATGTAAAGATCCGCGTTTATGATCAGCCGTTTGTGAACCCGGAGCTGGGCGAGATCAACCGCTTTCATGACCTGGTCAACCCCATGATCACGACCGTTCCTTTTTTAAAGAATAATTCGTTTGATTACAATATGCTTACTTTCGGGCTGGTACCCGAGAGCTATACGTGGATCATCTACACGCTACTGGCCATATTTATTATCACGGCGGTTTCTAACGGAGCCAACATTACCGACGGTATAGACGGCCTGGCTGCCGGCTCATCCGGGATTATAGCCGTTACGCTGGGTGTCCTTGCCTACCTGTCGGGGAACGTACGCTTTGCCCAGTACCTGAACATCATGTATATCCCTAATTCAGGAGAGCTTGTGATTTTCTGTGCGGCATTTGTCGGGGCCTGTATCGGTTTTCTCTGGTACAATGCCTATCCGGCCCAGGTATTCATGGGCGATACGGGAAGCCTGATGCTGGGGGGAGTTATTGCGGTGATAGCCCTTGCGATAAGAAAAGAGCTGCTGATACCGGTACTCTGCGGAATATTCCTCGTAGAGTTGCTGTCGGTCATGATGCAGGTGAGCTACTTTAAGTTTACAAAGCGACGATATGGAGAAGGAAGGAGGATTTTCCTGATGTCGCCGCTTCATCATCATTTCCAGAAAAAAGGCTATCATGAAGCCAAAATAGTAACTCGTTTCTGGATTGTGGGGATTATTCTGGCTATATTCTGTCTTGTTACGCTTAAGCTGAGATAAGGCTACCGTGGTTATTTTACCGCAAAATGATCAGACTTAGGCACGGCGAAAGTGTCCAGGCTATTAAAAGCCTGAAATTTTTCTTTCCATTTCCTCTTTGTAGTTTCTGCCTATGGGTATCTGGTGATCACCAATGATGATACGGTTTTTCTCTATCCGCTTGATTTTTTCCTTCGCTACAATAAAAGACTTATGAACACGGATAAAATGGGTACAGGGGAAAAGCTCTTGCATGGTTTTAACAGAGCCTTTGATAACTATTTTACCTGTTGTTGTATGGATAATGGCGTAGTCCTTTAATCCCTGGATATGGGTAATATCGGCAAAGAACAATTTTATTTTCTGTACGCCGCTTTTTACAAAAATAAATTCCGGTTCATCCTGGTTAATTTCAAAACCTGTGTGCTCTGTTTTCAACGACAGGAAATCCTTGATTTTTTCCAGCGATACTGTGAACCGGGCAAAGGATATCGGTTTCAATAAAAAATCAATTACCCCCAATTCGAACCCCTCAAACGCATAATCGCGGAAAGCCGTGGTGAATACTGTGATCGGGGAATGTGGCAATGACCGCAAAAAATCAATCCCGTTCATTTCCGGCATTTCAATATCCAGGAACAGGGCATCAACGGTGTTTGCTTTTAAAAATTCCCGGGCGTCGAACGCATTGTTAAAACTGCCTGCCAGCTTAACATGTGTCAGTTTTTCTATGTAGCCGGCCAATACCTCCCGGGCAAGGGGCTCATCGTCGACAATAACACAATTCAACATGACAATTCGAGCTTTAAAAATGCGTGATATTGATCTGCCTGCTCGGTAATCTGGAGCACATGTTTCCCGGGATACAACAGCTCCAACCGCTTTCTCAGATTCAACAGACCGATCCCTCCGCTTTTGCCGTGTTGCCGGAGATGGGGTTTGCTGTTCGCTATCCTTACTTCCAGTGTCTTGTCGATCTGAATATCAATATGCAGGTATGCATGAGGCATCGCTTTGTAAATACCGTGCTTAAACGCATTCTCCACCAGTGGCAAAATTAAAAAAGGGGGTATACGGCAATTGCCTGCCGCGCCGGTAACCTTCAGCCGGATATCCGCCTGGTTTTCCTGCCGTATCTTCTCCAGCTCCAGGTAGTTATTCAGGTAGTTGATCTCCTTCTCCAAAGGCACGTAGGCTTCATTACTTTCATACAACATGTATTCCATCAACTCCGAAAGTTTCAATACCACATCCGGGGCCTTGTCAGATTTTTTGATCGTCAATGCATACAGGTTGTTTAGTGCATTGAACAAAAAGTGCGGGTTTACCTGTGAACGGAGATAATCAACCTCCGCCTGTAATTTGTCCACCTGTGCTTCCTGCAACACTTTCTTCTGCTCGTACCAATCGATACTGAATTTCAGCGCAATGGTTAACAGCAGGTAAAGGGAGGTGTGGGTGAAATTGTAGATCAGCGCGGCAGAAAGGCTCACGTTCCGATTCGGCCCGAGTACATACCCAAACAAATAATAGTCAAAAAGGCTCTGTATCAGCAGGTAGCCAATAATCAGCAAAAATACCAGTCCGAAGTAACTGCCATATTTCCCCGGTAACAGGTGTCGGGGGATCAACCAATTTATATTGAGCCATGCAAGGCCGATAAGCAGGGCAACCCTGACAACAGTACAAATGAAAAAATTTGGCAGGCCGATTTTCTGGATAAGGTAGGTTCGGTCATATAGAAAAATGAGGGTAACCAGTACCCAATAGGCCAGGTAAATCCTTTGACGCCTTTTTGCCGCATTGTACGTTGAACCTGGTCCGGGCATATCCCACATGTTACAAATTAAGGAACCGAGAAGTGAAACACAAAGTTAAGTAACTCAACTGCTGAAAAGTAGACGAAATCAAGTATGTAGTCCGCGCTATGTCTACTTTCTGCGTAGTTAGTCTATTTTTTTACGATCCCCACCATCCGGTGTTCATTTGTTCCAAGGCAGATCGGTAATTCCGTCGAAAGTTCAAAAGATCGGTACGAAGTCAGGGTGTTTCTCCGATCCACTTGTTGATCCGCCTTATAAGAGCAGCGTAGTGATAGCATGAAATAAGATGAATGAGTTCGTCTACGGGGAAAGACGATAGGAGACAGGCCCACAGAGAACACAAAAGTATCAGCTCCGTGCATTCTCTGTGTTCCCTGTGGCTGTCGTTATTTTCTACAGCAGTACCGCAAAGCTCTTAATAATCGCCCCAATGCGGACGGCATCGTAGATACGTGCCTGAGTTCCGCCATGGTTAAGCACAGACTGCTCGTGGGAAGCTACACAAAGTTCGCAGCCGTTCAACGCGGAAATGGTAAGGCTTAGCAGCTCGAAAAACTCTTTGCCTAATACCGGGTTCATCATGATGCTCATCTTGATGCCGGCAGGGGTTGTTTCATAATATTCCTTCTTTACAAAATGGCGGAAACGATAAAACACGTTGTTCGCGTTCATCAGGGAAACGCAGGCGGCAACCTCGGCAATTTCACCTTCGGTTGCGCCTTCATTTTGCGCCAGTGCTTCAAGCCCGGCTACGAGAGCAGGCTGTTTTTCGTTAATGGCGGTACCTAACGCCAGGAGGAGTATTTCCTTTTTGGACAGGTTCTGGTATTTCAGGACGTTGCTTACGTTTACCTTCAGATCTTTCAGGTAGCGATGGTCGACGGCAGATAACTTATCCAGCAGTGCGCTTTCAAAGCCCTCCGGAAGGTTGACCTCTTTTAAGAGTGATTCTTTAGGATTGGTTGATGTTGCAAACGGATACATAATGGAACATGCTTAAGGAATACGGGCGGCCCCGTCAGTAAGCCGCCCTTTCCGATTTTAGTTTGTTATATCTTGGTATACTGCTGGCTTACGGTATCAGGCCGTCAGCGTAGCCTCACCTTTCTGCCAGTTGCACGGGCACAATTCGTCTGTCTGAAGCGCGTCGAGCACCCGGATTACCTCGCTTACATTACGTCCTACAGACAGGTCGTTTACACTGACCCAACGTATAATTCCTTGGGGATCTACGATGTAGGTAGCGCGATAGGCAATTTTTTCACCGGCTTCCAGGATGCCCAGCTCTTCGGCAAGAGATTTGGAAGTGTCGGCAAGCATCGGGAACTGAAGACCGCGAAGATCCTCGTGATCTTTCCTCCATGCCAGGTGAACGAATTCGCTGTCGGTAGATGCGCCGATCAGGATAGTGTCGCGATCACTGAAATCTTCAACATGCTTGTTGAATTCGGCAATTTCAGTCGGACAAACGAAGGTAAAGTCCTTAGGCCACCAGAAAAGGACCATCCACTTGCCGGCAGCACGGTGATCGTTGGAAGTGATATCGTAAAACTCGTTGCCTTTCTCCAGTGATACAACGGCTGTTTTTTTAAAGTAAGGAAACTCAGAACCTACTGATAGGATGTTATTTGCCATGAGAGATAAAGTTTATAGAGTGAAAATTGTATTATTTCTGTATGGCAAATTTACGGCTATTTATCGGTAAGGGCAATCTCTACCATGGTACTTTGCAAGGAAAAGCTATGAAGTAGTCAATTTGCGCGATTCGTTGTTTTTATTAGTGTATAGATGTACTCTATAATGTCGATTTCCTCGTAGATGGAAATATAATATTTCCATTACAGGAAATTAACGACGCTTTCCAGTCCCATCCCCCTTGAGCCTTTGATCAGTATGTGGCTGTTTTGACAGGGATGATCCATGATCCAGTTATGAAGCGAGAATTTGTCAGCGAAATAGTATGCTTTGGGAAGGTTTCTGAGCGCGTGAGCGATCTCTTTTCCGAAGAGCAGCACGGTATCGAATTCCCCTTTTGCGATGATCTCTCCCAGCAACTCGTGTTCTGCCCGGCTTTCATTCCCAAGCTCGAGCATGTCGCCCAGCACTACCATCTTATGCCCGGCTTCCATTTTGGCAAAATTTTCCAGGGCTGCGGCCATTGAAGAGGGATTGGCGTTATAAGCATCCAGTATAATGGTGTTCGTATTCTGCCTGACGATCTGAGACCGGTTATTGCCCGGGACATAATTGGATATGGCAAGATGGGCGTCGTCCGGCGATATTCTGAAGTAATCGGCGACGGAGAGAGCAGCGCATATGTTGCCGAAATTATATTCTCCTACCAGGTTGGTGGAAACCGTCAGATCGCCCGTAGTGTAGCTGATAAACGGCGATTGTCCGATCACCTGCGGGGTCGACTGCTGGTTATCCGAGTTATAGAAGATGATCTCACCGAAAGCCCGGCGTTTGCTTGCCATCTCCATCAGTATTTCATTCTTTGCGTTGACGAATACCGTCCCTTTTTTCTTTGAAAGGTAGTCGTAAAGCTCTCCTTTTGCCTTTTTGACTCCTTCAAGGCTACCAAATCCTTCCAGGTGGGCCTTGCCGATATTGGTAATAAGGCCGTGTGTAGGCTGCGCGACCGAGCACAGCAGCGCGATCTCCTTCTCATGATTGGCGCCCATTTCCACGATCACCATTTCCACAGATCGCTCGTCAACCGACAGGATCGTCAGCGGCACGCCGATGTGGTTATTGAGATTCCCCTGGGTGGCATAAGTATTGAACCGGGTGGAAAGCACACATTTGAGAAGCTCTTTGGTAGTGGTCTTACCGTTCGAGCCTGTAAGCGCTATTACCGGGAAGCTGAAAGATTTCCGGTGAAGCCTGGCCAGTTCCTGCAGCGTATCGAGCGTGTTTTCAACGAGCAATATTTTATCGGATGTGACGGCCGCCGGATCGTCTGCAACGGCATAGGCCGCACCCTTTTCCAGGGCTTCGGCAGCGAATTTATTTCCATCGAAATTTTCCCCCTTTAGCGCAAAGAAGATACAGCCGTCGGAGATCCGGCGCGAATCCGTTGAAATAAGGCGGTTCTCCAGGTAAAGCTGATATATTTGTGAAGTATCCATGAATGGGTCCGTTGTCCGTGTTTTTGCTCCAGGCTATCTGTGTTGGGTCTTATTTTTCGTTTATAATCAACGACGGCCCAAAAATATGCGAAATATCTTCTATGAAATTACAAATTACTGTAATATTAGTTACACTGTTTTTTTCGTGTGAGAAGGCTTCCGCGCAAACCTCCTGGTTTGTACGGGATACGAGCTCCGTCGTGAAAAAAGGAGGTGTGTTAACAGACAGGCCCTGGGCCGGCGGGCTGAATGCGGTGCAATACGGCAAGATCGACCTGGATGGCGACGGCACCGAAGACCTGGTCGTTTTCGACAGGACCAGCAGCAAGGTGAGCACATTCATAGCCGACCCGGCTTTAAAGCAATACGTCTATCGCCCCGAATATGAGCTGGCGTTCCCGGCGATCACCAACTGGATGGCCCTGGTCGACTACGACGGCGACGGCAGAAAGGAGCTGTTTACCTACGTATCGCAGGGAGTAACCGTTTACCGCCGGGAAGAAAATGCGTCCGGCGGATGGGAGTGGGTCCGTATAAAGCCCTATCTCACTACTACCGGGCTTTCAGGAAACCCGGTAAACCTCCAGGTCGCTGCTTCCGATATTCCCGCCCTGACCGATTTCGACGGGGACGGGGATATGGATATCATAACTTTCGAAGCCGGAGGAGACTTTGTGGAACTGAATCAGAATATGAGCATGGAGCGTTATGGTGTTCCCGACAGCCTGGAATTTGTCAGGAACGGCGAGTGTTGGGGCGACTTCAGGAAACACACATGCGATGATTTCGAGTTCGGCATACAGTGCGGAGTGAACGTCCGCAGACAGGACAATGCGCGGATCATGCATACGGGTAATTCGATCCTTCTGCATGACCTGAACGGCGACGGGAAAAAGGACATGCTCCTGGGAAACGTCGATTGCGAAAACCTGAGCATCTTATATAACAGCACCGTAGGACTTGAAGCAAAGTACACCGCATATTCTTCGGACTACCCGGCAGCCGACCCTGCGGCTATGCCGATGTTTCCAGCCGCCTATCTCGAAGATGTGGATTTTGACGGGGTAAAGGACCTTCTCGTGTCTCCCAATGTCTACGGGAACGACAACCTTATGATGGACTTCATTTCTTCCGGCTGGTACTATCACAACGCCGGCACTGACAATATGCCCGACTTTCAGCTGAGACAGAAGGACTTTCTTCAGTCGGGTATGGTAGATGTCGGGGAAAATGCGGCCGTATCGTTTTTTGACGTCGACGGAGACGGCGATGCGGATATGTTGATCGGGAACAGGGGAACCTTTAACGGTGAGGATTTTCGCGGTGCGCTCTGGCTGTTTAAAAATACCGGCACTCCTGCAAAGCCGGTATATGAGCTGGAAACCGACGATTTCCTGCAGCTGCAGCAACTGGGGCATACCGACCTTCAGCCGCACTGGTACGATTTCAACGGCGACGGCCGGACAGACCTGGGAATTGTCTCCGTATCCAACCGCAGGCTGTTATTTCACTATATCCCCAACCAGGGGTCCGGCGTTGTACAGCTGAACGCATCGGCATTGGTGGAGGTCCCTTTGCCTGGTGAGCTTTCGGTATCGGACAAGATCTGCTTCTACGACGCAGACCGCGACGGGGATATGGACATCCTGGTAGGAGGCGTTTTGGGAAATATAAGCTATTATGAAAATACCGGCAGCGCAACTGCCCCCGTTTTTACGCTGCGTGATGCCGCCTTTGGAGGTATAGGACCGGCTTTTTCGAGAAGATTCCTTTCCCTGGCTGTGGCCGATCTTGACCTCGACGGGAAGGCTGATATCGTGATGACGGATATGGGCGGAAAGATAAAGATACTGCACAGCGGCGAATGGGGGGCGTGGTCGAAAGAAGACTCCTCGGTGATTTATGATGCCGTCAGAGACGGACATTCTGCACCTTACCTGGGTACCGGGCTGCATGCTGCCATCGCGGATGTGAATAACGACCGGAAACCGGACCTGGTAGTGGGTACGGCAGCGGGGGGAGCCTATCTTTTCCTGAATCGTCTTCCTGTTACGATTTCAGGTAATGAACCGGAGGCGGAGCTTACCGTTTACCCGAATCCCGCCCGCAGCGGCTTTTTCGTCAGTACGACGCATGCGGGAGAGCTCGGGATCTTCGATATGCTCGGGAGGAAAGTTTATACTTCGCCGGTAGCCGGAGGAACGCCTTTGGCTATAGACGCTTCAGGTTGGGAAAAAGGGATCTATATCCTCAAACTAAAAAGAGAGGCCGGCCTGGAAGTACGCAAGGTCGTGCTTCACTGAAACCGGCTTCCTTTTACTGAACAAGCTCTTGTATAGGCTCTATGGCGATCGGGCTTCCGTTGGGGATCTCGTCGGTGGCGACTTTCAGGATAATATCACCAGGATGTATATCGCCGAATATCTGGACCTGCGAATCGGTAATATCTCCCCGGTGCACGTTTACCCGTTCGGCCGTACCGTTTGCTACCTTGATGACAAACGTCTGCTCCATATTGCTCAGTACAGCTGACTTAGGGACGAACACGCTCCCTTCATGAGCCTGAACCGGCAGCCGGGCCGAAACGTACATGCCCGGCTTTAGCTTTCTTCCTGAATTGGCAATGTCGATCTCTATCATCTCCGAGCGGGTATCGGGGCGGACGCTGTGGGAAATACGGCTGATGTTCCCGCTGAATACCTGGTTCTGGAATGTCCGGACCGTAAATTGCACGGGAGTGCCCGCCCGGATATCGCCCAGGTAGGCTTCAGGCACCGCTAGCCGCAGACGAAGCCTGTCGAGTTGCTTGATTTTCAGCAGCGGCACGGAATTCTGTCCGCCCGGGCCGACAAATGCTCCCGGCGACAGCCGGCGATCTGTGACTACCCCCGCAAAAGGAGCGGTGATCTTCAGATAGTCGACCAACTGCTTGACCGATTCGTAGTGAGCCTGCTCGGCAACTACCATGAGGCTGTCGGAGACAAGCTTCGCCCAGTAAGTCTCTACGTCCATTTCGGAAATGGCTCCGGGCGTCTGTTGCGTTTTGAGCGCGCGCTGGTAGACTGCGCGGCTCGACTGGTAGCCTGCCTCGGCCGCCTTCACTTTAGAATAGGCAGCTGTGAGGTTGGCGATGAGCTCCGGGGCTTCGAGCTCGGCAAGCAACTGGCCCTTGTTTACACGATCGCCGATGTCGACGTGCATTTTGCTGATGTAGCTGCTTACGCGGGGATACAGATCGGTTTCATAGAAGCTTTCCAGCTCGCCGGGCAGGTTTATTTCCCTGACAGGCTGCGTGCCCCTGACCATAATAGCCGTATACCTGAATTCGTCGTTTTGACCCGGGGTCTCCTCCGCCAGGTTTTCCGGGTGTTTTTTGGGGCCGCAGGAAGCCAGCAGGAGGGCGGCTGCCGCAATTTTCAATATATTATTCATTTGAAAAAAATGATGAGACAATGTGGTGATGAGACGATGAGGCGATTTCTGACTGTTCATGGCCATTTCAGTTAACGTGGTTGGAGATAGTCATCGACTGGGCTTCGGTGCTTTTCAGATCAAAATCTTCACTTTCGGGGTTGTCGGGATCGAGCGACACAGAATTGAACGACACTTTTTTCATCATTAGCGAAAAGACAACCGGTAATATGAACAGGGTGGCGACTGTGGAAGTCAGAAGTCCCCCGATAACCGCCCTGCCAAGGGGGGCCACCTGCTCACCTGTGTCGCCGAAGCCGCTGGCCATGGGCACCATCCCGATGGACATAGCCAGGGTCGTCATCAGGATAGGCCGTAAACGGAGTGTTCCGGCGGTTTTGGCGGCAATACCTGCATCGCGGTACTGGAGCCGCAGCGTTTCAGCATTGGTTACGAGCAGGAGAGCGTTGGCTACCGAGACACCTACCGACATGATAATTCCCATATAAGACTGCAGGTTCAGGGTCTGGCCCGTTGCCAGCAGCAGGAGCATGGAGCCTGCCAGCACCGACGGGATCGTGATCATGATGATGGTGGCCAGCCTGAACGACTGGTAGGTGGCAGCCAGGAGGAGGAAAATGACGACTACCGCCAGAAGCAGGCCGAACTGGAGGCTATCGAGCGTTTCCTGGAGAAGCGTTGCGATACCTTCCACACTGACCACGCTTCCCCGGGGAGGCTCGCCTGCATTTGCAACAGCCTTGTGCACTGCTTCGCTGGCAGTCCCGAGATCTACCTGGTGCGTGTTGGCTGTGATGGTAAGCATCCTGCGGGGGCCACGCCTGTCGTACTGGGCCGGCACGTTGCTCGTAGAGATCGTAGCTACATCACCCAGGGTAGGCCTTAGCTGGCCTTTTACGAGGGGGATATTTTCAATATCGGCAACCGACTGCATATACTGGGGAGACATTTCCACCTGTACCTGGTAGGCGAAGCCCTTGCCCTGGTCGAGCCAGAGGTTTTTGGCGGTAAAGCGGCTGGACGATGTTGCCGCTACCAGCGATTTGGCGATTACGTCTACCGACAGGCCCAGCTGAGCGGCCCTTTCCCGGTCGATATGGATCTGGACGGTAGGATAGCGCAACGGCTGTTTGATCCGCACATCCCGCAGGTAGGGGATCTTGTCGAGCTCCCGGATCACCTTTTGTGCAAAGGCCTGGTTTTCAGAAATGTCTTTGCCGCCTATCACCACTTCGATAGGTGTGGAAGCGCCCTGGCTCATGATCTTCTCGGTGAGCTCGATCGGCTCGAAGGTGGTTTTGAGATCGGGTAATTCCTTGTGGATACGCTGCCTGATCTTATCTTTCAGAAGGTCGAGGGATTCCAGTTTGTAATCAGGAGAAAGGCTTACCTGCAGGATCGCCTCATGAGGTCCGGAATTGAATACGTACAAGGCGCTGGTCCCGTAGCTCGAAGGAGTCATGCCGACATACGCCGACGTAATGGAGATATTTTCCTTCCCGACGAGATCCTCCAGTTGTTCAAGCACCTCTTTTACCCGCTCTTCCATTCTTTCAAGCCGGAGTCCTTCGGGCCCTATCAGGCGTACCTGGAATTGCTTAGCCCTGTTCTGACGGGGCATCAGGTCGGTCCCTATGTTCATAAATAAAACGGCAACCAGCGAAAAGGCGGCAACGAGATAAACCCCGACAACAGCTGCACGCCGCTTCATCAGCCTGCTCAGCAGAAGGCCGTAACGATGTTGTATTTTTTCCATAAGCCCTGCTTTTTTCTCAGGCTTCTGAGCATCATCTCCGTTGTCTTCCGTGTGCTGGTGCTCTTTGAGCCACCAGTTGCACAGGATAGGGACGAGCGTCTGCGATAGTACATAGGAGACGATGATCGAAAAGCCTACCGCTAGCGACAGCGGCAGGAACATCCCCCTGGGAATACCCGTCATCATAAAAGCCGGTGCAAATACGGCCAGGATAGCAACTGTGATCAGGAACAGGGGAAAGCTCATTTCGACCGAAGCGTCTTTGACAGCCCTGGCTTTGCTTTTTCCCATTTCGAGGTGCTGATGTATGTTTTCTATCACCACCGTGGACTGGTCGACCAGGATACCGATAGCCAGCGCCAGTCCCGACAGCGTCATGATGTTGATGGTCTGGCCGGTGAGCTGAAGCATCAGTATGGCGGATAAAAGCGACGCGGGGATGGTGAGAATTACGATCAGCGAGCTTCTCAGGTCTCTCAGGAAAAGGAATACCATAAGCCCGGTGAGGAGCGCGCCCAATCCGCCTTCCACAGCCAGCGCATGTACCGACTGCATCACATACACCGACTGGTCAAATTCGTAGGTCAGGTCAATGTATTCGGGAAGAAGGCTTTTCATCTCGGGCAGCTTGGCTTTAAGGGCCGAAACAACCGACATGGTGGAGGCGTCGCCCGATTTGGATACCGGTATATAAACCGAACGCTTCCCGTTAATCAGCGCATACCCGACCGGGACGTCGGTAGCATCTTCTACCGTAGCGACATCGCGCATGAAGACCATAGGGCCTACGCCCTGCCTCAACGGGATATTGAAAAAATCTTCCACATTGTCGAGCACGGTATTGCTCGGTGTCATTACCATGAAATCGCCGATGCGTACATTGCCGGCCGGCGAAATCTTGTTGTTGGCCACTACTGCGGCGACGATTTCATCGGGCGTGAGCTCGTAGCTTTTCATCCTGTCCGGGTCGACGCGTATCACCACCGTCCGCTCGTTGGAACCAAAAGGGGAGGTAGCGATGCCGCCCGGTATCTGCGAGAACAGCGGCCTGATCCGTGAGGAAGCCATGTCCTGCAGCTCGGCAAGCGGAGCACTTTTGCTGCTGAAGACCAGCTGTCCCACCGGCAGGGACGAAGCGTCGAATCTTACCACGGTAGGAGGGACCGTTCCGGGAGGTAGGTAGTTCATTACCCGGTTTACCTGGTTGGCTACTTCGCCGGCGACCTGGGACATGTCGACATTCTCGTAGAATGTACATTTGACAAGGCAGGTCCCCTGTATATTTTTGACTTCTACGTCTTTGATCCCCGATACGTACAGCATCTGGTTCTGGTAACGGGTGGCGACAAAACCCTCCATCTGGTTGGCCGACATCCCGCCGTAGGGCTGGGAGATGTAAATAGTAGGCAGGTTCAAATTAGGGAAAATATCGACCGGTATCCTGAAGAGCGCCAGCGCTGCAAAAATAGCTACAGCAAAAAGCGCCACTACGATGGCAATCGGCTTATTGAGTGCAGTCTTTAACATGTAGATGGGTTAATTAGGGATTTGTTCCAGGAAAACGTCAAAGTCGCCTTTGGCGGCGGCTTTGATCAGCAGGGATCTCCATACATTGTTCACTGAAATCAGGTATTCTGTTTCCGCCCTGATGTACAGGTCTGCTACCTGGGTCAGAAGCATGATATTTTCCAGCCCGCTTTCGTAACGGGCCATTGACTGCGCATAGGCATTTCTTGCTGCATCGAGCATGACAGGCGTTTTCTGAACCGACTGATAGGAAAGATTGAACTGGATATCGGAGCTTTTCAGCTCCGCCGTCGTTCTCATCATCGCGGTATTATATTCTTCTGCGAGCGCATTGTAACGGAATTGCTGTGCCGCAAGCTGCCGCCGGATCTCGAATGTCCTGGTCGGATGCCAGACCAGCGTTGCGCCCAGGGCGTAGTTGAAAGCGCGTAGGCCGAGCCCTGAAAAGGATGAGGATATATTAAAGTCGCCGTCAGGTCCGGGCTTCTGGTTTATCCCCGAACCTCTACCCCAGAAAGAGCCTATCATGTGCAGTTCAGGCATGATCCCGAGACGGGTTCTCTTCATCTCGTTTTCCGCTTCTTTCTGACGCGAGAGGAGCGTCCGGAGGCGCGGGTGTTTTTCGGGCTCGCTGCTGGCGAAGTTGAAGCTTGCCGGAAGCCTGGAGAAGAAGCTCATGGTATCAAGTTCCAGCTCTTTGCCGGCTTCCCCGATCAGCTCGCTCAGCAAAACTTCGTATTTTTTTGCCTGTGCCTGGCTTTCCATCCACTGAAGAAGGGCCCGGGTAGACTCCGCGATCGCGATAGAGCTATCTATTCCCGCCTTCAGCCCGGAGCTTGCATTCGCCCTCGTAACCATCACGATATCTTCTGTACGGCGGAGGTTCCGCTCCTGCAGGCGCGTGTATTTCAATGCGTTCAAGGCCAGCAGGTAGGTGTCGGCTACTTTGATCTGGTGTTCAAAAAGTTCCTGCTCGTACACCTGGCCGGCGGTTTGCTCCCTGGAAACGGCCAGGGTCCTGTCGGCATCCTTTCGCCCGAATGTGAAGGCCTGCCAGTCGATAACGGTAGAGGCGAGCGAGGTCCAGGCGGGCTGCCAGTCGTAACCGTTCGGCTTTACCGAGCCGCTCAGGCCGAGCAGAAGGCCGTCATAACCCAGGTTGGCGCCTCTTACCTGGTTGGAAGTGCCGAATAACGCCTGCGCCTGTATGCCGGCTCTGGGGTAGTAAGCCGCCATCGCAGCCCGGATATCCTCGCCTGCGGCCAGCTTTTCCGCAATCCTTTTCTTCAGGGTCGGGTAATTGGCCTTTGCCTTTTCAAGAGCCTGCAGAAGATTAACCGGTACGATTTCTTCGGACTGCTGGGCAAAACTTCGGAAAGAAAGGAAATTGAAAAAGAGAAGAGTAAGGAAGAAAGCGAATCCGGGGCTTCGTAACATAATGTGCTGAAATGCCTTTAAATTTAATCTCAGCAAAATACAACGGGCAGATTAGCGTGGGATTAGCTGCCGATTAGATTTTTATTCAGATGGATTAAAAGAATTTTAATACGCCTTTGGAGGTAGCCCTTTGAACGGGCAGAGGCTTTATGCATATGGAAAGGGAAAATCGACGACGATCTCCGTGCCTTTATCGATTTCGGAAGAGATCGTGATCCCTCCCCGGTGAAGCCTGATAATTCGTTGCGCCAGGGTCAGGCCTATTCCGAATCCCTGCCGGGAGGTGGCGTTCGAGCCTCTCTGGAGGGGTTCCAGGATCTGTAGCATTTCGTCCTGCGGAATCCCTATCCCCCGGTCTTTAACCCGCAGCCTAAGCGATGT
Source organism: Spirosomataceae bacterium (assembly GCA_037191015.1). Classification (GTDB taxonomy): domain Bacteria; phylum Bacteroidota; class Bacteroidia; order Cytophagales; family Spirosomataceae; genus Ravibacter. The sequence goes on from JBBCKD010000015.1 coordinate 426,150, forward strand.
TTCGGTATTCATTTCCAGGGAGATGTTCACCTCGTTATCGTTGGAGTATTTACAGGCATTGTCGATCAGGTTTGTAACGGCAGCTTTTAACAGGGTTTCTTCGCCGGGTATGACCAGGGGGCGGTCCTGCAGCCTGACGCCGTCGCTGAAAGTAAGCCGTATCTTCTGAGCCGGCCATTTCGACTGCACCTGGTCCACACAGTCCATCAGCAGCTCCATCATATCGACTTTATGGGTATTGATGTAATCCTCCTGGTTCTCGATCCCGGCGAGCATCAGCAGCCCGTTCGAAAGGCTGATGAGGCGATCCAGCTCGGCGATCGCTTTTTGCTGGCTTTCCCTGAGGCTGGCCTCGTCCTTATCATAATAGAGCGCGGTTTCCAACAGCCCTTTGAGGGTAGCCATCGGGGTGCGTAACTCGTGTGAGGCCTGGGAGATAAACGACCTTTGATTGGCGATCAGGCGTTCATGCTGATCGAGCAGCTCGTTAAAAGAAGCGGTCAGGGAGCCTACCTCATCATTTGGGGTAAGATTCTGGAGACGGAACGACAGGGAGTTATTGAAACGTCCCTTGATCTGGTCGATCAGCGAATTGAGAGGAGACAGGGCTCTTACGGAAAAAAAATGCGCAAAAATAGCGACGAGTGCGATACAGATAATGTTCGTAAGAATGAGCAGGTCGCCGAGTGATTCCTGTCGCTGGTACCCTTCCGAATCATAGGCTGTTATAATGGCGACGTACGGTTTTTCCGAATCTGGCTGAAAAGATACCCGGTAGGCCATAGCCACACCGGTTTTTTCATGCTCGTGCGCTTTTACCGGGTAGGAGAAAAACAGCTTCCCTTCATGCCTGACGCTGTCGAGAAAAGAAGGAGCAGGGTAAAAGTCATAGACCTGTATATTGGAATAATAAAGGCTGTCGGTGCCGGAAAAGACGAGATCTGTCTGCTCGTTGAGAACGGTATTGATGCTTCCTTTCAGGCTTCCTGCAGGGTCAAACAACTGTTGGGTACCAAGGACCCGGCGTTCCAGGCGTTGCTGAAAGAAGGTGTTCCGGTGGCTGGCATAGGTGAAATAAATAAACAGCGAAAACGAAAGCAGCACCAGCGTGACAAAGAAGACAAACCACAAAATCAGGCGATGACGGATCAGCATGTTTCTATTCCTTTAGCATATAACCCATACCAATCACAGTGTGAAGAAGCTTCTGGGGACGCCCGGCGTCGATTTTCTTCCTGAGATAATTGATATAAACATCAATGACATTGGTATTTGTATCAAAGCGGATGTCCCATACCTTTTCGGCGATATCTACCCTGCTTACAATTTTTCCGGCGTTCAGCATCAGGTATTCGAGCAGGGCGTATTCGCGGCTGGTCAGGTTGATGCGCTGCCCGGCCCGTGTGACAATGCGCGCGTCGGCATGAAGGACCAGGTCGGCAACAGCGATGCTTCTGCCGGTTTCTTCCAGGGGCGCTACCCTCCGCCCCAGGGCTTTGAGCCTGAGCACCAGCTCCCTGAATTCAAAGGGCTTGACCAGGTAATCGTCGGCGCCCGATCCGAACCCTTTCTCTTTGTCGGTTATGCTGTCGAGGGCCGTAAGCAGCAGGACGGGCTGCGTTTTGTCGTTTCCCTTGATCTCTTTACAAAGGTCGAAGCCGTTGATTTTAGGAAGATTAAGGTCGAGGATGACGACGTCGTATTTCCTGCTGTCATAAAACCGCAGTCCCATGAGGCCGTCAAAAGCCACGTCTACGTCGAAACCTTCCTCGTTCAGCCCTCTTTTGATAAACGACGCTACGTTAGCTTCATCTTCTACCAGTAAAATCCGCATATCCTAAACCCTGATCTGTCTAAATACTGTGTTTCCGGCTTAAAAGTGAGGGCAAAGATACGAAATTAGGTGTTTGGCCATAAACTGGTAAATTACCTTCCGGAGTGCTAGCTTTGCATCGCATAACATAACACGATTTTTTAAAAGCGATTTATTTTTTGACCATGCGGCCGGTCGTCTTACGAAGCTGCCTGTTATGAGGTTGTTTGTTCCTGATTTCCGGCAGCTGATCGCCCCAAATATAATTTTAATGAAAAAGATCTTTTGCTTGTTGAACCTGCTGGGAATGCAGGAGGTTTTACCTGCGCAGAGTGATAGCACGGCTTCGAAAGATTCCGTAAATAAAAAAGTAGTGGAGCAGAAGTGGGAGTGGATCGATATCAAAGGATATACCCAGCTCAGGTACAACGAACTGTTTGAAACCAACCCTAAGCTCGAATGCGAGCAATGTGACAAATCGTGGGGGACCGGGGTAGGGCTGTATTTCAGGAGGATGAGGTTTTCGGTCGACCTGAAGCTGCTGCCCGGGCTTACCTTTACGATTCAGCCGGACATTGCAGGCCTGATCGAGGGTGGGGCGGCGGTCCAGCTTCGCGACCTGTATTTCGAGTACAGGTTTGATAAAAAAAATGAGCTGAGGGCAAGGCTGGGGCAAACAAGGGTACCGTACGGACATGAAAATATACAATCTACCAGGAACAGGATACCGCTCGACAGGAACGATGCACTGAACAGCGCTTTTATCAATGAACGGGATTGGGGACTGTTTCTTTACTGGACGCCTGAACGGTTTCAAAAGCATTTTGAAGCCAGGGCCGGGGACGGTATGAAGGGGACCGGCGACTATGGCATTTTTTCACTGGGGATTTTCCAGGGGCAAAGCACGCTGCGCGACCTGAACAGGAGCAAGCATCTTGTGGCACGTATTGCATACCCGCTGGATGCAGGCAGCCAGATGCTGGAGTTTGCACTGCAGGGATATTGGGGAAAGTATACGATTGCCGCCGAAAAAATGACTCCCGGCGTCAGGACCAATGCGACCGGTACCTATCCCGACAAGCGGATAGCAGTATCGACGGTGATGTTCCCGAAACCCTTCGGTCTGCAGGCCGAGTACAACTGGGGAGTGGGGCCTGAATTTACCCATGCTACCGGAAAGATCACTACGCAGCCGCTATGGGGCGGCTATGTGCTGGCCAACTACCGGCTGCCGATGGGGAAGATGCTTTTGTACCCCTACGTAAGGGTCCAGCACTTTGACGGAGCAAAAAAGCACGAGCGTGATGCCAGGCACTATATCGTAAAGGAACTGGAAATAGGAGCGGACTGGCAGATCTCCAGATATGTCGAGCTGATCGGCGCTTTCACGTTGTCGAACAGGAAGTTTGAAGATTTCCGGCTGCCCGATAATAACCAGAGGGGCTCACTGGCGAGGCTCCAGCTCCAGGTAGGATTTTGAATCACAGCCAGGAGGCTATCAGGGGCTTCAGTTCCGAAGCCCATTTTTTATAGGCTTCCCGGGTAAGGTGGGTCCTGTCGCGGGCGAACCCGTCTTTCAGGCCGTTTTGATCGGCCAGCCATCTGTTAGGATCGGCCGTCGGGATGCCCAGCGAATCGCAGTAGCCAACCAGCCAGCTATTCAGGCTGTCGACCCTGGCTTTTGTTGCCGGAGATTGTTTTTCATACAGCGTTAGCTGCACGGCGGTTTTTACGCCTGCTGCCCTGAGCTCTGAAAGGAGACTTTTGTAGTCGCCGATAGTTTCCTCCGCCGACCGTTCGAGAATCGTCAGGTCGTTTATCCCGCCCATTACGACGCACAGCTCAGGGGAGTATCTCAGTACCCTGTGGCCGATTTCGTCTTTCAGATGGCATACGCCTAGGCCGGGCACACCGCTGTTTTTGATATCGCACCTGTCAAGAAGGATATTCCATTCGCCCTGGGCGGTGATAGAGTCTCCCAGGAAGACAATCCCGGCTTTCTCCCTCCAATCGAGGAATGCTTGTAAAAGCCTTTCCCTGTAGTGGAAAGCGACGCCGGAAGCCGCGGCCAGGAAAAGGAAATTGATAAGCAGCGAGAGGCGGAGGAGCCAGCTTCTGCGCTTTCCGGAGCGACTGCGTCTTGCGGTTTCTGGTAGCTGACTGCTCATGATCGTTTCATAGCGTTAAACCCAGCGACAATGTCAAAAAGTTCCGCATCGATGCTATCCTGGCGGAGCTGGTGGTAGCGGGCCTTCATCTGGATTGATAGTTCTTCAATGTTCTTTTCCGCTCTTTGCATTGCCTTTAGCCGGCTGGCGTTTTCACTGGCAAGCGAGAAAACGCAGGACCGGTAGAGGGCGGTAAACAGGTATTCCCGGAAAAGTGCGGAGAACACTGCCCTGGAAGAACCGGTGATTTGCGGGATACGGTTGGACGACCATTTCCTGTGGCGGGTTTTCTCTTTCCATTCCTCATCGAAAGGGAGCAGCTTTCTCAGCACAGGGACGTAGTCATCGGCCTTTCTCGGCCGGTTGAATATGGCGTATACCGCTGCCAGCGGAACTTTGGTACGCAACTGCTCGATTTCCAGCAGGAGTTGGCTGGTAAGGGTAGTCACCGCTTTTATGGAGCCGGGAACATGGAAGACCGAGGCTACATGGAGTCCGGCGTCTTTCAACAGGTATTCTACTCTTTCCCCCACAGCCCATATCTCCACCCGTTCTTTGACAGGCCGGATAGACCGGTCGGAAAGAGCAGCGATTGCATGGTTGAACGGGCCTACAAGCCCCTGATCCGACCCCATCACGATAAACAGGGTAGTGCCCCGAGACAGCGGCGGGGCCGGTAACAGCTGCTCATGATGAAGATAAACCCGGATCCCGGACAGGATGGTCTGGTAGTAGGCTTCCAGGGCATCGACCGCTTTCTGATACTGGCCGATGTTGGAGGCGGTGATCGCTTTCATGGTTTTTACCACGGCCCCGAGATCGCCGGCCTGCCTGATCTTACGCTGCATGCTTTCAATAGACTCCATCCTGTTGTTTTCTGATACCTGTTAAGCCGGGTGCCGTGCACGAGGCCGGTGTCCGGTAATATACGCCTCACCCGTTTCCCTCATCCCCGGCCTCAACTTCCTTATCGAAGCGCACGAGTACTTTTGAGGCCATTTCCAGAAGGGTTGCCTCATCTTCTTCAGTAATATCTCCCGAGGCATACATGCGCTGGCGGATCCCCTGCGGAATCCGGGCGGACTCCTTACAGAGCAGTTCCTGGGCATCATGTATTTTGCTTTCAGGGATATGATCGAGCAAATGGTTTTTAAGAGCAAGCAGCACCATCACCTGTTCGGCTACCGAAAGCGGGCTGGCTTCGGCCTGTACCAGGCACTGGCGGATGCGTTTTCCGTGCTCTATTCTCTTCCTGGTGTCGTTGTCGAGCCTGGCGCCGAACCTGGCAAATGTTTCCAGCTCCTCAAACTGGGCGTAGGTAAGCTTTAGTCTCCCCGCCACTTTCCTGTAAATCTTCCACTGCGCTTTTCCTCCCACGCGGGACACGGATTTTCCCACGTCTATCGCCGGCAGGATCCCAAGCCCGAACAGGGTAGGGGACAGGTAAAGCTGCCCGTCGGTGATAGATATAAGGTTTGTGGGAATGTAAGCCGACATGTTCTGAGCTTCGGTCTCGACAATTGGCAGGGCCGTCAGGGAACCGCCGCCAGACGATTCGCTCAAATGCGTAGATCGCTCCAGCAGGCGGGAGTGAAGATAGAAGATGTCGCCGGGGAAAGCTTCCCTGCCGGGTGGCCGCTCCAGCAGCAATGACATTTCGCGGTATGCCCTGGCATGCTTTGTAAGATCGTCATACACAATGAGCACGTCCTTTCCCTGTTCCATAAAGTATTCTGCCATGCTTGTGGCTGCATAGGGAGCGATATACTGAAGGCCGCTGGGATCGCTGCCTTCGGTTACCATTACGATGGTATACTCCATGGCGCCTGCTTCTTCCAGGCGCGCGATGCTGGAAGCTACAGAAGCAGAACGTTGACCGATGGCGCAGTATACACAGATGACATTCTTGTCCCGCTGGCTCAATATCGTATCTATGCCGATAGCGGTTTTCCCCGTCTGCCGGTCGCCGAGTATCAGCTCCCTCTGCCCTTTCCCGATCGGGATCAGGGCGTCAATCACTTTGATGCCGGTCTGGAGAGGGGCGTTGACCGGCGATCGATCCATAATGGCGGGAGCGGGGCGCTCTACCGGGAAACGCGCCGAAAAGCTCAAGGGACCTTTCCCGTCCAGCGGCATGCCCAGAGGGTTGACGACACGCCCCAAGAGGCTATCGCCCACAGGGATATCCAGCGTCCGGCCTGTTCTCCGCACAGATTCCCCCGCTTTCAGGCCGGCTTCTTCGCTCAGGAGCACAACTCCTGTTTCAGTTTCGTCGAGGTTGAATGCAATACCATAATTATTCCCCGGGAATTGTACCAGCTCCTGGTAGCCTACGCCCGGAAGGCCGCTTACTTTTGCCACACCCGACTGGATGCTTTTCACAATACCCGTTTCCTCAAACCTGATTCCCGGTTTCAGTGCTGCCCTTTTTGCGGAAAAGGAGCGGTAGGTTTGCCTTACAAAAGCCAGGAGATCTTCATTATTGTGCATAGGTGTAAGCCGGGAATTGTGCTAATCAATATCGATCGTACCAATTTCGTGAAGATAGCCGGATATATGCCACTCCAGCCGGTGGTGGTTGACCTGTATTTCCACGCCGCAGATCAGTTCGGGCCTGATTTCAAACGATGGCGTGACCGGACCGGGGTCAAGCAGGCGGGCCAGCGCTTCTGAAATAGCTTTTTGCTGTGCCGGGGTCAGGCCGAACGCCGTCCTGACGACGACGGCCTGCGGACCGGGAATAAGCATCTGCCTGTATTGCTGTTCCTGAAGCGCACCGGGAGCCCCGAGATGCTTCAGGAACTCTTCAAAGATGTAGGCTTCCAGGTCGCGGGATGCCAGGTCTGTGAGCGCTTTCCGGGCAATGATAAAGACCTCCTCGCGGGCCATCCGGGATATCTGGTTCCTGATCAGCTCACGGTCATCTCTGAAAGCCCTGACGAGCCGGTGCCTTTCTTCTTCCGTTTCTTTCCGGACTTCCTCCATCAGCAAGGCCTTTTCCTCGTCGGCTTCCTGACGGGCAGCCGCCAGTAGCTCCCCGCGCCGGGCTTCCAACTGCCGGTATTTCTCCTCATACGAAGCTTTGATCACGAAGGCTTCCTGCCTGACGGCGTCCGCCGCAGCAAGCTCATCGGCAATTTTCTTCTTTCTCGCGGCTATGGCTTCTGCCACGGGCCGGTAGAGAAACCGACGGAGAAGCAAGGCCAGTATGATAAAGTTGACGACCTGCGCCGCAACTGTAAACCAGTCTATCAGCATATTCCGGGTTTTTTAGTTTCCTGCAAAGTGATTCCAGAAAGGGTTGGCGAAAATGAGTATCATAGAAATCACGAAGCAATAAATGCCCGACGACTCGATCATAGCCAGTCCTACAAATAAAGTACGTGTTATGGTGGGCGATGCGTCGGGCTGCTGGGCTATCGCATTTAATGCCGAAGCCACGGCGCGTCCCTGGCCGAGCGACGGGGCAATGACGCCTATGGCCGTGGTGAGGCCGGCTATCAGGATCGAGGCTGTTGCGATAAGTGATAAGGTATCCATAAAATAGCGATTCAGTTGTGTACTAATTGTTCTTGGAAGCCGCAGCTATGTAGACCGTGGCCAGGATTGCGAAAATATAGGCTTGTATTATGCCGGTCAGGAGACCGAATAAACTCATGATGACCGGGAAGAAAAACGGCGCCAGGCTCAGCAGGATGCTAATGATAATCTCCCCGCTCATGATGTTGCCGAAGAGCCGGAACGATAGCGACAGCGTCCTGGTGAATTCGCCGATAACATTAAAAGGCGCCATGAAGGGATTCGGACTGAAGTAGGTTTTCAGGTATGCCTTAAGGCCCATATCATAGATGTTGTAAAAAGGCACAGCCAGAAAAACGCAGAAAGCCAGGGCTGCGGTAGTGGAAAGCGAGCCGGTAGGGGCCCTGTACCCTGGAAATATGGTCGCTATGTTGGCGAATGCTATGAAAAGAAAGAGTGTGCCCAGGAAAGGCAGATACCTGGCCGGGTTTTGCAGCCCTGCCTCGCTGATCTGCTCATTCAGGGTGATAAATATCATCTCGAGCACCCCCTGCTTGCCGTCCACCGGTTTGTCGGGATGGATATTCCTGGTAATCAGCCAGGAGATCCCTGTCAGGAGAATCATAATCGCCCAGGTGGTTACCAGGGTGTTATTGATCCTGATGTTCTCGTAACTCCAGTAGATGATCTGATCGGGGGTAATGTTCATCTCAACGGAGTTTTTGATGGAGCCTCTGTTGAACCCGGTTTCCCGGTGAACGACATTACAGCAAAACGGGCAGCGACAAAACCGGCCGTGCAGACCAGTATCCTTTGCCAGCTACCGTCAGATACATAATAGAAAACGGCCATGGTGACCGCCGTACGCACAATAAAGGAACCTGCAAACAGGAAGAACGGATTCCTTAACCGGACCCCTTTTCTCACTGTATACCACAACCCGCCGAAGAACAAGATCCCGCTGAGGATGCCGGCGATAAAAACTCCCGATAATTCGAACCATTCAGTCATTCTGATGCTTGTTTTCTTTGTTGATATCCCTGTTTTCTTCATTCAGCCACTGATAAGCGATGACGCATCCGAGCATCAGGCCCCCTATCATGAAAGTCAGCGTCCACGAAAAATGCTGCGGGTAGGTCTTGTCCAGCCACCAGCCGAGGGCCGTTCCCAGCAGGAGCGGCAGGGCTACAGACCAGCCGACCATCCCCATGGCGCCCAGGCCCAGCCAGACGCTTCTTTTAGGGTTTTGCCTGGATCTCAGTTTTCGCTGCTCTATTTCCTTGATCCGGTCAGAAAAGGAATCTGGTTTTTCAGCCATCGCGTTACGCCAGGGGCTTATTTTTGAATTAACTGTTCAAAATTCCTGATAAAGCCGGTTTCCAGCTGCGACATCACCTGCCGCACTTTTTTTTCTTCCTCGTCCAGGTTCCTGAACTCCCGGGCGATTTTCAGGTGAAGCTCACCCAGGTCGCTGCCTGCAACGGCGTTTCTCACGGCAGCGGTTACCTGGTTCCCGGCTTTGGTGAGTATTCCCTGGTCTATCGCTACAAAATGTTCTTTACCGGCCATATCCCGGTAAATGAGCAGGCCGGCGGCCAGCGCTACCACGCAGTCCAGCCGTTGGGGCAGGAATCCCAAAGACCCGGAAACGGAAGGGACCTGGAGGCTCTGTATATCTTCCGGGCCGAGGAATACTTCCTGGGGCAGGAAAATGCTTAACTGCATGGCGTTCTGTTCTGTCATTTTTTTATATCGTCGAGTGTGCCTATCATATAAAAGGCATTTTCCGGGTAATTTTTGAATTCATTCCGCAATATTCTTTCGCATCCGTCCAGCGCGTCGGCAAGGGCCACGGTTTTACCCGGTGTCCCGCTGAACTGCTCGGTGGTAAAAAAAGGCTGTGTAAGAAAACGTTCCAGCTTTCTCGACTTGTTTACCAGGTTGAGATCGTCCTGGGAGAGCTGCTCCATGCCGAGCATGGCGATGATATCTTTGAGCTCTTCATACTTGGCCAGCGTAGCCCGGATCTCTTTTGCGAGGTCGTAGTGCCTTCGCCCTATTACGCCGGGAGAAGCCATGCGCGAATTGGACTGCAGCAGGTCGATAGCCGGGTACAGGCCTTCGGCGGCCCGCTTTCGCGACAGGATAATGGAAGCCGATAAGTGAGAGAACGTATGTACAGCCGCCGGGTCGGTCATGTCGTCGGCCGGTACGTAGACCGCCTGGATAGAAGTGATGGCGCCCTTATCCGTGTTGGCGATGCGTTCCTGGAGCTGCGATATTTCCGTAGCCATGGTAGGCTGGTAGCCGAGACGGGAAGGCATTTTCCCCATCAACCCCGACACCTCCATGCCTGCCTGGATAAAGCGGAAAATATTATCGATTAGCAACAGCACATCGCGTCTCTCCTCGTCCCTGAAATATTCTGCGACCGAGAGCGCCGCATGGCCTATGCGGAACCGCGCGCCCGGCGGCTCGTTCATCTGTCCGAAGAACATGGTCATATCGGGAAGCACGCCTGCGTCTTTCATTTCGTGGTAGAGCTCATAGCCCTCCCGGCTTCTTTCACCGATACCGCAAAACAGGCTTACTCCTTTGTGTTTCCCGGCCATATTATGGATCATCTCCGTCAGCAGCACCGTTTTACCGACTCCGGCGCCGCCGAACAGGCCGGCTTTTCCTCCTTTTTCGAGGGGTACCAGCACATCGATCGCCTTGATCCCGGTTTCAAAAACTTCGGTATTCGTGGCAAGACGGCTGATGGGAGGCGAAGGTTGATGGATACTGCGTGTGGGAGTACCTTCGGGAAGAAGATATTCGTCGAGCGGGTTGCCGAATACATTGAACATATGACCGAGGGTGGCCGGGCCGACCGGTATCCGGGCCGGGGAGCCCGTGTCGAAAACTTCCATTCCCCTCGCCAGGCCGTCGGTCGGTACCATAGCTATGCCTCTTACCCTCTTTTCGTCAAGATGGGCCATTACTTCGACAGGCACTTCACCGTAATCGCCCTCTGTTTTCAGCAGGGAGTTGATGGAAGGTAAAGATTCCGAAAACGTGATATCGATCACGCTACCTCTAATAGCCGTTATTTTCCCGTAATTCTGGGATTTAAGCATAACTTAAGCATTGTCATCGCCCACCGTCAGCTCCGGAGGAAAAAGGGGCGGATTGGCCGCATGCGGCTTATAAATTAACTGGTATATGTACAAAAAAAGCTATTTTCCGGGAAAATCATAATTTTTTGAAAACTGATTTTTGTCATAAAACCGGAGTGTTTCGATGTAAACCGGAATGAGTTCCCGGAAATTGCATGCCGGAGGGCTTGTATCGGGCGGTGATAAATCTGCAAAATGCGGAGGATTTGCAGCCTGAAACCGGTAACTTGATAGACCGGATCCGATCCATAGAGGGAGCTGAGAAGTGAACGGGTCGCCGGAGGCGACATAATAGGGCTTCGGGGGCGCCCGGCCGGGACTGCAAGTCCCGAAGAACCCTTGTCAAAACACATTAATTTTACAAAAATGAAAATACTTTCGGCTGCGCAGATAAGAGAGCTTGACGCCTATACCATCGTGAACGAACCCGTGCTGTCTGTCGATCTGATGGAGCGGGCCGCGAAGGCATTCGTGCAATGGCTTCTGTGCAAATTTGATGAAGCGCATGAGTATACCATCTTTTGCGGGAAAGGGAATAACGGAGGCGACGGGCTTGCCGTAGCCAGGATGCTTATCGGGCGGGGAAATTCCGTAAAGGTTTTTATTGCCGAGCACCGGGAATCGGGTACGCCTGATTTCGAGGAGAATCTCAGGAGGCTGGAAGGACTGACGGAGCCTGTCTTTGTACGTTCGCCGGCGGGCTTTTCTACGCCTGATACCGGGATCGTCATCGACGCCCTGCTGGGGACCGGGCTTAACAGTCCTGCCAGGGGGCTGCTGGCAGACGCAATTTCGGCTATCAACGGCTCCGGGCTGACGGTGGTGTCGGTCGATATAGCCAGCGGACTTTTTACCGATAAGGCCAACGGGAGCGAAGACTTCATTGTGAAGCCCGACTATACCATCTCTTTCCAGGTGCCTAAGTTGTCTTTCTTCATACCCGACTGCTATCCCTATGTCGGTGAATGGTATGTGGCGGACATAGGGCTCGACGGGGAATTCCTGGAAAAGCAGCCCTCGGACTACTTTCTCACTACTAGGGAAAATTTGCCACACCTCAAAAAAAAGCGAGGTAAATATTCCCATAAAGGTACTTATGGTCATGCACTTATGGTTGCAGGTAGCTACGGGAAAATGGGAGCAGCCGTCCTTTCTTCCAGGGCGTGCCTGCGTTCGGGCGTCGGACTGCTGACTGCTTATATCCCCGGTTGCGGGTATGAGATCATGCAGATCGCCGTTCCGGAAGCTATGGTGATTACGGATCCCGGGAAAAGTTTCCTGGTTTCGATACCCGGGAACCTCGGCTATTCGGCAATAGGCGCCGGGCCGGGAATAGGGACCGATCAGGATACCCTGGAGGCTGTTAAAAAGTTGCTGGAGAACTTTTCCGGGCCTATGGTCCTGGATGCGGATGCCCTGAATTTATTGGCTCTGCATCCTGAATTGCTGGAATTATTGCCTGAAAACACCATTCTGACACCTCATCCCAAAGAATTCCAACGGCTTGCGGGAGCGTCCGGCGACGGCTTCGAGACGATACGCAAGGCCTGTAGTTTCGCCCGGCGATACAGGATCATTATCTGTCTTAAAGGAGCCCATACCGCCGTAGTGCTGCCCGACGGGAAGGTTTATTTCAATTCCACGGGTAACCCGGGAATGGCTACAGGAGGAAGCGGAGATGTGCTCACAGGCATGATACTGGCCTTGCTGGCGCAGGGATATGCGCCCGACATAGCTGCGAGACTTGCCGTTTACAGGCACGGCGAGGCAGGAGACCGGCAGGCGGCGGAGAGGACAGAAGAGGCGCTGATCGCATCAGATCTCATAGAGGGTTTGCGGTGGTAATCCGGCTTCGTAAACTGGCATAATATTTTAGAAGCTATCATCATCAGAATATGTGCCACTCTAATGTTTAACGATCATGTACGCTGACCTTAACTACTACCGCAAAACTGAGAAACGCAAAACCTATCCTTTTTCCACCACTATTAAATTCGGGGTATTCCTTTTCCTTGCGGCTTACCTGCTGGTTAAATTCGTGGAGCCCATACTTGCCAGCGGCACCTATTGACCAGGATCGCTATTTTACTCAAAAAAGCTGGCAATTTCACTCAAATGAGGTAGTATTGCGCTCATAAGTCAGCACAGTCATGTACTACCTGGATGGGTTCAGCAAATTCGTTCACAGTCAGTATCTCGCATCCGGTGTCCGCCTGACATTGGCAACTCTAATACCGTGCATGGTTTTTCAGCATTACGGTGTGCTGGAAACCATGATACCGTTTGCGCTGGGAACACTGTTTATCGGGGTTGTAGATAATCCCGGACCACTCAACCGGCGCAGGAACACGCTGCTGTTCGCGATTTTTTTTACCTTCTTTTCCGGGCTTGTCACGATCTGGTTCCAGCCTTACACGGCCCTGATCTACTTTTCTATTGTCGTTTTCGGGATTTTTTTCTCGATGATCGGTGTCTACGGCAACAGGGCCAATGCCGTAGGAACTATCAGCCTGCTTGTATTTATCTTCACACTGAACGAGAGTCCCGCCGAGGGCAAAGTATACCAGCATGTACTGGTTTTCATGGCCGGAGGAGTCTGGTACTTCCTGATTTTCCTGCTTTCCTCCGGGCTGCGCCCCTATTTGCCGGCCCAGCAACTGATGGGCGAGAACCTGGTTCTGCTCGGCGAGCTGCTTTCGGTAAAGGCAAAATTTTATATGCCCAACCCGAAGTTCGGACGGTTGTACGACAAGATGGTACCGTTGCAGGTAGCCCTGAAGGAAAACCATGAAGTTTTGAGAGAGATCGTTTTCAAAACGCGGCAAATGGTGAAGGACTCCAGCAACAAAAGCCGGACGCTTGTACTGATGTACCTGGACAGCCTGGACCTTTTCGAGCAGATACTGAATTCGCAGCAGGACTACCGGCATCTCGTCAAGGTGTTCGGGGATACGAAAATCCTCAGGATTTTCGGCATCTATATCAAATGGCTGGCCGAAGAAGTACAGCACATCGGCGTTGCGGTTCAGGCCGGGGCCGTGTCTACCTCTAACCGGGACCTGGCAGAAGGTTTTCATAAATGCGAGCTCGCATTTTACCGGTTTCGTTCGGCAAGGATGACCCAGGAAAATGTAGAGGATTTTATCATGCTGAAGCAGGTGCTGCTCAGTATAAGGGATATCACCGAAAGGGTAAAGAAGCTGCATCTCCTTACGAGGTACGAGGCAAACGGGACCGAAGAGCTGGGTAGCCTGGCCGGCCCCGACGGCATCGTGCCGAGAGAAGACCTCAATCCAAGGACACTGCTCGATAACTTTTCCCTGAAGTCGACCCATTTCAGGCATGCGCTGAGGCTGACCCTGGCACTGGTTACAGGTTTTACCATATCACTTATCTGGGATATCGGTCACAGTCACTGGGTTTTGCTTACCATTGTGACCATCATGAAGCCGGCCTTCGGCATCACTAAACAGAGGAACCTATACCGTATCGCCGGTACATTTCTGGGTGCATCCGTGGGCTTCCTTGCCATTTACCTGGTGACTAATAATACCGGGCTGTTCGTGTTGATGATGATAGCGATGATCATAGCCTATACTTTCCTGAAAACCAATTACTTTATCGCCTCGGCCGGGATCACCATTTATGTCATAATAGGCTTCTATTTCCTGAATTCCCAGATGATAGGCGAGGTCCTCGTCGACCGGATCATCGATACGGCGATAGGTTCCGCCATCGCTTATCTTTTTTCCATGTTTGTGCTGCCTTCATGGGAATCGTCGAATCTCAATAAAACCGTGCAGGAGGCGTTGGAGTCGAACCAGCATTATTTTGAAACGGTATCTTCGGTATTTTCCGGGAAAGAAATCGACCTCTCTCTCCTGAAGCATCACAGAAAGGAAGCTATGATTGCCCTGGCCAATGTTTCTGATGCGTTTCAGAAAATGATGTCGGAGCCTAAACGGCAGCGGGTTAAGCTGGAGGACTTTCATCAGTTTGTGGCTACCTCCCACATGCTGACTTCTTATATTGCGTCGCTGTCGACATATGCCCAGGGTGGCGGTAACCGCTTTGATATCGGCGGATTTGCTCCCAAGATAAGGGAGATAGACAGGAACCTGACTACTGCTATTTCAATCGTGGAAGGAAGGCAGATAGAGCGGACAGAGGTTATAAAGCAGGCCCTCCCCCAAAATGAGCAGCTGATGCAGATGCTCTCCCTTGTAAAAAAGGAAATTCGTGAGACGGGCAGGGTAGAGGTTGAAGATCCGGTTCTGAACAGGGACTTTTCGGAGCTTCGTACGATAGACGGACTGTTTGAGCTCATCAATACGCTTACGGTCGATATTGTTAAAATCCTCAACAGGCTTTTTTAGGCGGCTTCATTAGGCGCAGGCCTGGTTGGAAGCGCCAGTACTGCAAATTCAGTATTTCATATGGTTTCGGAGCAAAGCATTTTTGCTGACCTGATTTTTTATTCCTTATAATCCGGAACCAGCAATGAAAAAACTACTTGTATTGATCTTGGCCTGTTCTGTTTTTCTGAACCGTGCCGGAGGACAGTGTCCTGCCGGCAATATTTCGTTTTGGGAACAGGAGCAGGTAGACGATTTTCCTGCGACCTGTTTGTCGATAAACGGGGATGTGTATATATATGGGAATGTATCAAACCTAGTGGGCCTTAACCATATTACGTCGATTTCGGGTAACCTCAGTATTTATCAGACTTCGATGACTACATTTTCGGGGCTCAGCCAGCTTGAGCACATAGGAGGCGACCTTTACATTTACCAGCTACCTTCCACTTCCATTGCAGCTCTGGGGAAATCCGGCGGGCTTACTATAGCGAGGGATCTTTACATTTACAACAATCAGTTTCTGACCGGGATCAACGGATTAAGCGCCATCAGCTCAGTAGGGCGGGATGTTTACATCTATCAGAACAACGCGCTCACAAGCAGTACGGGACTGGAAGGAATTACTTCTATCGGCCGCGATCTTAAAATCAACAGGAACCCGCTGCTACAGGATCTTAACGGGTTAAAAGAGGTAACTCAGATAGGCCGGGATATAGAAATATACCAAAATCCTGCACTCCTGAGCATTGAAGGGCTGGATAAGCTTTCTTCCGTAAATGGCAACCTCGATGTGTTCCAGAATTCCAGCCTTGCTTCGTGCGTAGCCGGCGCTTTTTGCAGGGCCTTCGATAATCCGCCCGGGAGGATTAATATATTCAGTAATGCTGCCGGCTGTAATGACGTCGAACAGGTAGCGGGCGCATGCGAAGCATTACCTGTCACGCTTCTCTATTTCAAGGCCGGTCAGGAATCGTCGGTGCTGCGGCTGAGCTGGGCCACAACCTCTGAAAGCAACTGCAGCCGGTTTGAGATACTCGGCAGCGACGACGCGGTCAACTGGCAGAAGGCAGGTAGCGTGCCGGCCATCGGAAATAGTGAAGCGCTGCTGAAGTATGAATTCAGTCAATTTCCGTCCGGGAGTCCGTCACTCTATTACCGGCTTAAAATTGTAGATCACGACAATAGCTTCTCTTACAGTAAAATAATAGGTATAGACGGTTTCCTTGCAGGCAAGGCCGTAGTATATCCTAATCCGGCGAAAGACGTATTTTTCATCCGGGATGCCGGGCGACGGATACGCGAGGTCAGGATGCATGATATAAACGGTCGTATGGTGTTCCGGCAGATGGCCGGACCGGAGTACAGGACCGGGGTGCTGATGCCCGGCGTTTACAGCCTTGCGATCAGCTATGCCGACGGGCCGACAGAATATCGCCGGGTAGTTTTATCTCCCTAATCCATTATTTCCCAGATCCTGAAGGTGTTCGGCGGAAGATTGAGAGGTATTCCATCGGGGGTTTCTGAAAACCGGAAGCGGAAGTCCCATGTCTGTGCTCCGAAGACCTCTTTTATTGTGTAATAGCGTTCGGTATCCAGTCCGAGCACTTCGCGCCAGACGTGCTCCGGGATGCGGAGATGGGTGGAGAAAAGATGGTTCTGGTCAAAATTGTAGGCCAGGATTATCTTCTGCCGGTCGGTGTAGCGAAGGAACGAAAATAGCCGGGAGCTTTCGTACCCCGGGCTTTGCCCGTGGGAGTTTACGTATTGAAGGTCAAAAAATGCCCCGGAGCGGAAGGCTTCCTTTTCAGTTACCAGCCGGTTTAAATCCGCATAGAATTTCCTGAGCGTCTTTTGCTGCTCAGAGAGTTTTGCCCCGTCGAACCTGCCTTTGTTTACCCAGGCCTGAAGCTCGGGAATACCCCAGTAATCATAGATGGTCGTACGGCCGTCGTCTCCCTGGTATCCTTCCGAATCTCTTGCTGCAACACCGACCTCCTGGCCGGAATAAATCATAAGCGGGCCGGTATGGAGCGTTGCGCTGAGCGCCATGGCCGGGAGCGCCCTGAAGGGATCGCCTGCAAAATAACGGGATGCGATTCGCTGCTCATCATGATTCTCAAGAAAACGGAGCATATGAAGTGCGATATCCCCCGACTCCTCCTTCCACAGCCGCGTAATATCGTCTGCGTTTCCATGCCCTTCGACCAGCCTCCGGAGGGTGTCATAGAGCCCGACCTTATCGTAAAGGTAATCGAAGCCGCCTTCATGGATATATCTCCTGTATTCTCCCGGGTTGTATATTTCAGCAATGAAAATGATCGCGGGATTGACGCTTTTAACCTGTGGTATCACCCATGCCCAGAATTCTACGGGAACCATCTCGGCCATATCGCAGCGAAAACCGTCGACCCCTTTTCCGGACCAGTAGAGAAGGATATCCCTCATCTTCAGCCAGGTATCGGGTAGCGGATCAAAATGCGCCGTTCTTCCGTTCAGGTAGTCCACTCCATAGTTAAGCTTGGCAGTGTCGTACCAGTCATAAACGGAAGGAGCCGCGCTGAATACGTCATTACCGGTAGCTTTTGCAGGGATTTCGGTATAATCGTTTTGAGCTTTTACGGGTGAGGATATGCCATCCGGGATACTGAAAGCTTCCCCGGGCAGATAATAATAGTTGTTCCGGGCCGAGAACGGCACATCCTGGTTGTCGTTCTCCCCGAAATCGTCGACTCCCTCCGGCTTCTGATCAGATTTGTAGGCCCGGGCAACGTGGTTGGGAATAAAGTCGATGATGCTCTTTAGCCCGTTCTCCCTGGTGCGGTGGATCAGCGCTTCAAATTCACTGATCCGCATGGTGACATTCTCAGCCAGATCGGGATCGACATCATAATAATCTTTGACGGCATAGGGCGAGCCAGCGATGCCTTTTACGATCATCGGGTGGTCTTTGGCTATTCCGAAAAGGGAGTAGTCGGTAAGGGTGGCATGCTCCAGGACGCCGGTATACCAGACATGTGTGGCGCCGAACTCTCTCAGGGCGCTTAAGGCCTTATCGGTGATGTCGTTGAACTTTCCGCAGCCGTTTTCTCTGAGGCTTCCGAAAAACTTATTCCCGGTTCTGGTATTGCCGAAATGACGAACGAGGAGCTGGTAAACAATGAGTTTGTCATTCTGTCGGACCGTCGCAGGCATGGCATTTTCAGATTTAGTATCAAGCGAGCAGCTAAAATACGCAAATTCTCTTCTCCCGAAGGTTTTTAACAGGGATTTAAAGCCGGTATTCTCACAATTACCCGGGCAGGCTGTATGTTACAAGAGCCTTTTGTAAAAGGCTTGAAAGTTCTGCAGATTCATTTATCTTTACTCAGGAACAACAAGCTACGACTATGAAATCAAAAAATGTTGTAGAGGAGCCTGTCGTGGCTTACGAGCCCGAAATCGTATCGTTAGACCAGCTGGATTTTTCCAGGCGATACTCCTATGCGGATTACTTCAGATGGAAGTTCCAGGAGAGGGTGGAGCTGATCAAGGGGCTCATTCACAAGATGAGCGCGCCCAGTCCGACGCATCAATCCGTTTCCACCTACTTTACCAGTACACTTTTTAATTTCTTCAGGAGAAAAGCCTGCAAAGTTTTTGCAGCACCTTTCGACGTCAGGCTACCCGACCCGAAAAAGCAGACTGATGATCAGCTTGTATTTACCGTAGTGCAGCCTGACCTGTGCGTAATATGTGATCCCGATAAAATAGACGCCCGTGGGTGCATAGGTGCGCCCGATCTTATCATCGAGATCCTCTCTCCCGGTAACACGGCGAGGGAGATGGGGATCAAATTTGACCTTTATCAAGAAAAAGGTGTAAAGGAATACTGGCTGGTGGAACCAACAGATAAGGCCATCCTGGTATATGTTCTTCAGGATGGCAGATATGTCGGCCTGAAGCCCTTTACAGAAGAGGACGAGATGGTATCCCCGCTCTTCCCGGAATTGAGATTTGCTGTTAAAGAAGCATTTGAATAGGAGGACCCGGCGTTGCGGAAATCCTATTTAAATGCTGAAATTCTTGGTACCAGGAGGGCAATAAGCAATCCCATAACGGAGATGATGCCGAAGGAGAAACGGAGATCGGTGAGCTCGGCTACAAACCCGATGAGCGGGGGCCCGAGGAGGAATCCCAGGTAGCTGATTCCCGAAACACCCGCCAGCGCGATCGACGGCGCCATACCCGGTATTTTTCCGGCTGTACTATACACCATCGGCACTACGGAAGAAACTCCGAAGCCTACGATGATGAAACCTAACGTTGCGGTAAGCAGCTGGGGGAAGAAAATAGCTGTGCTGAGACCTGTAAAAATGAGCAGGCCGTTTAGCTGAAGCATCCGTTGTTTGCCGAACCGCACCTGCAGCTTATCGCCGGTAAAACGCCCCAATGCCATCATGATCATGAAAGAAGCATATCCCAGGGGGATCAGGCTGCCTTCGGCCTTTACAATTTTCTGAAAGTATACTCCGCTCCAGTCAAACATGGTGCCTTCGCTTGCCATACAGCAGAACCCGATGATGCCCAGTTGAAGGATCGCTTTCGGAGGCTTCCGGAAACGGGACGTTTTTTCCGCTGATTCCTGCGCCGGAGAAGTGGTTGCACTCTCCGTAAGAAACCTGTTGGCAAGGAGAGTAGAGATAATACCTGCAATAGCGATGATCCAGAAGTGCTGGTAGGGCGTCAGCTTAAGGCTGATCATGAGCAGCCCGATAAGCGCGCCGCTGAATCCGGCCGTTGACCATACACCGTGAAAGGATGCTAAGATAGGTCTTCCATACATTTTTTCGACACCTACCGCCTGAGTGTTGACTGAAATGTTGCAGAGGTTGCCGGAAATCCCCATCGTAAACAGGGCGAGACCTAATTGCCAGCCTTCTTTCGCAAGCCCCAGGTTGGTCAGGCTGAAGGCGTAGAAAACAAAGGCAATTCCCAGGGTGATCTTGCTGCCGTACCTTGCTACAATCCTGCCTGAAAAAGGAAGCGTGAGCATCTGGCCGGCCGGTAAAGCCAGCAGCAGCGTACCCAGTAAAGCTTCACTTAACCTGAGGGAGGCCTTGATGTCCGGGATCCTGCTGGCCCAGGTAGCAAAGGAAAGCCCGAGACAGAAAAAATAAACGGCTACTGCAATTCTCTGATGACTTTTATTAAAAACAGGCGGTGTGCTCCTGTGTAGGTGTAATCTTTCTTTTGTTATATAACTCTTCGGTATTCTTAATACCTTTTCAAGGCTAATATTCATGATGTTGATGTGTAATCCGGTGCAAAATTAATGTATTGCGATCGAAATGCACAACTATTATCAGAAAGTTCGAATATTTGAAAAGTTAAATGTTTGAAAAGTGCAGAAATTCCCCGGGACAGTAGAATAAGCTTAAATATATAGCGCTTTCCTTACCGGCCGGGTTGCCGGGATCAGTACAACTGGCCGAAAGTCCCTTTCAGATAGCCGTCGTAAGGCTCTTTTTTGTAGTGATCGCCGCCGATGTAAGTTACGATCTGGTAAAATTCTCCGGGCTTGATATAACCGGGCACAGGCTGGATGACCTTAAAGTTTTCGTCAATGAAGACCGTGGTAGGGAAGCTAGGCTTATTATTGCTCAGCACCATAGCCCAGGAATGGATCCCTCCTTTCCCCTGAGCCATAAAATGATAGCTCCTGGTTCCCAGTTTAATGCTCTGGCGCTGCTCGGCATTGAATTTGACAGGATAGTAATTTTTGTTGATATATTCAGCGATTTCCGCTTTAGCATAGGTTTCCCTGTCCATTACCTTACACCAGCCGCACCAGTCGGTATAAAGGTCGACAAGTATCTTGCGCGGCTCTTTCGCGTTGAGGGCGTAGGCCTCTTCAGGTGTGACCCAGTTTACCCTGGCTTTTTTGTCGGCAGGAGCCGGTACAGGGAGGTCGAAAGAAGATAACCCGGTTATAAATATGAGCGCTAGGAAAGCCGCACCAGCCAGTCTGAACATTCTTTTTAACTGTTAACTAAGTAATCGATATAATAACCCGGTTATTATCCGGGATTCATGTTAAATAACAGTTTTTTGACGTTAAAAATTACACAGGAAGAAAAAATCCTCATTGTCCCGTCATTATTTTTTTTATAATCCTGCCTTTCCCCGATTCAAATTGCAGCAGGTAAAGCCCTTGTACCCAATTGCGGGACGGGATTTTAATCACCCTGGTATCTTCCGGAAATTCGAAGCGGTCGACAGCGCGTCCCAGGGCGTCGTATACCGAAAGAGTACCCCCTGCCGGCTCCCCGAGCTCAATGGTGAGCTGGCTTCCCGGTTTCAGCGGGTTGGGATAAACCAGCGCGTCCGGCGTGTTCTCTTCTTCCGTAGCGGCGATCAGGGGAAAATTGATGTCGGCGAATCCATAGTCGGCCGATTCCGAAGTGCTGCTCACAGCCTTGATACGGTATGACAGGACACCCTCTTTATCTTCAGGTGTGTCCCTGAAAGCGGTGGTGCCTGCACCGGTAGCACCGATTGTAATCCACCTGCTTTCAGATTCTTTCTTCCGCTGAAGTACATACGATCCGGCGCCGGAAACGTCATTCCATTTGAGGTCGACCGAAATAAGATCGGTGGTCGCGGAAAGCGCCGGCGTACCGAGCGCATTGCCTATCGGGACTTGATAAAAGGTAAAGGCGCGCATCCCTTTCCCGTTTGTGATGAAGGGGCCGGTAAAAGGATAGTAGCTGCCGCCCGTCTCCAGGAAAGGAGGCAGGTAGTTCAGGGTGCCTGCATGCTGAGGCGCCTTCAACGTCAGGGTAACCCGGTTGCCTTCGGCTTTTCCGGAGCTGACAGCCCCTGCGGCATCGTCTAGGTAGAAAAAGTCTTTGATATCCAGCACGACAGAACCGTTCGGCTGATACGGATCGGGGTACACCAGCTCCTGATGCTCATCAAACACGAGTATCAGCTCCTTTTTTTCGTCGTTTTTATAGAAAGCTTTCCTGATATCGGGAGAGTCTATCTGGAGCGTATCCTGCAGGTTATAGAAGTCCCTGCTGATCAGTCTTGAGACTTCGAACCCGCTTTGGATATTGCCCTCACGTCCATAGTGAAGCCCGTCGAACTCCTTTGTGCCGACAGTAGCGAGCGAGCGGATATCAGGGTAAATATGAGGCAGCCTGCGCTGATAGTCCCGCAATATAGCACCGGTCAGGGAAGGGTAATATATGATGTCGATCTGGAAGACATATGTTTTCCTGATGGCCGGAATGTCGGTTTTCAGATGGTGGTACAGCTTGTCAAAATTTTCTTCCCAGTTCCAGCCTTCATGGTAAGCTTCGGTTTCTCCCTGACGGTAGATGAATGCCTTGCAAACGGAGGCAATGCCTGATTTCTGAACGCGGTACAGCATTCTGCCATAGCCGGTTGTGAGATCGGCAGGATTGTTCTCGGTTCGCACCGCATGACCAAATGCAGACGACCAGTGGAACCCTCCGTTAATGAGACAGTTCGGGACACCGCTTTGCTCGGCGAGCCGCCTCTGAATTTCCAGCCCCATAGCACCCACATTTGTTTTGCCCGACTGGTTGGAAATGGCCCATAAAGTATCGGCCGGATCGTAGTATTCGGTGTTGAGAGTGCCGGTGATTACCCCGAATGTCCTGCAGAAATCGTTCGTTTCGCTCTCTATAAAGAACCCCGTGGAGTTGGATTGCCCCATGATGATGAACGCATCGCCGCTGACTATCTTTTCGCGCGACACGATCAGAATGGAATCGGAAGCTTTGCATGCGTAAACGCTGAAATTATAGTTAGCCAGCTCTGCTTTGATTGTGGTACTGCCGGCAGAAAACGATCCGACGCTTCCGTTATAGGTGATCGGGGCTTTGATATACCGGATACGGGTATCGTTGCGGGTTACAACGACAGACATATAGCTGTAGCCAGGGACTTCAATTATACCCGAGACAGGTACTTCAGCTTCGTTCTTTTCGTTCCGCGGATAAAGCTGATAATTCTGGGGAAGCTGGTTGAAAACGACAGAATGGAATCGCTGAGCAGAGACCGGGTTACCGGCCGGGAAGCAGCAGCAGAGAATAACCAGGCAGCGGAAAAAATAGCGCGCAATGTGTACCCGGGAAAGCGCTGATGGTCGCGGCCGGGAAGAATTAAGAACGGATGCTCCGGTGAAAGCATTCACAAACGGTATTTTGCGAATCAGCGAAGACGAAATCTGTTTCAAGGGCGGTGTGTTTTAAGTATAAATATTCAGGGACAAAACGCTGTTTGACAGCCCGAGGTCCCCGACAGGTACAATGCCGGATTCAAACCTAAATAAGATCCCGGATATTTACAAGGTGTCTGTCGGCCTGTTCAAAATGAGTTGATCACTATAAAAAACTGTTCCCTTCCTGCCTTTGCTGTGAAACAACTGAAAAGGCAGGAAGGGAACAGAAATGATTTACCGGGCCGCCAGGGTTTTGCGTGCGCAAACCATTACCGGCGGCGAAAAGCATTGAAGCTTCTTTTACTATATAGCAGCAGCTTCAAGCGCAATTTTGAAATTGATCTGCTTGCTGATCAGATCATCGGGCTTGCCTGCGTATGAAACATTCCAGTCTTCACGCTCGATGTTGAAATCGGCATTAGCTTTGAAAGATGTATCAGTAGCTTCGGCAACGTTGGCATTGAAAGTGATATTTTTGGTAATGCCGCGAATGGTAAGGTTGGCGGATACCACGACCGTACCGGCTTCAGCGCCATCTTTCACGTCGGTTATTTCCAAAGTAGCTTCCGGGTGGTTGGCTACGTCAAAGAAGTCCTCACTTTTCAGGTGGCCTTCCAGTTTGCCTTTGAACTCCCCGTCGAGGTCCTTGTCGTTTATAGTATTCAGGTCAATAACAACTTTGCCGCCGGTCAGTTTACCATCTTTTACAGTGACTGTACCTTCTTTAATCTGCACGTCCCCGTTATGCTGACCGGTTACTTTTTTCCCGTGCCATTCAACGCTGGAAGCGGCGGTATTTATGGCAAGCTCCGTTCCTTCAGCCAAGGCAGTTTCTGCGGCTTCAGTGGTCTCTGCTTTTTCACCTTCCGGATTGCTAACGCATGACGCAAATAAAAATGCGCTCATTCCGGCAAATAACAATACTCTTTTCATAGACTGTTAAATTAATTGTAGTTACATATAATGTCTGAGAACACAATAATAGAAAATAGCGTTCAATCTTTGTCTATAAAACTTAAAATTTCCTTAGAAAAAGTGGGGAAGGTACCCCTCAGGGGATGCTGTGAAAGGAGATTTTAAGATCGGTAATTATTTTTATCAGGCCAACGGAATGGTCACCGATATCGTAGTACCCTTACCGGGCGTTGATTCAACCCACACTTTACCCCCGATCGAGTCGATCCGGTTGCTTATATTGTGGAATCCCATTCCTTTCTGACTGCCGGTATTTTCCATTCCTTTCCCGTCGTCTGATACGCTCATGGCGAATGTATTTCCCGCTATGGAAATACGGATGTGAACGTTTCGGGCCTGTGCGTGCTTGAGGGTATTGTTGATGGCTTCGAGGGCTACATTGTAAAGCTGGTGCTCATCGTTCCTGGATAGGCGCCTGTACATATTGTGCTCTTCGAAAACAAACCTGATATCTCCCAGCTCATTCAGCTTCCGGACCAGCTGGGTAAAAGCGGCCGAAAGCCCTTCGTGCTCGAGCTCCGGCGGCAGCATATTGTGTGAGATGAGGCGCACGTCTTTGTAGGCTTCATTGGCCATTTCGAGGAGCTTTTTATGAAGCGACTGGTTAAATCCGTCCCAGTTTTCCGTATCCATGCTTTCGAGGCTCCACCTGAGCGCGGCAAGCTTGGTGTTCAGGTTGTCGTGCAGCTCGGAGGCTACCCGGCGCCGCTCTATCTTTTGTCCGCGGTCGAGCGCCATTTCGATTTCCCTGTTTTTGTTAACCAGTTGTTCGTTATATCTCCTGAGTCGCCTGTTGGCCCATAAAATATAAACCAGGATGCAGATTGCGGCGAGACCTGCCAATATGAGCATATTTCTCGTCTGGAGCAGCTGTCTGTTTTCCAGCTGCTGTATTTCCAGCTCTTTCGCAGACTTCATCTTGTCAAGCTCATAATTCATGTTGGACGCCATGATCCGCTGACGGGATTCGTCGTTGAGAAGGCTGTCGGAAGCGGTCTTATACCTGACGTAATAGTCATAAGCCAGCGGATAGTTGCCGAGATTTTTATAGGCTTCGCTGAGCTGCCTGAGGTAGTTGCTTCTCTCATACAACATTTCGCTCGCCTCCTCTATACGGTCCAGCCCCCTGTCGGCAGTCCGGATGGCCTCCCGGTAACTTTTCTGCTGCAGGTAGAGGTTCCCGTAGTTGATCTGCGTAAAATGATAGAGTGCGTTGCCGGTGTTATGAGCTTTGAACACGCTATCGGAGCGCTGGTTAAAAGTCAATGCCCTGGCGTAGTCGCCCAGCTTAAAGTAGACATCGCTGATCCGGGCGTAGGCAGAAGTCAGAAACTGGGCGGAGCTGGTGCTTTCGTAGATTTTCGCCGCTTCCGTATAGGAGGCCAATGCTTTCCCCAGCTCATTTTGCTTTTTGAATATATCCCCTTTCTGGTTATACAGGAAAGCCAGCACTCTTACATCGTTGTTTTTCCGGGCAATCTGTTCTGCTTTATCGAAACATTCGAGCGCCTCCTTATACATTTCGACCTGGGTATAGGTAACGCCGAGATTGGGGAGCGTAGCTCTCAGCGCCTTTTCATCGCCCAGCGGCTCCAGTATCCTGCGGGCTTTCAGGTAAAGTTCTATGGCCTGCGCATATTTCCCTTCCCAGCCGAGCATCCCCGCTTTTTCCTGGTAAGTCATTGCTTCCCAATACTTTGATCCTCCTTTCCTGAAAATGTCCAGGGCGAGATTTAACAGTGAATCGACGGGTTCCGGACGGTCCATTTTGGTCATGGAAACGAGCTGCGCCCTTCTGAAAAAGGAAATGCCCCGGGTGAGTTCGTCGCCTGCCTCGCGCGCCTTGCGGTCGACAGTATCCAGGTGCGCGTAAGCGTCGTCAACCTGGTCCAGGACGTCCATTTCAATCCTGACGAACTGAAACCGGGCATTTGCTTCCCCTTTGAGAAAGCCTTGTTTTTTGGCGAGGCCGATTGCTTCAAGACAATAAATTCTTGCGAGCGAATCTTCACCGCTTACCCAGTAAGCATGCCCGAGCGCATTGAGGGTATTGACCCTGGCGGTATCCGAAAGAGCCTGGCTTTTCAATGCACTGAGAAGCGAATCGCCGGTTTGGGCCCATACGAGCGCGGGAAATATCGTCAGGATCAGCAGGAGGTTTCTCATCAACACGCAAAACTTGTACTATGTGGATGCATTAAATTTAAATCATTTACCCATTAATTGTAGCGGAATAATGTAAAATACAGGTTTTCCTATAGACGTTGCCTGTTTCCTAACATTTGTTAATACGGCCGGAATACCGTCTCCTTGTTTCGTAGCTTTATCAGCTGGTAAGCAAGAAGTTATAATGAAATTTTTCCCATATCTTATTTTATCGTTTTTATTTCCCCGGTTTATACTTGCTCAAAGTGGAGGCGTGAAGGGTACCATACTGGATGAAAACGGCGGTGAAGTGCCTTTTGGCAATGTAGCGGTTTTCAGGCTCCCGGATTCATCCCGCGTGACCGGCGTGCCGGCAGACGGTAGCGGGGCTTTTTTCGTCCCGCTGGAAAACGGCAGTTATTTCCTGAAAATTACGGTAGTTTCTTTCCGGGAGAGGGCTGTGTACGGTATCCGCATCAATAATTCCATCGCTGATCTGGGCAGGATCAGGCTTTTGCCTGATGTGACGACGCTGGAGGAAGTGGTGGTCCAGGGAGAACGCAGCCAGATGCAGCTCGAGCTGGATAAAAGGGTCTTCAACGTAGGAAGCGACCTGGCGAGTATCGGCGGATCGGCGGTCGATATTCTCAATAATGTCCCTTCGGTGTCGGTTGATCCGGAGGGCGTAGTGAGCCTGAGGGGAAGCGAGAACGTCAGGATCCTGATCGACGGAAGGCCTTCGGGGCTTACCGGCATCGGAAGCCCGGATGCATTGCGGCTTTTGCAGGGCAATATGATCGACCGGATAGAGGTGATCACCAACCCGTCGTCGCGGTATGACGCCGAAGGAGAGGTAGGGATTATCAATATCGTACTGAAAAAGAATGTCAACCAGGGGCTTAACGGCGCCTTTTCTCTCAATCTTGGGTACCCGCTGAATTACGGCGGAAGCTTTGATCTGAATTACCGCAAGGACCGCTTCAATTTTTTCGGAACATACGGCTACAACCTGCGCACGACAAAAGGGGGCGGCAATTCCTACCAGAGATTTATGACGTCCGATTCGCTTTTTTCCTACCGCGAAAACAACACGCGTCAGCGTCAGAGCAGATCGCACCTGCTGCGTGGAGGAATGGAGTATTACCTGAATGACAATGAATTCCTGGGCGCGGCCGTATTGTACCGGGCAGGAAGAGGGAAGAACAAAAGCCGGTATGAGTTCAACGACTACGACGAAGACGATATGCTGTTCAGGAACAGTGTAAGATCGGAGATAGAATCTGAGCCGGAGACCAACATCGAGGCTTCCGTTTCGTATAAAAAGGAATTTCAGCAGAAAGGGCGTACCCTGACCGCCGACGTGAAGCTCATCGACAGCCGGGAGCTGGAAATGGCCGACTTTTTACAGACCAGCACTGTTGCGCCCGACTTGCTGCAGAAGTCATCCAATACAGAGGATGAGCGAAATTTCCTGGTACAGGTGGACTACGTTCATCCCTTCGGAAACAAAGGGAAGTGGGAAGCCGGTATCAAGAGTAATTCCAGGAGAATCGTCAATGATTTTACCGTAGAGGAGCTCGGAGAATCGGGGAGCTGGAGCGTTCTGCCCCAATATGACAACAACCTGGTCTATGACGAGCGGATCCATGCGGCCTACCTGATGGCCGGTGAGCACTTCGGTAAATTTTCTTTACAGGGCGGGCTTAGAGGCGAGTTTTCGGATATTGCTACTTCGCTCCCCGAGACAGGAGATAGAAATCACAGGACCTACTTCAATATTTTTCCAAGCATTCATCTTTCCTACCAGCTGCCCGAAGACAAGGCTGTGCAGCTGAGCTACAGCCGGCGGTTGAGCAGGCCCTGGTTCAGAGATCTGCTTCCTTTTTCAGGTTACAGCAATAACCGTTCGCTCCGGGTAGGAAATCCCGATCTTAACCCCGAATATACCAACTCGATGGAAGCGGGCTATCTGGCCAACTGGGACAATGCCTCGCTTTTGGGAAGCGTGTACTACCGCTACCGGACAGGGGTTATCCAGCGGATTACACTGGTTGATTCAGTGGGTTTTAACCGGGTATTTCCTGTCAACCTTTCCACTCAGAATGCCTATGGCCTGGAGTTTAACGGTTCGCTTACGGTCAACGGATGGTGGAGAATGAACGGTAACTTCAATTTTTTCCGGGCTATTACGGAAGGGACCCACGAAGGCACGAGCTACGGGAGCGATACCTACTCCTGGATGGGGAGGTTTACATCAAAAATGACGCTTCTTAAGAAATGGGATTTCCAGGCCGGCATCAACTACCGCGGCGCCCAGATCACGCTGCAGGGAAAGCAGTTGCCTTCCTATAACATCGACCTGGGCCTGGCCAGAGACGTCTTTAAAGGAAAAGGTACCGTTATTTTCAGTGTCCAGGACCTGTTCCAGACACGGAGATGGCGGACCATTGTCGACCAGCCGGAATTTTATTCCAACTCCGATTTCCTATGGCGCGGGAGACAGTTCCTGCTTACATTCAATTACCGTCTCAACAGGAAGAAGAGCAGCAAGGATTCTCTCCAGGAAATGGGAGAGAGCAGGGACGATGGGTAAGCCGCCGGTTTACTGCTTCTTTTCCCCGGAAGCTACAATGTGAATTTCGTTCTGGGCCGGAGGCGCCGCAATGTTGTGCTCGTTCAGGGTTTCCCTTATCGATTCCTGGTTGTCGTAGAAAGCACCGGAATAATCGTTTTTTGAGGCCCAGGAGTAGACAATAAGATTTACCGCGCTGGGGGTCAGTTCACTCACCAGCACCTGGGGCGAGGGGGTTGTCAGCACCCTTTTGTCTTTTTTCAGCACTTCCAGAATGAGGCCTCTTACCTTTTTGATGTCTTCCCTGCTGGATACCGACAGCTTGTATTCAATTCTCCGGGATTCGATATCGGAATAATTGGTGATGATAGAATTGGCCAGTACGCCGTTAGGGGAGAAGACCGCAATGCCGTCTGCCGTCCGCAGGGTCGTATAGAGAATGTCTATTCTTTCTACTGCTCCCGCCGCCCCCGAATTGCTTTGGATACTGTCGCCTACTCTGAACGGCCTGAACAGCAGGATCAGCACGCCCCCTGCCAGGTTTGACAGGCTTCCCTGTAAGGAAAGCCCAATCGCCAGGCTGGCTGCGCTCAGGACAGCCAGGAACGACGTGGTCTTGAACCCCATGGTGCTCGCCACCGAAATGATCAGCATCGCATAAAGGATAAACTTAAGAAGGCTCAGGATGAACTCCCTCAGCGAAGGATCGACTTCCCTTCTTTCGAAGCGGTTATGGATTATTTTTGCAACCAGCCGGATGATGTATACTCCGGCAAAGAGAATGATGAGTCCCAGCGCTATGGAAGGGACCCTGTCTAACATCGAGTCTAGTATCTTTTCGAGACTGTTTTCAACCTGTTTCATAACGAATAGAGATAAGTTTTGTAGTATAGCTACTGCAATGACCGGGACCTGTCGCTCCCCTTATTTTACCAAAAATAGCTAAAGGGCCCGGGTGAACAACAGAGCAGGAATGATTTTATATTTTTGCATTGCGGGAGTTATCGTATTAAAAGCTTAAAGTAATTGTGCTCATGTTTATACAGGAGATACTGGATATCGCCCCTAAAAAAAGGGGATTTCATCTGATTACAGGCCAGGTTACGGAAGCACTGCGCGGCATCGTAGGCTGGAAAACCGGGATGTGCCAGGTATTCATACAGCACACTTCCGCCTCATTGACGCTCAATGAAAATGCGGACCCGACGGTAAGAATGGATTTTGAAACTTATTTCAATAAATCCGTCCCGGAAAATGATCCTGATTACCGGCACGACTACGAAGGCCCCGACGACATGCCGGCCCATATCAAGTCTTCGCTGCTGGGCGCTTCCGTACTGATCCCGATTCGTAACGGTCGCCTTGCGCTGGGCACCTGGCAGGGTATATATCTCTGCGAGCACCGCGACCGGGGAGGCAGCCGCAGGCTGGTCGTTACAGCCTGGGGAGAATAGGAGATATCAGCATATTCATTCTAACTCAAACTAACCAGCGTCACGCCTGCGCCGCCACGATCGGCATGCTCGTCCGTCATCCGCGATACCTGTTTGTAGCCTTTCAGATGGTTGCGTACCAGGGTCCGGAGAATGCCGTCGCCCTTGCCGTGGACTACCCTTAGTTCGTTGTATCCCAGCATAAGGGCGTTATTCATGAACTGATCGAGCTGCACAAGCGCCTCTTCACCCCGCATTCCCCGGATATCGAGGTTGAAGCTGAACTGCAGCATTTTTTCATTCAGGTCAACAGACGACCTGTTGTTCTCGGTCAGCGACTCATTGGTGGCCGATTTGTAGGTCCTGGCCGAGACCTTTTCAAGCCTGTTTAGCTTGATCGTGGATTTTAAAGCTCCTATTCTTACCTCTGCTTCTTTTGCTTTGATGGTTAAAACCTGTCCGAAGGCATTTTGTCCTTTCAGCTTCACATAGCTGCCTTCCGTAATAGCGCCTTCCTCCAGCTCTACGGCTGCCTGGGGAGCAGGCGGCTCCGACAGCACCTCCTGTTTAAGCTCCCTGACAGAGAAGTTTTCCAGCCCTGCCCTGGCTACTCTGGTACTTTCCTTCTCGGCTTTCTTTTCCTTGATCTCCCTGATCGTTTTCTCTATCAGCTGGTTGGCTGAAGAAATCAGGGATTTTGCATCCTGCCTGGCCTGGTTGCGGATCTTTTTCTCATCGTTTTCAAGCGAGGTCTTAAGGGCCGTATACTCCGCCAGCTGCTGTGCAAGCTTCCTTTCCTTGATGCCCAGCGCGATATTCTTTTCGGCGAATACCGCTTTTTCGATATCCAGCTCTTTGATCAGCTTTTCGAAATTCACCTGCTGGGTACCCAGCTTCTGCTTTGCCTTCTCTACGATGGACTTCGGAAGTCCTATTTTAGAAGCAATTTCAAAAGCAAAAGAGCTCCCGGGCTTCCCGGTTTCAAGCTCGTAAAGAGGCTGCATGTTCTCCCCGTCAAACTTCATGGCCCCGTTGATGAGCCCCGGCGTTTTATTGGCAAAAAGCTTGAGGTTGGTATAGTGGGTGTTAATCACTCCGAAAGCGCCGGAACCCGCAAGGTTTTCCAGGATAGACTCTGCTATGGCGCCGCCCAGGCCCGGCTCGGTACCCGTACCGAACTCATCAATCAGGAACAGGGTTTGCCTGTTGGCTTTCTGCAGGAACACCTTCATATTGGTGAGGTGCGAGCTGTAGGTGCTCAGGTCGTTTTCGAGCGATTGCTCATCGCCGATGTCGATCAGTATATTTTTGAATATGCCTATCGAAGAGCCCTCATCGAGCGGAACAAGCAAACCGCACTGGTACATGTACTGGATCAGCCCGACGGTTTTCAAAGACACAGATTTCCCGCCGGCGTTGGGTCCTGAAATGATAAGAATCCGGTTTTCCCCGGTAAGGCTGATCTGGAGCGGTATTACGCTCTTACCCTGTTTCTGAAAGGAAAGCTGCAGGATCGGATGCCGGGCAGATCGCCAGTCGATGAGCTGCCGGTCTTCAAACCGGGGGTTGATCGCCCGGATAGATTGGGCGAACCTTGCCTTGGCCCGCAAAAAATCCATTAACCCGAGGAAATGGCAGGCCCGGAGAAGATCGGGCACGTGCGGCCGCAAAGTATCTGTAAGCGCGACGAGTATTTTGTTGACCTCGTGCCGTTCTTCGTATTCAAGCTCCCTTATTTCGTTGTTCGACTCAAAAATTTCGGCAGGCTCTATAAAAACCGTCTGCCCGGTAGACGAGGCGTCGTGCACGAAGCCTTTCAGTTTCCTCTTGAATTCCGCAGCAACGGGAATTACCATCCGGCCGTTGCGTATGGTCAGGGAAACGTCGTCGCTTACCCAGCCGTTTGATTTGGCATCACGGAAAATAGAGTCCAGCCTGGAGCGAACCGTCGCCTGTTCCGACAAAAGTTTTTTGCGTATCCGGGCGAGCTCGGGAGAAGCGTTGTCCCGTACCCTTCCCCGTTCGTCAATAACCCGTTCTATTTCTTTCAGTAAGCCGCGGTCGACCTTAATATGCCGGGCAAATTCCTTAAGGAGGGGGAAGCTGTCGTCCGGTTCCGCATTGAGAAAGTCCAGGCATAGCTGGATAGTACCAAGGCAGAGTTTTATCTCAAAGAAAACCTCTGCCGCCAGCAGCATGCCTTCGATGCGCGCTTTATCGAGATAAGAGGTGATATCAATATAATTCTGAGCAGGAAATGCAGTACCCTGCTCCAGGATACGTTTCATTTCTTCGGTCTGCCTGACCAGCTTGTCGACAAGGGAATAGCTATCGGAAAACCTGATTTTATCGACAAATCCCTGGCCCAGGGGACTGATACAATTTTTTTTGAGCTCTTCCCGGATCCGGTCAAAGCCTAATTTCTGTTCTATATTCTGGGGGTAAAGCATTTATGATTTTAATGTGATAATGAGGCAATGTGATGATGTGTCATTGCTCTTCGGGACTTGCAGTCCCGAAGCCCTATTCTGTCGCCTTCGGCGACAACACTTCATACCTTCTCTCAAAACAGCTCCTGCATTTCTTCTTTCAGTGTCGTAAGGGCGATCGAGGTCGCGGAGTTTTCCTGTGCGATGACCCTTTTCATTATTTCCCGCGCCAGCTCACCTGCGGAGGCATCTTTGGAAACATCCTGTGAAGCAAGGTTGATGATGGTGATGACTTCCTCTTTCGCATTCCGGATAATGTCCCACGTATCTGTACCGATATAGATCT
This sequence comes from Spirosomataceae bacterium, assembly GCA_037191015.1. Lineage (GTDB taxonomy): Bacteria > Bacteroidota > Bacteroidia > Cytophagales > Spirosomataceae > Ravibacter. The sequence continues at coordinate 459,296 of JBBCKD010000015.1, forward strand.
GCTGGGCTACGTTGTGATTGAATTCCTCCCTGATTTCCCGGAGCAGCAGTTGATGGAGCTCCAAGGCAGTGGTAGCAGATCCGGAAAGTCTGACGATCAGGTTGTTGGGCGTGATTCTTTCCAGGAAGAGGCACATCCGCTCTGCAGCCTGTATCCGTAACGGGGTAGTGAGCTGGTGATGGGCTATGCGATGCTCCCATACTTTTTTTTCAGTATAGCCCTTTACAATAGCCCGGATGCTCATATAAGACCCGGCGGTAACAATGAGCACGCAGATTACTATGGTCACTAGTGAATTTAATTCCATATTTGAGTGTTAAAAACACAAATATCGCTATTCTTTCGCATTATGGACATAGTTGAGCAACCGGTAACCATCACGGACCGTGCAAGGGAGGAAATATCCGAAACGTTGGCAGCTAACAAGATCCCCGATACCTACGGTGTGAGGGTCGGTATCAGGGGCGGCGGCTGTAGCGGTACGTTTGTACTGGGCTTCGACACTCCCTGCGAACAGGACTATATTTATACTGTAAACACAGTAAAAGTCCTGATCGACAAAAGGCACCTTTTGTACGTATTGGGAGCCGAGGTGGATTTCATTCCCTCCGAAGGAGGATATACGATTCAAAATCACTCCCCGGCCCGTTCTTCCTGAATTAAAACTCCTGCTTAATCGTCGATAGTAACGTGCTTCCAGTTTTCGCCCGACCGGATGCGATTGAGCTGGGTATGGGTGATGCCAAATTGCTTGGCAATCATGCGCAGCCTGTTTTTATCGTTCTTCAGCAATTTCTTGATCATCTTTACCTTAGACTCAGTAAGCTTGTAATTACTGGTTCTCTTTGGTATTGCCCGGTTAAGCACCATCGGGTTGCTCCGGTTGTGCTCGGTCATTTCGTCTTTGGTAACCCACTTCAGGTTTTCGAAATGGTTATTCTGTTTTTCATAATCGAGATGAATGACGAATTTGTGGTCGAGACTCTTACGGGGTACGAAATTATCAGCTACCAGCTTGTGTACGTAGTGATTAATTGTTTTTCCGCCGCCTGCACGTATGTTAAGAGAGCGATATCCCTGAATGACCGAACCTTTGATAACAACTCCGTTTTTAGGGTCGGTCTGGAAGCTCTTAAGCCTCCCGAAGTTAGATACTTCGTAATGCGGGGGATTCTCGACATCGTCAAAATGAATCTTTACCCATTCCTCATTCCAATTATTCTTGTTCTTGGCGTCTGTCATTTTTTGAAGTTTCTTTTTAGTCAGTGTGATCTTTTAATAGTCACCATCATATTGTACCGTATATAATTCAATAATGGCTCTTTCAAATATTTATACGTTAAGAGGCCTGCTTTTGTTGTTTAAATGCCCGTGAAATAAACCATATACCCAGAAGTATGGCAGGGATACTCAGGTTCTGCCCCATATTAAAGGCCAGGTCGTCTTCAAATGCAACCTGGTTTTCTTTGAAAAACTCGATAATAAAGCGCGCAGTGAATACCCATACCATGAAAATCCCGACGAGCAGGCCGCCCGGAGTTTTTTCTTTATACTTGTTCCATATCCAGCACATGATGAAAAAGAGCGTCAGGTAGGCAAGCGTCTCATAGATGGCTGTGGGGTGCCGCGGTACGGTCGAGTATTCATGGTTCTGCAGGAAGATAAATCCCCATGGGACAGAGGTCTCCGTCCCGATAATTTCGGAATTCATCAGGTTGCCCATCCTTATAAATGCCCCGGCGAGGGCAACTGTAATCGCTATACGGTCTGCAACCCAGAAGAACGTCTGCCCCGATTTCTCCCTGGTGCGGCTGTAAAGCCACAAGCCGGTGAATATCCCGATTATTGCGCCGTGGCTGGCGAGCCCGGCGAATGGGGGCATGATAACTTCTAATGGATTTTTAATCAGCACGGAAGGCTCATAAAACAGGAAATGCCCGATCCGCGCTCCCAAAACTGTCGAAAAAAGCATGTAGAGCGTAAGCGTGTCGATGTCTGTCATCGGCTTACCCTCCTTCCTGAAAATATGGATCATGATCTGCTGGCCTATGATAAAGCCAAGGGCAAACAGCAGGCCGTACCAGCGTACGGGAATAGGACCAATGCCCGCGATTTCGGGGATGGTGAAAATTTCCGGAGAAACATCCCAGGTAATGAATGATAGCATAACGCAATGATTCTGCCTATATACCAGGCATTGACTAAGTAAGACTGCGGATCGTATATCCGTTTACAAAACTACAAAATTTTAATAACACAAAACGCTATCGGAATTTTCACGCTAGCCTATCGCAATTTTGCTCAGGATGGAGTCGATGATATGGGAAGTTTTGATGTCGTCCGCTTCTGCCTCATAGTTGAGCAGGATACGATGGTTCATAATATCGGGAACGACCTCTTTGATATCTTCCGGCAAAACATAGTTGCGGCCTTCCATATAAGCCAGCGCTTTGGCAGCCAGGTTAAGGTGTATGGTAGCCCGTGGAGACACACCGAACTGGATATACCGGGCCTCTTCCTTGAAATTGTATTCCAGCGGCCTGCGGGTGGCGAACACCAGCTCTATGATATACCGCTCCAGCGTTTCCGAAATATTGACCTTGTTGACCTCCTCGCGGATCCTGAAGATGTCTTCCTTTGAAAGGAGCGCCTTCGGAGTGTACCTGAAATCGAGGTCGGCCATTCTCCTCATCACTTCCAGTTCCTCGTTACGGTTGAGGTAGTCTAGGTGCACCTTCATCATAAACCGGTCGAGCTGCGCTTCCGGAAGCGGGTAGGTGCCTTCCTGCTCTACGGGATTCTGGGTCGCGAGCACAAGGAACGGCTTGTCGAGCTTGTAGGTAGTATCGCCTATCGTCACCTGCTTTTCCTGCATGGCTTCAAGCAGGGCGGACTGGACTTTGGCCGGTGAGCGGTTTACTTCGTCGGCGAGGATGATATTGGCAAAGATAGGTCCCCTTTTGACTTCGTAGTCTCCCAGCTTCGGCTTGTAGATCATCGTGCCGATGAGGTCGGACGGAAGCAGGTCGGAAGTAAACTGTATCCGGCGGAAATCGAGCTGGAGCACCTGTGAAATGGTATTGATCGAAAGGGTCTTGGCAAGCCCGGGGACCCCCTCGAGCAGGATATGCCCGCCGGTGAAAAGGCCTATCAATATCCGGTTGATCAGGCTTTCCTGGCCGACTACCACCTTGCCTATTTCCTCCAGTACTTCCTTTATCTTTTTCTGGTACATTCAATAAGAATTGGAATTCATAAAAACACAGATATACCGGAAGCAAACGTTCCGCATGAAAAGCAAATTGCGCCTTTCATGGATTATCTGCCCGGATAAACCTGTTTTTACCATGAATATCTTTCAGCATGTCAACGTTGATATACCCGTTCCCGGTAAATACCTGCACGGTTTCGGGGCCGAAATGCTCGTTTATTTCCACATAGCACCTGCCGCCGGGCTTGAGATGTTTTCTCCCGAAGTCGGCTATGGCCTGGTAAAACAGCAACGGGCTCGAGTCTTCAACGAAAAGCGCTTCGTGTGGTTCAAAACGTAATACATTCGGGCGCATTTGCTCTGCCTCCGAATACGTAACATAGGGCGGGTTGCTGACGATACAGTCAAATTCCTTTTCGCCCAGCATTTCACTTGTTTTCGGGTCAAGAATATCCTTTATTTCAAAAGTGACGTTCGCCATGAGACGAAAAGCATTGTCTTGCGCGACCCGGAGCGCATTTTCGGACACATCCCAGCCGTAGACTTCCGCATGGGGAAGGAACCGCGCCAGCACGATGGCGATGCAGCCGCTGCCGGTGCCGATGTCCAGGATGCTCACTTTTTCATCCTCTTCCGTATAGTCACGTGTGATGAGCCTCACCAGTTCCTCGGTCTCGGGCCGGGGGATCAGCACCGAAGACGAAACGGTGAATTTTAAACCACAGAATTCTTCCGACCCGATAATGTGCTGAACGGGCTCGTTCCGGTTCAGCCGCTCGATGATTTTTTCCCAGTCGGGCTGAAGATTGTCGGGCGCGATGGGCCGGTCGACCAGGACATCCACATTGCTCAGCCGCAGAAAATGATTCAGAAGTATATGGACAATGGCTTGCTTTTCCTTGTTCGGGTAGTTGGTGATCCGAGTTGTCAGGTAATCAAACAGTTGCCGGGCAGAAGTCATCGTTAAGTTTATTATTGAACGGGAAAGTTAAAAAAAAATACTTAGGTTGGCATCAGAATAAGTGGCAGGAAAAGAAAAACGTCCGGAATATCGGGAAAGTAATTAAAGATACCAGAAAGTGGATATCAACCAGGTGTTTATGGAAAGAGCCCTCGAGCTGGCAGGCCGGGGAAGGGGATATGTAAGCCCGAATCCTATGGTGGGTTGCGTGCTTGTAGCCGGCCGACGGATTATCGGTGAAGGCTGGCACAGGAATTACGGGAAGCACCACGCCGAGGTGGAGGCGTTCCTTGATGCGTCGTCAAAAGGATTTGAGCATGAGATCAGGGGGGCCACTGCCTATGTCACGCTCGAGCCATGCAGCCATTTCGGAAAGACCCCTCCCTGCGTCGATCTGCTGATTTCAGGAAAGATCGGGCGGGTGGTAGTGGCAAACACCGACCCTAACCCGCTTGTAAGCGGGCGAGGGCTTTCCAGGTTGAGAGATTCGGGGATAGAAGTGTTTGAAGGGATGCTTGCCGATGAGGGAAGAGCGCTCAACAGGCGTTTTTTTAAAGGAATGACGTCCGGGTATCCGTATGTGATCCTGAAATGGGCGCAAAGCCGCGACGGCTATTTGTCGCTCCCCGGGGAGGCCGTGAAGATCAGCGGCGATCTCGCCGATCTGACCGTACATAAATGGCGGGCCGAAGAAGATGCGATTCTGGTAGGGAAAAATACCGTCCTCGTCGATAACCCGCGTCTGAACGTCAGGAAGTGGGAGGGCAGGAACCCGGTGAGGGTGATCCTCGACAGGAACCTCGCGGGAGCGGAGCGGGGCTTACATGTGACGGACCATTCCCAGCCCACGATTTTCGTGAATACCCTGAAGGAGCAGGTTGTCCCGGGTTCACTGAGCCGTTATGAACCTGTACCAGAAGCCGGTTTCGCGATAAACTATCTGAAAGTACCGGCAGGAGAGGAGGAACTCTCCGAAATATTGGGAAAGCTGTACCGCCTGGGGATCGGCTCCGTACTGGTAGAGGGCGGGGCCAAGGTGCTCGAAGCCTTTTTGCAGGCCGGCTTATGGGACGAGATCAGGGTGATCTGCGGAACGCCCGTGCTGGGCCGCGGCATCCGTGCGCCGCGACCTGCGGGTACGCTTGTATATCAGGAGCAGGCAGGTGAAGACCTGCTGTCTTATTTCAACTCGCCAAAATAAAATCCCCAGCCGCGCTCCAATTGGTCGACTTTGACCAGGATGTGGTTGTCTCCTTCTTTGAGGGGAACGGAAAAAATATCCTGGTTAGGCTCTGCTCTCCTGGATTCGGGATGATCGAGTACCAGCTTATGGTTCACCCATACACGTATGCCGTCGTTGCTTCCTGCGCCGAACCTGGCGACTCTCGCTTTGTCCGACCTGTAATTATGATATGCATATGCTACTGTGTAGTCTGAAGGGTCGAACAGCTTCTTAAAGTCGATGTAGGCCGAGACTTCATTAACATAAGGCCGCCACTGAAGAGCTTCACCGTTTTTCCCTTTAAAGGTTGAATTGAGATCTACACCCGGTTCGGGGATGAGCTCCTTCCTGAGCCCGTTCCCGTCCGTATTGTCGAACGGGCCCAGGATATGCCAGTCGTTGACAAAGGCCGGTGCGGACCGGACTTTGTCCAGGAAAGCTTCGATGTTGCCGTAGGTATCGGGCATATCTCCCATAGCCTTGATACGATTCTTCTCCCGTATATTTTCGAATTTCGCGAGCGTGGCCGGGTATTTGTCGGCTTTAAGGTAAGAGGCACCCCCGATAGCATAGAAAAAGAGCTTCGTGTACAGGATCGGCAGGTAAGCGAGCTCTACCCTGCCGGTCAGAGCCTGGTCGCCGGAAGCCGCCTGCTCGGCCAGCACAAAGAGGCTGTCGGCCCTGGCGATCAGCTCAGGTTTGAGATAATTTACCTCTATCGGCTGAGCCCAGATGCTGAAATGGGAGGTGTCCGCCTTTACATCGGCGTGCATCATATCGATGTAGCTCTGTATAAAGGGGGCAGCTTTCCCGTAAACATTTTCTACGAATTCACGGATAAGCTCGTCGCCATTCCGGTCAGGATTCCACATGAGCTGCGCGAACACCCAGGCCCTCAGTTCCGAAAATTCTCCTCCGCCGTTTTCCGGCACTTTATTGCCCTGTGCAAAAAGTCCCACAGCGCCGTTTTCCGCATACCATTTTACATTGCGGGTCACTGAAGCGAAATTAGGATACGGCATAAGGTATTGGGAGAAATCCGTGAAATAGTCCCAGACAGAGATCCGGTCGGTGATTTTTTTCCAGGACTCGTAGCGGTCGCGGAAAGGTTTGCTGTGTTCGCATTCGTCTATACCGTGAGCCGAGCAATAGTTATACCTGCAAAGACGGATGGTGACATTCGGCGATGGCTTCAGGTGTTTCGGCGGAGCCTCGGAATAAGTATATGCAAAAGTCTGGATCCGGGTCCCGGGATGAACTTTTGCCACTGTATCGGCCACGTAGTTTACAAAGTCGATCAGCGAGCCGCCGGGGCCGCCCTCACGGTCATCGACAGCCTTGCAGGCCGGGCACTCGCAGTAGCCCATGTAGTCGTTCTGGTCTACCGAAAATACGTCGACGCCGGGGTGCTGCGCTATCCATTCAAATACTGTATTGACAGACACGGCCCGGGTACCAGGATTAGTAAGGCAGAGCTGGGCTTTTTCCTTCTGGCGCTTACCGTTTACCAGCGCGAAATATTCCGGATGGGAGGCATAGTATTTTTCCGCCGGCACAAGGTTGTAAAAAGTATGGGCAAAGGGATAGGTCCTGAAGCTTCCGCCCAGGGAGTCGGGGAGAGGTGCGATGGTCGGATTGAGACGGTTGTAAAGCGCCCACATGGTGTCATATGCCTCTGTGTACCAGGCTTCCCTGTATTCAAAAGCAGGCTTTTGTATTTCTTCGAATTTTGTGAGCTTAACAGAAGGGCTTGATGGAATTTTCTGAACCTCCCGGGTATACCACCGGCATCCCAGGTGGTCGGAAAGATAGCCTATGACGCCGTAAAGCGTACCCCGGCTTCCGCCGCCTGCAATGAGGAGGGAAGTACCGTCAGAGCGTAAAATATAGCTTTCATTCGGGAAAGAGTTTAAGTCGATCCCGCGGGTCAGTGATTCGGGGGCGCCTTGAAAGCCAATGTAAATGAAGGGAGAATCGCCGGTGTTTTCGTGAGTGACAGGCAGCAAAGCGCCGCTGATCTGCTGCAGGTATGCCTGGAGCTCCCGGGCTGCCCGTTTTTCGGGCGCCGCAGCATCCTTTGATACGAATATCTTATACGGGCTGGAGCCTTCCCGGACCAGGTAGGTTTCGGTATTGCAGGAAAAAAGGCAGACGGCTATCGCGGACGAAAAGACAAATCTGAATAGACAGGTTTTAAGTAACGGGTGTAAGAGTGACTTTAAGGGTTTCATGGATAATAACTAAGGGACAAATAAACACAACTCTTCTTAATACAGAGATTGTATTGAAATGTACCCCTTATTTATCTTCCATCAGATCGTCATCGTTCCAGATGCTCCACGATTTTTCGGCCTGCAGGTAGAGCATTTTCAGGCCGTTGAGCGTGGCGGCTCCCCGTTGGCTTCCTTTTCTGAGGAACAACGTTTCTGCCGGGTTATAGACCAGGTCGTATAGGTAATGACCCGGACCGATCAGCTCATAGGGGATTTCAGGCGCCGAATCCACGTGAGGGGACATGCCTAACGGAGTCGTATTGATAATGAGCCGGTAATCGTTCAGTATTTCCTCGTTGAGGTCCCCGTATGAAAGCGTCCCGTCGCCCGCCTGCCTTGATACCACTTTAAAGGGAGTTCCGATGTCTTCCAGAGCCGTCATCACAGCCCTTGAGGCGCCGCCGTTGCCGAGCACCAGCGCTTTGAGCTCACGGCAGGAATCGCCACGGTGGTCAATCCATTCCTCCAGCGAGCTCTTAAAACCGTAGTAGTCGGTGTTGAAGCCTTTGGTTGAGCCGTCGGGATAGATCCTGATGGTATTGACCGCTCCTATTCTGGCAGATGTCGTATTATCCAGCTCGTCGATATAGGGTATGACGCCCACTTTATAGGGAATCGTAACATTCAGCCCGACCAGGTTCCTGGTTTTAAGCAACTCCCTGACTTCACTGATATCCTCCAGCGGGAAAAGCTCGTAGGAGCAGTCCGGTATACCTTCGCCGGCAAACTTTTCAGAAAAGTACTTTTTGGAGAAAGAGTGTGTCAGCGGATAGCCGATCAGGCCGAAAAGTTTCTGTTTGCTCATAATAACGCCAATGCTTCCTTATTGCTCCGACCACCTGATGCCGGCGTCCACTTCGATGATATGGCTCCTGCCCCCGGCCTTTTCGATTGCTTCTGCTACTTCCTGAGTTTTCTCAGGAGCATAGACAAACATACATCCGCCTCCTCCCGAGCCGTTGATCTTCCCGCCCAAAGCGCCTGCGGCAAGGGCGGCGTCCATCATTCTTTCGATCTTGGGTGTGGAAGTGCGCTTGTAGTCCCGCAGGTTGGTATGATGCCTGTAAAGAAGCTCCCCGAGCTTACGGTCGAATTCCCCGGCCTTCGCGCCGGTTTCCTGTAACATTGTTTTACCGGCTTTCAGCAGGTCCCGGTCTTCAATGTTGGCCCCAAGGAGCGCGAAATCATCTTCAGACAGCAGTTTCCTGTAATCGCTCAGCTCTTCCTGTGAAGTCCTGAATATGTCGAAGCCGGGGTCGGCGTCGCTTACTTTCCTGATAATGGCTTCCATACCGTACCGGCACCTGGCCAGTATGCCGATGGTATCTTTCGGCTCGAGAGAATCGCCCAGCACGAAAGCCCCCAGCTTCGGAGTCAGGGCCTCGACCCTTATTTCCGGGACCGATTCCAGGTAAATGATATTCCCGATAGCGGTAGAATAGTGATCCATCATCCCGCCCGGCTCCCCGAACTCTGGGACTTCGGCAAGATAGGCTATCTCCCCGATCTCTTTCGGGGTATAACGAAAGGGGTTGTCGCTCATCCTGTCGAGAAACCCTGCCCAGGTGACGATGAGCGCCGACGAGCTGGATGTGCCCGAATTGATGGGTATATTACCCCTGACCGTACAATCAAAGCCTTTGGAAAAGATGCTGCCTTTCCGTTTGAGGACATTGATCGTACTTTTATAATAATCCCGCTCCCGGGTATAGGGAAAGGTGTTTTCCAGCGAAAACTCGATCGTTTGTCCCAGGTCGGGCAGTTGGATGACCACTTTCTGGTCATCGCGATGCGTACCTTCCACCTGGATACGTCTCGAGATAGCCGCAGCTATTACAGGCAACCCCAGGTAGTCCTGGTGTTCCCCGAAAAGGCAGATCCTGCCCGGTGTGCTTACCAACATTTTACCAGTTCTTTTTTTTGTGTCCGGAGATAGCGTAGTACAGGATGTAGCCGTACAGCGGAATAAGCAGCCAGTAGGCCTGCTGGGTACTTCCGATTTTGTCAGCAATGGCTCCGTATACCATCGGCAATACAGCTCCCCCTGAAATACCCATGATAAGGAGTGCCGATGCAGTTTTAGTGAATTTACCTAATCCGTCGAGCGCCAGCGGCCAAAGGGCGGGCCATACGAGCGCATGCGCAAAACCGAGAAAAGCGATACAGTATACAGAAACGATCCCCCCGGTGAAAATCGCCAGCAGTGAGAATGCGATCCCCATTATCCCCGACAGGAGGAGATACATGGTCTGAGAGATATATTTGGGAATGAGCAGGATACCCAACAGGTACCCGACCATCATCCCGGCGAGCACATATATCCCGAACTTACTGGCCTGCTCTTCCGGGAAACCAAGGGAAATACCGTAGTTGATAACAGTATCGGCAGCTATGACCTCAACCCCCACATAACAGAATATAGCCGCAATACCGAGTACCAGGTTAGGAAATTGCAAGATGCTGTTTTTCTGCACTGCCGGTTTAAGGCCGTCGGCGGGCTCCTCCTCCGCTTCCAGCTCGGGCAGCCCTTTTGTAGTACGGACAACTATCGCCAGAACGACCAGCACGGCGGTCAGTATGAGGTAAGGTACCTCGACTTTTTTGAGCTCTTCCTCGGCTGTCAGCGCTACAGCTCCTCCTGCGAGAAGTATCCCCGCAAAGATATACTGGCTGATCACGCCTGCCAGCTTATTGGCAATCCCCATGAAGCTGATCCGTTGCGCAGCGCTTTCTTTGGGGCCGAGTATGGTAACATAAGGATTGGATGCAGTCTGAAGCAGGGTAAGCCCGATCCCGATCGTAAAAAGACCGGCGAGAAAGAGCGGGTAAGAAGCCATCTGCGCAGCCGGGATGAATATCAGGGTACCTGCAGCCATGATCAGGAGCCCCAGCGCCATCCCGTTTTTGAAGCCGGTCTTTTTCAATACTACAGACGACGGCAGCGCCATAATGGTATAGGAAATAAAGAAGGCGAATGTAACAAGATAGGAGCTGGTGTTATCAAGATTAAAGGCCTTCCGGAAAAAGGATATCAGGGTAGCGTTGACCCAGGTTACAAAACCAAACACAAAAAACAGGATGCCGATAATAATCAGAGGGCCGAGGTAGTTGTTGTTTTTATTACTCATCAGAAAAAAAGAGTGTTAGTTGCTGTTATTGAGTGTTCATAATTTATAACGCGAACTTTTATCCGTTTCCGCTTGTTTTTATTCAATGACCGGACAAGGACGGACGATGCTGCCACGAATGTAATAAGAAAGTAGTATCGGTACTAATAGTCGTTGAAAGTAGTTAAAAAACATGCCTGCTTGTTTTTTATTTCTTTATTTTCGCGATCTTGCCCCTCCGAATAACGGAAATATAGTGACTGCTGCTTGCATGGAAATGTAAAAGCAGGTTGAAATACCGCTTGGGGCGATCAGTATCATCCCGGACCTGTCAATGTGTTGTACACAAACTTTGTAACGGCATTGCCAGGAAATTAACACCAGAGTGTACGTTTATGGTTGAACAGAGGGTTTCCGTTTTCCGTAAGGAGAGCTTTAATGCTGCGCATCGTTTGCACAATCCGGAATGGTCTGAAGAAAAAAACAGCGAAATATTCGGAAAGTGCAACAATCCTCATTTTCATGGGCACAATTATGAACTGGTTGTGCAGGTGACCGGTCCTTTAGACCCGGAAACAGGATTCGTAGTGGATATGAAGGTGCTCGGCGACCTCGTAAAGAAAACGGTTATCAACAGGTTCGATCACCGGAATTTGAACCTAGAAATCGAGGAACTTTCAGGGGTCAATCCTTCGGCAGAGAATATTGCGATCGTCATCTATTCGATATTGCGTCCGCATCTAAGCGAAAATTTGGATTTGAAAATCAGATTATATGAAACAGAACGGAACTTCGTCGAATATCCTGCTTGATGACCAGGTAGAAGGGGTGGGAGACCAGCATTTGCTTACTTCACTGGAAACGCCGATGCGGGAGGATGCCTTCGGCCTGGATGATGAGCTCAAAACGGAGCTGATCGCCGAGCATTTCAGAAGCATCATGGGGATATTGGGCCTGGACCTGTCGGATGACAGCCTGAAGGGGACTCCTGCGAGGGTCGCGAAGATGTACGTTCAGGAAATTTTCAGCGGGCTGAACCCGGCCAATAAGCCGGAAGTGACCCTTTTCGACAATAAGTACCGGTATAACCAGATGCTGGTGGAGAAGGATATCACCGTATTTTCCAATTGCGAGCACCACTTCGTGCCTATTTACGGAAAAGCGCACGTAGCTTATATTTCGAGCGGGAAAGTGATAGGTCTCTCCAAACTGAACCGTATTGTACAATACTATTGCCGGCGGCCGCAGGTACAGGAAAGGCTGACCGTCCAGATAGCCAACGAGCTAAAGCAGGTACTTCAGACCGAAGATGTCGCCGTACTGATCGACGCCAGGCATATGTGCGTGTCGATGCGCGGCATTGAAGACCATGCCAGCTCAACCGTGACCTCCTTTTACGGAGGCAGGTTTGAACAGGAGGAGACCCGTTCGGAATTCCTCAGGTACCTGGGGCTATAGGAAGCAGGTTCCGGTAAGCCCTCTCAATGAAACACTTCTTTATTGTTTGTCTTCAATTCCCGGATGCTGTTTGCCAGCTCCGTATTTGTCGTATCCGATTCGTTACTGAGAAACGGATTGCCCCTGAGATATAGCTTGTCGAGGTTCTTAAGCTCAAGCAGCTGCTCCGGAAATTTGTCGAAGTTGTTGGAAGAAAGATCCAGCTCCGATAAATTCTGAAACTCCCGGAGCGCATCAGGATAATGGTAGAACCAGTTGTAGCTTAGGTCGAGCACCTTCAGCTTTTTCAGGGCAGTGATCGTGCCTGGCAGCACACTTAGCTTGTTATGATGAAGATAGAGGTACTCCAGGTCCCGGAGGTTGTCCAGGCCTTCGGGAAGGCTCTCCAGTTTATTGTTTGATGCGGCAAGATGCGTAAGGTGCTTCAGGGTGGTAATGGTTTCCGGCAGACGGGTCAGCCGGTTATGATACAGGTCCAGTACTTCCAGCTTTTTCAGGTGTTTGATTTGCGGTGAAAGCGTGCTGAGGGAACAAGCGTACAGGTTCAGGTCCCTGACATTCCGGATTCTTTTGAAATCCCGCTGCTTAAGATTCAGCTTCGGATTAAAGCCCAGCCAGACAGACTTCAGGTTCGGGATTTTTCTCAGGCTCCGTGGAACCCGGACCATTCCCGTACCCTGGAGATTGATGTTTTCCAGCTGTCTGGTGCGGGTCAGCCTTAATTTTTGAATAGGATTGTGGTTGAGGTCGACATAGTCCAGCTGCCTGAACTGCTGCAGATCCAACCGGATGTCGGTTATTTTATTTCCACTCAGGTTGAGCATCTTAACATTTTTAAACCGGTAAATTTCTTCCGGTACGCTTGTCAGTTCCAGGATAGACAGGTCTATTTTCAGGATCTGGTCCGTAGCGGCAAATTGCTTCAGCTCTTCAAGGGTTGTCAGGGTAGTGTCATTGGATTTAGGGCGATAATCGGGCCGCTTTACCGAGTTTGCGGCAAGCCGGCTCCTGGCTGCAACAATTTCTTCGGGTCCAGGAAGAAAGGCCAGGAAAAAAGTAGTTTGAACATTTTTGTTCAATCCCTCCAGCTTCCAGCTTTTAAAAGCCGGAGCCAGCTTTTCCTTCATGATGAGATCAAAAGTATCGGCGGGAATATCGGTCTTCAGAGGAGAGTATACGAGATAGTCTATTTGCCCTTTTTTGTTGAGGTATAAGCTTAATGAGATAGCCTGCAGCTTTTCAGAATATTTCAGAAAAGCGCTGTTAAGGATTTTCAGAAAGCTCATATTAACTTCCGAGCTTTTCAGAACATCGTCCTTTCCATATTTGTTTACCGATACCGGGCGGTCTTTGGTAAACTCGTCCTCGCGAAGGATGGTTTGCGCTGCTATAGGCAGAGACAGGAGTGTCAGGCACAGAACTTGCTTAATCATATCCATAACTATTTTGTTAGTTATAAGCAAAAGCCTGGCCTTAGAATGATTTACTCTATCGGGTAGTTAAATTTTCGGGGATAGGAAACACGTCCTTATTTTCTTGCCGGAAGTACACTGCGGAGTGAAGCCGTCTTCACTTTTTCAGGGTAGTAAGAAATTCCACCAGGTCTACCAGTTCCTCTGTCGACAGCGCTTCATGAAGGCCGGGCGTCATCATCGATTCGTCCATCTGGCGGATGGAGGCTATATCCGACATCTTGTAATCCTGCGTGCTTCCGCCCGGAAATTTAAGCACCAGGTCGGTTTCGGTTTTGCTGACTATAATTCCCGCGGTTTCCGTTCCGTTTTTGAGCCTGACTTCGTACCCTTCGTAGCCGAAGCTGATCCCCGCGCTGGGATAGTAAATGGCAAGGTATTGCCCTTCCCTGGGGAGCTTGTCGCCGATTTCGGTCAGCGCCGGACCGAAGTCTGTCCCCTGCGATCCTGCCTGGTGGCAGACGGAGCAATATTGGGTAAAAAGCGCTTCTCCTTTTTGGGGATTTCCCTTTCTGGTGATGAGATCTTTTACCGGCGGATGCTTTTGGACAGTGCTTTTACCGCCGTCGAGGTAGGCGGCTGCTTCCTTTCTGACGGCTTTTCTCCAGGTATTGCTGAGGCTTTGGATGGCGACCGCCTTCAGTTCATCGGTCAATCTACCGGCTTTGAGGTACTCCAGGAGAAGATCTTCTCCCTTCGAGCTCCCTGCAATAGAGCGTACTGCCGCCCGGCGCAGGGCAAGCGGCTGATTTTCGTCCAGCGCGACGGCTGTGGCGATATCGAGCGTAGCACCGCTCCCGATCCGGCTTATAGCTCCCAGGGCGGCTGTTTGCCGTCCGGCATCGGAACCCCCGAGCGCTTTAAGGAAAAGCCCTGTGCCGTCCTGCTTCACGAGCTGCGCCGCTGCTGCCCGCCCTATTGCGTCATAGGGTTTGGATAGCGCCAGTTCCAGCAACCGCTGATTTTCGCCGGCCGGCTCGAAACGTTTGACGAGCTCTATGTAGTTTTCTGTTCCGTATTCGGCGTCAAGCAATTGCTGCAGCGCCGCCATAGCGGGCTGGTTGCGGCGTACATATTCCGGGTCGAGATGAGTGAGCGCCACCTGGTTGATCTCCTGCTGACCGGGCGAATTGCCCTTCATGACAGACATCAGCGCTTCCGATTTCTCATGCCCGCCGGGGTTAAAATCGAATGCCCGGAAATAGCGCAGCCTGTCTTTCAGCGGTGCGGCCTGGTCGCCTGCCAGCTGGGCCAGCAAAGGCACGGCCTTAGCCGTTCGCGACCGCCAGATAATATCCCGCGCTTCAGGTGTGTTGAGTATATTTCCTTTAACAGACGCTCTCCATGCCTCAAACAGGGCGTCCCAGTTGTTTTCGGCCCCGATGCCCAGCGCTTCCAGGTACCACCTGTCCCCGGCCCGGTAGCCATTAGCTGCCTTTACCCAGGCTTCTGTTACTTCAGTTCCTTTTTTGCCGGAGAGCGACAGCGCCACTTCTCTTCTGACCTGCGGGTCTGCGTCTTCAGCCATTTTAACCCAAAGCGTACCGTTGTCTGCCCGTATCTGGCGTGCTGCCCTCAGCACGGTAATCCGGATATCGGGGTTAGGATCGCCGGCTGCCTTCTTCCACAGCGGGTCGGTAGGGGAGATGATCCCGGAGAGCACCCAGAATGCACGGGCCCTAAGCCGGGGATTTGCTGAGCGGTCGTTGAACAGCTTCGTCAAAGGAGAAATGGCCTGTTCAGGCTTCCCGCGCAGGGCTTTGAAGGCCAGGTACCTCACTGACGGGTTCGGGTTTTCCAGTGCTTTCATAGCACCGGCCACCGTCAGGAAGTCGAAAGCCGGAACTTTATATAGCGACGCATCAGGAGCAATCCTGTAAATGCGTCCGCGGGTGGTATCGCCCATCTGGTGCCCGCCTACTCCCGGATCATACCAATCGGATACGAAGACCGAGCCGTCGGGAGCGGTAGCGACATCGGAAGGGCGGAACCACTGATCCCTGGTACCCTGCAGCAAATTGCTGACGGAAGCGGTATAGCCTGCACCTGATCTTGCAATAGGGTAAGCCCTTACTACGTTGGGGCCCGCGTCGCAATGGATCATCTGGTTCCGGTAGGTTCCCGGCAGCAGGTCGCCTTCATAGAAAACCAGGCCGGTAGGCGACCCTGCGCCGGTTTGCAGGAGATTGGGGACTACACCCGGATCGTTCAGATGCCAGTGCCGGAAAGGGATGGAATCCTCCTGGTTGGTCCGTTTTACGCGCCACCCTGCGCCGGTAAGCTCGTCGGTGTAACCATAGTTCCCGTTTTCCATTACGAAATTGATGCGTACCCCCCTGTTGCCGTCATCGTCGTTGTCAGACTGGAAAATGTTGCCGTAGCTGTCGACAGCCGGTTCGTAATTATTGCGGAAGTTGTGTCCGAGCACCTCGAGGTTAGTGAAATCTTCGTCGCAGCGGATGACAAGCCCCTGCCTGTATTTTTTGAAATCAATTGTTTCCCCGTTCCTATCCTTAAGAGGCTCCCCGTTTTTACCCAGTAATTGCTTTCCTTCGTTGCCGACAGCAAAATAGAATTTACCGTCGGGGCCCATCACAAAAGAGTGGATGCCGTGATCGTGCTGTTCTCCTTCGATACCGGAGAAAATAATCTCTTTTTTGTCGGCCTTGTCATCGCCGTTGGTATCGGTCAGGAGCCATACGTAGGGACTTTGCGAGACTATGGCCTTATTACCGGTGACCCAGAGCCCTATAGGTGCGTTCAGTTCCGGATCCTGGTAGAAAACCGTCGACTTGTCGTGCCTCCCGTCACCGTCGGTATCTTCGAGAATGACCATCCTGTCGCCCCCGGGATCGGCTTTCCGCCCGGTAATGGCCGGCCGGTAATTATTGGCTTCGCAGACCCACACCCGCCCGCGGTGGTCGATGTCGATCACCGTAGGGTTGGCGACAACGGGTTCGGCGGCAAAGAGGCTTACCTGGAGTCCGGGAGATACGGAAAGACCGGATAGCGCAAACCTGGGAGATCTTTTCTGCTCCTCGGAAAGACGGTCGTATAAAGTATCGGCGTCGCTTTTCAGGACCCACCCGGGATGGCTGTTTTGGGAGGAGGTCAGGAGAAGCGTCAGAAGCGCCAGGCTGAATATATACGGAAATACAAATCGCGACATATGTATGAAGGGCGGTAATACAAAGATGTTAAAGGCTGTCAGTTGACCGGCAAGGTTCCGGGTGAATAAAAAAGAAGGAGTAGCGGGGTGTCTACTTGCAGGAGAGGGACTAATATATAGTCATTTAAGAGTCGATTCCCTAACGACAAGCTCTCCCGACAGCACAATTTCTTCGCCGCGGAACGCATCTTTCCTGATATGCTTCAGCAATAATTCACAGCTTTTCCGGCCGATTTCATAGGCAGGCTCTGCCATGGAAGACAGGGTAGGGGACACAATTTCACAAACCGGGTCGTTTGTAAAACCTACGATACCCATTTGCGTACCGACAGCAATGCCCGATTTTTTACAGGCCATAATGGCGCCTATGGCTTTCCTGTCGTTGACGGCAAAGATAGCATCGGGGCGGTTTTCCAGGCGAAGCAGGCATTCGGTATCTTCGAAGCCGTGGGCCTGGGAAAAACCGGAGTTGATGATCCATCCGGGCTCGCTGGCCATCTGATGGTCTTTAAGGGCTGCCAGAAAACCTGCAAGCCGTTTTTCGGTAAGCTGCAACTCGGCCGGTCCTGTGATATGCGCCATGCGGGTATACCCTTTTTCGATCAGGTGCTTCGTAGCCAGGTACGCCCCGTTGTAATCGTCCTGTACTACCTTGGAAGTTTCAAGCCCGGCGGGTACCCGGTCAAAGAACACGATGGGAAGCCCTTCATCTATCAACTCTTTGAAAACGCAATAGTCGGTGGTGTCAGATGACAGGCATACCAGCAATCCGTCGACACTATGGATAGTCAGGTTCCGGAGAATGGCGCTTTCCGAGGCCGCGTTGTCATCCGAGATATAGAGCACCAGGTTAAAGTCGTTTTCCTTTGCAACGTCCTTCATACCGGTGATAACCGTAGAGAAATAGTAGTTGGTGATGGCGGGAATGATGACGCCCAGCTTCCGGGTGCTGCTTTTAACCAGGCCAGTCGCGTTGAGGTTTGGACGGTAGTTGAGGATTTGTGCCATTTCCAGCACTTTCAGCCTGGTTTCCTGTCCCACATCGAAGGTGTCACGGATGGCCCTCGATACGGTCGAGACTGAAATATTCAATGCCCTGGCTATATCTTTTATCGTAGCCGGCTTCTTCTTTTTCCTCATATGCTGCATTTTCAAAAGACGTTGATCAGGGATATAAAGATTGGCAAAATAAGGAAAGGTCGGAACTCAAAGCTCTAAAATAGCCAATAATAATAGTATTCCCGGCTGTTCTCCTGCCTGTGGACCGTGAAGAGCCTGTGATAACAGCGATGTTAATATGGTTATACTTTTTGTTAAAAATTCAATAGCGATCTGCTGCCGGATCCTTTATCTTTGTTAAGCGTCGTATATATGGCAAATAATTGCCGCCGCCCCCTCGGACAGGAAAGGTATCAACATGGTTTTTGGTTTAAACTTAGCAACACAGTGAGGGTCATTGAAACTGAAATCACGCCGTTTATCAAAAATCCCTTATACCTGGATATGCGGGAAGACGCCTATTTATCCTCACCGTATCATGCCAGGCCGGCCTATCATAAACACCCCGAGCTCCAGCTGACGCTGATCCTGGAAGGGCACGGTAAGCGTATCATCGGCAATGAAGTCGCCGATTTTCAATCGGGGGATATGGTGTTCATCGGCTCGAACGTGCCCCATGTCTGGTTGAGCGATCCGGTATATTTTGAAAAGGACTCCAAGCTGAAATCCAGGGTCATTACCGTGTATATCAACCCCGCAGTATTTGAAGGTATGTTTGAGATGGTCGGGGAAATGGATGAGATTAAAGAGATGATGAAGCAGGCCTCGAAAGGGATCAATATATATGGCAAAACCAGGAGCCTCATTGCAGATAAGCTGGTCAGGCTATCGTCTAAAACTGGTTTTGAAAAGGTAGTCGGGCTCCTGCAGGTGATGAACATCATCTCCCGTTCTGCTGAAAAACGACTGATCATGGAACATGACGCGGCTGAGGATAACGACGCGTATCCCGATCGTTTAATACAGGTACTGAGGTTCCTGGATCATCATCTCCAGCGCCAGATTACCCTTGACGAAGTAGCGGAAATTGCCTGTATGACAAAGCCGTCTTTTTGCCGCTTCTTCAAATCACGTACCCGCAAAAAGTTCTCCCAATACCTGGAAGAGATCCGGATCAACCGGGCCTGCAAGCTCCTTATCGAATCGGACCATTCGGTTTCAGACGTCGCCCATCTTTGCGGGTACAACTCAGACTCTCATTTCTGCAAGGTATTTAAAGATCACATGGGAAAAAGCCCTTTCCGTTTCAGGAACGAGGTCCCCAGGTACGGTTGCTGAGGCGAAACAGGGTAAGCAGGTTATAATTTAAGATAACGTCACCATAAATAGCGGCGATTTTTCCGGGTACTTTTACATACCGGCAATGATAAACAGATGCTATGCGACCCAGTAGTACAGACCAAGGAAACAAAGTATTTACGTACCTGATCGTTTTGATCGCTTCTATCGGCGGCTTCATGTTTGGCTTCGACCTGGTGATCATTGCCGGCGCATTACCATTTCTGGAAAAGGATTTCGGGCTTTCGCCTGCCCTGAAGGGATTTGCAGTGAGCAGCGCTATACTCGGCTCCGTATCCGGCCCGTTGGTTGGTATGTGGTTTACCGAACGCCTGGGCCGGAGGAGGACCATGATGCTCGCCGCGCTGTTTTTCATGGTCTCCACTTTCGGCTCCGCCTTTGCGACAGGCATCTGGGATTTTGCCGTCTGGCGCTTCCTGGGAGGTGTCGGCATAGGGCTGGCTATGATCTCGTCTCCTATCTATATTGCAGAGCTGTCGCCGCCGCACCTGAGGGGGGGATTGGTCAATGTCAACCAGCTTTCTAACGTCATAGGGATCAACCTGGCGGTGATCGTCGGGTATTTCTTTTCGTTCGACGGATGGGGCTGGCGCTGGATGTTTGGTTCCCAGGCGGTACCTGTGGCGCTGCTGATCGCAGGGCTGGCGCTCGTGCCTGAAAGTCCCAGGTGGCTCGCCGCCCGTAACCGGCCCGGAGAAGCCCTGGCAGTGCTTACCAGGATCAACGGGAAAAAGCGCGGAGAAGAAGAGCTGGAAGAGATCCGTACGGAGCTGGCCTCTTCCGCAGATGACAAAGGTACACTGGCCGACCTGCTGAGGCCGGGCATTAGGCGCGCGCTGCTTATAGGTATCGTCATCATGGTGTTTTCGCAGGTCAACGGGGTAAACATGATCCTGCTTTATGCGCCTACCATCATGACGGAAGTGGGGATCAGCTTCGGCTCGAGCGCGATTCTCAGCTCTATCCCCGTATACCTGCTCATACTGCTGACCACCCTTCTGGCCTTCCCTTTTATCAGGTGGTTCTCACGGCGCGGCCTGCTGATGGGCGGGGTAGCCTTCATGATTTCAGGCCATTTGCTGATGGCCGCCAACCTGCTCCTGGATTGGCCTCCGTTGTATTCGCTGATCCCTATGCTGATATCGGCCGGCGCCTTTACCATCGGTTTGGCTCCGTTGAGCTGGATTATCGTATCGGAGATCTTTCCCAACAGGGTAAGAGGGAAAGCGCTCGCCGTCGTTTGCTTTTTCCTGTACGCAGCGTCGTTTGTCACTGCCCAGCTTTTCCCGGTACTGACCGACTGGTTTACCCGGCAGTACGATACTGCGGCCGGGGTATACCTCATGTTCGCCGCCATTTGTTCGCTCGGACTGTGGTTTTCGTGGAAGTTTGTTCCTGAAACCAAGGGCCTGAGCCTGGAGAAAATAAGCAGCTTTTGGGAAGAGCAGTAAACAAATCAATACAATACGCAGATAACAATGAAGATTTCGGATGTTCTTCCGCCGTTTCGACACAGATTATGGTCGATAGCCAAACAGGGAGGGGTTACTCATGTTGTCTCCCGGCTGCCGCTGGGAACTGATGGCAAGGTATCGTGGGAGTTTATGGATTTACTGAACCTGAAAGAAAGCTATAGGGATTTTGGCCTTCAACTGGAAGTTATAGAGCCCGGACTGGACGGACAGATGCACGATATGAAGCTGGGGACCCGAGACAGGGACGCAGATATTGAACGTTGCAGCCGGCTGATCCGTCATATGGGCGCCCTGGATATTCCTGTGTTCTGCTATAATTTCATGGCCGGATTCAATTGGGTAAGGACGTCGACAACCACGCCTGCGAGGGGAGGGGCCCTTGTAACAAGCTACGATCATTCCCTGATGAAACGCGCGCCCCTGACCGATGCGGGCATTGTGACAGAGGAGCGGTTGTGGGATAACCTGAAGTATTTCCTGGAGGCCATTGTTCCTGTGGCCGAAGAATGCAAAGTTAAGATCGCGCTGCACCCCGACGACCCGCCGGTGAAAAGCATACGGGGGATCTCGCGTATTATTACCAGCATGGAAGCAATGGACAGGGCTATCAACCTGGTGCCCAGCGACTACAGCGGTATCACTCTTTGCCAGGGAACGCTGGCGGCAGCCGGAGCTGATATCCCGTCGGTGATCCGGTATTTCGGCAGTAAAAAAAAGCTGTTCTTCGTCCACTTCCGCGATGTCAGGGGAACCGCCGAGCACTTTTCCGAAACATTTCATGATGACGGACAAACCAATATGCCCGAAGCTGTCAGGGCCTATAAGGAGGTAGGTTTCGACGGTCCGGTGCGCATCGACCATACTCCTACGCTGGCGGGCGAGGATAACCTGGACCCGGGCTATGCGGAAATGGGACGGCTGTTTGCCCTGGGTTATCTCAAAGGGCTGCTGGAAAGTGTAGATTATACCCGGGCAGGGAGTACGAATTGCAAAAGCATGGGTAGCGCTGATGGGAGAGTATCCGGCCGGGATGTATCGGGAGGTTGAACAGCTTACGTCTTTACTCGTGGAGAATCTCGAAGCGGGACCTTTAAAAGTGCGGACATTGTATTTTTGCAATGTCCCTTTTTTTTTACATTTTCACGCGGCGGACGACCACCCCCGGCCCCTCCTTACCAGGAGGGGAGCCCCCAGGAAAAAGGGCATCCGGCGTGGCAGTACGTTGTCTGGTTGTCTCATCGTCTAATCAATTTTCATTCGGATGAAAAAAAGATCTCTGCTACTTTTAATTGCTTTTTTTGTCCTGCAAGTGACGGCATGGGCCGAAGTCAGGCTTCCCAACTTTTTTGGCGACCACATGGTGCTTCAACGTAACAAACCGATCCCGGTATGGGGGTGGGCCGATCCGGGTGAGAAAATTTCGGTATCGCTGGCGCTGCCCGATGCAAAAGTAAAGCCGGTAAACGTAAAAGCCGGGAAGGACGGCAAATGGCGGGTTGACCTGCCGGCGCTGGAAGCGGGCGGACCCTATCGCCTGTCGGTCAAAGGGAAAAAGAATGAAGTAGCGCTCCAGGATATACTGATAGGAGAGGTATGGATCTGCTCAGGGCAGTCGAATATGGCGTGGACGGTCAGCAGATCGGTCAACGCCGAAGAAGAAGAGCGAAACGCAAACTACCCGTCGATCCGTCATATCACGATCCCGAGGGTGATCTCGCTGAAAGAGGAGGAAGATATAAAGGAAACCCCCTGGCTGGTGACCACCCCGGAAAATGCCGGAGGGTTTTCGGCTGTAGGATATTTTTTTGCCAGGGAGCTCTTCAAAGATCTGAACGTGCCGATCGGGCTGATCAATACTTCGTGGGGCGGGACACAGGTGGAGTCGTGGATCAGCAGGGAAGGAGTAGACAGCTTTGACGAGTTTGCAGGTATCACGTCCAACCTGCCGGCGAATGTCGACGAGCTGAATGAAAGGAGGAAGAAAATCCTTACCGACAGAATTCTTTCGGAGCAGGGGAGCTTTCCGGCGCCGGCTGAAGCAGCCCGGTTCTCTGCGCCCGATTTTGACGACAGCAATTGGAAAAGCGCAGATCTGCCGGTAATGTTTGATACCCAGCTATTGCCTCAATTCGACGGTACGATCTGGTTCAGAAAGACAATCGAAGCGCCTGCATTGACCGCGGGCCAGCCTGCGCTTCTCGGTCTGGGCGTGATGGCTGATGTCGACGAAACTTATATCAACGGGATAAAGGTAGGGGAGACTGGTGTGAAGAATACGAATGTCCGCTATTACCTGATCCCGGCGAATGTCCTTAAACCCGGCAGGAACACGATTGCCATAAAGGTAAAGGATACCGAAGGAAGCGGAGGCTTTTCGGGGCGGCCGGACCAAATGGTGCTGGTACAGGGAGAAACGCAGGTTCCCCTGGCGGGAGGTTGGAAATACAGGGTGGAAGAGCTGATCGACAACAGGCAGTTTGCAGGCCCCAACAACGCGGCTACTTTACTGTACAATTCCATGATCGCGCCGCTGGTGCCGTATGCTTTCAGAGGGGCGATCTGGTACCAGGGAGAATCCAATGCCGGGCGGGCAGTTCAGTACCGGAAATCGTTCCCGCTCATGATCTCCGACTGGCGTAAAAAATGGGGGGAGGAGTTTCCTTTCCTTTTTGTTCAGCTGGCAAGCTTCAAGGCCGCCGACGGGAATAGCGAAAAGGGGAGCACGTGGGCTGAGCTGAGGGAAGCGCAGACCCGGACCTTAAGCCTGCCCAATACGGGAATGGCTGTCATTAACGACATTGGCGAGCGCGACGATATACATCCCCGCAATAAGCAGGATGTGGGTAAGCGACTGGCTCTTAATGCCATGAAAATCGTTTATGGAAAAGACCTGGTATACAGCGGTCCGCAATTCCGGGAGATGAAGAAAGAAGGGAACGCTATTTCACTGTCATTTGATCATGTCGGTAAGGGGTTGACTGTCGGAGGCGATAAGTACGGCTACCTGAAAGGTTTTGAAGTGGCGGGAGAAGACCGAAAATTCCATTGGGCGAAAGCGGAGATCAGCGGCGACAAAGTGGTGGTATGGGCTGATGAAGTAGCTAACCCGGTGGCAGTGCGCTACGGGTGGGCCGACGACAACCTGGAAGCCAATCTTTTCAACTCGGAGGGTCTGCCGGCTAACCCGTTCAGAACGGATGACTGGAAGGAGGTGACTGCGGAGACCAGGTTTAAGTAAGGTAGAAGTTCAGAGGAAAGACACAGCCATCATATTTCCCGGGTTGCAACTCACAAATGAACAGGACCATATAGCCGTTTTGGGGGTTATCGTCGTATATATGCATACGCCTGATCATTTAAATTCTTTAACCCCTATGAAAAGAACAGAACTCCTCCCTTCTCTATTAATAACCGGAATGGCGCTCGGAACAGCCTGGGCCGTACGCGGACAGTTTGGTCACGAGCACGCGGCTGCCTGGGCAGGCGGCATAGGCTGTCTTACCATACTCCTGCTCTCGGGCAGGGCCGACTGGCTGAAAAATGCATTTAACGCTACCCTGGCAGGAGCATTGGGTTGGGGGCTCGGCGGTATCATGAGCTACGGAAAGGTGGTTGGCTACGGCAGAAGCACGGATTTCGGAAACGTATACTATGGCCTCCTGATGCTGTTTATAATAGGCGGCCTGTATGGCTTCGTCGGAGGCGGGCTTTTCGGGATTTCACTATCCAACCCTAAAGGAAAGAAAAGCATAGCCTGGCACCGCATCATAACAGAAATGACGATCGGGGCGATCGTGGTGTATTTTTTTGTGATCGAGCAATTCGGCTGGCTCATGACCCCTCCACGATCCGAGCTCTGGGCTGCGTGCCTCGGCATGGCGGCGGCCATCACATGGTATATGATCCGCCAGGAAATGTATTCAGCGTTGAAAGTGGCCGTAATTACCGGCTTTGGAGCGGGGTTTGGCTTCGCCTTCGGGAACTTTCTCCAGGTGCTCGGAAGTGTATCGAAGCTGGATTTTAACTTCTGGAATGTAATGGAGTATACTCTTGGATTCTTTGGCGGAATTTCAATGGCTTATGCAGTGTTTACTTCCAAGTGGGAGGAGAAACGTGCTGCCTCATCCAGGTCATGGATATTGCCCGTCATTGTATTGCTGCTGGTTATCCCGGTAATTATGTGGGAGCAGAATACGGGTATTGAAAAGATGCATGAGCGCTTGTCGCGCCTTTCGGCAGGTATACCCGGGTTTATCTCTGCTATTGTTGCGACAGGTCCGTATTTCCTGTTCCTCGCTGCCGCAGTCTACTGGGTACGCAGGTTAGGCTCAAAGAAAGTTTTTGACCATAAAGAGGTTTTCAGCTTTTACCGGGTCCTGCTTGGCCTCTACATCCTGATGAGCCTGCTTGTGACCGGCTCATTCATTTCGGTGCAGCGTATCGAGCAGTATCTATACCTGGTAAACTTTGCGGTGATCCTGTATTTCTTACCCCGCCTGGAGCCGGCCTTTAAAACAGGCGAGCCCGTGCGCTGGAAGTCTTACGCCCTTAACCTGGTTTGGTTCCTGCTGTTTACAGCCCTTTTGGCAGTGGTGGCGAGCAATAGTCACAGCGAAGACCTCGGAGGGGCCAACTATCGCTTTGGGGCGCTGGCTAATCCCGATAAGAAATAGCTGCCGGTTGATCGTGTTGCCGTTTTTTCTACCTGTGCGAAAAGACTTTCCGCGCTTTCCGGGCTCGGTCTGTCTGGATCGCATCGACGCCCAGCTTACGCGCTGCTTTATAATTCCTGCGGCTGTCGTGCAAAGCCAGCAGGTCTGTAAAAACTCTGATATGATACCCGTGTACCAGTCCTGCTGTATTTGCGTTCAGGATTTTCCAGTTTACATCGAAGGCATAAGGTTTGAGACGCGCAGCTTTTCCGGCAAGTTCATCCGGCGAGCGAAGCGAAGGCATGATCCTGGCTTCAGGATAGTGCGATCTTAACCGGTCAAGCATGTCATCCGAACCATAAAAAACGGCGTCGCGATGTAAGTCGTATTTTTTCAGGATAGCCAGGAGCGGCTCCGGTTCGGCTTCTTTACAGTCGACGTACAAATGGGTCTTTTTGGAGTTTTGAGCGTTCCATTCGGAGACTATCCCCGCGATTTCTTCCAGTGTCGGAATTTGCTCATCACCGGCTCTTTTTAGCTTAATCGCCCGAAGTTCTTTTAAAGTCAGTTCTTTCATTACCCCGCCAGATCGCGTGGTCCTGTTGAGTGTACCATCGTGGAGGATCACAATATGGCCGTCTTTGGTTGTCCTGACGTCGATTTCGATGAAGTCTACGCCAAGCTGAAGAGCCCGCCTGACGGCATTTGGCGTATTTTCAACGCTCGTCCGGCTGATCTTGCTCCGATGGGCGGAGATAGCAGGAGCCGACTTATCTGGCCCGGACAGAACCGGAGCGATATCGGGACGTTTGCCAAGCTGGTTCAGCAAACCCAGGAGCAACTGCGGCTGGTCGGTCTGGATCACGTTTACGCCGGTTGTCAGAAGCGGCTTCAATACTTCTATGCCCCGGCCTTCGGAAATGATATGATCGGTTGTGCCTAACGCATTGATCCAGACCCTTGCACGGTTTGTTTTGATGAGGTTAATGACATCGGGGGTATTGAAGCTGGGATCTATGTGCACCACAGGCGGGGCAAATAACCTGATGACTTCTTCGGTCGATACTTTGTCTTTGGCTCTCGGCATTACGAGAAAGTTGCCGGCCTTCCGGATTTGAGATAAAACTTCCCGGTCGCTGTCAAAGAAAAACACCATGTCTTCAGTGCCGGTTTTACGAACGACCTCCAGTACAGCTTCTACTGCGTCTGTTTTCATATCAAGATCGACCAATGCCTGACCTTTCACCGAGAGCAAAGCTTCTTCCAGCGTCGGGATACGCTCGCCGGTAGGTTTCCCGTTTACGACCAGCGAAAGCTTTTTCAGCTCGGCCCAGGTCATTTTCTCGGGATCGCCCTTGCCGGTGGTGGTCCGGTCTATCGTGCGGTCATGCATAACAATAGGAACCCCGTCTGCAGTGATTTTTGCGTCTATCTCAATGATATCAACACCCAGCCTGACAGCATCGTGGAGGGCAGGAATCGAGTTTTCCGGGAAATTGAGATGAGAGGCACGGTGCGAGGCGACCAGGACGGTTTCAGAAGCCGGGTCGAGGAAGACTTTTCTTAGCAGGGCCGCCCGGTCCTGGCCGGAAACAGGGAGAACAAAGGTAAAAAAGAGACCGACGGCCCCAAAAAAACGAAGCACGGATCGCACGTAATATTTATTCATGGGTTTCCAGGGAAAGATATGCTATTTCCCCGTTTTTGCTTTGAGCTCGAGATAGTCAACCGTAAGGCTGGCGAGGGATTTCACACCCAGCAGAAAACTGCTTTCCTCGATAAAGAAGTCCGGGGTATGATGAGGGGCAGCATCGTCCACAGGTATACCTTTTTTTCTGGCTCCCAGGAAAAAGAAGAAGCCGGGCGCCTTTTTCTGATATTGGCTGAAGTCTTCGGCCCCGGTTTGCAATGGGGTAATCGCTATTTTATCCGCACCGGCAAGCTTCTCGAGCGTAGGTACCATAAGGTCTGTCAGAGCAGGGTCATTGTAGGTGACCGGGTACATCTTATCTATTCTGACTTCGGATTTTGCCCCTGCGCTTTCGGCTATATGTGTAGCGATTTCGCCGATACGGCGGTGGATAAACTCCTGGTGCTCTTCGCTGTAGGTACGGATGGTGCCGATCATTTCGACCGATTCCGGAATGATGTTGCTACGGATCCCGCCGTGAATGGCGCCGATGGTGACCACCGCGGGAACCTCGCTTATGTCGACATTACGGCTTACGATAGTCTGCAGCGAGCTGACAATCTGCGCCGAGGTTACAATCGGATCTATGCTGGTCCACGGACGGGCTCCGTGACTTTGCTTGCCGAGTACTTTTATCCTGAGTCCGTCGGAAGCCGCCATAGTCGCTCCGGGCCGGTACCGCAGCGTACCCGCCTCCATAATCGAATTGATATGAAGGCCAAACACGGCATCGACCTTCGGGTTTTCGAGCACTCCTTCCTCCACCATTTGTTTGGCGCCGAAAGAGCTCACCCCGGTGATCCCTTCTTCTGCAGGCTGAAAAATAAATTTAACGGTACCTGCTATGTCTTTTTTATGAGCTGCCAGGACCTCTGCCACACCCATCAGGATGGCTACGTGCGCATCGTGCCCGCAGGCGTGCATGACGCCTGTCTCCTGGCCGTTAAAGGTAGCCGTAACTTTAGATTTGAACGGGAGATCGACCCGCTCTGTGACAGGCAGGGCGTCCATATCGGCCCTCAGCGCTACCACCGGCCCGGGTTTTCCTCCTTTTAATATACCTACAACGCCGGTTACGGCCACCTTTTCTTTAACCTCAAAGCCCAGCTTTCTAAGATGAGCGGCGACTATGCCGGCCGTACGGGTTTCCTGGTTTCCCAGCTCGGGATGCTGGTGGAAATCCCTCCGCCATTCGATCACCTTTTGCTCGACGGCCTCAGCGTCTTTGGCGATCCGGGGCTTTAGTGAAGATTGTGAAAAAGCGCAGAGCGGAGACAGCGCAACAGTCAAAAGGTATAATTTAGTTTTCATTCGGGCTAGGTGATGAGACAATGTGATAATGTGATAATGTGTCCCGATAGCCATCGGGAGTGACAATGCGGTGATATGACCCGTTTTACCTTCAGCTGCTTTTTCGGAGCGCCTCCCCTCCCTGGTAAGGAGGGGGAGGGGGTGGTCCGGCCGTGAAGCTAATTAAAAGTTAATAAACTCCCAAGCGCTTCGGTATGCATCGTTCTCCCGTGCAAACGAAATGAAATCGTCATAGAAGGGCTGCCGGGTGAGCGTGGCGCTGTCCCCGACTACAACCAGCTTTTTCTTTGCCCTGGTCATCGCTACGTTCATACGGCGGGTTTCGTTCAGAAAACCGGTAACGCCTCCCGGGTTGCTTCTCACCATCCCTATGAAGATGATGTCACGCTCCTGTCCCTGGAAGGCGTCGATCGTGTTGACCGATAGCTGTTCCGACCAGGTCTTATACCGGGGGTGCGCCGCAACGCTTTCTTTCAGCAGTTCGACCTGCCGCTTGTACGGTGAAATGACGCCGACCGATATATCGCCTGTAAGCACACCTTGCCGCCCGGGATTTTCCAGGTAGTCGAAAAGCATGGAAGTCAGAAAGGCAGCTTCTTCGGGGTTAATATAGCTTGTGCCGGAAGGCTGTTCTTCAAATCCGCAGCCGGCGGTATCGATGTATTCAAGGGGTGCATCGTCTCCGGGTATGCCGGCCTCCTTTACCGATTCGTGGGCAATCAGCCGGTTTTTGTAGAATGTTTTCGAAGGAAAGCCCATGATACGCCCGTGCATCCTGTATTGCGTGTCGAGAAGCACCGTAACTTCCGGATAGTAGCCGGCGCATTTTTCCATCAGCGTATGGGCAAGGCCCGATGCGGCTGCTTCTTCCGATTTGATCGTAGGCGGGAGCTGCAGATGATCTCCTGCCAGAACGACCTTCTTCACTTTGAGTGCCGGGATCCAGCAGGCCGCCTCCAGCGCCTGGCCGGCTTCGTCTATGATCAGTGTGTCGAAAGACAGATCCCGGATCACGTAATTGTAAGTCCCGACCAGTGTAGCTGCGATCACATCTGCCCGGTGCAGCTCGTCTTCGATAATGAAATCCTCCAGGTTGCTGACCTCGTGACTGATCCTTCCGGCTTCAGCAAACAGTGCTTTCCGCTGCTGACGTTCGTCTGCACCGAAATTGCGCTTGTACTTATGGGCCATATTGCGAAATTCGGAAGCTCTTTTGCGAAGCTCTTTTATCCGCTTGTAGTCAGGATGAATCGAAATACGGTGGTCCAGGGTCAGCGCCTGAAGGTCATCGCCTACCCTGACCGGATTCCCTATCCTGAGCACCCTGAGCGACTGTTTTGCAAGCCGCTCGCAAAGCAGGTCGATAGCGGCGTTGCTCGGCGCGACTGCCAGTACGGGCTTCGAAGAGGTACGCACCAGCTGTTGTATCGCGGCTACAAGCGTTGTCGTTTTGCCCGTTCCCGGCGGCCCGTGCACAATTGCCAGCTCCTGCGCTTCCAGTATCCTGCGGACTGCTTCGTTTTGAGACGGGTTTAAATCCGGGATCATTACAGGAGCAGTTAACGGATAGAAGACAGGCTTGCGGTTGCCTGTAAGGACGTCGATCAGCGGATTTTTTGTATCCGGGTTACCGGCGGTCTTCAGGGCCAGCTCCATAGCGTCGTAGCTGTCGTCATCAAACAGGCACCTGATCCCCAGCTTGCCTTGCCGCGTCCAGTCGGGAAGCTCCTCGGTAAACAATGTAATGTTGAGGCGATCGCCGCGGACGCTCTGTATGATCCCTTTGACCCCCGGTGTGCCGCTTTCGTAATTCGAGAAGAGCTCGGCCTTCCTCCCGGTCTGCAGCATGTGCACCAGGTGCTGGTGGGTGGTCCTTTCAATTTCCAGCAAAACATACCCGCCCCTGCCGGTGTCCTGGCCGCGTATGGCGATGGGATACCAGGCAAAACCCGCCTCCCGCTGCTGATGAGCGTTGGTGGATTCGATACTTTTCCTGAAAGTTTCTTCGTCTGCTTTTCGTTCCAGTTTCAGAAGCTCCAGTTGTTTTTTGAAATAGGGATTCATACGACAAAGATAGAGGTTGGATTTGTTGGTTATTTGCCAACTTTTTATATCTTTAGTTTTGTAAAGCATGCGGGAGGTGCGATTTACACATGAAGAGTAAACCTGCGTTTATAAGCCGTACTTTTCTTTCAGGAATTCCCATTTGAGGTCCCTATACTTTTCCCCGACCTTATCTTTAACCACAAAAATCCCTGATAGCTTATTGGTTAAAGCCTGGTCGGTACGTTTTTTTTGCCTTTTATTCTTCGACTGTTGATTCAAAATGATTCCTGATTTTGAGTGCTTTATCCCGTCCGATCACCGCCGCTATTTCGTCGATGGTCTGCTCCCTGAGCGACTTTACCGATTTAAAATGCTTCAATAGTTTCGTGGCGGTCAGCTTGCCGATCCCTTCAATACCTTCCAGTTCGCTGACCAGGCTGGTCTTGCTCCGGCGGTCGCGGTGGAAGGTGATGGCAAACCGGTGCGCTTCGTCGCGTATCTGTTGGATGAGCTTGAGTGATTCCGATCGCTTGTCGATATAAACCGGGATGCTGTCTTCGGGGAAATAGATCTCCTCCAGCCGTTTGGCAATACCCACTATGGGTACTTTGCCGTAGATCCCAAGCTTTTTCAGGGCGTCGCAGGCTGCGCTGAGCTGCCCCTTGCCGCCGTCGACGATGATCAGGTCGGGCAGCGGCTCGTTTTCGTTCAGGACCCGGGTATACCGGCGCGTGACAATTTCATTCATCGACGCAAAATCATTCGGCCCTTCTACGCTCCTGATCATGAAATGCCGGTAATCTTTTTTGGAAGGCTTCGCGTTTTTGAAGCAAACCATCGAAGCGACGGGATTAGTGCCCTGTATATTGGAGTTGTCAAAGCATTCGATATGGCGGGGAAGCGACTTCAACTGCAGATCGGTTTTCAGCTTAATGAGCACGCGATCTTTTTTCGAGGAACTGGCGGTAGTCTCAGCAGCCCGCTGCTCGGCTTTCTCCCGCTGGAAGAACATCACGTTTTTCAGCGAAAGCTCCACTACTTTCCGCTTGTCACCGATCTTGGGTACCGTCACCGGCTTATTGAGCTCGCCTTCGGGCAGAAGGTTCGTCAGCATTTCCCTGGCATCGTCGCCGTAGCGCTGCTGCATTTCGACCAGCACCATGGCCAGCAGTTCGGCGTCGCTTTCGTCCATCTTTTTCCGGACTTCCATAGCTTCAGTGGCGATGATACGCCCGCTGACCAGCTTCATGAAGTTGAAATAGGCCGATTCCTCGTCGGAGACAACGGTCAGGACATCCACATTCCCGATCCTGGCATTGGTAACGGTCGTCTTGTTCTGGTATTCGCTCAGCAGCTCGTATTTCTCTTTCCACCTGTGCGCTTCCTCAAACTCAAGCCGTGCGGCCGCTTCGGTCATTTTGAGCTTGATATACTGTTCGGCCGGCGCTAAATTACCTTTCAGGATATGCCGGATCTGGTCTATTTCGGCATTGTACTCCTCTTCCGGTACAAGGTCTTCACAGGGACCTTTGCAATTGTTGATGTGGTATTCGAGGCAGACTTTGAATTTGCCTGCCGCCACATTTTCTTTGGTAAGCAGGAGCTGGCACGACCTCGTCTTATAAAGCGCCCTGAACATATCGAACAGGGAATGCATCGTTCTGACGCTAGCAAACGGGCCGAAATAGTCACCGGCCTGCGGGTCTACCTTGCGGGTGCTGATCACCCTCGGGAAACGTTCCCTGGTAATACAGATAAAGGGGTAGGTTTTGTCATCCCTGAGCATTACGTTAAACCTGGGCTGGTAGTTCTTGATCAGCTGGTTTTCAAGCAGCAGTGCTTCCCATTCGGTATTGACGATAGTAAATTCGATGCGGGCTATCTGGAATACCAGTTGCTTCGTTTTCCGGTTGTGCTGGTTGGAATTGACAAAATAGCTGCTTACCCTGTTGCGCAGGTTTTTTGCCTTTCCGACATAGATGATTTCATCCCTGTCGTTAAAATAGCGATAAACCCCCGGATGGTGAGGGATCTGGCTCAGCACTGCTTTCGGATCAAATTTTTCCATATCTGTTGCAAAGATACGACGTGAATTCTTTTACTATCTTGCAAACATCAGACATTGGTGCCTATGAACTACTTTAACGCTAAAGAGATACTTTCAGTTACCCTCATCCTGTTTTCGGTCATCGATATTATCGGCAGCGTACCGGTTGTCGTAAATCTCAGGAAAAAGGTCGGGCATGTGCAGTCCGGCAAGGCTACGCTTGTGGCAGGGGGGATCATGATCGGTTTTTTGTTTATCGGTGAAAGACTCCTCGGGCTTTTCGGGGTGGATATCTCCTCGTTTGCGGTGGCGGGCGGGCTCATCATTTTCCTGATCGGTATGGAAATGGTACTCGGACGCAATATCTTTAAACATGAAGAAATGCAGCCGTCGTCGGCTTCTGTCGTACCTATCGCATTTCCGCTTATTGCCGGCGCGGGGACGATGACTACCCTTATTTCGCTGAGAGCCGCCTATGCGCTTCCCAATATACTGGTGGGGGTGGTGGTCAACCTTGTCTTTATTTACCTCGTATTGAAATCGTCCGGCTATATAGAGAGAAAGCTGGGCAATGGCGGGCTGGATGTGATGCGGAAGGTATTCGGGATTATTTTGCTGGCTATTGCGATTAAATTGATAAAAGACAATTTCTTTCTGGTTCAGCAGCTGCCTTAACAGCGGGTGTTTCTATATTTGCGCATCGTCAAAAAAGATATAAAATGGAGCAACTAGACAGCCTGAACCAGGTAGCAGAATTTCACCGGACTTTTAAACATCCTATTGTCGACGAACCGGCGATCCCGTCCAGGGAGCGATGCCGCCTCCGGGTTTCGCTGCTGGCAGAAGAGCTGAAGGAGCTGGAAGAGGCGATCGAAGATAAAGATATCGTGGAGGTAGCGGACGCCCTGTGCGATCTTCAGTATGTACTGTTGGGGGCGGTCCTCGAATTCGGATTGGGTGAGAAGTTCCGGGCGCTTTTCGACGAAGTGCAGCGCTCCAATATGTCCAAAGCATGTAATTCGGTGGAAGAGGCGGAGGCTACCGTAAAGTATTATGAGGCCAAAGGGACCGATTGCTACTATAAGGAGGACAACGGGAAGTACCTGGTTTACAGGAAAGGGGATGATAAGACGCTTAAAAACGTGAATTATTCTCCTGCCGATCTGGAGTCTATTGTAAGAGGTTAAATATCCGGTCAACCGCAGAACGGTATGTCGCAAGATACAGTGCTCGATCGCTTTATACGGTATGTGCAGGTCGACACACAGTCCGATCCGTTGTCAGAAACCTTTCCTTCGACCGAAAAGCAAAAGGATCTTGGCCGGATGCTGGTGGCCGAGCTCATCGCTCTTGGTATCCCTGACGCGCATATGGATGAATCAGGGTATGTATATGGTACAGTGCCGGCCAATACCTCTAAAATGGAGGTCCCGGTGATATGCTTTTGCTCACACATGGATACGTCTCCCGATGTTTCGGGAGCAGGCGTAAAGCCTGTGGTGCACTATAATTATGATGGCAGCGACATCGTTCTTCCCGATGATCAGAACCAGGTTATCCGCCTCCGGGACCATCCGGATCTGGCTTCCCAGATCGGGAATGATATCGTAACGGCGAGCGGGACCACGCTGCTCGGCGCGGACAATAAAGCCGGCGTAGCGGAAATCATGTCGGCAGTGGCTTTTTTCCAGAGCCGTCCCGAAGTAAAGCACGGTAAAATAAAGATACTTTTTACACCTGATGAAGAGGTAGGCAGGGGTACGGAGAAGCTGGATCTGAAGAAGCTGGGCGCGGATTTTGCCTATACAGTAGATGGGGAAACGCTTGGCAGCCTTGAAGACGAGACTTTTTCTGCCGACGGCGTGACGATCAGGATACAGGGCGTGAGCACCCACCCGGGCTTTGCGTTCGGCAAAATGGAAAACGCCATCAGGATAGCCGCAGATATAGTGAGCGCGCTGCCCAAAGATGGCCTGTCGCCGGAGACTACCCGCGACAGGGAAGGGTTTCTTCATCCCGTTCGCCTGGAAGCGCAGCAGGAAAGCGCCGTCATTGAGTTCATTGTTCGCGATTTTGAGGAAAAAGGGCTTGAGGAGAAAGAAACGCTTTTGCTGTCTCTCACGGAACAGGTGCTTTCGCGGTATCCGGGCTCATCTTTTGAGTTTGTAGTAAAGGAGCAGTACAGGAATATGGGAACTATACTGGCGAAGCACCCGGAGGTAGTAGATCGTGCTTTGAAAGCGATGGAGCTGACCGGACTTATGCCTGTCCGGCAATCCATCAGAGGCGGCACCGACGGCTCCCGGTTGTCATTCATGGGACTGCCATGCCCTAATATCTTTGCGGGTGAGCACGCCTTTCACAGCAAGCTGGAGTGGGTTTCGGTACAGGATATGGAGAAAGCCGTCGAGGTGATCGTGAAAATAGCGGAAGTGTGGGAGGCGGAAGCGTGAAATGAGTTTTTGGGCTAACCCTCTGTTAAACTGCTTACCTTTGCTGTTCATTCAGGCTCCCGCCCTGGAAAGACCGGTAAAATATTAAACTGCCAAAATCTGTAATTCTCTTGCCCGGAAACCACTTCTTTAAATTCAAGAGCTTCACGGTTTACCAGGATCTTTGCGCTATGAAAGTCTGCACCGACGCCTGCCTGTTCGGGGCATGGGCGGATGTAAGCGGCGCAAAGCGTATCCTCGATATTGGTAGCGGAACCGGGTTGCTGTCCCTGATGGCAGCGCAGCGAAACACGGAAGCGCTGATTGAAGCGGTAGAAGTGGAGGAAGGCGCTTTTCTTCAGACAGGAAAAAACTTTAAGGACAGCCCGTTTGCCCCTAGACTGACGGTTCATCACATGCCCGTGCAGGAATTTTTCCCGGATCAACGGTTTGACGCTATTATCAGTAATCCGCCTTTTTTTCAAAAAGACCTTAAGTCCCCCGACCAGAAAACCAATACTGCTCACCATGCCGAAATGCTTGATTTCGCAGCGCTATCTTATGCCGTTGAGCGCCTCCTGGCACCCGGAGGCAGCTTCAGCATACTGTTACCGGTAGCGGAGAGCGCCCTCTATGAGCAGCAGCAGGGCAGCGACTGGCAGGTAACGCGGGATATGTTGTTGACGCACCGTCCCGGACTACGGCCTTTCAGGCGCATTATGACGTTTGCAAGAGCCGGCGAAGCAAAGGGCGCCCCGTCTGGCCGCATCACGGAAGAGCTGCACATCTATGAAGAAAACGGTAAGAATTATAATTCCGGGTTTAAGGAATATCTTAAAGCTTTTTATCTGGCGTTTTAAA
The DNA here is from genome assembly GCA_037191015.1 of Spirosomataceae bacterium. Classification (GTDB taxonomy): domain Bacteria; phylum Bacteroidota; class Bacteroidia; order Cytophagales; family Spirosomataceae; genus Ravibacter. The sequence continues at coordinate 495,041 of JBBCKD010000015.1, forward strand.
GGTTTAAATTGCGACCTTTGTCCCCGAAATTGAAACCAGCCCTTATGGCCGAGCCTAGGATCCAGATATCAGTCATCGTACCGCTGCTCAATGAAGAAGAATCGTTGGGGGAGCTTCATGACTGGATTGTAAGAGTGATGAAAGCCAACGGCTACAGCTATGAGCTGCTGTTGATAGACGACGGCAGCACAGATAATTCCTGGCAGGTAATAGAATCGCTTTCTTTGGCAAATCCGCATGTAAAAGGGATCAGGTTTGTCCGCAACTACGGAAAAACAGCTGCGTTGCAGACCGGCTTCGAGGCGTGCAGGGGCGAGGTAGTGGTGACAATGGATGCCGACCTCCAGGATAGTCCCGATGAAATTCCCGCCCTTTATGAGATGATCAGCTCGGGCAGCTACGATCTTGTTTCGGGATGGAAAAAGAAAAGGTATGATCCGTTATCAAAGACGATCCCGACAAAGTTGTACAATGGGGTTACCCGCGCTATTTCCGGGATAAAGCTGCATGATTTTAACTGCGGGCTGAAAGCCTACCGGCAGCGGGTAGTCAAGAATATCACGATTTACGGCGAGATGCACCGCTACATCCCGGTCATAGCGAAGTGGAACGGCTATGGCAGGATAGGGGAGAAGGTGGTGGAGCACAGGCCGCGCAAATACGGTCGTACAAAGTTTGGTCTCGAACGGTTTCTTTTCGGCTTTCTCGATCTGCTTTCCATCGCTTTTGTGAACAAATTCGGACGCCGCCCCATGCATTTTTTCGGGGGAGTAGGCACGCTGATGTTTTTGCTGGGCAGCGTGCTGACCGCCTGGGTAATAGGCGAGAAGCTATATAATATTCATGCAGGACTGAAGTTCCGGAACGCTACCGACAATCCGATGTTCTTCCTGGCGTTGCTGTTTATCGTAGTAGGATCGCAATTGTTCCTGGCGGGTTTCCTGGGAGAATTGCTTGTAAAGCAGTCGGTTTCGAAGACCAGTGAATACAGCGTTGCTGAAAAAACAGGAGACAGGTCTTACCAGGCAGGCTCCTGAGATGAAAGATAATAAAGTTGTTAAATTTTTAGAGTTATTATATGAACGCAAATGTGCACAAGGCTCATCCCTGGCATGGAGTCCCTATCGGAGAACAGGCTCCAAACATCGTAACGGCCTTTATTGAAATTGTTCCCACCGATACTGTTAAATACGAGATCGATAAGAATACAGGATACCTGAAGATCGACAGGCCCCAGAAATATTCCAATATCGTACCGGCTTTGTACGGGTTTATACCCAAAACCTACTGCGCGGAAGGAATAGCTGCGCTGGCCAGGGAAAAATCCGGCAGGGATATTACAAGCGGGGACGGTGATCCGCTCGACATTCTTGTACTATGTGAAAAAATTATCCCCCACGGCGATTTGCTCTGCGACGCCCGGCCCATCGGCGGCATCAGGCTGATCGACGGCGGCGAAGCGGACGATAAGATCATCGCAGTATTGAAAGGTGATGTCGTATTCGGCGTCTATACCGATCTGGAGGAAGTGCCCGGCGACGTGATTGAGCGTCTGAAACACTATTTCCTCACCTATAAAAACCTGCCTGGCGAGGAAGCTAAAATCCAGATTACCAATGTATACGGGCGCGACGAGGCGATCGACGTGATCCGGACAGCTGTGGAGGATTACAAGCAGAATTTCTATTGAGAATGCTTCGGGAAGTTATGCCTTCAGGCACTATCGCCTGGTAGCGAAATGAATTGACCGCCCGCAAGATCATCTTGCGGGCGTTTTACAGCCGCTCAGGTTTAGCTGGAAACTGCCTTGAGGCCTATTATAGATCCGACCAGCGTAATGATAAAGAATACTCTCCAGAAACTGACAGGATCGCGGAATACAAAAATTCCCATTAAAACAGTTCCTACGGCCCCTATCCCGGTCCAGACTGCGTAGGCAGTACCTATAGGAAGGGTTTGCGTAGCTTTAATTAGCAGCAGCATGCTCAAGGTGATGCAAACGAAAAATCCGCCGTACCACCACCAGGCTTCCGTTCCCGATGCTTCCTTGGCTTTCCCCAGGCAGGAGGCGAATCCGATCTCAAAGAGCCCTGCAAGAATTAAGATGATCCAGTTCATGTAAAATCGAAGTAATTTTTAAACTATGCAGTATTAAATCATAGTCGTAAAATTCGGAAAACGTGCCGACTTGGAATTTTACAAATGATAAAAAATCATCTTATTTCAGACCTGATCCTGCTGAGCGATACCTGCGTAATGCCGAGATAAGAGGCGATATGACCCAACGGCACCCTGCGGAGGAGCTCGGGCTGCCGGGACATTAATTCCAGGTAGCGTTCTTTTGCACTACGAAATTCACGGGCGATAAGCCTCTCTTCCGTTTTAACCAGCTCTTTCTCCGCAAATTTCCTTCCCCAATTGGCGATGTGCAGATCCCGGGCGTAAAGAAGCTGAACCTGCCTGGTGTCGAGCTGGTACAATATACTGTCTTCCAGCAGCTCGATGTCTTCATACCCGCTCAGGTTTTCAATGTAGCTCTTCATAGAAATCACCGCGTCCCCCTCTTTCCCCAGCCAGAACGTGATTTCGGTATCATTTACAATGGAAAAGGCCCTGGCGATTCCTTTTTTGATGAAGAAAAAATGATTTTCTACCCGGCCGGCTCTGAGCAGCCGGGCTCCCTTCGGGAAGGCTTTTTCACTGCAGATATCCATGAGGGCATGTTTCGAACCGTCAGGTAGAGGGTAGATATGGTCGATAATCTGCTCGAAGATCATGGACTGATGGCTTACCCTTTAATTGATCTCCAATATCGTTCCTGCGATATGCCTGGTACCCTGGTTGATATTGTAATAATACGTTACCAGCACCCGGTTTTTGTTGAGCTGAACAGCCCAGGGATACCCCAGGTCGCCGCTGCCGCCGTCTTCTCTGAGAACAATTTCCTGAGCGGTTTCAAAATCGGTACATTCCGCATTCAGGATGCGCGCGCGGATTCCGTAAGGCTTATGGCGATAGCCGTATACAAGCAGCACCCGGTTGTCAGGAAGGCGCAATGCCTGTAAAGGATGGCCTTTGAAGCCCATCGATTGCCATTTTGAGAATGTCTTACCTCTGTCGGTAGAACGCGCGATGCAGGCGAAATCCTCGAAATCGGCGGTCCTGAGAAAAGAAATGATATCGCCTTTCGGGGTTTCGTAAACCGAAGCCTCGTTGAAAACTACTTTATCATCGACGGCCACAGGGGCGGAATACTCCCATGTCAGGCCCTTGTCCTTTGAGACGAGCAGGTGGTTCCCGATTTTACCTTTCCCTTCGGAGTTGGGCAGGGAAACGGCTACCGACCAGTAAATATGCCCGTTTTTACCTTCATACAGCGCGCCGCGGTTATAGGCGGGCAATGGGTTACCCATGGGGGTTTCCCTTACATCACCGTCGACATTTGGCGGATAGAGGGGCCCCTGCCAGGTTTTTCCGTTGTCGGTCGAACGTACGAGGTAGCCGCCGAGGAATGCCACGTTGCCATTGTGGGTAAATACCTTTTCAGATGATTTTGCTTCGGGTCTGAGGAAGGCCCAGCCGTAGCTGGCGCATAACAGCGTGCCGTCTTTCAAACGCAGCAGGCAGGGATCCTGCGAGCCGCCGAAAGCATGGGCGTATATCAGCCGGGGCTCCGGTGTCCAGTTCTCACCGTCTTTGGAAGTCATCGCTACCAGGTAGCTGTTCGGGTCTACATGATTGGTACCCTTTTCCCCGAAAATGATCCTGTTGGGGGCGCGACGAAAGGCAAGCAGGAATTCGCCGTCATTCTTTTTTACTACCGATGGAAAGGCGGAATAGTAAGTGGAGTCATTATAAATGACAATATCCTTTATTTTTTTTACTCCGGGAGGATAGCTTCCCGTATTTTGAGAAAACAGGGCAGGAGAAGAGAGCAGTAACGCGGTGAGCAACGTGGCGGAAAAGGTTTTTTTCATCAAAATAAAAGATTATCGGTTCGATGTTATATATACAATACGCCAAAACTACCAAAACTACTAGACGAATCCGATCCTATTCCAGGACAACGGTATTCCCGCCTGTTTTCATCGACAAATCGACCGGGGTATTCGTTTTCCAGTTTTCCCTGGTAAAATCGGGTACATCTACCGAATTGGACCGGTTGGCGACAGAGGCGATGCTGAGCGGGGTGACGGAACTCCACAAGGCAGCATCATACACGTCCTGATCCATCGCCAGGCCATTTCTCAGGCAATCGATATTGCGCCAGTCCATCAGGAAATCCATGCCGCCATGACCGCCTACTTTCTGAGCTATTTCCCCGATTTTCCGGACAATGGGCGGGGTGAACTTTTCTTCCAGCTTTTTGTATTCTTCTTCGTTCAGCCATTCGTGACCATTCGTGATCCTGGCGGGAAGAGGATACTTGAGCGCCGCTCCTTTTGTCCCGCTCACCAGGTGAATACGGGAATAGGGACGTACAGACGACACATCATATTGTACGACTATGGTCTTCCCTTTTACAGTACGGATGGTCGTTGTGTTCATGTTGCCGTTGACAGGCTTGCCGGCAAACTCCCTAAGGCTGCTGTCCTGCCCGACCTTGTCGCGGATCATTCGGGCCATTGTAAAATCATTGGTAGATACCGATGTAAGGTACTCCATCTGATCGCCGCGATTGATGTTCATTACCTGGCAGATCGGCCCCAGGCCGTGGGTAGGATAGAGGTTGCCCATTTTGCCGACAGCCTGCTTCAGCTCCCATTTCTGGTAAAAACGGTCTCCGAGTATCAGCTCGGCCAGGTCGTGAATATAAGCGCCCTCGCCATGTACGATTTCGCCGAAATACCCCTGCTGGGCCATGTTTAAAACCAGCATTTCCGTGAAATCATAACAGCAGTTCTCCACCTGGATACAGTGATTTTTTGTTTTTTCAGACGTATTGACGAGTTCCCAGCATTCTTCGAGCGTCGTAGCGGCCGGTACTTCTACAAATACGTGCTTGCCATGATTCATGGAAAACACAGCCTGGGGAGTATGCAGGTGCCAGGGCGTCAGGATGTATACCAGGTCGATGTCTTTCCGCTCGCATAGTTTTTTCCAGGCCTCCGGGTCGGTGTGATAGCCGTCGGGTTTCTGGCCGGCTTTTTGCGCCAGCCCGATCCCTTTTGCGATCTGGCTCTCGCGGAGGTCGCATATGGCGACTATTTCCACTCCTTTTATTCTCAGCAAGCGTTGAAGAGCGCCTGTGCCCCTGCCTCCCAGTCCTACTATACCTACGCGGATATGCTCCAGCGGAGGAGCGGCATACCCGCTCATGTTGAATATGGGCTTCCCGGAAATACCTTCTTTGTCTTTCCCGGCGGTGTTCTGAGCCGGGAGGCCCGATGCAGTACCCAGGGCCAGGGAAGCGGCCCCCAGAGACCTGATAAATTCTCTTCTCGGAGTATAGTTGGCAGAATACATGATAAACGGGTTTTGATAGCGGAAAATAGCGTTAATGTGAAACGGGTCAGGGGAACCTGATATAAAAGAAAAGTACGAGAGCAGTAATAAGCGCCCACCAGATAGCAGGATTCCGCCATCCCCGCTGCATCTCTTTTTCATGAGGCTCGAGGGTAAGGCTTTCTTTGCTCCATATCAGTCCTTTCAGCTCGGCTTCGGTTTTCGGCTTTGTCACCAGGCTAACGACCGTACAGGCGAGCATACATATCCAGAACACTATACCTGTCCTGTTGAAGAAAGGCATCGAAGGAAAAGAATATTCCAGCAGCAGCGACAAAGGGATGGTAAGCACCCCGGCTGTCAGTGCCCCGGCTTCGGTGGTCCGCTTCCACAGGATCCCCAGCAAGAACATAGTGGCTATCCCGGGCGTAAACAAGCCATAGGCATTCATCAGGTAAATGAAGATAGGCTTATCGGAATAACTCATCAGCAGGATGGTGCACAGGATACCCAGGACTATGATGACCGTACCGGCCAGCCGTCCGAACCTGACGGCCTCGGATTCGGAAGCGTCTTTTCTGAAAAATGCGAGGTAGACGTCCACGGTAAGAATTGTGGTACAGGAGTTGATCGCGCCTGAAAGATGGGACATGACCGCGGCGATCAGCCCTGCCATGACGAGCCCTACAAGCCCTGACGGAAGGAGCATTTTTACCAGTGTGGGGAACAGCAGGTCGGGTTTTTCGAGGTCGGGGACGATCTTATAGGCTACAAGGGCGGGAAGCGTTATGATGAGCGGGACCAGGAATTTGAGATAGTCGCCGAATATAACACCCATTCGGGCATGCCATTCGTTTTTGGCGGCCAATACCCTTTGTACGATGAACTGGTTGGTAGCGCAGTAGAAAGTGCTGATACATAAAACGCCTCCCAGGTACATCGTCCAGGGGAAATCCGGGTCGTCTGCGGGGAGAAAAAGGTGCCAGTCCGGCATCGTCGCGGTGAGCGCGTCGATACCGCCTGCTGCATTCATCGTGGCGACCGTCAGGATAGCGCCGCCTATGACAAGAATGCCGAGCTGCATCATTTCCGTCCATATAACGGCCCGCAATCCTCCCAGTATGGTGTAGATCCCGGTCAGGACAGCCAGCACGAGCACGCTTGTGAAAACCGGGATATCGAGCAAAGCGTGCAGCGCAAGCGCACCCAGGTAGAGCACGGCGCTGATTTCTACAAAAACATAGGTAAGGAGGATAAGGAACGCATATACAGACCTCGCTGCGGCTCCGAAACGGCGTTGAAGGAATTCGGGGACAGTATAGAACCCGTTGCGTATGTAAAAGGGCAGGAAAATCCATAGCAGGGCATTGAAACCTACGAGGATGGCGCCCCATTCCATCGCGATCACCACAAACCCGCGGTCGTATGCCGCCCCCATAGCCCCCACAAGGTGATGGCTGCTGATGTTGGCGGCGATAATGCTGCCGCCTATCATCCACCAGGGAAGCTTGTCGCCCGCCAGGAAATAATCGCGTTTGGTTTGCTTTCCTTTCCGCGATGCGTACAATCCCAGCAACAGTACTCCCAGGATGTAGAGGCCGAAGATCGCCAGGTCGAGGGTAGAAAGATTTATGTTCATCAGGGTGAGGAAATGAGGTTTCTGACGATATCGGTGGTGGTTTGTTTCAGGAGGTCGAGCGATCCGGCAGCAAAGGGCGTTTGCCAGACGGGATAGGCGTTGAACTCATAAAGAGGACGCGGCGGCAGGTAGCCCACCGAGCCGTTGGTAAGGTTCATGACGGCTATCGCATGATCGGGGTACTGTTCCCGCAATCCGGTCTGGAATTCGGTATAGGCTTCGTTAGGCTGCCCGACGAGTATCGAACGACCCAGTTTCCAGATCCACAAAGGGGTTTGGGCGTGCTCACCGTCGCCGATCGCTTTGCGGATGCATATCTTTCTCCAGAGACGTTCCCTGAGTACATGATCGCCGCACGCAGACCATTCGGCTTCCAACTCAGCGAGGGTAGGGAAATCCTTGAGCGGGTACTCTACATGCGTCATGACGGCCTTCAGTGCGCCGGAAGTACCGGCAGGCCCGGGCTCCCACATGGCCAGAGAAGCACCTGATTCTACGACGCCTTTATAAACCAGCCGCGTTGCCGGGGCTTCCATGGATTCAAGAACCGACAGGATCGAATACCCGAGCTGGCGTCCGTAACGGTCGGCAAGCGCAGTGTCGCCGGTAAATTGCTGAGGCGGGGAAACTTCTCCCGAAGCTCCCTGAAGGAAGAGGCAGGGAGCTCCCGTGCTTTCCTCGGTAACTGCTCTCATAGCCCCGATGTAGTCAGGTGAAATGAGCTTATTCTGCCAGGCCAGTGTGGTAGGATGGCAGGCGTAGTTGACCAGTATACCGGTTATCCTGCCGTCTGCGTCAGTGATCCGCCCGACCAGGAGGGTATTGTCCGCAGGTTCCCCGGGATTATAGCCTGTCAGTATCCTTTCACCGTCAGGGTCCGGAAAGTCCCTGTTGACTGCAAGATTGCATTCGCCGTATTTCCAGGTAAGGATAGCCGGCCTGCCGGCGTCAAGCGCTTCCCGGATAGCTTCGACCGAAGTTTTGACCAGACGGTCGAAATAGGGCCTGATCAGGTGTCCGCCCGGTTTGTGCTCATCGTCCAGGCAGATCCCCGGCCCGGCGTGCGTATGAGAGAGGCAAAACATGAGATCGGACGCCGGTATTGAAAGGGCTTCCAGTATCGATTCACGTAGTACGCGCTCGTGGGCCGCGTTTTTCCACCATCCGAGATCGGCACCGATCAGCACGAGGGGCGGGGCACCCTGCTCCTGCCGGAAGGTGACGCACGTCAGGGTCATAGGACGATGAATGCCTTCGGCCACGTCATGGGTCGCGGCGCCCCAGTTGCGGGCATAGATGCCCACGGGTGGGGTGATGTCTTTTTGGCTTACCCCGATGTACCCCTGGAATTCCGGAGCGGGCGGGATTGCCCGGAGAATATCTGTCAAATTATTTTTCAGGTTAAAGGTGAACAAATCACACTGACAAGAGCGACAACCCTCCGTCCATCAGCAGCGTGCTGCCTGTCATATGCCGGTTGGAATTGTCGCATGCATGAAGCACCTGCGCTGCCACTTCGTCGGCACTGATCAACCTTTTTAAGGGCACTTTGCCTTCCGATTGCTGTTTGAGTGAAGGATTTGTTTTCCAGATCTGCGCGGTAAGACCTGCCTCTACGTAGCCCGGTGCGATTTCGTTTACCAGGATACCATGGGGAGCAAGCTCCATCGCAAGGCACTTTCCGAGCATCCGCAATCCTGCTTTGGAAACGCTGTAGGCCGGGATATGTGCATGCACGACATGAGCAGCCCAACTGCCGATGAGTACGATACGCCCGGCGGTTTTGGCTGCGACCATTTTTTCACTGGCATATTTAGCCAGGAAAAACGGGCCGTAGAGGTTGACCTGCAGCTCGCGATCCCACTGTTCGGGCGTGATTTCATGGATCGTCGCCAGCGTGACGGTAGCGGCATTGGCGATGATCACATCGGGAATACCCAGCTCCTTTTCACATTCTTCGACCCAGCTTTTTACCTGGCCGGCGTCGGATACGTCCAGCTTCGTATAAAGGGTATTTATTCCAAGGCTTTGGAGTTCGTCAAGGAACGCCGCAGCACGTTCTGCCGGCTGCAGGTCGCCGAGCGCTACGTTCGCGCCCTTTTCAGCGAGCGCGCGGGCAATGCTCCGGCCGATGTCGCCCAGGCCGCCGCTGATGATGGCCGTACGGCCGCTGAATGGAATATTACTCATAGTTGTCAGGGTTAAGTCCCCAGGATGTTTCATGTGGATTGTTTTGTCATTTCCAGCTCAATTTCTTCGAGGGATTTTCCCTTCGTCTCAGGTAGTTTCAGATAAGCGATCAGGAAGTATACAGAGAGAAGTAATGCGTAGATTCCAAAGGTTCCGTACATACCAAAGTAAGATCTCATTATTGGGAACAGGCTGTTGCTCATAAAGCCGGCCAGCCAAAGTGCTAGCGTGGCAACGGACATAGCAGTGCTTCGGATGCGGTTGGGAAAGATTTCGGAAAGAATAACCCATGTTACGGGCCCGACGGTAGCGGCATACCCGGCGATAAAAAGAACGACTGCCCCTAATGTCCAGTAGGCGGATAATTGGAAGAAACCTGCTGCTGCAAGCACTAGCAGTATAAAGGACAGCGCCGCTGTTCCGTATAACAACAGTGTCTTTCTCCCAATCCTGTCGATGGTAGAAATGGCGACAAAAGTGGAAAGGAAAAGTACAGCGCCCATAATGATGAGCTGCTGCAAGGCAGAATTCCTGCCAATGCCTGCTTCACTGAATATTTCTAATGCATATACGGTAAGGGGGCCGCCGATCTGGGAAAAAGAAGCGATGAGGATCCCAAGCCCGACAATCGGCCGGTACTTTGTATGAAGAATGTCTCCCGGCCTTTCCCTGACCTTTCCCGAAAAGCTGTCTTGAATGGATATGCTTTCATTTTCTGAATACGCCGGTCCGCCAATTCGTGCAAGTACAGATTCGGCCTCCCGTATTCGTCCTTTCCCGATGAGCCAACGCGGACTTTCCGACACGAAGAAAAGCCCGATAAAAAACAAAGCCGCGGGAACTAATTGGGCGGAAAACATCCATCTCCAACTATCAGGGCCTATATCAGAAAGTAAGAAAATGGTCAGGTAAGCCAGCAGGAATCCTCCTGTAATGGCCAGTTGGTAAAGCGCTACCAGGCGTCCCCGGACGGAAGCAGGGGTAATCTCTGCGATGTACACAGGACAAACCAGGGCGGCAATTCCTATGCCGACACCGCTCAGCACTCGGGCAATAATGAAAAAGTCAAACTGGTGCGCCCATCCCGTTGCAGGACCGGTCACTGCGAATAAGAATGCGCTCAGCAGCAGGGCCGATCGCCGGCCCGCCTTATCGCTCAGCTTCCCGGCCAGAAGGGCTCCGAGAGCCGCCCCGATGCTGATGCATCCTACAGCCCAGCCCGTCTGTAGCTCATTCAAATGAAAATAGCCGCTGAATGGCTGAATAGTACCTGAAATAATAGCTGTGTCGAATCCAAAAAGAATTCCGCCCAATGCCGTGATTCCATTTACCCGGTATAGATAGGGCTTGTTGATAACCACGCCTTCTGCGGTATTCTTATCGGAACCGATGATTACCAGTGCCATCTGAACAGTGTTTTCAAATCATTCAACGGTTTTGGCTTTTACAGGATCCAGAAAGTTGCTTTCGTTTTCGCTGATCCCTGTCAGCCTGGCGGCGTTCAGAATGACATCGTCGGAAACGGTTTGAATGGGGGTGATGCTGGATGGAGTAGGATCCAGATGGGCAGGATTGCTTTGCCGGTTATATGCAGAAATCAATGACCATCTGGGGAAGTCGGAGAGATTGGCTTCCGAACGATGCAGAATATTGCTATGGAAAAACAGCAGATCTCCCGGCTTTAGTTCTACATATACCAATTCCATTGTCTGCAGCGCCAATTCGACATACTGCATAGAGGCGCCGGTCTGGTCTCCGGTTATCCCGTGTTCTACCCGACCCATTTTGTGGGATTGCCTGATTACCTGAAGGCAGCCGTTTTCTTTGGTGGCTTCCGTAATTGCAACCATCACCGAAATCATTTGGTCAGGAAAAAGATAGCCGTTTTTGTACCAGTATCCATAATCCTGGTGCCATTCCCAGGCTCCGCCGACTTTGGGTTCTTTCTGCATCAGTTTAGAATGGAAATGACATACCGGCGCTGTACCCTCCAGAAGCTTGTCAACCGAATTTACCATACGCTCGCTGCGGGTAAGAAGCCCATATACGTCATCTCCCGGGTTAAACCATAGGGCCAGCTTCGTCTTTTTCCCGGTTTTGTCATTCAGGTCAATACTTTTTTTCCTGATAATATCGTCCTCCAGGGCCACTTGCTGTAATTTAACCAGCTCTTCGTCGTTCAGAAACCGGGGAATGATCAGGTATCCGTTGTCCTGATAAAACCGGACCTGTTCGTTGCTTAATGTGAATTGCATCGGATAAGAGTTTAGTGTTGCTTAATGTTTAGCTGCATGAGGAAGACAGCCATCCATTTTGGCTCCTCCCCGGGGTCAATGCCGTGGCGGTCGGCCCGGCGATTATGGCGCCCTTTCAGGGCTGGAGTATTACCAGTCGCCGACGCTGCCGTCTCTGTAGAACGAGCGCTGGAGAATTTCCTGCTGGAAAGGGTGCCGTCGTACTTCGTCTTCGTTGATCTCGATACCGAGGCCGGGGCGGATATTGGGCCTGACGATCCGGCCTTCCTTCTCAACCGTAAACCCTTCCTGAACTACGTCCTGGCGCCAGGGTACATCGCTGTGCACGCTTTCGCAGATGATGTAGGAAGGCGCCGAGAAGCCGAACTCGATAGAAGCAGCGGTGCTGACCGGCCCCTGGGGATTGTGAGGCGCTACCGAAACCCGGTAGGCTTCTGCCATTGCGGCGATACGCCTTACCTCTGTCAGGCCGCCGCAGTGGGTAATATCCGGCTGAATAACGCTTGCCGCCCTCTTTTCAAATAGTTCCCGGAAGGCATGGATGCTGATCAGGCGTTCGCCTGTAGCGATCGGCGTATTGACCGCCCTCTGGATCAAAGCGATATCTTCCATCGTTTCAGGCCAGCACGGTTCTTCAAAGAAATACAATCCGTATGGTTCCAGCGCTTTCGCAAACATCATTCCCATTCTCGGCGAAGGGCGGGCATGACAGTCGACCATGATGTCGATATCGTCGCCTACCGCTTCGCGCATGGCGGCTACGCAGGCTTCGGCATAACGGATAGGGCGAAGCCCCTCGAGAGACATGGTTTCGGGAACTGCCATTGACTTGAAAGCGGTAAATCCATCTTCTACTGCCTGCTGTGCCAGCTCGCCGAACCGCTTCGCATCACTGCGCCCCGTTTCGTAGAAATCTTCCATCTTCCCGCCGCCGAGGTGACAATAGAGCCGGATATAATCCCTGACCCTGCCGCCCCATAGCTCATGGCAGGGCACACCGTGAATCTTCCCGGCGATATCCCACAGCGCTATGTCTATCCCGCTGATGGCCGTCCCTCTTACGATACCGTTGCCGTGCCAGAAATGCTGGCGGTACATCATCTGCCAGAGATGCTCGATCCGCCGCGGGTCCTCCCCGATCAGGAGCGTCGAAATGTCTTCGATGGCGCCCACGACGGCGCGCGTATGCCATTCCAGCGTCGCCTCGCCCCAGCCCCATAATCCCGGTTGGTCCGTATTCACTTTGACAAAGATCCAGTTGCGCATGCGGGCATGGCAAACCTTTGTCTCGATAGACGTAATCTTCATAATACTGTCAGACGTTGGCGATGGTTTTTTCCGCCAGAAGGTACGATACTACCTGCCTGGTTTTATCAAGTGTCTCCTCTATGTCGGCTTTTGTATGGGCAAACGAGATGCTTCCCTGTTTGATGGGGAGCGGGAAATTAAAGATCCCTTTTTCGATCAGCTCCAGCCTGTATTGCCTGTCAATGGAGAAATCGTGATGCCTGAGAATATCGTGGTAGTCGACCGGGGCGTGATCCATAAAATAAACACAGAATGCAGAACCCTGACGGACTACTGTGATGGGAATATCATACCCCGAGAAAATATCCTGCAGTCCTTTTTCGAGCAATTCCCCGAGCTCATTGATATGCCTGTACACGTTATGTTCGGGAGAGGACAGCTTTTCGAGTGTAGCGATAGCGGCGGCAGTTGTGAGCGGAAACGCATTAAACGTACCTGCTATCAGTACCCTCTTGGATTTTTCGGGATGTACGAAATAGTCCATGTACTTTTTCTTGCCTGCTATCACCCCCATCGGGTACCCGTTGGCTACCGCTTTTCCGAAAGTACTCAGGTCTGGTGTGACGCCACAAATGCTCTGATAGCCTCCCAACGCATGACGAAAACCTGTTTTGACTTCGTCAAACACAAGGAGAAAGCCTTTGTCATCTGCCAGCTTCCGGAGGGATTCCAGGTAGCCCGTCAGCGGTTTCACGATCCCGATGTTTTGCAGTATCGGCTCTAATATAATACAGGCTACCGGATAGCGTCTGACAATGTATTCGACGGATGAAATGTCATTGAAATTGATGACATGGACCAGCGATTTATGAACGTCCGGAATACCGGCAGATCCGGCATCGAACGGGTATTCTCCCGGGCTTACTCGCTTGCCAATATCTTCCGCTGCGCTGATAACATTGCACGAGACATCGTTGTGCCAGCCGTTATAACCTCCCTGCATGACAATAATGTGATCTCTTCCTGTGATAGCGCGGGCAAGCCGGATCGCATGGTAGGTTGCTTCCGATCCGGTCGTTGTGATCTGGATACTCTCAGAAGTCGGGACTGACCGGATGAACAGTTCTGCAAAACGCCCTTCAAGTTCGGTAGGTCCGGCTCCCATCAGGATACTCTGAGATGAAAGCGCCTGCTGAACTGCATTGTTTACATCCGGATCGTTGTGGCCGAGAAAGGATGCGGCAAAGCCCGCCTGGTAGTCAATGTACCGGTTACCTTCCAGATCCCAGGCATAAGCCCCCTGTCCTTTGCTGAAACATATATTCGGATCTGATTTGCGGTTGAGCGAAACGACGCCTCCGGGGATCCATTGTTCATTTTGTTTTAGTAGTTCACCTGACTGTGGCCATGTTTTACTCATGATACTGTGGGATGGTAAGTAGAAAAGAGATGGTATTTGTGTTGGGTTTAGGAATAGCTTTGGGTTTCTTTAGTTATCAGATATTAATAATATTTGCCTGATTTACAGCGTGTACTGTGGGATTTTTAATAACTCGCCATTCTTAAGCGCAGACTGGTGCGCTACGATTCCGGAAACTGTCATGTTTAATGCAAGCGCGACGTTTACCAACGGCGTGCGATCCTGGAGAATGGCAGAAATGAATTCGTCGGTCAGCCTGCCATGGGATCCTCCATGTCCACCGGCTTCCACCTGAGGGGGTAGCGGAGGGCGTTCGATATCAGGTAGATTTGTATCCAATCCCTGGAATTTACCGTAATACGAACCTTTATCGCCGCGAACGCGCCCTCTTTCCCCGTGGTCGCCCGGAGTATCCCAGCTCACCGCCATGCGCGATGTTCCTCCGTCATGAGAGCGGAACAGGGCTATTTCGGTTCCAAAAGGATTTTTATAGACATTGTTGGCAGGCTTAAGATGTTCGACAATGCTCGGGATACCCATGCAGGAAACTTCAGTGAACGAACCGTCGTCGATCCCCAGATGGTAGGCGTTGGAATGGGTAGGATAAAACTGCGGCGGCAATCCGATGCGCCAGCCTCTGTAGGAGTCGATCGGGACATCCATGTAGTGGTAATATTCCCCTTCGGAGTAAACAAGGCGCCCCAGGTGTCCTGACTTATACAGCTGTCGCGCTGCCCAGAGATCTTCATGAAACATAGATGTTTCGTACATCATATACTTCAGACCGCTTTTTTTGACCGCCTCGTACACCTGGTCGGCTTCTTCGAGCGATCCGAAGGCTGCGGGTACAGCACAGGCGACATGCTTGCCGTGCTGCAGGGCCAGAACGGTATGTTTGGCGTGGCTTGGTGCGTCGGTAGCGATGAAGACGGCTTCGATGCTGTCGTCCTTTACCAGTTCTTCGAGCGACGGATAGGTTTTGTCGCATTTTACGACCCTGGCCAACTCTTTGCACCTGTCGGGCTCGAGATCGCTGACGGCTACGATTTCAACATTCGGATGGTTCTGGAATTCGAATGCGGCGGCGAATTTACAAACGCCATAGCCGATCAGCCCTACCTTGACCTTCCTGTCAGACACAGGCGTCCATATCTTGCCGCTCTTCTTTTCAGCTTGTTTTTCGAATCCTTGTATTGTTTTGCCTTCCTCCCCGGATTTTGGTTTTTCGGTACAACTCGTCGTCAGCAGGGTTATAGCCGCGCTGCCGAGACCAAGGGACTGGAGGAAAGAGCGGCGGCTGGCGCCAGATGCGGGAAGTTTCTGATTCTCTTGCATATTTTAAAAAAATTAAGTGTTTAATGTAAATACTTCTGCCGATAAACGTAATTAGTATATCTTACTTTTTGTTTAATTCCATTGATCAGTCCGGGTATAAAACAAACCCCGTTCATATTTTTTGGCAAACCACCCTGATCTCTGCAAGTAGCCCGGCAGCACTTGTAATCCCTTCCACCTCCGGGTTGATTTTTCCGGTAAACAATTGCTGTTCGGTCCTACCGGATAATACGGGCTTCGAAGCTTGTCCGGGCCTGGCCGTTATCTGTCCTTTGTAAACCAGGGACGGCTGTCCGTTTCCATACGGATCCATTTCCCCGTTCGGTTGGTAGTTCGGAAACCGTACATTGAAGTCACCTGCTACATTTACTTCGATATAATAGTTCCAGCGGGTACCCTCGGCAACCACGACTTCTTTTGAAATCAGTTCTCCCTTTAGCGTAGCACCCGAAACAGCGTCATGTACTGGTTTTGATGGAGTGGGGAAGTCCCTCCGACCGGTCTCTTGTCGAAAAGCGATGATCCAGGCGGGAAGCGCTACCGGTACGCCCATTTTCCCTTCAAATTGCCCGATACCGGCTTTTCGGGTGACATATACTGTTTTTATCTGCCCGTTATCCGGGTTTTCAATCCAGACGGCTAGTTGCGGCGGTTCTCCGTAGATGCTTTCTTCATACACTTCCGGATTCTGGCGTATGATAAACGCCAGCCTTACCTTCTGTTCTCCTGCATGCAGTCCTATGGAGAAGAAGGCCGCAAGCCCTGTCACAAAAAGCCACAGACAATACTTCATATTTCGCCGATGGGTCGGGGTTTGCGTGTATTCCATTTGCCGCGTGTGAAATCGGGGAAGTCGACCGGGCGGCTGCGCTCTTTAACAGATATCTCGGTAAGCTCGGTGATACAGCTCCATGTAGCTGCGTCGTATACATCGATCGGAGCTTCTTGTTTTTTCTGGATGGCTCGCGCAAAATCCAGCATACAAAGGTAGTCGCTGCCGCCATGCCCTGAGCTCAAGGCTGTTTCCGCGTACCTTTTCCAGTTCGGATGATCGTATTGTTCCAGGTACCGGTCGGTATTTTCCCATTGATGAGAAGGGCTTATACCATCCAGATGAATTTTTTTTAACGTGCCCGAATGAATGCCGCCAGTCCCCTGGATACGCCAGATGAAATCTACCGGCCTTGGTGTCTCTGTGTCGTAATATAGACATACGGTGATCCCGGAGGCCGTCCGGATAAGGGAAGTATTGACATCGCCGGTCTGGTAAGGCTGCTTAGCACTCGGGTGGTCAGGACCGAAATGTTTGGAAGCATATGCGCGGAGGCCTGCGGCTTTGCTGCTCATGGAGACGAGGTACTCAAAACGATCACCGCGGTTGATATTGATCCATTGGGAGACCGGGCCGATAGCATGGGTGGGATACCGGTTGCCGTTGTGCTGCATTTTGTCTTTTGCACGCCAAAGCAGTTGTCCGGTAGAGTCAATATTGACATACCTGGTATCGTGCTGGTACCCCGTTTCACAATGTGTAATTTCCCCCAACGCTCCCTGGTTGACCATGTTTAAAACCATCTGGACATCCCTCATATAGCAATAATTCTCCATCAGCATACAAGGCATCCCGGTCTTTTCAGACGTTTCTACAAGTTCCCATCCTTCTTCAATGGTCAGGCAGGCTGGCATTTCAGTGCCGCCATATTTGCCGTTTTTCATGGCTGCGATCATGACCGGTGCGTGCAGGTACATCGGGGTAGCCGTGTAAACTGCGTCCAGATCGGTTTTAGCAGCAAGTCGTTTGTAATCTTCAGGGCCGCGTGTAAAACCTTCCGGTTTGGGTTGTCCGGCCTGCTCTACGAAACGTTGTGCACGAGCTACCCGTTCCGGATCTATATCACAAACCGCAGTTACCCTGATCAGCCCGGTGCTGAGCGCGACCCGGAGCATGCCGATCCCCCTGGAACCGACGCCTACAAAACCCATCCGTATAGGGGAGGATTCCAGACCCGAAACATAATCGGAGAAGTCCAGGCCTGCGGCTAACGCGGTTCCGAGGCCGGCCCTCTTTATAAATTGTCTGCGGTCAATCGTCATAATATATTATGAATATTCAGAAGGATCAGTGGCTCGGGTAATCTCAATTTGAAATTAATGAAAGCTGACCGGGGCACTTTTTCCAGTGATACAGACACCCCGGTCAATACTGCTAATAGCCGGGATTCTGTTTGAGAACGGATTCTCCGTTTGTAACACTAAGGTCGATTTGCGCCTGAGGAATGGGATAAATTTCGTTTTTCCCATTCGTGAAAGTTGCGTTTGGAGGCATATAGGCACGGTTGTTGTAGTTGGGTTGATTTTCTTCGCGTCTTAGATAGGCATTTAATGTTTGGGCCATATATCCCGTAGAGTTATCGTATCGTTGAAGGTCGAAAAAGCGATGATGTTCAAGCGCTAGCTCCAGCCTTCTTTCGAAACGGACGGCTTCCCGTGCAAAATCTTTTCCTTTTTGCACAAATTGACCACTATAAAGGCTAATTTTGTAATTAGCGGCGGGTTCACTAGAGAAGCCCTGGGTAGGATTGTCGTCGTCGATGTATTTTTTGACCCAACCGCTCGGCTTAGCCGCCCTGGCTCTTATTCTATTAACAAGTGTTTCTGCTTTTTCAAGGCTGCCGATCTCTACTTCGACTTCAGCAGCCCAGAGTAATACGTCGGCAAAACGTATGAGGCTATATGGGTTGTTGGTTGCATAGCCGCCCTCCCGGTCAGATGCAGCCCTGGATTGCCAGGCTATATTTTTGATAACACTGTAAGGACCGCCGGTATTTTGTTGCCTGATCCAGGCCATACCGGGGTGAATTCCCCAGTCCAGGTATGGGATTCCCCGACGTCCAACATTCCAATCCAAACGGGGGTCTAGTGTGCCTTCATGTGGAGTAAAGGGGGTGGAAGAGGATATTCCCTGATCATTTTTTACCTGTGTGTTGAAATATGAGTCGGGCATAGGTAAGCCGGTTTCCTTATCCGTTTGGTAAGCATTGACAAGATCGAAAGAGGGCTGCAGCCAACCGAAACAACAGGTGGGAGCCCCTCCATAAGGTCCGTTATAGTAGTCTGCAGCGTTTCCATTATTGCCGTTTCCCCCATCAAAAACCGACATTTGTGCTACAAATACTGCTTCAGGGCCGTGTTTTTTGTCGGTCCGGAAATTGTCGAAGTAATGTTCTGATAAATCGTATTTTAGACCGTTAGCGGTTACTCCATTCTCTATAAGGTCGTCAAGCAAAGGCTTTGCTTCTGTATACTTGTTTTGAAACAGGAAGGTTTTGACCAGAAAGGCTTTTGCCGCCCAGCTATTTGCTCTTCCTACTTCGGATTTGGTAGGGGTCAGGTTGTCAGCAGCAAATTTGAAATCCGCTTCTATTTTTGGCCAGACGGGAGTAGTATTGCTTACATTGTAATTTCCCTCCCCATAGGTGATGGTTTCGTCTATATATGGAATGTTTTTCCAAAGCTTGGCAGCCATAAGATGGTATACGCCTCTGAGAAACCTGGCCTCCGCTTCAGTTTGAAGTGCCTCTTCCTGAGTGAGCCCTTCAACCTTTGGGAGGAGACGCAGTACATCGTTTGCGCGTTGGATTGCAGCGAACTGAAACTGCCATCTTTCGTTGGTGGCAGAAGATGTAGGGTCGTGACTGAATCCTTCATAAGATGCCAGAAGACCGTTAGGTTCCGTTCCGACATGGGCATCGTCGGAGGGGATAGTAGAAAGAACAGTCAGGCTGCTCCAGATACTGCCTCCGACAGCTCCGATACCGTCGAGCAAGGAGTATGCGCCTATCAGAACGCCATTTATACCGGAGCGTGTAGCGAGCGTGCTTTCATTGATCGTGCCGAAAGGGGCTACATCCAGTATACTTTCGTTACATGAAGAAATAGATATTGTGAAAGCTAAAACTCCCGCAACGATCGTTTTCTTTATTGAATTTTTCATATTAAAACTAAGTTAAGGTCTGAAAGAAGGTTTTTAGAAAGATAAGTTGAGACCTAGCAGGAAGTTTCGCTGATTGTTCGGGAAGTTCCCGAAGTCAATCCCGAATGCCTGGCTGCTTCCTCCCAGTTCCGGATCCAGTCCGGTGTACTTTGTCAGCGTAAACAGGTTAACTGCCTGCAGGTAGACTCTCAGCCTGTTGATTTTTAATTTTTGAAGTGTACCGGGCGAAAGGGTATAGCCTATCGTCAGTGTACGGAGGCGTAGGTAAGAACCATCTTCCATGAAATAGGAATTCATAGCTCCCGAAGTGCTCAGGGATGTGCCCGCTTCTATGACAGGTACTGTCGTGTTCGTGTTTTCGGGTGTCCAGGCATTTTGTAGTACATTGCTTTTATTGCCAATATAACCCCCGTAAAAATGTGTGTAGGAACGGATCGTATTCACAATTTCATTTCCCTGAGACCCATAGAAAATCGCGCCGAAATCAAAATTTTTATAATTTACCCCAAGGTTAATCCCGTATGTAAAATCAGGATTGGCGCTTCCCAGAAATGTGCGGTCTTCGGGCGTAATCACGCCGTCATTATTTACATCCCGGTATTTAAACCTACCAGGAGCTGCTCCGGTCTGCGCGGGGGATTCCGCTACGTCCTGAGCTGAATTAAACAGTCCTATGACGTCGTAGCCGAAAAAGGAACTGGCTTCTTGTCCTTTTTGATTTCTAACGATAGTACCCATCCCCTGCAGGCTAGCTACGTCAAAATAACCCGGGCTGGGAATATTGGATACCTCGTTTTTATAGGTAGTGATGTTGGCGCCTAGTGAAAATTGCAGGTCTTTACCTACCCGGCTTCGATATGCGACGGATGCATCTACGCCTCTATTCTGTATATCACCAATATTGACCACCGGCGCTGCTGCTCCACCGACAGTAGCTGGAAGCGGCTGCGTGAACAGAAGCCCGTTGATCGACTTTTTATAATACTCGACGGAGACTTCTAACTGGTTTTTAAAAAGAGAAACGTCAAACCCGGCATTGGTAACAATATTTTGTTCCCAGCCGGCATTAGGATTGCCTATCCTGGTTTGTATAAACCCTTGTTGCACACTGTTGCTTGTTCCTGCAATATCATAATACGCGTTCCCGTACCCACCGCCAAATAGGCTGAATGCATTTTCCGGGCTGACGTTGTTCTGAGAACCTAATACTCCATAGCTGCCGCGTATTTTCAAATCATCAAGCCAAGCCAGGCTTTTCATGAAATTTTCTTCGGAGATACGCCACCCCAGAGAAAAGGAAGGAAAGATCCCAAAGCGTTTTTGACTACCAAAACGGGATGAGCCGTCTCTCCTAACGGTAGCCCCCAGTAAATACCTGTCTTTGAACTGATAGTCTGCACGGGCAAATGTCGAAAATAACCGGTTTTCGAACGCGCTGCTACTGTTACTGATCCCCGTTGTACCGTTTCCAAGAATGCGGTAGTTAGGATCTATTGAGAAGAAATTCTGCGATCCTCCACTTACGCTACGGCCGTTATTCCGGATGTATTCGGAGCCGGCAAGGAGTTCTAGTGTATGCTGTTTTATTGACCGGGAATAAGTGAGCGTGTTTGTCCACATCAGAAGATTGTTGTAGCTGGCTCCTTCTGAGTAACTGTTTGGGCTGTTATTACCCTGCCTGTTTTCGTACTGGGTGAAATTAAAACTCTGAGAATACCCACTGGTAAAGGTTCCTCCTATGCTTGTCCGCAATTTAAGGTTTTCGATTAATTCAAGTTCACCATAGATATTCCCTACGGTGTTCCAGGAATGGCTTTTATTGTCTGCAGAGCGCTTTTGCATGGCAATCGGATTCTGATTGCTACCCAATGCCGGGCCGGCATTCGTGCCGCCAAAATTTCCCTGTATATCGTACACAGGTATGATAGGCATCATCTTGTACACGGCCGATAAGTTGCCGAATTCCGCCTGATTGCCAAAATTGGGGCTGTCCCGGTAATATATGTTGACGTTCTGTCCGATTGTAAGTGATTTGCCGAATTTGTAAGAAGTGTTGATTCTCGCGGAATATCGTTTCAGGTAAGTTTCCATCAAGGTACCTTGTTGATTGATATAACCGAAAGAAAAGAGATAGTTAGCTTTGTCTGTAGCTCCGCTGGCTGTAAGATTATGGTTAGTGATTGGTGCAGGATTGAAAAGTTCCTGAAACCAGTTAGTGCCGGATTTATTGACTTTTTGAATCTGGTAGTTATTGGCAGTTTTGATAGGGTCGAGGTAGTAAAGTGCCGGATCTACGGCCGGATCACCTTCCCAGGCGACACCGGAAGTACCCCTGCCTCCATACAAGTAGTCAGGCATTCCCTTTGCAAATAATGGGTTTTGAGGATCTGCTGTAAGCACTATCCGGGCGTAGTCCTCGGAGTTAAGAAGGTTAAACGGATTTCCCGGAAGTGGGAGCTGGACACCAAAATATCCGTCATATGAAATAGTTGGCTGGCCGGTTTTCCCTTTTTTTGTGGTAACTACAATTACCCCATTAGAACCCCTGACACCATAAATAGCTGCGGCACCTGCATCCTTCAATACCTGAATGGACTCTACGTCGTCGGCGCTGATATTGTTAAGGTCGCCCTGAACACCGTCAATCAAGACGAGCGGCTGTGTATTGCCAAGGGAGCTGATACCCCTGATAAATATGCTGCTACCCGCCCCCGGCACGCCAGAGCTGATTACATTTACACCAGAAGCCTGTCCTTGGAGAGCCTGCATAGCGGATCCGACAGGAAGCGATTTTACGGCTTTCATGTCGACGACTGATACTGATCCAATAATATCCTGTTTCCGCTGTGACGAATATCCCGTTACTACCACTTCACTCAACGCCTGCGTATCTACTTCAAGCCCTACAGCAAGCTGAGTCTGAGACCCTACCGGAATTTCCCTCGAAACGTATCCTATAAACGAAAATGTAAGAACAGACTCAGGGGAAACACTGATTGTAAAATTACCTTCAGTATTGGTAGTGGTACCTTGCTGAGAACCCTTCACTACTATGTTAACCCCGGGAAGAGGGCTTTCGTTACTCGCATCATAAACTGATCCGCTGATAGTCTGCATTCGCTGGGCAATAAGCCTGTCCGACATTGCCAGACAAATTACAAGAAGCAGACCCAATGCTGAGCCGGGTTTACTAAATATAAAGTGTATCATACACATGAAAAGGTTAAGGTGGCTGGTTGTTGTTTACAAAAATATATATAAAATTGTAAACAAAAAATACTCATTTTTGTTTTCTTCGAAAAGTATAAACACGAAGTTGCTGGTGCTTCCGATTGATAGATCGGAAAGCAAAAAATGCTATTTTGTGTATTGGATGTTTGGAAAGGAGGCCTGCCGGCAGGTAAAGAAGTGTTATTGGATATCCAGCGTACTGACTTCGCCCCGTACGAGGTGCTTTATGAGTGTGTTTTCGGCAAGTTCCAGGTCCGTGCTACGAAGCGCTTTTACAATTTCTCGATGTTCGAGGTCGGTTAACTCATAGTCGTCCATGTGTGTGTGGGACAGTCCCAGCTTCTGATGAAATAGCGGGATATTACTGGTAAAATAAGCGCTGCTTAACTTTTTATTGCCTGTATAGCTGATCAACGTTTCATGAAATTTTACGTCGGCTTCCAAAGCTCCGCTAAAATAGCCGCGCTCGTACATTGAGGTAAAATCATCACATATCTGCTCCAGTTCACTGATTTGTTCCGGTGTGATTTTGCTGATCAGCAGTCGGATCGCGCCGATTTCAAGAATTTCGCGAAGCTCCCGGATGTCCCTGATGTCTTCTGTAGAGAGTGATTTTACAAAAAAACCCCCTTTTTTTCCTTTGATAAGGAGTTGCTCTCCCTGTAATCTCGTAAGCGCTTCTCTCAGCGCCATCCGGTTGACATCGAGCTTTTTTGACCATTCGTCTTCTTTTAATCTACTGCCGGCAAGCAGCTGATTCGAAAGTATTTTTTTTCTCAACTCGTTGTATGCCCGGTCGGCCAGGGAATCTTCTTTCATTTTTGTTTACAAAATTCGATGTTTTCTGGCCGTCGGTCTGGCCGGTCGAATAGTCTTTTCACAAAAGTAAAAAAAATGTCAGAGAATGGCGGCCTGTTGAGTTGTTTTGGTAGGTAGAGGGAGTATAGATGAATTGCCAAAAATAGTGTCACCCCGGCTTCCTGCTCCTGAATCTGGTTCGTTAGCAGACGGAAACCAGGGTGCTATGAATCAAAATATGCCGCAAGAGAGAATGCAGCTCCTAATTTTCAGAGATGATCTTTTTGATGAATTCGGTTTCCGAAGCCTTATAGGGAGTACCGTCCTTACGGAATATGTCGTGAAACCACAGATCCGGCTCGCCGGTGTACTTTTTCTTCCAACTGTCCCAGGGATAAATGGTTTGGGACTTCCCGTCAACCAGTCCCCAATTGTAGGCAGCCACCCTGTATTTTTTTGCGATGGGAAGCGTGCTTTCGAAGGTGCTGTTATTTCCCCGGGCCATGTATTCGGTGCAGATCAGTGGCCGCCCGAGAGGTTTCAGCCAGTTGACTCTCTTTTCAAACTCTTCCGGGCCGTCATAGGAATGGAAGGAAACGACGTCGGATTCGTCGAGCATGAGCTTGTTGACAGGCGTGAGCTTGCTTTCCTCCGACCAGTCGTCACGCCATACACCCGCTGTAACCGGCTGTGAAGGGTTGACGGAGCGGGCGGCATTAAATGCATCCTTCAGAAGCGGAAGCACGACCTGCTCCTTTTCGGGAATTTCGACGTCCCCGTAGGCGCTCTTGTTGGGATTCTCGGGCTCATTCCAGATGTCCCATCCCAATACCCTGCTGTCGTTAGAGAAGTGGCCTATGACGCCACGCACATAATTCCCGAACCTCGGGTGCTGTGCGGCATCGAGCAACGCTTCTTTACCCGGACTTTGCACCCAGCCGGCGTTGTGAACATGGGGAGTGGGTGTGCGCTGCTTACCCGGCCTGGGGAAAGGGTCCCAGACAGAATCGAACAGGACGAACAAAGGCCTTATTCCGTGTGAACCGGCAATATCGAGAAACGTTTCCATCCGTTCGTAAAGCCCGGTTGAATCCTGCTCATACAGCAGATCATGGAGGTATACCCGGACGGTATTCATCCCGAGGCCGGCTGCCCAGCCCAGCTCCCTGTTGATGGTAGCGGTATCGAAAGTTTCCGCCTGCCACATTTCCAGCTGGTTGCCAGCGGTGCTGGGAAGGAAGTTGCAGCCGACCAGCCAGGGCTGCGCGTCGTACCATTCGTTAGCCTTTTCAGCGGTCCACTTATCCCTTCCCGTAACGACCGGGACGTCCTCTTTCGAAGCATCTTCTTTTTTTGTTTCAGTCGAACAACTGAGAAAAAGTCCGCCAAGCAAAGCCAGACTCAGGATTTTTGTTGCTTTCATTTGTATAAAAAAGTTGTTATTGTAAAGTTACGGGTTGTAAAGTCGTTCGCTTCATGCCGTACACCTCATCGTCTGAATACAGGTTTTGATTGCGTACCTGTATTCACGGTGCCGCCCGTTATTTCGGGCCACCCGTCTTTCCAGGTGATACTGTCCAGCATCAACACCCGGCGGTTGGCCCCGCTCGGTACCTTCGGGTTCGATTTAAGGATCGCATGGTACAGCGTCCAGTCGGTGCCGTCGGAGTCGGTAACCAGGCGGGAATTATGTCCCGTACCGGCATACGTATCATTTCCACTAAGAATGACTGTCCCGGCCCCCCTGTCTGTCAACGGCCGGCCTTCCTTGTCGAGATAAGGGCCCAGCAGGTTTTCAGAGCGCCCGATTCTCAGGTGGTACTTGCTGTCTGCGCCGTTGCAGCAGTTTTCCTTTGATCCTATAAAGTAATAGTATTTTCCCCGTTTGTGAATGACCACAGCCTCAAAATCGCCGGCAGCGATCTTATGTTTCCGGGTAAGATCCGGTACGGATTTGCCGTCGGCCGACAGCCCGACGGCAAAAGTGCCTTGTTCAGGAGCATTGCTGTAGCTTCCCCAGAAGAGGTATTTTTTACTCTTTTCTTCATAAAAGAACGGATCGATGGAATTAGGGACGCCTGCCTCCGAGCTGAGAAAAAGCTTGCCCTGGTCGGTAAACGGTCCTTCAGGCTTGTCTGCGATAGCCAGGCCGATGCCGGGGTCTGCATCACCCCAGGTAGAAAAAGCGTAGTACATGTGATACCGCCCGTTGACTTTCACAACGTCCGGGGCCCAGATACCTCCTTTAGACTTCCAGGAAGGCTTGCTATCGAATGCATCGCGCACGTACATCCAGCCGGTAAGGTCTCTGGATTTTACCACCGGAACGAGGCGGCTGCCCTGGCCGTCGCCCCAGTCGTCCTGGGTACCATAGGCATAAAACCAGCCGTCATCGCCTTTTACAACGGTAGGGTCGGCCAGGACAGGCTCAAATACCGGGTTGGTAAATTTGCCTGAAGAAGCGTGGGGCTGGGCAATCAGCTCCCCCAGAGGCGCCAGCATCAGGATGAAGGCTATTTTCGGCAGGTTCATAGGGTTACAGGCTTATATTTACCGGAATAGCTGTCTGAAAAATGCGAGCCCGTCCCTGGCGAGTTCATCCGCGCTGTTAGCAAGCGGTCTCCATATGCAGGCTGCCTTCGCCAGCTCTTTCGAAGGTTGTCCGAAGGTCTCGATCACTACAGCGCCCTCATAACCGATATCTTTAAGGGCATCGCGGATTTCCGTCCACTCAAGATGTCCTGTGCCGGGTGTACCTCTGTCGCTTTCATTGCCCTGGATATGGCAGAGCATGTTTTTTCCTACTTTCCGGATAGTAGCGGCAATATTCTTTTCTTCAATATTGGCATGAAAAGTATCCAGTACAAATTTGAGGTTGGGATGATTTACCTCTTCTATAATGGACAGCGCCTGTTCCGCGGTATTCACCATGTCGGTCTCGAAACGGTTGAGGGGTTCCAACCCGAGCGTTATGCCCTGATCGGCCGCAACCCGGCTTACCTCGGCCAGTGTCTGCACGCACCAGTCTCTTTCCTGCTTTCGCTGCTCCGGCGATACCAGGCGGGTCTTTCCTACTGCCGAATAAAGAGGCCCTGTAAAGATGGGGCTGCCTGCTTCGCCGGCGATCCTGATGCAATCGATAATATACTGCTTGCCAATAGCCCTGTAATCCGGATCGGTACTCGAAATGTCGCGTTCCGGACCGAATGCGCCGCATATGGTCAGTTGAAGGTCAAGGTCGTTTGCTTCCTGCCTGATTTTCTTCCAGTCGATCAGGCCGGCATCTTCTACTGCGATTTCCAGGATGTCGTATCCCATGTCTTTCACCTTGGAAAGTAAGGGAAGATGGCCGGTGGTAAAGGGAGAAGCCCAGATAAAGGTGCTGGCGCCAAATTGCATGTTGTTAAGGTTTTCTATAATGATTCAGCTAAAATAATATTTTAATTGCCGGGTATCACCAGCAGCAGACCGGCAATTGCCTGAACAGCCTACCGGAACCGGCGCATGCGCCGGTTCCGGTAGGTGCCTGACGAGTGTTCCGTGTCAGAGCTTGTGTCGGTAGGTATAACAGAAGCGGCATCTCAGGCGCTGAAGTCCGGGATGTTCACTCTGATTCCGCCGTTCATGGCCGATTCGTGGGCACAGATCCCGGCGCAGGTGTAGTTGGCAGCCAGGGCGGCGTCTACTGCAGAATCCCGGCCTTCCACGATCGCGGCCACAAATTCCTGGACCAGGTGCGGATGAGATCCTCCGTGGCCGGCTCCCTGCAGGAAAGAAACGTGGTTGGGGTCGTCAATTTTTTCTCTTTTCGTAAAATGCTTGATAGGCTCGATCAGCAGCTCGTCGGTATCAGGCACATCAATCCGTTCTGCATTTTCCCCGCCGTCGAAAATAACATGATGCTCATCCTGCAGCTGCTCCCACTCAAACGACATTTTAGTCCCGTATACATCGTAGCTTTCGCGGTACTGGCGCACCACATCAAAAAGCGACCTTGTGGCCTCGGCTACGACATCGGAGTCCCGGAGCGTAAAGGTGGCTGTTTCGACAGCGAAAGGAGAGCCATACCGGCTCGCCAGGTCTTCGGAAAGGCGGCCGGATCCGTGGCATACCACGGTTTCTGCTATCGTGTTGTTGATACGCAGCAGCGGGGAAATGGCGTGGGTCCCGTTCAGCATAGGCGGGTAGCCTTTCCAGTATTCCGCCCAGCCTTCCATGCTCATATCCTGGATGTGCGACCCGCGCACAAACTGTATTTTACCCAGCTGACCGGTTTCCGCCAGGTTGAGGCCATAAAGGAATTCTCGTGTGTACAGTGCCGTTTCCATCATCATGTATACTTTACCGGACCGGCGCTTCGCTTCGACGATCGCCTTGCAATCCTCTACCGTCATGGCCATGGGAATCGTGCATGCCGTGTGCTTGCCGGCATTGAGCGAGGCCAGCGTCATTCCGGCATGTTCCGGTACGGGCGTTACGATATGAATAGCGTCAACATCGTCACGATGGGGGATATCCTCAAAGCGCTCGAAAACGAGATCGGGGTTCAGATTGTATTTAGCGGACAGCTCTTCCCTTGTTTCTTTGCTTCTTGTACAGATACCTACTGCCCCGATATCCGGATGGCTTTGGTAAATGGGGATGAATTCTTTTCCGAATCCCATTCCGACGATGACGACTGTGATTTTCTTTTCACTCATTTGATTATGATTTGATTGATTAAAAGCTGGTTTTGCGTTGGATCCCCGGGCTGCATCCGGAGCTTATTTTTTTCCTGCCGTCCATTTTAAAGCATTCCTCAGCAGCGTTTTGTAAGCCGGAAGCTCATGCGAAGCCGCGTCATGTCCCAGGGCAATGCCGGCAATGCGTGCTTTGGGATGCGCCACGGTGAAAATGTTGGGATAGGACTCGGCTTTTCCCGGCATCTGAGCCGTAGCCAATACTTCTACTTTTGCGCCATGAGGATCTATTTTGTGGTAATACAATTCGTCTGACAGCGTAAATTTCGAAGGGACGTTTTTCATAACCGGATGCTTCTTGTTGGTGACCGTTATCTCGAAAGGACCGTATTTGTCATGCCCGTTCGATCCTCCGCCCACTATCTCTTTGTTGTACTCCGGCCAGTCTTTCCAGTTGTACCAAACCGCTGCGTGAAGCAGGAGGAGCCCTTTACCGCTGTTGAGGAATTCGAAAATTGCTTTCCGGGTAGCTTCATCGCTGATGGGCTGGTTGTTGCTCAGGATGAGTACGTCGATATGGGGCAGGTGGCCCAGGATCGTAGCCGGATCGTCGGTGTAGGTCACGCTTGCAAGCCCTTCATTTTCGAGTGTCCTGACATCCTCTCCTTTGTACCACCGGTCGAAATCGTGGGAAGCGCCGCCCCCTACCATCAGGGCTTTAACGGGCTTTCCTTTTTCGGGATGATGTGAAAATGAGGGCGGCGACAAAAAGACAGTTAGCAGCAGAAGACCGTACGATATCCATCTGGAAGTTGGTTTGAACATACAAAAACAGTTTTAAGTGTATTAATTTAAAGTCATCCAGGTGTGAACTTAGGCAACGCTCCCTGTATTTCACTACTTTTCCACTCTTAAAATTCCGTTCATCCCCCTCCAGTGACCGGGGAATGTGCACACATAAGGATAATCCCCGGGGGCCGAAGGCGCCGTGAATTCAAGGCTGGTGCTTTCCCCGGTATTCAGCAGTTTGGTGGCGTGAAGCACTTCGGGGATAGCGGGTATATAATGCTTGTCGGCTGCTTTCGGGTCTCTCAGCATGTTATCGGCGGCATTGCCTACTTTCTCCAGAGAACCTGGTTTGATAATCAACAGGTTGTGCGGCATTCCGTCGGGGTTATCGAAAAACAGGGTTACCTTTTCTCCGGCTTTTACCGTAATCAGCTTCTTGTCGTATTGCATCATATCCAGGACAACGGAAAGGCTGATCGCATTTCCGGCAGGGGAAGCGGCTTTGTCCGTTGAATGGCCTGCTTTCTCTCCTGCAGAGGGCCTGGTAAGGGTTACTCTGGTGTTCTGGACATTGCCTTTCAAGGGGAACTTACCGCTGTAGGAGGCAATTTTGTCGGCATCATCATAATCCTCGCCTGACCTGAGCCCGGGCTCCAGGAGTTGGGAAAAAAGGGCATGTGCTTTGGCGTTTCCTGCGGCCTGCCCGTTGATGGTGAGCTCGGTGCGCCCGTCTGCCTTCAGCGTTGCCAGGATATTGGCAGGGTTGGGGAGCGCGGAAACAGACTGTACCCTGGCCGTTTGACCATGCTGGTTTACCACCCAATGCAGCTTCCCGTTTTCGACATACAGCGCATAGCCGTTTTCCGCGTTACCTTGCCCCATTACGAAGCCTTCCAGCTCTCCCTTGTCAGAAGGGCTTAAGGTGGTGCTGACCGTAATTTCCTTGCGGCTTACATCCGGTGAGAAAGGGAGATTGGTACGGCGCCCTACGGCATATGCTTCATGATCCAGCAGGGCGTCGATTTCTTTTGAAAAGTTATTGCTTCCCTGTTTCCCGGCTTCCCTGAAACCTTTTTCGTGACGGATCGCCGCGATTCCGAGCGATTTGGACAGCCATTTGTCTTCTTCATTCTGCGTGTGGCGGGTCGCTTCGAAAACAGCGTTTCCGATTGCGTCGTCCGGCTCAAAGACCGCAAGAGCATTGAAAACTGCCAGCCGGGTATTAAGGTCCGGATCATTCAGCAATCCTGCCTTCCGTATTGCTTCGAAGCTTTCCTGAACCGGGGGAAGCGCCATTACTGCCGCCTTCCTGACGCCCGGCGCAGGATGAGAGAGCGCCCGGACGACCGCTTCCGATGCGTTCTGATCGGATCCGTCGAGAAGTCCCAAACCATGGAGCGACCAGATGGCATGCACGGCAGGGCTGTTGAGGCCGACTTCATCTACGGATCTGTCGCTGATAATTTCGATCAGCTCTCCGGCGGCGTTTTTATTCCCGCTTTCCACGAGGAGCCGCTGCGCGGTCATTCTCCAGAACATATTGCTGTGCCTGAGCGAGGCAACCAGCCCGTTTACATCGTTTTTGCTCAGCTTCGGCGCGGGTGTTCCTTTGGTTGGCTTGTAAACAATCCGGTAAATCCTTCCGTGGTTGATGTCCCGGAGCGGGCTGATGAACGCGTTGCCCTGCCCGTGCGGCTGTTCGATAAAGGGCAGCACGTATTCCGACGGCGCCTGCCTGGGCACAAACACGTTGTGCTGGATAATAAAATTGTACCAGTCTGCCACCCATAGTGCTCCGTCAGGGCCGACTGTCGCCTGGACCGGCCCAAACCACTCGTCCGAGCTGGCAGCCATGTTCCATCCGTCAGATTCTTTGAACCCGGCCCCGTCTTTTTCGATGACGGCATTGTGGATCAGCCGGATGGTAGGCTCGCAGATGAAGGCGATGCGGTTCCAGTATTCTTTCGGGAAATCGCGGGCTGTGTAGAGGTGATGGCCGGCGGCGGAGGTAAAGCCGCCCACGACGTCCACCTGCCTGAAATTCGGGGTGAGCGGATGTGCGTCGTAGTGCCCGTCTATTTTCTGGACCGGCTGTATCCCCGGCTTATCTGTTGCGGGCATTCGCTGCGCATTTTTGCCCGGCATGGAATAATAGGCGCTGTGGGTGTTGTTGGCCGTGGAAATGAAAACGTTGTTGTCTTCCGAAAAGCCCAGCCCCCAGGTATTGTTGCTGGTGCCGGCGAGGTATTCGAAGTTGCTCCCGTCGGGGCTGAAGTGATAAACCCCCTGCGGGAAATGGGTTTTCTTCCCATCGATTTTTCCCTGAAAGCCGGAGTAGCCCGTTACGCCCCAGATCTTGTTGTCAAAACCGTACTGAAGATTGGAGGGGCCCGCATGCGTATCAAATTTACTCCATCCTGACAGGATCTTTTCCCTTACATCGGCAACATCGTCGCCATTGGTATCTTTCAGGAAAAGAAAATCCGGGGCCATCGAAACGATGACGCCGCCGTTTGCAAAAACAATGCTGGTAGGGATGTTGAGGCTATCTGCGAAAACGGTAAACTTGTCGGCGCGGCCGTCGCCGTCTGTGTCTTCACAGATCTTGATCCGGTCGTTCGAAGCGCCGTCGGTTTCCTTAAAGGTGTTGGGATAATCGACAGACTCCACGATCCAGAGCCTGCCTCGCTCATCCCAGGCCATTGCAATGGGATTTGTGATGTCGGGTTCTGCCGCGAACAGCCGGATATCAAAATCGACCGGGATTTGGGTCAGTTTTTTGGAGTCTTCAGGTGAAAGAGCGTCCTGGACTTTGGGTACCAGGTGTCGTTTCGTATAGGCTGCTATGGTATCGGCCTGGTAGATGTCCACATCGGGGATGTTGAGCGCTTTTATTTGCTGCCGGACTTTATCGCCCAATGCCCAGACGACGCCGTTCCGCACGAGGTTCAGGAATTCTATGTTTGTCCACGTAGTGTCTTCGTGGCCGTATGCAGTGTAGAATATCCTGGAATTCCCTTCTTCCCGGATCCATGTGTAAGGCTCGCGGTGATCTCCTTCCACACGCTCGCCCAAAACAACGATATCGGGGTTGATATTCTTATGGACATAGGTCTCGTCCCATGTTTCAAACGCTCCGATGCCCGCCATCACCGGGTGATCCTGATTGATGATGGTATTTTTGAACCTCCCGGTTTTATGCGACTCGAATGCTCCGCCTATTGTTTTGATGTACCATTCGGAATTACGGAAACAGCCGCTGGCCGAATGCAGCGGTATCAATCCCTTGCCGCTTTCAACGAAACGCTGAAGGACTCCTTCCTTGTCTTTTGGAAGCTCGTTATAGTTGGCATAGATGATCAGCCCGTCGTATTTGCTCAGGTTTTCGTCATTGATGGCGTCGAGACTGTTGGCATAGGTCATGTTGATACCACTTCTGAATAGCTTTATAGAGAGCCAGGGAGCATATTTGTAAGAGTCGTGATGCTTGCTTTTATGTCCTAAAAACAGCACTTCGGCCCGGCGCGCTTCGATTCTGGAAGCTTTATCAGATACTTTCCGGCTTGTGTTGCAGCCCAGCGTAAACGCCATTGCGAGGGCCACCATGATCAAAACATTTCTCAGCATAACGGGTATTATATATTTGTAGTTTTTTTTACATTTTCCCGGCAGGTCGGTTTCCGGGATACCGGCCGCTTCAGCCGATATCCCGGAGCCTGTTACCTCCTGCTATTCATAGGCCGGGTTCTGGACAAGTTTCGGGTTCGAGTTCAAGGCGATCTGGGGGATGGGGAAAACGGCCCGATATGTTCCGGCGGGCTTATGGGATAGCCAGCTTTTGGTAGTATACACGCCGAAGCGGATCATGTCTCTTCTGCGGTGCCCTTCCCAGATAAACTCCCATCCCAGTTCGTCCAGCATCCTGCCGAACAGAACCGGCGACGTATCACCGGGATCCGTAATTTTGTAATTTTCCACATACCCGTATTGATAGCTGCTGTTTTGCGTAAGATCGCCGGCGGAGACAACCGCTTTTGAAGGGTCGGCGGAGAAAGCCCTCTTTCTTACTTCACTGACTAAAGCAGCCGCTTCCGCGTCTTTTCCGGTCCTGAGCAGGCATTCGGCTTTGATCATCAGTACCTGCGCATATCTGAAAAACGGGAAATCGTTGCTCAGGCTGCCCTGGGTGGCGGATTTGATTTCAAATTTATTGACGCGGTAGCCTTCGGCTTCTCCCGTGTAAATGCCGTCCGGCAGCTCTTTGGAGAGCACGATGGGTTTTCCTCCCTGATCGTAGGAGCCGAGAAGCGGCGTAACGCCGTCAGCTGCAAATTGAGGGCCGGTGTTCCAGTACGCTTTTAATCGCTCGTCTCCGGCCTGGTAGGTTTCGATAAACTGCGTGATGCCTTTGGCAGACCCGGCGCCCCAGGGAGTGGCGAGCATATTATATTTCGACCTCATGGAGCCATGCATGGAAAACATATGGACGCTGAAGCCGCCCGCCTGGTTTTCATCAAACGGGATAGCAAAAATGATCTCGGGAGAACCCTGGTTTTCTGTTACAAAGGCGCCTTTGAGGTTGGCTTCCAGCCTGTATTTCCCGGAAGCGATAATGTCGTCGCACTCCCTGATAGCTTCCGCCCATTTTGTTTCCCCGGCATATACTTCGCTGTTGAGGTATACATTGGCGAGCAAAGTTTTGGCTGCCCATTTATTAAATCTTGCATAATACAAAGGCGAGCTTTCTTCGCTTAGCGCGGGAATGGCTTCCGTCAGCTCTTTTACCACGAACTGGTATACTTCTTTGCGGGAGGTCTTTTCAGGCAGCTCGTCTGTCCGGGTCGTGATCAGCGGAACATCTCCGAAATTGTCGACAAGCAGCCAGTAAAAGAAGGCCCTGACCGCCCTGACTTCTCCGATGAGCGACTCTTTGGTAACACCGGCAGGAGGCGGTACCTTCCCGCTTTCCAACTGGTCGAGCACCCTGTTGCTGTTGATGACGCCTGCGTAGTAGGTGTTCCACATGTTTGAAAGCTGGACATTCTCCGAATTCCACGTGTGCAGGTGCATTCTTCTGTAGATGCCGCCGTCGTCCCACCCTGAAGCATTGGCGGGCATCACGATGGCGTCGGAGGTAGATTCCTGCGCCATATAATAATGGGTATGGGAGATCAGACCGCGCATGTTCGCATAAGTGATCCCAATGGCCTGGTAAGCATTGGTATAGTTATACGATTCTTCTGTAAGCTCGGAAAATATCCGTTCGTCGAGATTGTTGTCGCAGGATGTCATCAATCCTGCCGCTGCAAAAAAAGCTATATGGAGTTTTATGGATAATCTCATGGGATTTTCTGTTTACCTGTCGGGTGTTTTAAAATGTGATAAAGGCGCCGAGTGTATAGCTCGTGACGGCCGGGTACCGGTTTTTGTCGTCTATCCCGGGCGTCAGGCCTGATATGCTCACTTCCGGGTCAATCCCCTTATACCCTGTAAAGGTGAAAAGGTTGGAGATCGATCCGTACACCCTGGCCCGCTTCACCCATTTTCCGATGGTACCGATGTTGTAGCCCAGCGTCACGTTATCCACTTTCCAGTAGTTGCCGTTTTCGATGTAGTAGCTGACATAGTTCAGCGACTGATCGTCGGCCAGCGGGCGTTTTCCGAATACCGGCTCGTAGGCGTTGGCTCTCAGGTTTCCTCTTGTAAGCATCACGGGCGCGCTCCAGAACATCTCCGTCATATTCAGGATCTGGAAGCCGAAGGCTCCCCGCATGGTGACGTTGAGGTCGAAGTTTTTATAGGTGACGGTGTTGTTCCAGTTCAGGTACCTGCGGGGAAGACCATTCCCGATAATCTGCTTGTCATCAGCCTGCTGGTTGGCGATCGGCTTGGGATTACCGTCTTTCCCTTCAATGATCCAGTGCCCGGATTCGTCGATGTCTACCGTTTTAAAGCCCCAGAAATTCCCGATGGGCTGTCCTACCTGTACGCGGTGGGTCTGCTGCTGGATAGGTTCTCCGGTGTTCCCGGTATCAAAGTAGCCGCTCGCCAGGGCGAACCTGTCATTGGACAGCGCCAGCACCTTGTTGGCGTTCGTAGAAAAATTGGCGGAAGTAGACCACTCAAAGTCATTGGTCCTGACCGGAACCGCGTTCACGAGTATCTCGATCCCCTTGTTTTCCATCGAGGCGGCGTTGGCGGTAATGGAGCTATAGAGATAGGGTGGGGTAGGCACGGGGAAATTCGCGATCAGGTCGCGCGTGGTTCTGATGTAGTAGTCGATGGCCCCCGAAATCCGATCGTTGAAAAAGCCATAATCGAGTCCGAAATTAAGCTCTTCTTTGGTTTCCCAGCGAAGGTTGGGGTTCGGGTTGTTCGACGGGTTGA
This sequence comes from Spirosomataceae bacterium, assembly GCA_037191015.1. Lineage (GTDB taxonomy): Bacteria > Bacteroidota > Bacteroidia > Cytophagales > Spirosomataceae > Ravibacter. The sequence goes on from JBBCKD010000015.1 coordinate 530,451, forward strand.
TCGCCTGGATCCACTGGCCGTTCACCAGGATATTGGTGTTGAAGTTTATCTTGTTCAGCGAGATGTACGAGCTGCCGGGCTCTGTTCCCGTTACACCGAAGCCCGCTCTCAGCTTGAGCGCTGAAACAGCCCTGGCTCCCTGCAGGAAATTTTCCTTTTGAAGGTTCCAGCCCAGTGATAACGCCGGGAAGCTCCCCCATTTGTGGTTGGCTCCGAAACGGGACGAGCCTTCATGACGGATGCTGGCCATAAGAAGGTATTTGTTCAGGAAGCTGTAGTTGACCCGGAAGAAGAAACCTGCAAGCTTGCTTTCGGATTGGGTTGAGCTTTCCGGCGCCTGGCCCCGTCTGAGCGCCAGTCCGGCGCCCATATTGTTGTAGGAAAACTCATCGGTAGGGAAATCCCAGTTCTGCATCCAATAGTCCTCGGTATTGAATTTTCTCCAGGTGTATCCTCCCAGGAGAACGAGACTGTGGTCCGCAAAGTTTTTATTGTAGTCGGCGGTTAATTCAAAAAGATCGTCTTGGGAACGGGTGGTCCCTCTGGAGGCAAATCCGTTGCGGCCGTTCCGGGCAGTCGACCAGTGGTTTTTGGTTTCATAATAGCCGCGCGTGCTGTTATACATATCCCTGGAAAAGAGCGCTTTAATCGACAGGTCGTTGACAGGGGTGAGCGTGAGGGTACCGAACGTCCGGAAATTGTTGTTCTGGTTGACGCCTTTTGACTCTTCGATCAGGGCCACAGGATTCATGTAATCCGTTTTTTCAGGTTGCTCGATCCATTTGCCGTTCGCATCCTTCAGCGGGGAAGTGGGGTTGAAGGTCAGCGCATTCCGGTAAACCAGGCCGGAATAGTTGCCGCCGTCGATGGCGAAATGCTGCTGCTGGTAGCCATTGATATTGGCGTTGAATTTCAGTATCCCGTTGAACATCGAATGATTTACTTCTAACCGCGGATACAGGATGGTGTTGTCCGATTTTTTCATGACGCCGTTAAGGCTCCTGTATTCCAGGCTCATGATATAGTTGGTGTTGCGCGTCCCGCCCCTCAGGCTGATATTGTGGACCTGGGAAAAGGGGTTCTGGGTCGTTTCCCTGAGCCAGTCCGTCGTATGCCCGAAATCCACCGCCCCCGGCCTGTTCTGGGAAACCAGCTGCCTGTACTGGGCCGCATCCATAAAGTCGAGCTGACGTGTTTGTCTTTGCGTGGTCAGGTAGGAGTTGATCTCCAGTGTCGGCGGCACTTCACCGTTTACCTTCCGGGTCGTAATGAGGATCACCCCATTGGTTCCCCGCGTTCCGTAGATAGCGGCGGCCGAGCCGTCCTTGAGCACATCGATAGACTCGATATCTTCCGGCGCTACGCTCATAAGGGTCCCGGGCACTCCGTCGATGAGAATAAGAGGGGCAGCGTTCCCGTTAATCGTGGCGTTTCCTCTGAGCATAATCTGGGAAGCAGAGGTAGGGTTGCCGTCGGGTGTGACGACATTCAGCCCGGCCACCTTTCCGCGGATCAGCTGGGCGGCATCCTGTACGGCGCCCTTTACAAAGTTTTCTGATTTGATGCTCGATATAGCGCTGGTGATCTGCTCCCTTTTTTGCGAGCCGTACCCTACCACTACGATTTCCTCCAGGGTTTTGTTGTCGATCTGCATGGTAAGGTCGATGGTCGTCTGGTTTCCGATTTCGACTTCCTGGGCCAGGTAGCCGACAAAGGAGAACACAAGGGTCTGAGCGTTGTCCGGGACGGTCAGCTGAAATCTTCCGTCGGCATCTGTACTGGCGCCTTTGGAGGTTCCTTTTACAAGGATGCTTACGCCCGGAAGGCCTATGCCTGAATGGTCGGTCACCAGGCCGGAGATCTGGCGCTCCGGGACGTCGGGCCGGGGGTGAGCCTCATTGATCAGCTTTATTTCTTCCGGAGGCAGCCCGGCTGCACCCGACCGGATCACGATCAGGTTGTTGTTGATGCTATAGGTGAGCTGGAGGGGAAGAAGCAATTCGTTCAAGGCATCAACCAACCTGACATTTTCTACTGAAAGCGAGGTTTTTCGTTCGGATTGGATAATACGGGAGCTGAAGACAAACCGTGCATGGGTTTGCTTTTCGAACTGCTGGAGGATCTTTTTTACGTTTACGTTGGTAACGTTCAGGCTTACTCTCTGGTTAAGAGCAGTCTGGGCATTACCGGGGTTGCCCCAGGCTATGCCTGCCAGGAAGCAGGTCATGAAACACTGAATGACTGTTATACGCATGATGGTAATTACTACGTCATCAACTCGTAAGTTTTTTTTCATACTTTTGTAAGGATTTTGTAATTCTTATAGATAATGCAAAATCTCCCTTGAGGCCATTCCGATGGCCTTATCGTATAAATTGGTCGCAAGTCAATTTTCAGGGATCGAGCCGGTTGTGTGGCAACACTGCCGGCTTTTTTATTGGATTCGGATAAGGATATTTTTACATAAGCGCTTAAGGTTACGTGATGATTAGAAACTAGGTTAACTCTTAGTTACACGATCCTCCCATGATCTCCACCCTGTTTCCTGTGAAGGAATAGCCGGCATAAAGCGCCTGGCTTATGGTCTGCAGCTTCATATGTAGGGGCTGGCCTGTCAGCGAGGCTGTTAAAGGACAGTCGGATAAGGAAGATTTATCGTAAATGATCTGAATGCCGTAACTATCTTCAAGGGCCTTGAAAACCTCTGAGACAGGCGCCTCGTCGAATTCGAAAAAGAACGGCTCTGCTTCCTGGGACAGCAGATCGAAGGAGGCAGGAGAACCTTGCCGGGGCGTACCGTCTGAAAGAGAAAATGTTATGTTCTGGTTCTTTTCAAGGATAACTCCGGCGGCTTTGTTTTCCGTATGGTCAGCAATAAGGTCTTCTTTGTTGTAAACCGATACCTTACCTGAATGTACCGATACTTTAATCTCTGTTTTTCCGGATGAAGACTCAACCAAAAAGCTGGTCCCGAGCACTTTGGTAACGATAGGACCTGAGTATACGTAAAACGGGCGGTCAGTTTCTTTCGCTATTTCAAAAAATGCGCTCCCGTTCAGGATCACCTCCCGGTTTGCCTTCCGGCTCATGTCGTCATAAACCAGCTCCGAGCCCGGCTGCAGAATAACCGAGCTGCCGTCTTTCAGAAGGATGGTGAGGGGTTTGTCAGTAGCGTTGCGGGTCGTCAGATCTGTTTTTATCTCACCGGCAGAATGTTGTAAAAAAGCGGCTTCATCGGTAAACAGCCTAAGTTTCTTTTCGGAGTACAGCCAGTAACCGGCCAGCAAAGCTGCTATCAGCACGGAGGCGGCTGTCAGGTAAGGGCTGAAAAAACGCTGTTTTCCCGCTTTTTCCGGGCGGGCGCCGGAAGGCCCGTCGGAGGAGATCGTTTTCCGGACATTGCTCCATATTTTCTCGCTCTGATCTTTTGTGGGTACATCGCGGCCGGTGTCTTCGGCGATCAGGTTGACGTATTCCCGTGCCATTTCCACGGTTTTTCGTTTTTCAGGATGTTCCCGTAGAAATTGCTGCCACCGCGCCTCATTCAGAGGATCAGGATTTCGCACCCAGGAAATGAAATCCTCGTCGCGGATAAGATCTATTAGAGAATAAGAGTCAGATTTCATGCCTGGCCGCTTTATTTTGCTTTTCAACTAAACAGAGCGGCAGAATCAGGGTTTGACCTCTTTCGAAATAGAATATTTTTCTAAAAAATGGGATTAATATAGTAAGGAGCTCATTGTCAGCGCGGAAAAGACCAGCCAATGCCGGTTGGCGCGCAGAGTTATGAGCGCTTTATACAGGAAATTACGGACCGATTTCTCGTTCACATCCATCATCCCGGCGATCTCTTCGGTGCTGAAATTCTCGAAGTATTTAAGGGTAAGCGCTTCAAGCTGCCGTTCGGGGAGCTGGTTGAGCAATTCTTTCAGCCGTTCTTTCTGAAGCGTAAAGGATTCTTCCTGGATCACCTGGGATTCGTGGCTTGTCTGGAAGGGCAGGTGATGGTCATTGTATCGCTCTTCGAGGTTCTGAAGGGGTTCCTTTTTCTGGGACAGATGAATTTTCCGGCGAAGGGAACGGTACAAATAAAATTTGACGGAATCAACGCTATCCGTAAGCCCGTCCCTAAGCCGCCAGAGATCTACAAAGAGGTCCTGGATGGCATCTTCCACCACACCGGGCGATGCCGGCGCTAACTTGATGCCATAGTTGTACAACGTTCGGTGATACCGTTCAAAAAGTATGGCGAATGCTTCCTTGTCTCCTTTTTTGAGGAGCCACCATAGTTCCCGGTCTGCCGATTGTACATCCGTAACGTCCACAGATCGATAGGTTTTGAAAAGAGAATTGTAAAGAAAAGCTAAATTATTGTAATAATTACTAAAAACAGCGCAGGAATTACAGAAAGGAAAGCCGGGTTTGAATTACAGCTTACCGTGTCAGGACCGGAAGATACGATTGTTTTTTTCAGGCGCCGATTACAACCGAATGGCCCGGGAAGAGATCTGATCTATAGAACAAAAACGATCCCTTGTATGAGAACAATTCACTACGTACTACTATTGACATTGTCCCTGGCCGTATCCTGTAAAAAGGATGAACGCGTTGACATTTCGGCCTGCGGGGTCAAAGATCCTGTCAATAACCTGCCCTGGCTGAAAGAGATGGTCGATGAAGCGAAGCGTGCAGGAACAGCAAATATCACGACCATTAGAAAGTTTGAATATAAGGGGAACGCTTATTTTACTTACTATCAGGCACACTTATCTTGTATGAACTGTATTATTTTTGATTGCAGCGGGGAGCGGGTAACACCCGGAGCGCTTTTTACGGAGGAAGAGTATCAGGAGCTGGCAGGTGAATCATACGGGCCTTCCGCTATTTTGGTGTGGCCCGGGAGATTACCGGAAGAATAGTCGTTTTTTTGTGATAAACCTGTTTGAAAATGAAAGGGATATTCTATTTGTTCATCATGCTGTCCCTAGCGGCTCTTTCTTCCTGCAAAAAAGACGAACCAATCAGGGATCCGCTGCTGCGTAATTCCGATGTCTCCGCTTGCGGCGTAAAAGACCCCGTTAATAATCTCGGGTGGTTGAAGAAGATCGTTCTGGAAGCTAAGAAAGACGGGTCGGATAAATATTTGATTATCAGGATGGCTGACTATAACGGTGATACTTATTTCAATAGCCGGTTTCCCTTTTCATCTTGTATGGGATGTAATATCCGGGATTGCAGCGGAAACAGGATAGATCCCCAAAATTTCACGATCGAACAAAAGACGGAACTGATGCAGGCTCTGAACGGGGAGAAGTCTGTAGTTTTGTGGGGCAATTGGCATTAAGAGCCGGTTTTTTTTACTTCAGGTACTCCGCCACATTATCCTTCGTTACGAGCTTAAAAGGGATTAAAACAGTAGGCTTAACCGGCTCGTTATTAATCAGCTTTAGCGCCGTTTCAAGTGACTGCCCGCCTTGTTCTACCGCATTCTGGAAGACAGTAGCATCGAGGTTCCCCTTATTGACCGCCTGGAGGGCGTCGGGAATAGCATCAATACTCACCACTATCACTTTATCTTTCAAACCCGCTTCGGAGAGCGCTTTTACGGCTCCCATTCCCATTTCGTCATTTTGAGCAAAGATGGCGCTGATCCGGCTGCCGTACGATTGTATCCAGTTTTCGGTAAGGGACATGGCTTTGGAGCGGTCCCACTGAGCGGTCTGCTCGGCCAGGAGCTTCAGCCCGGGGTTACCGGCTAGTATTTCCTTGGCGCCTTTGTCCCTTTGTATCTGGGCTGCCTGTCCCATATAACCGTGCATAATGAGCACGTTGCCGTTTCCGTCGAGCTTTTCAGCGATATACCGCATGGCAATTCTACCCGACTCCACATCGTCGGAGCCTACGAATGCCGATGGGGATGCGTTGGTTTCCGAATTGACGTTTACGATCGGGATCCCGGCTGCTTTGGCTTTCTCTACCGCCGGAGAACTCGCTTCCACTTCACAGGGGTTCAGGATGATGGCATCTACCTTCTGGGCTATGAAACTTTCTACCTGTTCGACCTGCTTCAGGGCAGAACGTTCGGCGTCTACCATGATCAGCTTCACGCCATGTTCTCCCGCTTTTTTTTCAATTTCATCCGCTACGTTTACCACGAACTCATTCTGCAGGCTCAGCATGGAAACGCCGATAACCGGGCCGGTAGCTGTTTCTGAGCCCCCGCAGCTCCATAGGGTCGCCGCCAGAAATAAAGAAGATATTGCTTTCCTGATCATATAGAAGATGCTTGTTTTTTGTTTTATTATCTGTTTTTGCTCATGCTATCCAGCACCACTGCCCCGACTATGATCAGGCCCTTAATCACCAGCTGATAATACGACGAAACATTCATCAGGTCGAGGCCGTTGCTGATCACCCCTATTAAAAGAGCGCCAAGCAATGTTCCTACCATATTGCCGGTACCACCCGAAGTGCTGGTTCCACCGATGATGGCTGCAGCGATGGCATCGAGCTCAAAGCCCATCCCTGCGTTGGGCTGGCCTGTAGTGATCCTCGATGTAAGCAGCACGCCCGCAATTCCTGCCAGACCGCCGCAAAGCGTATAGACCATCATCTTTACTTTGTTGACATTGATCCCTGAAGCCCTTGCCGCCAGTTCATTTCCTCCTACCGCGTACATATAACGGCCCCAGGTCGTTTTGCCAAGCAGCAATGCGCAGACGATGAAAGTAAATACCAGGATAACGATGGGGAAGGGGATTCCCCAGATCGTCCCGCCGCCGATGAAGTTAAAGGCATCAGAAAGATTGGAAACCGGTCGCCCGTTGCTGAAAATAAGCGCAAGCCCCCGGGCAATAGTCATGGTTCCCAGGGTAACTATAAAGGGCGGGACCTTGCTTTTTGTAATGACAAAACCATTGAAAGCTCCGAAGAGGACCCCGGTCCCGATACCGGCGGCCAGAGGTACTACCAGCGGGTATGAATCGGGATGCGCAAAAATGGCGGCGGCGATCCCTGCAACGGCGAGCACCGATCCCAGCGACAGGTCGATCCCGCCGGTAATAATAACAAATGTGACTCCGAATGCCAGTAGCGCGTTGATAGAGACCTGCGTGAGGATCACTCTCAGGTTTGACAGCGTCAGAAAAGCGGGATGAAGGATTGAAAGCAGTACACATATCAGCACAAAGGCAATGGCGATGCCGTATTGTCCGATATGATCGAGTGAAATTTTTTTCATGAACGCGGGGTTAGCGGTTATCGGGGCATGGAGTGATACATGATTTTTTCCTGGGTCGCCTCGCTTTTATTAAGCAGCGCAGCCTGTTTTCCTTGCGAGAGAACCAGTACCCGGTCACAAAGCCCTATGATTTCAGGCATCTCGGAAGAGATCAGGATAATTCCCAGTCCTTCCGAAGCCAGCTGCCGGATAAGATGGTAAACCTCTGCCTTTGCTCCTATATCTATGCCCCTGGTAGGTTCGTCGAGGATAATTATTTTAGGTTTGGTGAGCAGGGCTTTGGCTATAGCAACTTTCTGCTGGTTGCCACCGCTCAATGTCTCAACGCGCTGATGAAGCGAGCTGCATTTGATACGGAGGTGCCGGGCTAGCTTTCCTGCTGCGCTTTGCTCGTCTTTCTTTTTGATAAAGCTGTAGGCAGCATAGTTGTTAAGACTGGCCAGCGAGATGTTCTGCAGCACCGACATTTTAGTGATCAGACCTACCGATTTCCTGTCTTCGCTGACGTATGCAATTCCTTTCCTGATGGCGGTCCGGGGTGAGTCCGGCAGCATAGGTTCGCCGTGGAGCAGGGCCTGCCCCTCGTCTGCGCTGTCGAGGCCGTAGAGTACGCGGGCCAACTCGGTGCGCCCGGCTCCGACGAGCCCGGAAATACCAAGAATTTCGCCGGCATGAAGCTCGAAGGATATGTCGTGAAAACAGTTGTACTGTGACAGATGACGGACTGTATAGATCGGGGCGCCCTTTTCAGAGGTGTTTTCGGGGAAGAACCCGGTAAGCTTTCTGCCGACCATCAGAGAGATAAGCGCCGGCTGATCCAATTCTCCGGCCGGGCGCGTATCGATAAACCGGCCGTCCCTGAAAACCGTAACAGTGTCTGAAATCCTGAAGATCTCATCCATTTTGTGGGAAATGTAGATAATGCCTACTCCTTTGTTTTTCAGGTCTCCGATAAGGCCGAAGAGCCTTTCAGCTTCCCGGTCGGAGAGGGCGGAGGTAGGCTCATCCATGATCAGTATCCTGGCGTCGTTGGAGAGGGCTTTGGCTATTTCTACCATCTGCATCTCCGCAACGCTCAGCAATTTCATTTTCGTTTCAGGAGGGATAGTTATCCCCAGTTTTTTCAGCCGGTCCGCCGCCATTTCATTGATGGCGCGGTTATCTATCCACTTTCTCCAGAACCCGGTGATTTCCTTTCCGAGGAAAAGATTTTCGGCTACCGACAGCTCGGGCACGGCGAGCAGCTCCTGGTGGATCATAGAGATCCCTTTTTGCAATGCGTCGTAGGTACCCCTGGGTTTGTAGGGAGCTCCTTCCAATAAAATTTCGCCGGAATCGGGTTTTTCCAACCCGGCGAGGATCTTCATGAAGGTTGATTTCCCCGCACCGTTTTCACCCATGAGCGCATGGACCTCACCTTTTCGCAATTCAAAAAAAATACCGTCCAGAGCTTTTATGCCACCGTAGTTTTTTCTTAAGCCGCGAACCTGTAAGATATAATCTGTTGATAATTTCTGATCCATGAATTACATGGAAAAACGTCAGGGATTTAAAAGAGTGAGGGTATCCAAAGAAGTAATTCAACGGATACCCTCATTATTAGCAGCATTTGCTGAGAATCCTCATCAATCCGGAGAGATTACTTCAGCCAGCCCTCAACTCCGGTATCTTTCCATTGTCTGTCCTGGCCGGATTCGATGACTGCCTCACATACTTTCTGAGTTTCGAGCGAGTCTCTGAAGGTCGGGTGGCACTCTTCCCCGGTTTCAACAGCTTTCAGAAAATCGGCGACCTGGTGCACGAAGCTGTGCTCATACCCGATCGAAAGGCCGGGAACCCACCATTTACCCATGAAAGGCTGGTCGCCGTCGGTTACATGGATCGAACGCCAGCCGCGTACGATGCCCTCGTCAGAGTGATCGAAGTATTCCAGGCGGTTCAGATCATGGAGATCCCACCTGAGGGAAGCATTGCGGCCATTAATTTCGAAGGTATAAAGCGCTTTGTGACCGCGTGCGTAGCGCGAAGATTCGAATAGTCCGAGAGAACCGTTCTCAAAATGACAGTGGAAAATACAGGCGTCATCGATTCCCACTTTTTCCAGCTTGCCGGTTTTTTCGTGCACACGTTCCTTTACAAATGTTTCCGTCACTGCCGATACGTCCCGGATAGCGCCGTTCAGCCACATGGCGGTATCGATGCAATGCGCCAGCAGGTCGCCGGTTACCCCTGATCCTGCCGCCTCTACATCCATACGCCAGTTACCGCCGCCTTGGGTAAGGTTTTCGTTGATCGTCCAGTCCTGGAGAAAGTTTGCGCGATAGTGATAGATTTTGCCCAGCTTTCCCGAATCGATGATCTGCTTGGCCAGCAGCACTGCAGGCAGACGACGATAATTATACCATACCGTATTTTTTACACCGGCTTTTTCGATCGCTTCCACCATTTTCTGGCCTTCGGCTACGGTGCGGGCCAGCGGTTTTTCACAGAGTACCATTTTACCGGCTTCGGCTGCAGCGGTCGCAATCTCCGAGTGCATGTCGTTGGGAGTACAGATATCGACTGCGTCGACGTCGTCGCGTTCCAGCACTTTCCGCCAATCGGTTTCGTAGGAAGCATAGCCCCATTGTCCGGCGAATGCTTTCACTTTTTCTTCGTTGCGCGAGCAGACTACCTGGAGCACAGGCTCATAGGCAAGCTCAGGGAAAAAGTTAGGCACTCTTTTGTATCCGTTGGAGTGGGTACGGCCCATAAAACCGGTACCTATAAGGGCTATTCTTAGTTGTTTTTTATCTGACATTTTGGTTAATCTTTTGGGTTTGTGATTCACTGAAGCTATGCCTCGTACCAGCCGTGCGCTTTACGCACTTTGATCATTGCGGCCAGGATATTGTTCCAGGTTTCCTGCTTGTACATCACCTCGTTGGGGAACATACAGCCGTCCCAGCAGATATGGCGGAACCGCCTGGTAAGCTCGCCGTTTTCATCACGGAGCCAGAAGCCGGCATGATGAACAATATCGAGCTTGCCGTTCGGGTCGGTAGCCAGGCAGTGCCTTCCTGTTTTGTCATGAGACCCTGTGCCGTGAACGGTACCGTCGTTCTGGGCAACGTGGAAGTCGATCGTCCAGGGGCGCAGCGCGGCTGTAAGCTTTTTAAAGCCTTCGTCCAGCGTAGCTTTATCATTCCACTCAAAATCCTGCGGAAGAATCCGGTCTTCAGGCCTGTTATAACCCAGGAGATACAAAAATGAATGTGCCATATCGGCCTGGAAACCTACATTTTCCCGGTCGACCTGCTCGAGAAGATCCAGCATGGTTTTCCAGCTATGCATCCCGCCCCAGCATATTTCGCCTTCGGCCGCCAGGCTTTCGCCGAATTCGGCCGCGGCGTCGGCAGCTTCACGGAATGTCTGCGCTATGAGTCTGGTGCTTTCTACGGGGTTCTGTACCCATGCCTCTACGCCGGTAGCCGAATCGATACGGACAACTCCCGAAGGGCGGACCCCCAGGTCACGCAGCTTCTGGCCAATCCTGGCTGCTTTTCTTACCTGCTCCACGAATTGTTTACGCTCCTCCGGAGAACCGGCGGCCGAACCTCCTTCCGGCGGCCAGATAGGAGCCACCAGCGAACCTATGTTGAGGTTGTAACCTGCAACCTGGTCGGCGAGCCTTTTGATGTCATCGTCAGAACTGTTGATGCTGAAATGGGCGTCGAACAAATCAATGTCTACACCATCAAATTTTACACCATCGACTTCAGCGGCAGCAGTCTTTTCCAAAAGTGTTTCAAAAGGAATAATCGGCTCTGAATCGGAGCCTTTTCCTACGATTCCCGGCCAGGTGGCATTGTGCAGCTTAGGGAAATTATTTTCAGGCATAATCTTGATAGTTTATTAGTTTTAAAGAATTTTTACAAACCAAGATCGGGGTTGTTGGGCCCGAAGTGCTTGAGTATCACGATCGGATCGTTGGCCGACGGGTTGGAAATGGTTATCCCTTCCTGCGCAGCCTTTTCGGTCACGAAAAATTCGTCGCTTGTATGCTGGCCGTAGCGGATGAGGGCGGGCGTTTCAATATCCCATACACCAAATTTGCCGTGCCCCTGCATCACGATGAGGCCATATGCAGCACCGTCTTTGATTGTAACGGTTTTACCGGGGAACACGGTGAGCTCCTTCGCGCTGAAAGCTTCCGAGCGGTAGCAAACCCATTTCTCTATATAGCCTTCCGGTTCCGTTTCTTCGACGGGCCTTACCGGTTTCGGAGCCATAAACCTGTTTTCTATGATATTGGGGTCTACGTTGAGATCCCAGTCTATCACTTCCATGAGCTGGTCGTAGTCTCCCTTGCGGTCTTCTGGAGTTCCGTTCCAGAGCAGCTCTTCCGGGATAATCGCTTCATTGACAAGCGACTGATACATGGCAAATACGTCGGACGCTTTCTGCGGCTCGTAAGTACACATACTGCCCGGGGCATGCAGCATGCCCGGGGGAACGTCCCAGCCTGTGCCCGGCTCGAGCCTGAAAGCCTGCGAGAAATTCGTGATCTTATTGTCTCCCTTTGTGAAGTTGACCAGGCATTCGCGGATCTGTTCTTTTGTTGTGCCCGGGGCTATCCCGAAAAACGTGTAGGGAAAATCACCGCCGTGGTTATTGAGCTGCGGCGGGAAGTAATAGGCTTCGGGCTTTCCTTTCTGGCCTATCAGGGCGGCATGCTCATCATTGTGATGTATGTGATGCGGGAGCGGCCCCATATTGTCAAAAAACTTGGAATACATCGGCCAGCTCTCGTACTCATTCCAGAGGCGATCCCCTATGACCCGACCTTTCAGCTCGTCTATGGCGTCCTTCAGCAGGAACTTATGCTGTTTCCCGTCTTCTTCGTAAATAACAAAGCTCAAACCTTCATGCTCTCCTGTAAGCGGGCCGTTTTTCGCAGGCGTGGTAGAGGACAGCCAGCGTTCGTCTATACCTCCTCGCTCTCCTCCCAGGACGTAATAATCGTCAGGATGCAGCTTGATTCTTCTTCCCGGTACACAGAAAGAACGGGGTACCCATGTCGGTGTAAGCCTTAACACCCCTTTGCCTTGCTCCAATGCCCTTTCGGCAATACTTTTCTCTGCCATTGCTGATATTAATCTTGATAAATTACAAAAAGATGCTGATTGTTGAAAAAAATATGTTCATATTCTACTACGATATTGCACGCCTGGGCGTTCAGGGGTTGACTTCAAGAACCAGGTCATAGCTTTTGCTTTCTCCGGGATTGATCAGGATCAAAGATCCGTTTTCCCTGGCTTTTGCCTGCCCGATCGGCGGGTGGGTGCCGGGTTCGAGACCCGTCACATATTCATTGCGCCCCCAGTGCTGCCAGTTGGTAAGCCAGGGAAGCTCCGACTTAATGAACCTGAGCGATACGCCAAGGTCGAGGCCGGGGTTATAGAGCCCGCATTCGCTTATTCCGTTTTGCTCTGCCACATCTATAAATGCTACCTCTTCCCCGCTGCCAAGGTGAGACTGGAGGGGGGGCGGACAGACTTTAAAGTTATTCCCCTCTTTAAACAGGGTACCGTTTTTGTCTCCCTGCCTGGTAGTCCAGTTGCCTTCCCACCTGATCTGCGTGCCTTCGTCGAGAAGCGGCCAGCCGAAATTGAAGTGATAGAGCAGCATATGCGGCGCCGGGGTATTCCCCCGGTTCGTCACGCGGTCATGGATTTTGAGGAATGCTTTTCCGAGCGTGCCTGAAATGGTCCGTGTCAGTTCGAGGCTGGGACCGAAAGGCCTGGTTTCTCTCACAACACCGGTTATGCTGAAGTCAAGCAAGCCGGCGGCCGGATCCGGCTGTATAATCGAAATGAGCTCGGCGGGCAGGTTGCTGATGTGCCCGTGGAGGCCTCTTTCGCCATGTTCATCCGCCTCGGGGCCGCCGACGTGCGACAACCCGCAGGTAGTGAGCAATCCGCCGGTGAAGGTCCTGAGCCAGTCTATACCTCTATCCGAGAAAGGCTGGGGCGCGGTGATGCCCAGATGGCTGATCCACGCCAGGTTATACTCGTTGTAAAATGCATCTGCGATATCCATTCCCCTGTCGATCACCACTTTATAACGGAATCCCGTCCCGGTGTTGATCCAGGCGATGCGGGTACCGCGGCCCGCCCCGTTGTCAATGACGGAAGTTTCAATGCCTCCGAGCTGTTGACGGTTTGAAATTTTATCTCTCCAGTTAAGTTCGGTCAGGTTCTGCTTTGGCATGATGAATATCGGGAATCCGGTAATTTGCAGGTCAGTCCTGCCTGATAGAGATATCTTTGTATTCCACTTTCATAGGAGGCCCCGTATGGATCTGAAGGCCCAGGAGTCCTTTGCTGCTGCGGTTTGCATCATCCTCGTCTTGTACTTCGCTCATTAAAGTGCCGTTGATATAATGCTGCAGCTTGTTGCCTTTCGCCACGATACGTATTTCGTTCCAGTCGCCTGAATGGATCTTGTCCTTCAATTCTTCTGATGTCCCAAGCGAACCTGTTACTTCCCTGCTCTGCCAGGCGTTTTTCTGAACGTTTCCGCGCAGGGAAGCCGGGTCAGATGCATTGGGCTGGGTCCGGATGGTAGCGATCTCTCCGCGGTAAGCCAGCGTGGTACGCTTTCTTTCCTCGTAGTTCTGACCGGTATAATTGTTCTTGCCGTCTATATCTGCCTGGTAGCCTTTCAAAGCAAAAGGTATATCTTCCACGCGTTCGCTGCGATAGTTAACGCCGGAATTCCCTGATTCGGAAATTCTGAAACTGGCTCTAAATTCAAAGTCGGCCGGCTGCCCGTCTTGCCAGATCAGAAAGCTGTTTTTCTCCAGGGGTTTGTCGGGAGTGATTTCGCCGGTCAATATGCCGTTTTCGACCTTCCAGTAACCCGTGTCACCTTCCCATCCCTGAAGGGTTTTCCCGTCGAAGATGCTTACGAAATCTGCCGCTTCCGTTTCGGCGGCTTGTTGCTGATCGTCGTTGTTTTGTTGTGGCGTACAGGAAAGGCTCAGCATCACTGCGGTGGCGAGCAAGAGGGTCCGGCTTCTTTGTCCGGCGGTTAACGAGGTCTTCATCTGGGAATAAATAACGCTTTGCTTTAAATTAATAAGAACTAGGTTGATCAGGATTTGTGTTCTGCCAGCTTGGATTTAATGAATGCGTATCCTTTTTCGGCAATATCCCAGGGCTTCGAGAATTCACGCCAGACGCCTATGGCGTTGGCAAAGTCGGGGTCGTTTCTGGAGAAAGCTTCGATGGTAAGCCAGCCCTGGTAGCCGATACGGGACAGCGTGGAGAAAACTTCATCGAAATTGATATGCCCGTCGCCGGGCGTTCCGCGGTCGTTTTCACTGATGTGCACATGGGTGAGCACGGGCGCGATCGTTTCAATCGCAGCGGAGAAACTCTTTTCCTCTACGTTGGCGTGGTGCGTGTCGAACATTCCCCTTATGTTGGGATGATCCGTCAGGCGTACAAGCTTAAGAAGCTGCTCCATGGTATTGACCAGGTAGCATTCGAAGCGGTTGAGCGCCTCGGGACAAAGGATAATGCCGGCCTGGGCAGCGTATTCGCCTGCTTTATGGAGTACTTCCGCGGCAAGCAGGTATTCGTCTTCCTGCGGAGCATGGTTGGCAAAAACAGTATGGGCCGAATGAAACGGCCCTACAATAAGCGAGGCGTTCAGTGCATGCGCCCGGTCGATTTTTGCCTTAATGGCATCGAGAGCACTGGCGCGGACAGACGGAGACGGATCTATCGGGTTTTCGTCTCTGCCCAGCACAAATACAGAAGTAACTTCCAGGCCTGCCTGACGAATGAAATCCCCGGTCTTCTGAAAGGTCGGGATGTCATGAGGACCTATAAAGAGCTCGACTCCGTCATAACCTATGGTTTTGAGCCGCTCGAAGACCGGGTAGAGATCTTCGGAAACACCGGCAGTCCAGGCGAGCACATTGAAACCGATTTTATTCATATTATCAGCGGGAAACTTGTCGATGCATTGGACAAAACCGTCTTTGCAAAGAGTGCTTCTTTTTAAGGAAATGTATAAAAAACACTATAGAAAAGATTCCAAAACGGTATATAAAATGTGAAAAGTACAAAAGATCAAGCAGCCGGAGTTGCTTCCTTTCTTGTACTTAACTGAGTTTATAAACTTGGAAAATCCATATTCTTTTATTCAAAAATTCATAGTTATTAGATTTTTACTGTCCTGTACATTCCTGTTTGTATGAGGCCCTTTCAAGGGTTTGGCACAGGTTGGTACGGGGACGGCTTCTTCTTTCCCTTCCATTTTTTCATTACCATACCGGCGATGATCCTGTAGCCTTCATCTGAAGGATGCAGGCCGTCATAGGTCATAAAGACAGCCTCGGGAGGGTAGGGGTATTCATCTTTTTCGGGATCGAAGGCTATTGCAGTATATTCCGGGTAGGAGTAGTTCCTGTAGCTTGCTCCGCCGGGTTCCCGGAGGCGTTTGAAACGGACCATATTTTCGGGCGTTATACCGCTTTTGTAGTAGAGATCTGCAACGGGGAGCTTTTCGTGCCGGCCGATCCTGGTAATGAGATCGGCTATGTCAGATAGCTTCCGGCCGTTTTTATCGCGGTAAGAGCCGTAAGCGTTGTTTTTCATATCGGCGATATACACAAAATCGCCGCGCTGCATGGGCGTGATCAGCATGATCCGGGCTTTGGGATTCAAACCTCGCAGCTTGTCGATGATGACCCTGAACGCCCCGTTGATCGTATTCGGGCCCGTATTGTTGAGGTAGTCTTCGAATGTGCCGAGAGGCTGTCCCTGCCACCAGTCGTTGGTGCCCAGGAAGATCGTATAGACATCCGACTTCACGAGGCCCAGGTTTTCTATTTGCTGTGCGATACGAACAGCGCTCCATCCGTTATATCCTTTGTTGATGTACGTGATAGCAGGATATTTTTCGGAGATCAGGGTCAGGTATCCTTTGGTGATGCGGTTCCCCGTCTGTTCGGGGTGGTCGTTGAGATAAGTGATAGA
Source organism: Spirosomataceae bacterium (assembly GCA_037191015.1). Taxonomy (GTDB): domain Bacteria; phylum Bacteroidota; class Bacteroidia; order Cytophagales; family Spirosomataceae; genus Ravibacter. The sequence goes on from JBBCKD010000015.1 coordinate 546,723, forward strand.
GTCGCCGATAGCGGTCCATACGATTGGCCTGGGCTTTGAAGCCGAAAGCAGGCAAGCCAGTGTAAAAATGAGTAATGCCGGTTGTTTGAGCCTTCGGGTAAAGAGAATTGGGATCATATGGATAAATTATATAATAATTGAGATGATGAAGCCGCTTTATCTCATTCTCCCCGGATTTTCCTCCACAAAAGCAGCCCACCCCCCCTTTTTTATCTTTCCTTTCGGGGCTGTCGCGGCAGGGGAATTGGCATGAAAGTGATGACAAACGGCGATCGCAATTCCGTCGGTCGCATCCATAAATTCCTGGTTAAGCTCCTGCTTAAGTATTTTTTCCAGGATAAACGCAACCTGCTCCTTGCTTGCATTCCCGTTCCCGGTTACAGATTGTTTTACTTTTTTGGGCGGGTATTCGACGATCGGGATATTACGCGAGAGGGCAGCAGCCATGGTGACACCCTGCGCGCGGCCAAGCTTCAGCATAGACTGCGGGTTTTTGCCATAAAATGCATCTTCAATAGCCATCTCGTCGGGCATATATTCCTCTATCAGCTGGATAATCCGTTCGAATATTTTCTTCAGTTTGAGTTCGTGCGTACTATATTTGCTCAACTTAATAACACCGTATTGGAGCAAAGTTATTTCCTGCTTTTTTACAGATATGATACCGTAGCCCATCACCTGGGTTCCGGGATCGACGCCCATGACGATTTTTTCAGAATGCCCTTGTTGAATACTCATGGTGCAATTTAGAAAACTCTTACCGGAGAAAGAGCGTCCGGCGCAATTTCCATGGAAAATCGCCCTGAGGCTGCTTCTAACCGTTTTTTTCCTGATTGTACTTTGGGCTATGCTGAAAAAGCAGGAGCAAAGCCTGCGCGATGTCGGGCTTGCCACACTTGCCCGTCTGCGGGAAGGAGAGGGGACCTGGTTATGCTGGCTGATTGTGTTGGTACCTGTCAACTGGGCGCTGGAAAGTTTTAAATGGCAATTATTGGTAAACAGGGTTCAGCCGATATCTTTTACTGATGCGGTCAGCAGTACGCTTTCTGGTTTGCTGTCGGGACTGGCGTTGCCGGCCCAGGTTGGCGACATTGTCGGGAGGGTAGCGTCTTTAAATATTGCGAACCGGTCGAAGACGATCGGAGCTGCGCTTATTTCCGGCGGGATCCAGTTTTACGCTGCGATTTTTGCAGGGTTATGGGGCCTCTTTTTTTTGTGGGACAGGTTGGGTTTAAGCCGCGCTTCTTTGGTGATACTTACATTGTTACTCGGGGGCGTAGTTGCAGCCGGTTTTGTTATATTCATTTTTCGGAAGCCACTTCTTGCCAGGATTTCTTCAAATGGTGTCTGGAAAAAAGTAAGATCATCGCTGGAGGTGATCAGCGATTACAGTAACAGGGAGCTATTGATGGCATTTGGCATCGGAGCGCTTCGATATCTCACCTACCTTGCCCAGTTTGTAGCGGGGCTGCTGCTTTTTGCTTTTGAGCTTTCTTTCGTGGAACTGGTTAGTTGCGTGGCGCTGATCCTGATGATAAAAACAGTAATGCCGGCGCTTAATTTACTGGGAGATCTCGGTCTGCGAGGAGTTTCTGCAGTACTCATTTTTGGAAAATTCGGCATCTTACCGGATGAAATTATCGCGGTGACCTTGTTAATTTGGGTGACCAATATCCTGGTTCCGGCTTTGTTTGGATTGTTTTTGACCTGGGTTCGCTCCTGGAGATCCGTATGATTTGGTTAGAAAACTCCCTATGGCTTCTGACGGGAAGCTACGCGTTGTTTACCCTTTGGTTGTGGTGGACCTGGAGACGTATGCCTGTTTTTAGCTTCGGAGCCGGTGCCGGGCGGGGGAAGGAAGTATTGATATCGGTGATCATACCGGTAAGAAATGAAGCCGGATGTCTTCCTTTGCTACTTGAGGATCTTAATCGCCAAACACTGGAGAAGGCCTCATTTGAGGTGCTGCTGGTAGATGACGCTTCTACCGACGGTACGGCAGACCTCGCCAGGGATTTTGTAAAAACAGGTAATATAAACCTGTGCTTATTGGAATCAGATGGCGATCGGGCAGCGTCTCCCAAAAAGCGGGCGATCAGCACAGCTATTCAAAGTGCGAAGGGAAAATACATCGTAACTACCGACGGCGATTGCCGGGTAGGAGAGAACTGGCTGTCGGCAATAGCTTCATGTTTTGAAAATACCGGGGCCAAATGCGTGAGCGGCCCCGTTACTTTTACCAATGAAGTGAGAGCAACGGATTACTTACAAACCGTAGAGTTCTCAAGTCTCGTAGGCAGCGGCGCCTGCGCTATCGCTGCGGGCTATCCCAATATGTGTAACGGCGCTAATTTCGCTTACGAAAAAGCCGTTTTTTTTGAAGTCGGCGGATTTGACGGCGTGGATCACGTTGCATCCGGAGATGATGAGTTTCTGCTGCAGAAAATTGCAAAACAATATCCCGGCAAGATCGCGTTTCTGAAATCGGAAGAGGCGATTGTACAGACAACCCCTCATCAAACATGGAGCGGTTTTAAAAGCCAGCGTCAGCGATGGGCCAGCAAATGGAAGCACTATACCGACGCTTCTCCGAAAGTACTGGCTGTTTTTGTTTTCCTGGCGAACCTGTCGGTACTGACGGCAGGATTTTCTTACGCATCGGGTGTACTGTCCGGGTACAGCGCCTTTGCTATAATTTCGTTGAAAATCCTGCCGGAATGGCTTTTTATCGGGGCTGTTTTGCGGTTTCTGAGGAAAGACCATACGCTGGGCTATATTCCGCTTGTGCAGGTTCTCTATCCGTTTTACGTAGTTTTTTTTGGTTTGGTCGGGCAAAGACGGGCTTATCTCTGGAAGGGACGAGAGCTGAAATAGGGAAAAGAAACGTAAAAAGGAACTACCTGCTCACTACCAGCCTGTATGTCTGAGAATGGTTGTCGGTTTTTTCCACCCGTAACAGGTATAAACCGGCCGGGAGATGGCTAACGATCAATGAACGGTTTGGTTGATCTATGGCAAAAGAGACCTCATGTCCGGCCTGGTTGTAAAGCCTGAAGGATTTTATCCCGTACCAGTCTACCGATTTGAGTGAAACCCTGTCGACGGCCGGGTTGGGAAACAGGGTGGCGACGGCGCTTTCAATCACGTTCTTTCGATGTATCGAAACAATAGGAGAGTACGCAAAAGTATCATCTGAATCAACGATACGGAGACGATAGTATATTATGTCCTCCGTTCCGGCAATAAAAGGCAAAAAATCGGTGAAGAAATACGCCTGCATTCCTTCGCTGCTGCCTTTCGCTTTTACAGTACCGATAGTTTCAAATGCCCTGGCATCTGTACTGCGCTGTATTTCAAAGTGTGACGCGTTGATTTCTTCGGTAGTGCGCCAGGTAAGCAGTGTTGTGTTTTCCTGTAAAGCGGCAGTGAACGTGGCAAGCGATACCGGCAGCGCCGATTCATGGATCAGCTCGTAAGCGCCCATGTCGATCCGGGAGCCATAGAAGCGTTCGTTTGTTGCAAGATCTATGGGAGCTCCTCCATTATTTTCAGGGAACAGGCCCTGGTAGGTTCCGGGATCTCCCTTGTTGACAACCGGGCTGCCCGGGGCCAGCTGATAATCATTTCCTGCTGTATCTTTAAATTTCGGATCCGTATTCCCGTTGATATTACCCGTGCCGGAAGTGCCGTCCAATCCCTGGATCAGGCTGTATGAAATTTCAGGTTCGGAAGGAGGGGTATCGGGGTTGGAAGAATGCTGTAGCCTCATCCCGCTGCTGTTGCCATGGATAATAGTATTTTTAATGATAACATCTTTAGGCAACCGGAGTGAAATACCTCCCCCGTAAGATCCGTTGTCGGCCGTACCGACAACATTTCCGGCAATCGTGGTGTTGAGAATCCTCAAATAGGATACGCCGGAACCATGTATTCCTCCTCCTCCTCCGAATGAGCTCAAAGTAGAATTTCCTGCGAAAAGGCTATTGATGATAATGGTTTTGCCTCCGGAGATAGATAGTCCGCCACCTCCGTCCTCCGACGAGTTCTGCTGAAAAACACAGTTGGAAATTTTTAATGGAAGGTTGCCCCCGTCGCTGAATATCCCGCCTCCGTCATCTCTTGTACTATTATTAATAAAGCGGGAGTTTCGTATCGCAGGACTGCTTCCATATGGAATGAACAGCCCGCCTCCGTTACAACCCTTCGAAGAGGGAGAACAGTTTACTTTATTGGCATTTCCCAGCGTAATGGTAAAGCCGTCTAAAATACCTGTCACCGTATTGGACCGGGTGGATACTACACCAAAGCTGTTGTTATTGTCCATGGCGCCGTTCTTGTCAATATCGCCGCTCAGTATCGTAGGATTTGCATCCACATTCCGTTCCCACAGGTGATTTTCTGTACCGTTGAAACCGCCGTAAACCGCCGACTTGTTACATAATTCGAAGCTCAGGTCACGGTCTCCCGGGGTCAGGCCGACGCCCGCGTCAGGGTAGTAAGTATCTGTCGCCACCCATATCTGGGTTTGCTCGTTGACGGTGTTCCCACCGGAACATACAGAAGCCAGGGCATCCTGCAGGCTGGTGTAGGCGTTGGCCCAGGAAGTGCCGTTGTTGGCACCGGTAGCCTTTTTATTTACATATACGACAGGGGTGGGGAGATTGGTATCATCAAAGATTTTGGCGATAAAATAGGCTTCTGTACCGTAGGTGTTTTCAGTTTTAAAGGCGCCGGGCGTCGCCAGGTCGCTACTGACCGTCGCGCCGATCACGTAGAGATTGTTGTTGTGGTCTGTTGCGACATTTTTCACTACTTCTGCAAAATTCCCGCCTATATAGGATCCCCATATACCGCGCCCTCCCGGGTTGAATTTTACTACGAATCCTCTCTGATAGGGACCTCTTTCATTCAGTAAACCGTTAAATGCTATTCCGTTGAGGCTCCTGGTCCTTCCCCCTATGTAGACATTGCCTGTCATGTCGATGGTGCAGGAAGTTACGTCGTCGTCGTCTTCTCCGCCATAGTAGGTGCTCCAGAGCAGGGTGCCGGTTTTATCGAATTTGGCGAGGAACGCATCGCCAAAGAAATCGCCGCCGCCATAAGTACTCTGAAATGGTAGTAAAACAGGGAAATTTGCGCTTTCCGTATTGCCTGCCACGTATATATTGCCATCGGGATCTGTTGTGCATGCAGTGGCCTCATCAGAATTGCTTCCTCCCAGGTAAGTTGCCCAGATCCGTTCTCCATGGGTACTGAATTTTGCCAGGAAGGCGTCGCCTCCACCGCCCCCGTTGGTAGTTTGAAAGACCTCCGGAGTCGTACTGATCCCGCCGGAGCTTCTTCCGGCCATCACGACGTTACCTTCGGCATCGGTAGCGCAGGCGTGCCCATGCTCGAACAGGTAAGCGCCTCCGTAGTAGGTTGTCCACTGGAATACCCCGGTTGAGCTGAATTTGGCCAGGAAAGCATCATATTGAAACTGGTCTTCACTCCCGCTGTAGTTTTTTTGAAAGCTTGTATCGTCGGTCGGCAGGTTGTTGCTCCGGGTTTCACCGCAAATGTATACGCTTCCACCTGCATCGGTTGCGCAGCCATACACTTTGTCTGAGTGGTTTCCTCCGAAATAGGTAGCCCAGAGCAATGCCCCGGATCCGTTCATCTTTCCTAAAAAGACATCATAAGCCTCTTCAAGGGGTAATGTACCATGGTCAGACAGAGCGCTTTGATACGCCCCCGGCGTGGTAGGGAGATTGTTACTATGCGCTTTCCCGGTAAAAAATAGATTCCCGGCGGGATCTATAACGCACGAATGACCGAACTCATAAACGGAGCCTCCAAAATAGGTACTCCAGAGGCGCTCCCCGTTGCTGTTGAATTTGACTATGAATGCATTTGCCTCTCCGTTTAAATTGTTCTGGTAGCCATTGTGTGCAATATCGGTTGCGCTGAGGGTAGTGCCCATCATGTATATGTTTCCTTCTGCGTCGGTCGCGCTCCCGGCGGGGTTATCGGCAATATCATTTATAAGCCCGATACCTGTGTAGTAGGTCAGCCATTTGATTTCGGGGTCAATGACCAGCGCCTGGCTTGTATCGTATGGTCCTATCCTGAAACCGTACAGGTTTTTTCTGATTTCTTTAAATTGCGTAGGCACGGTCAGGCGATTGCTGTAGCTTACCGGGGGCAGCTCCTTCACTTCACCCAACTTTGTTTTCATTACCATTGCACCGTTTTCGTCAATATAGGTGTCGTCGGCATCCTCTACTTCCAACTGTATGAGAGAAGGGTCGGCGCCGGGCTTTACTATAAAATCATATTTTAAGCTTTCGTTGGCTTCATCCTGCCGGTCAGTATAGAGTACCCAGTCAATACCCGGGTAAACGTTTTCCAGGATAATTTTACGGTAGCTTCCGGCAACCAGATCACCGCCAATGCCCGGGCGGATGTGCCTCTCAGTATATATAGCCTCGGCCTCTTTTCGTATCACAGGGTTCGGATTGGCATTTCTGAGTTTTACGGAGTAGCGATGTGTCTGCATGCGGGGCATGCTTCCTGTCGGGGCAGACTTGCTATCGGGTGTATCAGGCAGGATTGCTTTCGAGAACTGGTAGTGAAGGCCTGTTTTGGCGACATATACTTTCGCATAGCTGTCGCCTGTATAAAACAGGATATCGCCAGCGATGCGGCCCGCATCCGTAAGCTGTCCTTTATTTTCTATAAAAAGAAGCGGTTTTTTGTGGAACTCCGGCTGCGCTTCAGAGGAGAGCGAGGAGTATCCTGTCGACGGCGTTTTACCGGCCCTGTCGAAACCGCACAAGAAAAGGATAATTGCGGCTAAGGGTAGAATTTTTTTCATGATCGACTACGATTTTGTCGCGATAAAATTAGTTTACCGCCAAAGCGCAGACAATCTATGAAAACCTATATTTTACCTACAGGGAAACCTGTATTTGCAAGGTGTATACCTCCTGGCCGTTAGACTTGACGTTTTAGCAAATCATTTATAAGAATAACAGGTCGAAAAGGCTGGCACCATATTTTACCGTTACTTTCAAATTACCCATTGGGTTCTGTTCGTTTTCAGCAGCCCGGATCACAATACTGACGTTTTCATCATTGTAAGAGTCGTAGCTGATATTTCGGGCACTGACAGTTCCTTTTGGAAGAAGAAATTTTCTCGTAAAAGCGTACTGTTCTTTGTCTGTGTGACCGGGGTTTAAGGTAGTTAGTATAAACTGACAGTCCTGATGTGTCTCTCCTTCAATGCTGATACGGATTTTATCCGTGCTTTTTCTTTGTTTCGAAGGAATGTAAATACCCTGAACGAGGCGATCCTGCTCGCTTAACCGGAAGGAATATGTATTTTGTGCATTATCTAAAGCAAATCTGCCGGCGAAAAAAATAGCGGCGGCTGTTATACCTGTAAGCAGAATCAGGACTATTACGCCAATCAGCTTAATAAAAAGCAGAAGAAATTTATTTATCCGTTTCATGAATGGTTGGCAGCGAAAAAGTTAGCGTTTGACAATGATTTCAAAAACTCCTATTCTATCGGAAGAAGTACCTGCCAGATAAGTTATACCTTCGGATGCATGGTCGGCCATCACTTGTCCCCCAGGTGCCGAGAGTTGAGAATTGCCTGTGAGAACATAGAAAGAAAGAGCTTCCCCAGGATTTGAAATACTGAAAGTAGTATCTATTAATCCTTTCGGCAGTTTAGCTGACCATTCGTTGATATGTTCTCTTTTTACCAGCAGTCGGGATTCGTTTATTATTTCACCGCGTATAGTCAGTTTTGTCGTCTGCGGGGATTCAACATGGTATTCCGGGACAGAGAAAACCATTGCTGTAGAAGCAAGAGGGTTGGCAAAGAAATGGTAAGTGTCCCTGGACTTATCTTCCTTTTGATTGCTGCACGAAGTAAATACAAGGGCTAGCAGAAATCCAATAGCAATGACGTTTTTTGTATATAGTACACTTTTCATTATAGTCGGTTAATGATGACACTTTTTTTTTAGATAACTCCCCCGTTCTTTCATAAGTAAATAAAAAAAGCAGCGAGTCGGAAACTCCAACCCGCTGTCTTCAAATTAACGATACAAACTTACTTAACTAAATCTTTATTTTACCAGGGTTTGCCTGTTCCCTGGATTAACCACGGCTTGGCCCACTGGCTGTTTTTTCCTCTGAGCGAGGTATGGCTGTTGGCCTCAAGACGGTCAATAGCCGCATCAGCGTTTGCGGAGTTGACGTTTACCTCGTTGTCCCCGTAAATAAATCTGATAGGTAAAACATTCTCCGGAGAAGCAGGACCAGCTTTGAAGGCAGGAAGACCCGTACGGCGATAATCAAACCAGGCTTCCGAGGCAACGGTAAAATTAGCGATCCATTTCTGCTCCATGAGCTGCTCCAGCGTATTGTTAAATTTAACCTCCGGCTGCGCGATAAACGCATCGTATTTGTCGGAGAGCCCCCATGTTTGGAGAGAACTCTTGATACCCTCGTTATAATGGGTTTCCGCGCTACCTACAGACCATCCCTTGGTTGCTGCTTCCGCAAGAATAAAATGAGATTCTGCGGCGGTGGCAAGACGCGCTCTCAACAAGCCGCCGCTTGCAGCCCTGAACATATCAGTCAGCTGGGATACGTGCTGGTTTTGAACACTCTGACCGGGAGTCGGATTGTTGTTGTAGTAATCAGGCTGCCGCAGTCCTGCAGGCACCCCAACGTAAACACCGGTATCCAGCTCGCCGTCATAAAGGCTTGGATTGTAATGGCGGGTAAACTTGTCCCCGGCTTTAATAGCGGCATTCAGCTGTAGCTCAGACATTGATATAACCCCGTTCTGTATAACCCCGTTTTTCCGGATAAAAGGATCTACCGCCGTGGTCAACGTAGGATCTGCAACCCAACGGACGTTGACCGGATTGATCCACAGCTGTAATCTTGGATCACTATTTTTTATCAGTGTCTGTACAAACAGCTGAGCGGGTTTCTTTCTACGGAAGTTTGTTCCTTCGTCTGTGTCAAACTGACTTGCAGTAGGCCAGGAGTTTCCACTTGTGGTTCCGAGGTAGGCCATAGCTGCGTCATCGGCAGAAGATTTCATATAAACTCCGGAGCTGTATACGCTTTCGATACCCGATTTTGCCAATTCAGGAAGCTTCGAGGATATCCTCATGCTATAGCGCAACAGCAGGGAGTTGGCGAATTTTTGCCATTTTGCCGGATCTCCGTTAAAATATACATCGTATCCGTTCAGGTACCCGGTCTTATCACCCGTGGCAAACAATGCAGCAGCGGCTTTCAGATCCTCGATCACTCCTTTGTAGATCACTTCCTGGCTATCAAAATCAGGAGTCAGAAATTCGTCCGATTCGTCTCCTTTCAGCGCATTTGTATAAGGCGCATCTCCCCAGAGATCTGAAATCGTTCCGAAAATAAAAGCCCTCATTGTGAGCGCTATGCCCTGATGAAATTTGAAATCAAGAGCAACAGCCCGGTTGTAAAGGAATTTGTTATTCCTCAATATATCGTACCAGCCGGTCCAGTTATTGGGAGACCACTCGTAGTGATTGACTCCTCCAAACCAACCGTCGTGCTGGGTATATTGCGCAACCCCACCCAGATCTCCGTAGTTTATGTTCTGATAAGACAGAGCCACATTGACCTGAATATTGGGAATTGTCATGTTTGGATTGGCTGTTGCCGGATCCACGCCATTCGGGTTTTCGTTCAGCTCCGTCAACTGGTCGTTACAAGACGTAGCAGCAACGGTCAGTAGCAGAACAAAAACCGATTTTTTCAGAATATTAAGCCTTAACATATTAATATCTTAAAAAATTAGAGATTGAAATTTACTTTAAAGCCCACAGGCATTGTCCAGGGCATCACGTTCTGCAATTCGATGCCTTGTCTGAACCTGCCGCCGTCAGCCTGGTACGCCCTTTCAGGGTCGATTCCGATTTTCGCAGCATTCCAGAGCATCAGGTTACGGCTAAATACCGAGATACCAATATTACGGAAGCTTCCGATTGCGGGGATAGTGTAGCCGAGAGAGATCTCACGAAGCTTTACAAAGGAAGCATCGAAAGTGATCTGCTTGTTGTAGCTCCAGGGATAGGTATCGGTTATCGGGTAGATCTTGGTTCCGGCTCCTCCGAGGTGCTCCCTGTAGGTTCCGTCTCCGTTAGCAATTACACCCGGTATAAATGAACCGTCATACTGTCCGTCTCCTACCGGCATACCGCCTGTAGCCTGAGTATGGCCACCTACGCGCGGGAAATTGCCGTTTTGGGGAATGATGTATTTTTCAGGATTCGATTTCAGCATCGCCACCAGGTCAGACTCGGACATCTGCCCACCCGGGATCAGGTTGTCAAGCTGACGCTGCGACTTCCAGTCGGATTCTCCGTAGCGATAGGTGTACGACTGAAAATTGCCGCCGTGCCTCCAGTCAAAGCTGGCGCTCAATGTAAAACGCTTGTAAGACAAAGTGGTCTGGCCTCCGAAAATAAAACGCGGATTGAAGTTACCCACTTTTTCACGGTCTTCCCGGTTGTTCAACTGAATCCATTCACCGTTGTTATCGAGGATCGGCCACATGTAATAAGGAGAACTGGCGTCCGTTACCTTTGCATATCCGCGGCTGTAAAGGTTGCCTATTTCCTCACCTACATATGTAAAGGCGCCGCCTCCGTTATCATCCCAGAGCTGGAAGAAGTCGATACCCTCCGTAAGTGCAAGAATTTTTGTCCGGTTGCGCGTTATATTGAAGTTTACATCCAGGGTCCATCCGTTTTTATCACGGATCGGGGTGGTCCCGACGTTGAATTCCCATCCGCGGCTAGCCAGCAAGCCCGCATTGATCAGCTTGCTTCCGAAGCCGGAAGATCCGGGTGTTGCAATGCTGAGGATCTGGTTCTTGTTTTCTACATAATAGTAGGTTCCTTCAAAACGGATCCGGTTATTAAACAGGTTGAAGTCGATACCTACTTCTGAAGAGGTCTGGATTTCAGGCTTCAGGTTGGCGTTCAGTAAAGTGCCGGGAACGCCTGTAGTGATCAGCGAACCCCAGGATCCCGTTCCCAATGTCGGAGTCAGGCGGTAGGGGTCAGTGTCATATCCGGACATGGCCCAGTTGGCGCGGAGCTTGAGGTAGGATATCTGTTCCGGTAGTTTGAACGAATAGTTGGGTAGCCAGCTAAGTGAGACCGAAGGATAGAAATACGAACGGTTGTTAGCCGGGAGTGTACTCGACCAGTCGTTACGTGCGGCCAGATCAAGATAAAGCTGATCCTTGTAACCCAAAGAGGCCATTCCCAGTAAACTATGGATTGCTTTTTCGTGAGTACTATTGCCTACTCCCAGGGCGCCAATAGGAATATTGGTTATGCGATATAAACCCGGTACGGTGAGTGTAGCGCCACCCATGTAAGACTCGTATCCCTTAATTCTCATCGTATTTCCACCTCCTGAAATATTGAAGTCGAAGTTGTCGAATTTCTCGCGGTAGGTTACCAAAAAGTCGGCATTGGTTTCCTGTCGCCCGATGTTCTGCAGGTAATAACCACCGTTTCTGCCTCTTGTGTAGCTCCAGGGGACTTTTGTCTCACGATTTTCTTTAAATTCATCATGGGCGATACGGGCATACGCTGTTACCTTATCCGAAATCTGCCAATCCAGCTTCAGGTTTCCGAACACGCGGTCGCGGTTGAACGCATTGGTCAGGTTATAAGCCAGGAAATAAGGATTGTCTTTAGAGGAGTGAGGCGTATTTTGCGCTACCTCCTCGGCTCCGGGTAACCAGGCATTCTTCAGATCCAGGACATTCACATGCGAAGAAGCATAAACGGCTTCCAGCGGGTTGGAGCCGCGGTTGGCAGTGGATGGCCGGTTGTCGGACCCTGATTTGGAGAAGTTCAGATTGGTGCTCAGTTTGAGGCGTTTCCCCATATCATAGGTACCCGATGCGGCAATCGAATGACGCGTCAGGTCCGAATTAGGGATCAGCCCCTTGTTACCCATGTAGTTGTAGGAAACCCGGTACACCGCTTTGTCCGATGAACCTGAAACGGATATATTGTTGGTAGAGGTAACGCCGGTCTGAAGGAAATTTTTCATGTTGTCCTTATAAGAACGGAGCTCGGCAGGCTGGCCGTTGCTGTTCCATTGAACGGCTGTAACCCCGGCATCCAAAGGTAGTCCACCCCAGTAAGCCGATCCTTCGTTGAGAGCGTTGACACGGTCCCCGTTAGCGTACTTATAATGGAAGTCAAGATACCTGTAGGGCGTTTCAAAAACGTTGCTGGTAGATACGGATACACCAAGACCGGTTCCTTTTTTACCTGTTTTGGTTGTAATCATAATAACACCGTTACCTGCTCTCGATCCGTAAAGGGCAGCAGCGCTGGGTCCTTTCAATACCGAAATACTCTCAATATCATCGGGGTTAAGATCGGAGATCGCGTTACCGTAGTCGACGTTGTTCCGGTCTCCCATACTTCTGGAGTTGACGTTATTAAACCCGCTGGCTACCGGCACACCATCTACTACGAACAGGGGCTGATTGTCGTTGCTAAGCGAAGTCGCACCACGGATGATCACGCTTACAGAAGATCCTGCGCCGCTGGTTTGGTTGATTGTCACACCGGCTACACGACCTGCAAGCGCGTTCACTACGTTTTCCTGAGGTACATTTACGATATCCTTTCCTGCAACTTCTCCGACCGAATACCCCAGTGAGCGCTTCTCTCTTTTGATACCCAGCGCCGTTACTACAACCTCGCCAAGTTGCTCAGTGCTCTCCACCAACTGCACGTCTATTACGCTGCGGTTGCCGACCTGAATTTCCTGTGATAAATAGCCAATAAAAGAGAAAACCAACACATCACTGTTGTTTTCGACGTTGATTGAATACGAGCCGTCTATTCCGGATGTAGTTCCGGTTGATGTACCTTTTACCATAACGTTTACACCGGGAAGCGCCGTTCCGTCTCCGGCGGCTGTAATCTTACCGGTGATCGCACGCGCAGCGGTTTGCTTCTTCGCTGCCGTAGCGCTCTTGTCCGGGCTCGTCCCGGGACTGCTTCCATACGACGGGTAAGCTCCCACCCATGAAAGCCACACACAAAGGAGGAAGATTGTTTTCTTCCCCGTGGTAGACATAGAGATTTTCATCGATTCAAAATTGGGTTGATAAAAAACTGAACTGTAATAATTTTTAAAGTGATCATTTTGTTTTTCTAACAGAATGCAAACGAGACGCCGCCAAAGCCCACAGGCTATTTTTTTAGTTGATAGATAGTTGTTACATAGACGTTTATATATTGGTTTAACTTTTGAGTTTGTCTGAAATATTTAAATGTTTAACCCTGTAAGTACCTTTTTCAGGAAAAGTTTACGCGGAGGGGGACTACCGTATTTTAAGTACAGTAATTACAAGGGTTGCGTTAAATAGTACTATCGGGTTTACTTTTTTTTTCTACAGTCGATTCTGGTTCAAATAGTAGGATAGCTAAATCGGCCGTTTCCTATAACTTTACGCGCTCATATAGCAAGGACTTGCCTGTAAATTTTATGAATTCAGATAAATCAACCATTCCTGCCGGGCAGCTGACACAAGATGCACTTACGCTCCTGAAAAAACTGATATCGGTACAGTCGTTCAGCAGGGAGGAAGAAGGGACAGCGCTTCTTATCGAATCGTTTTTTGAAAGCAAAGGGATCCCTTTTATAAGAAAGAAGAATAATATATGGGCTTTTAACCGCCATTTTGATGCCGCCAGGCCGACAATCCTGCTAAACTCTCATCATGATACGGTAAAGCCGAACAGCTCGTGGACGCTCGACCCCTTTGAGCCCCTTGTCAGGGACGGGAAGCTCTTCGGTCTCGGAAGCAATGACGCCGGCGGATGCCTGGTTTCGCTTCTTGTTACCTTCGCCTGGTTTTTCGGCAGGGATGATCTGAGCCACAACCTGGTCATGGTTGCATCGGCCGAAGAAGAGATTTCCGGGAAGGAGGGGATCGAGATCGTAGTACCCGAACTTCCGGAAATAGACTTTGCAATAGTGGGAGAACCAACCGCGATGGATCTGGCCGTGGCTGAAAAAGGACTGCTTGTACTGGATTGTACCGCGCACGGTAAATCCGGACATGCGGCCAGGGAAGAGGGGGAGAATGCTATTTATAAAGCGCTTGACGATATCCGGTGGATCCGGGAATACAGATTTCCGAAAATTTCGCCTACGTTGGGGCCGGTAAAAATGTCGGCTACTATTATCAACGCGGGGACTCAGCACAATGTGGTGCCCGATACCTGCACATTTACCCTCGATATCCGGGTTACGGACCAGTACACACTGGAGGAAATCATTGAAATCCTGAAACTGAACCTCAAATCGGAGATAAGCCCGCGATCGATCAGGCTGAAACCCTCCAGTATTCCCATGGATCATCCTATCGTACAGGCCGGCCTGGCGCTCGGCCGGACAGCCTATGGATCTCCCACTACCTCCGATCAGGCTTTGCTGAGCTGTCCGTCATTAAAAATGGGGCCGGGGCATTCCCAAAGGTCCCATACGGCCGATGAGTTTATCTTTATCGCCGAGCTTGAGGAAGGGATCGTTCAATATATTACGATGTTGAACAAAGTCATCGGGGCTAGCTGAACTTCCGCTTTGTGAGCGATATCAGCTCTGTTACAGCTTCGTTCTTTAGATCCCAGCCATATTTCTCGGCAAGATTCTGAGTGATATAGGCATGTGCGGTATCCCAATCCCGGGCACTGTCGAGCGTTTGCACCGAATGGCTGAATGCTTCAAAATCGCCTTTGAACAGCTGGCCGACAAACATAAAGCGCTGAGCCAGGGAAATGCTCTGTCCAATGTTTTCAAGCTTTACCTTTACACTCCCGTAACTCAGATCACCGGAATATTCCGGCATCTCTACCTTGAACCTGGAATTGAGCGATTCGGGCCGGCTGCTCGGAGCGGCAGGCGACACGGCTTTCGCTTCCTCTTTTTTATCTGCCGGCTGTTCCTGCTTTTCTTTCGGAGCAATGGTCGCCGGGACGCCGGCCGCCGGGACGCCGGCCGGTTTACCCTCTTCCACTTCTTCCTCCACTATATTGAAGAAAGAAACGGATTTTTGAGAACCCGGGCTCGTTGTTGCGGCCTCCTTTCGCGGTATGTCGATAACAAGGGGATGGACAGAAGAAAACTGCCGTACCAGGTCTTCATCGCTTTCTGACAGGACCCCGGCGTTGGCGAGAGGAGCCAGCGTTTTTTCTACAATATCCTGAAGCCAGGGCTGGAGGTGCTCACGTTTTAACGCGATGTGCTGGGATACGACATTTGAAAAATGTTCCAGCGCTGTTTTTACCTCGTCGGAATTGAAGTCAAAGTAGGGACTGTTGAAATGCTGAAGCTGGCTGTTCCAGTGCGCGGAAAGCCTGGCGACTATATGCTGGTTGATTTTTCGTACCGGAGTCAGCTTTAACAGTTCATGTCCGCTCAGTGTATCTTTGCTGCTGTAGGCTTTGGCCAGGGTAATGGCGCAGAATTCGTTAGCGTATTTTTTAAGGGTTTCAAAGGTTACTTTTTCGGACATGGCTTATTATTGTGATGGGTTAGCCGATCGGGATATGACCAGACCGGAAATAACGCGTAAATATACTACAAAATTGCACGACAGGACAGTGTTATATATTATTGACTATGTTTATTGAGCCTTTATATAAGAACAGGGACCTGGCCCGGCAGTCAGGGTGGATCGAGGTGATATGCGGTTCGATGTTTTCCGGGAAAACCGAGGAGTTGATCAGGAGGCTTAACCGCTCCCTGATCGCCAGGTTGAACGTAAGGATATTCAAACCTGCCGTCGATACGCGTTATCATCACCACCATATTGTATCGCATAATGACAATTCTATCGCTTCGGTGCCGATAGGAGTGGCTTCGGAGATACCTGGGCTGGCGGGCGATTGCGACGTGGTAGGGATCGATGAAGCACAGTTTTTTGACCTGGAAATCGTGAGCGTGTGCAATGCGCTGGCCAATGAGGGAAAAAGGGTGATCGTGGCAGGGCTTGATATGGATTTCAAGGGAGAACCTTTTGGTTATATACCGCAGCTGCTGTCAACCGCAGAATATGTTACCAAAGTCCATGCCATCTGCATGGTCTGCGGAGATGTGGCTTCCTATTCGTTCCGGCTTACACCCGCCGACGACCAGGTGATGCTTGGAGAGACTTCCACTTACGAAGCCAGGTGCAGGAGGTGCTTTAATGCCGGAAGGAAGAAGAAATAAGCCGGTTGACGGAGGTCATCAGGGCCGGTTTTCCCTTTCCGCCGATGCGGCCCAGATATTGAGCCCTCCGTCGATCGCATACTTGTCAATTTCCGCCAGCTCTTCCTTAGAAAATTCGGGATTTCTGATCGCTCCGACGCAATCTTCTACCTGTTCGGGCCTGCTCGCCCCGATCAGGGTGGAAGTTACCCTGGGATCCCTCAGCGTCCAGGCGACGGCCATCTGCGCCAGCGTTTGGTTGCGGTTCCGTGCAATTTCGTTCAGTGACCGGATCCTGGATAAATTGCCGCTGTTGAGAAAAGCCGGGTTGAGTGATTTTGACTGGGCTGCACGGCTTCCGGTCGGTACTGCATCGTTCAGGTATTTGTCGGTGAGCATTCCCTGTGCCAGCGGGGAAAATACGATCGAGCCGACTCCGGCTTCCCCCAGAACTTCGAGAAGGCCGTCTTTCTCGATCCATCGGTTGAGCATCGAGTAGGACGGCTGGTGAATGAGGCATGGCGTGCCGAGTGCTTTCAGGATGTCGAGCGCCTGGCGCGTCCGCTGTGCGTTATAGGATGAAATGCCCGCGTAGAGCGCTTTCCCGGAGCGTACTATCTGGTCCAGCGCTCCCATCGTCTCCTCAAGCGGGGTTTCCGGGTCAAAGCGGTGGGAGTAGAAGATATCCACGTAGTCTACGCCCAGTCTTTTCAATGACTGGTCGCAGCTTGAAATGAGGTATTTCCGGCTTCCCCATTCGCCGTAGGGCCCCGGCCACATATTGTAGCCCGCCTTTGTGGATATGATGAGCTGGTCGCGGTAGCCCTTCAGATCGTTTGCCAGGATTTTGCCGAAAGCCGTTTCGGCGCTGCCGGGCGGAGGCCCGTAATTATTGGCCAGGTCGAAATGGGTGATACCCAGGTCAAAAGCCTTGCGGCAAATATTTTGCTTGATGCCGTGCGGCATATCGTCACCGAAGTTATGCCAGAGTCCAAGCGAAATAAGGGGCAGCCTGAGACCGCTGCTGCCGCAGCGCCTGTAATGCATATTCTGGTATCTGTCGGAATCAGGCATCCAATCCATATGTTTCGGGGAAGTCAGGTTTTGCCCCAAAAGTAATAAATGATCCGTAATTTTTTGTGCAACTTTGTTGCAATTGAAAAAGGTGCCGTATTATCTTTGCATTTATGATAAAAGCTCAGAATACGACCGGGCACGGAAATGCCGATTATGTAGGGATTACAGGGTCGATCCTCTGCATTATACATTGTATAGTTACGCCTATTCTGGCGGTAAGCTCCTCTTTGCTGCTTAAGGATACCTTGCTGGAGGGGATGCACCTGCTGGGTTACCTGTTTATACTTATCAACGGGGCAGCCGTTTATTATGCCACCCGTCATTCCCATTCCGCTACGCTCAACCAGTTTCTCTGGATAGCTTTCGGTATTTTTTCCGCTTCAATCGTATTGGAGGAAGTGAGCGAAGTTTTCCACTATACCGGTTATTTAGGCTCATTTCTGCTGATAGTGGGGCACGGCCTGAACCTATATATTTGCCGCAGGGAGCATAAGCATTAGGGGACTTTATTTATCATATTCCACTTCGAATTTTTCGAGCTCAGGCCGGTCCTTCCTTTTCCGTTCCAGCTCGTATTCAAGCACTGTTTTACCAAGGTCGGCCATAAACTGGTAGCCTATGGTGTCATAGTCATACTTGTCATCATTGAGTACCTGGTCGTCGTTGCAGTAGATGACCGCTGTGAGCAAAAATTCGATTCCCATCTCGAAATCAGCAATATAGGCGTTGTCCAGCAGGTAACCGTAGGCTTCCCCGGTTTTGTTGAAGCTCCTGATCTGCCGTGGTATTCTTTTCCGGGTTTTGCCGAAGAGAAGGTACTTCACCGAGGCGTCGTCCATCGTTTCCCTGTAATGAGCCGGGTAATCGGTTTCTATCGGCAGCTGTGACATATACTGGTAAAGAAAACGATAGTCATCTACTGTCAGGTTCAGTTTTTGCTGTTCTGAGGTGCGTTCGGGGAACATCAGGTTGCGTAGGAACAATTGCTGCTCCGCCAGTCCGAAGGCATTTTTCTCCCTGAAATCCATAGGTTCGTTGACGATCCTGTCTCCGTCGTGGTAAGCCTTGCCTTTAAGGACAGGAGCGGGGGCAGCGTAATCTGTTTCACAGTAACCGGCTTTTTGTTCAAAAACGACCCTGTCCCCGTCTACGAAACGTATGGGGTTGGTATGCCTGTTTTCTCCCGGCGCGAGGGATGTCCCCAACCTGTGGGTAGCTCTGAAGTTGGCGTAACCTTTTTTATGCATCGTTTCGTTGAAGTACTGCTGTCCCAGGAACTCATAGAGCCGGTTATAAGCGTCGTTATCGCTGGCTACCAGTACCTTCCTGATATAGTGACCTATGGAAGGCAGCCCGTCGGCAGAGGTGGTATCTGCGAGGGCCTCGGTCTGAGAGGGGCGTTCGGCAAGCGTCAGCATGGACGTGTGTTTGTCCAGCCCGCTGATATTGAGGTTATTCAGCTTCTCCAGCGCAAGGACGGCAGCAGCCAGCTTTATTGTGCTTGCCGGATAAAAGTACCGGTTCGCGTCTACCCCGTAACGATAGGTGGTGAATTGCGGCTGTCCTTTTTTGTCGCGATCTATTTTCGTATACAGGATCTGTAATTCATACAGGTCGCGCTCTTTCAAAATCTTTGCAAATCGTTGAGGATGCTTTTTCAGCATTTTTTCCAGGAACGGATCGAAAACAGGTTGTGAAAAAGCCGGACAGCTCATGAGGAAAGAGCTGAGCAGAATGAGGGTAAGCCTGTTCCGGATTCTGAAGAATGTTGGCATAGTGGAGAAGTTTCGACCCGTAGCGATTTAGAAGCACCATGTAAATTACTACTCAACAGGAAAAAAAAACAGAATCGATGCTTAAAATAAAATTAAAATCTACTTTATCAGGTTATGGTTTGTTAAGCAATATAAATCGAAAAATGCCTTTTACACCAGATTCAAAAAAGTAATATCATGTCTGAAAAAAAACTTAGGAGCAGGGGATGGTTCGGAAAAGAAGGGAAGGACGGGTTTATTTATCGTTCGTGGATGAAAAACCAGGGCTACCCGGCTGACGAATTCGACGGCAGGCCGGTAATAGGTATCTGCAATACTTATTCGGGTTTTACTCCCTGCAACGGGCATTTCCGTGAATTGGTCGAAGCGGTGAAGAGAGGTGTATGGGAAGCCGGCGGATTTCCTCTCGATTTCCCGGTAATGTCACTGGGGGAAACGCTTATAAAGCCTACCGCCATGCTCTACAGGAACCTGGCCAGTATGGATGTCGAGGAGTCTATCAGGGCCAATCCGATGGATGGGGTGGTGCTCCTTTGCGGCTGCGATAAGACGACCCCCTCGCTGGTCATGGGCGCAGCAAGCGTCAATATCCCGACCATCGCGGTTTCAGGCGGCCCGATGCTGACCGGCAGGTTCCAGGGGAAAAGTATTGCTACAAGCGACATCTGGAGATTCAGCGAGGCTTACAGGAAAGGAGAGATGACGCAGGGAGAGCTCGAGGAAGCTGAAGCATGCATGAGCCGGAGCGCCGGCCATTGCGCGGTCATGGGAACCGCTTCGACGATGGCAACCATGGTAGAGGCGCTTGGGCTTACTCTGCCGGAGAATGCGGCTATCCCGGCGGCAGATTCGCGGCGGAAAGTCCTGGCTCATCTTTCGGGAAGGCGCATCGTCCAGATGGTCAGGGAAGAGCTGAGGATGTCGGATATCCTCGTCAGAGAGGCGTTCGAGAATGCCATTAAGGTAAACGCCGCGATCGGTGGCTCGACCAACCTGGTTATTCACCTGCTAGCCATAGCCGGCAGGATGGGAGTGCCGCTGAGCATCGAGGATTTTGACAGGTTGTCGGCCGATGTCCCGCTGCTGGCTAACCTGCAGCCTTCCGGAAAATACTTTATGGAAGATTTTTACTACGCGGGCGGAGTGCCCGTGATACAGAAGGAGCTGATCGGCAGGCTGCATCAGGATGCCCTGACCGTGAACGGGAAAACGGTCGGGGAAAACTGCACCGATGTGACCTGTTATAACGAGGAAGTGATCGGTACGCTCGACAAACCGGTCAAAAGGCTGACGGGGCTGGCTGTTTTGAAAGGTAACCTTTGTAAAAACGGAGCGGTGATCAAGCCGTCGGCGTCGCTCAGGCCCGAACTGATGAAGCATAGGGGCAAGGCGGTTGTTTTCGAAGATATAGACCATTATAAGAAGCGCATAGAAGATCCTGACCTGGACGTTGATGAAAACAGCATCCTGGTTTTGAAGAACGTAGGGCCCAAAGGATACCCGGGCATGCCGGAGGTAGGCAATATGGGCCTGCCTAAGAAGCTCCTCGACAAGGGGGTGAACGATATGATCCGTATTTCCGACGGACGCATGAGCGGCACCGGGTTCGGGACGGTCATATTGCATGTCTCGCCGGAAGCTGCGGAGGGAGGAGTGCTGGCGCTGGTACAGGACGGCGACTGGATCGAGCTCGACGTAGAAGCCCGCAGGCTGCATCTGGAGGTTACGGATGAAGAGCTCGAACGGCGGCGGGCCGGCTGGTCGGCTCCCGACCTGGGATACGACCGGGGGTATGTGCATTTATATATTAAGGAGGTAAACCAGGCTCACCTGGGAGCTGACCTGGGTTTCCTGAGAGGAGGTTCCGGCGATGTGGTGACGAGGGATTCTCATTAACAGGTTTTTTGATTTCTGATATCTTTATATAAGTAATGACGTATGATTTTACCGGCCGGGTGGTTATTGTAACCGGCGCCGGGCAGGGAATTGGTTTTGAAATAGCAAAAGAGCTGGCAAAAGCCGGCGCACGCGTAGTCCTGAATGATTTTAACGGGGAATTGGCTGTTCCGGCGGCGGAACAGATCGTGCAGGAGGGCGGGGAATGCATCGCTGATTCGGGCGACGTTTCGAACCTGGAAGATATCCGGAAGCTGGTCGCGCTTGCCGTGAAAACCTACGGCAGGCTGGACTGCCTGGTTGCCAACGCCGGGATTACCCTGTTTGGCAGTTTCCTCGGCTACAAGCCCGAAGATCTGAACAGGGTGCTCCAGCTCAACCTGTTCGGCAGTTTTATGCTGGCCCAGGAGGCGGCCAGGCAGATGGCGGCCCAGGGGGCCGGCGGTCGTATCCTGTTTATGTCTTCGGTGACCGGGCACCAGGCGCACCGTGGGCTGGCCGCCTATGGTATGACCAAAGCAGCTCTTGAAATGCTTGCCAAAAGCCTGGTCATAGAACTATCGCCCTACCAGATTACAGTCAATACCGTAGCGCCGGGAGCCACCCTGACGGAACGGACGCTGGAAGATCCGCAATATACTTCGGTGTGGTCGGAGATCACGCCTTTGGGAAGGCCCGCCAGCTGTGCCGATATAGCGTCGGCAGTCCTTTTCTTTCTTTCGCCGGGAGCAGGTCATGTGACCGGGCAGTACCTGGTAGTTGACGGGGGGTGGACTTCGGTTAGTCCCAATCCACCGGAAAATTGAACTTTTCTAATAAATGCTGTCGGGTCCGGGAGGCTTTTTCTGATGACGGTTTGATTTTTTTCAGCATCTGAAAGTGAGGTATACCTGAAATGGAAATTCTGCCTTAAAATTATTTTCAGCTATTTTTTGAGATAAGTGTGTCCATAACCTGTTAAAAATCAGGAAGAGATGGACACACTTGTTTATTGGCAAAAAAAAGAATCAAAAATAATTGTACTGTAACATTTGGATAATCAAAAATAACCTATCACCTTTGCATCCCGGTTGAACGAATCGGGTTCAAAAAAGAGGGAGCGAAAGGGGGGATTTAAGCGCTGAACGCAGCCTTAAACACTT
>JBBCKD010000016.1:0-5530 GCA_037191015.1 Spirosomataceae bacterium
GAAGTAAAGCCTATCCTGAACAAGCATTGTATTTCCTGTCATGGCGGGGTGAAAAAGAGCGGCGGCTTCAGCCTGCTGTTTGAGGAGGAAGCTTTTGCGGCTACCGAATCGGGCCATCCGGCCATTATTGCCGGCGATGCCCGTCACAGCGAGTTTATCCGGAGGCTGACGTCTGAGGATCCCGATGAGCGCATGCCTTACAACGCGCCTCCCCTGGCCAAAGAAGAGATCGATATCCTGAAGCGCTGGGTAAAACAGGGGGCCAAATGGGGGGAGCACTGGGCCTATTCGCTGCCCGAACGGGTACAGGTCCCGGGGGGCAAACGGTTTATACTGGGCGGCCTGGGCGGCGGCAGCGAAGAAGAAGAAGGGCTGACCGGAGTGGACTATTTTATCCGGGAGAAGCACCGGGAAAAGGGATTGTCGTTTTCCCCCGAAGCAGACTCGGTTACGCTGCTTCGACGGTTGTACCTGGACCTGACAGGGCTTCCGCCTGCGCCGGAAGATGTGCGGTCCTTTCTGGCCGACAAGCAGGAAGGCGCCTATGAAAGGCGCGTGGACAGCCTGCTGGCCTCTCCGCGCTTTGGCGAGAAATGGGCCTCCTGGTGGCTGGACATGGCCCGGTATGCCGACAGCAAAGGATATGAGGCCGACCTGACCCGGCAAATATGGCCGTACCGCGACTGGGTGATCAGGGCATTCAATGCAGACAAGCCTTTTGATGAGTTCACGATCGAGCAGCTTGCCGGCGACCTGCTGCCGGCCCCGACGCGCGACCAGCTGATCGCCACGGCTTTTCACCGGAACACGATGACCAACGACGAAGGCGGGACCGACAACGAGGAGTTCCGGGTATCTGCCGTGATCGACCGGGTCAATACGACCTGGCAGGTGTGGCAGAGTACTACCTTCGAGTGCGTGCAGTGCCATAGCCATACCTACGACCCCTTCCGGCAAAAGGAATACTACCGGTTCATGGCTTTTTTCAACAATACGCGTGATGAGGATACGGTAGAAGATTACCCGAAGCTTCGCTTTTACGAGGCGGAAGATTCCACTGGCGTTGCGGCGATCCTGGATTGGGTAGCTGCCCGTTCGGAAAGCGAAGTTCCGTCTGCCGACAGGTTCATGAAGCTGCTGGAGCCGAAAATCAACGCCTATTATGCAGATGAAATAGAAAACGGGGCTTTTTCGCAGGTCCGGTACCTGGATCTCCGGCACGGAGGCAGCGCCCGGCTGAAAGGCATCTTGATGGACGGCCGTGACCGTTTCTATTTCCGTTATATATTCTCCGCTCCGGGCGGGACGCTGGAGATCCGGCTGGACAGCCTTCGGGGCGAGTTGTTGGCCAAAACGACCTTTCCTGCTGCCAAAGGCCTCAAAGTAGAGGTGGTGCCTTTCTTTCCGGTGACAGGAAAGCGGGACCTGTACCTGGTCATGAAAAACCCGGGGCTGGCTGCTGACAAGGCCGTAGCCCGGATCGAATGGATGGCCTTCCGCAAAAGCCTGCCGGGCAAAGGTGAGCCGGGGCACGGGCAGGCAGAAGAAGCGCTTCTGGAATTGCTGAACAAGGCCACTCCTACCGTGCCGGTGATGACGGAAAATCCCCCTGACATGCACCGGGTCACGCCGGTCTTCGAACGGGGCAACTGGCTGGTGCATGGCCAGCAGGTAGAGCCTGGCGTGCCTGAAGCATTGAGCGCTTTCCCGCCGGATGCACCCCGTAGCCGGCTGGGCCTGGCGCGCTGGCTGGTCAGCAGGGATAACCCGCTGACGGCCCGTACGATCGTAAACCGGTTCTGGGACCAGGTGTTCGGGCGGGGGCTGGTTGAAACCCTTGAGGATATGGGTACGCAGGGCAGCGAACCAACGCACCCGGAGCTGCTTGACTGGCTGTCGCTGCGCTTCATGAATGAAATGAACTGGAGCATGAAATCGCTGGTGAAAGAGCTTGTTTTATCGCGTACCTACCGGCAAAGCTCCCGGACCAACGCAGAATTGCTGGCCCAGGATCCGGCCAACCGCTACTATGCCCGCGGGCCGCGCTTCCGCCTGTCGGCCGAGCAGGTGAGAGACCAGGTGCTGGCAGTGAGCGGGCTGCTGAGCACGAAGATGTACGGCCCCGCGGTAAAACCCTACCAGCCCGAGGGGATCTGGATGGCCGCCCGCAGTTCGGAGAAGTGGGTGCAAAGCCAGGGAGAGGATGTTTACAGGAGGGCAGTCTATACCTTCTGGAAGCGTACCAGCACTTACCCCTCATTTATGACCTTTGACGCCTCCAGCCGTGAGGTATGCACGGTACAGCGGATCCGCACGAACACGCCTTTGCAGGCGCTGGTGACGCTTAACGATCCGGTCTATGTAGAAGCAGCCCGTATGCTGGCCGAACGGATGAAGGAACAGGGAGGGCAGGATGTAGCGAAGGCTATCTCAGCAGGGTATCGAGCGGCTATGCTGAGAGAGATCCCGGGTGAAAAGCTGAAGGCCTTTGAGCAATTGTACAACGATGCGTACGCAGACTATAAGGCTGATTTCCCCGGGGCGGTGAAGCTGCTTCAAAAGGAAGAGACAACAGCATACAGCGCTCCTCTTGTCAGCCAGGCAGCTTATACGGTGGTTGCCAATGCGATTTTGAACCTGGATGAATTTTTAACCAAGCTCTAAGTAACAGAAGCGATATGGAACGATTGATGAAAGAAGCGGAGCGCAAGATACTGGAGGGCGTGACCCGCCGTCATTTTCTGAAAGATTGTATTGCCGGGGTAGGAGGCATTGCCCTGGGGTCGATGCTGGCACGCTGCGGCGTTAAATCCGGCCCGCCGGCCGAGGGTTTATCCGGCAATTCGCTGAATCCCCTTGCGGCCCGTATGTCGCCTTTTTTACCGAAGGCCCAGCGCGTCATCTATCTTCATATGGCCGGCGCGCCTTCCCAGCTGGAGCTGTTTGATTACAAGCCAGGGCTTCACAAGCTGCATAACCAGCCGTGTCCGGAGTCTTTGCTGGCCGGCAAGAAGTTCGCCTTTATCCGCGGCGTACCCAAATTGCTGGGCCCGCAGGCCAATTTTAAACAACATGGCCAAAGCGGGGCCTGGATTTCGGATCTCCTTCCCAATTTTTCTAAGATAGCAGACCAGGTAAGCTTTCTCAAAGCGGTTCATACCGATCAGTTCAACCATGGCCCGGCCCAATTGTTCATGCATACCGGGCACGCACGCCTGGGCCGTCCGAGCATCGGCGCCTGGGTAACCTACGGGCTGGGTAGTGAAAACAGCGACTTGCCCGGCTATGTGGTGCTGACCTCGGGAGGAAGGACGCCCGATGCAGGTAAAAGCGTATGGGGAAGCGGTTTCCTGCCTTCCGTCTACCAGGGAGTCCAATGCAGGTCCAAAGGTGACCCCGTGCTTTTTCTCGGTGACCCTGACGGGATGAACAGGAACCTGAAAAAACGGGTAATAGAGACCATTAACCAGGCCAACAGGCAGGAGTACGAAGACTACCGGGATCCGGAGATCCTGTCGCGTATCTCCCAGTACGAAATGGCCTTCCGGATGCAGGTTGCAGTACCGGGCGTCATGGACATCGAAAATGAACCGGAGTACATTCACCAGATGTATGGCACACAGCCGGGGAAGGAATCTTTTGCCAACAACTGCCTGCTGGCGCGTAAGCTGGTGGAACGTGGCGTTCGTTACGTACAGTTGTTCGACTGGGGCTGGGATTCGCACGGGACCAGCGCAAGCGGTGCGATAGAGCTGGGCTTCCGGGATAAATGCCGGGAGATCGACCGGCCGATGACTGCCCTGGTGCTGGACCTGAAGCAGCGGGGGCTGCTCGAAGATACCCTGGTGGTATGGGGCGGTGAGTTCGGCAGGACGCCGATGCAGGAAAACCGTGATAATAAGGATGCGCCTTTCATGGGCCGGGATCATCATACGGACGCCTTTACGCTGTGGTTTGCCGGCGGGGGGATCAAACCGGGAATATCATACGGGGAAACGGACGAGATCGGTTTTACCGGGGTAAGCGGACGGGTGTCGGTACATGATGTCCATGCCACCATGCTCCATCTGCTTGGTTTTGATCATGAAGCGTTCACCTATGCGTTCCAGGGGCGCCCCTTCCGGCTGACGGACGTTGAAGGAAACCTGATCAGGGCCATTATATAGGGAGACGGGTAAAAATAGATGTATACTTTGATTTTGTTTGTTACTGATTTTATCGGCCGCTTTCACCCGGTCGTAGTCCATTTGCCTATCGGTATTTTATTGCTGGCCTGCCTTTTCCAGCTGTTTTCCAAAAAATATGCCGCCTTGCAGCCTGCCGTTCCGGCCATGCTTTTTTGGGGAACCGCCGGCGCCGTAGTATCCTGTGTTACCGGTTTGATGCTTTCGCTGAGCGGCGATTATGACAAAGCGCTGGCAGACCGGCATCAATGGATGGGGATCGCGACGGCAGCACTATCCCTGGTTTTCTATTTGTTCCTTAAGAAAGGCAGGGCTCTTAAGTTCGCAAGCGGGTTTGCGACAGCGATCATAGTACTGATCTCGGTTACCGGGCATCTCGGCGGCTCTCTGACGCACGGATCCGGGTACCTGACCGAAGCGCTCGGCAACAACACAGCAACGGCCCGCAAACCTATCCCCGATGTCCGGGAGGCAGTTTTATACACGGATGTAGTGCAGCCTATCTTACAGACCAACTGCTACAGCTGTCACGGTCCCTCCAAGCAAAAAGGGAAACTACGCCTGGATGAAACCAGCCATATCCTGCAAGGAGGTAAGAACGGCCTTGCCGTAGCGCCCGGCGATCCGGACGAAAGTGAACTGGTACAGCGGCTGTTGCTGCCATTATCCGACGAGGAGCACATGCCGCCTAAAGAAAAGCCCCAGCTTACCTCAAGCGAGATAGCCCTGCTGCACTGGTGGGTAAGCACCGGCGCTGATTTCACCAAAAAGGTAAAGGAACTCGAGCAGACAGAGCAGATCAAACCTGTTCTGGCGGCGCTGCAGACAGGGGCAACCGAGAAGGAAACGAAAAGCAGCGATATCCCGGAAGAAGCAGTGGCAAAAGCCGATGATAAGGCCATACAGGCATTAAGGGATGCGGGTGTGGTCATACTACCGGTTGCAAAAGAGAACAACTATCTGATGGCAAGCTTTGTAACGGCCGGAGAGAAAGCCGATACGCTTGTAAAGCTGCTGGAACCATTACGGCAGCAGCTGGTTTGGCTGAGGCTGGATGATGCGTCTATCCATGATGAATCGATGGATGTCGTTGCCCGGCTCACCAATTTAACCAGGCTGTATCTGCGGAATACAAAAGTTACGGATGCGGGGTTGGCCAAACTACAGTCATTAAAGCAACTACAGGTACTGAATTTGGTCAATACGCCCGTCACCGAAAAAGGGCTTCTCCAACTGAAGGAACTGAAGGCGCTGCGGACGGTTTATCTATACCAGGCGCCTGTGGACAGAGCGGCATGGCAGGAGCTGAAAGCGGCTTTCCCGGCCGCTATACTGGACTCAGGCGG
>JBBCKD010000017.1:0-334444 GCA_037191015.1 Spirosomataceae bacterium
TCTTATAAAGGACCGTGTCGATCGGGTAATCTACGTCGTTGCTGGAAACGCGCGTAGAGTCAAAGGAAAGAAGGCCCATTTTGAGCGCTTCGGTCATGGGGGTGTCATATACCAGGCTGCGGTACAAAAGCGGCTTTCCGAAACCGGAATTTCCGATAATGATAAAGGGCGATCCCTGGCCGACCTCTACCCAGTTCCCTTCCGGGTACAGCAGGAAGAGCTTGTGCTCCTCATCTTTTTCCATCTGCCCGCCGATGATGGCATGCAGGTTGAAATTCAGGCCCGATTGTTTGAGCGCTTTCAGATCTTCTTCCGCAACACGACGGACCTGCTGACCCAGGGCGTTTACAGCTTTGTACATTTTGTCGAAACTCGCATCATTCTCCTCTATCGCTTCCTTAAAGTAGGCGATGGCTTTATCCCGGACCGATCTCAGTCCTGAAGTCATAATGAACATGGAGTGATGTTCCAGCTGATGCACAGACAGCTTTTTGTTCGATGAAACTTCAGTACCCGAAGTGAGGCGGGTGTCTGCAATGGCTACGAGTCCGGATGCGAGCTTAATGCCGAGGCAATAGGTCATACTTAAAAGTGAAATAGACAGATGCAGAACACTGCCTGCGAATTTACTAAATTCTTTGATGGACTTGTTATGCCTGCTGGGATTGCATCTGACGACCTGAGAGCTGCTCTTGTGTCGGTTTTAAGCCAAAATAGGTATTAAAGATAGCATTATCCACTTCATTGTTGCGGGTTTGGAACTGATCTAAATAGTGGTGCAGGCTGTTTTTGAAGATTTCCTCCTCTCCGCTGTATTCCATATCGCTGCGCAATTTGCTGAGCGTTTTTTCCGCAATGTTTGTGGCTCCCTGGGCGGGAGTGCAGCCGGCTATCGCGTAAAGCGAGCTCTCCGCCTGCAGCAGGGAGTAGATGATCGCCCTGGGGAAATGCCGGTCCAGGATGAGAAAGGACGCAATATTGGACCGGTTGAGCGCTTTGTGAGTCTGCCGGAACATATTATAGGCGCTCACCGACTTGAGTACCGCCGAGCTTATCATAAGCTCAAGCGTATAGTTGGTATTTTCAGGGTCCTGCACGAGCGTAAAGTATTTTACATCCAGGAATCTCGAGCTTTTGTCGGCGCGCTCCAGGAAGCGGCCCAGCCTTCCGAAGTGCCAGGCTTCATTGCGTGTAAAGGTAGAGTCGACTATCCCATGGTACAAAAGACAGCTGTTTTTAATATCATCGAAAAAGTCCTGCATTTTTTCCAACGGCGCAAAAGACTTGTTCTGCGCAAACTGGAGCAATCTCAAATGCAGGGAATTGATGCTTTCCCACATTTCCCGGCTGATGGTTTCCCTGATGGTCCGGGCATTTTCGCGCGCGGCCTGCAGGCAACTGATGATCGAGTTGGGGTTACGCTTGTCGAAAGTCATAAAATAGATGACATTCTCGCGCGAAGGATAGTCGTAATAACGATAGAAATTGCTGTGGTCGGCAGTGGCTACCAGAAGAGGATCCCATTGCTCCTCGGCGTTTGGCGGCAGGTCGAGTGCCAGGTTAAAGTTGACGGCCACAAACCGTGCATAATTTTCGACCCTCTCCATATAGCGATTGGTCCAGTAAATGGAATTGGCAACCCTGCTGAGCATGTGAATACAAGCTAGATAATCAGACTACAGAACTTTCTGCAAAATAATATTTTATTGATAAAGTCAATGGTGTAAACGTGGTACTGGCAAATAATTTATGGCAAATCTTGAGAAAAGCCAATTTTATTAAATGAGACAACCTGGCAATTGGCGATGAAACAATGAGGCAATCAGATAATGTGATGATCGATGGTTATGGGAATTACCCGATCATAAAAAAACCGGCTCCCCAGGAGCCGGTGCTTAAAAGACTGAAGTGCTGGTTCGGCAAGCTAAACTGTAGAGACAGGCTGCCTTAAATTGGGCGTCAGGGCTGAATAGGCCATTATATTCTGGACTATTCCACCGGAAGGCTGGCAAATGATCAGGTTCATTTGCTTCTGGATTTCCATCGTGTCGATGTAAAAGGACATCAGGTCGTCGCTGGAGGTCAGTGCCTCGGCAATCTGTTCGTTTTCTTCTTTGGTTGTTTCCGAATAAGCATAACGGACAACATCGTCATAAGTAAAGGTTTTTATCATAATATGGGGTACGTTGGCTGAATTGCTTGCGTAAGTTAATCAGCGCATAACGCATTCTTCCCAAAGCGGTATTGATACTCACTCCCGTAGCATCGGCGATTTCCTGGAAGCTCATGTCGTTGTAATGACGCATGATCAGGACTTGCTTCTGTACATCAGGTAAACGTTGGATCATTTCCCTTAACTGTTCGTGAGTTTCCTGACGGATTTGCAGCGATTCGACCGAATCTTCTGAAAAGTCCAGTGTATTGAATACACTGCTGCCGTCTTCAAACACTACATTTGGATAGCGTTTATCGCGCCTGAAATAATCAATAGCTAGGTTGTGTGCTATCCTGATTATCCACGGTAAGAATTTACCCTCTTCGTTGTACCTGCCCGACTTGATCGTGTCTATTGCTTTAATAAAGGAATCCTGGGTGAGGTCTTCAGCAATATATTGATCTTTAACTATCAGGTAGATAGTAGTGTAAACTCTAGACTTATGGCGATTTACCAGCTTTTCGAAGGCTTTTTCATTGCCACGGATATACAGAGAAACTAGTTCACTGTCGCTAACTTGGATCTTCTCCATCTGATCTTTCTCGATTTAGTTAACGTAGATCCGTGTGCCTATATTGTCTGCCGGTTTAAAATTGAAGAATATAGTTTCGCTGTAGGTTTTGATCGTATAGTGCCGATCACTTGCCAAAATAAGGAAATGAATGTCGTATATGCAAAAAAAAGTTATTTTATTTTGGGTTTTTGTCCCGGAAATAATAGACAGCCCGGGCATGAAGAGGTTTAATGAAACGTTTAAATATTTGTACTTAACAATTTGATGATGTATACTTAAATATATTTCTTGAACTTCGTTGCGAAGCTCACGCGCACCTGCAGGGTGTTGGAAACCGACCGACCGGCAGCTGACATCCGCGGAGAAAAGTTTTAAAGTCGTTGTCAAGGCGACATCATATTGCTTTGGGACTGCATATCCCGGACAGCACAAAAATCTTTATTTGTATGAAAACAATTCTTGTCCCGGTGGATTTTTCCGAAAACTGCCTTTCTGCACTGAATGCAGCTAAATTAATTGCCAGGAAGACAAGGGCTAAAATGTATCTTTTGCATGTGTACTTCCCCTATATCCCTACCGAAGTCAGTGTCCCGGTAAGCGTGGATATTTACAAAGATGTGGAAGAATCGCTGAGAAACAATCTGCAGCAGTATGTTGAAGATGTACGGGCCGAGGGCCTGGAAGCGGAAGCGATCTGGGCGGAAGGAAAGGTCCTGACCGCCGTGAACCAGTATGCAGAGAGTCTTGGAGCGGATTTGGTGGTGATCGGCAGGACCGGGAAAGGCGGTTTCCTGGACAAGCTTTTCGGAAGCGTCGCCACCGATATCGTGAAATGGCTTGAGTGCGCCCCGGTGCTGACCATTCCGCCCGGAGCCGAATTCAAAAGCATCGATAAGATGGTATATGCCACACGCTTGGAGAACGAGGAGAATGTTGCAATCAGGAAGGTGGCGGCTATCGCCCGTGATCTGGGTGCGAAACTGCAGTTTATGAAGTTGAATTCGCTCGTTCAACCGGATATACAGCCGGACGACCAGTTCATAGCGCCTATCAAGGAGGAATTCGGCTTTACTGACGAAGATTTTGTGCTGGTAGATATCGGGCGCCATTCGATAATAGAGGAAATCGAAAAGCAGGCCCTTCATTTAAAAGCCGATATACTCGTTGTTTCAACGAAGGAGAAGGGCTTTATCGAGGAACTGCTGGTCGATCCGAGCGTTTCGAAAAAGCTCGTGCTCAATACCAATACGCCGCTGCTCACCTGCCGGCTGGAGGGTTATAGCTATTCTTAGCAGCACGGCGCCCTTCTTAAGCACCCGGTCGTCAGAATATCCAGCGGAAGAAAAAATACAATGTTCCCGAGAGCGTCATTGAAACGGGAAGCGTCAGGATCCACGCAAGGAGAATGTTCCTGACCGTGTCGGCCTGGAGGTTTTTAATACCTTTGTTGGCGACCATTGTCCCGGCGATACCCGAAGAAAGCACGTGCGTGGTGCTTACGGGTAGGCCAAGGCCGGAAGAGGCCGCGATGGTTCCGGCCGCCACAATTTCGGCAGAAGCGCCCTGCGCATAGGTAAGGTGCTGTTTCCCGATTTTTTCGCCTATTGTTACCACGATCCGCTTCCAGCCTACCATGGTGCCGAGCCCGAGCGAAAGGGAAATCATCAGGATTACCCAATCGGGGGCATAGTCGGTATATGTCCTGATACCCTCGTTATTGCTGAGCTCCTTTTTCAGGCTGGCTATCTGCTGCTGGGTAAGATTGGTGGCGCCGTCGTCTACGATGTTGGTCAGGTTCCTGGAAATAAGCATCAGCGAGCGCCTCGCTTTCAGGCGCTCCCCTTCCGGCAGGTGATGTCCCTCAAGCGGGTGGTCGATCTGTGTACGGAGTGAAGATATTTCATATTTCGCCTCTGAAAAGACAAGACGGTCGGAAGCCGAAAGCAGGGTAGTGTCTAGCCGGGTGATAATGCGTTCTATATTGGTAAGGTTGGCGTTCAGCTTCTCCGGGTCTTTGGAATTGTCGAGCGCAAACCGTGCCGGGACGATCCCGATCAGGATCAGCATGACCAGGCCGACGCCCTTCTGTCCGTCGTTGGACCCGTGGAAAAAGCTGACAAGCGTACAGGTAGCGATCAGGATCCAGCGGATCCAGCCGGGAGGAGGCTGGTTTTTTTTTGGTTCGCTGAAAACGATTTTTCTCAGCGGGCGGCTCAGCAGCCTTCTCAGCAGGAACATGATGATAATCGCCATCGAGAACCCGAAAAGCGGGGAAACCAGCAGGGAAGAGAAAACTTCGGTCGCCTTGGTCCAGTTTACGCCGACTCCCTTGGTGTTTTCGGGCATGAACGTGAAAGCCAGCCCGACGCCCAGGATGGAGCCGATGAGCGTATGAGAGCTCGAGCTCGGCAGGCCGAAATACCAGGTGCCCAGGTTCCAGATGATCGCGCTGAAGAGCAGCGAAAATACCATGGCAATGCTATGGTAGACGTTCTGGTCTATGAGAAGCTCTACGGGCAGCAGGTTTACAATTCCCATTGCTACCGCTATTCCTCCGAAGAGTACCCCGAGGAAGTTGCAGATTCCCGACCAGACCACTGCTACATTGGGTTTCAGCGAGTTGGTGTAAATGACGGTGGCTACTGCGTTGGCCGTATCATGAAATCCGTTGACAAACTCGAATGCGCAAGCCGCAAGAAGACAAAATGCGAGGAGAATGAAGATGTCAGTTTCTAACCCAAATAACATTGGCGTATAGGTATTTTGCGTGCAAAGGTAAGTAAACCGGCAGTCTGCAATGTTACCAAATTGTTAAGAACTTCTTCCCGGAATTTTATGAAAATAAAAATCTAAGTTTTATTGGCGAGCTGTCCGCACGCGGCATCTATGTCTTTTCCGCGGCTCCTTCTTACGTTTACGACCACTCCGCGCTGTTCGAGGAACCGGGCAAAATTACTGATACGATCTTCTTTCGCATTGAGGAAATCGGCTTCCCGGATTGGGTTATATTCTATGATATTGACCCTGGCGGGCACTTTCCGGGTAAATTCCAGCAGCTCGCCCGCGTCAGTGAGGGAGTCGTTGAAATTATCAAAAATTATATATTCGAGCGTGATCCGGTTGCCGGTTTTGGTATAGAAATAGTTGAGGGCGTCTGCGAGGCTTTCCAGGGTATTGGTTTCGTTGATGGGCATGATCGTGCTGCGCTTCTCATCGTTGGCGGCGTGCAGCGACAAGGCGAGCCGGAAACGAACCTCGTCGTCGGCGAGACGCCTGATCATTTTGGCGATGCCGGCAGTCGAAACGGTGATGCGTTTGGGCGACATGCCCAGTCCGTCGGGCGAGGTGATCAGGTCAATCGATTTTAAGACATTGGCATAATTGAGAAGGGGTTCGCCCATACCCATATAGACAATATTGGTGAGCGGCGTCTGGTAAAGTAGCTCCGTCTGCCTGGATATTTCAACCACCTGGTCGTAGATTTCGGCCGGGTCGAGGTTGCGCATCCGCTCCATGTAGCCGGTAGCGCAGAATTTGCACGAGAGGGAGCATCCTACCTGGCTGCTCACACAGGCCGTCATCCGTCCGGAAGCGGGGATCAGCACGCCCTCTACGACATTCCCGTCCGACAGCCTGAAGGCGGATTTCACGGTGCCGTCGTTGCTTTTCTGCGTGCTGGCCGTTTCTATAGCATATATGCCGTAGTTTTCCTCGAGCAGAGTCCGGGTTTTCAGCGAGAGGTTGGTCATTTCGGCGAAAGTCCGGGCCGATTTTTTCCAGAGCCATTCTTCGATCTGGGCCGCACGGAATCCTTTCTCTCCGTTGTCGGACAGCCAGGTTTTGAGCTGGTCGGCGGGTAATTTTCGTATGTCGCGTTTCGGGGCGGTCATATTATTCTGTGGTATCCTGTAGAGACGCTGTGCCCTGCGTCTCTACGAGGTACTCTTTTTTCCATTCTTTAATTAAACGATGGCTCGCCGGAAGGAGTTCCACAGCTTTGGCAACCACTACCGGGGCAACCGGAACGATCATCGGGTAAAGGTACGTGCCGTCGGTCCGGTGCGCGGGTATTTTTATATCCAGGGAGGTCAGCAGCCAGAATACGATGCTGACGCCGAAAATCCAGGTGAAAACTCCTACCGCCGCACCTGCCACGCTATCCATCATACCGAGCAACGTCATCCTGAACGACCTCCTCAGCCAGTAGCCGAACTGGTTGATCAGGAAGATGGTCGGGAAGAAAATAACGGCAAACCCGAGGAAAGGCAGCGCCCGTTTCACAAGCCGGGCTGAAGTATGGGGCTCGAGCAGTTCCATGCCCAGGCCCAGGAATTTAAACCCCAGCACAATGGCGGTAATAAAGGCCCCTATGCCTATAATTTCTATGAGCAGCCCTTTTTTGTATCCGTTTACGGCGCCCCAAAGCAGTGGTACCAGGATTAGGATATCGAGCAGCTTCATTTGATTTTTTGGCGGGTAATGTGGAGACGCATGGCCGTGCGTCTTTACACTAACAGGGATTTCGCCAGCGCCGAGATGGTTTTGCCATCGGCCTGACCTGCCAGCTCTTTCGTGGCTACGCCCATTACTTTCCCGAGGTCGCCTGCAGAAGCAGCCCCTACCCGGGCAATGATATCCTTAAGCCTGGTCTTCACTTCCTCTTCCGACAGTTGCTTGGGCAGGAAACGCTCGACGACCGTCAGCTCGGCCTCTTCTTTTTCCGCCAGGTCTTCACGTCCCTGTGCTCTGAAAACCTCGATAGATTCCTTTCTCTGCTTGGCAGCCTTGGTCAGGAGCCTGAGCTCGTCTTCCGCCGATAATTCTCCCGTTTGTCCTCCTTTTGTTTCCTCCAGGAGAATCAGCGATTTGATCGCCCTCAGCGCGCGAAGCGTATCCTGGTCTTTGGCGCGCATGGCGTCTTTAATACCTCCTTCGACTTGGCTTTTTAGTGACATGAGTTTTAAATAATATGGGAATGTTGTTCAAAGGGCGAGTCAACCCGTTAACTTTGTATCAGGATTGCAAAGTTACAAAATGCCGGCATATTTCTTCGGGAAAGCCGGTTCCAAGGGTTCTATTTCTATGACAAGGCTAAGTGTCAATGTTAACAAAATCGCTACCCTCCGGAATTCGCGGGGCGGCAACAACCCCGATCTGGTAAAGGTAGCGCTGGATTGTGAGAGATTCGGAGCTCAGGGCATCACCGTTCACCCGCGGCCTGACGAGCGTCATATCCGCTACCGGGATGTCTACGACCTGAAAGAGGTGGTCACCACCGAATTTAATATAGAAGGTAACCCTTCGGAGGAAAAGTTTGTGAAGCTGGTACTGGAAGTGAAGCCGGCGCAGGTAACCCTGGTACCTGATGTACTGGGCGCCCTTACCTCCGATGCGGGCTGGGATACCGTTCTTCATCGCGACCGGTTATCGAGATGGATAGATCCTTTTAAATCGGCCGGTATCAGGGTCTCGGTTTTTGTGAACCCCGACCCGCGTATGGTCGAAGGTGCGAAAGCGAGCGGGGCCGACAGGATCGAGTTGTATACCGAACCCTATGCCGCCCGCTATCATACCGACAGAACCGCCGCAGTCGCCCCTTTTGTTGAGGCTGCCGAAAAAGCGAGAGAAGTCGGCCTGGGGCTCAACGCAGGACATGACCTGGATTTGCACAATCTCGCTTTCCTGAAATCTTCCATACCCTGGCTGGATGAAGTTTCGATCGGCCACGCGCTGATCTCCGACGCCCTGTACTACGGCCTCGAGAACGTGATCCCCATGTACCTCAGGCAGCTGGGCAATTAATTAACGATTTCGCAACATGCAGCTTGCTGTATCACAACCATTCCGCCACTGCTTTCAGGAAAAGAGCCGGCTGTTCGGCCTGTACCCAATGACCCGCGCCGGGAATGGTGACAAGGGTAGCTTCCGGGAACATCTTTTTGATTCCGGGCCAGTCGCTGTCCAGTATATAGTCGGATTTGGCGCCGCGGATAAATAACGTCGGGAGCGTAATCGGGCGGCTCGTGGTGATGGCCTCTCCTATAAGCGGCATATCTCTTTTGAGGACGGGGAGGTTGAAACGCCATTCGAAGGCATTGTCCTCATTTTTGAAGAGATTTTTCAGCAGGAACTGCCTTACTCCCGGTGAACGCTCGAACTCCGAAAGCTTTTCATCGGCTTCCTGCCTGCTCGTAAGGTCAGGCAGTGATATGGAAGAGAGCCCTTCGAGCAGCCGGGTATGGTGGACAGGATAGGCTTTGGGCGCAATATCCACTACGATCAGCTTCCTTACCTCTTCCGGCCAGCGTACGACATATTCCATCACTGTTTTTCCTCCCATCGAATGCCCTATCAGGATGGGGTTCTGAATATGCTCCTCTTCGATGAATTCGCGCAGGTCGGCGGCCATCGAAGGGTAATCGAGCTTGTCGGAATGAGGCGATCTGCCATGGTTTTTCTGGTCGATGAGGTAAACGGTATGTTCGGAAGATGCGATTTTTTTACTGACCGTCAGCCAGTTGTCGGAAGACCCGAACACCCCGTGGAGAATCAGTACAGGGGTAGCTCCCCCTTCAATTTTACGGTAGAAAAGTGACATTTATCTGGATTGGGTAATGATACATGGCTAACAGATTTAACATAAAAATAATTCAGCCTCTCTTTTGGCCGGAAATGTAGACAGGTTTGAATATTTTCAATATTATTAACTTAATATAGGCATTATCGTATGACTTTTTGGAGAGAGGCATTTTGACTATACACCTACTTGCACCTTTATTTTGTAGGAAATTTTCATCACAAAGCTTCTCATTTATTTCTAACCAAAAAATACGAATTATGAATTTCAGGAGTCTACTTCACACAACGAAGCTTCTGTTCCTATTGAGTTTCGGAGCCAGCCTGATCGCGTGGGACCTTCATGCGCAGGTAACCACTTCTTCCCTGGCAGGATCGGTACGCGACGACCAGGAAGCGCTGATAGGAGCTTCGGTTTTGGCTGTCCATGAGCCGTCGGGTACGCAATATGGCACTTCCGTGACGACCAACGGGACCTTCAGCATCAACAATATGCGGGTAGGAGGGCCTTACAAGGTGACGATCTCCTTTGTCGGCTACAGCCCGAAGGTGTATGGCGATATCGTATTGCGACTGGGAGAGGCCTACGTACTGAATGTTGTCATGGATGCGGGGCAAACCGCGCTGAGCGAGGTCATCGTGACGGCGTCGGCGGGTGTCGACGCAGATAAAACCGGGGCGTCGATGAATATCAGCAACAAGCAGATACAGGCGATGCCGACTATTTCCCGCAGTATTACGGACATGACCCGTCTGACGCCGCAATCGAATGAGAGATCCTTTGCCGGTCGCGACGGGCGTTACAACAACGTACAGATAGACGGGGCCAATTTCAACAACGGTTTCGGTCTGAACGACGATCCGCTGCCGGGTGGAGGCGGTTTGTCTATCGACGCCATAGAAGAGATCCAGGTTAATATAGCGCCGTTCGATGTGCGGCAGGGTGGTTTTACGGGCGCTGGTATCAACGCGGTGACGAGAAGCGGAACCAACCAGTTTGTGGGTTCCGCCTATCATTTTTTCAGGAATGAAGGATTGATCGGGAAGAAGGTAAAAGGGGATAAGATCGGAAACCTTGCGGAAAGCTCGACCAAAACCTGGGGTTTCAGGCTGGGAGGACCGCTGGTGAAGAATAAACTGTTTTTCTTTGTTAACGCAGAGCAGATCAATGCGACCGGGCCCGAAGCAGGAGCGGTGAACCTCTGGAAAGCTTCCGAAAACGGTACCGCCAATGCTGCGCAGAACATCACAAGGGTAAGAAGGAGCGACCTGGAGGCAGTACGTGATCACCTGATCAATCAATGGGGGTATGATCCGGGGGCCTATGAAGGGTATGCCAACGGGAAGTCCGACACGAGGTCGATCCTGGCCCGGATTGACTGGAACATTAACAGGAATCACAAGCTGGCCGTGCGGTTTAACAATACCGAAAGCGAGCGCCCTTTCCTGGTAAACGACAATTCGGGAGCCAACCCCCGTACTCCTTATCCTGCCTATGCACGTGTGAGCGAGAATTCCATGTCGTTTGCAAAAACCATGTATAACAACGCCAATAAGGTGACCTCGTATGCTGCAGAGCTGAACAGCTCTTTCGGGGGCAGCGTATCCAACCAGCTTTTGTTCACCTTCAGCGATATCCAGGCAGGCCGTTCTTCCCCCAGTGAAGAGTTCCCGTTTATCGATATCGGCGACGGAACCGGTTCGGTGGAAGCAGGTACTTACTTTAACTACATTTCAGCTGGATACGAGTTGTTTACCTACAACAACAAGGTGCTGAACAAGAACTATAACATTTTCAACAACACCACGATTTCGCTGGGCAGGCATAATCTGTTGGTCGGAGCCAGCTTTGAGCTACAGAAATTTGCCAATAACTATATGCGGAACGGTACGTCTTACTACCGTTATGCAACAGTCGGGGATTTCCTGAAGACGGGCACTCCGGGTGAGGTAGCTCCTATCCAGTTTGCTCTGACATACCCTTATGAAGGTCAGGAGCCATGGGCCAGGGTCGACTATGCGCTGCCTGCTTTGTATGTTCAGGACAATTTTAATGTAAACGACAAGCTGAGCCTGACAATTGGCGTGAGAGCAGAAGTGCCGATGTTCCTCAATAAGCTGGCGGCTAATACGAATGTAGACGCACTGAATCTCCTGGATCCGGACGGCAATGTGAAGAATTACCGCACAGGCGAGTGGCCGCAGCAGAGAATCGTACTGTCGCCGAGGGTTGGTTTCAGGTATGATGCGGCTGGCGACAGATCGCTGATCGTGCGCGGTGGCGCCGGCATCTTTGCCGGGCGGGTTCCGTTCGTGTGGCTGACCAACATGCCCACCAACACAGGTATGATCCAGAACCAGATCGAGCCGGGCAGCTACGGCGCTTCGGCTGCATGGATAAACGACATCCGTTTCAATCCCGACAAGCTCTATTGGTTTAACAATGCTCCGGCAAGCGCTCAGAATGTATTTATCAGGAGCTCTGCAGGAGGGATTCCCGGTACGCTCGCAATGGTAGACAACAACTTCCGCATGCCGCAGATCCTGAGAGCAAGCCTGGGCATCGACAAAAAACTGGGAACATCGCCGTTTACCTTTGTGGCCGACATCCTGTACACGAAAGACCTTCAGGCGGTGTACCAGTTCGGGCCGAACAGGAAGTCCAGCGAGGTCAGGATGTCAGACGGCAGGGAATACTATGCGGACGCGGCGTCATACACATACACCGATAAAATAGGAGGAAACTCCGGGATGGTACTTTCCAATACCAGCATGGGGCATTCGTTCAATGTGACCGCCGGGATAAACATGGCGCCGAGGAACGGTATTTTCGGTTCTTTATTTTACAGCCATACTTCCGCTATGACTACGACCGATAATTCCGGCTCAAATGCTTCTTCCGCCTGGGGAGCTACCCCGCAGCGCAGCAATCCTAATGATCTTTTCCTGGCTTCTGCGGTCGACGCGCTTCCTCACCGGGTAGTCGGGAGCATTTCGGTCCGGAAGGAATACCTGAAGCACCTGGCTACAACACTGTCGCTTTATTATAACGGCGCTCACCAGGGACGCTATTCCTTTACCTACGGCGGAGACGTAAACGGCGACGGGATAGGGAATGACCTTCTGTATATACCTGAGGATGCTTCCCGGATCAACTTTGTCGAAAACGGTTCGTTCAGCGTAAGCGACCAGGTGAACGCTTTCAACCAACTGATCAATAATTCCGGCTACCTGAAAAAAAATAAAGGTAAGATCGCAGATCGCAACGGTGCGTTGATGCCCTGGTATCATCGTTTCGATTTCCGGCTTCTGCAGGATCTTATGACGGACATAGGGAGGAACAGGAATTCGCTCCAGCTTAGCGTGGATGTCCAGAATTTCGGGAACCTCCTCTATTCCGGGTGGGGTGTTATGAAACAGAGGATCAACAACGCGGCAACTCCCCTGACGGTAGCCACGAGAGGCCAGAACCCTACCTTCAGGATGAACACCGCTACTATAGACGACGTCGTGCAACTGCCGACTACCATGTACCAGGATGTGCGTACTTTCGGAACCACCTGGACGATGCAGATCGGTATCCGCTATAATTTTAACTGATAGCAGGGAGCTAAAAAAGAAAAGTAATTACCACGATTAAAATGTCTTATTTTCAAAAGGGGCGCTTCTTTCACAGGAAGGCCCCTTTTGTGTTATTCGGTGTTGCAAGTAATCAGATCAGAATTACGCGATCCGTTTCTTTTTTATTTTCTTTACAGGTCCGATTTTCGTGACTTCGCAGGAGTTATTTAGTTAAAACAAATACGATTTTGAAAAAAGCATACGTATTTCCCGGTCAGGGGTCCCAGTTTTCAGGAATGGGGGCCGGCCTGTACCAGTCTTCGGCACTGGCAAAAGAATTGTTTGACCAGGCTGACGATATACTGGGGTTTGAGATTACTAAGGTCATGTTCGAGGGATCGGAAGAGGAGCTCAAGCAGACCAAGGTGACGCAGCCTGCGATTTTCCTTCATTCCGTAGCGCTGGCGCGTGTAGCCGACGCCTTCGTTCCGGATATGGTGGCCGGGCATTCCCTCGGGGAGTTTTCGGCGCTTGTAGCTGCCGGGGCTCTTTCATTTGAAAGCGGCCTGCAACTGGTCGCACAGCGTGCCATGGCCATGCAGAAAGCCTGCGAGATCGCCCCGTCGACCATGGCGGCCATACTGGGGCTGGCAGACGACGTGATAATAGAGATCTGTGCCGACATAAAGGATGAGATCGTGGTCCCCGCCAATTTTAATTGTCCGGGGCAGGTAGTGATTTCCGGAACAGTTGCCGGCGTGGAGAAAGCCTGCGAGCTGCTGAAAGCGGCCGGAGCCAAAAGGGCGCTGATCCTGCCGGTGAGCGGCGCATTTCATTCTCCCCTGATGGAGCCTGCCAGGGAAGAGCTGGCGCTGGCTATCGAAAATACGGAATTCTCAAGCCCGCTTTGCCCCATTTACCAGAATTATACCGCTTTGCCGGCCACCGACGTGCAGGTTATTAAGGAAAACCTGATCGCGCAGCTGACCGGGCCGGTCAAATGGACGCAGTCCGTTTTGCGGATGACAGCCGACGGCGCCGGTGAGTTTATAGAGTGCGGGCCGGGTAAAGTGCTTCAGGGGCTGGTCAAAAAAATAAATAGTGAGGCGGCCGTTTCCGGGATCCAGGCTCCCGAATAAAGACAGCTCCCGGCTTTTGTCTGACAGATACTTAGCAGAAAGACGCATATGTTGTTAGCAGTAGACATTGGCAATACCGATATAGTAATAGGTGTATATGAAGCCGGAGAGCCGGTTCATATATGGCGGACTCCCACTTTATCCGGGCAGCCTGCCTATCATTACCAGGCCTATCTGCAGCTTCAGATGCTGGAAGCCGGCATTCCGGCCGGAAGGTTTGATACGGCAGTGATCAGCAGCGTCGTGCCCGACGTTACTGCCGCTATCAGTGACATGGTCGAAAACCTGCTGGTCATAAAGCCTGTCCTGGTCGGCGCCGACACTTACCCGGCGCTGCGCCTGGAGATCGATTATCCTTATGAGCTCGGGAGCGACCTGATCGCCAACGCCGTAGCGGCTTACACAAGATTTCAAAAAAACTGCGTGATCGTAGATTTTGGAACAGCGCTGACATTCACCGCGGTGACCGGCGACGGGCGTGTATTGGGCGTCGCGATTGTCCCGGGCCTGATGACGGCGGTAAAAGCATTGTTTACCAATACGGCCCGGCTTCCCGAAGTGCCGCTGGTGCTTCCTGAGACTGCCATCGGTAAAAATACGATGCATTCGATACAATCGGGTATATTGATCGGTTACGAAGGTCTGGTCAGGAACCTGTTGGAGCGGTTCAGAAAAGAGCTGGGGGGAGAGGCCGTGGCGATAGCTACCGGAGGGTTATCTTCTATTATCGGCACGCTGGCGGAAGAATTTACGGAAACAGATGCAGCCCTGACATTGGAGGGGCTGAGAATCATAGGAGAGTCTGTGAGGAAAACACAGGACTTATAACAAAGAAAAAGCCCGGCCTCTTCTTCCGAAGGTGAGCCGGGCTTTTTTCTGTACAGCTTACGCCGTATTTATTTTACTTCTTCAAAATTCACGTCGGTTACCTCACCTTCTGCCGAAGAAGAGCCAGGGCCGGCGTTATTGCCTGCGTCCTGTCCGCCCGTCTGCGCTTCCGCATTCTGGGTAGCGGCATACAGCTCCTGCGAGGCAGCTTCCCAGGCGGCGTTCAGTTTGGCCAGACCTGCATCGATCCCGGCGAGATCTTTTGCCTGGTGAGCGGTTTTAAGCTCCCCAAGGGCCGCTTCGATGTTAGATTTATTGTCAGCCGACAGCTTGTCGCCGTACTCTTTCAACTGCTTTTCAGTAGTGAAGATCGTGGTATCGGCCGCGTTGACCTTCTCGATCTTTTCTTTTTCCGCCTTGTCGGCTTCTTCATTGGCTTTCGCCTCGTCACGCATGCGGTTGATCTCGTCTTCGGTCAGCCCGCTGGAAGCTTCGATACGGATTTTCTGCTCCTTACCTGTTCCTTTGTCTTTGGCCGAAACATTCAGGATACCGTTTGCATCCACGTCGAAGGTGACCTCTATCTGAGGAACTCCCCTGGGGGCCGTCGGGATCCCATCGAGGTGGAATTTACCCAGGGTTCTGTTATTGCCGGCCATCGGCCTTTCACCCTGCAGGATATGGATTTCTACAGAAGGCTGATTGTCGGCCGCGGTAGAGAAAGTTTCCGTTTTCTTGCTCGGAATGGTAGTATTCGATTCGATAAGCTTGGTGAACACCCCGCCCAGGGTCTCGATACCGAGCGACAAGGGGATCACGTCGAGCAGGAGCACGTCTTTTACCTCGCCGGTAAATACCCCGCCCTGGATGGCAGCGCCCAAAGCAACGGCTTCGTCAGGGTTGAGGCTTTTGGAAGGCTTTTTCCCGAAAAATTTCTCCACATCTTCCTGTACTTTCGGAATACGGGTAGAACCTCCTACCAGGATGACATCGTCGATCTGGCTGGTAGAAAACCCTGAATTCTTCAGCGCCCTTTTGACCGGTTCCATCATTCTCTGGAAAAGAGAATCTGCAAGCTGCTCAAATTTCGCGCGGGTCAATGTGCGTACCAAGTGTTTGGGGATACCATTCACCGGGAAGATATAAGGCAGGTTGATCTCGGTCTGGGTGGAGCTGGAAAGCTCGACCTTGGCTTTTTCGGCAGCTTCTTTCAGACGCTGCAGCGCCATAGGATCCTGGCGGAGATCTACTCCTTCATCTTTTTTGAACTCGTCTGCAAGCCAGTCGATGATCACCTGGTCGAAATCGTCACCACCCAGGTGAGTGTCACCGTCGGTAGATTTTACTTCGAAGATACCATCGCCCAGCTCAAGTATGGAAATATCGAAAGTACCGCCTCCAAGGTCAAATACTGCGACTTTTACATCTTTATTGAGTTTGTCGAGACCGTAGGCCAGCGCAGCGGCAGTAGGCTCGTTGATGATCCTTTTTACATCGAGGCCGGCAATCTGCCCGGCTTCTTTGGTAGCCTGGCGTTCGGCGTCGTTAAAATAAGCCGGTACCGTAATGACCGCTTCTTTCACTTCCTGTCCGAGGTAGTCTTCGGCAGTCTGCTTCATTTTCTGAAGGATGAAAGCCGAGATCTCCTGGGGAGTATATTGCCTGTCGCCGATTTTTACCCTGACAGTGTTGTTTGCTCCTTTCGTGACTTCATAAGCAGAAGTCGCAATTTCTTTCGAAACTTCGTCAAAGCGTTTTCCCATAAAACGCTTGATCGAGCTGATCGTATTTTTGGGGTTAGTAATCGCCTGACGTTTTGCAGGCGCTCCAACCTTTCTCTCACCATTTCCATTGTCCATAAAGGCGACTACTGAAGGAGTAGTGCGCGCGCCTTCGCTATTCGGAATTACGATAGGCTCATTTCCTTCAATGACCGCAACGCAAGAATTGGTGGTGCCTAAGTCAATGCCGATAATTTTTCCCATTGTATTAATTATGATTCGTTTGTTTTAATCGTTGTATGGCTTTCTTAGCTAAAAAGCCTGTACCAGGCCGGAAAGGCGGGGAGTGGTCTGCCAGATTGGCAGGGATGCGCCCCGGCGAGTCA
Organism: Spirosomataceae bacterium; assembly: GCA_037191015.1. Classification (GTDB taxonomy): domain Bacteria; phylum Bacteroidota; class Bacteroidia; order Cytophagales; family Spirosomataceae; genus Ravibacter. The sequence continues at coordinate 16,941 of JBBCKD010000017.1, forward strand.
TATCGACTGCGATGCCCGCTATCAGAATGTCGCTTTTTCTGCCAAAAGCTTTTGGAGTACCGATAGATTCTTTTTAGAACTGACTCCCCTTTCCTTTGCAGGAGAGGGGCCCGGGGGGGTGAGGTTCTACAAATGCTTAAGAAATGCAAACCACTTCCTTTCTTTAAGGTAGAGCAGATTATGCTGATGCCGGTAAGCCTCCCTTTCAAAGGAAATATTCAGATAGGCTTTGGCGTGATTCCGGTAAATGACCAGCCTGACGAAGTATTCGGCCAGGTAGAAAAAATAGAACGGGAGTATACCCAGCTCCAGCTGCTGCCGCAGGTGGATTTGTTCGTGGTTGAGCAAGGTTTTGTTCATTTTCCCTTTCCTGACCAGTATGAAAGGGAACAGGGCCATTCCTTCTACATGCAATACCGGCGCCCGCAGGATGAAACCTTGAAAAGCCATTTGGGTATGATTTGAATATCAGGGTAAAATTAACGTTTTTCGTTTAAACAGGTTAGCTTTGTAATTGCTTATTCCCGAACACGGTGCAATGGGCGGCTTTACCAGTATTTTATAATCAACAATTTAGTATTGACTTATTTTAATGAAAGGTAAATCAGGAGTCATATTTGTAGGGGTGCTGGCGGCATTTGCAGTTTTGGTGCTTTATCTCACTTTCAGCAACGGCAGCAAACCGGTATCTGTTTCGGATCAGCCTCAGGTCGGCCAGGAGCCGTATTTATCATCCATGTCCGATCTTGACGGGAACCAGGTGGATATGGATAAGGACAAGCTGGTTTTCCTGAATGTGTGGGCTACCTGGTGCGGTCCCTGCGTGATGGAGATGCCCGGGATCCAGAGCTTGTATGAGAGGTACCGGGACAATGATAAAGTACGCTTTTATATTGTGTCGGATGAAGATGCCGGGACCATTGTACCTTTTATAACAAGAAAAGGATATAAGCTGCCCTTTTATATATATGCGGACAGGTACCCGGGCGTGCTGGACGGCAACGCCATCCCGAGAAGCTATATCATCTACAAAGGCAGGATACTAGCGCAGGTCATAGGGGCCGCCCATTGGGATACCCCCGAAACGCATGAGCTGATTGACAAGGCGCTTCAGGAGTCCTGATAGTTTCCCTATATTTGTGCCATGTCTGTAAATATTGGAGCCATTTTCGATATGGATGGTGTGATTTGTCATACCAATCCCTACCATTCTGAGGCATTCAGAATATTTTTTTCCAAAAGAGGATTTGTCCCGACCGATGAAGAATTCGCCGAGCATATGTTCGGGAAAAGCAACAGCTATATCCTGACGCATTTTCTGGGGCGTCCGATAAAAGGGGAGGAGCTTAAGGAGCTGGAAAACGAGAAAGAAGGTCTTTTCAGGGAGATATACAGGGACAAGGTAACGCCGGTACCCGGCCTTATCGACTTTTTCTATGATTTGAAATCGTCCGGTTTTAAGCTGGGAGTAGCCACTTCGGCTCCTTTTGCCAACCTTGATATGATCCTGAAGGGCCTGCGTATAGAATCGCTTTTTGATTCCGTACTAGCCAGCGAAGATGTCGTTTACCATAAGCCGGATCCGGAAGTATACCTCAAATCGGTGGCTAACCTGGGAGCGGAGCCGCGGGACTGTGTCGTTTTTGAAGACTCTTTTTCGGGGATTACAGCCGCCCTGGCGGCCGGGACGAAAGTGGTGGGTGTGCTGACCTCGCACAAGCCTGAAGAGCTGCCGGCCTGCAGCCGGTACGTAAGCGATTACGTGTCGCTAAACGGGCAGGATATGCTGGATCTGCTCAGCTAGGTTTTTAATTTCTTCTTTTTGGCAGCAGGAAAAAGGATATTGTTAAGAATAAGCCGGTAACCTGCCGAGTTGGGGTGCAGGTTGAGATCTGTGGGTTCTTCGCCTACCTTGTGCTGATAGTCTTCGGGATCATGGCCCCCGTAAAAAGTAAAGAAGCCGCGGCCGTAGGTGCTGTGAATGTAACGGGCCTCGCCTGCAGATTTGTTTTCTGCGAGTATGACAACCTCCGGCTTGATGAATTTCTTTTTAAACGCCGTGGTCTGGCCCAGGAAACCTTTGATCAGGGTCGAATGATTCTGTGTAAGCATGGTAGGAATAGGGTCCCATTTGGCCGAGAACTGGAAGAGCGTGAAGAAGTCGTTGTCTTCGTACAGGCCCCGTTGTTCCTGCTGGTTGTCTATCTCCGAAAACTCGATCTCATAAGCCGGGATGACCACTTTGAAATCCCGGAAAGCCAGGGTAGCATCGTAGTTCAGCTTCTGGTTGGCGGATTTGTCAGCCGGATCGCCATCGTAAACCGACTCGACGATGTCAACTCCTTCAGCTGCCAGCGCAACGTCGAAAGTATCGGTAGCGTTGCACATTGCAAACATATATCCCCCGCCGGCGACAAACTCGGCTATCCTTTTCACGACCGCCAGCTTGAGCTGCGATACTTTCGAAAATCCGAATTTGGCTGCTATTTCTTCAGCGACCCGCTTTTGCTCCCGGTACCAGGGGAAGTCCTTGAAATGAATAAACTTGCCGAACTGTCCGGTGAAATCCTCGTGGTGCAGGTGCAGCCAGTCGTATTCGGGCAGCTTGTCGTTGAGGACTTCTTCATCGAAGATCATGTCGTAGGGGATTTCGGCATAAGTCATGACCAACGTCACCGCGTCGTCCCAGGGCTGCTTTGTTTTTGGCGTGTAAACGGCGACTTTGGGTGCTTTCTGAAGCTTTACGGCGTCCATATTGACGTCGGGAGCAGTTACTTCATCCAGGATCGAAGCGGCAGAGGCTTCCGATATTACTTCATAGCTTACGCCCCTCACCGTCATTTCCGCGGCAAATTTCTGGTTGTATGCCACCATGAAGCTGCCGCCCCGGTAATTGAGCAGCCAGTCTATTTCGGTGTCGTAGTTGCTTAATATCCAGAAGGCAATTCCGTAGGATTTGAGATGATTGGTCTGTCCTTCGTCCATCGGGATCAGCAGGCGATTGGCCGACGAAGGATGCAGAAATGCAAAAAAAATGATAAACGGAATAATAAAGCGTATCACCGGTTTGAATCTTTCAATCTTCATTTGCAGATTTACCATCATAAAATTGATCCTCGGGGAGGTTATTTTCCGGGAGGAGGAAAGGGAAGTTAAAAACTAACGATGAAGGTAGGAAATTTATTGGTTTTGCTGCGCAATAAACAACTTTACAATTTCCAATGGACATAGCTGAGAACATCAGGGAAGGGATAAGGTCGATCCAGGGGAATGTGCTGCGGACGGTGCTGACGGCGATGATCATCGCGATCGGTATTACCTCCCTGGTGGGCATCCTGACGGCGGTAGACGGTATCCAGAAATCGGTGAGCGATACATTCGCCGAGCTGGGGTCGAATACTTTCACCATTGTCAATAATTTCGATCCCTGGCAGCGGAACAGGGGGCGAAGCGCCAGGATCAACCCGCCGGTTACATTTCGGGAAGCTACCTCCTTTGCAGAAAAATTCAAAGAGAAGTATGACGCCAGGGTATCTGTCTTTGCGAATGTAAGCGGAGCGGTGGAGGTTAAGTACGGATCAAAAAAGACAAACCCGAATATCAATGTGATCGGGATAGACGAAGACTACCTGGCCATTAACGGCTATACGGTAGGGAAGGGCAGGAATGTCAACAAGTCGGACATAGAAAATTCCATGAATATCGCGGTGCTCGGGCAGGAGCTGGGCCGCAACCTGTTCGGCGACCTGGACCCGGTAGGGAAGCATATTTCTTTCCTGGGCGGGCGGTTCCTTGTGGCAGGCCTGCTGGATAAAAAAGGAGAACTTGGCGGGGGAACGGGATCCGACAGGATATTGCTGGTGCCCCTGACTACCGGGCGGGCGCTGGCTGCCAACAGGGCGCTGACCTATACCATCACGGCTTCCCCTCCCGATGCTTTTGAGGGAGAAACCATCGTGGAAGAGGCCAGGGGACTGATGAGAAACATCAGGAATGATCAGATCGGCCAGGACGATTCTTTCCTGATCGAAAGGGCCGACGCGCTGGTGAAGGAGCTTGAAAACGTGACCGGCTACCTGCGTATCGGCGGGTTTGTGATCGGTATCATCACTCTTCTGGGGGCCTCAATCGCGCTGATGAACATCATGATGGTATCGGTAACCGAGCGGACCCGCGAGATCGGCATCCGTAAATCGCTGGGGGCCACGCCCGGTGTCATCAGGTTCCAGTTTCTGAGCGAAGCGGTGATCATATGCCTGCTGGGCGGACTTGGCGGCTTGCTGCTGGGGCTGCTTATCGGTAATGTGCTGTCGGGCGTAATCAGCCAGGGCACGGCCGGGTTCGTTTTCCCGTGGCTGTGGATGATTCTCGGGATCCTGGTATGTATCATTGTAGGGGTCTTGTCGGGCGTATACCCGGCGATAAAGGCCTCCAAGCTCGACCCTATCGAGGCGCTCCGTTATGAGTAGGAGAGGGCACACGGAAGCCTGTGAAAGAAATACGTTTTTGACGCTTTAAAAGCTTGCGTAAATCATTTTTCTCTTTACTTTTGCAGTCCCAATGCGGAAGCATAGCATGCCCAGGTGGCGGAATCGGTAGACGCGCTGGTCTCAAACACCTGTGGCCGCAAGGCCGTGCCGGTTCGACTCCGGCCCTGGGTACCAACCGGAACTTTGATGAGAACTCATCGGGAGTTCCGGTTTTTTTGTTGGGGTAAGATGCTGTTAATTTGGCCGCCGGATCCCGTATGAGCAACCCCCGAAGCCAAGCGGACCCGGATATAAAAAGTACTTTAATTAACCTGGCCATTCGGCCGGATCAGGATTTCGTTAATATCGTATGCTTCGGGTTGTGATATCGCATACGCGATGGCTCTTGCGACCGAGTCGGGCGATATAGCCTGGTCAAGCAGCCCTTGCATGCTCTTTTTGATATCCGGGTCCGTTACAGTGTCAGGAAGCTCTGTTTGAATGGCCCCGGGAGAAATAATGGTTGTTCTTATGCGATAGGGTTTTACTTCCTGGCGAAACCCCTCCGAAATAGCTCTTACGGCAAATTTCGTAGCCGAATAGACTGCGCTTCCGCTATTTACAGGAACACGATGACCCGCCAGCGACGCAATATTGATCACATGACCGCTCTTTTGGGTCTTCATTTGGGGAACAACTGCTCCAATGGCATAGAGAACCCCTTTAATGTTCGTGTCAATCATATGATCCCATTCATCGAATTGCAATTTATCGATACGGGAGAGCGGCATTACTCCGGCGTTGTTGACCAGTACGTCGATACGGCCGTACGATTCGATCGTTTTGTCTATCAATCGCTGAACATCCGCACGTTGTGTCACGTCGGTTCGGGTGATCAATACCTGGCCGCCTGACATGTCAATTTCCTGCCTGATGGCCTGCAGGCGATCCATCCGGCGGGCGCCAAGCGAAAGACGGGCGCCAAGTCGCCCCAGATGTATGGCGGTAGCCTTCCCTATCCCGCTACTGGCGCCTGTTATAATTACTACTTTCCCTTGGATCGCGTTATCTGTCATAAATAGTATTGTTATAAAATTTCCATCGTACCTTCTCCTGCCTAATCTTCTATCTACCGGTATTTTACCTGTATATTCCCCCGTCAGCACATACAGCTTAGCATGTCGTGTACGGACACATTTTATTCGTGTACGTACACAAATAAAATAATCTGGAAAGACTATTCCAAATATTATTTCAAGTAAATCTCCGCGGGCGAATCAAAAGGCGCCCATGGAGACAGTCAGAGTAAAGCTTCTAATGAGATTCAGTTCGTATAAGAACTATAATTTTCCCTGGTGATGATGTCGATAGGCATAAAATTAACCGGCTCAACTTCGGTAAGGAATGCGAGGTGGTGATAAAGGGTCATCACTCCCTGGTAGGACTGCTCTTGCGGCTTCTGGCAAATTAAGAAATCAATGGTGCCTCTTTCCAGGTGTTTGATATTGTCGGGAAGAAAATCGTAACCGATGAGGATTGAGGACTTGTGGTCGAGGGTGCTCAAATATTGAGCTACGGTTGAAACCCGGGAGTTTGTCACAAAGATCACTTTAGTGTCTTTATGCTCCTGAAGCAATTGGCTGACTTCTCTTTTGATCGAATCATAGTCGGTTTGCCGGATGTCGGCCTTGACAATTCCGAGGCCGGTCAGAAATTTTCCGCAATAATCCCTGAAACCTTCTTCTTTCCGAAGGGTATAGTGGAATTGCTCGAGCTCGCGGGAGATATTAAGCACCATCACCTTATCTCCGGACCGAGTTAAGTAGCCAATCAGATGAGCCGCCAGGTAACCACTCTGGAACAGATTGGGGCCAATGTAACAAAGGCTCTGGACACCAGGCAAATCGGAGTTGATGAAGACAAAAGGGATGTTTTCCTTTTGACACATTTGGGCGAGATGCGTCGATTCTTCAATAAAAATGGGGGTGAGCACTATTCCATCTACCCCAGAGTAAAGCAAAACCTCTGCCTGGAGCACAAACGAGCGCTTATCATTCTGATCAAAGAAGTAATTCTCCACTATGACACTATAGTCTTCCGTTTCGGCCTCAGCCCGCTTGATCCCGTTCAGTATCGCTTCCCAATAAACGGTCTCCCCCGGCACTTTCGGCGTCAGTGTGCCGATACGAATGTAACGTTTCGATGCGAGTCTGCGCGCGACAAGGTTGGGTTGATACCCCAGTTCATTAATGATGGCATCTACTTTTTCTTTTGTTTTTGGCGAAACACCCGGACGGCCGTGGATCACTCGGTCCACCGTACCTATGGATACGCCGGCCCGCCTCGCAATCTCTTTAATGCCAGACGAGTAACGGCGTTTTTCATCTTTCATGTATTTGTATCATGTGGATTGAAACCAACTACCCTTTAAATATACTTTTAGCAGTCGACAAAAATAAAGAAAATGTAAATAGATGACGAATGTGTACCTACACGGCCCTCTGAAAAGAACGGTAGCTTACTTAATCTAACGTGGGTCAGCCTAAACCGGTGGACAAGAGGATAAGACTCTGCACTTTCTGTGTCGAATCCAGCTATGTGATTAAAACACGGTCATCCACAAGAAATAGGCTTGATCCGGAATCGCCGGCCGCCGGCCTGCGAGCGCATGCTATTAAGTAAAAAGGCTTATTATTGCACCAGTTATGCATATCTTCAGCTTCTTTCTTTGTGCAGTTGCTTTTTTGCTTCTGGCGTTTTCGTTGCACCTTTTACTTACCAGGCAAGGGAATGCTATCCTGAACCGTTTGCTGAGCCTGGCGCTGCTGAGCAGGTTCTGGCAGGTCTGTGTTGTGCTGGTCATTATCTCGCCGTACCAACAGGTCTTCCCGGTTGTCCAGAAAATCAGTACCCTGTTCTTTTTTGCCGCGCCCGCCTGTTCTTATTTGTATGTCCGGTATTTTATCAGTGATGAAAAGCGCTTTCTGAAACGTGACTTCCTGCATTTCATTCCTGTTGTTTTTGCCATTTTCCATATACTTCCCGTTTCTGCCGGAGAACCAGTCGACTGGAATAGCATAGCAGACCAGGTACTGAAGGGCGGACAGCTTTCAGTATCCGAAAAAACCGGGCTTTTGCCTGCCGGGATTTATAATACCGCTTTCGCATTGATATGGCTGGGCTACCTGGCTGCGATGTGGTATTTTATTGTCACTTCGGGTATTTTCCGGAAAAAATGGAAAACAGGGAAAATATGGATCCTGTTTTTCGCCGTGATGTCTTCGTTTTTCCGCCTGTTGACTTTCGCTGCCCTGCTTTTCAATATCATGGACTATTCCTACTCTCAAAGCGCGGTGTTTTTGATAGTGAGTGGTACGGCGCTGTTGTTTATGATGATTTTCGTGCTATACCAGCCGCAGATTTTGTACGGATATATCATCGTGTCGAACCCAGCCGGAGAAGAAAAAGAGGTAACCGGAAAAGAAAGCAGGAGCCTGGCAGTCAAAAATAATCTGAACACGGCGCAGCAACATATTTACAGCAGGATCCTCCTGGAGTTTATGACGGAAAACCAGCCCTTCCTAAATCCTGATTTCCAGATGAAAGACCTGGCTAAAGCTGTGGATATCCCGGTACACCATTGTTCCTATGTGATCAATCACCTGATCGGGGTGAATTTCCGGGACTGGCTGAATAGCTACCGTATACAGTATTTTATCAGGGAGTACCCCGCGCTGGCCGGCAAAATGACAGTCGAGGCCGTTGCCCGGCAATCGGGTTTCAGAAGCGTCGCCACTTTTTACAATGCCTTTAAAAAGGAGACCGGCCAGATGCCGAAGGCCTATTTTGCGATGAAGTGACCCGCAAATTTCTCTAACCGTTCAACCGTTGTAGGAATTTCAGCGTCGGAGAGGCTGTTTTTGGGCAGGTGTTGCCCTAGGTTTGCGGTTTGCAAAAAAACAATAGCATGCGCAAACCCTGTCTACCTCATCTGTCATTCCTTTTCTCTGTTCTCGTTCTCCTCGTTTCCCTGGTTTTTGCCGCCAAAGCAAATGCACAAAACTGTACTAAGGAAGATATTACCTTTTATTCACAGGCAGATATTACCAATTTTGCAAATGCAAACGCAGGCTGTACCAATATTACCGTTGTTGGAGATCTCATTATCGGTTACCTTTCGGGAAACAACTATACCAATATTACCGACCTTTCTCCCTTGTCAAAAATCAAAACCGTAACAGGTTCATTAAGAATAAGATTCAATCCCGATCTTTATTCGCTCGATGGTCTTGCCTTAACAAACATCGGAGGATTGCTTTATATTTATGGTAATCCCAACTTAACCAATATCAACGGATTATCGGCTTTAACCTCTTCGGGTTTTGTTGAAATTGCGTGGAATCAGGCATTGACCAACCTAAACGGATTGTCCAACCTGACCACGATGAGCGGCCCGGTCAAGGTTTATAGTAATAATATATTGACAAATATTTCGGGATTGAGGAACATCAATCCTGCCGGTATAAGCGGCGCTGATGGTTTGTTTATTACAAACAATCCGCAACTTGCCGTTTGCAACCTGCCCAATTTCTGTACGTATCTGGCTGGTTCGGGAGCAAGAACCATCAGCGGAAACAAAACCAATTGTTTGGACGAAGCCGCCGTTACTGCTGCGTGTGCTTCGGCTTGTAATGCTCTTTCGGGAACAGATTTAATACTTAGAACACAGCAGGATGTTGACAACTTCAAAGCAAATTACGCCTATTGCACCGATATTTCCGTAAATAATCTCATTATCGGTTACGATGCAGGAAGCACTAATTCCGATATTACCAACATTTCCGCGCTGTCAAACATCAAAACCGTTACGGGTAATATCATCATCCGCAGAAACCCAAATCTTACCTTGCTAAACGGACTGCAAAACATCACATCTTTTAGCGGTGATTTGAGGATAGAAAAATGCTATGCACTTACAGACATTACATCATTGGCAGGAATTACACAGGCAAGATACCTCAACATCAGGGACAATAACGAACTGCAAAACCTCAACGGACTGCACAACCTCGCCCAAATTACAGGTTCGGAAAGCAGTTCGGGCTACTTGTATATCTACAATAACGGCAAGCTGAACAATATGGACGCACTGCAAAATCTGACTTCTATCGGCAATTATATAGAGATACAGATTAATCCGGTGTTGCCTAACCTCAACGGGCTGAGCGGCGTAACCTCCATAAACGGAAGTATCCTTATACAGCAAAATGATATGCTGACAGACATTTCGGGAATGGAAAATATTAATGCTCTGTCCATTACGGCTCTTACCATTCGGAACAATCCCGAGCTTGCCGTCTGCAACCTTGCGAATTTCTGTACATATCTGGCTCATCCTGTGGCTACGCACCCAAGAACCATAAGCGGAAACAAAACAACCTGTGAAAACGAACAGGCGGTTTTGGAAACGTGTATTCCCTTTGGTCCTGACAACAATAATATCCTGTACGTAAACAGCTCCGTATCTGGCGGAAACAGCAAAGGCTACAACTGGGCAAATGCCGTTCCCCAACTGGCAGACGCACTCAAATGGGCAAAAGAACAGTATGATGCCAATAACACCGTATTCGATGCCAATCCGCTGAAAATCTATGTGGCACAGGGCTCTTACAAACCGTTGTACCGGGCAGATAATCTGGACGGAAGCAATCCGCAAGACCGGGACAATGCTTTCGTACTGGTCAAAAACGTACAGCTTTATGGCGGTTTTGCAGGCAGTGAGACCACATTGGAAGGAAGAAACTACGGAGCTAACCCAACCGTTTTGAGTGGGGATATTGACGGTATATCAGGGCTTTCTGCCGATGACGTTCATCACGTCGTTATTGCGGCAGGCGATGTCGGTTCGGCACTGTTAGACGGCTTTACCGTAAGCGGAGGATACGTCACTTCGGGAGACGGCAATACATCAATCACTGTAAACGTCACACCGGTACGTTATGAGCGTGGTGCGGGCTTGTCGCTCAACAATTCGTCGCCGCAGGTGCGCAATACCGTATTTACGGGCAACTCGGCTTATGCAGGTGTAGTGTCGCACACCAATAGCAACGCCACCTTTGTCAATACGTTGTTTACGGGCAATACCGCCACTTACGGGACGGTTTACAATACAGCTTCTTCGCCTGTGTTTGTGAACATCACCATTTCGGGCAACACGGGAGGAACCAACGACAACAACGGAACGGCAATGCGTAACGTAGCCGTTTCCACTCCGAAAATTTACAACTCCATTATCTGGGGCAACCAAACCGCAATCGGCAGTGTTAGTAACATTTTCAACAGCGGAGGGGAAAACGCCAGCACTCCCGAATATTATCACAGCCTGGTGCAGGGCATCACTACTACTGCCAACGGAAACCTCAACGGTAGCACCAACCCCATGTTTACCGATGCAGCCAACGGCGACTACAGGCCGGAAGCGGGCAGTCCTGTCATCAACGCAGGGAACAATACCTATTTTGAAGGCCTGAATACTGGCTCCCGCGACCTGGCCGGCAATCCGCGGGTGCTCCGTCATCACATCGACCTGGGAGCCTATGAATCGGATTGCAGCGGCTATACGCTCGCATCCGATGCCGAAGCCGGCAGGCCGCTGACGCCTGGCGACAATTACCTTTACAGCTCCTGCAGCCTGCTGGCGGTGGTGAGGCCGGAGAACGCCACAGGCGATATTGCGGTTTTGACGACTTCTGCCGGAGATCTGATCGGCCATAATAACGCACGGTATGTCCGCCGTTATTACGACCTGTCTGCCGAAAATACCGGGGATGTCGAAGTCACCCTCTTTTTTACCCAGGCTGATTTTGATCACTATAACAGCACTTTCGGCGATGCGCACAATGCTTCGCTGCCCGAGCACCTCCGCGTAGCGCGCTATAACGGCGCCTATTCGGTGAGCGGGACCACCCTATCGTCCGAAACAAAACCCTCCTTTATCCACAACCAGTCCGTGCAATGGAATGAAACCCTGGGGCTCTGGGAAGTGACTTTCACTACCCCCGGCTTCAGCGGTTTCTTCATCACGGGCCAAAGTGACGATGCCCTGCCGGTGACCCTGGTCAGTTTTACAGCAATGCAGGACGAGCAGTCGGTACTCCTCGAATGGCATACAGCCAGCGAAGCGAACACCTCACATTATGAAATACAGCGTAGCATCGACGGCAGGCTATGGCAGGCGATCGGAGAAGTAGCCGCGGCCGGTGAAAGCGACGCCCCCCTTGCTTATCGCTACCGCGACCTTCGCCCCCTGCCCGGCCTGTCGTACTACCGCCTGAAAATGATCGACCGTGCGGGCGACCGTGGAGACGGGGCTTATACCTATAGCGACATCCGTTCGGTAGTAGCGGACAGAGGCAGAGAAACGATCCTCCTGGTTTATCCTAACCCGGCAACGGGCCGCATTTACCTTAATACGAAAGGGAATATTGCGGAGGCGCTGCTTTGGGATATTACCGGTCGGTTGGTAAGAAAAGTACGTTACCAGGAAGGGGCCGGTATTTCTATTGACGGTTTGGGTTCCGGATTGTTGTTGGTCGAAGTCCGGCTGGCCGACGGAACAAGCCGGATCGGGCGGGTGGTCGTTCAGCCTTAGGTACTAGCTCCCAATCAATAACGTGCTTTCAACTGTATTGGCTTTAATTTTATCCTTACTGAAATAAGCCGGGAAATAGCTGTCCTGAGCCCAACCCTCAAACAAGTTGTTGTAAAACCTGCTGTCCGGGTTGCCCGACTGTCCCGGTGTAGTGGTCATGAGCGTTTTATCCCAATCACCTACATCCAGGATTATCCCGAAGCTGGCTCCATGGCTCTGGTTGTCGTTGGCGCTGGTAGAATTAGGCGTATGGGTGTTTCCTCCCCGGGGTAGCGGCCCGATATTCAGCGCTTTTTTCTGCTCATCTGTCAGAAACGGGTTAAAACTCAGTTCATTGAATAATATCAAATAATAAGACGTGTTGTACAATCGAGAGGGCGGTAGGAGATTATATTTTCCTAACCACCCTCTCACATTACTATAATGGGAAAAATAAAATACAAAGTCTATAAATTAACTATAGTATTAATTTCTATTTTTGCCGGTGGTTAGTCTTTTCCCGGTTACGGGCTATTGCCAAGCGCACACCGGAAAGGCAGCCTGTTATAGTTTATACATTATCAGATACATTCGCTATGACCAGACTTAGGCCATAAAAAAGGGGGGATAGCAACGAGTGCATCCCCCGGAAGGAAAAAGCAAAACGGGACCGGTGTCAGGTCGAAATGAAGCCGGATCCCAGTATTTAACTTTTAAACCAATCAAAAGTATGCAAAAAAGCATTACGACAGCCTACTTCGTGCCTGATCGCACGCTGTACCGCTTGCTTTTAACAGTAAAGCTAACGGCGGTACTCCTGCTGCTGGCAGAGGTACCGGCGTCGGCCCACTCCCCAAATACCCGGACAGCCCCCTGGTTTGAAGCCGTACGCGGAAAAGTAACCGATGCGGACGGAGAAGTGCTGCCCGGTGTCAGCATCACGCTTAAAAACAGCGCCAACGGCACCATTACGGATGTAGAAGGGAACTACCAGTTGGATGCCCCTGACGATGCCGTGCTCGTGTTTTCATTTGTCGGTTATGAAACGCAGGAGATTATTATCGGGGGCAGATCTGTGATAGACCTGACTTTATTTTCTCAGACAAGCCGGCTGGACGAGATCGTTGTCATCGGATACGGGACCCAGAAAAAAAGTGATCTGACAGGTTCCGTGGCATCTGTGTCGGAGATTGCGCTGAAACAGCCAGTCAGTTCGTTTGACCGGGTGCTTCAGGGAACAGTGGCCGGCGTACAAGTGACGCAGTCATCGGGCCAGCCCGGCAGCTCCCTGGCTGTCCGGGTAAGGGGAGGCAATTCTATTAACGGCGGGAATGAGCCACTGTACGTGATAGATGGATTCCCTGTTTATAATAATAACAGCGATGTGAATTCAGGAGTAACGGCGGGGCCCGGCATCAACGCACTTGCAAGCCTGAACCTTGGCGATATAGAGTCTATCGATGTTCTGAAAGATGCTTCGGCTACAGCTATTTATGGCTCCCGGGGTGCGAACGGCGTGGTAATCATCACAACCAAAAAAGGGAAAAAAGGCCGGAATAGCCTGACCTACGACTCCTATTATGGAACCCAGCTGCCCATCCGTACCATCCCGGTTCTGACAAGCGCCTATGAGTGGGGAAAACTGAAAAATGAAGCCAGGGTTAATGCAGGAAAAGCGCCCTACTATACGGACTCGCAGCTCAATGCTCTGACGGGCGGGACCGACTGGCAGGATGCAGCATTCCGGAGCGCTCCGCTTCAAAACCATCAGATTTCACTGAACGGAGGTGATCTGAATACACGATATGCCATTTCCGGGAATTATTTCAACCAGGAAGGTATCCTGAGAAATACAGGGTTTGACCGGTATTCTGTCCGGCTTAATCTTGACCGTGACTTCTCCGACAGACTGAAGATAGGAACGAACTTCACCGCAAGTAGGGTAAAGTCCAGGGTGGCCAACCATAGCATTATCAATGCGTTGCTGCTGATGCCTCCCGCGGTATCGATATACGATGGAGACGGCAACTATACTTATCAGAGTGAATTTGAAACGCCTTTGGGCAACCCGATTGCCACCTTGGAAAAGGAGATAAATACGACCACAACTTTCAGGGCGCTTGGTAATGTATTCGCCGAATATCAATTGGCAAAAGGCCTTACGGCAAAAGTTTCCCTGGGAGCGGATATATCCAATAACAAGCAAAACCGGTATATCCCGTCAGATATTTATCAGGGAGCAAACTCCAACCCGACGGGTAAAGCTTATGTAGGCAGTAAATTCGTCACCAACTGGCTGAATGAAAATACACTCAGCTATTCCAGAAATTTTGAAGGAAAACACTCGCTTAATGCGGTGGCAGGGTTTACTCAGCAGGGTTACTCAAGTGAAACAGCCGTGGCCGGTTCGCAGGCTTTCATTACCGACCTGTTAACTTATAACGACCTGGGTAGCGGATCCATTTACACCCAGCCAGGGTCAGCTGCTGCGGAATGGACGCTGATGTCGTACCTGGCCAGGATCAATTATTCGTTCAACCAGAAATATTTCCTGACCATCAGCGGCCGTGCCGACGGATCTTCCCGCTTCGGGAAAGATAACAAATGGGGGTATTTCCCTTCGGCGGCGGTGGCGTGGAACGTGAGCCGGGAGAGTTTCTTTCCTCTTACGTCGGTTATTTCCAATCTGAAAGTCAGGCTGAGCGCCGGCATAACCGGGAATCAGGAAATTGGCCAGTACCAATCCCTGGCTACGCTGAACAGCAGCACATACTTCTTTTCCGACCAGATTTACATAGGCTTTGCCCCAAACCGTATCGCCAATCCCGACCTGGGCTGGGAAACTACCGCCCAGTACGACGGCGGTATCGACTTTTCGCTGTTCCGCAACAGGCTGAACGTGGTCTTCGATGCATATTATAAAAAGACGACAGACTTGCTGCTGAACGTGCCGCTTCCGTATACTACCGGGCAGAGCTCTTCCCTGCAGAACTACGGAAGTGTGCAGAATCAAGGGATAGAGCTGTCGGTCAATTCGGATATACTGGACCGTGGGAATTTGCGCTGGAACAGCCAGCTCGTGTTTTCTGTGAACCGGAACAAGGTACTGAGCCTGGGTGATGACGCCGACTACATCATTTCAGGTATGAGCATCGTTAAGGTTGGCGAGCCGCTGGGATCATTTTACGGCTATCGGACTAACGGGATTTTTCAAACCGGCGATGACATCGCTTCGCTCCCTACCATTAATCCCGCCAATACGTTCCCGGGCGACAGGCGGTATGTGGACATCAACGGCGACGGGACAATCACCCAGGCCGGCGACCGGACCACTATCGGTTCGGCACAGCCCAGGTTCCTCGGCGGGTTCACCAACAATTTCGTCTACGGTAATTTTGACCTGAGCATTTTCTTCCAGGGATCTTACGGAAACAAGGTCTTCAACGTAAACCGGCAGCAGCTCGAGTCGCTCAGCGGTCAGCAGAATGCTTCTATTACGGCGCTGGACCGGTGGACGCCCGAACGTCCGTCGAATGTGATCCACCGGCCGTACGAGGATCCGTCAACTGTCAACACCGACCGGTATGTAGAAGATGCATCATTCCTGAGGCTGAAGAATATTACATTCGGGTACAATCTACCTGAAAAACTGACTTCAAGAATAAAGCTCGACCGCGTAAGGATATATGCTTCTGCTCAGAATTTTCTGACGTGGACGAACTATTCCGGCTATGATCCGGAAGTCAACAGGAACGAGCAGAGCACCATAGCGCAGGGGATTGATAACAGCGTATACCCGGTCAGCAAGTCATACCAGGCGGGCCTTAGTATTTCTTTTTAATTTCCGAACAGTAACTAATTGTATATTAGTAAGATGAAGCGATTGTTTCTATTTATAATGACGGGCGTGCTGGCTGTTTCCTGTACCGACCTGGAAGAGAGCCCTTCCGGGCTGCTGACCTCAGAATTGTTTTACAAAACGGAAAGTGACGCGCTGGCGGCCGTGACGAGCATTTATAATGCCTCTCTGAACAATGGCGGGCTAACCATGTACAACCGCCTGATGCACCTGGGAATGGAAATACTGTCGGATGATGCAACGGCCGGCCCTCGGATGACCAATCCCGATGCCAGGGCTATGGCTTACCTGACCCTTTCCACCACCAACGACCGTGTGGATGAACTATGGCGGGAGCATTATGTGGCCATTACCCGGGCTAATATCGCCATCAGCCGGATTCCGCACATTGATATGAATGCTACCTTGCGCGACCGCCTGGTGAGAGAGGCCAGGTTTCTCAGGGCGCTCATGTATTTCAATCTGGTAAGGCTGTGGGGTGATGTCCCACTGGTTGTCGAAGAAACCGGGTCGTTGAAAGCAGACCAGATTCAGATACCCCGTACGCCTTCGGAAGAAGTGTACACCCAGATCATCCACGACCTGACAGATGCCGAATCCCTGCCTGGTTCCTATTCCGGCGCCGACCTGGGTCGGGCTACCGGGGGGGCTGCCAAAGCGTTGCTTGCCAAGGTATACCTGACCCGCAAGGAATGGGATAAGGCAGTCGCCAAGAGCCTTGAGGTGATCAACGGGCCGTATGGATATGACCTTTTTGAAAACTTTGCCGATGTGTTCGAGGTCGCAACCAAAAATGGGAAAGAGCATATCTTCTCCGTCCAGTGCAAGTCCAACGTCAACGGACAGGGTAACCGGCTGGCTTCCTCCTGTACGCCGGTAGGTATTCCTGGCGTAGCGGCTGCCGGCACCGACTTACCCAATGCCGGGGTGTATGACTTGTATGACGATAAAGACAAGCGGAAGAGCGTCACGTTCTTCACCTCGCTGATAAGTCCTGCTAACGGACAGAAATATGAGTTCGAAGCCCGCTTTTTCAAATACTTTGACATGGATCAGATCGGTAACCCTACCGAATCGGCACGCAATATTCCTGTGCTCCGGTTTGCCGATGTCCTGCTGATGTACGCAGAGGCCCTGAACGAATCACAAGGGCCTGTGGCTGCTGCTTATGAGGCGATCAACCGGGTAAGAAGACGGGCCGGGCTGGAAGACCTCACCGGGTTGTCCCAGAGTAATTTCCGGGAAGCCGTGTACCTGGAAAGAAGGCTGGAACTGATGATGGAATTTCATCGCTGGTTCGATCTGAAGCGGACCGGGCGGGTGCTGGAGCAATTGCACCAGTGGGACAAGCCAAACGCCCAGGAGAGGCACTATCTGCATCCCATCCCGCAGCGTGAGATTGACCTCAATCCCAGACTCGTACAGAATCCCGGCTGGGAGTAATTTTCAAATCGGCAAGTATGAAACCAAACCGATTTTTTAAGGCCGTTATCGCAGCAATCGTGTTGTGTGGCGCAGCAGGAAAGCCTGCAGCCGCGGCAGAAAAGCAGGGGCCAGACAAACCCAATATTGTTTTTATCTACGTGGATGACTGGGGCTGGACTGACCTGTCCCACGCAGGCAGCGCTTACTACGAAACACCGAATATCGACCGGCTAGCCGCTACCGGTATCCGTTTTACGCAGGCATATTCCATCGGGCCAAACTGTGCGCCCAGCCGTGCCTCGCTGATGACCGGGTTGTACCCGCCTCGTCACGGGATTTACACGGTGGGGACTGCCGAAAGGGGTGACTCCACGTTACGGAAGCTGGTCCCGGTCAAAAATAATACAGTGCTGAACCCTCGGTTCGTCACGATAGCCGAAGAGCTGAAAAACGCAGGATACGCGACTTCGCTTATCGGTAAATGGCAGTTGGGTGAGAAAGCCGGAGGGGCAGATGCTTCCTCGCAGGGATTCGATCATGTCATAGCAGGTACGCCGGGCACAGCTTCGTACTTTTATCCCTATATTTACGGAGGGCAAAAAAAGCTGCACCCCGGCCTTGAACAGGGCGAAGAAGGCGAATACCTTACCGACCGGCTGACGGATGAGGGGATAGCTTTCGTCGAATCAGCGAAAGATAAGCCGTTTTTCCTGTACCTGTCTTATTTTGCTGTCCATACGCCGGTACAGGCGAAGGCCGGTATTACAGAAAAATACAGGGTCAAACAGGGCAATGAGTACCATAATCAGCCAGAGTATGCAGCAATGATCGAAAGCGTCGATCAGGGGGTAGGGAAACTGTGGGAAAGGCTGGAGCAACTGAACCTGCTGGACAATACGCTGATCGTCTTTTATTCGGACAACGGTGGTATGGGAGCCAATACGGCTAATTATCCGCTCCGGGGCTCGAAAGGAATGTTGTATGAAGGAGGGATAAGAGTACCGCTGATTTTCAACTGGAAAGGAAAGATCAGTCCTGCAGTTACGGATACTAAAGTGATAGGGATCGATTTTTACCCTTCCTTCCTGGAGCTGGCAGGGATACAAAAGCCGCTAAACGAACGGAAGCCGGATGGCGTGAGCTTTATCCCGGCCCTGACAGGCGGGAAACTCCCGGAAAGGGACCTGTTTTGGCATTTCCCCGCCTATCTCGAAGCTTTCAAAGGAGACAAGCGCCAGTCGGAACCATTCCGTACCACACCGGTGAGCGTGATCCGCTCGGGGCAATACAAGCTGCTGGAGTTCTACGAGGACGGAAAACTGGAGCTGTATGACCTGAAAGCCGACCTCGGCGAAACAAAAGACATTGCCAAAACGAATTCAGCCAAAACCAAAGAGTTGCACCGGAAGCTGACCGAATGGAAGAAAAATTTGCAGGCTCCGGCGCCTGACAAGCCCAATCCGTATTACAAAGGAGCTGCCGCTTCCGGTAAATAATCTCGTCCCATTTTATAAACACATGAAAACTTTTATGAAACGATTGAACGATCTGATTACCGGAGCTCTGTCCGCCATTTTATTGCTGTTGTACGCGTTTGGCACAGCCTGGGGGCAAAAGGCATCGGAGCGTACCCCGAACATTATCCTGATTCTGGCCGACGACATGGGCCGTGAATGTCTGGGTACATACGGTAGTACCTATCCCACGCCTAATCTCGACCGGCTGGCCTCAGAAGGATTGAAATTCAATTATGCCTTTTCGCAGCCGCTGTGCACGCCCACCCGCGTACAGATAATGACCGGAAAGTACAATTACAAAAACTATACCAAATTCGGTTTCCTGAACCACGATCAGAAAACCTTCGCCAACCTGGTAAAAGACGCGGGCTATACCACAGCCATTGCGGGCAAATGGCAACTGGGTCCGAACGATAAGCTCCCCGCACATTTCGGGTTCGACCGGTACTGCCTTTGGCAACTCAGCTACCCTCGAAAACAGGGGGAGCGTTACGCCAAACCATTGATCGAGCAGGACGGGAAGACCCTTTCGGTGACAGACGATGATTACGGTCCGGATATCTTTGCAGACTACCTCCTGAAATTCATAGAAGAAAACAAAGACCGGAAATTCCTTGCCTACTATCCGATGGCCCTGGTACATGATCCTTTTCTGCCTACGCCCGACAGTAAAAGCTGGGCTGCGGATGTAGAAGGGCGCCACCGGGGCGACACTACCAATTTCCGGGATATGGTGCAGTATACAGACAAGATCGTTGGGAAAATTACCGATCATCTGAAAGCGCTGAATCTTTATGAAAACACTATCATTATTTTTACAGGTGATAACGGGACCGGCCGGAAGATCGTCACACCCATGAAAGACGGCTCATTAGTACAGGGCGGTAAGGGCCTGACTATAAGCCGCGGACATCATGTCCCGTTTATCGTGAACTGGGGAACGGGCCGTTACAAGCAGCATGAGACAGATGATCTCCTGGATTTTACGGATATCCTGACCACAATAGGCGACATTGCAGGTGTAAAAGTCTCGTCCTCGTGGGATACCGACGGTGTAAGTATATTCCCGCAGATAAAAGGGGAGACCGGTCGGAAAAGAGAGTGGATATTTTCGCATTATTCGCCTCTTCATGGTGAAGCGATCAACAGGGAATCCGCCCGTTTTTTCAGGAATCACCGGTACAAGCTTTATCATGACGGCCGTTTCTACGACCTGCTGCAGGATCCGGAAGAGCAGCACAATATTGCGAAAGGCAAAGCAAGTCCGGACGCGGAAAGAATACGGGTTGTATTCGAAAAAGAGCTGGCGAAGCTTCCGCCCTGGAAATTGGGAGACCCGGGTGTAGAACAGGTGATTGTCAATGGGCTGGAACCGCTGGAAAGCTTTTACAGATAGAAACTGACCAGATGGAAAAGTTGAATAGAATTGTACTGCCGGTCATTTTACTGGCGCTGATGGCTCTTCCGGGACTTTCCCAGGAAGCAAAGAAATACAATGTGCTGTTTATAGCCGTCGATGACCTGAACGACTGGATCGGTCCTTATGGCGGTTACAAAGGCGTCAGTACCCCGAATATAGACAAGCTGGCCGCAGAGGGAGTGGTGTTTAAAAAAGCCTACTGTGCAGCTCCGGCCTGTAATCCTTCCAGGACGAGCCTGTTGACAGGTATCCGCCCTTCAACATCCGGGGTGTACCATAACAGTCAGCCCTGGCGACCGGTTCTGCGCGACGCTGTGACCCTGCCTCAGCATTTTACGGCCAACGGCTATAAGGTGAAAGGTGCCGGAAAAATTTTCCATAACAGCTATAACGACCCGGATTCCTGGCCCGTATATTTCCCTGTACCCAAGTCGCCGGTTCCGCAGGGAGCACCGGTATACGGGAAAGCGCACTTTGACTGGAGCCCGGTCGGGGAGCCGGATGAGCACATGGGCGACTACCTCGTAGTGGATCAGGGTATTACATTTTTACAGGAAGAGCATGATAAGCCATTTTTCCTTGCGATAGGCCTTACCCGGCCACATCTGCCATGGTATGTCCCGCAGAAGTATTTCGATCAGTATCCGTTGGATAAGATCGTCCTGCCAAACGTACCCGACAATGATCTGGAGGATGTACCCCGGGCAGGGATCGACATGGCAAAGCCGGAAGGTGACCATAAATTTGTAGTGGAAAACAAACAGTGGGAAAAGGCCGTGCAGGGATATCTTGCCAGTATTTCCTTTGCCGACGCCCAGATAGGCCGGCTGCTTGACGGTCTCCGCCAAAGCAAGTATGCCGAAAATACGGTCATTGTCTTTTTCGGGGACCATGGCTGGCACCTGGGGGAGAAAAAGCACTGGCGGAAATTTGCCCTGTGGGAAGAAGCGGCGCGGGTACCTTTCATTGTTTCCGCACCCGGAGCAGCCCGGGGAAAGGAATCGGTCAGAACGGTCAACCTGCTGGATATCTACCCGACACTCGTAGAGCTTTGTGGCCTGTCTCCTGTAAAAGCGCTGGAAGGGAACAGTCTGAAAAGCCTGCTGAGCAACCCGGAAGCAGGGTGGAATCGCCCGTCTGTCACTACCCATGGCAAGGATAACCATGCTGTGCGCTCGGAGCGTTACCGTTACATCCGCTATGCCGATGGCTCCGAAGAGCTGTACGATCACGAGGCCGATCCCGGGGAATATAAAAACCTGGCCTCCGACCGGAAATTTGCTGCTGTAAAAAATGAACTGAAAAAATGGCTGCCAGTGGTCAACGCACCGGATGCCCCCGTCAGAAATCAGTAAAAATGAACAAAAATCCTTACAGGCTGAGCCCGGCTGTAGCGCTGGTCATGCTTTGCGGACTGGTTTACTTCGCCCCACTTCATGCACAGGTGAAGAAGACAGAAAAAAAGAAATACAATGTGCTGTTCATCGCGGCCGACGATCTTAATAATGATCTCGGCTGTTATGGGCACCCGGTCGTGAAGTCGCCTAATATTGACCGGTTGGCCGCCAGGGGGATTCGCTTCAACCGGGCCTATAACCAGTTCCCGTTGTGCAGTCCGAGCCGTACATCGCTGCTGACGGGGCTGAGCCCGGATGTGACGAAAGTCCACAACCTGCAACTGCATTTCCGGGAAATCCTACCGGACCATACCACGCTTCCGCAGCTGTTTAAGGAAAGTGGCTATTTCAGCGGAAGGATCGGTAAGATCTTCCATTACGGAGTTCCGGGACAGATCGGCACCAGCGGGCTGGACGATCTAGTTTCATGGGACTATGTATCCAACCCGAAAGGCCGGGATAAGGTAGAGGAAAAGCTGGTGATCAACAAGACCCCGCAGCGCGGGCTGGGCAGCGCGCTTGCCTGGCATATTGCCGACGGGACTGACGACGAGCAAACCGACGGGCTGATCGTGGAAGATGCCATTTCCGTACTGGAGCAGAAAAAGAACGATCCGTTTTTCCTGGCGGTTGGCTTTTTCCGACCGCATACGCCTTATGTAGCGCCCAAAAAATATTTTGACCTATACCCGCTGGATAAATTCCAGCTGACCAAAGAGATCGAGAACGACTTGGATGACGTACCTGAAGCAGCTCTTTTTACCAAACCGTCTCACTGGGGCCTGTCTGTCGTGGACCGCAAGCAGGCACACAGGGCTTATTATGCGACTATTTCATTCATGGATGCCCAGGTAGGCAAGCTGCTCGATGCACTGGACAGGCTCGGATTATCGGACAACACGATCATCGTGTTCTGGAGCGACCATGGCTATAACGTCGGCCACCACGGACAATGGATGAAACAAAGCCTGTTTGAAAACTCGGCCAGGGTTCCGTTCATCCTGTCTGTTCCGGATGGTCTGAAAGGGAAAGCATCCGGGCGTACTGTGGAGCTGCTGGACATCTACCCGACACTGGCAGAGTTGTGCGGGTTGAACGCGCCCGGCAACCTGGACGGTAAAAGCCTGGTTCCGTTGTTGCAGAACCCGGAAGCTGCCTGGGACAAGCCTGCCTATACACAAGTGAAACGCGGGACATTTTTTGGCAGGAGCGTCCGTACGGAACGCTGGCGGTATACCGAGTGGGACGAAGGCAGGCAAGGAGTCGAATTGTACGATCATGATCACGACCCGGACGAATTTACCAATCTGTCGGGTAAGCCCGGATACACCGACGTAACGGTAGAGCTCGCTGCCTTGCTAAGAAAGAACAGGAAAGGGCGATAGGCAACCTTTAACGGGGTATTGAAGAAGAAAGCCGCTGGCTGCAATTGGACTTTAACGACAAAGATGCCCAGGGCAATTATTGGGTGGAGGAATTTCATTCAGGCTATATCGAAACCCCTATCGGACTTCTTTTCCGCTATTGAAAAGGATGCCCGGATTAGCACGACCCATATCGGTATCGCCTGAACGCTGATGGTCAGAAAGGCGAAGCCTAAAACATCTTTTGCCCCGAAAACTGCATCGCTTCTCCTTTTCCGAACCCGTAGCTGATTCCCAGCGTCACAAAACGCCCCATCCGGCTATGGTTGTAAAGGGCAAAGTCCGGTTGATTGATGGTAGTCTCAAAGAATCTTGAAGCAAAAACATCCCGTATGCTCAGGTTAATTATGGTTTTTCCTTTAAACAGCTTGTTCCTTACGCCCAGATCGAGATAGGCGTTTTCCGTCACGTAGCCTTGTAAGGTGCGGTAGCCGGAACGGTAATTCCCGGTCAGCTCGAGGTCAAAACCTGCGGGCAGCTTCAGCTTGGATGTCAGCCTGGAGGTAAACTGGTCTGCACTGAAGTCATATACGGTGCTTTCGTACTCGCCGTCGCGGGTAAAGTAATTGTAGTTAAGGTCGGTGCTCAGCGACAGCCAGCCTCCCGGAGCGTACTTGGCATTCAGCTCCAGTCCTGTCGTTCTTCGTGTTCCGATATTGGCGGGTTTGGTGGTCCGTACGTTGTTCTCGACAGTCGCGATATTGTCAATTGCATCGGTGGTATACCGGTGGTAAGTGCCCACATTTATCGCAAGCGCCGAAAGATCGTAGATTCCGGTGACTTCGTAAGAGTCTGTAAATTCCGGCATCAGCAGCGGGTTGCCCGACCTGATATTATAGTTATTCTGAATGCTGAAGAAGGGGTTGAGTTCCCACAATCCGGGCCTGTAAATCCTCCTGGAATATCCTGCCTGCAAAGAAAAAGCCGACGTAAACTTGTAGGAAGTATGCGCGCTCGGAAACAGAGGGAGGTATGTTTGGTCGTTCGCCTCGCCGGTGTTTTCAAGCCGCGTATTAAGAAGCGTATTCTCGGCCCTGAGCCCCAGCTTTACCCCAACCTTTTTGCCTTCATAGGCTCCTGTGGCGTAAGCTGCCAGCACATCCTGGTTCATAATAAAGACATTGGTCAGGTTGGGATCTGTCTGCCAGCCGCCGTCGACCTGGTTTTGTACGGCAAAATCGCTCGAAATGTCTTTGATCTGGTACTGGGCGCCTGCTTCCAGCGTCAATTCCTTGGAGAAAGGTTTGGTATAATCCGCCTTGAAAACGTATTCAGCTTCCCTGAAATCGGTATGTGCCTTCTGATCTGAAAGCGAAGCGACTCCTTCGGTAAGTTTGTGTGTAAAATCGGAATACTGGTCTTTCCCGAAGAAATTCCCGGTTGAAGAAATGAGCAGCTTGTGCTTCTCGTCGTCTTCGAAGCTTTTCTGGTACTGCACATCATACTGCCATTTCGGGTTGTCGGCCCAGGTAGATTCATTTCTTGACCACCTGGATTCTACAGCCCCGGCGTTGCTCAACAAGAAGTCACTATCGGCACTTTCGGTTTCTTTCTCAAAACCGTAGTGTCCTGACACCGACAGCATATTGAGCTTGTTCAGGTGATAATCGGCGCCAAGAATCAGGTTATAAAACTGTTCGTTCTTCCGGTTGCTTCCCGAGGTTTCGACTTTCGAATCACCGCTCTCATTGATCGACCGGAATTTTGTAGGAAAAGTACGGTAGCCGACCCCGGCCTGGCTGAACAAATTGAGCTTTTGGGTACGCCGGTTAATACTGAGGCCCAGGCTATGGTTATTGGGCATCCCGGCATTGACCGTAACCGAGCCGTTCACGCCATTTTTCTCTTCTTTTTTCAGTACAATATTGATAATCCCGGAAGTGCCCTCCGCGTCGTACTTGGCAGAAGGGTTGGTGATCACTTCTATCTTTTCTATCATTTCCGCCGTGATAGACCCCAGGGCATTTCCGCCTTCCGTTGCCAGAACAGACGGCTTGCCGTTAATGAGGATCCGCACGCCCTGGCTTCCCCGGAGACTGATCTGTCCCTGGATATTCACCGTCACCGAAGGAACATTATTCAAAACCTCCAATGCGCTGGCGCCCGTACTGCTGAGATCCTGCCCCACATTAAATACCCGCTTATCCAAATGAAATTCTGTTTGTGACCGCTGCCCCTGCACCCTGATTTCATCCAAAGTACGGGCATCCTGCTCAAGCAATATTTCGCCGAGATTAATCTGCCCGTTGACCTCCTTAAATGCGTCTATTTTTTTTGAAACAAAGCCAATGAAGCTGATCTCTATCAAAAATGATGTTTGAGCAACAGAAATCTCAAACTCCCCGGTTTCAGAGGCTGAAGTCCCCGAAATTAGTTTGTCATCCGGGTCTTTAAGAATTATCGTGGCATACTCCACCGGCGTCTTGCTCGTACTTTCCAGTACTTTCCCTTTGATTAATATTTCTTTGTTCTGGCCTGAAACGGGCGCGGCCATTACAAGCAGTGCCCACGCGGCAAGTATTTTGAAAGCGAGTCGGATCATTACTAAAGTTTTGTGACTGCAAAAATAGTACACATGGCGGGAAACAACTAAGACGAACCGGTCAGGATATTCCAAATGATGCCGAAATACACCTGCTACAGCCAAAGTTGCAGGATTTTCCTACTTTTATCCTGAAAATTATTGACGAATGAAAAACGGATGATTGTATCACACTATACAAGACAGGACCGGATAAGCGTGTTGTTATTAATGATGTTGTGTTTGGTCTCCTGGTCCGAACCAGCCCACGCACAAGACTATGCCATCACCAAGCTGAAGCTTTTTCCCGACCGCGATGAAGTGCTGATCAAGGACGTGACGCGCGACAGCCTCGGCTTTATCTGGTTCCTGACCAATGGCGAAATTTACCGTTATGACGGCTACCGGTCGCTGGATATCCTCGGGACCATCGCCGATCAGCAACTCACGGATGATATGCCGCAGCGTATCCTCGTTGATCACCGCAATCGCTTGTGGATGGCGGGAAATGCCAGCCTCGGCTACCTCGATCTTAAAACCTGGAAAGTACACCCGGTGGATCCGGACCTGCTGCCGCCTATCCAGGACCGTACGGTGTACTGGATTAAGAAAATATCGGATTCGGCGATCATGGTTGCCTATGAAAGCGGCCATCTGTTGCTTATCGAAGGGGATCGGTATACCCGTATTGACGAGTTGTACGAGCGCGGTGTCAGCGCCAATAACAAGGTTTTCCCTAGGAGCGCCGCCTGGTGGAAAGGCAAGTACTGGGTGGGCACCACCGTAGGCACGCTGCTTTCGATCGACCCTGAGCGCGGATATACGACCGGCTATCACGTGCTGCCGGGCGTCAGCAATGTGGTAATGAGCCTGATAGCCCGACACGACGGATTGATCCTGGACGTGTACGAACAGGGCGTTTTCCGGTTCCGACAGACGGATTCTTTGGATAAAGTACCCACTAACGGTTTTACGATATCATCCGACAGGTTCAACGTATTGCAGCAAGGGGAGCGGATCCATGTCTATGCGGACGAAGAGTCAGCATGCATACTGGATACCAACCTCCGGGTATTGCAGCGGTTGGAGATACCGTCCCTACACCGGTTCAGGACAGCGTCGGTCAACATTACCGGCCATGAGGTGCTGCTGGGGAATGAGGAAGGTATTTTTGTCGTCTATCCCAAAACCAGGGGATTATCACAACTGATACCCGCCAACCCGGGCGCCAACAAGAGTACCAGGGGGATCTATGTCTACCCGGACGGAGCCGTTTTTTACGGTTCCTACAGCGGGGCAGGCTTTATCGAACCCGATGGGACGGCCCATCTGCTGCAGGAGCTCCGGCATGCCTATGCGATGCTCCCGATGAACGACAACGAATTGCTGATCGGTACGGAAGGAGGTTTCCTGAAAATATTCGACCGGAGGCAGCGCCGTATTGTGAACCTGAAGTATACCCTTTCTGCGGTTGCCCGAAACCTGTACCGGTTCAACCTCCCCGACTATGTGCTGAGCCTGGCTGAAACAGATACGGATTTTCTTATAGGCAGCGGTAGCGGTCTTTGGTTGCTGGATAAGAAAAATCACAGCCTGAGCCGGTTTGAGGCCTCTTCCGACGGCGCCCAGCTTTCCGATCTTCATATACGGCACATCCGGGTGACCGACAAAGGTAAAATCCTGCTGAGTACCAATCTCGGGCTGTTCGAGCTTGACGGGCAAACGTTAATCAAACGATATCCCCGATCGGGGAACCTGGGGGTTTATAAATCGCTGGCCGCGGGCGATACGCTGTGGGTGGCCACGCAGGGAAAAGGATTGGTGGCGATCGACGCCGGCGGACAGGTGCTGCAGGCGTTTACGACAGGGGAGGGGCTCAGCAATAACCTGGTTTACAGCCTCGAGCATATCGACGGCATTCTGGTGGTTGGGACAGCCGATGGGTTGAACCTGATCAGGGACCGGCAGGTGCGGCGCATCGGGATGGCGGAAGGATTGCGCCAGTCGGAATTCAACTCCGGCGCGTCGTTCCTGGACACCGCGCGGGGGCGCGTGTACGTCGGCGGATTGATGGGATATACCGTGTTGGACATGGCGCAGCGCTGGTTTGACAACCGCAGCCAGTTGGAGAGTTTCGTGACCGAAATCCACACCTCTGCAAGGAACGCCGGCGGGAAGTCGGCCGATTATACCTGGCCCTACCGTGGCGGACGGACTCTGGTGCTGGAACCGGGCCAGAGCCTCACCGGACTGTACGTCGGCACGCCCGGAAATTACCGTGCCGACGGCAGCATCAGGTATGCGCTCAATACCGGCGACTGGGAAAAGCTGGGACTGGGCCAGTACATCTCCCTCATAGAGCCTTCGCCGGGCGACTATCGCATCCGGCTGGAGACCCTGAGCACGCGCGATAAAGGCAGGCAAAAAGAATTTACCATCGTAAAGCGTCCGTATTATTACCAGACCTGGTGGTTCAACGGCCTGATCGTAGCTTTGATAACGGGCCTGCTGCTGCTGTGGTACCGCAGCCGGATCGCGAAGATCCGTCGCGAGCAGGCCATCCGCAACCGCATCGCAGCAGATCTCCACGATGAGGTGGGCAGCTCGCTGACCCGTATCTTTTTCCAGGCCGATACCCTGGCCAAAAACCAGGCACCGCCGGAAAAGCAAGAGAAGCAATTGCAACTGATTGCTAACACGAGTAAGCAGGCGCTCCTGACCATGAGCGATATGGTCTGGTCGATAGATTCCCGGTTCGATACGATGAAAGACCTGGTGATCCGGATGAAAGACTACGCGTACCGGCTCCGGGAAGAGCTGGATTTCCGCTACCGGTTTGAGGAGCAGGGCGATGTCGAATCGGGCAGGGTTTCGCAGGTGGTCCGACAGAACCTGTTCCTGATTTTTAAGGAAGCCCTGACCAATGCGATCAAGTACAGTGGCGGCTCGGAAATCATCATTACATTGGAAGTAGGAGAGACGATCCGGTTGATAATTGCCAATCGCTATGCGGAAAACCCTATAGCGGTAGCTGACCGTCAGGGCGGGCGGGGATTAGAGAATATGGAGCAGCGCGCAGCGAAAGTCGGCGGGACGCTTTCCGTGACCGATGAAAACGGCCTGTTCGGGGTAACGTTCGAGCTACTACCCAAAAGGGGGATATAAACTAAAGGAAGCGCAATTTATCTTTGCGGTATGATACGCCTGGGCATAATCGAAGACGATGAGGAAATCCGGACTATGCTGGACCAGTATTTCAGCAGCCAGCCCGGGTTTTCGGTTTTGTTGTCCGCCCCTTCCGTAGAAGCCTTTTTTGAGCAATGGACTGACGCCCTCCATCTTGATATAGTGCTGTCGGACATCGGCCTTCCCGGCGAGTCGGGCATCAAAGGAATATCCCGGATCAAAAGGCGGGCGTCCAGGTGCCAGGTGATCATGCTCACTGTGTACGACGACGCAGACCGTGTATTCCAGGCGTTGTGCAACGGGGCTTCGGGCTACCTGCTGAAGCAGACGCCGCTGCCCAAAATCAGGGAAGCCGTCCTATCCCTGTACGAAGGCGGCGCCCCCATGTCGCCCGGTATTGCCCGCATGGTGGTGGCGTATTTCAACCCTAAAAATACCCGTGACCTGGCGGAGAACCTGACTCCTCGCGAGGCACAGGTCGTGGCGGCGATAGAGGAGGGACTCACTAATAAGGAAGTGGCTATCCGGCTGGATATCTCATTGGAAACTGTCAAGTACCACATCAAGAATATTTACGAAAAGCTGCAGGTAAATAGTCGCCACGCGCTAATAAGTAGGAAATACAGGTAAAACTCCCCCTGTAGCACCGGGCGCTTTCCTTTAAAAATAGAGGTAATTACCTTCATTGCTTTCCACCGCGAAAGCCCTATCTTAGCCAATCAAATACCATACTTGTCTGCTATTCGGCATATTTTGCCTTGATTTCAGACGATATATACATCTGTACTTTACTAAAGATAAGGCCACTGCTATGCTTCCGGTTCCCCTACAACCCGCAAGGTTCATTGACCCTTTATCCGACTTTGGATTTAAAAGACTCTTTGGAAGCGAACCCAATAAAGAAATTCTCATCGATTTTCTGAACCAGTTATTCAAAGGCCGGAAAGTCATCCGCGATCTGACTTACAACCCAACTGAGAAATACGGGAATGACGAGCAATCAAAAAAGGTAGTTTTCGATCTGTTGTGCACCTGCGACAACGATGAGCATATACTCGTAGAAATGCAGCGCGCCGAGCAACCATATTTCAGAGAGCGGGCTGTTTTCTATATCTCCCGGCTGATCTCCGAACAATTACCTAAGGGAAAGAAAAGCTGGAATTATGCCTTAAAGGGAGTATACCTGGTCGGATTGCTGGAATTTGAGATAGAGGCTGGGAGCAAAGATTATCTTCACGACTACGGCCTCACAAACCGGGCGACAGGGGAAATATTTTACGACAAGCTTGGATTTAAGTTTATCGAATTGCCTAAATTTACGAAAGCCGAGCACGAATTGGAAACAGATCTGGACCGCTGGTTGTTTCTGTTGAAGCACCTGAGTAAAATGGACAAGATCCCGGTGGTTCTACGGAAAAAGGTTTTTCAGAAAGTATTCAGAATAGCCGAAGCGGTCCGCCGCCGCGGTCAGCAAATTAACCAAAGAAGAGCGTATGTTGTACCAAACAAAGGAACAGATAGAATTTGATTATCAGAGTTCTATAGAGTTTGCCTCGAAAAAGGCAGCAGATAAGGCTCGATTGGAAAGTACCGAAAAGGCTGTACGTAATATGATTTTAAGGAATTATGCTGACAATGAGATTTGTGAGGTACTGGAGGTGACTCTTGACTACGTAGCCCGTATCCGTAGGGAGTTAGCAGATAAGGAATAGCCTTTCCCCGGCTCAAACCCCACCGTCTGTTTTATTCCAAAATTGAGGTAATTTAAGTAGTTATTTTTCTATATCCGAATATTTTTTATAGATAGCCCGGTAACCTAATAATCGCCCTATCGGTGCTATTGTGTGCATTAGTATCTTTTGTACCCAAACAGGGATATCTGCCAGATATGTTTTGCCGTCGAGATAGCGAAGCATGACCAGCTCCTGCACTAAACCATAACTCCCGTTTTTACTTTTTCCGTCAGCTGCGAGCCCCATCAGATTCTCGATTAAATAGTCAAAGTCTAATGCCGGAGAAACAGAATGTATGTAAATGACAGGGGTATTGTCATTGTTGTAATGATTGTGCGGTATATTTTTAGACAAAGTGATTTTTTCTCCAACTGTCAATGTCTTTACCTGATTGTCTGTCAGAATAGTTAACTGTCCTGAAATAACTTCAAAAGATTCGTCCTGGAATGAGTGAAAATGTTTCGGGACAAGCTGTCCTTTGCTATAAATGGTTGCTTTTAACCTTACAAATTCACCTTTAGTGTCTTTTGCAGTTTCAATGAATTCATAAGTGTCCTGACTTATTGGATTCGTAACTATTTGTCCTTTTGATGGCATATTGTTGTTTCTCTTGATTTCAGAGGGGTATAAATAGAGGATTATTCAAAATCCCAATATAGTAAATATTCGAACCTTTTCTTCGATATATCTCATTTCTTGAGTCACTGATCTTCTCGAAGAGAAACCCTTCCCCCCCAAAAGAGGGATACCGCCCAATCATCATTTCCCCTCTATTTGCAGTGTTATGGAAAGCTTACAAGCCCATTTACACCTTGAATGATGAAATAGCCATGAGCAGTCAGAAATCAGCTCTCGATCGCGCACAAAGCGGTTCGCCACCCGCCGTCGATGAATAGGGGGCCGATTGCTGACTGCTGAAGGCCGATAACTTTTATACACATGAAAACACAGCTACTACTCCTGAAAAAACTTCCCGTTCTTTTTTTAGGTTCCATCCTGCTATGCTTTAGCGGTATACGGGCCCAGACACTCAATCCGGGCGATTTGGCGGTGATCGGGTGGAATGCACTTACGGATAAAGTGCACCTGGTCGTGCTGGTGGATATCGACGCCGGTATGGAGATCAAAATCACCGATAGGGGATGGAACGGGGATCAGGCTACCAGGGCATTCACGGCTTCGCTGACGGGCGACGGGGTTGTCACCTGGACAGTATCCGGCGCGGTGACGGCCGGGACGGTGCTGGAGCTGTTCCTGGGCGGGTCCGATGACCCTACCACGCTGACCAACCTGACCGCATCCGCTGATTTGAGCGCTGATATCGCAACGTCGGGCTATACCGTAACCGATGCGATCATCAACACAGGAGACCAGGTTTTTATTTACCGGGGTGCGGATACAAATCCCTTTTTTATTTTCGGGCTGAATAGCTCCGCCGGCACCGTCAATGCCGGTAATTGGAATACGTCAATCGGCGCTACGCTAAGAGATTCGTACCTGCCAAACGGCATGGGAAGTCAAAATGCATTAACGAATGGAGTCAACGCTATCGGCCTTTGGGGAGGGGCGGGCCAGCAAGACAACGTACAATACACGGGGCCGACTGCAGCGGCCGGCCGGGATACCTGGCTGGGGCGTATCGCCGATATCAGCAACTGGACCGGAAGCAGTGCCGACGATATTACAAACCCGGTTACTTCGGCTCCGACCCCGCTCGTGAATATTGTAGCATCATCAGCAATCACCCCCGATGCAAACGGCATCGTGTATGTAGACAGCGCCGTCGTCGCCCCCGGCAATGGCAGCAGTTGGACAAACGCCCTGAAGCTCCTGTCGGATGCCACCGTGGCGGCGGAAACCAATACCGGCATCAAAGAGATCCGCGTCGCCAAAGGCACCTATTACCCTACCGGACTGCAAAGCGGAAGCAACCGTGACAGCAGCTTCGCGATCATTCGCGGCGGGTTAAGGGTGTATGGCGGATATCCCAATGGCGGCGGCACAAGAGATTACGTCGCCAACCGGACCGTTATGAGCGGTGATATCAATGCCGCCGGCGACAGCCTCGACAACAGCTACCATGTGCTGGTGATCGCCGGCGTTCCCGCCGAGGCCGACAGCGTGGTCGTAGACGGGTTTACCATCAGCGGAGGATATGCCGAAAAAAATTCCAATACTTCGAAGGATTATAACGGCCTGACGACATATGCCGACCGCGGGGCCGGGATCGTACATACCGGGGTTTCGGGCAATACGCATATACGCAACAGCGCCATCACAAGGAATTTTGCCATCCTGCAGGGCGGGGGTATATTTAACCAGCGATCAAATGTAACGTTTACCAACGTAGTCATTACCCAAAACCGGGCCGGAAACGGCGGTGGGATGTACAACGATTTTTCTTCGCCCCGTCTGAGTCATATGCGCATTAGCGGCAACCACGCGCCCAGCGGCGGCGGCGGAATGTATAACGGGACGCAATCGTCGGCCGTGGTGGTCAACTCCACGATCAGCGGCAATTCGTCATACAACGGCGGTGGAATATTCAATATCCAATGCGAGCCGGAATTTTTCAATGTGATCATCAGCGGAAACACGGGCCGCGACGGAGGCGGCATGTATTGCCTCAGCGCAACTCCTGTATTTACGAACGCGACCTTCAGCGGGAACCTGGCGGAAGGGGCAGGCGGCGGCGCTTTTATGCATGGCTCGTCCGTTCGTTTCAATAATTCCATTATCTGGGGAAATTCCGCCTACCTGGATAATGATCTGCATAATGCCTCCAGTGGCGACCACGTGCTCTACCTGTATCATACGCTTATTGATCCGACATACGGGAACGTGCAGGGAAAGGCTTTATTTTTCGGAGATCCGCAGTTTGTCGATGCGCCCGATGCCACCGAAGCACCCTTTACCGACGGCGACTACCGTCTGCAGCCGGGCAGCCCGGCAATCAACACCGGCGCAAACCAGGGTATCCCGGCCTGGGACTCTACCGATATCGCCGGCCATTCCCGCATCTACGGCCTCAATCTGGGCGGCATTGTCGACCTGGGTGCTTATGAATCTACCGAAGGAGGATTTGTCCTGCCCGACGCGCAGGGGATCCTTTATGTGGATTCCGCTATCGCCAACCCGGGTAACGGCAGCAGTTGGGGCAATGCGCTGAAATTCTTATCCGAAGCAACAGCAACCGCCCGGTCGAACGCCAACGTCAGGGAAATCCACGTGGCGAAAGGGACCTATTACCCGACCGGTCCGCAAAGCGGCGCCGGACGCGACCGGAGCTTTTTTGTGGAAGGGGGTGGTCTGAAGCTCTACGGCGGCTACCCTAACGGCGGCGGAACCAGGGATTATCAAAACAATCCGACAATATTAAGCGGTGATATCAGCGTGCCGGGCGATACCGCCGATAACAGCTATCATGTAATGGTCCTGGCCGGCTACCCGGAGAATACCGACAGCCTGGTTGTAGATGGGTTTACTTTTACAGGAGGAAATGCAAACAGCTCATCACTGGCCCCGGTTTTTGGTCAATACGGATTAGGGATTTACAATAACGGCGGCGGCGGATTGATCGCCACATTGCTGACGGAAACAGCGGTTATACGTAACTGTACCTTCGAGGAGAACTACGCCCATGCCGGGGGTGGAATTCAAATGTTTAACTCATCTCCCTCCGTCGTTAACTGCCTCTTACGCAGCAACCACGTCATCAGCGCGGGTGAAGAGGGACTGGATATCAACAAGGGCGGAGGCGCGATGATGCACTTCGGCTCCTCTCCCCGGATCGAAAGATGCGTTTTCCGGGAAAATTCGGCTCCTTTAGCGGCGGGGATGGCGAATAGCTCGTCGTCTCCCACCGTGCTGAACAGCACTTTTTCCGGGAACAGCGCTCCCGGAATAAGCCTCATAATGAACCAGCAATCCTCCCCGGTTTTCATCAATTCCCTTTTTACGGGCAATCATACGACGGGGAACACAGGCATACCTATTCCGCCGGCCTTCATTCTCAACTTACTGGGTTCCGAACTTCGCCTGGTCAACTGTACTGTTTCGGGGAACGACGCAATAACAGATCCGGCGGTGTTCCTTATGAACATCTATCAATCGTCGGCCAGGGTTGACAATAGTATTATTTATGGTAACGAGGGGGTAAGCAAGGCGGTGTTGGACACGCTGGCCAGCGAATCGTTTTCCCGATACAGCCTGGTACAGGGAATGGAAGCGGATGAAGCTGCTCATAACCTGGCCGGGGATACCGACCCGCTTTTCGTAAACCCGGCTGCGGGCGACTACCGTTTGCAGGCCTGCAGCCCGGTTATTAACAGAGGAAGCAATACACTGCTTTCCCAAGGATTTACGCAGGACGCCGGCGGTAATCTGCGTATAGTTAACACCGTTGTAGATGTGGGGGCTTTTGAGTTCCAGTCGCCGCTTCCGACCGGCGGCGCGACGCTGGCTCTTCACAACGACGAAAGCACAAAGAATGTCAGCGGCCCAACCGATTTTTATGGCAATGATGAAGGCTGCCGCCTCATCGCCCGCCTGGTACCGACCGGCCCTAACCCGGTAACCGGAAGCGTTACTGCCAAAGTAGGCGTTGACCCGGAAGTTGCCTTTCACAACGGTTCGCCCTATGTCCAGCGACATTACCTGATCAATGCGCAGGAAGGTGAATCCGCCCGGGTTACTCTCTATTTTACGAAAGATGAGTTTGATAATTTCAATGAAGAGCTGCCGGGTGGATATCTTCCGACCGGCCCTACAGACGATACCAACAAAGGCAACCTGCGCATATACCAGTTTCATGGTACAACCGGTAGTACACCGGGCGACTACCAGGGCTCTCCTCTAACTGTAATTGCTCCACAGGAAGAAGATATCCAATGGAATGAAGTAAGCCAGCGGTGGGAAGTAAGCTTTGGCGTGGAAGGCTTCAGCGGGTTCTTCATCGGGTCGGAGTCCAGTCCGCTGCCGGTTCGGCTTGTCTCATTTTCTGGTTCTTTTGAAGCTGAGAATACAGTAGGACTTCATTGGTCGGTGGTGGAGCAGCAGGACATAGCGGCCTATACGGTCGAGTACAGCTCGAATGGCCTCGCTTTTGAGGAAGCGGGAACGGTAGCAGCGACCGGGGCGATGGAAGCCCGTTATACCTTTAAACATACACCTTCGCCAGGCAAAGGGATTGCTTACTACCGCCTCCGTATAGCCGAAGCCGACGGGACGCAAAGCACCGGCAGGATCATTAGTATAAAGCTTCGGGATCGGTCCTTGGCATCTGTTTACCCGGTCCCGGCTGATGGTGGTTTCTGGGTGGAAGGACAGGAAGTCGCCGGCACCGTCGCTCGCCTGGTCAACGTTCATGGAATTGTTCTGAAAACCTGGGCGATCTCTTCCGACAAGCAGTACGTGGATATCAGCTCACTGCCGTCAGGGATGTATTTTGTCAGGCTCGGCGATGGGACTTCTTTGAAAGCGATTAAAAAATAAGACTTGCAGCGTCTCCCCCGGAAGAGGGAAATCGCTGCTTATGATAAAAATACTTCAATTGTAACGTTATGGAAAAACTACTATTACCAACTATTCGTCTGAAGTATATCGGCGCTGCCCTCTTTGTGTTGCTGAGTACTTTTGTACTGGCAAACGCATTCAACCCGGTTGGTCATACACCGGTATTCAACCATTCTGACGGAGCTCCGGCCGGTGTGGCGGCCTCAGGACTTCAGCCCGGGATTGCGGCCATCCGGATTTCCGTGGAGGCCTGGACCGGAGAAACGTTTACGGTTGACACGTTTTCCTCTGATGCAATCGAGCAGTTAAAGCAAAAGATTGAAGACAACGAAGGAATACCGGCGGCACAGCAGCAACTGGTATTCGGCGGTATTGCGCTGAAAGACGGGCGGACATTGGACGACTACGGCATACAAAACGGGAGTATGCTCCAACTGCTGAGGCGCATGCAGACGGGTAACGGTAATGTCCTGTACGTTGATATTAATGTGGATACGAACTATCCGCAATATACCGGTATAGGCGATTCCTGGACCAACGCCGTACCGCAACTGGCCGATGCGCTAAGGTGGGCGCGCGAACAGCATACCGGGGGAAGTCCCGGCTGGAGCAGCGCCGACCCGCTTCGTATTTACGTCGCGATCGGCACCTACCTGCCTGCCTACCATGCCGGGGACGAAAGCTACACCACCAACGGCGACCGCCTCAATGCCTTCGTGCTCGTACCCAACGTACAGCTCTACGGCGGGTTTGATCCGGCCAATGGTGTAGAAGACCTCGAGGATACGCGCATCCTGCCCGATGCAGACAATCCCGGGCAAGGTACGGTGCTGAGCGGCGATTTGGATGGAGACGACGGGGAGGATTTCTCCGGATATCTTGAAAATGCACACCATGTAGTCATTGCCGCCGGAGATCTGGGCGTGGCAGGGATGGACGGTTTTACCATCACTGCCGGCACTGCCAGTGGAGACGTAGGCGGTTCTTTCAGCGTCAACGGATTTTCCGTGTCTTCAGAGGCCGGTGGGGGGATGCTTGCCTTTTTTTCATCTCCGTCGCTGACAGACTGCCTGTTTTCGAGGAATCAGGCAATTCAGGGCGGCGGGATGAGCAACGCCGGCGCTGTTTCGACGCCTTCGCTGGTCAGGTGTACCTTTCGGGGGAATATTGCGGAGAACGGCGCCGGAATGGCAAATTTACAGGCCGCTCCGCTATTGACCGGATGTATGTTCCTGGAGAATTCGGCACAGCAAGGCGGTGGAGGGATGTCCAATATGATGGCAAACCCTTCCGTCACCGGTACTACGTTCAGAGGGAATTCGGCCGATGCCGGCGGCGGGATGGCGAATAGCGGAAGCACCCCTTCACTTGACCAATGTGATTTCTCAGAAAATACGGCCCGGAATGGCGGCGGTATAATGAATACCGGGTCTACCCTCTCGTTGACAGGATGCACTTTTTCAAGGAATTCGGCGGAAGCTGACGGGGGAGGGATGCACAACATAGAGAGTGGACTTACACTGACAGGGTGCACCTTTTTACAGAACTCTGCCGATCAGCGCGGGGGCGGGATGCGCAATGACCGGACGTCTGTCACGATACTCAACAGTAGGATTGCAAACAATACTGCCCCGCAGGGTGGCGGCATTATCAACGAATCGTGCCCGGCCATTTCGCTGACCAACTGTATACTTTCCGGAAACTCGGCCATGATGGGCGCCGGTATGATGAGCGGCATTTGTGAATCTGTCGAGCTGACCAATTGTACGGTTTCGGGAAATACGGCCAGTATGATGGGAGGCGGTTTGGCAGGTATGCAAGCCTCGGCTTCTTTATCCAATGTGGTTATCTGGGACAATGAGGTCGATGGAGACAGGACCGCCCCGGAGGTATCGCTTTACCACATGGCGGGAGACCTGCCGGTGGTGTCCCATAGTCTGATCGCCAACTGGGGCGGAAGTGACAACTGGAACGGCAGCCTCGGAGTGGATGGCGGCGGAAACATCGACGCCGACCCGCTTTTTACCGACCCGGCCAACGGCGATTACCGCCTGCAAACCTGCAGCCCGGCCATCAACAAGGGGGATAATGCGCTGCTTCCCGGCGGAGTTACGCTGGATGCCAGCGGTAATCCGCGGACAGTTCATACGGTCGTAGATATGGGGGCTTTCGAGTACCAGGATGCCTTCCCGGCAGGTAATCTGGCCATCCACAATGACGAAAGCACAAAGAATATCAGCGGTCCAACTGATTTTTATGGCAATGACGAAGCCTGTCGCCTCATCGTTCGCATCGTACCGGCCGGCGCCGACCCGGTGAGTGGAAGCGTTACCGCCACGGTAGAGATCGACCCGGAAGTCGCTTTCCACAATGGCTCGCCGTATGTCCAGCGGCATTACCTGGTCAATGCCCCGGCAGGCGGATCCGCGAGAGTTACTCTCTATTTTACGCAAGATGAATTTGACAATTTCAACGACGAAATGCCGGGCGGGTATCTTCCGATCAGCCCTATCGACAATTCAAACAAAAACAATCTGCGGGTATACCAATATCATGGTACCACCGGTAGCACGCCGGGCGATTACCAAGGCTCTCCTCTAACTGTCATTGCCCCGAATGTAGAAGATATCGTATGGAACGCCGTAAGCGGGCGATGGGAGGTAAGCTTCGGGGTAGAAGGCTTCAGCGGCTTTTTTATAGGGTCCGTTGCGAGCCCGCTGCCGGTAAGGCTGGTATCCTTTTCGGGATCTGCTGAAGCTGAAAACACGGTAGGTCTTAGATGGGAGGTAGTTGACCAACAGAATATTGAGGCCTATACGGTCGAATACAGCCCGAATGGCACTAATTTTGAGGAAGCAGGGATAGTAGCAGCTACCCAAACTCCGGAAACCCGGTACACCTTCAGGCATATGCCTCTGCGGGGTAAGGGGATTGCCTACTACCGCCTCCGTATATCGGAAGCTGACGGGACCCGCAGCAATAGCAACATCATTAGCGTAAATCTTCCGGGCCGGTCTTTAGCGTCTGTTTACCCGGTTCCGGCCGATTATGGTTTCTGGGTTGAAGGACAGGGCGTCGCCGGCACGACCGCCCGGCTGGTCAATATTCAGGGAATTGTCTTAAAAACCTGGGCTATCTCTTCCGATAAGCAGTATGTGGATATCAGCTTGCTGCCGTCCGGAATTTATTTTGTCATGCTACAGGATGGAACTTCCCTGAAAGTAGTCAGGAAATAGAGTATAACCATGAGTTTCCCGGGAGCGGATCGGATAAGTGGCAGGATCTCATTTCCAGCGGTAATGACTGTTCTTTTCCGGAAGCAACGCCTGCGTATCTTCCCACCAGGCCACTAGCTGACGTTTTAAACGATCGGCAGTTCCGGGATGTTCGCCGGCCAGGTTGTGATGCTCTCCGGGGTCTTTCTCCAGATGGTAGAGTTCTTCTTTTTTATCTTCAAAGAAGTAGAGCAATTTCCACGGTCCGTGCCGTACAGCGCTGACGGGCCCTGTCGTGGAGTAGTAGTGAGGATAGTGCCAGTACAGGAAATCCCGGTTCAGCTCGCCGGTCTTGCCGGATAGCAGGGAAGCAAAGCTGCTTCCATCTGCCTGGACCTGTTGTATTCCCGTTAAATCCAGCAGCGTAGGCAACAGGTCGATCGTGCTTAACGGAAATTCATTCGTCAGGCCTGCAGGGGTGCCGGGAGACTTCACTATCAGCGGAACCCTGATGCCGCCTTCATACAGCGCCCCTTTTCCCGATCTTAACGGGGAATTGTTGGCTACGGTTTCCCAGTCCCTGTACTTTCCGATGCGGCCGCCGTTGTCAGACAGAAAGATCACAATTGTATTTTCGCTCAAGTTTTCCTGATCAAGTTTAGACAGGATCCGGCCTACGCTGGCGTCGAGGCTCGCGATCATGGCGGCATACTCGTAGTTCCGGTGTTTCATGCCGGGTTTCACCTTTCTTTTGAAGTAGTTCACCAACTCTTGAGGAGCTTCGATTGGAGTATGGGGAGCATAGTGAGATAAAAAGAGGAAAAAAGGCTCATTTTTCCAGGTGTCGATCACTTCCAGGGCCTTGTCTGTCAGCCTGTCGGTAAGGTAGGCCGTGTCCGGAGCGCCCAATATGAGCCCCGGGATATACCTGAGCTCCTTTTGAAAATTGTTCCCAGTCCAGGGATACCAATAAGTATCGGGAGCGCCCCACGAAGTCCCGCCGATGTTGACATCGAACCCCTGGTTTTCAGGGTAATGTTCGAAATTGCCCAGGTGCCACTTTCCGACCAGGGCTGTCCGGTAACCTGATTGCTTCAATGCTTCGGCAATCGTAATTTCCTTCTGAGGCAGATTCCCGATGCTCGGGACTTCGGCCAGTGCGTGTAAGGAATCGGGCGGAGGAGCACCGTTGTTTCGCCAGTAGTCCACCGAGTTTTCATAGTGGGTCGTCATGCGCAACCTGGCAGGATATTTTCCGGTGAGTATGGAAGCTCTCGTCGGCGTACAGACGGAGCTGGCCGCATAAAATGTGGTGAACTTCATTCCTTCCCTCGCCAGCCGGTCGATGTTAGGGGTTTCATGAAGGTCGCTTCCAAAGCATCCCAGATCGGTCCATCCCAGGTCGTCGGCGAGTATCAGAATGATATTGGGTGATTTCTTTTGAACGGAAGTAGAACGTGCTATCGCAGCATGGTTAACCTGTAGCACCGCGAGCAGTAACAAAAGGCTTAAAAGGCTGGTATTTTTTCTGCGGGGGTTTTTCATGATTCTTGCTGAAAAAACGGGTTGATCAGGAGGAGTAACATCTTATAAAAGCGGGTATCTGATCAATTTATCGATCGGACGGGATATTTTTTTTCGTGAGAAACCTTCCGATCAACCTCAAAGAGAAGTCGCATGGTTTGTAGACGGCCGCCATTTATTGCAAAATTGAGGTAACCCTCTCCATTGCTTTTCACCGTGAAGGCCATACCTTCACGACTATTGCCTCACCGACCGGGCAACATGGGAAATATTTTACAGTAAGCCAGGATATAAGTTTATTGAATTGCCTAAATTTACGAAAGCCGAGCATGAACGGTCCGTCGCCGCGGCTGGAAACAGAGCTGGACCGCTGGTTGTTTCTGAAGCACCTGAGTAAAATAGATAAGCTGATTACAAAGCCTTATGGTAATCAAAGAAATCCAACCCTTTATTTTACACATACCCGTTACGGGAAATAACATCGCTGACAGTACCCACTCGATCTCGCATTGGGGAGTTGTAGGCGCAAAGATAACGGATTCGGAAGGGCTCACCGGCTGGGGCTTTACAGGTACCCACGCCCATTTACCCGGTGATCGGCTGATCGCCTCCTGTATCAGGGACTGTTTCGCGCCGATCCTGGTTGGAGAACCGGCCTCGGACATCCAAAGCCTATGGCTCAAAATGTCAAGGTATCCGCCGATGCAATGGATCGGGCGTATGGGTATTACGCAGCTTGCCATTGCCTCGATCGATACGGCCTTATGGGATCTGAAAGCGAAACACAATCAGGTGCCCCTATGGAGCCTTTTGGGCGGAGCCACAAAGGAAACGCTTCCGGCATATAATACCGATATCGGGTGGCTGTCCATTCCAGATGATCAACTGGTGGAGGGTGCAAAGCGCGTGGTGGAAGAGGAAGGGTTCAGCGGTATCAAGCTCAAAGTGGGTTCGGCAAATCCATATACCGATATAAAACGGATAGAGAAGGTACGCAAGGCGGTAGGCCCCGAGATCATGCTGGCCGTTGACGGAAACGGCAGGTGGGACCTGCCAACGTGCGTGCGGTTTTGCCGGGAGGCCGAACCGTACCATATCTTCTGGTTCGAAGAGCCGATGTGGTACGATGACGTCCACGGACATGCAGAGCTGGTGAAAAAGACGACTATCCCCATTGCCCTCGGCGAACAGCTTTATACCTCAGATGCATTCCAGGCCTTTATAGAGGCTGATGCCGTTCATTATGTACAGCCGGACATTACAAGACTGGGCGGCGTCAC
This sequence comes from Spirosomataceae bacterium, assembly GCA_037191015.1. Taxonomy (GTDB): domain Bacteria; phylum Bacteroidota; class Bacteroidia; order Cytophagales; family Spirosomataceae; genus Ravibacter. The sequence goes on from JBBCKD010000017.1 coordinate 59,055, forward strand.
GGAATTTTTGACAGTAGCTGATCTCGCGCTCGGACGGCGGCTGCCCGTAGCGCCTCATGCGGGAGAGATGGGGCAGGTTCATGTGCACCTGGCTTATCATCACCAGGCTTGCCGGATCATGGAATATATACCCTGGATAAAAGATGCCTTTGAAGAACCCGTTTCTATCAGGGCAGGCAGCTATCTTAAGCCGCAGCAGCCCGGAGCCGGTACGACGCCAAAGGCCGAAGCGCTGGAACGGTACGCGCAAACCATTCCTTAACCTGCCTGCTCTGTTATTCCCGGGGGGGCTTGCTCATTTATTTTCAGGCGGCGCTTCCCGGGCAATTTCACGCAATGTCAGCCAGCCGGTAGGGCTGCTTTTATCCTGAATGTAGATTACTTTTTCCACAGTTTATCCCGGAAAATGGCATTCAGGATGTCATCCCTAAGATTCCGGCTGATGGGGATCCGGTGCGACTGAATGAAAATTTCATTGCCTTCGATCGCATCAATTTTACGAACCGCCACAAGGTAAGATTTGTGAACACGGATAAAAGCCTTTGCATCAAGCTGCTGCTCAAGGTTTTTCAGGTTTAACAGCGTCATGTACTTGCTCCTGCCGGTATAGATCGTGACATAGTTTTGCATGCCTTCGATGAAGAGGATTTCGTCGACATAAATTTTCTCATACTTGTTCCCGCACTTAATAAAAACATAGGAAGTATCGGGATTCGCCCACAGATCAGTGGAGGCCCGGCTGATCAGTAGCTGCTGCTCCCGGGCTTTGTTGGCCGATTTGACAAACCGGTCAAACGTGATCGGTTTCAGCAGGTAGTCCAGCACGTTCAATTGGAAACCTTCCAGTGCAAATCCGGGATAAGCAGTCGTAATGATGACAAGCGGGGGCTTTTCAAAGATCTTCAAAAAGTCGATCCCGGTCATTTTAGGCATTTGGATGTCGAGGAATATCAGGTCGACGGATTGTTGATTCAGCAACGAGATCAGCTCTACGGGGTTGGCGCAGGTACCCGTCAGCTTCAGGAAGTCGATCTCTTTCACATAATCTGCCAATCCCTCGCGGGCTAACGGCTCATCGTCTATAATGACACAGTCGATCATTTCAGGCTGGGTTCAAGGGTGTTAAAATGTTGGGAAGACGATAGTTCGGAAAGCATAAGACGGAGCTGAATGCTAAAATACTCCGGCTCCTGCTCAATGATAAGCTCGTGCTGATCGGCGTAAAGCAGATCAAGCCTGCGCTGTACATTTTTCAGGCCGAGGCCACCAGGATGCATCGCCTCTCCGGGGATTTCCGTGGTAGTGGTATTGAAAACATAAAAATCAAGCTGTTTCCCCTCAAGGGTCAGCATGATTTCGATCCGGTTGTGTTTACCGGTGTGCCTGGAGACATGCTTAAAGGCATTTTCTACAAAAGACAAGAGCACAAACGGAGCGATTCCGAGATGACCGGCCGTCACTTCAGGTAATTCGCAGCTGATCTCTATGCTTTCATCCTGGCGTAGCTTTTCGAGCTCGATGAAGTTGGCCAGGTACGACACTTCATCTCCCAAGAGAATCTGCCGGTCGTTGCATTCGTAAAGCTGATACCTGAGCAGGTCAGAAAATTTGGCCAGGGACGAAGAGGCTTTGTCCGGATTTTTGTGGATCAGGAAAAAAATGGAATTGATCGTATTAAACAGGAAATGGGGATTGAACTGGTTTCGCAGAAATGCCAATTCTGTTTCCAGCCTGTCTTTTTCCAATAATTGCTGTCTCCTGCGCGCCTGGATCCAATTCTTTGCGAGCTTGATGCTCATCGCCAGCGTCATGCCGGCCACGGTAGATGGTAATGCGCTTCCCAGAAAAGTATAAAAACACCAGGCGTCAGAGCCGCCGGCATATAGCTCGCTCAGGGATCGCCCGGTAGCGTATGCGCTGAAATAATAGCCCCCTACGATACACAGCGATGCACAAACAATGGTAAGAATAAGATATGTAGCGTACAGGGCAAAGCGGCTCTTCTCCAGGTACCGCGGAATCAGAAAGTAAAGGTTGAAACAAGCAGCAAGCGCCTGGAAAATAACATAGAAACCGAATTTGATCGTATAGGGCAGTATGAGCAGTGCATGCCAGGCCTTGACCGGGTTGCCCAACGTGACCGTCCACCATAGATAATGGTAAGCGAGCCAGAAAGGAATATGGTACAGCTTGTACCTGAAAAACCAGTTCTGGCTGGACGGACTGACGGATAACAAGCTGCTCATAGACCTGAAGGGGATTTTTCTGTAAGGTAATTCTAATGTTGTCGAAATAACGGAATTGTTATGCGTTCAGACATAACCGTTTTATGAATTGCAGAAAAGAATTGACCACTTGCTGATAATAAGGGTGTCACCGGCGGTTATTCAGATGTCGTTCCTGCGGGACTTCATAGCATGTGTCTTTCTATACTGATCAAATCCTTATGCAAGCCAATACCTGCAGATCGTCAATTATTTGAGGAGCGTCGTCACTCTGATTTTCTACGCTTCCGGTTTATGGAGTGCTTTACCGGAAACAACACAAAGTAATGAAAACCGTTTCCCTGTTTTTACTCCTGGCAGGTCTCTGCGACCTTGCCTGCGGCCAGATTTCCGGCCGGCTGATCTCCACCACCGGTCAGCCCGTTCCTTTCGCCAATGTCGTGCTGATGAGTATTCCGGACAGCACGTTTATACAGGCAACCCTGACCGATGAAAACGGGGTGTATCAGCTGAATATACAAACCGGCGGTGCGTATCTGCTCAAAGCGGGCAGCCTGGGCTACCGGAGCTGGCAGTCCCCGGTCTTTTCCCTGGCTGCAGGTCAAATGGTCAAGGACGCCGGAAGCCAGGTTATGGAAGAAGACTCTCAGCTGCTCAGCGAGGTAGCGGTCCGGGCGTCGAAACCTTTGTTTCAGCAGACGCCGGAGGGAATGGTAGTCAATGTAGAGAGCAGCCCGATGTCGAAGGGGAGCTCGGCTTTGCAAATCCTGGAACGGTCGCCGGGCGTAGTTATCGATTACCGGAACAACGGCATTGCCCTGAATGGGAAAAGCGGGGTTTCGGTTATGATAAACGGTAAGCTTTTGCGCATGTCCGCAGACCAGGTGCTGGCGCTGCTGAGCGGCACAAACGGAAATGATATTGCCGCGATAGAATTATTATCGACACCCGGCGCCCGTTACGATGCCGAAGGCTCCGCCGGTATGATCAACATAGTACTGAAAGGCTATGACAGCCCGATAAAGAGCACTACCGGCGCTGCTACGCTGACGGCAGGCTATGGGTGGGCAGAGAAGGGAAGCGGCAGCGTCAGGCTGGCCCATAACAGGAAGAAGCTAAGCCTGTACGGTTCATCTGATTTCCTGTACGACCGGACCTACAGCAACATGTACATCGATAGCTGGCAGGACATGCCCGTCCTCGGAGGACAACTTTATGTCTCGGTCAGCGATACGACTAGGGTAACTCAGCAGAGTTACAATTTTACATTTGGAACCGATGTCAGGATGAGCCGCAAGACCACTTTAAATATAAATGTCAATCGGAACAGCAGCAGGCGAAGCTCGGCAGATGTCATTCAAAGCAGCTATACCATCCTGCCCGATTCGACGCTGCTGTTCAACGGGATCATTACGGGTACAAGCCGCTGGAGAAACTGGATCAATTCCGTTGATCTGCAAACCAAATGGAAAGATTCGCAGACATTCCGGGCGACGGCAGACTACATTGATTTTACAAGCGCCAATCCTTCCCGGGTAGCAAGCTCGTTCCTGAACGAGGCAGGCGGTAGTGCCGGTAACAACGACAGCTTATTTGCCCCTCACCAGCGCGGTTTTGCGAATACCGCTATCCGTGTCGGTGTCGGCAAAGCGGACTACGTGCAACAGGTTTCAGCCAGATTCAGGTGGGAGGCCGGCCTGAAAGCAAGCTACACCCGCAACAAAAGCGCGGCAGGCATAGAAAGCCTTGTCGACGGACATTGGATCAGTCGAGCCGAGACCACTGACGAGATCCTGATGCGTGAAAGCATTGCGGCGGGCTATGTATCTGCGAACTACCAGCTGAATACAAGCTTGATGCTGGTAGCGGGCCTGCGTTACGAACATTCCCGTACCCTGATGAACAATACGGAAACCGCAGAACGTATCGTCGACCGGAAGCTGGGCATATTATTTCCCAATGTCGTATTGACCAAAAAAATAGCGGATGAATCGGAGCTTCACCTTTCCTACACCAAAAGGATCAGCCGTCCGACCTACAACGACATGGCGTCGTTCATCCGTTACAGCGATCCGTCGGCAGTCTATACAGGCAATCCCTTCCTGAAGCCGACGATCACGGGCAACCTGAAAATAGGCGGTTCTGTTCAGGGCAAGACGTTTTATCTTCTGCTGAGCCGCGAAGACTATCCCATTGCCGGCTATCAGATCACGGAAGGGCCCAGGCGAAACCTGCTGTATATCAGTCCTCAAAATCTCCTCCGGCAAAAAAGCGTAAATCTTCAGGCGGGTATCCCGCTGAGAATATCCGGCTGGTGGGATATGAATTATGGATTTACCGGTGGGCTGCGGGTATTCAGAGCCGTGCATACCCGCGTACCCGTGCAGAAATCTTACTTCGGGTACTCCCTCAACATGACCCAATCTTTCAGGCTTCCCGCCCGGTTTTCGGCGGAGCTGTCCGGCTGGTATAATTCCGTCTCCTACAACGGGACGATCAAAGCAGGCGGAATGGGAGCCCTGAACGCCGGCATAAAGAAGGAATTGGGAAATAACGGGGGAAGCCTGCTGCTATCCGTTACAGATCTGTTGCGTACGATGAAAATCAACACCTACTACGGAACGATCGCAGAAGAAGCCTTTTCTATCCGTAATCATGTCAGTATCAATACTGAATCGCGCGTATCGCCTATTGTCAAATTCACTTTCACGAAATCGTTCGGACGGCAAAACGTGGCCGGCCGGGAGAGGAGCGACGCAAGCGGGAAGGATGAGCTTCTTCGTATCAAGGGAAATTAGTGTTATCGATCCAGGGTTAGCTATGGGTATTTTCATCCTTTATAGAGTATCTGATTCAACTTTTTAGATCTGTATCATTACTTACGCCCTTACAATGAACTATTCCCTTCGAACTTTTGCCGTCGTTTTACTGCTGGCCGGCTTTGTCCGCAGAACCAATGCACAGGAAAGCCCCGCTGTCATCAACGCTGCTTTTCCCGGCGGGAACATCACCGTAGACTCTGTCAGGGGCAATACCGTCTATATCCGTCCCGACCTTCGCGATACCGGCCAGGACTGGTTTTACTGGTATTTTGCGGCTATACCCGCAAAAAATGATTCTATCACTTTCCGGTTTCCCAGGTCGAACTGTATGACGGTCAGCGGGCCTGCCGTCAGTACCGATAAAGGTAAGACCTGGAAATGGCTGGATCCCGGCAATGCTCTTCCCGACCGGTTTATCTATTTCGGAAAGGCGGGAGAAGAAGTCCGGTTCAGCATGGGGATGCCCTATACCCGGGAAAACTTCGACCGTTTCTTCAAGCCGTACCGGAAGCAACCTTCAGTGAACGTCGAAAGCCTTTGCACTACGCCAAAAGGCAGGGTGATCGAAAAGATTATAATTGGTCCTCCGGGTAAAACCCCGGCCAGGTATAAGGTGCTGCTTACGGCGCGGCATCATGCCTGTGAAATGATGGCCAGCTATGTGCTGGAGGGGATCATTCAAACGCTGCTTTCCAAAGACAAAAACATAGTCGCGCTGAGGGAGAATACAGAGTTTATGATCATTCCCTTTATCGATAAAGACGGTGTAGAAGACGGCGACCAGGGGAAGGCACGCGTCCCGCGGGACCATAACCGCGATTACAACGGAGAGAGCATTTACTGTAGTACCGGGACTTTGCGCAGTATAGTCCCCAAGTGGAGCGGCGGTGATCTTAAAGTGGCTATGGACCTGCATTGTCCCTGGATCAAGGGGAATCTGAATGAGCACATCTACCTGGTAGGAAATTCGGATGAGACGATCGCAAATCAGGAAACCGAATTCATGAAGCACCTCGCCGCGAATAACCGCGGAGAAGTAAAATACGATCCCGAGAAAGGGATAGTACCGTTTGGGACGGCCTGGAATACTGCCAGCAACTACAGCCAGGGCACGTCTTTCGATGAATGGGCATCAGGCCTTGAAGGCATCCGGCTGGCTACTACTTTCGAAATTCCCTATTCGGTTAACGGTACGCAGCTGCTGAATCCAGGCAACCTGAGGGACTTCGGCAAAGACGTGGCGGTCTCGATCCTGCAATACCTCAGGAGTAGTTCAGAATAAATAAAAAGAATCCGCGCAGGTGTATTTCCCCGCCTATTATTTGATCTCAACTATCGGCCAACAGGCGCCTGGCTATCTATGGAAGTCCTTTTTATTATATTAATCAGCTTTTTCGCAACGCTTATCCGGTCTACTTTCGGTTTCGGGGAATCATTGATAGCAGTGCCTTTCCTGATTTTGTTTTTACCGGTTGGAGTGGCTGTCCCTTTATCTGTCCTGCTTTCGATTACAATTGCCCTGGTAGTAGTGGTGCAGGATCACGACAAGATCCATTTTCATAGCGCCAAGTGGCTGATCCTCTATGCAATTCCGGGAATACCGGTAGGTTTGATGCTGCTGTTTTTCGGGAGCGAGTTCTGGACCAAGTTCATCCTGGGCTTGCTGATCATCGGCTATGCTTTGTACGCCCTGCTTGAAAAAAAGCAATTAAAACTAAAGTCAGACAGCAGGTTCTGGCTCTTTATCTGCGGCTTTTTTTCGGGCGTTTTCGGCGGGGCTTATGGTATCAACGGCCCCCCGCTGGTCATTTACGGGAAAATGCGCGGCTGGACCGCAGCCCATTTCCGGGCTACCCTCCAGGCGTATTTCTTCATAGCCAGCACGCTCAGCGTAGCAGGATATGCTATGAAAGGCCTTATTTCCAGGGAGGTGCTGACGGATTTCTGCTATGCGCTTCCGGCGGCCCTGCCGGCCGTCTTCCTGGGGCGATACCTGAACAACAGGCTGAGTGGCGATTCCTTTTATGTTTATATACATGTGGGACTGTTGCTGGTAGGTGTCTTTCTTCTGGCCAGCTTATTCCGGTAGAAAAGCCTTACAGGGGAAGTCTGATCCAGCGGATATTGGATACCAGCTTTTCATAACACCAGAACGTAATGAATACAGAGTTATCCGACAGCAGTGTGATGTCGGGCGCTCCGAATTTCAGCTCATTAAAATCCTGCACTATATTGTCAGTTTTGCCGGGAAGCTCATGGTTTGATGCGCCCCAAAGCGGGAGCTCTTTTTCATTAATCCAGCGGTTGTTTTCGATACGGCATACATTGGCCCACAACCCCGGTCTGTCTTTGCGGCGGTAAACACTTAATATACGTCCGTCAGGTAGCTCCCTGATGGCCATGGTCTGTCCCTGGATCCGGGTAGAGCGGGGAGCAAGCCAGCTCTTTCCGCCGTCGATGCTCAGACTGTAATGATTGGGCAGGTCTATATGGTGCTTTTCATCGTACACCCAGGCTACCGCGAGCAGGTTATCGTTTTGCAGCTCAATTATCTTGCTTTCCCAGTAAATCAGCTGTTCTCCGGAATTGTTCATTACGTCCATGTAAGATGGCCATGTCCTGCCTTCGTCCGCCGAAATCCAGGCGACCATTTTCATGCCGTTGGGACAATCGCCGTTCCATCCCCGCCAGGTAGAGGTAGGCCAGATCCAGCGTCCGTCTTTCAGTTCCACAATACGGCTGCATAGCTCAAAAGAGGGTCCTGTTAGCGGCGGATGCATGAGTTCAGGCCTACCCCATGAATGTCCGTAATCGGCAGATCGGACAAGAAGCATGTCAGTGGGTACAAAGCCCAGGTTTTCCGGGTTAGCCAGTCCTTCCCCGTAGTGGTCTTTCCGGTGGTGCCGAACAACCACCGCTATCACGTTCCCGTTGCCAAAGTACGATATACGGGCGCAGTTGGACAGGAGAGCGTCAGCATTGGTTTCCATAAGGGCTGCAGGCTCCGACCACGTTATTCCCATATCGGCCGAACGGCAAACGCAGGTGTTGAGATTGGCTGCTTCAAAGCTTTCGCCGATAGTAAAGGAGGCCAGCAGTTCGCCGTTATCCATTTCAACTACGGAGGGGAAATAGGCATGCCTGCTGAAAACGTGAGGGACTGGGTTACGATATACGATACCACTTTCCTGGCTGGATATATCCATAGCTATTTAAATCTTATGGGTTTGATAAAAAACAGAAGGATGGCGTTACCGCCAATGATAAGAGCGACGAGTTGGAAGATCGTATCGAAACTGACCCGGACATCGAGCAGCGCGCCGCTAACATAGACGCCAAGACCTCCAACCATGCAGCTCAGCATATTCAGGATGCCGTAGCCCGTGGCGCGGTAGCGGGGATCCAGCACCATTCCTAGAATAGGCATCATGTTGGAGTCGTTAAAGGTGAGCATAAACGCGTAGGTCATGAAGCCGCCGATAGCAAGCGGGAGCATGGCGGTAGACCCGGCCAGGAATATGGCGGGAGCGGCGATACAAAGACCGGCAAAAGGAACCAGGATGCGTGCGCGGGAATTAAACCGGCTGAAATAGTCGGCCAGCAGGCCTCCCGTAAGGACACCTATAAAGGTAGCGGTATTCAGGTAGGCTGTAGCATAAATGCCGGCCCTGGAAGCAGGCAGGCCGAACTTCTCGCTATAGAACGACGGAAGCCACCCTACTACCACCCAGCTTAAGCCTAAAATCCCCCAGAAGCACAATAACATGAGGAAGGACGTGTTCTTTGCCAGATGAGAAACGGCGCTGCCAAACGTAATGACGCCTGAAGGGGTATCCCGGGCTTGCTGTTGATGTATGCCGGCCGGCGCTCCGCGCAGCAAAGGCAGCAGTAAGAGCGCATACACAATGCCAATGACCCCGAATACCTGGAAGGCAAATCCCCAGTCATGCTTTTCAGCGATCCATCCACCGGTAAAACTCAGGCCTTGGCCGGCCATAATACCGGCCATATGCAAGCCGGTAGCGAATGATCTGGTGGGCCCGGGGTGATAATCGGAGATCAGCGCCAGGGCCGCGGGAATATAGCACGCTTCGCTCAGTCCCATCAATACTCTCGTAACCAGTAAGCTTTCAAATGTCGTAGCATATGCTGTTCCCCACGTAACGATCGACCAGGCAGCCAGGCAGGCTAAGATCACCACATGCCGCTTATACCTGTCGGCCAGAAAGCCGGCAAAGGGGCTGGACAGGCCATAAGCCCACAAAAAAGATGAGGTAAGCAGGCCGAACTGGGCGTCGGTCATGGGTATGCTGCCTGTAATGGGGTCGCGCATGGTGGTGATCATGATCCGGACGAGGTAGTTCAGGCAACCCACGACGCAAAGCAGTCCTACGGTGATCCATGCTCCGGGTATAGTTTCAGAGACGGACATTTTTCCGTTTAAATTAGAAACAGGCATTCCTGGCTGATTTGTAAGAAGGAGTCTAAGAATGACTATTGTATATCGATGCTGACGCTTTTGACGACAGGGTACCTGTCTCCGTTATCAGAGATCAGGCTGATCCTGTATTGGAAGGAACGGGCTCCGGCATTAAGCGTGAATTCGCCGTTTTGTATTTCCTTCCATGTGCATGAACCGATGTCTTCTCCGGCAGAGGCGCTTTTCTGATATAGCACGAGCTGAGCTCCCTGCGGAATTTCAGCTTCGCAGCGGATCACTCCCCGGGTTCGCCGGCTATCCACGTCGAAAACGGCTGAAGTATAGCTTTCTTCCCATTTCCGGTTATAAATGTGTCCCATATCATAGTTCCATATCCAGTGAGCGCCGGGAGAAGGGAGATACGTGATCTTTGTGCCAGGTCCTTTGAACCTGTTTCCGTCGTTATAGTAGATTTTGGCCGTTCCTTTGCTGTGAAAGCCGTCTAAAGTATGTGCGGAAACAGCCAGGTCCAGCCTCCCGTCCCTGTCGAAATCGGCTGCCAGGGCGTCTGTACCGCCGCTCTCGCCGATCAGAACGGTACGGTTACCCTGGCTGAAACCCTCCGGACTACCCCAGTAAAGATACATGGGAAGCTGCTCGCGGCTGATGTCTGCATGATAGGAGGGAAGGAAAAGGTCCAGGAACCCGTCGGAATCAAAGTCGGCGACTGTAGGCCCGAGCACAGTAGCGGCAGGCAGCCATTGGGCGTTCCATTCTTTGTATCCGTCGGATGAGCCCCAATAGATAAACACGCCGGTATCATGGTGATTATTTACCTTGTCTTTATAGCTGGTCGCGATCAGATCCAGAAAACCGTCATGGTTGAGATCCGCGGTTTCGAGATCAATCACACTGTGTAATCCGAGCTTTTGAACTTGTTTTTCCGAAAAACCTGTCGGACCGCCCCAGAATATCCTGAATAAACCTTCTTCATAGGAAGTCACTGCTATGTCCAGCCACCCATCCCTATTGTAGTCGGCAATGGCAGGGCTCGACGACCTCCCGGTGCAGGGAATAGCTTTCCGGTCTTTGAGGTCAAACCCGTGCCCTGAACCATAATATATAACCAGTTCTGTAGGCTTAAGGTCCGGCCGGTCGAAAAAGCCGATAACCAGATCCAGGTACCCGTCCCGGTTAAGGTCGGCGACATTACTCGTGGAAGCATAATCTTCATTGAGCACGGTACGGGCGTCTTTTTCGAGCTGATAGCCGCCGGAGCCTCCCCAGAAAATATTAATGCCTCTTGACCATTCCCCTTCGATGCCGCTGTGCATCGAGTTGATGGCGAGCAGATCTACGTATCCATCCTCGTTAAAGTCGGCAGCGGTTGCCTCATAGCCGCTTGTAAATGGGATCTCGAAGCGGTTTTCTGCACTGAAGCCTTCGGCGCTTCCCCAGTAAAGCTGCAACGGGACCTCCTCGTTCAGGTTTCCTGCCCGGCTGTTGCTAATGATCACGTGTGTAGTCTTTTCCTTTTCCGCAGGGATAATGGATGCATGATACGCACCACTGCCGGGAATTCCCTTATCGCTACGTTCGAATTTCCTGTTGCCCCTGTTATAGTAAATCGCCGATTCGGTAGCATAGGTTTTCTGTCCCTGGTGTACTGCGCAAACTATGTCCGGCATTTTATCATGGTTCAGGTCGCCGATAACGGCAGCTACGGTATAGGGCACATCCAGCTCCGAAGCTGCTGTTACTGAAAAACTTCCTTTGTGACCCCAGAATATCCTGATTTTGTTGTCTTCTATGCTTTTACCCCCCAGCATTTCGCCGCCGGCGGCCTTCTGAAGCGAAAAGCGGGAAACAACCAGGTCTATGCTCCCGTCGTTGTCAAGGTCGCCCGGGGCTATGAACGATGCTTCTGCCTGAAGGATGGTTTCCGGTGAGTCCCAGGTTCTGCGTCCTTTATTTTTAAGGATCCGGATCGTATTGTCGCTGCCTCCCAGGAGGAGATCGGGCTTTTTATCATCATCTATCTCTGCTACAGCAATACACCGGATACCTGTTACCGGTAACTTTACTTCTGTCGTTACGGGAGCAAACCTTTTGCCGGTGCCGGCGGAGTACGGAGTGCTCCAGATGATTTTGAGCAGGGGCCGGCCGGTAGTCACTACTATATCCTGGAAACCGTCTGCATCGAAATCGCCTGATATCATATCTTCTGCTCCGGCGATGCCCAGGTCGTCGAAATGATCCAGTGAAAAGCCCTGTGCGCGTCCCCAATAAATCCTGATGATATTTCCTGCCGGCTGACCCGGGCTCCACGCTTCGGAATTGAGCGTTACAATGTCCGGCCAGCCGTCTTTGTTCAGGTCCGCGACCGCCACTGATTTAACGTCGTTGACAGGCAATAACCCGTTTGTCCGGTAAGCGGGCCAGCCGTCTTTCCCGCCATAGGTGATCGTAACAAACCGGCGGGGATTTTGTATACCGCTCGGGTTAGGGCAGAATACAATATCGGGGTAACTGTCTCTGTTGAGATCGGAAATACAGGATGCCAGGCTTCCCTGTACCGGTATTTCACGGGTGGCGATGTGACCGTTTTCGGAAAAAGAGGTTATGGTGGCGGGAATATAGGCATCGTCATTATGAGTGCTGTTAAACAGCAGGTCTATGTGGCCGTCACTGTTTAAGTCGAAACGGCGGATCGTCCGTATTTCTCCTTTTTTGCTCACGTAAATATTCTGACCGCCGGCGTCGACACTTCCTTTTGAAAAACTTTCAAAGGTATTATCGACCCATTTTTGTGCATACACCTGTCTGCCGCATAGCAAAATAATGCCCAGAGTCAGCAATAGTTGTCTTCTTTTGAGATTCATGTTATAGCCGGATTATTTGATTAAGAGTTGATTTTTATCCGGCATGACAAAATGCGGTATACCTTTTCCCTGTTATCAAATTGCCCGAATATATAGAGCCATTCATGGTCGGTTATTCTGAGGAATTGCCCGTTCATTGCATTGTAATGATTGGTGAAAGCCAGTCCTTCGGGGTCATGCTGAAATATTTTTTCAGTCTTCCAGGTTTTGCCCTGGTCGAAACTTCTCGCAAAATGAAGCCCTTCCAGCTTCGGATCAGGGATAGCGAACAAATCGCGGGAGTATGGGAGCCTGGATGCCTGCAGAAACGAGCCGTCGGGAAGCACAAGCCCGACTCCGGGGGCTCCGGTCCCTGCCAGGTTCGTAGTTTCATAGGCCGACCACGTTTCGCCATTGTCCGTACTCTCCGAACGCAGGTACCAGGTGTCGCGCGGGCTATCTTCGATCTGCCCGAGCCTGGCCCTGCCGCGTATGATGGAAACGAGCTTACCTTCTTTGGTCAGGAATAAGGTCTGTTCGTTGAATCCGGCGGCTACCTCAGGGTCGGTGCGTATGTGAAGGCCGGGTTCGTAAGCTACGTCACGATAGCTCCACGTCAGGCCGTCATTGTCGCTGATCAGTACGCCGCAGCGCCAGTTTTCGCCTTTTTCTCCGGCGCCCCATACTGAATATACGAGCCTGCCGCCCGGTAGCTGGATACCGCGCTCCATGAATTGCTCTCCCATGAAGGTACCGCTGGGGTACCTGGCGAAGGTGAATCGGCTTTCCCCTTTTTCACGGCGGCCGATGACGAGATCATAAGTTCTCCAGTTGGTATCTTCGTAAAGGAGGCTGGAGTCGGCTACCTTGAAATGAAAGCCATTGGCAATCAACGTTCCCTCCTGAGTCGGCCCGGTGACTCCCAGTATCAGTGATTCGTTGTCAGGGGTTTCTAAAAGATGATGTCCTAAAGGCTCCGGAGCTGTCCAGGTATGCCCCAGGTCGCCTGTTTTTATGGAAAAGGGTCGTTCTCCTTTTTCATCGTCTTCATAACTGTTTCCGGACATGATTACTCCGAAAAGGCTGTCGTTTTGATGGACGAACGTACTGTAAATGGTTCCGTAACCTTCACTCTGGCCGTCAAAAAAGACCCTGTAGTCATCGAAAGACAGGATAACAGGGGTGTTTTGCGATTTTGAGCATGAAAACAGAAGCAGACAGATGATGGCTACCGGTATGATTCCCGTAGGGAAACAAGACCCGGAATCTGTGGAAATGTATCCCGGCGGGGTGGATCTTTTGTAATAAAATTTCATTTGTATAAAAATTATCAGGCAATGAGATTTCCTCAAGGCTTGTGGCTGTTTCGTGTTTAAAAAATAAATTCGATCCCGGCTATCAGGTATCCTGCTGCAATCGGGGCGATATCAGGCCCGGGTACAGGTAAAGAAGGATGAATGCCGCTTACTTCACCGCCAGGCGAACGGTGGCCCATTCGCGGGATTGGTAAGAATGATAGGACCGGGGATAGGTAATGACGATCTCCCTGGTTTTACGGTCTTCCATAACCGTGAAGTGAGATATGTCCAGGCGTCCCCTGTCTTTGTCTTCTTCCGTTAAAGAATCAATGGTAAGTACGGTGCTTCGCCTGAGGCTGAAATTGTCTGTATTCACTTCCCCGATCACAAGCGGGTACCGCGGGGAGTTTCCCCGGGCGTTCTCTTCCGAAATATTGCCGATCCAGAAACAACGCCCGCTCGAATGTTTAAACAGTGTTGACATGGCTGACGGCGAAAAGAAATGAGTCCCGTCTTCGTAGGTAAAAGGCTCCGGTACCGACCAGGTTTTTCCTTCGTCTTCTGAGACCGATACCCATTTGTAAGCGGGCTGGTCGGGCAGCCGGTCGTTGCTGCCCCGCATCACCATCATGAGCTGCCCGTCGGCGCGTTCAAGAAGCGTCGGCTCAATCATTCCCCGTGTAGATCTTGCGGGGTCGCCTTTAACTCTCCCGGACATGGTCCAGCTAAGCTTCCCGTTTTTTTTCCAGGTACCTATCAGTACGGCTACGTCGGTATAGGTAGTGGTTTTGTACGGATTCCAGAGCTTTCCGTCGTCTCCCAAAGGAGCATTCTGTACCGGCAGCAGTATTTTCCCCTTCCTGGTGACAAGCGGAATAGACCCTACGTCGCCGATATAGATCGAGTTTTTCCCTATGGTAACATCCGGAAACGGTTGATGAAGGGTAAAGTCTCCCTCCTGGATAACAGGCTCGTCATAAGACCAGCTATTGCCTCCGTCGGCTGATACCCGGTAACGGAGATAATAGGCTTCTTCCCCGATGGGAGGTTCAATGATGTTGGGGTCTAAGTCTTTAACATCCAGGGCATTGATGAATGTGATAATTCTTTTGGTATTTTTATCAAGGACCGATACCACCGGGTCGCGCCGGAACCCGTATGGCAGGCCGGATCTGTAATCCGGCGTCATAGGTTTCTTTTTCCAGGTGGCGCCGTTATTATCAGAATAATAGTCAAATTCCTTATCCTGGTTACTTATCAGGACATTGCCGGATCTCATTTCCAGCCCGCGCTTTTTAATATAAAAGGCGGAATAAGAATTGGATGGAGTAGGAGAGATATTCCTGGATGTGATCCTTATGATATTAGAACCGGTATTCTGTCCCGATAGCAAACCCGGCGTTATAGCGTATAGGAACAGCCCGGCAGCAATATGCCAGGCGATGAAAGAAAGTTTCCGGGGGGGAATTGTGCAGTTTACGTTCATCATATGTCTTTATCTTGATTGATCAGAAAACCCGGGCCATTATCTCACAAACCACCGCATCGCATGCTTCCGGCTGCTTTTGCTAAACTCCAGCGTATACTGATTTACCAGCCAGCGGGCCACATGGCCGTCGGAGCGCGGCATCAGCCAGCCGAAATCCCATTCGTCACTTTTGTATTTTACCGGGATACGTGGCGCCACCCTTACTACGGGATGCGAGGCGCACATAAACAGTTTCTGTCCGGTATAATAGTAGGCCGATCCGCAGTGAACAAATACCTCATGCGGCAATTTTTCGTCTTCACTGCCGGCCAGATCCGAACATAAATCCCGGATGGCGACTTTGACTTCCCGGCCATCCTGAAAGGCGGCTTCCAAAGCTTCCACACTACCCCTGACGGGCCGGCCTTCTTCATCGTGCGCATAGACCTCTTCCCAGTCGTTGCAAACCCAAAACTTAAATACGTTGAAATCGTAAACAAAGTTATGACTCGGGGCATTGGTGCCTGAGTCCCATGCATCGAACTGGTGGTATTTGGGCATTTTGCTGTGGTCGTCCAGGGGGGAAGGCCCTTTTCTACGGCTGGTTGGCTTCCGGCCGTCCAGGTAGGGCCTTGCAATGGCCTGGAGCCCGTTCTGATTATACAGGAAAAAGGACATGGAAGGGCGGGGCCCGAAGCCGACCGGGAGCTCTATGGGTTGCCGGAGGTTGATAATGCCGGCTACCCAGCGCCCGTCTATTACATAGGTAACCCGGAAATCGGCCACTTCTTTGATAAGCTCATTACTCGGAGAATTAGTATCGATATGCTCATTATGGTGAAATTCAGTGTATATCCGCATATCGGCGCCGTTACTTATGGCAGTCAGTAAATCAGCCTCGCTTCCTCCGGTCACTTTCCGGTTTTGATCGAGGATCAGCTTGCAGTCCCAATTGTTTTTTGCTCGTTTATGATCCATTCCGGGGTTAGAATACATTTTTTGGATTAACAGGTGCTCAGGGCCTAAAGAGGATGCAGCCAAAAAGCCCGTCAGAAGGAAATTGCGGCGTGAATATCCGGACTGGCTTTCGTCCCGGCCGTCTTTTGTTTTCGGTCTCATCGAGAAATTTTTGCCTGGCTAATTGTACCCCGGATTCTGCACGAGATCCCTGTTGTTGATCAGCACGTTGAGATCGATAGGCATCAGCAGCTGAAAATCCTGTTTTGCGGTAGTGTGCTTAAACACATATTCTTTTCCGAAGCGTCTCAGGTCATACCATCTTTTACCTTCCCCGATCAGCTCGAAGAACCTTTCGTTCAGGATCGTCTCGTTGATGTCGTGGTCGCCATTTTTGTTGGGGTATCCGTGGACAGCCTCATTGTATATTGTTCCGTAGGCCCGCTTCCTGACCTGGTTGATTTCCGAGGCGATATTCTCTCCGAGGATCGCCTTTGCTTCGGCGAGCAGCAGAAGCGCATCTGCGTAGCGATAAACGATGAAATCGTCGTTCTGTCGTCGTACTCCTCCGTCGAATACCCCCTTGTATTTGTTGATGTAACAGGCTGCCAGCGTATAGGTATTGTTGTCAAATTCCCACATTCCCTGTATGGCGGCGTATTTGCGGGAATCTTCATTGGAGTATTTTCTGAACGATGCCCGGGTGACCGGGGCATAGAACCCCCCGGTATTATTATTGGTTACGTAATCGAGGTTATTCATTCTTACGTTTGCCAGGGAATCGTAATAGTTGGTCACTATAGCCGGCACAAAGATCCAGAGATTACCTAATGGCGCGCTTTCATCCAGTTGGGAATAGGTAGCGAAAATCACCTCCTCATTCAATTTATTGCTATAGGGAAATATATCCTTGAAGTTGCTGAGAAGGCGGATAGCCGGGAATTTATTCTGGATTTCAAGTATGGCTGATTTGGCAATATTTGCATCGGCGGGGCCGCCGTTCATTTGCCTGGCCGACCATAGGTGAACTTCCGCCTGCAGCATCAGTGAGGCTGCTTTTGACCAGTAACTTTTCTTGTTGGAGCGGAACGAGTAGTTATCTTTAAAGTAATTGAGGGAACTGGCTACGTCTTCTTTGATAAAGCTCATGACCTCATCGGCTTTGGTGGCGGCTTTGCCCAGGTTATTTACATCAAATGACAGGCTCGGCTCTTTCACGACCACAACGTCGCCCCAGCTTCTTACGAGGTGAAAGTAATAGTAGGCTCTCATCCCGTAAGCCTGTCCCAGGAGGTAGTTTTTTGTAGTTTCATTCAGGATACCGGCAGGCTCTGTTCTGGCAATAAACAGGTTGAGCTGGTTGATGTTGGTATAGAACTCGCCGAAGTTGCGTATTCCCGGGTCGATAGGCGTCAGGGTGTTGAGCCAGAATCTTTCCGTGCCGTTTATGCCGCTCGGACCGGAGCCCGTATCTCCGAATTCATCTGCGCGCAGGTTTCCCAATACAAGAAAGTTATACGCATGGCTCCGGAAACGGCCGTGTATCCCTGTCATAAAAGCATCAAATTGTTCCGGAGACTTCCAGTAGTTTCCGTCGGCGATGCTGCTTACCGGCGCAAGATCGAGGTCCAGATGACTGCAGGCGGTGAAGCTCATTATCACGCACAGTGTCGATATGGTTGCTATTTTATTTTTCAGCGTTTTCATAGAAATTGCTCTTAATGACTTAGAATGATATCAACAATCCCAGCACGAATGTCCGGGGCATCGGGAAACGCCCGTTGTCAAGCCCCCCGAGTTCGGGAGCATTTCCGGTATACCTGGTGAAGTAAGCGAGGTTCTGACCGGTAAGGTTTAGCCTGAGAGACGATACCCCGATCCTGGACAATAAATTGCCCGGCAATGTGTAGCTCAGGGTAAGCTCGCGAAGCGAAAGATAATCCCCCTTTTCATAAAACTTGGAATTGTGATCGTCCTGGGTTTCGAAATGCAGACCGGAGCGCTGGTAGTTCCGCTTGGGGGAGTCTCCCCAGTACATTTGCGGATACTCTCCGTCCGGATTGTCTGGAGACCACTGCTTTTTCACCAGGTCATAATTATTTACCGCTCCTACATACTGACCTAAGCTCCTGGCCAGCTTGTCGTTGTAAATGGTATGGCCGAGGGCGTAATCCATCCTGGTATACAGCGAGAATTTTTTGTAGGAAACCGATACATTAAAGCCTCCGGTCCAGTCCGGATAGATGTTACCTGTATACACGCGGTCCAGTGTGTTGATAATGCCGTTCCCGTCAAGGTCGGCCCAAAGGACATCTCCGGGCTCGATCGGATACTTGCCGGTTTTATTTTCGAGGGCGGCGTAAGCGGCCGGGCCGTAAAGCTGGGCAACTTCATCGTAACGGTTCGCTACCGACTGGTTTACGTCCTCCCAATCCCTCAGGATGCGTTCCTGCCTGTATGCATACATATTGCCAATGGTTTCTCCCTCCTGCAGGCCGCCTACCCATATTACTTTCTGGCTTACCGGATCAAAAACCTGCGAACCGCCCTGCCTGTTCTTTTCATTTCCGTTGAAAGGGAGTTTTATTATCTTGTTTCGTACGAATGAAGCGTTAAACCCGAGGTCTACCGTTAGGTCAGTCCTTTGGAGTACACTGGCGTTGATATCAAATTCATAGCCGGAGTTTCTCAGGTTACCCAGGTTGGTCCTGAAAGAACTGAAGCCGGTATGGCTGGGCAGGGTAAGATTGGTAAGAAGCTGCTTGGTTTCACGACTGAAAAAATCAGCAGAAAAGGTGACCCTGTTGTTCAGGAAACCTATATCTACCCCAAATTGAGAGGAAACGCTTTTTTCCCACAATAAATTCCGGTTGGGAACCACGGTGTTGAGAAAGCCCGCTTCCTGGTGGTAGTTGGATTGTATAGCATAAGCTCCCTGTACCTCATAGTTGCCCACTCCCGCGATATTTCCGTTTACCCCGTAGCTTGCTCTTGGCTTAACCGATGAGATGTACCTGCTGATGTCCGAATTGCTGAAGAAGCTTTCCTCGTGAATGTTCCACCCCAGTGAAACGCCCGGGAATGCACCCCAGCGGTTATCGGCCAGGCTGGATATCCCGTCGTAGCGTAACACAGCCGTAAGAAGGTATTTTCTGTTGAAATCGTAGCTGAACCGGCCGAAACCTGACAGGATACGGAGCTCGCTCCTGCTGGAGCTGATACTGGTCCTTTCGACAGCTGAGTTAAGCGTATAGATATAGTCTGTAGCTGCCTTCCGTCCGGCAGCGCTTAAGCTGAATGCGGAGGAGTTGAAGTATTCTGCTCCGGCCGTAACTCCCAGATTATGGCCGTTGAAGTTTCGGATATAGTCCAGGGTTATATTGTGTTGCTGCTGCAGCGTCTGGTTGTAGCTGGCCGAAGCATCCCGGTTTGAGTTGGGTAAAGGGTTAAGGACAAATTTGGTTTCTTTATTAAAGCTTTCGTTGGTTTCATCCACGTAGTAAATGTTCATTTTCGCATTTAGAGCGAGATCTTTGAATATGTCCCACCTGGCGCCGGCGCCGAAAGTCGTTCTCCTGATCCCATTTTTCCGTATAAATTTATCCTGCCAGTAAAGAGGGTTGCTGTCCCACTGACCGGCCCCGGATGAAGGATTTCCGTTGTCGTCGAAAGGTTTAAAGGTCGGGGGTACGCTCAGGCTTCTGAAGAAAGTCAGCGACTCTGACGAGCTCATTGGCGGACGTTTGGAGTTGGAAAAATCAAAGTTACCGGAGACCTCAAGGTTCTTTTTTACTTTATATGCGCCGCTTAGCCGCGTCGAAAAACGCTCATATAGCGTATTGATAAGCAGTCCGTCTTCAGAGTAGTACCCGACGCTGGAAGCAAAACTGGCTTTGTCATTTCCACCTGTAAAGCTCAGATGATGGTCTTGCGTGCGGGCATTCATGCTGAATGCGTTATCATACATTTCGGTGCCGTAATCTTTGAAAATCAGGGTGTCGCCTTCATAGTAAGGGTCTAACATCCACTGCCACCCCTCGCTGAGCAACCTGGGTAGCTGATCCCGGTTCGTGCCGTCGAGCTTGTCCATGGAATAAAGCGGCGAGTTACCGGTTCTGTAGCCCCATGGCGCAATAGAATTGGGATTGACAGGAGACTGTCCGCCTTGCGCGAGAGCCTCGTTCATTTTCCTCATGGCGATCCGGTTGTAATAAATCATATCCCTTGCGTTCAGGTACTTGTAGTCGGGCCGCAGGGAATTGACACCGATTTTTCCGTGATAGGTAACCTTGGCGCTGCCGGCTACCCCTTTATGGGTGGTAATCAGGATGACACCGTTGTTGGCGCGGGCTCCGTACACAGCCGTGGAAGCAGCGTCTTTAAGTACTGAAATAGACTTGATATCGGCGGGGTTGATGTCATTCATGGTGCGGACCAGCCCGTCGACCACCACCAGCGGGCTTCCCGGGTTGTTGATAGAGGCGCCGCCCCTCAGCAGGATATTCGGGGCGCTTCCCGGTTGCCCTGATGCATTAATCACGCGCAGGCCCGGAATTGCTCCCTGTAAAGCAGCCCCTACATTTGCCATGGCAGCATTTTCCAGTACCTTCGTGTTAAGCTGGGATATCGAGGAAGTGATCAGGCTTTTGGATTGCGTACCATAGCCTACCACCACTATTTCCTTAAGAGATTTTTGATCCTGAAGCAGCGAAACGTAGACCTCAGAGAGGTTCCCGGGCTTTACTTCCTGGCTAACGTACCCAACATACGACACGATGAGTATAATGTCTTCGTCAGGTATGTTAAGCGTAAAATCACCACCGGCGTCGGTAGTAGTGCCCCGCTGGGTTCCTTTGATCAAAATGCTTACGCCTGGCAAGCCTTCTCCGTTTTCGTCAGTAACTTTACCCCTGATCTCACGTACTGTCAGCCGGAGCTCGCTGGCGGAATCCGGCAGCCGGGAAGAAGGAAATGTGTTGGTTTCCGGTTTTTTTACCTGAGGTCTTATAATCAGAATGGTATTTCCGGCCCCTTCTTTAAAGGTAAGTCCTGTTCCTTCCAGCACTTCTTTCAAGGTCTGCTCGACCGACCGGCTGTCTTTTGACAGGTTGATGTGGCGATACGGAGTTACCTGCTCGAGCGCGTACGCCATTCTTAATCCCGAAATTTGTCCGATCCTGTTGAGCGTATTCCTTAAGGAGGAATTTTTCACCTCCAGCGTAATTTTTTTCTCAAGCAGGTTTTGTCCAAAGCTTGGGCTGGCCGGAAGAAGGTGAGTTGAACATAAGAGAATAGTGAATGAAAAGGTACTTATTCTCATGATCATCAGGAATTGTTGCGATCGAATGGGAATCTTTTCCCAAGCGGAAATAAAATTTTGCATAACTTGCAGTTAGTTTGAAATGTTAGACCGTAATGTTTCATTCCAAACCCCTTTTCGGCTTTCCAGGGCGAAGGGGTTTTTTTATGACGGGGCGTACTTATCTCCCGGTCGAAGGCGTCAATTCAGATACTCATAGAGTCAGCTTGGATTTAGGGTTTTCAATAATATTTACTTGCTGGTCAGTGCTTATTCGCAGCCGTCGCCGCTAATCATATACTGATCGCTGCCAATTCTGGTATACCTGGCATCCCGGATCACACAGAGGGTTTCCAGGACATTTTCAAGAGATTCCATCCCACTGAAAGAAACTACCGTCAGGCATTTTTTCAGGGTAGGATTCTCAAAATCGATACGTACGTTATAGCGTTTTTCGAGCAGAAGAGCAATATTTTCAAAAGTCACACCGTCAAACTCCATATCGTTTTTTACCCAGTCGTTCGCTTTACCGGTATTCGTGTCCGTTTTCTGAACTTCGCTTTCTTCTATGTTGTAGACTACCTGCTGGTCCTGTGTCAATACAGCAAGTATCTCTCCTCCATCCTTTTCTACCCGTACTTTTCCACGCGTCACCGAGACAACAATGTCGTTCTGGCCGGGATACGCCCGTATATTAAAAGACGTACCTAATACTACCGTTTTTACTTTTCCCGTATAAATAACAAACGGAAGCGCATCTGTATGCGTGATATCAAAATACGCTTCGCCATTAAGGATTACCTCTCTTTTCTCCCCTGAAAATGTCTCAGGATACTTCAGCGTACTCCCGCCTTTCAGAATTGCCATGCTGCCATCAGGCAGTTTCAGGCTGCGCGTAAATTCCACCGGCGTACCCGGGTCGGATATGACTGCTGCCGGTTCGGGCTTGCTGATTTGAAACGGATATTTCGTCCGGATTCCGAATATAACCGCTATCATGGCCACGCATGCCGCCGCAACCAGGTATCTTCTGTAGAAGGGCTTTTTATGCAGCATCACCGGTCTGATCGCCTCCGTTTTATCGATAGACAGAATTCCGGCCAGAATGCTGTTCATATGATCCAGGTCTGCGCCGCCACCGTAGGCCGTGGCGCCGCGCATCTTCTGTTCTATCCAGCCGTGCATTATTTTGTATATATCCGGATCGTTTCTCTGCACGGAAAGCATATAGAGTTCTTCTCTTTCATCGGGCATCAGCCGATCTTCCATATATCTTTCCAACAGGTATATAATCCGGGACTGCTCCATATGGCAAAGAGAGCTAAATTTGGCTTATAGTAAATAATGTCACTTCCTGCTACTATAGAAGCGTGAAATGACAAAACGTACTATTGCCGATAGGGATTTTTCAGGAATTTTTTAGCAAAAGAAATAAGACCAGCAGGAAGTCGAAACCCATACGAACCAGATGCGTCCTGATTTCCTTCAGGCAGATGGTAAGCACATTCTTTACCGTACTTACCGAGAGAGACAGGGCTTCTGCGATTTCCGAAGGCTTTAATCCTTCGTCCCGGCTCATCTGGAAAATTTTTTTGCGTTGGGCGGGCATGCCGTTCACAATGGTTGTAACAGCCTGGTTGATCTCTTCAAGGCTCACTGCATCCAGGGGGGTGTATCCGCGCAGGTCAGGGAATTGCTGGGACTCCTTTATCCCCGTCAGGTTTTCCCTGTTTGAAAGATTGTTTCGTAGAAAAGACAGGCATTCGCGGGAAGCGACCTTGTAGATCCAGGCATCTATATGTTCGATATCCTGTATCTTATCGCGGTTGAGCCACACCCGGATAAAGATGTCCTGCAGCACTTCTTCAGTATCCTGCTGAGACTTGGTGAATTTTAAAACAAACGGGTTTAATGCCAGGTAATAGTGTTTGAAAAACAATGCGAAAGCCTCTTCATCTCCTTCAGAGATGCGCCGGAAGAGCTCCTCTTGCTCAGGGAATATTCTCAGCTCGGCTGGCTTTTGCATTTTCGTCTGTTTTATCAGAGATACCATTGCAAATTAGCAATAAATTTACTCTGTCGGCTTTAGACAGGGTAAAATCGGGAATAAATTGCGTATACTTGCGGAAAAGTAGTATACCAATTCGTTATCCGATCTCAGCTATTCTTTACAATTGTCACTCTCTGGCACTCAGCTTATCTGTACATAAAGGGAAGCCGTCCGGTTTCCCGGTCTAATTTCAATTTGTCATGTTTAAACACTTTTTACTCTTTTCTATCTTATTGCTTGGTTTCAAAGGCTATACCCAGATCTTATTCGAAGAAGGATACTATATCGACAATAGTGACCGGAGAGTTGATTGCCTGATAAAATTTGCCGACTGGAAAAATAACCCTGCGGGCTTCGACTACAGGTTGACCCCGGATGGTGAAATAAAGAGAGCTTTAGTTGCCGATGTGAGTGAGTTTGGTGTTCGCAATGTGATAAAATACATCAGGGGCACTGTCGATCTCGACAGGTCTAGCGATGAAGTCGGTAAGCTGACCACCGACAGGAACCCCGTTTTTACGAAAGAAGAATTATTCCTGAAGGTGCTGGTCGAAGGTGAAGCCAGCCTGTATTCTTATACTGAAGGGAATTTAATGAGATTTTTCTTCAGGAAAGGAAACGGGCGGACCGAGGCGCTGGTGTATAAATTGTACAAGATAGATGGTAACCGCGTTGCCAAAAATAACTTCTACCGGAAGCAACTGCTCGACGATCTGGGCTGCGGGCCGGCTACTGAAAGTGATGTGAAGAATCTCCGGTACAAATCAAATGATCTCGTTCGTATTTTTACAAGGTATAACAGTCAATGCGGCGGATCCGAACCCATCCTGTACGGAGAGAAAAAGACGAGGAGAGATCTTTTTAACCTGTCGGCCAGGCCCCGCATAAATCGTTCGTCGTTCAGTATTCATAATAATGCCGGGTTCCTTACATTCGATGCTGTAGATTATAATAACAAGCTTGATTTTGGACTGGGTATAGATGCCGAAATCGTAATGCCTTTTTTCAGGAATAAATGGGCGATCGCGGTCGAGCCCACTTTTTACAAGGGGTTCAAGGCTGCAAAGGAGGTAGAAGGAATTGATTTTATGAAAGACAGGGAGCTGATTATGGAGGTGTCTTTGAGATCTTGGGAATTGCCTGTCGGCGTAAGGTATTACATGTTTTTAAACGAGAGATCAAAGATCTCGGTCAACGCTTATTATATGCTTGATTTTGGATCCGGATCCAAGGTCGATTTCAGCGGGCCGCGCAGCACTTTTTACAAAGGAATAAAACTGACACCACAGCCTACATTTATATTGGGATTGGGATATAAATTTAATAACAAGTTTGGTTTGGAAGCCCGGTATTACCTGGAGAGGGATTTAACGGGGAGTTATCTTTATTGGCACTCCGACTACAACACCGTTTCACTCACCCTGGGAATTTCGTTGTTTTAGAAGATTCATATGCCCTCCTGCCTTTACCCCTGCAGTTCATACACGTCGTCATTTTGAGGCCAGGTGAAGCGCGTCGCCGGCCCGGATTTCTTCCGATGCGCTCCTGACGATGCGGTCGCCGGGGTGCAGGTCGCCGAATACTTCGACCAGGCTGTCCAGGGCAACCCCTTTTTTTACGGTTACCCACTCTGCCACCCCACCTTTCGACCGGATCACGAAAACCTGCTCGCTGGAAGTAACCACCGCCGTAGCCGGTACGAACAACGTGGAATCCTGTCGTATAACCGGCAGTGATACGTTGGCATACATACCGGATTTCAGCTGCCCGTTATGGTTGTCGGTATCGAACTCTACCATCATGGCGCGGTTGTGCTCCTGGAGGCTTCCCGCGCTCCTGGCCAGCCGGGCGCTGAACTGTTTGTCAGGGAAGGCCGTCACCGAAAAGCTGACGCGGGCTTCCGGCGGGAGCGAGCCGGCAAAGCTTTCAGGAATAGCTACCGTAAGACGGAGCGTCCGGCTGTCTTCAAGCACAAAAAGCGGCTTGCCGTTTTCCCCCCGGCCTACCAGCGCGCCCGGGCTGACGTTACGCTCGGTTATCGTGCCGTCGAAGGGAGCGGTCAGGGTCAGGTAGGAGGCAAACTCCGACTTTGATTTGTATAGCGCTTCGGCGGCTTTCAGATTTTCCCTGGCGGCAGCCACGGCCGCGCTATCCGACCAGGCCTTTGAACGCGCCTGGTCGATTTCATTAACTGAAATAGAGCCTTCCTGGAATTGGTTGGCATGAAGCAGCCGGTCGTAGGTAGCGCTGCTGGCCGCGAGATGGGCCATCTGCTGGCTGAGCGCAGCCTGGGCGCCTATTTTTTGCGCCTCGATCCGGCTAAGCTCCGAGTAGATCTCCGGGGCGTCCAATATGGCCAGCACCTGTCCTTTCCGCACGTGTGTACCCCTGTCGACCATGATGGTACGTACAAATCCGTTGACCTTGGCGTAGATACCTACCTGGTTCCAGGGCTTGAGCTCTCCCGGGAATGTAATGCCTTTTGATGGCTTAAGGTTGATAACCGGGCTCCAGGCTACTTCGATAGGGGAAGGCCCCGTGGTATCGGAAGTCTCCGCTTCTTCGGAGGAATGGCTGCATGCCGGGAAGGCAACTGCAGCTGCCAGCAGCAATTTGGAAAAGGGGGAATTCATCATAAAGAGTGATGTCGGTTAATTATTTGACAAATAACTTGTTATCAGGATCTTCCGGGTCGAGGGACACCGAGTCTAGCGAAGTATTTTTCTGCATGAGCGCGAAAAGGGCCGGTAGTATCAGGAGTGACGCCAGCGTGGAGGCGATCAATCCGCCGATCACGGCCTGTCCCAGCGGGGCGATCTGGTCTCCGCCTTCACCCAGGCCGAGGGCCATAGGGACCATGCCCGCGATCATGGCGATGGTGGTCATCAGGATGGGGCGAAGCCGGCTGCCGGCTGCATAAACCACTGCTTCGCGGGCATCCTTCATGCGTAATCTCAGGTTTTCGGCATTCGTGATCATCAGGATGGCATTGGCGACCGACACCCCGACCGACATGATAAGGCCCATGTAAGACTGGAGATTGAGCGTAGAGCCCGATAAGAGCAGTAGCGCCAGCGAGCCCACTACCACCGCAGGTACGGCTGAAAGTATGATGACCGAAAGTCGGAAAGACTGGAACGTAGCCGCCAGCATCAGGAAGATGATCACCACCGCCACGATAAGACCGGTCTGCAGGCCCGCCAGCGTGTCGTTGAGGAGGGTGGTTTGCCCCTTCATTTCCACCAGTACACCCCGGGGAGGCTCTCCCGCTCTTCTGATCGCTTTCGATACCGCCTTACCGGCTGCCCCCAGGTCTTTTTTATGGAGATTGGCCGTAACGGTGACAAGCCTGTTAGGGCCTGTCCTGTCATATTGTCCCGGACCCGTTTCCTCGTTGAAAGTCGCTACATCGGAAAGGAGCGGCCGCGAGGTGCCTTTCAGCAAGGGGATATTGGAAATTGCATCGAGATCTGCCATTTCATATTCCGGTATCTGTACCTGCACCTGGTAAGCAAGCCCCTTGGAATCGTCGAGCCAGAGATTTTTATCCGTGAAACGGCTTGAGGAAGTCGCTGCCACCATCGAGCGTGCGACCTGCGAAGAGGTTACGCCCAACTGCCCGGCTCTTTCCCTGTCGAGCGTTACTTTCAGAATAGGATACTGAAGCGGCTGCGCTATCTGGATGTCGCGCAGGTAATGAATCTTTTCCATTTCGGTTTTGATGCGCATGGCAAACCTGCCGGCCTCTTCCAGGTCTTTGGCCGCGACATCCACTGCAATGGGAGTGGCGGAGCCCTGGCTCATGATCTTATCGACGAGCTCGATAGGCTCAAAGGAAATGAGCAGCCCAGGGATTTCTTCATGCAGCCGCTTGCGCAGCCGTTCTTTCAGCGCGTCTATCCTCACAGGAAAGTCTTCCCGGAGAGAAACCTGCAGCAATGCTTCATGGGGCCCGCTGTTGAATATGAAAATATTGGACGTCCCGTAGCTCGACGGAACAGTACCGACATAAGCCGAGGAAATCTCGAGATTTTCAGCACCTACCTCCGTGCCGATGGCCCGGAGCACTTTGAGCGTAGCCTGCTCGGTACGCTCTACCCGGGTTCCGTCGGAAAGCCGCAGGCGCATCTGGAACTGGTGGCTGTTGGCTTTGGGTAAAATGTCGGTCCCGATAATATAAAAGCCGGCGATAACGAGGCCAATAACCCCAATCAGGTAAGCGGTTGTGGCAAGCCGGCCTCTGGCCAGGACTTTGTCGAGCAAAAGGATGTACCGGTTGCGGAACTTGTTAAAACCTGTTGCCTTTTCGTCGCGCAGGTGAGCTCCTTCTTCGATTACTTCTTCCGTTTCGGTGTCGTCGAGGGCCAGGGTAGGGGCTTCGTGTTTGGGGTGGTCTTTCAGCAGCCAGTTGGACAGCACGGGTACCAGGGTCTGTGAAAGGAGGAATGAGGCGATCATGGCAAACCCTACGGCAAGAGATAAGGGCAGGAACATGGATTTCGGTACGCCTGCCATGACGAAAGCCGGCGCAAAAACAGCAAGGATAGACAGGAGTATCAGGAATTCGGGGAAGGCGATCTCTTTACAGGCATCCCATATGGCCTGCTGTTTGGGCTTACCCATTTCCTGGTGCTGGTGAATGTTTTCTATCGAAACCGTGGCCTGGTCGACCAGTACGCCGATAGCCAGCGCCAGTCCCGACAGTGTCATAATGTTGATCGATTGCCCGGCCAGGTTCATCATAATTACAGCCGACAGGATGGAGATCGGTATGGTGACGACTACGATGATTACGCTGCGCCAGTCCCTGAGAAACAGCAGCACCATAAGCCCGGTCAGAAGCGCCCCGAGCACCCCTTCCGTGATCAGGCTTTTAAGAGAGTTGATGACATAGACCGACTGGTCGAATTCATAGGAGATATGTACATCTTCAGGTATTGCCCGCTGTAATTCCGGCAAAGCCGATTTGATATTATTGACCACGTCGAGCGTGGAAGCATCCGCCTTTTTAACTACCGGTATATAAACCGCTCTCCTTCCGTTGACAAGCGCATAGCTGACGGTAATGTCGGCCCCGTCTTCCACCGTTCCGATATCGCGTATAAAAACCGTAGGGCCCGAACCCGTGCGGACGGGTATGTTCAGGAAGTCTTCCGGTCTTTTGACAAGCGCATTCACAGGGGTCATGAAGGCTTTATCGCCGATCCGGATATTTCCTGCCGGGGAAGGCAGGTTATTGGCAACGACCGACTGGATGATCTCTTCGCTTGTCATATGGTAGCTCCGGAGCTTGAGCGGGTCTACTCGTATCACTATGGTACGCTGGTTTCCGCCGAAGGGAGGCGGGCTCGATACCCCCTCGATGCGCGAGAACATGGGCCGTATTCTCGACGAAGCAAAATCCTGGATTTCATTGAGCGGCCTGCCGGCGCTTTCAAAAACGAGCTGTCCGACGGGTACGGAGCTGGCGTCGAACCTCACGACCTGCGGCGGAACGGTCCCGTCGGGCATATAGGCCTTCGCCCGCGACACGTTGTTGGCCACTTCCGCCGCCGCCTGTGCCATATCGGTTCCCGGGTAAAACTGCAGCTTGATAAGACAAAGCCCCTGTATGGTTTTGATATCGATGTCCTTGATCCCTGAAACGTACAGGAAGTGATCCTGGTAGCGTGTGGCGATGAACCCGTCCATCTGGTCGGGCGCCATTCCGCCGTACGGCTGTACTATATAAATGGTAGGAAGATCGAGGTTCGGGAATATGTCGACCGGGATGGTCCGTATGGATAAAATGGAAAAGAATAAAATGGCGATAACGGCAACCATCACGGAGACCGGTCGACGTAAGGCCAATCTGATTATTTGAAACATAAACGGGAGTGTTTAGGGATATCCTGAAAGATTGATTTATTGAACCTGGTCCAGGAAAAGCGAGAGATCGCCCCGGGCGGCCGCTTTCATCAAAAGGCTGCGCCAGGCATTCCCTGTGGAAACATAGTGATCGATTTCGGCCTGGTTGAGCAGGGTAATACTCTGCGTAAGGGTGGTAAGATCTGTAAGCCCGCTTTCATATCGCGCACGTGTCTGCCTGTATGCCCTGCGGGCGGCTTCCAGCTGTACAGGGGTGAGCCGGGCCTGTTGGAGAGACAGGTCCAGCTGTGTATCTGCGTCTTTTGCGTCTGTTTCCAGTCTCAGCCGCGTGTTTTCCAGCAAATGCCGTGCTTTTTCAACCTGGTAAAGGTCGGTTTTGTAGTTATAGCGCAGGCGGGCGATATCGGTCACGTTCCACCGTGTGGAAAGGCCGAAAAGGTAATTGTATACCTGGTACCGGGTGCCGTGGGCGAAGTCGGTATACATGGCGCCATCCTGGTTGGAACTCCCGGAGCCTCTCGCAAACCCGTAGCCGACCAGGGAGATAGACGGAAGCCAGGATTTTTGGGTAGCAACTGCCTGCAGCGCCAGCCGGTTGCGTTCAGCTTCGGAAAGAAAGAGGAGCGGATGCGTTTCTGCCGGGTGGGATTGCTCAGGCATGGAGGGTAAAATGCTGAAGAACATAAGGGAATCGGCCTTCAGGCTGTCGTAGGGAGTGCCGGTAAGCTCGGCCAGGCGTAGCTGGTGAAATCTCACGTTCCGCCGGGCGTCTACCAGCGAGATGCCGGCGCCGGCTACCGTTGCGCTGACAAGCGCAGTATCTACGGGAGCTTTTATTCCCGACCTTACAGCTGCGTCTACCACCTTTTTGAGCGTGAGCGTCCTGTCTAGGATACGGGAGCGGGCCTCCGTGATTTTCTGCCCGACCAGGAGGCTCAGGTAGGTGTCGGCTACCCGCACCCGGTGCTGGAAAAGCGCATTTGCGTACGCTGCTTCGCGTTCGCCGGCGACTGATTCTGCTGCGCTGACCGCTGCTTTTACTTTGCCGAAGTTGAAAAACTGCCAGTCTGCGGTTACCGAGGTGAAAGAGCCGAACACACCCTGGTAGCTATTGGTGGCGGCGACTCCGCCGGAAGGAGCGAAGGCCGTACCATAGTTCGGGAAAAAGCTGCCGTCTACATTGTTGCCCGTAGAAAATGTGTACTGGTGCTGCGCAGATACAGCCGGCAGCCAGGCGGTTTTGGCCGAGCGAACGGAATAGGCGGCCGCTTCCTGGTCGGCTTTGTAGGCCTTGAGCGCCGGGAAGTTGCTGTCGGCTTCTTCGAGGACCTGGTGAAGATTCCGTACCTGGGCTTCGGTTCCGGCAAAAATGAGCATGAGACCGGACAGTACCAGGTACTTCGGCCCGGGCACCCTTACGCGCAGGGAAAAGTCGGGATAAAGAGATCCTGCGCTGCCGCGGAACACCGGCAGGAGTGCTTTAAAAAAGGGTTTAAACATATTGAAATGACTCTGATTGATCGTCGTAGCGGTCAAAACTAGAGTTCAATTCTGGAAATATTTTGGAATTTTA
Organism: Spirosomataceae bacterium; assembly: GCA_037191015.1. Taxonomy (GTDB): domain Bacteria; phylum Bacteroidota; class Bacteroidia; order Cytophagales; family Spirosomataceae; genus Ravibacter. The sequence continues at coordinate 89,896 of JBBCKD010000017.1, forward strand.
CGCTGATACGCTACTTTGGGTCAAAAAAAATAGCATTAGCTGATCCCGATGGGTTTGAGGAGATGAAAATACTGATAGTAGAAGACGAAGAAGCCCTGTCTGAAAGCATGGTGCAGTACCTGTCAAGAGAAGGTTTTGTCTGCGAGACAGCCTACAGTCTGGACCAGGCCGCAGAGAAAATTGAACTTTACCTGTACGACGCTGCCATCATCGACCTCACGCTTCCCGACGGCGATGGTTTGTCGGTTATACAGAAGCTGAAGCGTATTACTGCAACGACGGGGATCATCATCGTATCGGCCCGTAAAGCGCTGGAAGATAAGATCAGGGGATTGGAGATAGGGTCCGACGATTACCTGACCAAGCCGTTTTCACTTCCCGAGCTGAACGCACGCCTTAAATCGCTGATCAGGAGAAGGCATTTCGGGGGAAACAATGAGATTGTCTTCAGGGAGATCAGGGTCAACCCGTATTCGCGGCAGGTGTTTGTCAGCAACCGCGAAACGCATCTTTCGAGGAAGGAGTACGACCTGCTGCTGTATTTCCTGTCGAACATCGATGCAGTCCTCACGAAAGAATCAATTGCAGAACATCTTTGGGGAGACTACGTGGATTCGGCAGATTCGCTGGACATGGTCTACTCTCATATCAAAAACCTGAGGAAGAAGCTTGCCGGGCCGTCGGAAGCGGGCTACATCCAGTCGGTATACGGTATCGGGTATAAATTCCGCTCTCTATGAAACTGTTGACCAAGACCAGCCGGACCTACTTCCTGGTATCGCTGGTCGTTTACCTGGCTGCTTCTTTCGTTTTCTACGTCATCATCCGGAATGTGATTTACAGGGAAATAGAAGATCGCCTGCTCCTTGAGAAATATGACTTTGTATTATTTGTACAGAAGTGGAAGCACTGGTCGGATGAAAATTTCTTCGTGGAGAATAAAATCCAGGTAGTCCCGCTAAAAGGAGGGGAGATAAGCCAGCAGATGGTATTCAAAGATACGCTAATGTACGAGAGCTTTGAAGGAGAAGCTATGCCTTTCCGGCAGCTCACATTCCAGACTTTTATAGATGGTAAACCACATATGGTTTCCATCAGGAAATCGATGCTTGAGCAGATCACGCTCATAGAAGTGGTAACGGGCACCATGATGTCTTTCCTGGGAATTCTGCTGGTGTGCACTTTTTTTATACACAGGAGATTGTCTAAAACGATATGGCTGCCGTTCTATGACTCCCTTGCCAGAATCAAGTCGTTCGACTGGACACGGCAGGCCGGGAAAGGAGAAGAAGTGACATTCCCGGCGGGAGAGATACAGGAATTTAACGAGCTCAACCTGGCGCTCACCCGCATGACCACGCAGATATGCCACGATTACAGGTCTTTGCGCGAATTTACGGAAAACGCTTCTCACGAAATCCAGACTCCTCTGGCGCTGATTACCGCCAGGATCGAGCAGATGATCCAGTCGGAGAACCTTTCGGGAGAGCAGCTTCACTGGATACAGGAGATTTACCATTCTTCCCGCAGGATTTCCCGCCTTCTCGAAAGCCTGCTCCTGCTTTCGAGGATCGAAAACAAGCAGTTTACCGATGTGGCGGAGGGGGACCTGGCAGCATCTGCAGAGCAGAAGCTGGGTGACTTTTCAGATATCCTGAAACACAAACGGATCAGGGTGGAGAAAAGCCTGGACCAGCCGTTCAGGCTCCGCATCTCACATGCATTGCAGGACATCCTCTTATCGAATCTCCTGAAAAATGCGATCAGGCATAACCATCCAGACGGGGTGATTTCGCTCAGTTCCCGGAATGGTGTGCTGGAGATCCGCAATACCGGTCCCGATCTGGCTGTCCCGGCAGAAGTGCTTTTCGAACGCTTCCGCAAGGAATCGGGCGACAAGGAGTCGCTGGGGCTGGGCCTTTCGATCGTACGGCAGATTTGCGACTGTTACGACCTTCGGGTATCGTACCTGTACGAAAAACCATTTCACAGGGTCATCATCATGCCGGCGACCCGGACTCCGGCTGCGCCTGAAGAGCATACCCCCACTCCAGGGACTGTAAATTCGTGATTCCCGTTAAAATACAGGTTTCCCTATAGCGGATTTCCATGTTTTCCTGTATTTCCTCCCTGCCGCACCCTTGCTAAATTTGTAGGGTAAGGATGTGATAATGTGACAATTAGCTGATGTGTTGAATCATCACTCTCAATGGCTGTCGGGGCATATCGTCGCATCATTTAATTATCCCTTAATTTTTATTCCGATGAAAACAAAACTACTGTTGTCGGTGTGCTTGATTTTTGCTGCTTTTCTGTCGGCATTTTCCCAGGAGATCATCCCTTCCTCCAATATCATCTATGTAAAGAAAGACGCAACGGGCAACGGGTCGGGGTCCTCGTGGAATGATGCGGTTCCGGAGCTGGCCGATGCGCTGCAATGGGCTCGTGAGAACCTCTCCGGCGGAACGTGGAGTAGTGGCAACCCGCTCCAGATATGGGTGGCGAAAGGGACCTACAAGCCGCTTTATTCACACGATGACGATGCGGGAGACGATTCTCCGCCGGTTTTGAACTCTTTTGTGCTCGTTCAGGATGTGCAGGTGTACGGCGGATTCGCGGGAAACGAGGCTACACTTGCTGCGCGTACGAATTGGAACGCGAACCCCACTATTTTATCGGGCGAGCTCGATGAACCTTATGAGGACGATACCTGGAACGACGAGGTTGAGGTCTATAACGCGGTATGTCATGTGGTAGTGGCTGCCGGTGAGACCGGCAGCGCCGTGCTCGACGGCTTTATTGTGACGGGCGGTGAAGCGAAGTATGGGGGGTACTACGATGTAAATGGTAGGCTGACTGACGCAAACAGGGGTGGGGGTGTTTATATAGTGGATTCCTATCCAACACTGCGAAACCTGGCGGTTAACAATAACAGTTCGATTTATAACGGCGGAGGTATTTATATACAATCGAGCCTGAGCATTGCGACGCAAATGAAGCTTTCCAATGTAGCGGTGATGGGAAACCATGCGGAGAACTACGGGGGAGGGATTTTTATGGAGCAGATGAGATTAGCCACTCATAACTGCGTTCTGATGGGAAATGTTGCGGAAAGAGGCGGGGCGTTTTATACAGAATTTTCTTATCTGTCTTTGGTAAACACTGTCATTGCGGGCAATCAGGCGGACCTGAGCGGCAATTCTTACGGGGGCGGGATATACCTTGATGGCAGCAACGTTGAAATTATCAATACTACGATCAGCGCAAACAGAGGAGCATCAATCTACAGCGAGAGCGGAACTATTACGGCGGTAAAAAACAGCATCATCAACAATCCGGGCGTGTTCACGGTGTATCTGACTGAAGATAAAGTCACAAACAGCATCGTACAGTCTATTACGACCAGTGGCGGCAATGGCGGAACGAACCTGGCGGGCAATACCAACCCGCTGTTTGTGAACGGGCGCACTGCGGCTGAGGCCCCCTTTACCAATGGCGACTACCGCCTGAAGACTGACAGTCCGGCACTGGACAAAGGTAACAATGACTCCTATCCCGGCAACCTTACCGACGATACCGACCCCGCAGGAAAGCCGAGGCGCACGGGTGCTTCGATCGATATGGGGGCTTATGAAGGTGGGTACGACCCGCTGCCGGTTACGATGACTTCTTTTGAAGCCCGCAGGGAAGGAAATATTACCCAGCTGAGCTGGGCGACGGTACTGGAGGTCAATGCCTCTCATTTTGAGCTGCAAAGGAGCGCCGACGGCAGGATTTTTAATGCTATCGGTACGGTGCCGGCAAAAGGGGAAGGGGCTAAGACAGTTCGCTACCAGTTTTCCGACTACCGGCCGGCACCTGCGGAAGCCTTATCTTACTATCGTATCAAAACAGTGGATAAAGACGGCACTTATGAGTTGTCGGCAATAGTATCGGTTAAATGGGATCAGGCCGGAAATATTTACGGGTATATCTATCCGAACCCGGCCCGCGGCGGAAAAGCAACCCTGGATCTGAAAACAGAGGGGATAAAAGCCGATATCACAGTATCCGATATGTCGGGCAGGATAATGAAAGTGCCGGTAACAGAAAAAGTGCCGGGGAATTATGAACTGGAAACAGGCGGGTTGTCTGCAGGGTTGTACGTGGTTAAAGCCCGTACGGGCGGCGGGTCTGTTGTAATAAGCCGTTTGCTGGTGGAATAAGATAGCAGCCTGAAGCCTATCTATAAAAAGCCCGGCATCCTCGTGAGAGGATGCCGGGCGAAAGATCCCGGGTATTCCGGGTATGGTGTGGGTTATAGTTGTTCGGTTGGGGGTTGCTTTAAGGTTAGTCGCAGTCCGCGCTTTCAGGGAAACATTTTTCACAAAAAAAATATCCCCGGGTTCATTCCGAACCCGGGGACAACTTTTAGAAGCTCATTGTCTTTTATCTCGATCTCAGGATCAGTGATTCCCTTTCCGGGCCGGAAGAAATAAAAGTAATCGGAAGATTCAGCTCTTTTTCCAGGAACGCAACGTATTCGTCAAGTTCGGCAGGCACGTTTTCATAGTCCCGGATTCCGTCGAGAGAGACCTCCCAGCCTTTAAAATCCTTGTAAACGGGTGTGACGCTCTCGTCACAGAGGTCATATGGCAGACGTTCGGTGAAGGATCCGTCGGGCAGCCGGTAATGGGTACAGACCTTTATATGGTCGAAAACGGATAACACATCCACTTTCATCATGATAAGCTGGGTCACGCCATTGATCATGATAGCATATTTCAGCGCCGGTAAATCCAGCCACCCGCAACGTCTTTTCCGGCCTGTGGTAGCGCCGTACTCCCGCCCTTCCTCGCGGATCCGGTCGCCGGTTTCATCCAGCAGTTCGGTAGGGAAGGGCCCGCTGCCGACGCGGGTACAATAGGCTTTGAATATCCCGAAAACTTCGCCGATACGGCTGGGCGCTACCCCCAGGCCGGTACAGGTACCGGCTGCCATAGTCGAGGAGCTTGTCACAAAAGGATAGGACCCGAAGTCGATGTCGAGAAGAGAGCCCTGGGCTCCTTCCGCAAGTACTTTCTGTCCCTTGTCCAGCGCTTCGTTGATAAAGTACTCGCTGTCCGCCAGCCTGAACTGCCTGAGAAATTCCACTGCCGCGAAGAATTCAGCTTCCGATTTGGCCAGTTCTTCGGCATAGGGGTAATTATGGAAATCGAGCGTTACGCGGTGAGACGCAACGAGTCGTTCGTACTTTCCTTTAAAGTCGGGGGAGAGGATATCACCTACACGCAGTCCCTGGCGGGCCACCTTATCCTTATAAGTCGGTCCTATTCCACGCAGGGTAGAGCCTATCTTGGAATCGCCCTTCGCCTGTTCATAGGCGGCATCGAGCAGCCTGTGGGTAGGAATGATAAGCGAAGCCTTTTTGGATATGAAAAGGTTGCCTTTCAGATCGAGGTTGTAGGGCTCTAGCTCCAGAATTTCCTTACGGAATACGATGGGGTCCAGTACCACGCCATTTCCGATAATGTTCTGGATATTGCTTCTGAATATACCTGAAGGGATTTGGTGGAGTACATGCTTGATGCCATCGAACTCAAGCGTATGACCGGCGTTAGGTCCTCCCTGGAATCTTGCGACTACCTGATATTCGGGAGCAATTACATCAACAATTTTACCTTTTCCTTCATCGCCCCACTGAAGGCCCAGCAAAACATCTATTTTCACTAAAAAACCAGAATAGGATATCAATAAAACAAATAATGCCGGTACCAGAAAACGAGATCTTGATACCGGAGTGACAAATGTAATATACTCAGCCCAAGAAAAATACTAACTGGCTAATAATTCCTCTTTTCCGCCCTGTTTTTTATTCTCGCAATTGCTGCGGTTACAGTTGCCGTAGAAAATAAGGGAATGGTGGGCGACCTTGAACTGAAGCATTTCTCCTACCATGCTTTGGATAGACTGTATCCTGGGATCGCAGAATTCTAGTACTTTCTGGCACTCGGTGCAGATCAGGTGGTCGTGCTGCCTGGAGCCATACGATTTTTCGTACTGCGCCAGGTTTTTGCCAAACTGATGTCTTGTTACCAGGTCGCATTCGACCAGGACGTCGAGTGTATTGTAGACCGTGGCCCGGCTCACCCTGTATTTCTTGTTCTTCATACTGATATAGAGCTCGTCTACATCAAAATGGTCGTTCCGGGAATAGATTTCTTCCAGTATGGCAAACCTTTCGGGCGTTTTCCGAAGGCCGCGGCTTTCGATATAAGCCGTCAGGATCTTTTTTGCTGATTCGAAGTTATTGGCTGACGCTTGCGGCATTGGTCACGTAAATCTTTGAGACAAAATCCTATTACTTACGCAAGTTTAAATAAAATAAGATGTAAATGCACAGAAGTGAGGCTTTTATGAAACCAGTCTAAATACGATCTACGACCTGTTGCCCGGGTTTACTTGGGTTTCGGGCAATCGAAACGGGTCATATTGAAAACGCCTTCGACCTTTTCGAGCTTTCGCATAAGCTCTTCAAGGTGAGTAGTGTCCTGCACATAAATACGCACGTCGCCTTCAAAAATCCCGTCGACGGTATCGAACGACACGCCCCGCATGTTGATATTGAGCTCATTGGAGATAATACGGGTCACATCGTTGACAAGCCCTACACGGTCGGTGCCCGTAATATGGATTCCTACGAGAAACGCCTCTTCTTTTTTGGAAACCCACTTGGCTTTGATTACCCGGTTGCCATGTTTTGACATCAGCTCGGCGGCATTGGGACAGGTAGTCCGGTGTATTTTGATGCCTTCGTTGATGGTGACGAACCCGAAAACATCGTCGCCGGAAATAGGATTGCAGCAAACAGCCAGCCGGTAATCGATCTTGTCCATATCCTCTCCGATCAGGAGGGTGTCGCCGTCGTTCTGGTTGCCGTGCAGGTTTTTCAGGTATTTTCCCAGCTCTTTACCGTCGCTTTCTGTCCGGGGGAGGAATACTTCTTCTTCCTCTTTCTTTTTATCTCGGAGGTCGCGGTGCCGCTTGTATTTTTTGAGCTCGTCAATATGGATATAGCCTTTCCCGATACGGTAAAAGAAATCGACCGGGGTTTTACAGTCGAAAAATGCCCTAAGCTGGTTGAAGGTTTCCGCATTGCTCTCGATCCCCAGGATCTTGAGCTTCTTTTCCACCATCTGGCGGCCGTCGGTTTCGTACCCCCTGTTTTCTTCCTTCAGGTATTCCTTGATCCTGCCCCTGGCTTTGGAAGTAGTGACAATCCGCAGCCAGTCTTCATTCGGCTTTTGCTTGTTGGAGGTAATGATCTCTACCTGGTCGCCGTTATTGAGGACATAGCTGATCGGCACGAGCGTCCCGCCGACTTTGGCGGCCATGCATTTGGCGCCGATCTCAGTGTGGATGTCGAAGGCGAAATCCAGCGCGGTAGCTCCGCGCGGCAGCACCTTCAGCTCGCCTTTGGGCGTGAACACGAAGACTTCCTCGGAAAAAAGGTTATTCCGGAACTCATCCAGGAATTCAATGGCCGCAGTTTTGTCTCCCTGCCCGTTTTCGAGCGTTTCACGCACGCGGTTGATCCAGACATCGATATTTCCTTTGACTTTCGTGTCGTTCCCCTTGTATTTCCAATGCGCGGCATAGCCCTTTTCCGCGATCTCATCCATCCGCGTCGTCCTGATCTGGACCTCCACCCACTGCCCGCTTTTGCTCATCACGGTGGAATGCAACGACTGGTAGCCGTTGGCCCGGGGCGTACTTATCCAATCCTTGAGGCGGTCGGGGTTAGGCTTGTAATGGTCGGTTACGATCGAATAGGCCTGCCAGCAAAGCGATTTTTCCTTTTCGTACTCGGAAGGCGCATCCAGTATGATCCGGATGGCAAACAGATCGTAAACCTCTTCAAAAGGCTTGTTCTGTTTGCGCATCTTGTTCCAGATGGAATAGATCGATTTGGGCCGTCCTTTTATAATGTATCGCAGTCCCGATTCTTCCAGGTCCTTAACAATAGGCTCCATAAACCGCGAGATGAAGCGGTCGCGGGCCAGCTTTGTTTCCCGAAGCTTCATGGCGATGGAGCGGTAGGCATCCGGCTCGGCATATTTCAGGTAAAGGTCCTCGAGCTCCGACTTAATGGCATACAGCCCCAGCCTGTGGGCCAGCGGGGCGTAGATATAGATGGTTTCCGAAGCGATCTTGAGCTGCTTATGCCTGGGCATGCTGTCGAGCGTGCGCATGTTGTGAAGCCGGTCCGCAAGCTTGATCAGGATAACCCTGACGTCGTCGGAAAGCGTGAGCAGCATTTTCCGGAAATTTTCCGCCTGCTGGGAGCTGCCATATTCGAACTTCCCCGAGATTTTGGTGAGCCCGTCGATAATGGTAGCTACTTTTTTGCCGTACAGCCGCTCGATCTGGGCGATGGTCATGTCGGTATCTTCGACCACGTCGTGGAGCAAAGCCGAGATAATGGAGGTAGTTCCCAGGCCGATTTCCTCTACTACTATCTGTGCTACGGCAATAGGATGGTAGATGTAGGGCTCGCCTGATTTCCTCCGCATTTCCTTATGGGCTTCCGCCGCAGTATGAAATGCCTTTTTGATCAGCCGGGCATCGTTGTCGTGCAGGAACGGCTTCGCCGTCCGTAGTAATTTACGGTATCGCTTAAGAATATCCTTCCTTTCTAGTTCTAAATCTGCTTCGCTGATTTCCACGTTCCCAATATTGGTGTAACAAGCCTGAGCCGTAATTTTAAGCTATTGTTACCAAATTTTCAATGAAAAAACGACAAGAAAAATTGTTATATAAAATTAGGAAAATAAAAACAAAAGTTAATACCTTTGCACTCCAAATTCGGCGGTGTGTATAAAATTTGGATCGAGACAGCATTGTGTATGCGGGCGTGGCGGAACTGGTAGACGTGCCAGACTTAGGATCTGGTGCCGCAAGGCGTGGGGGTTCGATTCCCTCCGCCCGTACAAGAAAGAAGGATCTCTGATCCCTCAGGAGAAAGCCCTCAGGACTTGGTTTTGAGGGCTTTGTTTCTTTAAAGATCGATTGATGGGCCGGGAAGGTCGGGTTGCGCAGACCGGGCCGCGCAGGCCGGGCCGCGTAGGCCGATAGTGGAGTTGTATTACTATTTTAAAACCGATTTATTTCAGTAAATGGAAGTCCTGTTAGAGAAAAGTTCGCCTACCACCGCCTCGCTGAAGGTAAAGCTGGTAAAAGAGGATTATCAGCCGAAAGTGGATAAAAGTATAAAAGACTACAGCAAGCGCGCCAGCATCAAGGGCTTCAGACCCGGGAAAGTGCCCTCGCATGTGATCAGCAGAATGTACGGAAAGGGTATATTGGTTGAAGAAGTAAACCATCTGCTCTCGCACGCTGTCAACGATTATATCAAGGACAACAAGCTGCCGGTTGTAGGTGATCCGATGCCCGATCGTGAGAAGGCGGATTCGGTCGATTGGGACAACCAGACTGAATTTGAATTTTCGTTTGATCTCGGTCTTGCCGGCGATTTTGTAGTGGACCTGGAGCAGTTGAACGGCATTACAAAATATACGATCCAGGCCGGTGAGAGCGATCTCGATAAAACCATAGAGGACCTTCGCCTGAGATTTGCCGAAAATACGCATCCGGAAGTTTCCGAAGACGGTGATATTCTCTACGGTGAGCTTACCCAGGAGGCGACAGCTTTTACCACGAAGACGGCTATCCCCGTCAAGCGCGTGAAAGAAGAGATGAGATCTTCCTTTATTGGGATCAAAGTAGGAGATTCGGTAGCTTTCGATATTCAGAATACGTTCGAGGACGAGTCTGCGATCGCACATGTAACCGGGAAGAAAAAGGATGAGATCGGTGAATTGTCCGGTGAGTTTGCCTTTAAGGTAGAGGACATTACAAGGAATGTTCCGGCTGAGCTGAACGACGACTTTTATAAAAAGGTATTGGGTTTTGCCGAAGAAGTGGCAGGAGAGCAGGAATTCCGCGAGAAGGTGGCCGCCATCGTGCAGGAGAATTACAACCGGGAAACCGAAGCTTTGCTGAGAAGGGACATCGAAGACAAGCTTCTGGAAAAAACACCGATAGAGCTGCCGGAAGAGTTTCTTAAAAAATGGCTGTACCAGGCCAATGAAGGCAAGTTCACCGAGGAGCAGATCGACGATGAATTCGATGCTTTTGCGAAATCGCTCCGTATGAGCCTTATCCGTAACCGGATCGCCGAAAGCCACGAAGTAAAAGTGGAAGCGGCGGATTTGCTTGAGGAGTCGAGGAATATCGTCAAAGCCCAGTTCGGCATCTACGGCGAGGAGGAATCGATGAAGGAAACCATCGATAAAATTGCCCAGCAGTACCTGACCGACCGGGAGAGAGACAATTACCGGAAGGTATTCCAGCAGGTATTTGACAATAAAGTATATGAGCTTCTCCGTGGAAGCGTTGCACCCGAAGATAAAACGGTGAGCGTTAGTGAGTTTGAGGAAGTTGTGAGAGCGGAGGTATAGTTATTTTTGCCGTAAAAGGTTGTAGGGAGCGTCTGGAAATGACGCTCCTTTTTTTATTTGCATGTTTGGGACAGGCGGTTCCTGAGCCGGCCATCCTGCCGGGACGCTGATATGCATAGCTGCAGCTCCCTACATCCTTTCATATATGGCAAAACGCCCGTCATAGAATGTAAGCTGATAAGGCGGCAGATGCCTGGTCCCGGGCTCAGGGTAGAAATTTTCCTTCAGGAACTCGTAATCGTAAATGATAAAATCGACATCCCGGGCTTTTCCCCAGGAAGCCATTTGTTTGGCAGATAAATTCTGCTTGTTATAACTGAGCTTGTAGTTTTCGTGAGAAAAAAGCTGCTCATATTCTTCGTATTCATTGAAAAAGAAGGTGAGCGGCACAAGCCCGGTCCCGTCCTCGGGAATGTGCTTCCTGAGCGATTCATATTTTTCAGGCAGATCGCTGAATTCCCGGTTTTTCCAGATCAGCTGTCCCATCCCGAATACCCCGATGACCAGGTAGGCTACCATCAGCGTTTTCAGCGCTCGCGTAACAAAGGGGTTAAGCACGTAGAGCTCGTAAAGGATGACGATCATAAACGGGATGAAGAGTACCATGTACATGGCCGAGTTGCTCTTGGTAATCACCCAGAAGGAGAAAAAGATCGCGAGCGAATACGCTTTCAGGTAAAGCGGTAATTGCTTTACATAAGGCCATTGCTTCCAGCCTATATATACAAACAGGGCCGAGAGCGCAACCTGCTCCGGGGAATGGAAGAAAAGTCGCGGGTAGGTAATGAGCTGAAGCATCTTTTTTGAAGCGTTCAGCCCATTGCCGGCAGCGGGATCGTTGGTAAACTGTAAATACCATTTTGAAAGACCGTCGGGAGTGTCTACTATATCAACCAGGTACAGCAGGCTGGTGAGAAAACCGGCAGCACAGAAAACAGCAAGGCTTTTGTATCTCCCGATCATCGCCAGGGAGACAAGACCTCCGACCAGGTAAATGATACCGTTCATGTGCGCAACAAAGGCGAGACCCGCCAGTATACCTGCTCCCAACACCTTCCAATCACTGCGTTTTCCTGTAAAGAGGAGGAGGAACGCTCCGAACCCAAAAGCCGCCAGCATCATTTCCGGACGGTTCTGAAAGCTCATTTTGACCAGGAGGCGATTCGCAAAAATCAGGAAAAGCAAGACCAGCATCATAGTTGTTTTGCCGTTTTCGCCCCGCAAATGCAGATAGTATACCAATTCTGCAATAAGGATTACAAAGAAGATCAGGCCGGAGAAATGGACAACCGGCCAGTCGGTGCCGAAGCAATACATCAAAGCCGCCCCAAACCAGAGGAAGAGCTTGTGACTGACGAGCAGCTTTGTTTCCCAGTTATTTAATCCCCGGAAAAATTCGGAACGTATGACGCCGTCTTTCAACAGCCAGTAGGACTGTTCCGCAAACCAGGCGTCGTCTCCCGAAGGGATCCTTTCTATATACGTAGCAATGGCCAGTATAACCAGGAACAGGATGAGGTAAATGGATTGAGTACGCGAAAGCATAACAGTGTCGTTGTTCTGAAAGGATGAGAAAGCAGGCGGTCTTGCAAATCTTTGCCGGAGAGACAGGCTTCACACCTGAATTATCCGGCAGCCGCTTTCCCAACCGGAAAGCGGGTAGATGGTTGTTTTTAAAATGATCGGTCGTCGTGTTAAAAAAATATTACCGTAAATAAATAGAATGGTCCTGATTCTGTCAATAGCATTCCCTTGCTTTTTGTGTTATGTATCAGGGTTTTTTTGAATTTAGTATTATAACAGGCCGGGCACCGGCTACGGTTATAAGAGCCCGGAAATAGCTGAAAGGTTGTGCGATTTACCTATGACCAGGGCAGGAACTTTTCTTTCTGTATAGCCTGTAGCTTCGGAGGCCGGTCGTTCAGGCGCTTTCCGTTAAGTACTTTCTCGTACAATGACAGGTAGCCAAGCGCCATTTGCTTCGAACTGAATAAATCGATTGCGCGCTGGCTGCATTTTTCTCCTGAGAACGAGCCCGGGTCAGTAAGAGCTTCGCTCAGCCCGGCGCCGGAAGTGGTCAGGAAGCCGGTCTCAGGTGTCACCAGCTCCGGTAAGGACCCGTAAGGCGTACCAAAAAGGGGAGCCCCGAAATAGAGACTTTCGGTAACCGCCAGTCCAAAAGGTTCATGCCAGAGGACAGGGAACACCAGTCCTTTGGATTTTTTCAGCAGGCTTAGTTTCTTCTCTCCTCCAACCATGCCATGGAACCGGATCCTGGGACTGAGCGTCAGTCTGAATCCCATTTTGATATTGAGGCGATACCCGCCGAGAACATTCAGTTTTTCTGAAGGCGTACCTAGAATTGCCCGGATGGCTCCCCTGACGTTTTTTACCCTCCAGGCAGCATTACCCAGGAAATGGAAGCTGCTTTTATCTGCCTCCGGATCAGGCTTTCCGTAGTCATCCCAGTCCAGCCCGTTGTATACGAATACATCGGAGCCGAACCTTTCCGCATGATTCCGGGAAATAAAAATGGTGTTTGCATCGAGGGGCGCCTGGTCATTTTTGTTCCCGTGCATAGTGACGACGTAGGGTCTTTCGCCAAAACTGTCCGGTACAAAGTTAAAGTGCGCAATATCCGCGTCGGATGGTATCTGGCTTTCCACCGGCCTGGTTTTGTCGAGGTAAATGACCCGGGCAAAGGGGCAAGAAGAGCCCCGGGGCGCCAGAAAGGTTACCTGGTGCTTCATTTTAGCCAGCTCATGTCCCAGGTACCATATTACCCGCTCTATTCCGCCGTAATGGCTGACAGGTATGATTCTGTCTGTTACAATCAGTATGTGCATTCGGATGAGTCGTTGGATGCGGGTGAATTGACTTTAAATGAACACGCCAGGCCCAAGAAATGAGATGAGCCTGGCGTATCCGGTAATTCCGGGTCGGGTACGATCGGTCGCTTACAAATCGATCGCCTCTCCGTAAGCTACTTCGGTAGCTCCTTTTACAGCTTCCGAAATAGTGGGGTGAGGGTGTACCGAACGAAGGATTTCGTGGGCAGTGGTTTCCAGCTTTCTTGCTACCACTACTTCGGCGATCAGCTCCGTTACGTTGTACCCGATCATATGGGCGCCGAGGAATTCGCCGTATTTCGCATCATAAATAACCTTTACGAAGCCATCGGGGGCGCCTGCCGCCTTGGCTTTTCCGGAAGCGACAAACGGGAATTTCCCTACTTTGATGTCATATCCGGCTTCTTTCGCTTTCTTCTCGGTAAAACCTACTGAAGCGATCTCGGGCTGGCAATAGGTACAGCCGGGGATATTGCCGTAGTCGAGAGGCTCCGTCTTATGACCGGCGATTTTCTCGGCGGCGATAATGCCTTCGGCTGTGGCTACGTGCGCCAGGGCCGGGCCGGGGGTGCAGTCGCCGATCGCGTAGAAGCCCGGTACGTTGGTTTCGTACCACTGGTTGACCGAAATTTTACCTTTATCGGTTTTGATCCCTACTTCTTCCAGCCCTATATTTTCAATGTTGGAGACTACGCCTGCAGCGGAAAGGACGACATCCACGTCAAAAGTTTTTTCTCCATCCGGAGTTTTTACAAAAACTTTGGCTCCTTTTCCTTTGGTATCTACTTTTTCTACCGTCGAGTTAGTGTAGATATCGATACCCAGCTTTTTATATTGTTTGGCCAGTTCTTTCGAAACGTCTTCGTCTTCCACAGGTACAACGTTGGGTAGGAATTCCACTATCGTAACCTTTGTCCCGAGACTGGCATATACATACGCAAACTCCACCCCGATAGCGCCTGAGCCTATCACCAGCATGCTCTTGGGCTGTTTTTCGAGGCTCATGGCTTTCCGGTATTCAATTACCTTCTCGCCGTCTATCTTGATATTAGGTAGCTCACGCGCCCTGGCGCCGGTAGCGATCACGACTCCCTTCCCTGCACGGTATGTTGTTTTCTTGCCGTCTTTGTCGGTTACTTCCACAGATTGATCTTTCACTACCTTACCGGTCCCGTAGATCACATCTATTTTGTTTTTTTTCATCAGGAATGTAACGCCCTTGTTCATTCCTTCTGCCACGCCGCGGCTCCTTTTAATGACCGCGCCGAAGTCGGCCGAGCTTTCGGCTACGTTTATTCCGTAGTCTTTTGCGTGTTTGATGTATTCAAATACCTGAGCGCTTTTCAATAAGGCTTTGGTTGGGATACAGCCCCAGTTGAGGCAGATACCACCCAGGTTCTCTTTTTCTACGATCGCCACTTTTAGCCCCAACTGGGAGGCACGGATGGCGGTAGGATAGCCTCCGGGTCCGCTGCCTATCACAATAACGTCATAATTCTGAGACATTTGCAGGAAATTTTAATGTAAGTTTTATGAATGATATATTGGTCAGCGCGCCAATGGCGAAAAACCAGTGCAAAGGTAAAGGTTTTATGTTAATGACAGACCCTTAATTTTCTTACCTTTGTGCGCTAAAATCAAATAAAAAGCGATCAATGACATTAGATCAGGTAAAGCAGTTGGAAGAGCGGGTTGAAGCCCTGGGGAAATATCTGGACTATTCGACACGGAAGGAAAAACTTACCGAGCTGGAAATGCAGACGGCGCAGCCTGAATTCTGGACGGATTCGGAACGGGCGGAGCATGTGATGAAGGATATCCGCGGACTAAAGTTCTGGGTGAACGGGTACGAGCAGCTTACGGGCCTCCGCGACGACCTGCAAACTATCTGGGAATTTTTTGAAGCAGGTGAGGCGACAGAAGAGGAAGTGGATGCGGAAGGAAAAAAGCTGGCGGAAAAGCTGGACGAGCTGGAATTCCGGAAAATGATGTCGGACGAAGGAGATGAGCTGCCTGCAGTGATAGAGATCAATGCAGGCGCGGGAGGTACGGAGTCCCAGGACTGGGCTTCGATGCTGATGCGGATGTACATTATGTGGGCCGAGAAAAACGGCTATAAAATAAAGGAGGTAGATCTGCAGGACGGGGATGTGGCCGGTGTAAAATCGGTTACTCTTGAGATTTCCGGCGACTACGCCTACGGGAACCTGAAGTCTGAAAACGGTGTGCACAGGCTGGTGCGTATTTCCCCGTTTGACTCCAATGCCAGGCGGCATACTTCCTTCGCATCCGTATACGCCTACCCGCTGGTAACCGACGATATTGAAATAGAAGTGAACCCTGCGGATATTACCTGGGATACCTTCCGGTCGGGCGGGGCCGGCGGACAGAACGTAAACAAGGTGGAAACGGCCGTACGGCTTCACCACAAGCCGTCGGGCATTATCATTGCCTGCCAGCAGGAGCGTTCGCAGCTGATGAACAAGGAGGTGGCGCTGAGGCTTCTGAAGTCGCGGCTGTACCAGATAGAGCTCGAAAAGAGAAACGCTGCCCGTGCCGAGGTAGAAGCTTCCAAACGCAAGATCGAATGGGGTTCACAGATCCGGAGCTACGTCCTGGACGACCGCCGTGTGAAAGATCACCGTACCAACTACCAGACCTCCGATACGGAAGGGGTCCTGAACGGGGGAATCAACGAATTCATCAAAGCGTACCTCATGGAGGCGTGAGGTAGTCTCCGCCTTACAGCGGTTTGACGTTCAGCACGGCCTTTTGTTCTGCTGGTTTCTCACAGCCGGCGCAAGGATAAGGCAGAACATCCTCGAGCGTAACACTGTATGTCCGGCCTTGTGCCGAGAATTCTTTTGTTTTGTGCAACCCCATATGGAGGTATGCGGGAGTGTAGAGGGAATCGGTAAAAGTCCGGTTACCGATACTGACTTCCAGTTTTACGCCTGCATATCCGTACCAGACGCATATTGCATCTTTCGGGCATCTTGACTCGTAAATTTCCAGGATTTTCAGACCGACTTCGCTTTCGGATGAGCCTACCCTGTAGGACTTCCCGGTTTCGTATGTCTGGGGGCCGGTTTCCGAAGCGGGAAGGCCGGTATCTTTACAGGAGCTGAAATACAGGATCGGCAATAGCCAGACGATTTTTTTCATTGGATGAAAGTATTAAATTAGGTGTTTGCAAAGTACCCGATCCGACTTCTGACAACTATACGATGCCGGGAAGTTTTTCGTTCTAAGTACCAGATACTTGCGGTGTTAAAAAGGTTGGAGCAACCGGGGTAAACGGCGTAATTTTTTTCCTGATATGAAATTAAAATCCAACGAACCTTTCTGGCTGGTCAAAAACGGCCTGCTTCATACCTACCCGTCTGTGGACAAAGATATCGATACGGAGCTTCTCGTAGTCGGAGGCGGCATTACCGGGAGCCTTATCAGCTACCAGTGTGTAAAGGAAGGATATAAAACCGTATTGGTCGATCGCCGGGAAGTAGGTAACGGAAGTACTTCCGCCACTACCTCGATGCTGCAGTACGAGATAGACACGGAGCTCCACGAACTGATTGAAATGATAGGGGAGGAGGGCGCCCTGATGAGCTACAGGGCCTGTTACGATTCGATTGATACGCTTGGCAGGCTGGTACGCGAAATCAGGTCGGACTGCGGTTTCGACCGGAAGGAATCTCTTTATTTTGCTGCCTATAAAAAAGACCTGGGGAAGCTGGAAAAGGAATTTGTCTGCAGGAAGGAGCACGGTTTTCCTGTAAGCTGGCTCGACGGCGGTGAGATAGAAAAAAAATATGGGTTATCCGGGGCGCCGGGAGCCATTCTCAACAAGCAGGGCGGGAGCATCGATGCTTTTCGCTTTGCGCATGATATGCATGCGTATAACGCCGGGAAGGGACTTGAAATATTTGATAAAACAGAGCTGGCAGAGGTAAGCTATCATTCCCGCGGAGTGACGGCCGTTACGGAAGAAGGTTTCCGGATCAGGGCGAAGAAAATTATCTACTGTAACGGCTTCGAAAGCGTAGAGATCATCAAAGACGATTTCGTGAAGCTGCTTTCTACGTATGCTATTGTGAGTGAGCCGCGGAACGGATCCTACAAGGAGCTGGATAACACCCTTTTCTGGAATACCGCGTCGCCATATCTCTACATGCGTACTACCGACGACGGCCGTTTCCTGATTGGCGGCGAAGATGAAGAATTCCGTGACGCAGCCAAACGGGACCGCCTTATCGGTAAAAAGACGGAGAAGCTGGAAAAAGAGGTTTCGAAGCTTTTCCCCAACTATCCTTTCAGGACGGATTTCAGCTGGGCAGGTACCTTCGGCGAAACAAAGGACGGTCTCCCTTATATCGGCCCGCACCCTGATTTTCCCGGCGCCTATTTCGTGCTGGGATTCGGTGGTAACGGTATTACCTTTTCCGTGGTCGGAATGGAAATGGTCTCCGCTTTCCTGTCGGGTAAATCCCATCCGCTTGATACCTACTTCAGGTTCCGGCGGTGAAAGCAGGGGGGCTATTGGAAACCGGCAAGCTGGTGATCAACTAGGCGCCGGCTTTACTTGAGATCGTGGTTTAATTGTATGTTTTTTGTCAGAACGATTATTTTGTAGTTCAGACTGTTGGCAAATGGTGTTCAGGGCTCTACCTTCATAATGCCTTTCATTGCTCTCCAGTGCCCGGGGAATGTACAGGTGAACGGGTACTCCCCGGGCTTTACCGGTGCTTTAAAAACCATTTTATGCGATTCCCCGGCGGGAACCAACGGCGTGGAAAAAAGCACTTCAGGTAGCGAAGGGACGAAATTTTGCTGGTAGCCGTCCGGTGTAGCTGCCATTGCATCTGCTGCCATACCGACTTTTTCAAGGGCGTCCGGACTGGTAATAACCAGGTTGTGAGGCATCTCGTCGGCATTCTCAAATACCAGGAAAACCGTACTCCCGGATTTTACGCTGAACACGGATTTATCGAAAAGCATTTTTGAAGGGACAACCGATAAACGGACCGGTGTTTCTCCATTGTTACCTTTACCATGGCTTTGTTCTTTTTGCGGCAGTGATGAGGCGTCGCTAAGAAATTTAGTCACGGCCGGGCTGTCTTTGAGCAAAGCGAAATCGGCGGCGGTCAGCGGTTGGTACTGATATTTGGCCGCTACCGGATCACCTTTGAAATGACCCGGAACTTTTAACTCGTTTTCATTTGACAGCGTACCCAGGAGATAAGCCGCTTTTTCCGGGGCATCTGCCAGGAAAGACCGATCATTCCTAAACATGTTAAACCATACCGGCTTCAGGAAACGAAATGATTCCTTTAACGCGTATCCGATATAGTAGTCGGTAGAATCTCCTGTAATATCGAGCAGCGCGTTCACGGCGTTTTCTGTTGAAAAGTGGCTCAGTGAAACAATTGCCTGCAACCGGACATCGGCAGAGCTGTCTTTGGTCAACCCTATCAATTTAGCTTCGGCATCGGGAATGTGTTCTTTCCAAAAAAACATGACTCTTGTCGCTGCGGTCCGGATATGACTCTCCCTGCTTTCCAGTAAATCGTCGAGCAGCTTTTTATCAGGATGATTGAATTGCTGATAAACCCACAGCCCTTCCAGGCGATGCTGATCGTAAAGTGAATCGTTTTTATTCAGCGAAGTGAGCCATTTTTCCAATGCCGGCAACACTATTTCGGGAGCCAGTTGCCTGAGTTGGGTGCGTGTCCTGTAACGAAGACGGTCTTCATATTCTTTCAACTGGTTCAGCAGCTCATTTACCGGGAGTTTTGTAAGATCGGTAGCAGCGGGTATTTTTTTTGGCTTGTAGGTAAGACGCCATATCCTGCCGCGCGTATGGTCACGCAGAGGGTCGCGTAGCGCTCTTTCACCGTGGTTGATTATCGGGTTGTACCAGTCTGCGATGTACAGCGCTCCGTCAGGGCCGAATAAGAGGTCGACGGGTCTGAAATTCGGGTCCGTGGATTGCAGTAGCGGTTCCGCTTCATCTGCGATAATGCCACTGCCGTCTTTTCTGATAATATGCCGCCTGATCCCCTGAAAACCGACAAACGTATTGAACAGGATATTTCCCTGCATTTCATCGGGAAACTGCCTGCTCGATATAATTTCCGTTCCGCATGTTTTGGGTTTGAGACGTGCCGTAAGGAAATCGTTCATTTGCGTACGCTTTACCGGATAAGTGCTGGCGACAGTCATCGGAGGCGCAAAGTAATTCCGGCCGGTCGAGACGTCGCTGATAATCTGCGTTCCGTCTCTCAGAAATACATGGCCCCACGGGTTTGCAAAGGGATACGAAATGTAGGGCTCGAGTTTCTGCGTATGCGGTTCAAAGCGCCATGTCGTGCCATAGTCGTCGCGCCTGGGTCCGTAGGGAGTTTCTATCTGCGAATGTAAAAACGTTCCTGTGTGCCAATATAGCGCTCCATCGGGACCCCAGGTGTAGGTATCTATCGAATGATGCACATCTTCGGTTCCGAAGCCGTGCAGTATAATTTCTTTTTTATCAGCCTTGCCATCTCCGTTTGTATCTTCCATAAACCAGATATTTGGAGGCTGGGAAACATACACTCCTTTCTTGCCCAGTTCGAAGCTTGTAGGCATGTAGAGGCTGTCAGCAAAAATGGTTTCTTTGTCTGCGGTTCCGTCACCGTTCGTATCCTCCAGAATGATTATTTTATCGTTGGTCTGCGCCCCGGGTAAATACTGAGGATACGACGGCATATCTGCAATCCACAGGCGCCCCTGCGGGTCGAAAGATATTTTGACCGGATTTGAAATCGAAAAATCGACCTCCGAAGCGAACAGGTTAATCTCGAACCCTTCAGGTAAAATGAACTGATCGGTGGTAGGCTTTTCCAGGGAAGCCCTGTCGGGCATCACATATTGCACGGTGTCGTTTAAAATCCTGCCTGCTTCCGCCAGGCGCCGGGGATCTGACCGCCTGCTTTCAGACCATACCACGCTATCCAGGCGGGTTACGATCCGGCCCAGCTTGGCAAATTCGCCCGGATAGGAAATAGGCCCGCCGACGGGTTGTACCCAGGGCTCTTTTCGCCTGCCGATGATGTATTCGCTGTTAACCGCCCTGTAAAGGTAAAAGAACTGTTGGTTCTTTTGATCAATCAGCGTTTTCAGATGGACCATTTGCCGTTCGGGCTTCCACTTTGTTACAGTGAACCCGAGCGCCCCGGCCATAAACTCCCCGACGAGGCGGTACCCTTTTTCATTCAGGTGGATCCCGTTGATTGTGAGCACCTCGCCACCTTCCGACAGCTTTTTTGTGAAGTCGAAAATATTAATAAACTCAATACCATTTGCCTGCGCCACTTGAGCCATCGCCTGAACATATAAAGCAAGATTTTGGTTACGGGGCACCGGATCGGGCATTCCGCTACCTGGCCTTTCATGTGCAACCGGTGAGACCAGAATGATTTTCGGCGCGCTTCTGCCGTTATATCTGTGACTTTTCAGGTGCCGGAGATATATTCCCAGCTGCTCCTTGAACCGGGCGAGACTATCAGGCCCCTTGAAAGCCTCGTTCTGGCCGTAACATGCAAAAATTATGTCGGCTTTCTGATCCGTGATATGTTTGTCAAGGGAAGCGAAATTGAGCGGACGCGACTGCAGGCCGATTTCGTCAGCGCTCCAGCCGAGATTCCTCACCGTGATCTTCCTGCCCGGATAACTCTTGTACAACAGCGTCTCAAAATAGTTGTAGTACTGCAGTCTTTCGGCAAAGGTATTCCCGATAAAAACAATACGGCTTTCAGATTTAAGATCAAGTTTTTCGGTGTTATCGCCGGCCGTTACCTGTATGGCAAAAGCCAGAAAAGAATAAATTAGAATATACCGGCGGGGTCGGAAGAAGAGCATGGATTTACAGGCTGTTTGCAGGATATCCGGTAAAATGTCGGATGGGTACGTGGTTAATGAAAAGCTGGCTTTATGAAGGAGCATATTTGCCGGAATAGGAATCATTTTTCTGTCATATCGTCCAGGTTCCAGTCTTTGCTGCTGAATTTTTTGAAAGTAGGTTTTACGACAGGGTATCCTCCGACCTCGTTTTCAGAGTGGATGATCTTACCTGTGCCGTTTGTTACTGAGTTTACTATACGCTGGTCGTGCTCGTCGCGATCCCAGGGTCTTGCCCCGGCATGCCGTATGACGGCATCCTTTACCCGGGCCGCCGGGATTAGTTTCAGGTTTTCGACCCAGATGGGCATGTGCGTGACAATTTTGCCGGTGTCCCCTGCAAACAGCGGGGAGGGTTTGCCATCGCGACTGAAGGCGAGGTTATCGGCCATATACACTTCGCAGGGACCATTTCCAATCGTTACCAGCGGCATTTCACCGGATGACGGCCCAAGTTGCAGGGAATTGCCAATAATCGTAAGCTGTCCCTTTTCATGAGGGTGATCCTGCCATTCACGCGTGCTCAAAACATAATGTATCGCACGTTTCCCGGGGTTATAAATGTAGTTGTTAGCCTGAATGGCTCTGGCCCCTCCTTTGAAGAGCACATTGCGGTCTACGTTGCTGGCGAAGAGATTTGCCAGTATCAGGATATTCGTCGCGTTGTCGTGGATCAGGGACCCTTTGGAATGTTCGCCTTTCGGATGAGTTGACTGGCTTAAGCCCTCGGCGATGATGTTGTTACTGATGGTGATATTGTTCGAAGTATTTTTCCGCCATTCATCCGGGGTATCACCCTTAAAACGGGGGCCGGAGGCCGAACAGTTTTCGTCAATAGCCCAGGAGAAAGAACAATGGTCAATAATAACGTTTTTGGCGCTTACGGTCGACATGCCGTCGGGTTCCCAACCCGTCTGGTGCCGGGAGGCGCCGGTTCTGATGCGGATGTGCCGGCAAATAACATCGTGCGTTTTTATGGCAACTCCCCCGTCAATAAATGTGATTCCGGGTGAAGGTGCAGTCTGGCCGGCGATTGTGAGGAACGGCTCGTCAATGACCACCGTCTTGCCCTTCAGGTCTATTACCCCGCCAACTTCAAACACAATAATCCGTTTGCCTTTTGTTTTGACAGCCTCAAGGAAAGACCCTTTCCCTTCGGATTCCAGTGACGTGACTTTTATAATTTGGCCCCCTCTTCCCCCTGCAGTTGAGGCTGCCCATCCGGCAGCGCCGGGAAAGGCTGTCTTTTGGGCATGTAAATCAATCCGGATAACCGACAGTATGACAAACAGTAATATCCCGGGTATATGTTTAGGCTCGCGCCATACTGATAAACAGGAAGGAAAAGAAATGAATCGGGTGATCATAGTTTAAAACATTTTGTTAAAAGCGTATCTTTTGACCGCGGGGCAGCAATCAATACCTCGCAGCACGCGGGAGATGACGCTAGCCGTTTTTTGTTAGTACAGTTATGCTTCCTCTGAGAACTTCATTGTTATAAATCCTGAACGTATACAATTTGTCCGGATCAAGATTTTCAACTAACAGGCTTCCGGCAGCAATCTGTCCTTCAGTGAGTGTGATGCGTTTGAGGAGCTCGCTGCCGTTTTCAATATCAATATGTGTAACTGTTTTTTCCGATTCCCATAAAATTTCAACACTAGTCGGAAAGATATTGGCTGAGTCAGTTTCAAAGAATATATTTTCCAATCCGGTCACAAAGGAAATCGTCTGGTATTCGGAATCCTTGACAGTGCTTTTTTTACTGACAGCCTTTATCCTTGCCGAATACCTTGTCTGGCTCCGCAAATCACCAATTTCATATCCGATTTGTTTGTCTATTGTTATCGATTTAACGTCCTGCTCGAACAGGAAGCTATCGCGGCTTATTTCCAGGAGATAGCTGGCTTCCTTGATGGGTGCCCATGAGAATGAAACATCGACACCGTCTACATTTCCGGAAAAGTTAATAGGTCTGAACAGTTGCGACGGATAGGACGGATCCGGGTTCGGCGCTTCCAGGCAGGAAACCAGCATACTGCCTGCAAATGCCAGTAACGGGAATATACGAGCTATTGATTTCATAATTTTGATATATCTCTTAAGGGATTTGATCATTCGTTAATACACCGTTGCTTGCGGTAATTATGCTAAGTGCAATCGGGTACAGGTGATTGTTCTTTGCCGGGCTAAGACCGTTGGCTACATTGCCAAGCTGTGTATTAATAAAATTGTTGGCATTGCTTTCAGAAGTACGCGGGAGCCAGGTAGTCCTGGTGTATCCGGGAATAGCATTAGACGGCAGCCTGTAGTCCGGATTAAGGATTTCGATCGTTTCATTATCGTCTTTATGTTTCCAAAAGATATAGTCAGGGACCCACTGATAATCCTCGTGATTTGTGATGATCTTTGCTGTCTCCTCTTTCATCTTCTGGATTTTGTCGTATAAAAGATTCCAGCGGACTAAATCGCTCTTCCGCATCATTTCACCTCCGAATTCCCAGCTTCTTTCGTCTACGATCGCATTAAAGAAACTTTCTTTACCGGAGCTGACCGAGTTGATGTACCCGGTTACTTTTTCGTTCCAGTCATCCGGCGCAAAAGCACGCTGTCGTACGCTGGCCAAAGCCTCCTTAGCTGCAGCCGTAGGTCCGTTAATTTCGTTTTCAGATTCGGCAAACATCAGCACAATATCCGAATACCTCATCAGCGGCCAGTTGACCCCGGTTAGGATTACGGCTTTCAGATCGCCGCCCATAGAAGGTGTGATCCAGGACCTCCGCCATTTGCACGGCCTGAAACCGGTTAGTGAAATCAGTCTTTGCTGTCCGAGGAAGGCGGAGCTGGCATAGTTGTAGAGTTCGGCATTGACATTCCTGCGCAAATCTTTCGTATCGAATGAGTAATAATAGTAGGGTGACATCTGTACTTCCGAAACCGCTCTGCCATATTTGGGTTCTTCAGGGTTAGTAGAGAACGCCATCCCGATAGCTTGCGCTACCCGCCCGTTTATTAGCCTGCCGAATGCAATTTCGAATAAAACCTCCCCGTAAACTAAATCCTGGGCGTAGGCGTGGATACCGCGGAAAATATTTTCATAACCGGGATTCAGCCGGTGCTGCCCGCTTTCCATAATTTCGCGGCATTCCTGGTTTGCGATCTGATAATATTGCAGCCAGTTTCTCCCGCGACGGGTTTCATGAGTTCCGTTTCTGAGAGAAAACCCTGCGTAGGTCATAGCTAGTCTCGCTCTCAATCCCTTTACGAAACCGCGATTGACGCGCTCGGCGGTCCCGGCTGTCTTCAGCCAGGGGATGTCGTCCTGTACATCCTTCAAATCCTGTATAAGATGTTCGTAGATTTCGTCACGATCTGTTTTCGGGATATAAAAGTTATCCCCCGACTTTACGGGAGTTGTAATAAAAGGAACATCCCCCCAGAGCGAAATGAGTTCATAATAGCAGAGGGCCCTCAAAGTGATAGCCTCTCCATAAAGCCGTCTTGCCTGCGCGGCGTATTCCCCCGACCATATTTCACTTATGGGAAGATTTTCAATACATATATTAGCGCGTTCAATGGTCTGGTACAAAAGTTCCCAGGGTGTGGCCAGCTCCGAGATTCCCTCGTTGCCCGCGTAGTGCGCCAGAGATCTCCTGGCGCCGTCGTTGGCCGATAAAAACATTTCAATATCGTTGTCGCATTTATAAAACAGTCCCATGTTTGTTTCATAAAGACGGCTTTGGGTTAGGTTAGCATAGATTCCAAATACTGCTTTTTGGGCAAAATCAAGATTCCTGAACGACATTTCCTCTGTAAATATCGAGTTGGAATCGGCCTTCAGATAATCCTTGCATGACGTTGCGGCACCAACTAATATCAGGAGCAAAAGAATATGTTTTCGATATGCTTTCATGTCAGGGAAATTAAAAGGTTAAGTTGAGTCCTATGTTGTATGAACGGCTTCTTGGGTAAGCATTATAATCAATACCCGGCGTAAGGGCTGTTGACCGGATGGTGTCTACTTCAGGGTCATATCCGGTGTACCGGGTCCATGTCCAAAGGTTGAAACCGCTTCCATACAGGCGAAACTGAGAGATATTGAGCCTGGAAATCAGGCTTTTAGGAAGGGAATAGCCCAGGGTAAGTGTATTGAGCCTCAGGAATGACCCGTCTTCGATTGCCCAGGAATGAAGAGGGGCCAGGCTCATCGAAGTTCCCCAATATTTGGCATTTTTGTTCATCTCGGCCAGCTCTGCCGGATCATTGACCACGAGGCCTGTCGCTTTGTCAATGTAGGTAAACCGGTTTTCTGAGTTCATTTCTGCAAGAATGTTCTTGTAAAGCCGCCCGCCTTTTCTTGTGGTAAAATCAAGTTTGTTCGCATTGTAGACATTGTTTCCATATACCCAGTTGAAAAAAATAGAGAGGTCCAGATTTTTGTATTGAGAGATTAAATTGATACCGCCGGTGTGCTTTGGATTGGCATTTCCGATGACTATCTTATCATTGGCAGCATCGATAGCCCCATCCCCGTTTTGGTCTACAAACTTCAAAGAGCCGGGTCTGAACCATTTTGCCAGTATTAAAGGGCCGTTGTCAGGAACGCCGCTCTTCAATGTGTACACACCATTTTCATAATTAAAGTCTTCGAAAGTGTACATTTTGTCGGGATGCGTTTCGTAGCCGTACATCAGGCCCACTCTGCCGCCTTCTGCAATGAGATAGTCGCCCGTCGGACCGTCTGACCCGGCCCATCCGGAGGTTTGTTCCCAGCGATCGGCCTCACCGAGTTTGTCGATACGGTTTCGGTTGAGCGCGATGTTAAAAGCGGTTGAAAAGCTGAAATCGCGTGTTTCTACCAGCACGGCATTCAGAGAAAGTTCTATGCCGCGGTTGGACGTCTGGCCTACATTCTGAAATTGGTTATTATATCCTGTGCTGCTTGGAACAGTTGCAGAGATGAGCAGATCTTTTGTGGTGTTTTTATATATTTCGACAGTGCCCGCAACTCTTCTTTTAAAAATTGCGAAATCCATTCCCAGGTTCCTGGTTACTGTGGTCTCCCATTTCAGGAGGGGATTGGATAAAATGCCGTTAGGCCGTAGAAATGGGGTGGGAGTAGTTTCAGTCCCTTCCAAAAACAACGGGCCGGATTGTACTGCAAGCGTTTTACGCCAGGCATTATCTGCAATTCTGTTATTCCCGGCAGCTCCAAGGCTCAATCTTATTTTCAGGTCGTCAAGAAAAGATTTGAAGCCGGCCAGAAAAGCCTCGTCGGAAATGCGCCACGCTATGGCAGCCGAGGGGAAGTAACCCCATTGATTGCCCGGCGCGAATTTGCTGGATCCGTCGGCTCTCAGTGTAGAGGAAAAAAGGTATTTACCTTTATAGTCATAATTGATACGACCAAAAAAGGAGGACAGTTTGCTGGGCGCGTAATCAGTAGTCGTAATCGGATCGGACAATCCTAATTGCATCATATTGAGAGCGCTTACTGCGTCGATGTATTTTGGGAGGTACCTGACCGAGGTAGTTATGTTTGCCAGTTTGTCGTAGTTTAGCTCCTGTCCCGCCATTACGTTCAGGTTGCTGCCGGGTAGGAAATCTTTTTTAGAATAGCTAAGGATATTGGCAATTCGATAACTTTCCCCGTTTCTTTTATCGATACTGGCAAGAGGCTGCGTTCCTGCATTGATGGCATTCGAGGTGTGGATTCCGTAAAATCTATCGTTTGTCAGGAAGGAGTACTGTTTCCCGAACTCCAACCGGTAGGACAAATTCACAGGTAGCCGGATGTTGAATGCTCCATTCAGGTTGAGCGCTATCTGGTTTTGTCTCCGATAGTCATCCAGCGTCTGTTTCAATGGGTTGAGCGTAATCGCGGACTCTATTTCATAGTCCTCGTCGGCAATATCTTTATCGGCAAATTCACTGAAGCCCTCCGTAGGCCGGAATTGTACCGCGTGGGAGAGCCGGGAGTTTGAAGATGTTCCCGCCCCTTTCAGTCGCATGTCGGAGAAGCGTGCGTTTAGATCAAAATTGAGCCAGTTATTGATGTGATTATTTGTCCTGATCGTAAGATTCGTTCTCTTATAGCCGGAACCGATCATTACTTCTTCCTCGTCGTTTCTTGTCAGGCTGATATTGTATTTCGTCATTTTATTGCCGCCTGACAACGAGAGGTTGTTGGACAGGCTGGACCCTATCCGTCCGAAAATAAGGTGCTGCCAGTTGGTTCCGTTCATTTCTTTGTACAGCGACATATCTTTCAGGTCGCCAAACCGGCCGGAAAAAGTTGCGTTGTTGTTAATCAGTTCGTACTGCCAGTATACGTACTCGTAAGGGTCAAGCACATCCAGATATTTAGTTACCTGCTTCTGACCGTAATACATATTGTAGCTTACTTTCCCTTTTCCTTCCTGCCCTCCTTTGGTGGTGATGATTACGACACCATTTGCCCCTCTCGCTCCGTAAATTGCCGTAGAAGAAGCATCTTTCAGTACATCAATCGTCAGGATATCGGTTGGTGCGATGTCGTCTATATTGCTGACCGGAAACCCGTCGACCAGGAAGAGGGGTGAATTGTCCTGTGTGATAGATCCTCCGCCTCGAATGCGTATCTTAATGTCAGCATCGGGCGATCCCTCTGTTTTGGTTACCTGCACACCCGGCAGTCTTCCGACGATAGCCTGTGACGCCGATGTAACCGGAATGTCTTTCAGATCCTTCCCGCTCACAGACGCCACCGAGCCGGTCAGGTCTTTCCTGCTCACCGTTCCGTATCCGACAACTACAACTTCCTCCAGGTTTTTTTTATCAACTTCCAGGCCAATTTCTAACTTTAGCTGGTTACCGACCACAACTTCTCGGGTAAGATAGCCGACAAATGAAAAAATCAGCACCGCGTTTTCATCGGGAACGTCAAGGGTGAATTTCCCGGAGGCATCCGTTATTGTCCCTTGCCGGGTTCCTTTAAGTAAGATAGAAACGCCGGGCAGCGACTCTCCTTCTTCGTCGGTGACCCGCCCGCTTACCAAAATAGGTTCTATTACCGGCGTTGCTTCAGTTAGGGTGACGTTGGGCGCCTTCTTTTGTTCGCTTTTCGACAATACTATCACCTTGTCTCTGCGTATCTCGTACGAGATACCTTTCCCCTTCAATATAAAATCGAGTACCCGGCCCAGATCTTCCTCTTTGAAATCCACGGAAACTTTTTCACGGTCGTTAAGCAGTTCATTGCTGTAGAAAACCGTAAGTCCGGTTCGCTTCTTGATTGTCTGGAATACCTTTTGGATGGTGATATTGTTAGCCGAAAGCGTCAGCTTCCTTTGCTCCTGTATTCCGAAAGCCATCGAAGCAAACAGCAGGAGATGGGCTGTCAGCCATAGAAGCCGCAGGCGCTTTCTCCTAAAAAAAGCTGATATCAAGCTTACAGCCCATACCCGACCTGCAAATAGATTTGTGATCATAATGAAAGGTTAATGTTTCTGATATTATCCCAGGTTCTACACAACTACACATAACCTCGGAAAACGGGTGAACGGAAATTTGATTTTTTTGCAAAAAAATTTGGAAAAAATCAGAATAGCTTTGCCGGAAGTTGGCGGCTGATTGAAATTTGCCGGGAGGTTTGCCCCTGGGGTCAGCATACCCGGTGCCCGAAATGAAGAGCGGACAAAAAGTTACTTTAAAGTAAGTATCCTGTCGTCAAGCGTATAGTCAATCCCTGAGGTTTTGTTAAGATCGTGCAGGAATTCTTCCAGGTGCCCTTTTTCTATCATCCCTGAAACGGGGTGCCGGGCCAGGTTTTCTTCTTCAAATACCACTTCTATATCAAACCACCTGGAGATAATTCCGGATAGGTCTTCCAGAGGCTGATGTTGAAAGTAAAAGACACCTTCCCGCCAGGCAAGGACCTCGGAAGCGTCAAACATTGTCGTAATAAATCCTTTCGCTTCGGAATAAGCGGCCTCCTGACCGGGCAGCAATTGAAGCGGTTTCCTGTTTTCGGTCTGCAGCAATACTTTACCTTCTACCAGGGAAGTGCGTACCACACCTTTGTCATAAGTGTTGACGTTGAACCGCGTGCCCAGCACATGGATATGCGTGAGAGGGGTATGCACGATAAAAGGCTTTCGGGCGTCTTCGGCAACTTCCAGGTAAGCTTCGCCTTCAATAAATATTTCTCGTGTTTCGCCGCTGAAATAAAATGGAAAGCGCAGGGTGGTTTCCGAGTTGAGAAAAACCCGCGTGCCGTCAGACAGGGTAATGCTGTAATCTTTGGCGGCAGGCACTTTGAGCGTATTGAACGCCGATGAGTCCTGGCCTTCTCCTGCATATTTCAGCTGGTTTCCGGAGCTTTCCAATTGCATCCCGCCGACGGAATACTTATCTGCTATGTCAGAAAAGATTACCGAATTCCCGTCGGCAAGCGTCAGCTTTATTTCGTCTGTCGCGACGGACTCCTGGTCAATAACCGTAACCTCACTTCCTGAATGGTTATCCGAAAGAAGGCGATCGAAAAAAAAGTAGCTGAAGCCAATGCAAAATACTGCTACGGCCCATTTCCACCAGCCGCTCCATACCGGTACCGTCGCCTCCTGCTCCTCCTTCCCGTCTTCGGCAAAACGACTGTTCCAATCTTCCAGCTCTTGCTCCGGATCGATCCGTTCAAGAATAATATCCGCGTTGAGATCCCGGCGTTCCTTCTCCAGGCTTTCCCATGTAAGCTGCGCCTCTATATTGTTACGAAGCAGTTCACCAAGTTCAAAATCCTCGTCCTCGCTGATCGTTCCGGTCAGTTTTTCCAGGTAAAGCCTACGGATATGGTGGTACGATTCATTCATTTACTAATCCCTTGTCAACTTTTCACGCAAATTCTTCAATCCGATCTTCAGGTGTGTTTTGAGTGTATTCAGGCTAATGCCGATTTCGTCTGCGGCGTCCTGATATTTTTTCTCTTCAAAATATATTCTTTGCAAAACTTCGCGTCGTTGCGGCGGGAGGTCATCCAGAGCCTTGTGCAGCCGGATAAATCTTTCTTCCTCTTCTTCCTTGCCATTATCAGGCTCGGCTTTGTCATAGGAGGGAAGCATGCCTCCCTGTTGATTCAGCTCTTTTCTCCTTTGCAGATTGAAACATTTGTGCTGAACACTCCGGTAAAGATATCCTTTAATATCCCCTTTCAATCTCAGGTATAGTTTTTTATGCCAAAACTCGAAAAGAAGATCCTGTACAACGTCTTTAGCTTCCTGCTCATCTTTTGTAAAAAAAAGTGCATTGGCTACAAGCAACTTGTAATACTTCCTGAAAAAAGCATCAAAAGCATCTTTGTCTCCTTCTCTCAATTTCTCCAATAAATGTGAATCATGCAGAAAAGGCATCTGTTTAAGATACGGATACGTTTACAAAGGTTCAGGAATTATCAGGGCAAATATTATTTCGGGTATCTGAAAATTCAAAATTAAAGCAGAAAAAATTAAATTGTTGCTGTCGCGACATATTTCCGTCAGGGTGCCGGTTGCACTCATCGCGCCGGGGAGAGCGCCTACTTCCTCTTATAATAGTTAAGCGTAACACTGCCGGCGCCCCCGATCTCGCTGAGTGTAAAGTAGCCGTCGGCTTTTTTGTCGAAGCAGATAGCCGTGCCTTCAGGTTCCAGGAAGTACGGCAGCGTTTTATGCGGAGGCTGGGTAAGGACTTCGCCGATTGTCTTTCCATCCTCCCTTTTCCAGTAATAAACCGTAGTGTAGGTCTTGATAATGATTTCCTTTCCGTCAAAAGAAATATCCCCGCTGGTAGGTGATGTGATGAGAGAAGACGGCAGGCCGCTTATTTTGATACCGGGAATGGTGCCTGCCAGCTCTGCGGTAATTTCGCTCCCGACAGGCTGAGGATAGGGCAGCCTGTACAAATTGACCCGGGATGCCTCCTTGGAGACCACATACAGATCGAGGCTGGCAGGATCCAGGAGCAGCGTTTCCGCATCTTTAGGACCGTCCGGGTACCGGAAGATGATTTTTTCGACTGAGCCCGGCTGAAAGGTTTCATCGGGGTTGCTTATTTCCCTTACCCTGTTGATCGTGCAGGTCTGGCGGTTAGGGTGGGAGTTGCCGCCTATGTCGCCTATATAGAGATAATTGACGCCTTGCTGAGGTCCGGGACCGGAGGCAATGTCTTCCCAATCCAGGAAATCGGTGCCCGGAACGGTATATTTCCTGATATTCTTACCGTCTTTGTTGACAAGGAAAAGTTCAGACGGGTATCCCGAATCCTGGTGTGTCCAGAGGTAGCCGTCCATGTTACGACTGTCGGCAAGGCCGGAGGCTTCATTGACGATACCCGGTGTGATAGGGTAGGTTTGGGGGCTTTCAGCAAAATCGGAAGAGCGTTCTTTTTGAGAAGGATCCTTTTCATGGCAGGAAATACAGAAAAGCAGCACTGCTGTTAACGGCAGGATCGTGCTTTTCAATGAGAGTCGGAGGGGTGGCATGTCAATTGGGTTAATGGTAAGATTTGCTTGTAGAAGCTTCGCACCGGTTACTTTCTATACAAAAATAACTGATGTTGATTGTCAGTGAGTTATGATTTCAAGGTGCAAATAGGGTACGAAAACAGCTGAATTATGTGTTTTTGACTGGTTCAGGCTAGCAATACCTCGGCCGGAATGCCAAGGTGCTTATGAAGCTTCTTTGCAGTATTTAACGTGAGTTGTCTTTTCTTGTTCAGCACTTCGGAAACCCGGTTTTCTCCGCCAAAGTACCGGGCAACATCCTTTTGGTTCAGGTTGAGCATCTCCATTCGCTGCCTGATGGCCTCAATTGGATCCAGTGGAGGCATTGGGTAATGCTTTTTCTCGTAATCAATAGCCAGTATCGTAATGGCTTCCAAAAGGTTCAGGGCTTTTGTTCTTTGCGCCTGGTCTTCTATCATATCCGCGTCTACCAGCAATTCGATGATCCGACTAGCCTCCTCATAGTCCTCCTCAGTTACAATAGGCTTGATTTTTATGTCGTCAATATTCATAATCAGATGCTTTTAATGTCCTTTATTTCATCGTACTCTTTATGGGTGCCTAAAAACCTGATAAAAACAAACCCTCTGTCGTATTCAAATTTGGCTACCAGTCTGTACTTATTTCGGCAAATGTTGAACACGATCCGGCCATTTCCCACTACGTCAGCGCCTTTGAAAAGTTTAATTACTTCATTCGGGGTTTTAAAGCCTGTTTCCTCTACTACATCAAACCACGTCTTTAATGAGGGATAGGCATCAGGGGATGTATTCCAGAATTTCACTAATGTCCCCTTTGTGAATATTCGCATAACAGTACAAAGATAAATAAAATTCCCAAATATGGAAGTTGCTGTGCCGCCTAAGAAAAATACTGATTAGCAATTCATTATGATTTCAACGCACAATGGGAGAATAAAAACTACCCCAAATTCAAAAGGTAGCGTACCGAACGTCCTGCTCCTTCGCGTATAAGTATACCTGTTTTGTGGAATTTCTGGAGGTCGAATAGCGTGGCGTGATGATAAAGTTCTGTATGTCATGAGCCGATTAGTTTCTTTAATCGGCTCATGTTTTGTTTTCCAGTGAAGAATATCAGATTACCCGCTTCGTCAAAGAGGTATAATTACTGGTTTGTGTACTAGTTGATAATCGCTATCCAGTACGCTGGCATTTACAAAAATAGTATCCCCTTTGGTCTCCTGTCCGTGGTCTTCATGGATATGACCGAATACGTGGAGTTTCGGCTTTACGCGTTCGATCTTCCGTAGTAGCTCTTCGCAGCCGGTATGTTCTCCCCGGATCGTCATATCCAGAATACCGAAGGGCGGCCCGTGTGTAATGAGAATGTCGGTATCGCCGGGGATCAGATCCACCAGGTAAAGCAGCTTGGTCAGGCCTTTGCTATCCAGTTGCTCGTGATCGTAATCATCCAGCAGTTCCAGCCCTTTTGCAAAGTGACTCAACCATTCTAAACCTTCATCGCCTGCCTTATCTGAAATAGCTCGGCTCAATATCCGGATACCATCTTTTAAGGTCTGTATCTCCTGCTGCTTCTGTGCCAAGCGTTTTTCATTGATTGCATAGCCCTGTACCAGGTAGTCGCGGATTCTTTGGGTGGCCCATTGGCGGAATTTTGTTGCAACCTCTGATTTAATTCGGTAGCCTACAGAAATGATGGCATCAAGATTATAATATTTTTGAACCCGTTTTACTTCACGGCGGCCTTCATTCCAAACTATTAAGAAATCCTTAATAGTTGTATGCTCGGTTAACTCTCCCTCATAGAATATGTTTTTGAGGTGTATATTAATGTTAGGAACGGTAGTGCGGAATAATTCCGCCAACGCCTTCTGTGTCAGCCAAACGGTTTCCTCTTCAAAAGTAACTTCTACCTGGGTCTGACCGTCAGTGCTTTGGTAAATTTCGATTTGGTTATCCATATAGTATAAGGTTGATTCTGATAAATATAGTTCCGTTTATCCTGTAACCGGTTCCAGGCGGCGTTCGCGATAACGGCAGCCAAGTTAGTGAAATTTAAACGGCATGTACGCAGGCGATTATGACTAAAATAGTAACACAAATTAACCTGGCCCGAATAAAAAAACAGAAAAGGGGATACTATAGAATAAAGCCTGTTCCAGGCTATATTCCGGTTTTTGGGTAAGATTTATTTTGTGATGCTTTTACCCGGTTATTTTCCTATACAAAACCTGCTGAAGATATTTGCCAAAAGATCATCGGTTACGATCGTTCCGGTGATCTCTCCGAGATGAAACAGGGCCAGCCTGATGTCCTGGGCAAGAAAATCGCCGCTTACGCCGTCGTCAAGCCCGCGGAGTACGTCGTTAAGAGCCTGGTGGGTTTTGAGCAGGTGCTCATAATGCCGGAGGTTGGTTACTACTATTCCGGACTGGCTTTGTGAGGCGGCTATTTCTGTAATTCTGCGTTTTAATTCCTCAAGGCCCTGCCCGGTAGCGGCAGAGATCCCGAGCACCTCGCGGGGAAATGGGGTATTTTCACCGGGAAGGCTCAAATCCACCTTATTTCTTACCCAAAGCACCTTCTTCTCACCCGGAATGTCCGCAGTCAAAGGCCGGAGCTCGCGAAACGTCTCTTCACTATCAAAAAGCAAAAGTATAATATCGGCTTTTGCCATCGCTTTTTTAGACCGCTCGATCCCGATCGCTTCTACCACATCCCGGGTCTCACGGATCCCTGCCGTATCGATAAAACGGAATTTGATCCCTCCGAGCACCATGGTATCTTCTATCACATCGCGGGTAGTGCCGGCAATAGCCGTTACGATCGCCTTTTCCTCGTTGAGAAGCGCGTTGAGAAGCGTTGATTTCCCTACGTTGGGAGCCCCGATGATGGCCGCCGGTACGCCTTCTTTAAGGGCATTGCCCAAGTCGAATGATCCGATCAGCGGCAGCAGCGATTCATTAAGATGGTTGATAAGGTTCCGGAGGTCGTCGCGCCCTGCAAATTCCACATCTTCCTCTCCGAAATCCAGCTCCAGCTCTACAAGAGAGGCAAAATGGATCAGCTCTTCACGCAAAGAGGCAAGCTGTTTTGAAAAGCCGCCTCTCAGTTGCTGGAGGGCTGCCCTGTGGCTGGCTTCACTGTCGGCCGCTATAAGGTCGGCGACTGCCTCCGCCTGCACCAGGTCGAACTGGCCGTTGAGAAATGCGCGTTGGGTGAATTCCCCGGGGTTTGCTATTCGTGCGCCGCCTTTGACGAGGAGCATCAGTATACGGCGGATAATGTAATCCGATCCGTGACAGGAAATTTCGACTGAATCTTCCCGGGTGAAAGAAGCAGGGCTCCTGAAGATCGTAACCAGCACCTCGTCGATCACATCGTCGCCGTCCCGGATCGTGCCGAAATGTACGGTATGGCTTTTGACCCGTGTGAGATCCCTTCCCTTAAAAAGCGTGTTGACTATTTCGACAGACCTGAGGCCCGAAACCCTGATAACCGCTATTGCTCCTACGCCATTTGCCGTAGCAAGTGCACAGATGGCTTCCTCCTGGTGAATATCAGTGTTTTTCATAGTTCAGGGCTTCTGAAATTCAGGGATTATAGACCGGTGAGAGCTTATAACCCTTGCTCCTCAACAATTGAACGAGGCCTTCCTCTCCTCCGAGATGAGCCGCTCCTACTGCAATGAATGCCGAAGTATCGGGAAGCAGCTTCTCCAGGTGCGATACCCATTTCCGGTTTCGATCGGTCAGGAGAAAATTTTCAAAGCCATTAAAGTCAAACCGGCTTTTGCTGACATACTCATAAAGCTTCTGTATGTCCTGCGACCGGTACAGATCCAGCAGCCCGGCAAACTCTTTCTGCGCCGTATGGATACTGTCGATCATACGGAGTACCATTTCGGCCTGGGCCCGGTAAGGGATCAGGTCAAACAACGCCGCCTGCTCCTGCGGCGTTTCCAGGCCCGCAACAGCAATACCGTTTTTTCCGGCAAGGGTTGTCAGTTGCTCTTCCACCGATTGCGGGGAACATTGAAGCACATGGCCAAACAGCAGGCTTGTCAGAATAAAAGGCTTGCTGCCGGAAAGCGGGGCGATGCTGAATCCGACAGAATCCGTGAAAAAACGGTCGATCCTCTCATACTCAGGTCCGGATAGCAATCCACGCAATGTCATGCCGTCTTTCATCATCATACCCTGCATCAGAGCAGGTATCAGTTCAGGATCCGTCATATCCATCTCCAGCACAAGCCTGTCGGCGGCGAGCAATCTCGATTTCAGCGAATCGCCAGGGACAAAGTCTCCCGGGCAGAACACATGTATGGTCCCAAAGAGATAAGATGTCTTTTTCAGATGATTGCCGCTGATTTCCCAAAGCAGCGAGCCGGAGCCCTGCGCATAGGTGAAGAAAGGGAAGCAGGAAAAAATGACAACAACTATCCGGACAAGAACGGATGCAATTGCGGGGCCTCGGGAAGTCATATGTTCGGGATACTTTGCGGCAGCCCGACCAGCGCAAAGATATGCTTCTCTATTGCCTCCTGGTCATACCCGCATACGTGATGCAACTCCGGCTGCTCTCCGTGCTCGATCACCTCATCCGGGATTCCGAGCCTCCTGATGTCGGCCTTATACCCGTTGTCGGCAGCGAACTCCAGGACAGCGCTCCCGAAACCTCCCTGGATACAGCCGTCTTCTACGGTTATAACTTTGTCAAAACGGCCGAAAATATCGTGAAGAAGCGTACGGTCAAGAGGTTTGGCGAACCGGAGATCGTAATGGGCAACGCTGATTCCTTCTTTCTCCAGCTTTTCACAGGCGGCCAGCGCAAAATTGCCTACGTGTCCGAGCGACAATACGGCTGCACTTTTTCCCTCTTTCACCAGCCTTCCCTTGCCGATCGTCAATTTTTCAAAAGGCGTATGCCAGTCTGGCATCACTCCCTGTCCCCGGGGGTACCGGATCGTAAATGCGCGCGACCCGGTCTGCGTATCTTCCGACTGGGCGGTGTACATCATGTTCCGGAGCTCCTGCTCGTTCATGGGGGCGGCCACAATCATATTGGGAATGCAGCGCATATAAGCAATGTCATATGCCCCGTGGTGGGTAGCGCCGTCGGCGCCAGCCAGGCCGGCACGGTCGAGACAGAATACAACCGGCAATCCCTGTATGCAGACATCATGAATGACCTGGTCATAGGCCCGCTGCATGAAGGTTGAATAGATATTGCAGAAGACCACAGATCCGCGGGTCGCCATCCCCGCCGAGAATGTAACTGCGTGCTGTTCGGCAATACCCACATCAAAAGCTCTTTCTGGGAGCGCCTTCATCATGATATTCATAGACGAGCCGGAAGGCATCGCCGGGGTGACCCCTATGATTTTTTTGTTTTCCTGCGCAAGCTCGACCAGCGTATGCCCGAAAACATCCTGGTACCTGGGAGGCTGCGGAGCGTGGTATACCTTCTTCTGGATCTCCCCGGTCACCTTGTCGAAAAGCCCGGGAGCATGCCATTTGGTCTGGTCTTTCTCCGCGGGACCGTAGCCTTTGCCTTTCAAGGTAAGGCAATGGAGCAGCTTCGGGCCCGGGATGTGCCTGAGGTCGCTGAGGACGTGCGTCAGGTGGTCGATATCATGGCCGTCGATCGGGCCGAAATATCGTAATCCAAGCGACTCGAACAGGTTGCTCTGGTTGAGCAGGGTAGATTTGAGCACGTTCTGTACCTTCGACACGATTTCCTGTGCGCTGATACCGAAATTACTGAGTTTGCCCAGCAGGTGCCATGCCTCGTCCCTGATCTTGTTATAAGTCTGGGAGGTGGTTATATCGGTCAGGTATGCTTTGAGGGCACCGACATTGGGGTCGATGCTCATGCAATTGTCGTTCAGTATGATGAGCAGGTTGGAGTCGGACGCTCCTGCATGGTTCATGCCCTCGAAAGCGAGGCCCGCAGTCATCGCGCCGTCACCTATTACCGCGATGTGCTGTCTCTGTTTGTTGTTCTCCAGCCCCGATGCAACTGCCATCCCTAAGGCGGCGGAGATCGAGGTCGAAGAATGGCCTACGCCAAAAGCATCATACCTGCTCTCTTTCCGGTTGGGAAAACCCGAAAGGCCGCCCATGGTACGGTTAGTATGAAAGCTGTCTCGTCTGCCCGTAAGGATTTTGTGGCCGTAAGCCTGGTGCCCGACATCCCAGATCAGCTGATCGTCGGGAGTATTGAAGACGTAGTGCAGCGCGACGGTGAGCTCAACTACTCCCAGGCTGGCGCCGAAATGCCCTCCGTAAACAGATACGATATCGATGATATACTGCCGTAATTCGTTACATACCCGAGGTAATTCGGAAGCATCGAGTTTCCTCAGATCTTCAGGAGAATTGATTTTTGACAGTAAGTTTCCCGGTGTGATTAGCATTATTCGATAACGTCAGGACCCGAATGACGGGTCTTGGTGCGGCGCAAAGTTACTATTTTCTCTGACTTGCCCTGAATAGCTTTTGTTTTTCTTCCTTGCTCAGGCTTTCGTATCCCGATTGCGAGATCTTGTCGAGTATGGAATCAACTTCGTCCTGGTCGGGCATTTCTACTGTCCGGGAGGTACTGACCGGCTTCGAGTAAGCAGTGTTCCGTTGCACGGTTTTAGCGCTGTAAGTGACGCGGATAGCGGCTTTTTTCCTGAAGAGCTTATTCCAGAAATTGCCTACGGCGTAAACGGGCTTTCCCAGGTCGTTCCCCGTCTGGAGCATTTTGATAAAAATATAGCCCAGCAACGCGCCGCCAAGGTGAGCCAGGTTGCCGCCTGCATTGGGGCCTATCGATTGGGCCAGGGACAATATGATATAGAAAATTGCGATGTATTTGATCCGGACAGGTCCCAGCAGCAGCAGTGAAAATGTATAATTGGGCAAAAGCGTAGCCGCTCCTACCGTCACGGCGTAGACCGAAGCCGACGCCCCCAGCATTCTCGACGTCCCGACGACCTCCTGGAAATAAGGCGAAACATTGTAAATGACGATATAAGTCAGTGCGCCGGCCAAGCCGCCCAGGATGTAAAGCGCGATCAGTCTTTTGGTACCGAGGTATTCGTCTATCAGCCGCCCGAACCAATAGAGGAAAAGCATATTGAAAAGGATGTGGAAGATCTCTTCGTGGGCGAAGAAGTAGGTAAATACGGTCCAGGGTTTCCGGGCAAGCTCGGGCAATGCGGAAGGGACCCTCAGCAAATCAACAATCCATTGATATACGGGGTGCTGATTCCCCAGTGTAAGGGCAATCCTGAGTATCAGCAGCACTACAAAAACTCCCGCATTAAGCAATATCAGTTTAACAAGCGCATTATCGGGCTTGTTGATCTCGCTTTTCAGGTTGTTGAGAAGACTGGCCATAGCTCAAAAGAATTTTTGTCTGCTTGAGTTCCAATATTTTAACAAAATAAAGGCAAACAACATTCCGCCGAGGTGGGCGAAATGGGCAACGTTGTCATTGGGTGCATTTTGAAACCCTGCATATAGCGAATAGAGCCCGTAAAACCCAACGAAATATTTAGCTTTTATAGGAAATGGAACGAATAGAAGGAACAATTCAGTATTGGGGAAAAGCATCCCGAATGCCATCAGGATCCCGAAAATAGCGCCGGAAGCTCCTACCATAGGGATATTCAGGTTGAACTCGTACACTGCGCGGGCCATTTCCTTGCTCTGGGCGATCAGCTGCGCGTTTCCCGGATTATCCTCAAAGCTGTTGATAAATGCGCTTTGCGACCTGTAATAAAACTCGGCATTACCCGAAAGAAAATCGATGAAAGCCTGAGGGTTGGGATTGTCGAGGTAGAGTGCGAGGCCATCCCTGATCTGGCTTAGCTCAAAATAGTTGATGAAGGAAAACAGCAGCCCGGCGCCGATACCCGTAAAGAAATAGAAGAAAAGAAACCGCTTTGGTCCCCAGACCCTCTCCAGGAGCGGACCGAAGATCAGGAGGCCGAACATGTTGCTGAAGATATGGCCGAAACTTTCCCTGCTGTGCAGGAACATATAGCTTACATACTGGTAAGGCCGGAATTCCGGAGAAAGGAAAGACCGGAGGGCAAATTGCGACGAAAGGTCGAAATTGCGATCTATGAAAAAGATAACAATATTGGCGATCAGAAGATTGCGGACTACGGGTGTTATTTGGAACATTTTATTGGTAACCGGTAATTAAGGCTCCTGAATTTTATCAGGATGCCGGGAATTTGGATATTAAATATGCGAATTTTCTATTTGATTTTGCTGCCTGGCTTAAAAATACCCGCCAGCTTTTCGAAGCTCAGCCGCACGGTAACCGGTTCTCCGCCGGGTGTCCGGTTAGGATCGGAGGTATCAAACAGCCTGGCAAGCATTTGTTTGATCTCCTGCGGGCTCATTTTCAGGTTATATTTCGGGGCAAACCTCCTGGCAAGCGACCGGATGAGGCCATCGGGCCTGCTCAGCTTGAGTTCGGCATAATTCTGGCGGATCTGGTCGAGAAGTTCTTCGAACATTTCCTGCTCGTTTTCATCGGGCAGATCTGACGGCACGCCTCTTATAATAATGGAGTTGCCTCCCAGGTCGTCAAATTCAAACCCGAGCTGCCGGATGGAAGACCTTGTATCGTCTACCAGCTGCATGTCGGCGGCCGATAGCCTTATCGTCTTCGGAAAGAGCAATTGCTGGCTGCCCCCGCTGCGCTTGGAAAGCATTTGCCGGTACTGTTCATATAAAATTCTTTCCCAGGCTGCCCTCTGGTCGATGAGTATGGTTTCTTCAGAGGTCTGCGAGAGAATATACCTGTTGAAAATCTGGAAATAGGAAGCTTCTGTAGCTGGCTGCCCTATCTTTTCGGTAGCCATCTGGTTGGCTTTGCTCGCTATGGTAAACGATTGAGGCTCGAAATTTTCGCTTGATTCCCTGGAGAAGTCGATCAGGCCTGCGGCGTTTTTTTCTTCTTCCCTTACATCGAGCCCTTCGAATAATTTTACCCAGTCCTGCACACTCTGTTGTCCGCCGGAGAAAGCGTCCTTGCGTTTCTCGCCCCCCCAATCTGGTTTTTGGGGAACATTGAACGATACGGGCCTGGGATCGGGCGACCTGGAGGGGTTCAGGAAGTTGATATCGCTGTCAAAGTCGATAGAAGTACCAAGGTTGTACACGCCGATGGCTCTCCGTACTGCGGCCATGATGATGGCATATACAGACCTCTCGTCATCGAATTTGATTTCCGATTTGGTCGGATGGATGTTGATATCGATATGCGAGGGATCGATCTCGATAAAGAGCACATAAAAAGGATGGTTTCCTTCCGCAATGGTCCCGTCAAAAGCAGTCAGGATGGCATGATTCAGGTAGCTGCTTTTGATATACCGGTTGTTGACGAAGAAGAACTGCTCACCGCGGGCTTTTTTCGCGAATTCCGGTTTGCCTATATATCCCCTTACGCTCAGAAGAGAGGTTTCCTCCTGGCAGAATGCCAGTTGCTCCCGGTAATTTTTGCCGAAAATATCGGTAATTCTGCGAACCAGCTTGCCGGGAGGGAGATTAAATATCTCCGTATTGTTGTGGTGCAGGGAAAAGGTGATCTCGGGGTTGGCGAGCGCAATGCGCTGAAATTCATCTATGATATGCCTCATCTCCACAGGATTGGATTTGAGGAAATTACGCCGGGCAGGCACGTTGTAAAACAGGTTTTTTACCTGGATACTGGTTCCCCCCGACCAGGAGACCGATTCCTGTGTTTTCACAGACGAAGCTTCGATCCTGATCAGCGTCCCGAGCTCGTCGTCTCCGCGTGCGGTCTTCATCTCCACCTGGGCTACCGCCGCAATAGAAGCCAGGGCCTCTCCGCGGAAGCCCATGGTCCTGATCCGGAACAGATCGTCGCCTGTACGGATTTTTGACGTAGCGTGCCGCTCGAAGCACATGCGCGCATCGGTAGCCGACATACCCTTGCCGTCGTCCACCACCTGTATCATTGCTTTTCCCGAGTCATGGATGATCACCTGGATACGGGTTGCCTCGGCATCAACTGCGTTCTCGAGCAATTCTTTTACTACAGATGCCGGCCGCTGCACGACCTCCCCGGCCGCGATCTGGTTGGCTATGGCGTCAGGAAGTAATTGTACTATATCTGGAATGTTCATCTGGTGCTAAAACGTTTGCGGCTTTTGGCTATAACAAAGTAACAACAATATTTTGTGTTGCCATAAAGCAAAGACACTTATAATATGCCTGCAGAAGGCGGTGGCAGCGTAGGAGAAGATAATTTCCGGCGGGCTCCGGGAAGATAAAAGATTGTTAAAAAAACCTTGTTTATTATACGTGGAATCATTAACTTGACAATACAAATTCGCTGAATCCTTAACAAAAACAGCCTGAATGAACCTGCAATATTTATCCTTATCTGTGTTTTTTTATAGTTAACCCCCGTAGAGAATTAAAATGAAAAGCATCGTATTAAAAAGGATCAATTTCACAATGGCCATTAAGTGGATAGTATTTCTTCCGGTTATACTTCCCTTGTGTGTGGTTTTCGGTGCATTGCAGGGAATTACCGCGATGGTCGATAAGATGGCCCAGCAAATGATGGCTGATATCGATTCTTAGGCTTGCCGACAGGGAAGACCGGGATCAGGGATTTCTGTGCTGGTTGTGCAGGCGTTTTGCCGCTATATCTTTCTCTTCCGGATGCTTCTGATCCGGGAAAAAGTCTTCTTCTCGAACTCCCAGAAGAAATTGAATTTTCCGAATACCCATCCCCATCCAAGCAGGATAACCTGGTAAAGTGGTAAAATGATAAAGATGGTAATACACAGGCGTATCCAGCCCGGGGTATGATCGCCGATGCCCGTCCACACGAAAAAAAGCTTCTTTACGTAAAGGACTGAAAACCCGGTACATGCGAAAACAACCAGGATGATGACCACATCAGTGGCATTGTCTACTTTCCAGCGATCTTTGAGTTTTTCCCACATAGTCGGACCCGGTGCCGATATCTTTAGATTTATAGCCTGACAGAAAGGCAAATATAACTCCGGACGGCTTAGGAAAAAAGGTTCGCAGGACTAATTCTGCCCGGTTTAGTTAACCTGCGCAGGGTTTTTACAGTGCCCGGGCAGGGAAATTGTCGGTTGATTAACCCCGGATTATATTAATTTTGGGCAAAATCTATTCATCTGATTACAACCGGCATGACAAAGCTATGGCAGAAGGAAGGCACTACCGTGTCTCAAAAGATCGAGAAATTTACAGTTGGGAGAGATCGGGAGCTCGATTTGCAGCTGGCCCCTTTTGATGTCCAGGGAAGCCTGGCCCATGCCAGGATGCTGAACCATATCGGGCTGCTGACCGATGGAGAGCTGTCCCGGCTGCAGGCTGCCCTGGTGGAAATCTATCATGCCATACTTGCCGGGGATTTTGAAATAGAGGAAGGAGTGGAGGACGTGCACTCCCAGGTGGAGCTGCAGCTGACCAGGAAGCTGGGCGACGTCGGGAAGAAAATACATTCGGGGCGCTCTCGTAACGACCAGGTCCTGATAGATCTGAAGCTCTTCTCCCGAAGCCGCCTCCGGGAGGTGGTCGATCTCACTTCCCGGCTGTTTGAAGTATTGACCGACAGGGCGGAAGAGCATAAAAATGACCTGCTTCCCGGGTATACGCACCTGCAGATAGCAATGCCTTCTTCATTCGGATTATGGTTCAGCGCCTATGCCGAAGGGTTGCTGGATGATATTGTCCAGTTGCACGCAGCCTATCGTCTCGCCAACCGGAACCCTCTAGGATCGGGCGCAGGCTACGGCTCCTCGTTTCCGCTCGATCGCCAGATGACTACCGACCTGCTGGGTTTTGAAGGATTGCATGTGAATGTCGTGTATGCCCAGATGAGCCGCGGACGGACCGAGCAGGCTGTTCTC
Organism: Spirosomataceae bacterium; assembly: GCA_037191015.1. GTDB lineage: Bacteria > Bacteroidota > Bacteroidia > Cytophagales > Spirosomataceae > Ravibacter. The sequence continues at coordinate 133,602 of JBBCKD010000017.1, forward strand.
AACGCGATCGCTTCTCTTGCCGCTACGCTCTCGCGGCTGGCAATGGATGTATGCCTTTATAATAGCCAGAATTTCGGCTTCCTGCTCCTGCCAGACGAAATGACAACCGGCAGCAGCATTATGCCGCATAAAAAAAATCCCGACGTAGCCGAGCTGCTCAGGGCCAGATGCAATCGTCTCAAAGCATTGCCTGCGGAGGTGACGATGGTGCTGAGCAACCTGCCATCGGGCTATCACCGCGATATGCAGTTGCTTAAGGAAATCCTGATGCCGGCGCTGGATGAAATCCTGGAATGCCTGGACATAGCGGTGTTCATGCTGACGCACATCAGGGTCAGCACCGGTTTACTTGCCGGGGAAAAGTACGATCTGCTGTTCAGCGTAGAGAGAGTGAATGAGTTGGTTATGCAGAATGTCCCTTTCCGGGATGCCTACCGGCAGGTGGGCGCTGAAATTGCCAATAATACCTACCATGCGCCGAGAGAGCTGAATCATACCCATATCGGGAGCATCGGGAACCTGCAGCTCGATCTGTTGAAATCACGCCTGCATGATGAGCTGGCGCAATTTCAGTTTGAGAAAGCCGACGAGGCTGTGAAGAAATTGCTGGAAGAATAATGCCTGGTGGCTGATAGCCATTGCTTCAGATAAGACACATCAGGATAAAGAAAGCATTTAGTCCTGTCGCGGCCAGCGCATTCATCCGCATGGTATTGCGATAGCTGGCCTCGGAAATATCCATACTTGTTTTCCGCCACCAATACAGGAAGAAAACAACGGCAGGGAGCATGAATACGCCGAACAGCAGCCAGGAGACTGCATTGTTTCCGGAAATATACAAGTAGCCGAAGCCCGCAAAAGACAATGTCAGGAAAATAGCCGCGTGCGTGAATGTGCCCTGTATACCCACAAGCATACTATAGGTGAGGTCGCCGTGTTTCCGGTCCTCGTCATGCTGGTAAATCTGCGTGAGCGGGTAAACGGCGATCAGGTTGCACGAGCAGAGTATAGCCGGTAGGAATATACCGGGTTCCGACGCCGTCCCGGTTGCAGCTACCGCATCATACACCGTCACGAACGTATAAAACCCCTGGAACAGGGCAACGGTAAGTAGACTGACGACCGGGTATTTTTTGAGCCTGATCCGGGGATGGCTGTAGGCTTTCGAAACAAGGCCGTATAAAATGAGATAGAGGGTAAAGTTTGCTCCCAGCCCGAGCAGAAGCGACAAGACGACCGCAGCCAGGTCCATTCCAACGGACGTATACAGGAGCAGCCCGGATACCGGCGGCGGCTTTTCGATGAGCCCTATACTGCCTTCGTCTTTGTCATAATAGCTGTTATAAGCATTGCTGGCCGGGAACAGGAGCAGATGGAGTATGATGAAAACCCATAAGGCATTCAGCCGGTCAATATCTTGCGATTCGCTCAGCGCAAAAAAATACACAGGAGCGAGGAAAAGGGAAAACGGGAGCCGGAGATGTACAAAGGTATCCTGCCAGCTTTGGTTTCGTTTGCGTATCACGGAATTCCCGGGGGGCTTTTCTGATGCCGGCACTCTATTTTCCTTAATTTAGACCGATAATCAAAATTGGTATGCCCAAATATAAGGATTGCAGCGGATTTATTACGGCGTTGGGAAGCAGTGTCCCGGCTTTCAGGTTTTCGCAGGAAGAAATAGGTGGTTTTATGAAACGGCACATGGTGCTGGATAAAAAAGGAAGCCGGCTGGTCGATAGGTTGGTAAAGCAGACCAGGATAGATTTCCGGTACTCGGTCATTCCGGATTACGGCAGGGAGCCATCCGGTTTTGAATTCTATCCGGGTAACCAGGCGCTCGATCCTTTCCCGGGTGTGGGCCAGCGGATGCAGCATTACAAAAGCCATGCCTTACCGCTTGCCAGGGCCGCCGCTTTGCAATGCCTCGAAAAGGCCTCGGCTGATGCCGCCGGCATAACCCACCTGATTGTTGTGAGCTGTACCGGGATGTATGCCCCGGGGCTGGATATAGACCTGGTCCGGACCCTTGGGATGCGTTCTGCCGTGACACGGACTTGCGTAAATTTTATGGGATGCTATGCTGCTTTCCACGCGTTGAAGATGGCAGCTTCCTCGATTGCGGCTGATCCCTCCGCACGTGTGCTCATTGTCTGCGTGGAGCTGTGCTCTCTCCATTTTCAGAAAGACGGACCTGCCGGCAGCGCTTTGCTGACCAATATGCTTTTCGGCGACGGAGCGTCGGCCGCCCTGGTAGAAGGAGAGAAGAAAGGCGATGCACGGGCCTTGAAGCTGCTCGATTTCGCTTCCGAACTTTTTCCGGAGGGTGGGGAAGATATGACCTGGGAAATAGCCGATGCCGGCTTTGCCATGAAGCTCACAGGGCGGGTTCCGGAGATATTGAAGAAAGGCATAAAAAACGTATTCGACAGGTTGCTCGAAAAAGAGGAGCACAGGATGAAGCCGGTTAATCACTATGTATTTCATCCCGGCGGTCCCAGGGTGCTGGAAATGCTTGAGAAAGCACTGGGTATAGAAGAGCATGCTAACAGGCGGGCTTACGAAATATTGCGTGAATACGGGAATATGTCGTCTGCCACGATCTTTTTCATTCTTCAGCGGCTATCTGAAAGCGGCGACCTTGAAGACGGCGACCTGGTACTTTCGGCGGCTTTTGGCCCGGGCCTTACCTGCGAGTCGGCATTGATGTCGGTTGCCGTATGAAGTCGTTGCCGACCGTCTGACCCCGATTTTTTTCACTGGTGGAGTATTTTAGGTATGTGGCCCTGAGAGGAACACCGTTTTGACCTATTTCCTATATCTTTGCTCCTTCAATTGCAATAACCGACTTATGCTTTCTAATGAAGTAATCTTTTTCGCAGGTTTCATCGCTGTGATATCGCTCATGCTGATGCTGGACCTGGGAGTTTTCAGTAAAACCGATCACGAGGTAAAATTTAAAGAAGCCGCAGCATGGACTTTTGTTTGGGTGGCGCTGTCGATGGGGTTTTATTTCATCATCAGAACGCACGGGGACCTTGTGCACGGAGTTGACAACTTCAGCGATCTTTTTCATATAGCCGAAAAATATGCTCCCCACCTGAGCCTTATCCCGGGAGATTTTGAACAAAGCCTCGAAATATACAGGTCTAACATGGCCACCGAGTATATTACCGGTTACCTGCTGGAATATGCCCTTTCAATTGACAATATATTTGTTATTATCCTGATCTTCAGCTCTTTTAACGTTGCTCCAAAGTACTATAAAAAGGTGCTCTTCTGGGGGGTGCTTGGAGCCGTCCTGATGCGCTTCGTTTTTATTTTCGTGGGTTCTGCGCTCATTCAGCAGTTTTCCTGGATCATCTATATATTCGGGTTGCTGCTGGTATACCAGGGGGCCAAAATCTTCTTCGAAAAGGACGAGGATGAAGCGATAGATCCGGGCAAGCATCCGGTTGTCAGGTTCGCGTCCCGTTACCTGCCCGTTTTCCCCAGGTATGTCAGGGAGCACTTTTTCGTAAGGACCAAGACGGGGAAATTTTATTTTACTCCTCTCTTTGTAGTCGTGCTCATCATCGAATTTACCGACCTGATTTTTGCGGTAGATTCCGTTCCGGCGGTGTTTGCCGTCACCAAGGACCCTTACGTGGTGTTTTTCTCCAATATCTTTGCGATCATGGGGTTAAGGTCGATGTTTTTCTTCCTGAGCAATATCGTGGGCCTCTTCCGCTTTCTCAAATACGGGCTGGGTGTTCTACTTGTATTCATCGGCTGCAAAATGCTGGCGCACACTTACCTGGATGAAATCGGCTTCAAGACGGTATATTCCCTGTATATCATTTTGGGGATCCTGGCTGTAAGTATCCTGGCTTCTGTTCTGATACAGGAGAAAAAGGAATTAGATAATTAGACAATTATCACGCCCACACTTTCGTCCCTTCGGTGCAGTTTTTGCACATTTCTATTTCGCTGCGGTCTTTGATAAGCTGCTGACGGAAGCTGGTGTATGCCGGCCCCTGCCAGAGCTCCCGGAATGACTGCTCCTTCACGTCGCCCATTTTGTATTCCGCGTCCTTGTCGAAGCAGCATGGAACTACTGCGCCGTCCCAGGTAATCACACAAGAGTGCCACATTTTCCAGCAATGGTCGAGAAGCGAGTTTTTTATTTTATACTTGCCGTCCGTATCCTGCTGGTAGCGTGCGTATTTATCTATGGTAGGAATAAGGTCTGACCCGTCCTCATAATCATATATCTGGGCGGTTTTATAGGCTACTTCGTCAACACCTATTTCGTTTGCCAATACTTTTACATCTTCAATCTGGTGCTCATTGGGCTTTACCACCAGGAATTGAAAGATAACATGCGGTGTTCCCGATTTAAGCTCCTTTTTCCACTTTACGATGTTCTTCGCACCTTCGAGCACCTTGTGAAGCTTGCCGCCTACGCGATATTGCTGGTACACATCCTGGGTGGTGCCGTCGATAGAAATGATGAGACGGTCGAGGCCGGATTCGACCGTCCTCCTGGCCTTGTCGTCACTCAGGTAGTGCGCGTTGGTAGAAGTAGCGGTATAAAGGCCTTTGTCCGAAGCATATTTTACCAATTCGAAGAATTTGGGGTGCAGGTAGGGCTCTCCCTGGAAATAGAAGATCAGGTACAGGAGCGTGTCGGCCAGTTCGTCGATGGTTTTCCGGAACAGATCTGCATCCATCATGCCGGTAGGCCTGGTAAATGATCTCAGCCCGCTCGGGCATTCGGGGCAGCGTAAATTGCAGGAAGTGGTCGGTTCGAAGGATAACGCAATAGGCAGCCCCCTCTGGCGGGGTTTACCGGTATACCGGGAATAATAAAAGCTGCTCACCACCTTGAGGGCGTTCCACGCTCTTTTCGGGGTGACTTTAGACATGAAATTGAGTCCGTCCCTCCAGTTCCTGTTCATTTTCTATTCCCGGGTACCTTACGATCCCCTGCCATTTTTATATTTGAATAAGCAAAGCTAGTAAAAATTCTCTGTAGCGGCTTTCCCCGGTGAAGATCTGCTATCGGTACACATTTATAATTAAAGCATAAATTGCGCTGCATGGTACAATGTTAAATATATGGACGCAGCTGTAATTATAATAGGAGGCGGCCTGGCAGGGCTGACAGCTTCGCTGGAGCTGGCCCGAGCGGGTGTGGAGGTACTGCTCATAGAAAAGCGGAATTATCCGGTCCATAAAGTATGCGGTGAATATGTTTCGAACGAAGTAAGGCCCTACCTCGAATCTTTAGGGCTCGATGTAGCCGGTCTCGGAGCGATGCCAATTGATCGTCTGGCTGTCAGCTCGCAAGCGGGAAAGATACTGAAAGCCCCCCTCAGATCGGGCGGTTTCGGGATCAGCCGGTATATGTTGGACCGGTCGATGTACCGATTGGGCGTCGAGGCAGGCGTTAGGTTTTTACCGGATACTTCTGTTTCACAGGTACAGCGGACCGGGGAAGGTTTCCGGGTACAGACCGCCCACGGCGACTGCTATGAAAGCAGGTATGTAATAGGAGCCTATGGAAAAAGAAGCAGCCTCGATGTAAAAGGAGACAGGAGCTTTACCAGGAAAGCTTCTCCATATATGGCTGTGAAATATCACATCAGGTATGATCAGCCTGAAGACCTTATCGCGCTGCATAATTTCAAAGGAGGTTATGGCGGTATTTCTGCAATTGAAGACGGGAAGTATTGTTTCTGTTACCTGACGGAGCGGTCGAACCTGAAAGACAGCGGCGGGAGCCTAGCACGGCTCGAGCGCGAGGTGCTTGGAAAGAATCCCTCTTTGAGAAGGATATTCTCCGAAGCAGAATTTCTCTATGAACGTCCCCTGGTGATCAATGAAATTTCTTTTCAGAAAAAAAAATGTGTGGAAAACGGGATACTCATGGCGGGAGATACGGCAGGCCTGATCGCGCCTCTCTGTGGTAATGGTATGGCGATCGCCATACATGGAGCGAAAATCCTGTCGACGCTGATCCGGCGCAGCATAAGGGGGGAGCTTGGCCGGGCGGAGCTGGAGGAGCAATACCGGCGTCAATGGCAACGGGCCTTTGGCGCACGGCTTGCCGCCGGACGTATCATCCAACCGTTCTTCGGGAAAGAGTGGCTTACCGGCGGAGTGCTGGCCTTATTAAGGCACTCGCCGGCATTGACCAGGGGAATAATAGGGCTGACGCACGGTAACGATATACTGCAGAACGGATAGGGGACCGGTATACAGCTTATTTTTTTTAAATACTTTAACAAATTATTAAAAAAAATTAAATTTGCGGCTTCGGATTATGATAAAATAAGCAAATTATATCGCTGTGCCGGGAAAAGAGGCTGTATGGTCAGATTTCAAAGAGGGGAGTCGCGCTGCCTATGAAGGGTTGATCAGGGACTATTACCAGGATTTGTATGTTTATGGAATGCGCCTCTTGAATAACCCCGATTTTATCAAGGACTGCATCCACGACCTGTTTGTACATTTATGGGAGCGCCGTTCACATCTGGGCGAGACGGACGATGTCAGGCTATACCTGCTGAAGAGCCTTAGAAACAGGGTGGTTAAGGGTATTAATAAGGGTAATAAATGGCTGGAATTCGGAGAGGAGGCAGTAGCGGCCGCTGACCCGGAATGGTCTGTTGAAGACAAGCTCATATCGATAGAGAAATCACAATTTGAACGGCAACGTATCCGGGCGCTCCTGCTCGGATTATCTCCGCGGCAGCGGGAAGCAATCCATCTCCGCTTTTTTGAAGGACTACCTAACGAGCGGATCGCCGGTATTATGGAGATATCCAAACCTGCCGTAGCCAACCTCGTCCACGCTGCGTTGGGAAGCATGCGGCTTACGTGGCGTTCGTCTGTTATCTCTGTTCTGCTTTTCATCGGTAGCCTGCTTTACTAAAAGCGGCAAAAAATATTTTTTTCATTTTTTTTCATGATAAACCATGAGCCTGCGGATTACATAGGTGCAAGTGTAGTCAGTATCCGCTTATGGAAGAATTCAGTACGTACGATTTCAGGCAGTTTATATCCGACCCCGACTTCCGTTGCTGGGTAAAGAACGGATGTCCTCCCGGGCATCCTGTCTGGGGCAGAATTTTAATTTTTTTTCCGGAGAAGGCAGAAGCGTTGTCCAAAGCCGTCTTGTTCATTGAAGAATTGGAAGGAACGGAATATCGGGTTTCTCCCGAAGTTCTCGATAACGAAGTGGACAGGATCCTCGGCGCTACCGGAGAAAGCCGACGGAAAATCCAATGGTTCAGCAGGTGGTACTGGGCTGCAGCTATCGTGGTTTGCGGCTTCATGTTCTGGTTTTTGAAGCCTCAGAAAGCCATGCCCCTGGCTACTTATCAATACCTTAAGACAACCGATTCTCCGCAGGTCAGCCAGAAATTCAACACTTCGGACGCTATCGCGGCTTTCTGGCTCCCGGATGGGAGCCTGGCGCAGCTTTATCCGGGCGCCCGGCTGAAATACACGGTCGACGGCTTTGGCCGGGGAAGTAACGAGAAAGACAGCAGGGAGGTTTATATGAGCGGAGATATCTTCTTCGAGATCGAAAAAGACACGGCACGCCCGTTTTTCGTATATGCCGAGGGATTGGTAACCCGTGTAGTCGGCACAAGCTTCCTGGTAAGCTCGGTCAACGGGAAATCATCGGTAGAGGTCAGATCCGGGAAGGTAATGGTGAGACCGCTGGTTGGGGACAACAGGGAGGAGCTGGCGCTCACTCCTAACCAGGTCGTCACTTATTCGGTTCATGTCAAACAGCTGACCCGGGGCCTTTCGGCAGATCCCGAGATACTGGAGACGGTTGATGTGCCGCAAACTGCCTTTGAATTTGAAAACACACCCGTCGATAAGGTATTCGACAAGCTGACGGGCGCCTACGGTATTCCGGTTCGCTTTGATCCGGAAGTCCTTAAGGGCTGTTCCCTTACCGTAAAAATGGGCGGCGAACCCTTCTACGACAAACTTAATATCATTTGCAGGACTATCGGCGCGGATTTCTTCGTGGCCGATGGGGAAGTAGTAATAACGGGAGAAGGTTGTGATTAGCCGGCCTGCTCCGTATCATTTTGCATTTCTTTTATCTACCAATAGTGTTCTATTTATTAACCAATAACTATCAAACCAATGTTAAAGCGATACCCAATATGCCGCTTGCTTCTTACAGGGGTCAGGCGTGCCTGTGTACCTTTCTTGCTGGCGTTGCTTGTGACGGGTGCGGGCTATGCAGGTCCGGCCAACCAGCAGGAATTGCTTAGAAAGCAGGTCTCTGTAGCAACAGGCACCCGCTATTTGCAGGATGTTCTGAAAGAACTGGAACAGACTACGCAGTTGCGGTTCTCCTATGTACCTTCCCTGGTGGCGAATAAGAAGGTGAACGTGGCACGCGGTTACCTGAGCCTGAGCGCGATGTTGGACCAGCTGCTGATTCCCAGCCAGCTGGAATATGATGTTTCCGGGCAATACGTCATTATCACGAAAGCCAGGGTAAAGCAATCGGCGGCTCAGGTACAGGAGAGTCTTTTTTCTGCTTTCGCCGCTCAGAATGTTGACCGCGAGATTAGAGGGAGAGTAACCGATGAGAATGGAGACGGTCTGCCGGGTGTCAATATCCTCCTAAAGGGAACCTCCAGGGGAACCAGCACTGACCTCAACGGTGGATTTTCGATTTCTGTAGCAGACGACAATTCGGTGCTGGTGGTAAGCTTCGTCGGCTATGTGAACCAGGAGATCGTGGTAGGAAACAGGTCAAACCTGGATATATCGCTTCAGCCGGACAACCGCACACTGGAAGAACTGGTGGTAGTCGGATATGGAACCCAGAAGAAAGTAAACCTGACCGGTGCTGTATCCACTGTCGATATCGCAAAAGAAACACAAAGCAGGCCTATCACCTCGCTTTCTTCAGGACTTTCAGGTCTGGCGGCAGGCCTGTATGTTAACCAGGGTAGCGGACGACCGGGTAACGACGGTGCTACATTGAGGATACGCGGCCAGGGGACCCTGAATAATTCGGATCCTCTCGTGGTAATAGACGGGGTGATTGGCAATATGAACATGCTCAACCCCCAGGATGTGGAGACGATCTCCGTTTTGAAAGATGCGGCATCAGCGGCTATCTATGGTTCCAGGGCGGCTAACGGGGTGGTCCTGATCACCACTAAAAGCGGGAAATCCGGTGAGTTTAAGGTTAATTATAATGCCTTTTTCTCTTCAGCCAGGCCTTCGAACGTAGTAAAGACCGTTTCTAACTACGCAGACTATATGGAGCTGATGAACGAAGGCTTCAAAAACTCGGATCCCAATGCCAACCCGATCTTCTCGCAGGCAAAGATCGACGAGTGGCGGGCGAATGCAGGCGGCGATCCTTTGAAGTACCCCAATACGCAGTGGGTGGATGAGGTATTTAAAAGAAACTGGCTGCAGAACCACAACCTGTCTTTCCAGGGTGGAAGCGACAAGATCAGGTATTTCGGCTCTTTCGGGTATCTCAACAACCCAGGGATTATCGAGAGATCTACCTATAAGCGCTATACCGGGAGGGTTAACCTCGAAGCTGATGTGAAGCCCTGGCTTACGCTGGGAACTCAGCTGAACGGCTCGTTCGACAACACTGACATTGGTACCAACACCATAGCTGATGTTTTTACGTATGCAGGAGCAAGTACGCCCGGAGTTGTTTTGCGGGCGCCGGATGGTCGTTTCGGTGGACCGAGCAATCCTGAAGAAGATCCGCAGGCCAACAACGTGCTGCACAATCTCTACAGCCAGAAAGGAGATGTCAATCATAACCGGATGAGCTCAAGATTTTACGGGAAGCTGAGACCGATAAAAGGCCTGAGCATCGAAGGCTCTTTCAATTATATGTTTGACGACAGCCTTACCTATGCCCAGCCCGTGTTTAACAACCGCTGGGACTTCTATACCAATACCATCTCCCGGAATGTTGTTGGCCGGACTTCTGTAAGGAACAATAACCTGAAGAACCTCAATTACTATATGGACGGATTGGCCAGGTACGATCTTACCGTGGCAGATAAGCTTGCCGTCAACGTAATGGTGGGCGCCAGCCAGGAGTATTTCAAGCGGGCCTGGTTCCAGGCAAGCAAGCTTGACCTTGTAGACCCGGATCTGAGCGTTCTGGATGCGGCTACACTGGATGCCGCTGCCGGCGGGAACGCTACAGACTGGGCTATGCGATCCTACTTCGGAAGGATAAACCTGGGCTGGGATGACAAGTACCTGTTTGAGGCTAACCTGCGGCGCGACGGTACCTCCCGCTTTGCTTCGGGCAAAAGCCGGTGGGGGATGTTCCCCTCTTTCTCGGCAGGCTGGAGAATTTCAGAAGAGCCGTTCTTTAACGTAAACTGGCTGCCTAACCTAAAGCTCCGTGCTTCCTATGGTTCACTCGGTAACAACTCAGTGGGGAACTATGATTATCAGGCAGTTTATAATGCAGCCAATTATATTCTGAATAACAACTTGTTTGTAGGGTTTGCGCAGACTGCGCTTTCCAATGCGGCGCTTACCTGGGAGAGCACGTACATTACCAACCTCGGTCTCGATTTCGACCTTTTTAACTACAAGCTGGGAGGTTCACTGGAGGTGTTCGACAAAGTAACTAAAAATATCCTGATCAACCTGCCGGCTCCGTTAGTAGTCGGAAACGCAAGTATCCCCAAGCAGAATGCGGCGCGGGTACAGAACAAAGGGATTGAGCTCAACCTCAACTACCGCGACAGGGTGGGCGATTTTAACTACCGCATAGGAGGTAACTTTACGTTTGTCGATAATAAGGTAACCAAATACAAGGGTAATGAACGGACCATCAGCGGCACGAATTTGATCCAGGAAGGTTATGCGATCAATACGCGGTATATTTTGAAAGTCGATCGGTTAATTCAGACCGCTGAAGACTTTAAGCTGGTGGAGGATATGATTGCTAATGCGCCGCTTGATGCAAATGGCAACAAGAGAAATCCGTTTGCAGCTTACGGGACCCCTACTTACGGTGATTTCCTTTATCAGGATAGTAACGGCGACGGAATTATCAACGATGAAGACCGTGTGACGATAGGTCACGGTTCAGCTCCGAGAATTTCCTACGGTATCAACCTGGGATTTGACTGGAAAGGATTTGATTTCTCCGCTCTGCTTCAGGGAACATCCGGCCTTCTGCAGGTTTGGAATGACCTTTATCACACTACTGCCGTCAGATGGGGTTACCAGATCAACCAGGAAGTTGCCGAGCAAAGATGGTATACTGGCCGGACTGATGCGACTTATCCCCGCCTGCTTAATACAACTGACACCAGGAACGTGCGCGCAAGCGACTTCTGGCTGCAGAACAAAGCTTACATGAGGTTAAAGAACGTACAGGTAGGGTATACTATTCCTGCGTCACTGACCAAACGTGCGAAGGTAGACGCTTTCAGGGTGTACGGAAGCCTGGAAAATTACCTCACTTTTACAAAGTACAAAGGTTTTGACCCGGAAGTGGACGGTACCCAGTACCCGACTTTGAAACAAGTTCTTGTGGGCGTAAACATCACATTCTAAAAAAGCGACTGATGAAAAAGATATTTATAGCAGTATTGGCGGTTGTGGTAAGCAGCTGCTATGACCTGGATACAAAACCTTACGACAAAGTAAGTTCCGGTTCATTCTGGAAGACGGAGGCCCATGCGCTGCAGGGTGTATTGGGTGTATATGCCGATATGAAAGACGAGCAGCTGTTCGGGCTTTTCAATATGTTCGACAACGGATCGGATATAGGGATAGGATATGATCCGCAAGGGTTCGGAGAAATAATTACCGGGAACTTTACAGATCGTACCAATACGATCGTCAATCGCTGGAGACGCGGGTTTGATGGTATCCAGCGGGCGAATACGGTAATACGGAATGTTTCGGAAATGGACATTCCTGCAGAAACAAAGAATGTCGTGTTGGGGGAAGCCCGTTTTTTGAGAGCGCTCTTCTACTTTCACCTCATGAACCTATATGGCGGAGTACCCATCTACGACGAAACGGTTGATCTGAACCGGGAATTCAACCAGATGCTGGCGCCCAGAAGCACCGAAGAGCAGGTACGCGCTTTTATCATTGCTGATCTGACGGCAGCTATTGCCGGCCTGCCGGTCTCTTATCCTGCGCAGCACTACGGCAGGGTTACCAAGGGAGCGGCCGTGGCGCTTCGCGGCAAGGTATACCTGTTTAACAAGGAATGGGAAAAGGCAGTACAGGACTTCGAAGATGTAGTTTATAACAAAACCGGCAGCTACGGCTACACGCTTTATCCGAACTATGCCAACCTGTTTAAACCCCAGGGGCACTCCAGCAGCGAGATGATCTTCGCCATCCAGAACAAGGGTGGGGTAGGCTTCCCCTACGGAATGCCGCTGGCATTTTACTTGGGTACGCGGTCGACATTCAACAGTTGCTGGAACAACGGCATGCCCAGCACAACCCTCGGCGATATGTATGAAAACCGGGATGGCACGAAGTTCAACTGGGAAGATCATTTCCCGGGTTTCAATACCGACAATTCTGTTAAAGAAAAGGTATTCCTGGCGACGCATACCAACGGGAATTTTACCTCCCTGCCTGATACCGCGAAGTTGGGAGAGATCTACCGGAACCGCGATCCCCGTTTGATGGCCAGCCTGGTAGTGCCTTACTCCTGGCAGTTGGGCTGGAATGCCAATCAACCCCGTAATATGCAGCTTGTGATCGCTACCGGCGTCAACGAAAACTTTGGACAGATCCGTAACAACAGGGGTTGGTATACTTACGTCTGGAGAAAGTTTGTACCCGAAGGAAATATGAACGGAGATATCACCGACAGGGCTCACACACCTATTAATTTCCCGTTGATCAGGCTGGCCGACGTCATGCTGATGCTTGCTGAAGCTTACAACGAAACCGGCCAGCAGGATAAGGCCATTGTAGAGATCAACAAGGTGCGGGAGAGATCTTCCATGCCTGCTCTTAACAGCGGAGCACCTTCCCTGGCGGTGAGTGGTAAAGACCAGGTAACGCAGCGTATCATTCACGAGCGCGCTGTAGAGCTGGCTTGCGAAGGACATCGTTACTTCGATCTGAAAAGATGGGGACTGCTTAAAGCTTATACCGGTGGTGGAGTCATCGAAAAAGGAATCACCGGCGCAAACCTGTTTACCAGGGGTTTCCAGGATCGCCACGTGATCTGGCCGATTCCGGCCCAGGAGATAGAAGTAAATCCGTCGCTGACCCAGAACGACGGCTGGCGATAGGAATTTGCCTGAACAAGCAGCTTCTGTAAAGAGGCCGGCTGTCATATTTTAAACGCAGCGTCTTAACGCTTGCTCAATATGACAGCCGGCCTCTTTACAGATTTTGCTTACTTTGTATTTCTGATTATACTGAGTCATGAAACAAGCTAAATGACCAGACACTGCATTACCACTGACTTCGATAAAAAAAGGCCAAGGAAACGCGATAAAGTAATCCAGCAGATGAAAAGTCTCCTCAACAAAGCCAGGGAATTACACATCTAATCTGTCAAGATAGGGACAGGGAAACTATACCCATACCAAAGTTATACTACCAAGGTTTCACAAACATCAATTCTAAAATTGAATTTTTCTAATAATAGTAAAAAGAGTGAAGACAAAAGAGCTCAGATACCGCCCCTTGATTGTTAGAGGAAAGCTACATCCGATTTTTTTTTTAGCAGACCCTATGAAGCTGTTGTGATATCATGCGTAACTGTTGCATTGTTTTGAGGCCTTAACTATGTGATCCAGAGTTTACTCCTATAGCATGACGGCATTAGACTCAATAAGCCTCCACGATCTTACAACTGGATGGCTCAATTACGTCGGAATGATAGGGGCTCCTAATCACGGTGTTCTCTCTCAAGGCTTATTTAAACCAGAGTATTAGACAAATCAAACATTCAAAGTAGCTCACTTTGCACCGAAATATGTAGTAATATCTTAAAGGAGGAAAGTCTGTTACTTACCTATATACGAATGTAGAGCCAAAGAATACGGTACAGTATCTTCGGTAAAACTATATAAATGAATTATAATATATATCTTGATTTTATAAAAAAATAGCTTTTTTGCAAAAAAAATCTGTTTACTTGCAAAAAATATCCAAAAATATGTATGTGCCTATACCAACATATGTAATAAACTTAAAGGACCGAATAGATCGGAAAAATCATATTCTTAAGGAATTTGAAGCCAAAGATGAATTTAATGTAAATGTAGTTGAGGCAAGGCAACATGAGTCCGGCTCGATGGGTCTTTGGAATAGTATTAAATACATAATTGACGAACTCATTGATGTAAATGAGGATTATGTGTTGATCTGTGAGGACGATCACCAGTTTACAGATCACTATAACAAAGAACTTCTATTTACCGCTATTAAGCTAGCTATTGAGCAAAAAGCTGATATATTAATTGGTGGAGTAAGCTGGTTTAACAATATTTTTAGTTTCAGAAAACCTCTTTATTGGGTTGAGTCTTTTAATGCAACTCAATTTATTATTATTTTCAATCAGTCTTTTGAGAAGATATTACAGTCAGAATTTTCAGTTAAAGATAGTGCTGACTTAAAAATATCTGAATTATTCAATAGTAAATTTCTGATTTACCCTTTTATATCTATTCAAAAGGGGTTTGGCTACTCAGATGTGACATCGAGGAATGCAAATGTCGAATTCCTTTCACAATTATTTACTGATGCGGAAGTATCTATGAGATACATACTTGATGGAGAGAACTTCTATCGATCGGCATTGAGTGAAATTTCAGAAGAAGAAAATCAAGAAGAGTATAATGATATAAGTATTCCTACCTTTGTGCTTTCCCCAAATATAATAGAAAACAAGTGTGTAAATATTTATGATTCATTCAATAAAAGAAATGAATTTAACATTAAATTAATAGAATATGATGAGAATAAATTTGGCTCAAATGAACAATTATTATGTTTAAGAAAAATCATTAAGTCAAGTATAGATGCAGGTGATGATGTTCTCATCTACTGTAACTCTACAGAAGCTTTTTCAGATCAATATAATAAAGATGCTTTTATAAAATGTATAATTGACGCATATAGAATAGGGATTGATTTGATCTATGGATCTGATACGGGATACTTTAATCACGCACTTCCACTAACAAAACACTTATTATGGGTGGATCATTATACCTCATTAGATTTTATAATAATATTAAAAAGTATTTTCTTCCCAATTCTACACGAACCAATTATAGATAGAGAACCTTTAGAAAATTTTATATCTCGATTGTCTACAAATAAATTGCTTTTATTCCCGTCTATTTTACAGTCGAAAAAAAGTAGTCTATTAAAATATAGGTTGCAAAATATTCAAGACAGTTTTATTAGATTATGTTAGTGGATTATTTGATTTTTTATTAAAAATACAAAAAAGTGTCATTCTTTTTATTTATTTAAATAAAATGTGTTAGAAAAATATCTAAAACTAACTAGTAGATAATATTTGTGTTAGTGAGTTAGAGCTTATCTATATAATGATATTAAATATATATAATAAAATTTGATTGAGTAGATATTTTTTGGTACAAGGCAAATTGGGGATAACTAAATATATCTCAGATTTTTTTAAAGTTTATAACTATTAGCTAAAAGTGCTTCAAAAAGCAAATATAGCTTAGAATGACAATAATATCGACTTGCATAGTTTGCATCCAGTAACTTATTTAATAACTTTATATAGTTTGGTTGCTCTACTGGATTTATTCCCTTATTTGTTATTAATGAAAGGTATTGTCGTCGTTCATTCTGGGTTAACTTAACGTTAAAATTCGTTAATTGTTTTAACCTTACGTGATCGGCATATGCTTGTTGCTCTTTGCGTTTAGCAATAGATATTTGATTAGAATGAAGTCTATATTTTAATAGAACTTGAGATAGATTTTTTATCGGAAAGCGTTGCGAGCATCTTACGAGAAAATCATAGTCTGCGGCGTATTTCATATTTTTGTTATAAATGAACCCATGACTGAATATAATATTGCTTCGGAAGAAAGTACTTGGATGCACACAAACACTATCTTTTAGAAGACATACTTTTAAGAGAGAATAACTTGTCATATTTTCTGTGAAGGCAAGTGATTTTCCTTCACTATTTATTTTTTCGACATTACTTCCAATAAGTGCTATATGTTTATTTTTTTCCATGAATTCATATTGTACTTGTAATCTATGTGGTAATGATATGTCGTCTGAATCCATTACACACACATATTTCCCAATAGCCTTCAACATTCCAATATTTCGACATACAAAATTTCCTTTTTGGTATTTGTTAGAAAGTAGTCTAATTCTAGAATCGGAATATTCGGAAATAATAGAGTAAGTTGAGTCACTTGAGCCGTCATCTATAAGTATAAATTCGAAGTCTTCAAATATTTGATTCAATATACTATCAATAGCTTGACGTAAGAAATATGAAGAATTATGGCAAGGCATAATAACCGAAACTGGAATTTTATATTTCATTTACATTTGGAAATATATTTAAGGTTTGTCAATGTCGCCCAAAATAATATTTTAGGTGAAAGGAAGTTGATTGTACCCAATTGAGTTAATTTCTTTACCCTTTTGAAAATTCTTCCCTTCACTTTAGCTGAAATCTCCCATCTTCTGCGGTTTCTGATGTTTTCCTATTGGACGAGAGTCTTCGTGATCTCAGTAGTTCATTCATAATATTATTGTAAATGAGTTGGGTATTTTTGTATTCTCAAAATATTAACGGACAATATATAGTTGTCTAGGTGGATACGTTTGTTGTATCGCATGGTTAGCCATTCAGTTGGATTCATATACTTCAATATGCATTATCCTTATTTTGACTTGGGCGAAATTTGAGCTAGTGTGTTCTCTAACATGCTGTACAACTGGAATGGATAGTCGCCTAGCTTCACAGGTATGGTTTGCTCTTTCGGAATTTCCCCCAAACTATGCCGAGCTATCTTGATAAGTTTAAGAAGGAGGCGCCCTTTGGATTTCATTATCGGTTCCTGCTCCGTGATCAC
Organism: Spirosomataceae bacterium; assembly: GCA_037191015.1. GTDB lineage: Bacteria > Bacteroidota > Bacteroidia > Cytophagales > Spirosomataceae > Ravibacter. The sequence continues at coordinate 150,704 of JBBCKD010000017.1, forward strand.
ACTCTGTTGTTCTTGCCAAGGCTCAGGAAACGATAACTTGCTAGCTACGGGGTGCATAAAGTATGAAGTTTTTGCCTTTATTTTCAATGTAATGTCTCTTCGTAGCGTTTCTGGAGTCTTAAAGGCTAATCTTTTTATGGTGTGATTGTATATCTATTGTTAAGTTTAATTTAAATCGGTGTATAGAGCCTAGCTTTATTCTGGCATCGATTGTAGTGAACTACCAGTAGATCTCACGATTTTTATTTTCTAATCACTTTGCCGTACCTCAGCTTTTTTGTCACAGTTTCAAAGGTTGGGAAGTGTCGACTACGGCATTTGCTATTGAATATATGCAATTCTATTCGACCATACTCACCAACTGTGGTGTTTTTTGTACATAAACAAATTAAAAAAGCTTCCGTATCTACTTTGTTTTATTCAGTTCAGAGGTGGATATTGAGAAGTCTTCCCGCTTGCTTAGTAAATAAATAGAAGGCGCAAAAGCAGACTTATCCCTTATCATCTCGGCGGTGATAGCTTTCCGGGATTTGAAAGTAGATACTTGGATGATTTATTTTTTAACTCCCAATAGGCCACAACGTAAAACTAGTACCATAGCTTAGAATGGGACTAGTCAAATAGCCTAATAAACTCTCTTTATTTTATCAAAGATTTCCCCAACTTTCTAAAAAAGAAAATATAGCTTTAATAGACATAGCATATCAGAATATGCACTACGTGTATTAAAACAAAGTACTAGATTGGTGTGCAAGTTTGAGTATCATCCGAACATCTACACCACATGGATGGAGGTTGAAAAGGATCAGGCCGAAGATAGCAATGAGTACCTTGATAGCCGTGCCCTGGAATATAAATTGTACACATACCACAGTGTTCGCCCGATCCACCACCACCGGATATCATTTTCATTTGTTCTCGAGATAATACATTCCTGCTAAATTTCAATACTAGCTTTTTCATTATTTAAAAATCTAAAAGTGAATAATATATAAGCATTACTTAGCTAATCTACTAATTATTATATCTATACATAGGTACATCGGCAACGATGTAATTAACTCCAATTTCATAGACACAGGAAATTATGCAAAAGCCGAAATGTATAAAACTTTTAATATTAAACATTATAAATGTAGTTGCATTGAGAAAATGCAGCTCTGATAAAACTACTCTCTGTCATCTCTAGACGTCTGAATTTAAATAGCTTCTTATACAAAGATAAAGAATAGTCTACATATATTTATACTTTTTCAAAAAAAAATCTTTGATATGGAAGAAGAGAGACTGCCCTCCAGAAGTTGCAGGTTAATGGTTGCGAACCCAAACCTGTAATAGCCCAATAGTAAAGATATCATTCTTTAGCCGAATGCTGAGCCTGATTCCGCGAGATAAGTTCGGTGGATTGGTATGTAGGCAAGTATCTGATAAGCACCAGAAGGGGATCAGCTCATGGACTTGTCTAGGTAGTATGGCTTTTCTGTTACATGGGTGGAGTAGTATCAGTTTGGAATATTGGTAGCGGTGTAAGCTCCCTTGAATTTAGGATGATGTAGAATTAGACTCGAAATAGGCTAATTTTAACTGTCATGTGTAAGGAAAAACCTGCACAGAGACTCAGATCGTATGAATTCTTAAATAGCATGAAGGCAATCGAGAGTCGATGGGTGTTTGCCGTGAGCATGACATTTCAAAGGCAACATTATTCAACTTCACTTGACACAAAAGGTACAGCTGTATGGAAGCTGCCCAGTTGAAGGCATTGAAAGGCGAAAGTTGGCGATTTAAGCAGATGTATGCTGGACTGAGCTTGGATTATAAACTGGCGGAAGACATCATCAAAAAAGAGTTGTAGAGCCTTTTCGGCAAAGGTAACTCGTGGAGTGGGCTGTTGAAGAAAAGTATCCTTTGGCTGGGCTGGTAGGGTGATTGGAATATACCGATCTAAAGGTAGTGTTACATTAACTGTGCGGGTGCTAAATATTTAGTTTTAGTCGTTTTCCGAAAATAATAGAGAGCTGTGCCAGCGTTTGATTCCAATTATGTCCCGGCTTGTTCCATTTTGAGTAGATATTCTACTGGGCCAGGAGTAGGGGCTACATCAACGCATCTTCTGACGTAAAGGCACCTTTGCTCTTAGTAACATTACGGATCTGCCGGTAAAAGCCTTCGATGATATTGGTCGTATAGATGATCCGCCTGATCTCCTCTGAATATTGGAAATAGTGGGTAAGTCGCGGCCAGTTCTTTTTCAGGAGTCAATGACTTTAGGGTACTTACTCCCCCAATTAGCCGCTAGTTGATCCAGGTGCCGTTCTGCCAACTCTTTGGTAGGGGCTTGGTAAACGGGCTTTAAACCCTTCATAATACGAATTGATGTATAACGTAGAGTTGGATTTCTGTATTCAGAAAAATCGACTCTATAGATTCGTCAAATCCGGTCAGGTTATCAATGCTGAAGATATCTGTCACATCTCAGTTCTGAAGGTTGGTCAGCACTTGAAGCCGCCGGGGGGGGCAGAACTTCGCCCCTTGTCTGTCCAAGTCTGCTCCAAGAGTCTCCGCTGCCGCTTGGGTATCAGCTCAGGCTTGAACGTGCTGTTCCGGTCTAGGGGTGTCTTTATTTCCACATTTCCCACACTGGTCTTTAGAAGCTTATTCTCTTTGCCATTCTTCAAATTGGGCTTTTCTTTCTCTAAATATGCCTTAATGCTTCTTTTAAAAACTCCTTCAAAAATGGGGTCAATACGCCTTACCCAGAAGGCTAAAATTGCCTTGCTTTAAACGAGCGGCTGCACTCTTATTAAGCTCCTCAAAACAGAATTGTTGCTTTTCCACCCTGTATCAAAGTTATCGATTATATTCAAAATCAATCACTTGACACAGTTAGTGCAATATTCTCGATTCGTGTTTTGTCAGATGAGTGGATGAGAAACTGCAACAGATTTCACCAACGTCAAGCGCTATTAGGAGTGGTGCTCGAGGTATATGCAAAAACTATAAAGATTAATAAAGTCTGATACTCCTATGTTCTGTTTTTTGGCTAAGGCTATATATAATCGCATACCAGTGTAGTCACTTATCTACCTTTCAATTTTGGTAGGTTAAGGGGAGGCTTGACTTTTAATATTAAATGAAAATACCCTTATAGTGGTTAAAAAAATTCTCTATAGGAATACCTCGATTTGGATTTTTGCAGCTTTATTTGGTACTTAGTATTAAATTCTTTTAAGTTAAATTAATATCTTGAAAAGATCAAATAGTTGAAGAGTACAGTCAATTGCGAAATCGATTTAATTATTGCCATTGTAGATAGAAGCATTCAGTAATAAAATAAACTCCCTTTTATCTATTAATAACAAAAGATATCTATAGATCGGAAAGAAGAAATATTATTGTAAGTATAGAATATATGAAAACGAAAGGCGCTCCGAAGATCTCAGTTGTTATGTCTAATTTTAATAATGAATACTTTATTGAAAAGTCTATTGAAAGTATATTAAATCAAAGTTTTAGTGACTTTGAATTGATTATTATAGATGATGCTTCTACCGATAAAAGTTGTCAAATTATTGATAAATTTTCAAATGATAATAGAGTCAGATTCATAAAGTTAAAAGAAAGTCATGGAAATTATAAAGCTATGAATATAGGAATAGATACTTCGAGAGGATCTTTTATTGCTGTTATGAATTCTGATGATATTGCTGATTTAGATAGACTTTCTATTCAATATAAATTTCTAAAAGATAACTCTTTCGCATGTACCGGAAGTCAAGGTTATTTTATTGATAAAGATGATAATATACTTGGGAATCTTAATAACCCGACAGAGATAGACCTTTTAAAGGTTAGTTTGTTGAAAAATAACTTTATATTACATTCTTCTCTTCTATTTAACAAACAACTTTTGGAAAAGCAAAATATACATAAATATAATGAAAATTACTTTATATCATCGGATTATGATTTTGTTGTACGGTGTGCTTACCACTTTAGAATTGCTAATATTCCAGAAAGGTTAATGTATAGTAGAGTTTATCCGACTCAAATCTCAGCTACAGAACAAGAGTATAGAACTAGATTTATTCGAAACATAAGGTTTGATATGATAAATAGATTGGGGATTATACCAACAAAAAAAGAAATGTACACTTATAACCACTTAATGGAGGGGACTTCTTTATGCCAGGAAGAGTTAAGTGCTGCCTTAATATTACTTAATAGAGTTCTAAAAAAAAATACTTTATGTAAGATATACTCTGGAGATATTTTATTCAATTTTTTTCAAAATATACTAAACGAAGCTCAAATAAATTCAGAAATTAATTTGTGGAATCTTCAAGAAGATATCTTCAGATTTCTAGAGTTAAAATTGAAATTCGGAAGTTCGATTTTAGAGTTTGGATCTGGTTGTGGTACCAGTCAGCTATTGAAAAGTTTTAAAGTAACTAGCATTGAACATGATTTTCGATATGTTTTGAAGAGAAGTAAAAATCACAGTATTTTTCATGTCCCCATTTCCAATGGTTGGTACGATGATAAATTTGTAAGTGGAGTAATTCAGAATAATAAATTTGATCTTATTTTGATCGACGGACCTCCAGGTAATTTGCGACAAGGAATTTTAGACAATATTAATCTATTTTCAAATATAACGTGCCCAATATTATTTGATGATGTAAATAGGGAAGAAGATATGAGGATTATGCATTTGTTTTGCGCTAAACTAAACTACTGTTATCAAATTTTCCAGGGACCATATAAAAGTTTTTCCTTCTGTGAAAAGAGTAAAGAGAATCTAGGATAATTAAAAATAAAAAAGACTTTTTCTGTTAAAAGCAAAGTAACTAAAACTAAGTATAGCGGGATATAAGAAAGAGAATACTTTCTTTAAAAGTGTTAGATTTGAACGAATTTAGATTGAGAGGAAAGGTATCTGTTCTCGAAATTAGTAATGATCTGCTCAAGATTACAGATAATCTTTCTCATTACAACTGATTCTATTATTGAATAAAAATGCATAAAGGGATGTAATGCTAATCATAGTCGAAAATATGTTATGTGAAATGATTTATAAGATAATCGAAACTATCAGTTCTTGCCGAAATCTTTCGGTAGATATAGGTAACTCAAGAAATACTGTAGACTATAAAATCGATATTTATTAAGCCAGTAATCTTAAGTTAGATATAACAATTTACATTAATATATTTTTATTTTATCATCATTATAACAGTAATTTTATATTTTTTTAACAATGGATATATATATTTTTTGTCAATATTTGTTTGGTGAGAGCATTTTATTAATGCGATATAAATCAAATATCTTTTATGTGTTTTAAATCGCTTATTTTATAATCAATAGGTAGTTCAATTCCGTTAAAGAAGTATGAAGGAGTATGTGTTATTTGATTGAAATTGACCCATTCATACATTTCTTTAATTTTAACATCTTGATTAGACAATTGACTATTAACTTCTTGAAATGTTAAAGCAAATTTTTCATAATTTTTATCTCTATTTAAGTACCAAAAGTCCAGAGCATTTCTTAAAATATTTTCATTTTCATTTTCTGATAACGCGAGAAAATGTCGAACCGGATACTTAGATATATCGTAGTCAAATAAAGAAGCGTTATACACTATTTGTACATTTATATCGTTATTGTTGTCAAGTAATTCATTTATATCTGGATGGGCTTTAGAACATGGATCACAATATGGATTACATACCTTTAATAAAGTGTTATTTGCTTTGATGTTTCCTAATTTTATGCCAATATTTTTCCAGTTGTTATCCACTTTTCTTTGATTTATTAGGATAGAATTAAATATATTTTTATTCCTTTTTAGTCGAGCATAGTCAAATCTAATATTTTTGTTTTCTATTTTAAATTCAAATAGAGGTTTTAAACTGTATAGTGTTATTGAGGAAAGTAAAAATATACTTCCAAATTTTATGAATTGATTCATATCTAAACTAAAATCGGTCTGAATGTTACTCTCTAAAGTCATAGGCTTGTTTACTATATATATACTAGCAAGAATAAGTTCAATAAAAAGAATAATTTGAATTGCTACGCAAAAGGGGCACCATTCCTTGATTATATAGGCTTGAAAATAGAATGAGAACAGTATATACGGTCCAGATATGAGTATTAGCAGTTGAATCAGAGGTAGTGTTTCCATATAAAATAGGAGAGAAAACAAACTAGAAGTGAAATATATAATCCCTATTTCGCTCCAAGTAATATTGCCAAATATTTTAGAATATCTAGAATTTAATACAGCATTGCAATTAGCCCTGTTTCCAATTCCGGAGCAAAATCTTTTTAATGATAGATTGTATTTGTCAATTTCATACCAAATAAGGAGGACTGAAATGAAAGCACCGATTGACTTAGCGATTATATGTAATAAATATACCACTGAAAGTGCTAGGTCGTTTTCTTTCCGAAAAGAGCTAAAACTTGAAAAGAGTAGTAGTACGAAAGTGATAGCCAATGTAGCTATTATAGATCTATTCTTTGTTATTTTTTTTGTTTCTTGTTCTCTCTTTTGTTTTTGCGATACGTCAGATAATTCGCCAATTAATGCTATTTCTGACCATTTTTTATTAAATATTTCTCTTGAATAGATAGTTTTACTGCCATCATTTTCGATGCTAACAACCTTCTCAGCTGTAAGTATCTCTATAAGTTTGAATTCTCTAGCTAAGTAACCTATAAAGGGTTGTGGAAGTTGCTCTAGATTATCTGCCTCTATTTTTAATCCAGCATTTTGAATTCCAAATTCTGAGAGTGCATCAGATAAGCTTAAGAGGCTTGGATAATCTGGATGGGATAGCAGATACTCATTCAATTCGCTATCTGCTACATTTATATTGAAACTTCTTAAATATTGTTTTGACAAATTCACCAAAGGTTCATTGTTATATTGGAATAGTTTCAACATATGTTTTTATATTTAAATTAAAGTTTAAAATTTGCTAACATATATACTTACTTTTTTGAACGATATTAGTAATTAATATAGCTTTCTAATATTTAGTGTTTATTTTGATACGTGTGAAGTATAGCAAAAAATTTCATTTTACAAAAACATCTTCTATTTGAATGAAAGAGTAGATTTTAAGAGCTGATAATTTCTTTCTGAATATACCTTTCTAAAAATTTACTTATGATCAAGCCGTTTAATTTTTTTGCGTGTGTCCAAAAGATTTGATTTAAAATGTTTAAAGTGTTACTCTATTTTTGTCTTTGTTTTCTGCAAAGGTAGAAATAGAGTAGGATAGAGATTGAGCTTGTTCTATTTTATACAATTAGCTTTTTTAAGCATTACAGAAATGATTTTATATATGCTATATACTTAATTATGATGGTTAGAGAGCTTAGTTGATTGAGCTTTGCTTATTGTAAATATATAGATAGTTTTACATTTAATTTAGGTTTTTATTATAAAAATTATATTAAAATTTATGGTACGGTAAAAGTAAATAGTGGTAAGCTACATGTAGTACTAGATTACAATGGTCTTCTAACTGTATTCGCAAAGTTTACCGATTCTAAAATACAGAAGATTGGAGTAGCCAGGGAGATAAATTTTCCAAAGCGATTATAATTGGTATCGATTTGGGTATCTGGTCTTATCTGGTTAAGGGTTTGGGTAGCGGGCTTTTTTAACCGGAAGGAAATTCGTGATGACTAGTCAGGTGAAGGAGTGTTATGATGTGGAAGGAAATGTCCTTGAAAATGGAGATGTTGTCCTAACAGGTTCAATGCAAAAATCAATATGGCTACTAATCAGAGTATCCATTATTTGGGCGGTACGAAAAGGAAAGAATAGTCTTTTCATTGTTGTTCGCGTAAGTTAGCATCTTATTGCAGAGCTACTAATCTTGCGCTATTTTCCTCCATCTTTAATAATTGCGAGCAATCGTTCGGTGAGTCGACGGTCTTGGGTTATAATCTCAGCGGTGCCTTTCATGCCGTTTTTGTAAACCAGTTCTTTATCATATCGAGTGGTTAATCCTTTAGGAAGGTTTACATAGCCCCAGTATACACCGTCCTTACTCGGGGTGGGCGAAAGCTGAGCCAACGTACCTTCCAGCATGCCGTATTCCCTGTAAGGGTACCCTTCCAGCTTCACCAGTACTCTTTGGCCTTCTGCGGTTTTTCCCAGGTTGGCTTGGGCTACCCTGACTATACCCCTGAATCGGCGTGCTTCCGGTTCCACGGTCATGATTTCCTGGCCGGTAGCTACACTTTGTTGTTCCTGCCAAGGCTCGGCAAACGATAACCGCCCGCTTACAGGGGCATGCAGCACATAATTCTGTTTCCAAGTTTCGATCCCACTCATTAGCGTCTGTAGCATCTGAAGCGCTTCGCCTTTTTGCTGGGCGACCGTATTGTCCAGTTCCAGCAACTCCTTTTGTTTGGATGTCTGTGAAGTTCGGTTCTGGATGAGCGAAGAGGTTAGGGTTTTCATGGAAAGCTCGCGCGAAAGCAGCTTGGCTTTCTCTCGATTATATTCCAATATTGGAATGGTCTTATCTTTAAAAAGTCTTTCCTGTACTTTAAACTCCTCGTTTGCCAATTCAAAATCTTGTTGCTGGAGATTACGCTGCTCCAGTAGCGTGGTTTCCATTGACTTAAGGTCGGTTACATCCTCCAAAAGCAACTGTCGCTTTTGTATTAAATAATCGTCGGCAAGCATTGTCTTGAGCTGGTCGAACTGTTGGTAAAACGTCTGGAAGCTGCTTTGAAGTTCTCCCAGTCCAGCATAACCGTGCAGCGGGAAGTTATGGACCTGGCCCCAGTTACCGTTGGTGACGGCTTGGTATAGCCGTCTAAGCTCTCCTTCCAGCTTCAGAACCTGGTCATGTTTAGCGGTACTTTCCGAATAAAGTAGGACCTGTCCGCTACTAGCTACTTCCCCGTCGTTAACCAGCAGCCTGTCGATACGCCCAGTGGTCCGAGCAATTACCTTTCGGGGAGCATCATCTGAAGTTAGCGTAAAGGAGGCCGCCACGATATCCGGGTATCGTATCCACCAGGTAGCTGCTACCGCCAGTGTCATTAAACAGAATATCAGGGTAATTCCCCGGCGCAACAGCCAGTGAGGCGGCCGCGAGATGATCTCATGCACTTCTTCGCTGCGAAGCTCTTTGAAGGGGATAACTGGTTGTTTTTCCATAAGCAGCGGTTAATCTTCGGCCAGTTCCAATTGGTTAGAGACCAGTTCAAAATACTTACCCTTCCGGGCTACCAATTCCTGGTGTGTACCTCGCTCGACAATCGCTCCTTTTTCCATCACCACGATCTGGTCCGCGTTTTTGACTGTGCTCAACCGGTGGGCGACCACTACTACCGTCCGCTCTTTTAGAAATTCCTTCAAGTTTTTAAGGATTACCGCCTCGTTGCTAGCGTCCAAGGCATTGGTAGCCTCATCGAACAGCAGCAGCGTCGAGTTTTTATAAACCGCCCGAGCGATAAGGATCCGTTGTTTCTGTCCCTGGCTGATGCCGTTGCCTTGTGCCCCGATTTTGGTATGATATCCCAGAGGTAAGGTTTCGATGAAGTCGTGGATGTTGGCTATACGGACGGCCTGGTAAAGTTTTTGCTGATCGATCACTTCATCAGATACGGCGATGTTACGGGCGACGGTATCCGAAAAGATAAACCCTTCCTGCATCACTACCCCGCATTGTTGTCGCCAGGAGGAATGGGAAAGATGGGCCAGCTTCATGCTCCCTACAGGAGATAGGTTTCCTCCTCCCGACAGTATTGCCTGGCTTAAAGGGCTACGAAGTAGTATTTCGCCTTTCTGGGGTTCATAAAACCGGAGGAGGAGTTTTAGCAAAGTGGTTTTCCCACTCCCGCTTGTACCTACAATCGCGGTAGTTTTGCCGTAAGGAATATCCAGGTGGATGTCTTTCAGCGCGGGCTCGTTGCCAGCTCCGGGGTAGGTGTAACTCAGGTCCCGGATCAGAAGATCCTGCCGTGGATCCCAGTCCTTGCGGGCAAACAGCCCCGAGATTTCCTCGTCGTCCATGCTGTGAACTTCATTAAGTCGTTCCATGCTCATCTGGGCGTCCTGCCAACTACTTATGAATCCTACCAGCTGGCTAACTGGGGCGTTGAACTGGCCTAGGATATACTGCACCGAAAGCATAGCTCCCAGGGTCAGTTGCCCATCCATTACGGCTTTGGCGGCTAGGAAGGTGATGAGAATATTCTTGCCTTCGTTGATCAGCAGGGCTCCAGTCTGCTGGTATTGCGATAACGCCAGGTTTCTTACATTCCACCGGAACAGTCGGGCCTGGGTTCGCTCCCACTCCCAGCGTTTGGGGATTTCGGCACCGGCTAGCTTGATGTCCTGCATCCCTTGGATCAACTGAACGATCTGACTTTGACTATGGGAAGAAATAGCGAAGCGCCTGGTGTCCATCTTTCTTCGCTGATTTAGAAATAACAGTACCCATAACGTGTACAAAATAGAGGTCCCCATGGCGACGCCAAAAATTGTCAAGTTGTAAAACGCAAGGGCAAAACCGAAGACCACCACGTTAAACAGCGAAAAAAGTACTGTCAGTGTCTGGCCGGTTAGGAAGGCTTCAATTCTATGGTGGTCACCGATCCGCTGCATGATATCTCCGAACTGCTTGACGTCAAAAAAAGAGAGAGGCAACCGCATCAACTTGGAGAGAAACTCCGATAAGATAGTCAGGTTGAGCCTGACGCTAATGTGCAACAGGATCCAGCTCCGGATAAATTCTACTGCCGATCGCCCCAGCATCAAGGCGAGTTGGGCGACGAGTACAATATAAACAAACGATAGGTTTTGGGTGTTAATTCCTACATCCACTACCGATTGAGTCAAAAAAGGAAACAGCAGTTGAATGCCGCTGCCTACCAGCATACCTAGTCCGAGCTGCATCACTAGGCTGCGGTATTGCCAGAGGTAGTTTGCCATGGAGAGCAATCCCCTTAGTTGAGATGTCTTTTCTTCCCCATCTTCCTGGTAAAACTGTGAGGTAGGTTCCAGAAGCAGTGCTATCCCTTCAGATTTGCCTTCCAGCTCCCGAGCCAGCCAGTTTCGCTCAAATTCTTCAGCGGTATAGGTGACCCGTCCGCGAGCGGGGTCTGCGACATGAAAGAGCACGGTATCTTTAACTTTTCCTGTCGATAGTCGTGAGGTTAGAATAGGCGAAGCCGCCGGGTCCCCTTCGAGATCGGGTGCTTTTCGGCCTCCCCATACGTTTTTAAGAAATTCCTTGCCTAAGATTCCTATACGCTTTTCCACGGCATATAGCACCACAAAGTGATTCTGGTTCCAATGGATAATAACAGGAAGCTTGGCTTCGTGAATAAGCTTATCCGTTGGCACCCGTACCCCTACGGTTCGGAAACCGAGCATTTCTGCTGCCTCAGAAATGCCCAGCATAGACACTCCTTCGCGACTGATCTGCGACCGTTCGCGTAGGGTTTGCGCTGTGTAGTGCCGGCCATAATGCTTGGCCACCATACGCAGACACGTGGGACCACAGTCCATTGCATCGAATTGTCGGTAGATGGGAAAACTAGCCCTCATTTAAATTTATGTATACATCGTCCCGCTGAAAAAAATATTGAATACGTAGTTTTTAATGAAGAGAAAACTAATCGCCGGATTAAACATAAGAAAATTGTCACTATTTTGTGCCGCCTAATAAAAGGCTTCGAAATATCACATAAAATTAAAACAAATTCTTGAAAGCATCCCGAAATTTTTGAACTAGTTATTTGGATTTTAGAAGTTAAAGCAATAAATTACGTGGTACTGGTAAGCTCAAAACCTTTCCAGTTTAAAATTACTGCGAGACTCAATATACGCGACAGCGTATATTGAGTCTCGCAGTAATTTCGTAATATTCCAAGGATTGCTTTCTGCCCAAGGGCAATAACCTCATAAAACTTTGATGTTTGCTCTACGAACTACATGTTTGAATTTCGCGACGGATTCTTACATGAACGGGGATCTGACTGCCAGGGATCATACCCCTATCAATTTCCCGTTGATCAGACTTGCCGATGTGATGCTCATGCTTGCTGAAGCGTATAACGAGACCGGCCAGCAGGAGAAGGCTGTCGTCGAAATTAATAAGGTACGCGAAAGATCGTCTATGCCTGCCGTGACGGCAAGTGGTAAAGATCAGGTAATGCAGCGTATCATTCATGAGCGCGCTGTAGAGCTGGCCGGAGAGGGGCACCGTTACTTTGACCTCAAAAGATGGGGGCTGCTTAAAGCTTATACCGGTGGTGGAGTCATCGAAAAGGGAATCACCGGCGCAAACTTGTTTACCAGGGGTTTCCAGGATCGCCACGTGATCTGGCCGATCCCGGCCCAGGAGATAGAGGTAAACCCGGCGCTGACACAAAACCCTGGCTGGGAATAACCAGAAAAGATAGTTAGTAGTAGTTTCGAGGATTGGGCGTTTGTTTTTAACTTTGATTAGAAGCAGGCGCCCAATTACTCTTTTTACCGGCAGCGTTGTTATTTATTATCCCGTCTGTTTTAACCTGATTTCCCGAACAATCTCTACTTATGATATGAAAACCTCTTTACTTATTTTTCTGACCATAATGTGCCGATCTGTATATGCCTACGAAGAGCGAAACCTCCTTCAACAGGCTGCAGGGATAGACCGCCTGAAAGAAACCCTGGTGCTGAACCAGAAATGGGTGCCTTATCCCGCTTATGCAGACAGGGCCGGCTGGGACAGGCTGACCGGCAGCTCTAAAAGCGGGCTGATAGAAAAAGGGGAAAAGGCGCTGTCATTTCAATGGGTGGTGGTGAAAGCCACCGATTATATCGAATTTGAAAAAAGCGGGTCCAGGCAGATCATGGAATCGCCCTTCGGCGCCAATAACGGAGCCCTGAAAGACCTGGTCCTGGCGGAGCTGGCAGAAGGGAAAGGCCGGTTTACAGACCAGATTATAAACGGCGTGTGGTTCTTTTGCGAAATGTCGACATGGGCGCTTTCGGCCCACCTGCCGGCGCGCTCCCTTCCCGACGTAAACAATCCCGTCATCGACCTGACAGTAGGAGATGTGGGGTCGTTTTTGTCGTGGACCTACTTTTTCATGAAAGATTCTTTCGACAAAGTTAACCCGGTTATCAGCGCAAGGCTCAGGCAGAACCTGCAGGAGCGGGTGCTCGATCCGTATATGCAGCGCAGTGATTTCTGGTGGCAGGCTTTTGAGCTGAAGCCCGGAGGAATGGTCAACAATTGGAATCCCTGGTGTAACTTCAATGTGCTTTCAGCCTTTCTGCTCCTGGAAAATGACCGCGAAAGACTTGCCGCCGCCGTACATCGCACGATGGAATCGGTCGATAAGTTCATCAATTATAATCACGAGGACGGCGCATGCGAGGAAGGACCTTCCTATTGGGGGCACGCCGCCGGAAAGCTTTATGACTACCTCGAAATGCTTCGCTACGGGACCGGCGGTAAGGTTTCGATTTTTGACAAGCCCATTATCCGGAATATGGGAGAATACATTGCAAAATCGTATATCGGAGATGGATGGGTGGTGAACTTCGCGGATGCTTCCGCAAAAGGGGGAGGCTCCCCCGGTGTGGTTTTTCGCTACGGCGAAGCGGTAGGCAGCGATGTGATGAAGAAGTTTGGCGCTTACCTGGCGGGGAGGAATAAAGGGAGCTCGTACATAGACGGCGGAAGGGACCTGTTCAGGACTTTCGAGAACCTGAGGACCTATGACCGGCTGGCGTCCGTTTCTCCCGAGGTTTTTTCAGGGGCTTATGCCTGGTACCCACAAACCGAATTCTGCTATATGAGACAGGGAGATTTCTTTTTTGCCGGGAAAGGAGGGTATAACGCCGAAAGTCATAATCATAACGACGTCGGCTCGTTCCTGCTGTATTACCGGAACAAACCGGTTCTGATCGACGCCGGGGTAGGGACCTATACGAGACAGACGTTCAGCAGAGAGCGTTATACGATCTGGACCATGCAGAGCGAATATCACAGCCTTCCGCTTATCAATGGAACAGGGCAGACTGCGGGTGCTGAATTTCGTTCGCGCAATGCTGCATTCGATCCCGGCAGGATGACGTTTTCGCTGGACATATCCGGAGCCTACAAGAAAGATGCCCGGGTAAAAAGCTGGGTCAGAAGCTATGCGCTGGATGCAAAGCAGGGTAGGTTAAGCATTAAGGATGCTTTTGACCTTGATGACATACAGGGGCATAACGAAATTATCTTTATGCTGGCCGTGAAGCCCGATTTGTCGAAGCCGGGTGTTGCGGTTCTTTCTTCAGAGGGAGAAAGCCTCCGCCTGACCTATGATCCGAAGGTTTTTGAGGCCGGCGTTGAAACGGTCAGGCAAACCGACCGGCGTTTGTCGTCAGTCTGGGGAGACGAGCTATATCGTCTCAGGCTTAAAGCCCTGAAGCAGGTTAAAAAAGGAAGTTATACCTTTACGGTCGGCAGGTGAGAGATCGGTGTACGCAACTCTACAAATCAATTAATATAAATGAAAAAAATATCCCTGATCCTGATAGGTTGCCTTTTCTCCTTAGCCGGATGGGCACAAGGCCGGAATGTTGCCGGCAACCCGATAAAGGTTATTGTTATCGGAGCTCATCCCGACGATTGTGAGCTGGGAGCCGGCGGGTTGGCCGCACTCTATGCGGCGGAAGGTCATTCCGTAAAATTTGTTTCCCTTACCAATGGAGATAAAGGGCACCAGGAGTCGGGCGGCGGCCCCCTGGCCAGGAGAAGATATGAAGAGGCTATGGAGGCAGGCAGGCGTTTGGGGGTAAGCTACGAAATACTTGACAATCATGACGGTGAATTATTCCCGACCCTGGAAAACCGGCTGGAGGTCATCCGGATGATCAGGGAATGGGACGCAGATGTAGTGATATCTCACCGCCCCAACGACTATCATCCCGATCACAGGAATGCTGCCATATTGGTACAGGACGCGTCTTATATGGTGATCGTGCCCAATATGTTGTCCAGCGTGGCGCCTTTAAAGAAAAATCCTGTTTTTCTCTACATGCGCGACCGCTTTCAACGGCCTAACCCGCATCGCCCGGATGTAGCCGTCGATATAGCGGCTGTGTTTACTAAGAAGCTTGATGCGCTTGATGCGCATGTTTCCCAATTCTATGAGTGGCTCCCCTGGACGGCGGGAAGGCTCGACCAGGTACCGTCGGGACAGGCGGAGAGAAAAAAATGGCTGGAAAAGTGGGTAAGCCCCCGCTATAATATCAGCGGCGAAGTGCGGGAATCGCTTACCAAATGGTATGGAGCACAAAAAGCATCGGCGGTCAGTATGGCGGAGGCTTTCGAGATCACCGAATACGGAAGCCAGCCCGATGAAGCAGAGGTGAGAAGGCTGTTTCCGATGCTGAAGAAATAGTGTAGCGACGAATAAAATAGTGTAGCTACGAATGCACGAATTGTCTCTAATTCGTGCATTCGTGGCTAATTTATTTCTTCAATGTCGACAAAAACTCCACAACATCCCTGATCTCGTGCCGGCTCATGATTTTCGACATGTCGGGCATGCTGGAAGGAACATTATCGCGCTTCGTAATGCGCCCGACAGGGATATGAAGCGGTTCGGCTTCAGCCGTTTTTAAGGTAAGCTCTTCTTTGTCTTCGGCCGTAAGGATCCCCGCCGCTGAAGTACCGTCCGACAGGGTCAGCATCACCATACCATATCCCGGGGCCAGTCTTGCGCTTGGCGAAACCAGCGCTTCCACCAGTTGTTCCCTGCTCAGCGTATTGCCTATATTCGAAAGATCAGGACCTACTTCTCCGCCTTGTCCGTTAACAACGTGGCACCGTACACATTCACCGGCGCTGTTGTTAAAGAAGTACTGGCGGCCGCGGCCTGCATTTCCACCGTATTCAAGATCCGCATAGCTGTTGCTGTCGCCGGTTTGGGCAAATGGCGCAAACTTTTTCAGGAGAGCTTCCGAACCGGATGCCGATATCGCCTCTCCCAACTCAAGCGCAATACCCCGGTTAAGCTCATTTTTCAGGAGACGGTCTGTCAGCTTTTCAAGAATAGTACTCGTTTTACTGAGGGGATACTGTTTAATGAGGCTTAAAAGCTGTTGCTGCTCAACAAGGCTTCCTTTGGCAAATATGGAGGCCGTTATGTCGTTTAATGCCGGGCCGGATAGCTCCGTGCCCTCCAGTACGCCTAACGCAGCGGCTCTTACCTCGGCATTTTCGTCGCTCATACTTTCCCGGATCAGTGCTTCTATCGAAGGGTAATTAAGCGCTTTCAGGCTTTTGAGAGCGGCGATCCGCACCTGGGGCGCGGCATGGCCGCGACTCATTTCAACAATCCTGGAATTCTGGCCGGTGTACCCATACTCGGTCGGGATTTGCAATGCGGCGATGAGGATTTCCGGGTCTGATTCGTTTAGAAAACCTGCCAGCCGGGGTGTTACCGCCGCCAGGACCGGTGCGGGATCTCTTTTGACAATCCCCCTGTAGCGTCCGTCTACACGGTCGGTTTCCGAAGGATTGGCCCAGGTAGCGATGGTGGCAAGGGCCTCGGCGCGTATCCGGGGATCTACATCTTTCCTTTCCGCAAAATTAATAACATCGGTAAGCTGGGTTGTGCCGCCGATCCGCTGAGCGGCGCCGATGGCCCGGCGCAGGAGCGGTTCCGAAGAGAAGCGTTTTTCATTCAATGTAGCCGCCAATGCAGGCAGGGAAGCGGGAATCGAATGGTCGTCATTGATAGCCCGGGCAGCTTCGGTTACGATGAATTCGTCACTGTCTTTCAAGAAAATGGCGATCTGCTCGCTTTTCAGCCTGCGCAGCGCCAGCACTGCGGCCAGCCTGAGCGACCGGTCAGGGTTCCCCGACAAAGCCGCCAGCCCTGTAATATTCCCAATGCGCGCCAATGCAAGTACGCCCGCATGCCTCAGATAAAGATCCTGGTCCTTATTGGCTGAAAGCATGTCAAGAATCGGCTGAAACCCTTCCCGGGAGCCGACGCGCCCTAAAGCCTGGGCGCCGTAGAAGCGTACCCTGAGGTTGCCGTCCTTCAGGAGAGGGATCAGTAGCGGGCCTGCGCCGGGAATATTTTCATCGCCTATTACTTTGGCAGCCTGCGCCTTTATTTCCGGGTCGTTGTCATTGAGAAGGGGAAGCAGCGTTTTTCCTGTAGAAATGTTTGTGCGGGCCAGTTGGCCGATACCCCAGATGCCGTGGATCCTGGCGAACTGGTTGTTGTGCTGACCAATCGCTTTCAGAAGCTCTGCTTCTCCTGCTGCCCCTCTTCTGACAAGTTCAAACTGCGCTTTCTGCCTGATCCGCATGTCGCCGTAAAACAGCAGCTGATAGAGCTCGCCGGGAGACTGGGCAGCATAGTTGAGCTGCATAAGTCTTTTTGTCTCTTCCCTGACTTCCTTCAGATCATTTTCTTTTTCCGTGACATCTATTTTCCAAATACGGCCGTAGTTTTTTGTTCCCCAGCCGTTAATCCAGTCGGCGGCATACAAGGCGCCGTCGGGACCGAACCTTATCCCGGTAGGCAGTATCCCGTTCACGATATTCTGGTCGCCGTCCAGCTCAAATGAAGCTCCTTTGGGTTTCAGGCCGAAAGCCCATATCGGCGAACGGGCAGGGTTGCCTACGAATTCAACGACAAAAAACTTGTTCTGCCATTTTTTGCCCAGGGCGGTGCCGGGGTTGTATTGCATCCCCGTCGGCCCGTTATGGAAATTGACAATAGGAGGGAGGATATAAGCCGCCTGACCTTCCCAGTAGGGTACCGAAAGGCGCTCATCCATCCATACCTTATAAGTATTATTTCTCGGGTCGGTGTACTTCCCGAATTGCCAGTTGGTCCTCCAGCCAACGTCCATACCGTCGACCACGTACACAAGGCGTTCGCGTTCAGTCGGATGGTCGCCGTCATTGTCGCAGCTGATCAGGTTGCCGTATTCATCGAAAACGAATTCGTGCATATTCCTGACCCCTCCGGCGAATACCTCAAACCCGGTACCGTCAGGATTGATCCTGGAAATGGTACCCTCGTTGGAACGGTCATGCACTACCCCGTCTTTTGTCGTGACATGGGAGCCTATATCCCCGATATTCCAGTATATTTTCCCGTCCGGGCCTTCGATCGGGTTTGACATACCGTGACCGCTGAAACCGATGTGCACGCCGTATCCGTGAACCAGGGAAGTTTTTTTATCCCACGTTCCGTCGCCGTTCGTATCTTCTAGCTTCCACAGATCAGGGGCGACAGTAATAAAAGCATCCTTATCCCTTACCAGTACGCCGTGCCCGACGTCGGTTATTTCGTCATGAAAATCGCTGATCGTCATCACTGCTTTGTCGGCAATGCCGTCGCCGTCGGTATCGATCACTTTCCAGATCTCCTCCTTATGAACCATAAGGTCCCTCCAGTCGTGGCTTCCGTCACCGTTATAATCTTTCAGCCAGCTGTTTTCGGCGCTTTTTTCAGGGGCAAACGTCTCTCGCAGGAATTTACGCCTGTCTTCAACAGTTTGCCAGGAAATCGACCGGGTCATCCAGTTCCGGTGTCCTCTTATGTCAAATTCTGCAGTTTTGGTACGGTTTGTCCGGTTATAATAAATATCCCCGTTGTCGCCTACGTGGATCCCGACGGGATCGGCAACAAGCGAATCTGTAGCCCAAAGCTCAATTTTAAGACCGTCGGCGACCTGTATGGCGGTATTTTCCCGGATTTCCCGTGCTCTCTGCTGTAACGTGCTTTTGTCTTCGTAGAGAACCTTCGTGTTGTCTCCTTTTCCGGAGGAAGCCGTACGCTGACATGAGGGTATAAACCAGCAGACTGATAAAGCCAGAAGGATTCCGGGAAGGATATAGGATCTGGAGTGCATGAATTTATAAACGGATCGTTACAATTGGTTGGAAATAAGTTTCAAAAATACCGTTAATGAATCAGATTTTCTTAAGAATTGTTTCCCCGGGGGGTTGCGAGATAATACATGGTCGAGCAGTTGTCCGGCCGGAGAATGTTTACTGCCGCATCCTGTATGTCTTCCGGGGTGACTTTTTTCATACGGTGAATATCCTGGTTGACCCATTCGGGATTCCCGGCGGTAGCCGCATAGGCCAGGTTCATCGCGCGGTTAAGCAATTCGACCTCCGAAAATTCCAGCGTAGCCTCCGACTGGTTTTTTACACGCGTAACCTCCTCATCTTCTGCGCCGTTCTCTGCTATGGAGCCGACAATTTCCTCTACTGCCCGATCTGCCGCTTCCGGCTCTATTCCAGGGTTCAGGAATCCTTTGATGATCAGCAGGCCCGGGTCGAGCGTCGAGGTGATCTGTGCGCTCAACCGGTTGAAAAGCCTTGTTTCCTTAACCAGCTTCTGGTAGAGACGGGAAGATTTTCCCCTTCCCAGGATATCTGAGAGCAGATCGGCTTCGAAAAATCCCTCCTGGAACCTTCCCGGCATGTGGTAGGCTTTGATCAGCGCGTTCAGCGGGACATCGGCTTCAACAGACTCGAAGCGGGGTGATGATTGCCGGGGCTCCTGCGGGAGGGTTCTCAGGTTGGGAAGTCCTCCGTTTATATCCCCGAACCATTTTTCTGCCAGCGCCTGTACCCCGGCAGCAGTAACGTCGCCTGCTACGACCATCACGGCATTGGCCGGACAATAATACTGCCTGTAAAAGGCCCGGACGTCTTCAAGCGAAGCATTTTCGATATGGGCAATATCCCTTCCGATGGTAGCCCACCGGTAGGGGTGCGACCGGTAAGCGAGCGGAAGGGTTTTCAGCCACAGGTCGCCGTAGGGTTGGTTGATGTAGCGTTGCTTGTATTCTTCTATGACTACTTTTTGCTGGACTTCCAGCGTTTTCGCATTAATGGAAAGGCCAAACATGCGATCGGACTCGAGCCAGAATGCTGTTTCCAGGTTAGAAGAGGGCAGGGTGATATAATAATTGGTAATATCCGACGAGGTGAAGGCATTACACTCACCTCCTACCTCCTGTATGGGTGCGTCAAACGATTCGATGTGCTCGGACCCTCCGAACATCAGATGCTCAAAGAGATGGGCAAAACCCGTCAGGTCTTCTTGCTCGTCTTTGGAACCTACGTTGTAGGTAATATTGACGACCGCCATAGGGGTGGAGTGATCCTCGTGTACAAAAACCTGTAATCCGTTATTTAATCTGAATCCGGAGTATTTGATCATTTATCTGGTCCCTTGCTGTTTACCCGCGGGGTGATGGTTGGAAAAGCTGTCCTGCGGATTTAAGTCCGCAAATTTGCATTTTTTTATTGAACGGTTGTCGAAAGAAGAGGACGGAAACGTTTTAAGCACGGATAGCAGATCATCCGGCGGGCGCTATCCCGGATAAAAAATTTGTATTAAATCATTTTTTGAAACGCTATCGTTATGAATGTTGTTAACCATGGAGCCCGGTTGATTTGATAATTATGCACAACACGGTTTTTTTTGAATACTATGAAGTGGAAAAGGCTTTTTGTACTATTTCTGATTACGTTGCCGGTCTCGAACCTGAAAGCCCAGTTCCTGGAAGATGCCGAAGCAATGGGTCTTGTGAAGTCTGGCATCGATCATATCTATAACTTCGAATTTGCCCAGGCGGACAAGTATGCTGCCGAAATCAGCAAAAAATACCCCGGGCATCCGGTAACCTATCTTTTGAAGGCATTTTCCATGAACTGGAGATACCTCCCCATCGACAGCAACAAGGAGAAGATGGAGGAATACCAGAAACTCCTTCAGCAATGCCTTGAAGCGACTCGCAAGCGTTACGGAGCCGGCAGCACCGATCCGGAAGCGGTTTTTTTTACGATGGCCAGTCACGGGTATATTGCGCTTACCCATAATTACCGCGGAGAATTTCTGAAGGCGGTAGGCGAAGCAAGAAAGGCTTATAAGGCGCTGGTAGACGGGATGAGCTTTGTGGAAGTCAACCCGGATTTTTATTTCACTTCAGGCCTTTACAACTATTATGTCAATGTATACCCGGAGATGTATCCTGTTGTAAAGCCGCTCATGATTTTTTTCAAAAGCGGTAACAAGGGCAAAGGGCTTCAGCAATTGCGCCTGGGAGCAGAAAAAGGAGTGATTACCATGGCCGAAACCTGCTACTATCTTTCGCATATCTACCTGGCTTATGAAGACCGGATGTCGGAAGGATTGATTTACACAGGGAAGCTCAGGCACCGGTACCCGGGGAATCCGGTTTACAGGATGAGGTATATTGAAAACCTGCTCCTCCTCGGCCGGTACCAGGAGGCGGCTAAGGAAAATCTCGTCCTTGCGAAATACAATAAAGGGCTTTTTCAAAAGGCCTATCATTGTTTCGACGGCCTGATTAAAGAGCGGGCCGGGAATGACAAAGGTGCGAAGGAGGCTTTCGAGAAAGCCCTGGACCTTCCGCTGGAGATGCAGTATATAAAAGAGTACCACGCGATGGCCTTTGCCGGCCTTGCCCGGATAGCCGACCGGGCCGGCGATAAAAAGCTGGCAAGGGCGCAGTATAAAAAGTGCCTGGAATATGCAGAATACAAAAGGCTGATCAGGGAAGCGAAGAATTATAAATGAAGAGACGGTGGCCGACCGTCTTCTACTATCCCCTGAAAAGCCGGGCGCGGCCGCTGCTAACCGCCCGGGCGATGCAGAACAATGCAATGGCTTTCAGGTAATTGTGGCTTTCGAAAGATCCCAGTAGAGGCTCCATCAGCTGTGGTTTGAGCGCAAATGCCAGCGACATCAGTGCGATTACCATCCAGACACCATTTTTTTGCCTTCTGACCAGCGCGAAAGTAGCTGTCACCATGGCTACCAGGACGCAAAAGGAGCGGATCACTGATTGTAAAGGGCGCCATTGAGGGTCATGGGTGGCCCAAATCAGCAATGCTGACAGGATGACTGCGGCAACAATGGCGGATAGCCCTGCGTCGGAAAGCGTCGTGAGGGACCAGCACAAAACGATCAGCATCACATAGGCGACGGTGTTTTCGAGGGAATAGGAAAAAACCAATAGCCTGCTTATCATATCGCCGTTGTTTTCAGGTAGCAGGTAAAGCGCTGAAGGAAGGAGGAAAAGCAGTGAAAATAAAATAATAATGATACGGTTACGATTTCTATCCAGGGGAAGCTGGTTAAAAATAATAAAAACAGATGTGGCGGCGAGTACTAAAACGGAGACAATCTGGGACAGCATACGAAGTTGATATTGTACAAAAAAGCAAAAGGCTGAGGTGAAAGATTAAGGTTATAGCAATTTACAAATTCAAAATTAGATATTGCTACTTAAGGCATTTACTTATACTTTTGCTAAAAAACAGATTTCTTCTCATGAGTGTTTTGGTCAATAAGAATTCTAAAGTAATAGTACAGGGTTTCACCGGTTCGGAAGGAACTTTTCACGCGAGTCAGATGATAGAATATGGCACCCAACTGGTCGGAGGGGTTACTCCGGGCAAGGGGGGGCAGAGCCATCTGGACAGGCCTGTTTTTAATACAGTTGATCAGGCCGTGAAAAGTACCGGGGCTGATGTATCCATTATATTTGTTCCCCCGGCTTTTGCTTCAGATGCCATCATGGAGGCAGCTGATGCCGGGATCAAGGTGATTGTTTGTATCACGGAAGGTATCCCCGTCAAAGATATGACGGTGGCAAAACAATATCTGAAAGGGAAAGATACGAGGCTTATCGGCCCGAACTGCCCGGGGATCATTACCGCCGAAGAATGCAAGGTGGGAATTATGCCGGGTTTTATTTTTAAGAAAGGAACGATAGGGCTGGTTTCCAAGTCGGGAACACTTACCTACGAGGCGGTCGACCAACTGACCAGGGCCGGGCTCGGGCAGACAACCGCGATCGGCATAGGCGGAGACCCTATAATCGGTACGACTACCAAAGAGGCTGTCCAACTGCTGGTAGAAGATCCGGAAACGGAAGCGATCGTGATGATAGGCGAGATAGGTGGCGGCATGGAAGCCGAGGCGGCACATTATATTAAAGAGTCGGGTACGACGAAGCCTGTAGTGGGCTTTATAGCCGGAGCGACCGCACCGAAGGGACGCAGAATGGGACATGCCGGCGCTATAATAGGAGGTGCTGACGATACTGCTGAAGCAAAAATCAGGATCCTTAAGGAAAACGGTATTTACGTGGCCGAATCACCGGCTGTGATCGGTGAGACGATGCTGGCAGCGCTTCGGGAAGCGAGATAGTTTTTTGCTGTTCTTATCCATAAATTTTCGCCTTGGTTGTTTGGGTACAAAGTGCCGGATGCCAGGGCGATTGTTTTTACCGCTACTATGCTCGCCATCCGGGCTTTGCTGAAAAATCTGACTTTCTGGGTATTACTGCCGGCCTTATGGCTGCCGGTAAGGGCTGCCGGGCAGATCCAGCCGGACGGCTATCACCTGGTCAGGGATTGCCAGGAGGAGTGGCTCGTATACAGTTCCGAATATAAGAACTACGTCCCGTATGTCAAGGTAATGCACGAATCGGAGCCGTCGGTAAGCATACTGATCAATCTTGTCCGGGACCGTCATTTCAGCTTTTTACTCAAAACCACCAGAAGCGCCTTTTTATTTGTCAACGGCGCGCTTCAGAGGAGCCTGGTCCCCGGACAGTGGAGTTCGGTTTCGTGCGACAGCCTTTACCGGATCTACGGAGCGGGCGAAGTAATGCTCACCGTCTTTGGCCTGCGGGGTACGGAAGGCCTGACTTCTTTGATGGTTTTTCCGAAAACCCATATTGCCGCCGACAGCATACAGACGATCACCCCCTCCGTCATCAGCCTCAAACCCAGGTCGGATAATGCTTTCAGGGATTTTTCGGTTATAGCATGGCTTCTGATCCTTGTAACGGGTGCGGGAATTTTTTTGAGCCACCCGTCCATTGCCTATAAACTAGTGAGCCCTGTCGTCTTTCTGAGCCGTGATTTCCGCTCGGAGCTTTACAATCATTACAGGGCCTATTCTCCCGTTATTGTCGCGGCGGTTATTTTACTTGCGCTGGTAACGGCTTTCCTGCTTATGGCAATTGAGATATACGTAGTCCCGGTTCTGCCGGCGGTACTGAGCGTTTCAGACCGGGAATCAGTCTGGGTTCTGGTGGCGGCCTTCCTGAAAATAACCCTGCTGTGCTTCGGGTTATTCTGTTTCAAGTATTTTATGATCACTGTAACGCTCGGAATTCTCAATATGAGCGAGGTGGCGCATGTACATTTTATAAAAGCGGTTCAGTCCTCGCTTCTTTTTTACGGGGCGTTGGCCGTGAGTCTCCTCTTATTGATTTTCCGGCAGCCCAGGGCACTGGAAGAGATAGGGGAACCGCTGGCATGGTGCGTTATCATTTATAGCTGCGTAAGGTATATATTGTTCTACATTCTCCTCAATCCGCCTGGGCGTATTATAAATCTGTATTTAATTTCGTACCTTTGCGTCGTGGAATTAATCCCATTGATCATTGGTATCAAATTCATCATGTAGTTTTCAGGTACTTACCCGGACCGGCAAAAGTTGAGTTAAATGAGTGAAACCTTAAACATTACACCAGACAGGCTGGCGAAAGTTTCAAGCATTCTGGTTAGTCAGTCAAGGCCCGCAGACGAGAATTCGCCTTATTTTGAACTTGCACAAAAATACAATATCAAGCTGGATTTTCGCGCCTTTATACAGGTAGAGGGAGTTTCTTACAAGGAGTTCAGGAAACAGAGAATCAATATACTCGACCACACTGCTATTATTTTTACCAGCAGGCACGCGATAGATCATTTCTTCAGGATCTGTGCGGAGGCAAAAATAGAAATGCCGGCCAGTATGAAGTATTTCTGTATTTCCGAGCTGACGGCCAACTACCTGCAAAAGTATATCGTCATCAGGAAACGCAAGATTTTTAACGGCACCAAGACCGCTTCCGAGCTTATCGAGCTGATCAGGAAGCATAAAGGCGAAAAATTCCTTTATCCCTGCTCTGACGTGAGGAGAAGCGATATCCCGGAGTTCGCCGATACCGAAGATCTGCATTTTACCGAAGCGACAATGTACCAGACGGTATCTACCGATCTTTCCGACCTGGAAAATGTCTATTACGATATTATTGCATTTTTCAGTCCTTCCGGGATAAAATCTTTATTTGATAATTTCCCTGATTTCAAGCAGAATAACACCAGGATCGCTGCATTCGGCCCTACTACTGCGAAGGCAGTTTTGGATGCAGGCCTCATCCTGGATATCCAGGCCCCCCTGCCCAATGCGCCTTCCATGACAGGAGCTTTGGAACTTTATATACAGGAAGCCAACAAAATTAAATGATTTTGCGTATCGGTACAGACGAGAATAAAGGATGTTTGCGTTAACATAGAAAATCCTTCCACGAGACCTAACCGGCTGACTTGGTGTATGAAAGTATTTTATTGCTTTTTTCAAAGCCTTCAGAAACTTGGATTGACAGCTCTTGTATTGCTGGCAGCGGTCGAAGCAAGCGCGCAGAAAGAAGCCCAGTTCAGCCAGTTCTCGTTCAACCAGATCTTTTTTAACCCGGCGACCGCCGGAAAGGGAGACCAGACCACGGTCGGCGTGGTTTACCGGTCCCAATATGCAGGTTATAAACCTACCCACATCGACGAAGGCGGAAGCCCCAACTCCCAGCTGATATCCGCAAGCCTGCCTCTCGGTAATTTCGGGGTGGGGATTTATGCGCTTAATGACAGGCAGGGAGCTTTAGGCCAGCAGGATCTTCAGATTTCGGCGGCGTACAAGTTGTCCCTTCCCAAAGGAGTCCTGTCAATAGGTGCAAGAGGGGGTTTGGTTCGTCAATCGATGGATTATGACAGGCTCAGGCCGGAATTCCCGGATATCGACGATCCCGCATTCCTGACGGGAACGGTTTCGGAAATGAAGCCGGATTTTTCTGTGGGGATCCATTATGAGAGCGAGCAGTATTATGCAGGAGCGGCGGTAACGCACCTGGGCAAGCCCGAATTCAGGCTGGGTACTGAAGAAGTGCTCAATCCCCTGGCGAACATTTATTATTTTAACGCCGGCGCCTACCTTTCCCTGGGTTATATGCTCGAAGTACAGCCTCTTGTATTGGCAAAGATCATTCAGGCGGGCACAATATCTGCCGAAGGAGGTGCGTTGGTTACCTACGACCAGAGATTTTTCGGAGGGGTAACGTACCGTCAGCAGGATGTAATCGCGATTGTTCATGCCGGGGCGTATCTGCTGGCCGACCAGTCTCTCAGGTTGTCGGGAGCTTACGATATAGTGGCAAAGGGCAATAAGGCGAAAGCGCCGGCTTCGTTTGAAGTTATGTTGTCCTATGCGTTTGGCAGGCAGAAGGCAGGACAGAAAAGTATCATCCGCACTCCCCGCTTCAGATTTTAGGGAAAGCGGTTTTTTTAGAATTTGAGGTAAAAAGAAATGGAATATTCCTGAGTGTTCTTTTATCTTTGCGCGGTTTGTCCTGTTATCAGGCAGTGCAGGCTTACGCGGATTCGCAGTTTTTGACCGGGAATCGGCACCTGTCGGGAGCGTTTAAAAAGTTTTGGTAACCGGTAAAGAGCGCATACTAAATAAATAAGACAACTCGTTTATAGTACTGTTTATATACAATAGCGATTTATAAAATGAAGCTAAACGTGTTTATTCGGAGGGGAGTACAGGTTGGTTGGGTTCTAGTGGGGGTAATGATGATCCAAAGCTGCGGTTTTATCAAAAACAAATTCGGTGGCGGAAAGAGCGATGATACCGGCGTAGCCAATGGTGAGGTGACTGCAACTTTTCGTAAGGGATATAAGCAGACAACCCCTGCCGGTATGGTACCTATTCCTTCCGGCTCTTTCGTGATGGGGCAGACGGATGAGGATATTGCCGCTACCATGTCCAATTTCAATAAAAGGGTGACCATCATGGCATTCTTCATGGATGATACCGAGATCACCAACCATGAATATCGCCAGTTTGTCGATGCGTTGCTTACCGACTCTATTTCGGTATTGGGCGAAGATGTGATCATGAAGGAGTACTATCCCGATACAACCGTTTGGAAACGCGATTTTACCTATACCAACGGCGACCCGATGGTAGAATATTATTTTATGCACCCGGCTTTCGATACCTATCCCGTGGTAGGCGTCAGCTGGATCGCCGCCAACTATTTCAGCAAGTGGCGTTCCAATATTTATAATGACTACCGGAGCAAGGAAGGGCTTATGAACTCGCCTGAATTCAAGCTCCCGACAGAGGCGGAGTGGGAATGGGCAGCCAGGGGCGGTCGTGCTGGCGCCAAGTATCCCTGGGGGAATCCCTATGCCGTGAATGCCAAAGGGTGCTATCTGGCCAATTTTAAACCCCAGCGGGGAAATTATGACGCCGACGGTTATCCTTATACCGCCCCGGCAAATGCTTACAATCCTAATGATTACGGGCTCTATAATATGGCGGGTAACGTGGCAGAATGGACGTTGGATGCTTATGCGGACAATGCTTTTTCAGTTACCTGGGATATGGCGCCGAAACACGAAGATCCTAACGAGCCCAGGAAGGTGGTAAAAGGAGGCTCCTGGAAAGACATTGCATATTTTCTACAAAGCGGCACCCGGAGTTACGAATACGAGACTGAGCGAAGGGCCTATATAGGGTTTCGTAACGTAATGCTTAATATAGAGGGACATAAGGGTGCAAGTCGCAGATAATTTTTTAGAATTGTTTACTCAGGAAGCAGCTGTAAGGCTGCTTCCTGAGAATTTATATTTAATAGAGAATAACCCCCATTTTTTCACTGTTTAACATTTTATTTTATGGCTCAAAGTAGCGGCTCAAGTTTCTTTTTTGATAGAGTATTGCCTGTTGCCTACAGTGTGGGTGCTGCTGTTGTAATTGTAGGAGCACTTTTTAAAATTCAGCACTGGGAAGGGGGAGGTACAATGCTTACGATAGGATTGGGTACAGAGGCGGTGATATTCCTCTTTTATGCTCTGGCCGAAGCAGTACAGAAGAAAGCAAAAGATCCGGATTGGGAACGTGTATATCCTGAGCTTGCCGACGACTATTCCGGTCCGAAGGTCAGCCGGACCAATGCAGGAGCAGGCCTCACTGCCGGGTTGGATAATGCACTGGCCAATGCCAAGGTAACACCGGAAATTTTTGACAACCTGGGGAAAGGATTTAAAAACCTTACCGAGACGGTGGGTAACCTGAATACACTTACTGACGCTACGGTAGCTACAAAGCAGTATGCTGATAACGTCAAATCTGCGTCTGTCACACTGGGTAGTCTGAACGAGTCTTACGGCGGGGCTATCAATGCGCTTTCATCTCTTACTGATGCATCTAAGGATGCGCAGGAGTACAGGGAACGTTTTAAGGCTGTAACTAAAAACCTGGATGCGCTCAATACTGTTTACGAGCTTCAGTTGCAGGATACCCAGGCTCACCTGAAGGCGTTGAACTCTTTCTATTCAAACCTGAAGACAGCGATGGAGAACACTGCCGATGCTTCGAAGGAGTCGCAGATCTTCAAGAACGAGCTGAACAAGCTTACTTCAAATATTGCTTCTCTTAATACGGTATACGGCAACATGCTTACTGCAATGCGCGGTAGTAATGGTTGATAGGGTGGATGTAAGACAAGTAAACAGTTAAATCAAAATTTCCTCACTGAAAATAATCACTGAACCGTATGGCAGGTGGAAAAGAGACCCCACGTCAGAAGATGATTGGGATGATGTACCTGGTGCTGACCGCGATGCTGGCATTGCAGGTTAGTTCAGCCATTATAGAAAAGTTTATTCTCCTCAATAGTTCACTGGAGGTTTCGACTTCGGCTGTCAACCAGCTTAACTCTGAAACCCAGCAAAAAATAAAGGCAGCTGTAGAAAAGTCGGGGAACCGGGATGCGGATGTAGCGATTCTCAAACAGGCAGATGAAGTAAGGCAGCTTACCGGGGGAATTGTGTCTGAACTGGATGGTCTGAAGAAAGAAATTATAGAGTTTGCAGGCGGAGGCTATAACGAGGAAGGAGGCATTAAAAATCCCCAGGAAGAGACCAAGGTAGGAGAGCTGATGATAGGGGGAGGCAAGAACGGCAAGGCTTATGAGCTGAAAGATAAGCTGAATGGCTTTATAGCTTCGATCGAAAAGTATTCCGATCATAAATTTGCGCCTTTGGCTTTAGATGGCAGCGAGGATCCGATTGCGAGAGACAGCAAGGATCAGCGTAATAAGGATTTTGCCAATCTCAATTTCGGAGAAACTCCGGTTGCTGCAGCCCTGGCCGTATTGAGCCAGAAGCAGGCGGATATCAGGCGTGTAGAGAGCGAGGTGCTTAATCACCTGGCCAGCAAGGTGGGTGCTGCTGATATTAAATTTGACCGTATACTTGCTATGTTGAGCGCCGAGTCGAAAGTAGTAGTTGCCGGTACGAAGTTTAAAGGACAAATGTTCATAGCTGCGTCGGCTTCCGGCCTTTCACCGCGGATGAGCCTGAACGGCTCGCCGCTGCAGGTAGCAAACGGGGTGGGTGAAATTGAGTTTGTTGCCCAGGGAGGAGGTGAGTATAACGCTGAAGGCCTGTCGCGAAGGACTCTGCAGGGGACTATCACAATCCCGACTCCGTCCGGCAGAGATACTACTTATCGTTTGGAAGAGGAATATTTCGTCGCTAAACCTACCTACCAGATTGAAGCCGGGTCCATGCCTCCACTTTATTTTGGTTGCGCCAATAAGTTGAATATCCAGAGCCCGGCGTTAGGGCCCTTATGGGCTCCCACCTTTACAGCAGACGGCGCTGAAATTATCAACAACGGGAAGGGACGGATTACCGTTGTGCCGACCAAGGCACAGGTTTCTCTGAACGTAAGTAACCAGGGCAATGTACTTGGCAGGGAGCAGTTTAAGGTCAACAGGGTACCTAAACCTGCGCTCGAATTGAGGATCGGCGGAAGGCCGGCTAATACTGTGCAGGGAGAATCTGCTTCGGCTGTGAGATCTATCCAGGTAGTGGCTGTCCCCGACGAAGGTTTCAAAAATTATTCGCCGGATGATGCAAACTTCAGGGTATCGCAGATAGAAGTATCCCTGGCAAGAGGTACACGTCGTATCGCCGGTCCGCTTGTACTGCAGAACGGAGGCGGATCCATTAATACCCTTGCGGCACAGGCACAACCTGGTGACCGCTACGCAATTGAAATCAAAGGAGTGCAGAGGCGTAATTTTAAAGGTGATATTTCAAATGTGGAGATGGGTAACCCATCTTTAAACCTTCCTTTAAAATGATTTTTTAATTGTTTCGTTATTAACGAGAAAAGCAATTCAGAGGAAAGAAATTAATAAGATAAGGAGCAATGAAAAAGTACATAGCAGGAATTGCGGCTGTTCTGGCAGCTTCATCGTTTAATGTACAGGCGCAGGAGAAAGCAGATTCTGTGGGGAATTCCTTCTCGTCAAGGCCTATACCCGACAGTGATATCCTGATGAAGAGGACTCTGTGGAGGAGAGTGGATTTGAAGGAGAAGCAAAATCTCCCTATGTTCTCTCTTAATAACGAGATTACACGCTATCTGCTCGATGCAGCAAAGGCCGGGTTACTTGATGCATATGTAAATGACTCATGCAAGACACTATTGAATGCAGAGGCGCTTCGCAAAAACCTGCTGGTCCCGAACCAGGGAGGAGGTCTGTCTGCTGAAGAGCTTGCAGCTGGTTTTGGTCAGCAGGGCGGCAACGACGGCTGGGATGGTAATAAGCCGCAGGCTAATACTGCTACCCAGTCTCAAGACGATGGCTGGGGCGCTCCTGCTACGACACAGAAAAAAGAAGAGGAAGGAGACGATGGCTGGGGAACCCCCAAGAAGAAAACGGTGGCAGCCAATAATGAAGCAGCTCCGGCAGCTTCAGGTGATACAACCAAAGCCCAGGATGATTGGAATCAGGAGGCCCTGGCAGGAAATGTTGAGGAAGAATTTTTTCCCAACCAGCTGAGCCTGCTGGAGATTAAAGAGGATTGGGTTTTTGATAAAAAGCGTTCACGGCTTTATTTCGATATCCAGACCATCACCATCGTGCTGCCGGCAGATCAGACTGAGCTTGGCCTGGAAAAACCGATTGCTTCTTTTAAATACAAGGATGTGGAGCGTCTTTTCCGCAGCGATCCCAAGCGTTATATCTGGTTCAACGATCATAATACCGCCCAGCATAAGAACCTTGCCGATGCGTTCGATAACCGGCTTTTCTGGGGACGGATCACCAAGTATGCCAATGCGGAGGATAAGTCTTTCCTGGATATTTACAGGGGAGAAAAAGAGGGATTGATCAAGTCGCTCCAGTTTGAGCAGGAGCTGATGGAAAAAGAGCACGGCCTCTGGGAGTATTAAGCCTATGCAATGATAGCGAAGCCGGTCTGCCCTGATATGCGGACCGGCTTTTTAATTGCCGGGTTTAAGGGTGCTGCCATTTTTTTTAAAAATATAATACAACTATATTATTATATCAAAACAAAAAGGTATATTTACTTCAGAAACCCAAAATTTAAGTTTTCGATAATGGCACAACCATCTGATAAGGAAAATAAGCTGAAAGCGCTCCAGATCACACTTGAGAAATTAGACAAAACATTTGGTAAGGGCTCTGTCATGAGGCTGAGCGACAGCAAAGTGCTGGATGTACCTGTGATTTCTACCGGATCGCTCGGGCTGGACCTGGCATTAGGTATAGGCGGGGTACCGCGCGGTAGGGTAGTCGAGGTATATGGCCCGGAGTCTTCGGGTAAGACAACCCTGGCGATGCATTGTATTGCCGAGGCGCAGAAGAACGGGGGGCTGGCAGCCATTGTTGATGCCGAGCATGCATTTGACAGGACCTATGCGGAGAAGCTGGGTATTGATACCCAGAATCTCCTGATCTCGCAGCCCGATAGCGGGGAGCAGGCGCTTGAAATAGCCGAGCACCTGATCAGCAGCGGGGCGATAGATATCATCGTGATTGACTCCGTGGCGGCTCTGGTACCCCGGGCTGAGCTGGAAGGCGAGATGGGCGACAGTAAAGTAGGCTTGCAGGCCAGGCTGATGTCGCAGGCCCTGAGAAAGCTGACCGGGGTTATCAATAAAACAGGATGCTGCTGTATTTTTATCAACCAGCTTCGTGAGAAGATCGGGGTCATGTTTGGGAATCCCGAAACTACCACAGGAGGTAATGCGCTTAAATATTATGCGTCGGTGAGGCTCGATATCAGGAGGGTAGGGCAGATCAAAGAGAGCAGCGACAATATCCTGGGGAACAGGACGCGGGTAAAAGTAGTCAAGAATAAGCTTGCTCCTCCTTTCAAGGTGATAGAATTCGATATTATGTACGGAGAAGGGATTTCGAAGGTTGGAGAGATCCTCGACCTGGCAGTGGAGCTGGATATCGTGAAGAAGTCAGGCTCATGGTTCAGCTATGAAGGCAATCGCCTCGGGCAGGGACGTGATTCCGTTAAGGATCTTCTGAAGGATAACCCTGAGCTGGCAGATAAGCTGGAGGCATTGATCAGGGGTAAGGTCAACCAGGATGCTGACGCCTTGGTGGATACAAGCGAGCCGAATGTCTCGGATGAAGGAAACCCCGATTGACAGGGGAGGATTGCTCCGTAAGAGCTACCTTTCTATGGGAAACGGGGCGGGAATGAAGGGATCTTATGCTTCGATTTGGGAAGTGTAGCGAAAATATTTTTCCAGGACCAGGAGAGAGATCAGATCTTCTTTTTCCGGGTCCTGGAATCTGGCTACGTGCTCCCGGGCGTTCCGGATTATCCTCTTTGCTTCCTGCGGATTTTTAATATAGTAATCCAGCACTTCGGGCAGGTCGGAGTAGTCATCTCTTATCTGTATATAATGCTCATTGGGCTTTAGCATTCCTTCCATAAACCAGGTCTCGTATTTGGGCTTCGGCATTACGGCTATAGAGTTGGAAGACATGATCCACTTGAGATTGGTCGCTACATCATTTCCCTCCAGGCTCAGGATGAATTTATACCGGAGGTGTTTATAAATTGAAATTTTGGGCTTGATCCATAATGGATTTCCCCCGCTTTTATTTACCTGGCCGAGGTCGAAGGAAGGATTCCCAAAGTGCTTCTCCATGAAATCTATCCTGTGAGGTTGGGTAAAGACGCCACGGCCAATCAGCCTGTCCAGCTTATTTTCGTAGCTTACCGGGTCTTTTATAAACAGGAAATGCCGCTTTTTGTCGAGATTCAGCAAGATGGCATTGGCGTTGTCGGATGAAACGGGCCTTGACTTCTGAATAGTGGGCCGGGGAGAAACGTGAATTATATCGCCGAAGCAGAAGGCCGCTTTTAAATGCCCGGGAAAATACCTGCTATACTCGAATGTGTCGACCAGGTAGGCGCTGGGCGCTTTAATTTTACGGACATCTGCCAGCCTGGTAGGCAGGTCATCAGGAGATGTAATTTCGTGAAGCTTGTTGTAATAATTAACCCGGTCAAACACTTCTTTTTCCGAAAACCGGTCTATGGCTTTTAGCTTGTTCTCCAGCCTCGACTCCCATATTTGTTTTGGGACTGCTGTTCTCAGCAGATCACGGAGATAGTAGGCGATTTTATTTTTAGAAAGCTCTATTTGTATCTCACGAAAGTTCATGTGTTTGTCCAATGGTCGGGCCGGGTCTGGTGTGCTGATGCTGAAATCCGGGCGAGGCAATTGTGTTGTCAGAACTTGTCCCGATCATTTTCAAAATAATCGTCATCGTCGTCATCAAAATCGTCGGCATTGGGCAGCATAGTGTCCAGCAGATCTCTGAAATCGGACCCATCGTCGAGTATACGCCTGCCTATTTTGGAAAATTCCGCGAAGCCATGCAAGGCAAATTCCATGAATAACAGCTGCTCTTCCGGTGTAGCATCCGGCAGGTAAGCCTCTACGTATTCGTCCAGGCCGTCGATAGTTTTGAGGCGGGCGCGGTACTCAGGATTAGTGAGGTTATCGGGGATCGCAATCTGGTGACCTGACCCGAACCATTCGATTATTTTGCCAGCTTGGGGATCAAGATCTTTTTTTGACTTTTCCAGGTCAGAGAAATATGACTTGAATACTGACCTGATAGCCCTTCCGATGAGGTTTTGCGCTACAATCACGGGTCCTTCGACCTCGCCTTCATAGACAAGCTCTACCTTGCCGCAGATGGAAGGTACGGTATGATATAAGTCGGAAATACGGGCATAGCTCTCCGTCTCGGCGTTCTGCAGGCTGCGGCGCTCGGCCGCGCTGAGAAGATTTTCGTATGCCGATATGGTCATACGTGCTGATACCCCGCTTTTTTTGTCGACGTATTCGCTGTTCCGGGCTTCAAACGCAATTTGTTCGATCAGGTTTTTAATCAGGTCATTGACTACGGTCTGTTGACCTTCTTTAACCCGGGCTTCCTGGGCGGTAATCTTTTTGCCCATTTCTATAGTCAAAGGGTAGTGCGTGACTATCTGGCTGTCGATACGGTCTTTGAGGGGGGTAACGATGCTTCCCCTGTTGGTGTAATCTTCCGGGTTTGCCGTAAACACAAACTGGATATCTAGCGGGAGCCGGAATTTAAAGCCCCTGATCTGTATATCGCCTTCCTGGAGTATATTAAACAAAGCGACCTGTATCCTGGCCTGGAGATCGGGCAATTCATTGATGACAAAAATCCCCCTGTTTGCACGGGGAATGAGCCCGAAATGGATGACCCTTTCATCCGAATAAGGTAGCTTGAGCGTAGCTGCTCTGATGGGGTCGACGTCGCCTATGAGATCGGCTACCGAAACGTCGGGAGTAGCCAGCTTTTCAGTATACCGTTCTTCACGATGCAGCCAGCTGACGGGCGTATTGTCCCCTTTTTCCGATAGGAGCGCGGCCGAATTTTTGGTAAGCGGCCTGAGAGGGTCCTCGTTAAGGTCGCTGCCTTCAAGTACCGGGATATACTCGTCGAGAAGTCCTGTCATAGAGCGGGCCATACGGGTTTTAGCCTGCCCGCGCAACCCGAGGAAATTGATATTATGCATGGACAGGATAGCTCTTTCGACATCGGGGATTACGGTGTTTTCGTATCCCCAGATGCCAGAAAAAACAGGCTCTCCACGCCGGATTTTCCGGATAAGGTTACCGCGCAGTTCTTCCTTTACGGTAACTGGCCGGTAGCCGGAAGCGATCAATTCTCCAAGCGTCTTTATACCGAGCTTTTCTTCGGAAGTGAGATCTGAGTAGGCCATTTACTTACGGCATGAACTTTTATCGGGCGTATGCCACAGACCGCATTTCGCGAATTACCGTGATTTTTATCTGCCCGGGGTACTGCATTTCCTTTTCTATTTTCTGAGAAATGTCGAATGACAGCAGGCTGGCCTTTTCGTCAGTGATATTTTCCGAGTTTACGATTACGCGAAGTTCGCGGCCCGCCTGTATTGCATAGCATTTTTCTACGCCTTCAAACGAAAGCGCCAGATTCTCCATGTCCTTCAGACGGCGGATATACGATTCCATCATCTCTCTGCGTGCGCCCGGCCTGGAGCCTGATATCGCGTCACAGACCTGTATGATCGGCGAAATCATACTGGTTTTTTCGATTTCGTCGTGGTGAGCTCCTATGGCGTTGCAGACTTCAGGATGCTCTTTATACTTTTTGGCCAGCTCCATCCCGAGGATAGCGTGCGGCATTTCCGATTCTTCGTGCCATACTTTTCCGATATCGTGCAGGAGGCCGGCCCTTTTTGCAAGCTTGGCATTAAGCCCCAGCTCTGCCGCCATAGTAGCGCACAGCTTCGCGACTTCCCTGGAATGCTGCAGCAGGTTCTGGCCGTAAGAAGATCTGAACCTCATCCTGCCTATCATTTTTACGAGCTCGGGATGAAGCCCGTGGATACCCAGGTCTATGACCGTTCTTTCCCCTATCTCCACAATTTCGTCCTCGATATTTTTCTTTGTTTTGGCGACTATCTCCTCGATGCGGGCGGGGTGAATCCGGCCATCCTGTACGAGCCTGTGCATGGACAGGCGTGCGATTTCCCTGCGGACTGGATCGAAGCCGGAGATAACGATAGCCTCGGGGGTATCGTCCACTATGATCTCGACACCGGTGGCTGCTTCCAGCGTACGGATATTGCGCCCTTCACGCCCGATAATCTTACCTTTTATGTCGTCGTTCTCGATGTTGAAAACAGAGACGCAGTTTTCAATTGCGTTTTCTGCCGCCGTCCTCTGGATGGTTTCAATAACGATTTTTTTTGCTTCTTTCGTGGCAGTCAGCCTGGACTCTTCCATTACGGCTTTTACATAAGAAGCAGCCCTTGAATCAGCTTCCGCCTTGAGCGCGTCCATCAGTTGTTCACGGGCCTGGTCGGCGGTAAGGCTGGCTATTTTTTCGAGCTGGGATACCTGCAGCTTCAGGCTCTTTTCCGCTTCCTCACGCTTTAGGGTAGCAACTTCAAGCTGTTGGGAAAGATTGTTTTTCAGATTTTCGAGCTCGGCTTCCCGGCGCTTGTTTTGCTCGAGAGACTGGGAGAGGGTTTGCTCTTTCTGGCGGAGCTTCTGCTCGTTGGAGCTAAGCAGGTTGCGTTTACGGTTGCTTTCTTCCTCGAATTCGGCTCTGAGTTTCAGGAATTTTTCCTTCGCTTCAAGAATCCTGTCTTTTTTGGTATTTTCTGCAACTATCTCGGCATTTTTGATGATCTCCTCGGCGCGCTTTTCCGCTTCAGCCTCTTTGTGCTGGAACGAGCGCTTAAAAACTATTTTGCCGATAAACAGCCCGGCGACCAACGCGACGGGAACGGCAAACACTAACAATACGTACTCTGACATATTTTTACCTGATAAGTGAAATGTGTTTTAAATTAAACACCGATTTCGACAGGTAGGTATTCAAAGAAGATCGGAACAGCTACGTCAAATTGCTACAATGCTAGTTTTTTAAGGATTTCTCTACTTTTGTGTCCCATAGTGCTATCATATTAGCAAGCTGCTGCTTTTGCTTTTCCAATTGATCGTAATTACGCTGTAAACTCACAATGCTGTCGATGGAAGTAAGAGCTATGGCTTCCATCTCGTCGTGCCCTTTAGCCTTGTATTTTTCAACAAAACGCTTGAAGGATTCTTTCGCGCGGATGTAGTACTGCTCCTGGTCAGCAGGGACGTGTAAATTGAACCCCCTGTCCATAACTTTAAAAAAAACCGTTACATGCTCTTCCACGCTCTTTCTCGATTATAAGGTTTGTTTTAATTTGAGAATGACAGCATCAATATCCTGTATATAATGATCAATGACTTCCTTCAATTCTGAAATACCACCTGTTGGCGTCAGTTTATTGGTTACAATTTTAGCAAAAAATCTCGATCTATTAAAATCCCTTTCCAATTGCCTGTGTTTTTTCTTTATTTCCTGGTACTCTGCTTTGAAACGGGTATTCTCTTCTTTTAATGCCTGATTTTTCTCCTTAAGGTCTTTCATTTCCCACTTCAGTCTGGTCTGCTCATTCAGCAGTATCTGGAGCTTCGCATCAAATGCCACCAGAATGGCTCTCAGATCTGTCTGGGAAATGTTTTGGGCCATTACTTATTTCCTGATTACTGCATTGTATTCCGATTCGTAAGCATTCATAAGTTTTTGCATAACGCGGTCTATTTCCTGGTCGGTCAGCGTATGCGTTTCGTCCTGCAGGATAAAGCTTAGCGCATAAGCTTTTCTACCGTCCAGGTTCGATCCTTCGTATACATCGAAGACATTGATTTCCTTGATGAGCTTTTTCTCCACTTTGCGTGCAAGGCGCTCGAGCGAATCGAAGGATATGTTCTTGTCAATCACCAGTGAAAGGTCTCTTCTTACATCCGGGAACCGGGAAACTTCCTTATAATCGACAGACCCGCTGTATTTTTTCACCAGGAAATCCCAGTCAAGTTCGGCAAAGTAAACGTCGGCCTTCACACCGGTAAGTTTCGCCAGATCGGGAGAAACCAGGCCCAGGCGGCCGAGCTGCCTCGTGCCGGCGCTCCATACCACCCCCTGCGAGAATAGCCGGCCGCTATACTTTTCAGAGCTTACCTGACCCGTACGCAGGCAAGCCAGCACATTGCTTACCGCAAGCGACAGGTCGTGGAATACCAGCGGCCTGGCGGGAGCGAACCAACTTTCATGTATATTCTGGCCTGTCATGGTTAGCGAGAGGACGTTCCTCTCACGGTATTCACCATTCTCCAGCGAGTAAACTTTCCCAAATTCAAACAGCTTCAGGTTCTTCTGTCGCCTGTTGACATTGTGTGCCACTGTTTCGAGGGCCGAAAACAACATCGTGCGGCGTAAAACGGAGAGGTCTTCGCTGAAGTAGTTCAGGATTTTTATATCCTCCCCCGGAAGTTCGTCTGCGAGCGCGCTTTGCAGGGAAGGCTTTACGAGCGAATTGTTAATGATTTCGTAGAAGCCGTTGGCAGCCAGCATACCGCCGACCCTGAGCGCAAGTTCGTCAGGATCTTTGGTGGGGAACGGGGAGAGAAAATCACTTTTCAGCTCTTCCGAGAGCTCTACGTTATCAAACCCGTAGATCCGCAGGATCTCTTCGATGATGTCGGCTTCTCTTTGCACGTCGACCCGGTAGGGCGGCACGACGGCGAGGAAGCCCTCTTCATCTTCCTTTTCAAACCGGATATCCAGGTTGAAAAGGATTTTCTGGATTTTATACCGGTCGAGCTTTTTGCCGATCAGCCGGTCTACATTTTTGTATTTGACCGCGACCCTGAAATTTTCAACCGGTTTCGGATAGATATCAATAACTTCCGAAGAAACCGTTCCGCCGGCAATTTCCTGTATGAGAGTAGCGGCACGCTTCAGTGCGTTGACGGGCATGTTCGGATCGGTGCCACGCTCGAAACGGAAAGAAGAATCGGTTTTGAGCGAATGATGCTGGGAGGTTCGCCGCACCCACTCCGCCGAAAAATAGGCGGATTCGAGAAAAATGGTGGTCGTAGCAGCGGTTACGCCCGATTCCTCGCCTCCGAATACGCCTGCTATGCACATGGGCTTCCCGGCATCTGCAATGACCAGGTCATTATGACGGAGCTTCCTTGTGACCCCGTCGAGGGTGGTAAACTCAGTGCCGTCGGGAAAGGTGCGGACAACGACTTTTGCACCGGCGATTTTATCGTAGTCAAAAGCATGAAGCGGCTGCCCGAGCTCGTGACAGACGTAATTGGTAATGTCGACGATATTGTTGATGGGGCGTACACCGATCGTTTCCAGTCTTTGCCTGAGCCAGGCCGGTGATTCGGCCACCGTCAGCCCGGTCATGGTAAGGCCGCTGTAACGCGGAGCCGCCTCGTGGTTATGGATCTCTACTGTTACCGGGACATCATGGTTCCCCACTTTGAAAGTGTCCAGCGGAGGCAGGCTAACCGGCTTGTTCAGCACGGCTTTGATATCGCGCGCCACACCGAAATGGGATGCGGCATCAGCCCGGTTCGGCGTCAGGCCGATTTCAATCGTGTAATCCTGCTCCAGCTGAAGATAGCGGGAAGCGGGAGTGCCGGCAGGCAGATCGGTTTCCAGGACCATGATCCCGTCGTGCGAATGCCCGATCCCGAGCTCATCTTCCGCACAGATCATACCTTCCGATTCGGCGCCCCTTATTTTGGCCTTTTTTATTTTGAAAGGCTCAGCCTGGCCCGCAGGATATAGCTCGGCTCCGACTTTAGCTACAATCACCGTTTGCCCTGCGGCTACATTAGGCGCTCCGCAAACGATGTTAAGAGGCGACTCCAGGCCGACGTCGACCGTAGTTACCGACAGCTTGTCGGCGTTGGGATGTCTTTCACAAGTCAGCACTTTTCCTATCACTACCTCCCTGAGTCCACCTTTTATACTCTCTTTTTCCTCTATACCTTCGACTTCCAGCCCGGTGCCTGTAAGCAGGCGGCCCAGCTCCTCCGGGGATTCTTCAAATGCTATCAGCTCTTTGAGCCAGTTGTATGATATTTTCACCTGTTAAAATTAGATAAAACAGCTATGAGCCTAAGCTATCGGCTATCAGCTCAAAAAGCGACCTGTAAATAAATGCCGGTAATCAGGCGGTTGCAGGACTTTTCCTATGAAAAAGCCGCCTGAAGCCGGGAAAACGCAAAACTACTATTTTTCTGCTGTAAATTTTTCGCCGGCAGTGATCGATTCGGTCAAAGTGTTTTCAGCCGGCGGAAGGGGGCACGCATATTTCGGGCTATAGGCGCAGTAGGGGTTGTAGGCTTTGTTAAAATCTATGACAATCCGGTTTCCTTTTATGTCCGAAAGGGAAAAGTCCAGGTATCGTCCGCCTCCGTAAGTTGTTTTACCACTGGTGCCGTCTTTCCACATCAGCGAAAGCAGCCCTTCGTGCTTGAGAAGAAGAAGTTTTTGAGGAGAATTGTTAATTTCGAAACTGACGTAGGCATATCTCTCGTAGGTATCGGCAGAGCCATCCGTATTCTGGATTTCGAGGATTTTATCCTCGCCTTTGTAAGGCTCGACTTCGGCGACGACCCTGAACTTCAGATCGGGCTCAAAAAACGACAGCCCTTTGAAATCATCAGGATTTTCGATCGGAGAGTCTTCAGAAGTAAGAAACCATTTCTGGCTGTCGCGCCGGTCTTCGGCAAGCAGGCCGGCATAGGTAGCCGGGTTCAGCTCGCTGGTGTAAACGATTCCCGGAACGTTCTTTTGAGTAGAAAAGGTTTCAACCAGGAAATATGCGACTATAGCGATAACCATGGCGATGGTGCTGTAGCGCATGACTTTATTTTTGAACATAGTGCAAAGCAGCGTAAGAGGTATATGACTGATCGGGAAGACAAATATAGCGGTTCCTCCCGGGGATAGGAAGCCCGGCTGATTTTCTTAAATTTGTGCGTTACAAAACACAGGTTATGTTTACAGGAATTGTCGAGACCATCGGAGAAGTGGTATTGATTGAGCCCAGGGGCACAAATATTAATTTCAGGCTGAAGTCCTCAATAGCTCCCGAGCTGAAAGTCGATCAGAGCGTGAGCCACAATGGCGTTTGTCTTACTGTCACCGGGATTGACGGTGACACTTATGATGTCACTGCTGTAGATGAAACTTTGAAAAAGACCAATCTGGGGACTTTACAAGCGGGCAGCAAGGTGAACCTGGAAAGGTGCATGCCGGCAGGCGGCAGGTTTGACGGCCATATCGTACAGGGCCATGTGGATCAGACCGGCATCTGTACCGGGATCGAGGACCGCGGCGGAAGCTGGCTGTTCAGTTTTTCCTATGACATGACCGACCAACATCATCTTACCGTGGAGAAAGGCTCAATTTGTGTAAACGGGGTCAGCCTTACCGTCATCGACTCGGAAGAGGGCGCTTTCCGGGTAGCGATTATCCCCTATACTTTTGAGCATACGAATTTTCATTTGCTGGCGATAGGAGAAAAGGTAAATCTGGAATTCGACATCCTGGGCAAGTATATTCAGAAGCTGCTGCTGCGCGATAAGCAGCAGTTTGTTGGCTGATAAAATATTACTGCTAAATTTACCGTTCAAAAATTGCATGTACCTGAATATAAATGGCCAAGATTAGTACCAATTCCCTCAAAGATCTACTGACCCATATCGGTATTGTCGCAGCATTGATACTGGTCTTTTTTCTAGCCTTTTTCTTTGTCTATCTGCCTTTTACGACCAATCACGGTGAGTCAGTAACAGTGCCCGACGTGCAGAAGATGGATGTGCGCAAGATAGGGAAGTTCCTTGACGAGCGTGATCTGAACTACGAGGTAAGCGATTGTACATTCGTAACCAGCCTGCCGCCGCTGGCGGTTATCAGCCAGTATCCGAAACCGGGTTCCAAGGTGAAGGAAGGGCGGAAAATATATGTGACCGTAGTGATGCAGACCGTCCCGGTTATCAAGATGCCGAAAGTGACCGATATGTCTCACAAAAGTGCGGAGCTGCTCCTGAAGAGCAACGGGCTTCTGCTGGGTGCGCTGCGTTATGTGCCTGACCTGGCCCATGGATCGGTGTTGAAGCAGTTTTACAATGGTAAGGAAATAGCTTCGGGTGAAGATGTGCCCAAAGGATCCAGGATCGACCTGGAAGTAGGGAACGGATTGGGAAATACGACTTTCCCGGCTCCTTCGGTGGTGGGAATGGCGGAGGACGAAGCAGAGTTCCAGATTATCGGAGCGGGGCTGAAGATAGGGCAGAGGCTCGTGGTACCGGCAAAAGAAGATCAGGCCCCGGGTACCATAGTGAAGCAGAATCCCCTCCCGGGTCACAGCATCCGCGTTGGTGAGGAAATAGACATCTGGGTGACGGAACAGGATGGCGAAGAAAATTAACAGGGAACCAAATTATTCTGAAGAAAGAAATGGATATAACAGTTGAAGAACTTAGAGAAAGGCTTGAATCGGGGGAGGAGTTAAACCTGATCGATGTACGGGAAGAGCATGAGTACGAAGCCGATAACCTCGGCGCCTACCTGATCCCGCTGGGAGAGCTTCCGTCAAGGCTTTCTGAGCTGGAGGAGCTTAAGGATAAGGAGGTGCTTATACACTGTCGGTCGGGAGCCCGCAGCGACCGTGCAAAGCAATTTCTTTTGGGGCAGGGGTTCCAGAATGTAAGGAATGTGCTGGGAGGGATCCTGGCCTATCGCGAGCTGGAAGACAGCGACGCATAAAATTACGGTTTTCACTGAAAAAGAGGTTCTTCGGGTACGGGGAACCTCTTTTTTATCTTATACCTGTTCATATCATTATTGAATTCAAGCAGTAAATCCGGTTCTTAATTCCCTTTAGCTATTAAAAATTACAGGAAAAATTTCCGGGATATTCAGCCTTATGCCGGGGAATATCTGCCACCATCTCTGATCAGCCCTTAAGTTAAATTGAAGTCGTCACCACCAGCAACGATGAAACCATTTTCAGAATATTCAGCAGAGGAGTTGGCAATGGAACGTCTTTTTATCAGATGGGTGAAATTTCCTGATGATGCGCCTATCCGTTCTTTCTGGGAGAACTGGCTGAAAAAATTTCCCCAGATGCGCACGACGGTAGCGGAGGCTTCCGAATTGGTCCGGATATCGTCCGAATGGAAACCGGATGAGTCGTTGTCCCTGGATGAAGTCAATTCGATCTGGGGGCGGATACGCTCATCTATCGACCAGGTAAAAGAAATGGACCCCTGGCAGTCGAGGCTGGATACGCTAGGGGTCAGGGTGGTTTACTACAAGTGGTATATAGCTGTTTTGGCAGCCTTGCTGATCCTGGTCCTGTTTTTACTTTTCCGGTGATCTGCCGCTCCACAGGTACCGTTTTCCTGTCTATTTTTTGTATTTATCTTCGAATGCCTTCTTCCCCTTATCGAGAAAGCCAACAAACCTGATCGGGTCAAGGTCATAGTCGACCGGCTGTACCAGCAGGTTTCCGTCGTGGTCGACAATACAATAATAGGGCTGTGCATTGTTGTTATACCTGGTAATCTGTATATCTCCGTTAAGGGCGCCTATTGTTT
Organism: Spirosomataceae bacterium; assembly: GCA_037191015.1. Lineage (GTDB taxonomy): Bacteria > Bacteroidota > Bacteroidia > Cytophagales > Spirosomataceae > Ravibacter. The sequence goes on from JBBCKD010000017.1 coordinate 194,258, forward strand.
TCTTGACGCGTTGATCAAAAGAGGAGGTATACCATTCTGATTCGGGCAGTCTCGTTTTATCGTCTACGTAAAGGGCCACTATAATAAAATCTTTTTTCAGCCTGCTCAGTACGTCGGGATGGCTCCAGACCCTGGCCTCCATTTCGCGGCAGTTCACGCAGCCATGCCCTGTAAAGTCGATAAATACCGGCTTGTTGGCTTTGCGGGCATTTTCCAGGCCCTGCTGGAGCTCAAAATAGCCGGTGAGCCCATGAGGGAGCTTGAATAATTCCGAATATTTGACCGGTTCGGTATGGAGCTGAAGGTAATCAGGGCCGGGACGCGTGGCAACCTTGCCGAGGTCGAAGTCGTGGGTGGTTTGCGGAGGCAGATAGCCTGCCAGGGCCTTCAGAGGAGCTCCCCACATGCCTGGCATCATGTATACGACAAAAGTGAATGACAGGATGGAAAGCAGTATTCTCTGCACGCTAAGCCTGTCAACCGGCGAATCATGGGGTGTCCTGATTTTGCCGAGAAGGTAAAGCCCGAGGAAAGAGAAGATCACTATCCAGAAGGCCAGGAAGACTTCCCGGTCAAGGATGCGCCAATGATAGACCTGGTCCGCGATACTGAGGAATTTCAGCGCCAGCGCCAGCTCCAGGAATCCCAGTACGACCTTCACGGTATTCAGCCATCCGCCCGATTTGGGCAGTTTTTTCAGCCAGTCGGGGAAAAGGGCAAAAAGCGTGAAAGGAATGGCAAATGCAGCCGAATACGAGATCATGCCGACTATTGGTTTCAGTACCTGCCCGCCGGCAGATGCAACCAGAATGCTTCCGGCGATAGGGCCGGTGCAGGAGAAGGATACCAGTACCAGCGTGAAAGCCATGAAAAAGACGCCGGCCATTCCGCCCTGGTCGGCCCTGGAATCCATTTTGTTGACGAGAGAGGCGGGGAGAACGATCTCGAACATCCCCAGGAATGACAGCGCGAACAGGAAAAATACGAGGAAAAAGAATACATTGGGGATCCAGTGCGTGCTCAGGAAGTTCGCAAAGGCAGGCCCGTTCAGCCTCGAAACGATTACGCCTATGAATGTGTAAATGAGAATGATGAAGGACCCGTAAAGGAGCGCTTTCTTTCTCCCGTCATTTTGTTTGGTAAAGAAAGTGACCGTCATCGGGATCACCGGGAATACGCAGGGAGTAAGCAGAGCGGCAAGTCCTGCTAGAAACGCGGTGAGCGCGAAGGCCCAGAGAGAGGTGCTTTCACTGCTCTCGGAGCCCTCCGGCTGGATGCTGCCGGCCGGGACGGTATCGGCCGGGGAAGGAGCTACGGTTTCCGGTCCGGGAACCCTGGCAGTATCAGTATTGACCGGGGGTTGTACCTTTTCGGTAGCGGCTGTCGCCACAGCGGCCGTCTCCACGGCGGCTTTCTCCACCGGGGCTGCAGGCTGCAAAGGCTTCTCTTCGCGGGGTGCAGGCAAAGCAGGAGCTGCGTCGGAAACCCGGAGGCCTGTTATGGTAAACTCCTCATCTCCCGGGACACACAGGCCCGAAACATTACTGCAGGTCAGGAAGCCGATTTCACCTTTTATAACCGGATTTTTCTGAAGTATTTTAACAGTTTGCCTGAAAGTGGCCCTTCTTTCAAAATAGGTAATATCGGCTTCCCATATTTTATCGAATTTTTTCTGGGCGCCTACAGGTACAAGCTTGCCTACCAGCTGGAAGGATGGGTGTTCTTCAAAGGTTACTGTGGTCGGGGTCGGGCCCAGATCCGGATCGATATCCGAAGAGTAGAGGTACCAGTCTTTATCGATGGCAGCGCGGAAAATGATATCGACCTCATCACCGGCCGCTACTGTCGCGGCAGAAGTGCTGAATTCAAAGCGCGCGTGCTTCTGAAACTGTGCATTAGCCTGAAAGCCTGAGATTAACAGTATGAATATGAGGAAATTGTGTATTCTTGACATAAAAACTGGCTTCGGATTTTTTTGATTTGCATCCGGTCACTTTTCGCAATATATATAAAAAAAGTAACAAAGGATGGTATCCTGTCAGGTCCGGATCAATTGCCTGCAGCCGGGGAACCTATACGAGGAAACGAAACAGATCGGGTTGATCGTTCACATATTCGAAGACAATATCTGCATTTTTCATCCTGTTGATGAGCGGCTGGTAGTCTTGCCTGCGCTTTAATTCGATTCCGACCATGGCGGGGCCCTGTTCCCGGTTTGTTTTTTTGATGTATTCAAACCGGGCGATATCATCGTCGGGGCCCAGTACATTCAGAAACTCCCGCAGTGCTCCGGCTCTCTGCGGGAAACGAATGATAAAGTAGTGCTTCAATCCTTCATACAGCATAGAACGTTCGCGGATCTCCTCTGTACGCGTGATGTCGTTGTTGCCGCCGCTTACGACCACGACTACGTTTTTCCCGGCAATTTTATCCTTCAGCAGATCCAGGGCGGCTACGCTGAGCGCTCCGGCAGGTTCGGCTACAATCGCTTCTTCATTATAAAGCTGAAGAATAGCGGTGCAAACCTTTCCTTCAGGCACAAGCAGTACTTCATCGAGGTTCTCACGGCATATGGCAAAAGTGTGGTTGCCGACCCGTTTTACGGCGGCTCCGTCTACAAATTTGTCGATTTCAGGGAGTTGCACCACTTTTCCCGCTTTAAGAGACTCCAGGAGAGCGGGGGCGCCTTCCGGTTCGACACCGATTATTTTAGTAGCCGGAGACAACTGCCTGAATACGGTAGATACCCCGGCCGCAAGTCCTCCGCCCCCGACAGGCAGGATCAGGTAATCGATTTGGTAATCAGCGTCTTCCAGGATTTCCAGCCCTACAGTCCCCTGGCCTTCAATGACGCTTATGTCGTCAAACGGATGGACGAATATGGAACGGGTCTGTTCGCAAAACTCCAGGGAAGCTTTGTACGAATCGTCAAAGGTATCGCCTGTCAGCCTGATGTCGACCCAGTTTTTGCCGAACATGCCGACTTGCTGTACTTTTTGGGTAGGAGTAGTGGCAGGCATGAAAATGGTGCCCTTTACTTCCATCTTCCGGCAGGCAAAAGCAACTCCCTGCGCGTGGTTGCCTGCACTGGCGCAGACTACACCTTTTGGCAGGTCTTCTTTTGGCAGGCTTACCATTTTATTGTACGCCCCCCGTACTTTATAGGAGCGTACGATCTGCTGGTCTTCGCGCTTAAGGTAAACCGAAGCCCCGTACCTTTCGGAAAGGTTAGCATTCAGCGTTAAAGCAGTACGGGGCACGACATTCTTTAACCTTTCGGCCGCCAGCCTGATATTTTCAAGAGCCGGGAAGCTTACAGCATCAGGAGAGGGATTCACGGTAAGTATTTTTATATGTTGATGAAACGGCTATCAGCAGCCGGAAATCAGTTATCGGCCAGGGCGGTCCCGCGGCTGACTGCTGATTTCCGGCTGCTGATTTCTATTGGCTGACTGCTGACAGCGATCAGTTACGCTCCGGGCGAAGGCTTCTTACAGTAGCCCCGGCCTGCCAGATCTCAGATTCACGAAGCTCTTTCAGCTCCTCCTCGAGCTTTTCGCGATAGTCGGGCTGCGAGTTCCGGGTAATGGAGATTTTTGCTTCGTTCCCGGATTTTACCGAATTGTAAAGCTGCTCGAAAACCGGCTTTGTAGCGTCGTGGAACGGCTTCCACCAGTCGAGCGCGCCGCGCTGAGCCGTAGTGGAACAGTTGGCGTACATCCAGTCCATACCGTTTTCCGCTACAAGCGGCATCAACGATTGGGTCAGCTCCTCGACAGTTTCATTGAAAGCTTCCGAAGGAGTATGCCCGTTCTCACGAAGTACTTCGTACTGAGCGGCGAAGATACCTTGGATGGCGCCCATCAGCGTACCCCTTTCACCTGTCAGGTCGGAAGTCACCTCGCGGTAGAAATCAGTTTCGAAGAGGTAGCCTGAGCCAACCCCTATACCCAGGGCGATAGCTTTTTCACGCGCTTTCCCGCTTGCATCCTGGAACACGGCGAAGGAGGAGTTGAGTCCTTTCCCTTCTACGAAAAGACGGCGAAGTGAAGTACCCGATCCTTTGGGAGCTACCAGGAACACGTCAACATCGGCCGGCGGCACGATACCAGTCTGATCTTTATAGGTAATGCCGAAGCCATGTGAGAAATAAAGCGACTTGCCGGCAGTAAGATATTTTTTAACGGTAGGCCAAAGCTCTATCTGGGCTGCATCGGAAAGAAGGTAGCAAATGATGGTAGCTTTTTCCAGTGCCTGCTCTATCTCGAACAGTGTTTCGCCGGGAACCCAGCCATCGGAAACAGCCTTATCCCAGGTCTTGCCGCCTTTTCTCTGACCTACTATTACGTTAATACCATTATCGCGAAGATTTAAACTTTGGCCCGGGCCTTGAACGCCATAGCCGATAACTGCTATCGTGTCGTTTGCCAGAAATTCCTGAGCTTTTTCAAGGGGGTACTCTTCACGGGTTACTACGTCCTCTTCTACTCCTCCAAAATTTAACTTTGCCATTTTTCAGATACTTGTTTAGTGATAAAAATTATTCGGATACAAAATTGATTACAAACGTAACTGTTTTCCGGTTAGAAGCCGGTATTGATTTTCTCCTTCTATTATTCCTACTTCGATATCAAACTCCGCACCCCTGAAATAACCGTTCAGATAGTGGTCTATCCGGGCTTCAGGATAATAGTAAGACCGGTCGATCAGCAGACGGTGTAAAGGACGCTGGGTATGATATGCGGGAAGGATATGGGTCTCTCCGTCTGTCCCGCGGAAAATGACGTAGGCGCCGTCGTCCTTCCCCATCGTTCTCCTTGTGTTCTTTACCGTAACCTCCACACTGCCTTCATGCCTGACCAGGTCAATTTCGGCTTCGCCCTTTACCGGGGCAGCAGGCAGAGCGGCGAAAGGATATTTTTCAGGGACATATATTTTTTCCCGGTAAACGCCTTCATAAATCTCATCCACTCTCTCGCGAAGCGCCAGGTAAATAGGGGAAGAAGGCAGGGAGCGGTTATAATACCACTGGTATGCATCTCCAAGAAATGTTTTTCTGTACCTGTCAAGTCCTCCCCAGTACATAACATAGGCATTGAGACAGAAAAGCACCGAGCCGGCAAGGAGCCCCGCTTTCACGATACCCGACCTGAACCAGCCGGGGAAGTACCTTACCGCAAGAAGGTATACGAATATCAGCAAAATGACGTACATGTGCCGGTACCTGGGCTTGAAAATGGATTCCAGCCCTTCCGAGGCCCTTCCCGATGCAAGTACAGCCAGCACGATACCTGTAAAACATATTGTTCCCCACAGGAAGGCGTCGTTCCTGTCCAACGGCTTTTTGCTCCTCAGAAGAGTACCGGCGGTCCTGGTGAGGACGGTCAGCGTAAAGGCCAGCGAAGCTATCCCCGTTACGAGGGCGATACCCTCTCTTAAAATTATCGGAAACGTCGGTCCCGGATCCGCCCAGATCCCGAAAAGAGCAGTCAGCACCGATACGAGAAGGAGGGGGTTCGAGAAATTGTCGGAAAATTTCGGCCGGTACTCCGGAATGACCAGCCCGGAGAAATAATACCACACGACAATCCCGATGATAACCAGCCAGATAGCCAGGAACCGCCAGTTTTGGCGGGCAGCGAGCACGAGCGCTCCGGCCGGCAGTATAAAATTCCCCGAGACGTCGGCATAAATCGTGAGCACGGCCGAGATAACCGCCGCAGCGAAAGAGGCAGGTGAATCGCGGGTGAGCAGCCAGATCGTCAGGATGGCCCATATAAAAACCGCCAGGTGCTGAAAGGGGATCATGGCCCAGAATACGGTTTCATAGAACTGCACATTGAACAGCAGCCAGGGGATCGGCAGGAAGAAGAGCCAGGAAGTCCGCGTATCCTTAAACCATTGGTACAACACAACGAGGAAAACGAGCAGGTTAAGGGCGCCGCCTATGACCATAGCCTTCAGGTTCAGATGCCCGGTCAGCTTGAAAATGCCGTAGGCAACGAGCCTGTCTACCACAACCCGCCTTTCGTCGTCCTGCGTATAGATGACGTTCCAGAATTCTCTCCAGGTGTGCTGCCCTGTCTGCAATAGTAATACCGGCTCGAGCAAGCCGTCAAAATCATCCTGGAACGGTACGTTTACGCTCATGGTAAATACCGCTGCAAAAAAGATAACGACGGGGATTGCGCAAAAAACTGCCGGAAGAAAGTACTTATTGCTGACAGCCATGAAGATCGTTTACAGGTAATACTCCCATTCTGCCTCCGGCAGGTAGTCGGTGAGGCTTTTCGACGACTTGCTGACCGCCACACGGCCCGACCGGACAAACTCCAGTATGCCGTAAGGTTTGATGTAATTGAAGAAGTCGAAAATTTCGGTGATGGAGCCGGTTTTTTCTATTACCACATAATCGAGGCCCCAAAAAACGACCCAGGCTTTGTAAATTTTATTGATGACTTCTATATCAAGAGGCTTTGCCCCGCTCAACGTAGATATTTTGAACATAGCGATCTCGTTGTAGACCACTTCTTCGTTGAGGTAGCCGAAGACCGTCAGCACCTCGATGGTTTTGCGGATCTGGCGTACCAGCTTTTCTACTTCCTCCCTGATCTCATGCTGGATGACGATGGTAAACCGGGAGACCCCTTTCATTTCAGTCTCTGAGACAGTAAGGCTTTCAATGTTGATACGGCGCCTGCTGAACAGGATGGTAATCTTGTTCAGAAGACCGATCGTATTTTCAGTAAAGACACAAATAGTATAGGTTGTGCCGCTGGAAGACGGAATTGGCTTAGACATGAGGTAATTTAGAAAGGAATTGACTGATTTTCTGGACTATTGAAGCCGTATGTCGGAGACACAGGCTCCCGAAGGGACCATCGGGAATACGTTTTCTTCTTTTTCTACCAATACCTCCAGTACATAAGGTTTGTCCGAAGCGACAAGCTTGTCGAGCGATTCCGACAGGTCTTCCCGGTTGACGCACGTATGCCCGTCGATACCAAAGCCTTTGGCGATGGTGATAAAGTCGGGGTTCTGAAGCTCAACGAAAGAATATCTCTTCTCGTGGAACAATTGCTGCCACTGGCGTACCATTCCCAGGAAGTTGTTGTTGAGGATGATGATCTTGACAGGAAGGCCGCTTTGTGCAATAGTGCCCAGCTCCTGGATGGTCATCTGGAAGCATCCGTCACCGATAAAGGCGTATACATCCCGCTCCGGATCTCCCACTTTCGCTCCGAAAGCGGCCGGCAGCGCATATCCCATCGTCCCGAGGCCGCCCGAAGTAATAAACGAATTGGGGCGTTTGAACTGGTAGTACCTGGCTGCCATCATCTGGTGCTGGCCTACGTCGGCCACTACTACAGCCTGTCCGCCTGTTTTGTCGGAAAGGCCCCTTATCACCTCCGCCATTTTTATCTTTTCACTGCTTGCGGAAAGTTCCGGCCGGGTGATCAGCCTGTCTTCCATCTCCGCATACTTTTCAAATTCGGCTACCCATTCGGTATGCGATGCAGGCTCAACAAGCGGCAGCAGCATTTCAAGGGCGGCTTTTGCATCGCCTACGACCGGGGCGTCGGCTTTGACGATTTTGTCAATTTCCGCCGGGTCAATTTCGATATGTACGACTTTGGCCTGTTTGGCGTAGCGGCTTACGTCACCGGTTACGCGGTCATCGAAGCGCAGCCCGACACCGATGATCAGGTCGCACTGGTTCGTCAGCACATTTGTGCCGTAGTTGCCGTGCATACCCAGCCAGCCCATATAGAGAGGATGGTCGACGGCTACGGACGACAACCCGAGCAGCGTAGAGGCACAGGGGATGCCTGTCTTTTGCAGGAATTTCAGCAGGGTTTCTTCCGCGCCGGAGATCTGAACGCCATGGCCGACAAATAAAAACGGCTTTTTCGCGGAATTGATCAGGGCTGCAGCCTTTTCGAGCTGCTCCTGCTTCGGAACCAGTCTCGGGCGGTAGCTGATCATCGATGAGCAGGGCTTGTATGCAAACGGTTTGCTCATCATTTCATTCTGGGCATTTTTGGTAATATCGATCAGCACAGGTCCCGGTCGGCCCGATTTGGCGATGTAAAATGCCTTTGCCATGATCTCGGGCACTTCGTCGGCAGAAGTGATCTGGTAGTTCCATTTTGTAATAGGCATGGTGACGCCCATTACATCGGTTTCCTGGAACGCATCGGTACCCAGCAGGTGCTTGGCGACCTGGCCGATCACGCAGACCATAGGCGTGGAGTCTATAATAGCGTCGGCAATAGCCGTTACCAGGTTGGTAGCCCCGGGACCGGAAGTAACCAGGCATACGCCTACTTTTCCCGAAAGCCTCGCATAGCCTTCGGCAGCGTGCCCGGCTCCCTGCTCGTGTCTTACGAGGATATGGCTGATCTTGTCCTGGTAATCGTAAATAGCGTCATATACGGGCATGATAGCGCCGCCCGGGTATCCAAAAATCGTTTCGACTCCCTCAGCGAGCAAGGAACGGATCACAGCATGTGAACCGTTGAGTACCACTTGTTCCGAGGTTTGAACGGTATAATCCTGAGAGTCTGAATTAAAGGAGACATCTGCTCCCTGTTGTTCTTTTAAGTCCATTACTCTTATGAATTGGTTGTCGATAAAAATTTTCTTGGCAAACTACTAGGGCTCATCGGTAACGCAGCCTTCGCTGGCCGATTTTACATTCCGGATATATTTACCGAGAACTCCTTTCGTAAACAGGGGCTCGGGCTGGACCCAGGCTGCTTTACGGGCAGCCAGCTCCTCGTCTGAAACGTGAAGGGTCAGTTCCCGCGTGGTCGCATCGATCGTGATCTCGTCACCGTCTTTTACGAGCGCGATCGGGCCTCCTTCAAATGCTTCAGGTGTAATGTGCCCTACTACGAAACCATGGGTTCCTCCCGAAAAACGGCCGTCGGTGATCAGCGCGATCTTATCTCCGAGCCCGGCTCCCATTACCGCTGAAGTAGGCTTAAGCATTTCAGACATGCCTGGGCCTCCTTTAGGACCGGAGTTCCGGATCACCACCACGTGTCCCGGTTTGATCTCCCCGTTGGCGAGGGCTGTGATGATCTCCGACTCGTGCTCGCATATTTTGGCGTTGCCGTGGAAATGGAGTCCTTCCTTGCCTGTGATCTTGGCAACTGCGCCGGTGGGGGCCAGGTTGCCGTACAATATCTGGATATGCCCCGAGCTTTTGATCGGGTTGCTCAGCGGGAACACGATCTTCTGAGATTCGAAATCGAGGTCTTTCTCGTTTTCCACGTTTTCGGCTACAGTTTTCCCGGTTACGGTTATGCAGTCGCCATGCAGCAGTCCTTCTTTAAGCAGGTACTTCATCACGGCGGGTACGCCGCCGATGGAAAGCATGTCTTCCATGAAGTACTTGCCGCTGGGCTTCAGATCGGCTATGAAGGGGACCCTGTCGGAGATTTCCTGTATGTCGTCGAGTGTAAGCGGGATATTGGCCGCCCGGGCAATGGCGAGGTAATGAAGCGCCGCGTTGGTAGAGCCGCCCAGGGCCATTACAACCGTAAGCGCGTTTTCGAGCGACTTTCTGGTAATAATTTTGGAAGGCGTCAGGTCGAGCTCGAGGAGCTTTTTCATAGCAGCCCCGATTTTTTTACATTCTTCCTGCTTCCCTTCATGGGTAGCGGGGTAGGTGCTGCTGAAAGGAAGGCTTAATCCCATGGCTTCGATCGAGGACGACATGGTATTGGCGGTGTACATACCGCCGCAGGCGCCGGGTCCCGGAATAGAGTTCTGGATCACCCCCTTGAAGTCCTCGTCCGAGATATTCCCGGCGAATTTCTTGCCCAGGGCTTCAAAAGCAGACACGATATCGAGGCTCTGACCCTTGTAATGTCCCGAACGGATGGTGCCTCCGTAAACCATGATGGCAGGACGGTCGAGCCGCGCCATGGCCATAATGGCGCCCGGCATGTTCTTGTCGCATCCCACTACCGCGACCAGCCCGTCGTACCACTGGGCGGAAACGACAGATTCGATGGAGTCGGCGATAAGGTCGCGGCTGGGCAGTGAATAACGCATGCCGTCATTCCCGTTGGTCATCCCGTCGGAAACCCCGATCGTATTGAATATCAATCCTACCAGCTCGCCGCTTGCCTGGATCCCCTGCTTTACATAGACTGAAAGGCCGTTGAGGTGCATATTGCAGGGGTTTCCCTCGTAGCCTGTGCTTGCAATCCCGATCTGGGGCTTTTTAAGGTCGTTCTCGTTCAGGCCGATTCCGTAAAGCATGGCCTGTGCTGCGGGGTTGGTTACCTCCTGCGTAAGGGTTTTGGAGTACTTGTTTAATTCCTGGGACATTTGAATAACTATTTTAAAAAAAAACGCCTCACCCAATTTTCAGTGAGTGAGGCGTTTGGTTTTCCCAATTGAGTCACTCACCACCTTTGCGGTGGAATCGGTAGCACGCCAATCGGTAGTCGCCGGATCATGTTAACAATGAATTTTAAAGTTGCTTAGCGAAATTTCGCTAAATTTGGAATGGTGTCACAAATAAGGTGGGTTGGATCCTATTTTCCAAATGTTATTTTAATTATTTTCGACTTATTTGTAAACTCGGGAGATACATGGCTAATATCCCGCAATTTTCTAAATTTTGAACCTTCAGCTATATTTTGGCAACCTTTCCTTATTTTTGATAAGAAATATAAATATATGAAGATGGAGCATGGATCTGACTTATCCCGGCTGACTACTGAGGCGGCCTCCAATTACCAGGACCTCGACCAGATGGGAGTAGAGGAATTGTTGATCAATATCAACAGGGAAGACAAGACAGTGCCCTTCGCTGTCGAAAAAGCTATTCCGCAGCTGGCAAAGCTGGTAGATGGCGTGGCCGGGCGCATGAAACAGGGAGGACGCCTGTTTTATATCGGAGCGGGGACCAGCGGGCGCCTGGGCGTTGTGGATGCTTCCGAATGTCCGCCTACCTACGGCGTGCCGTTTGACCTTGTAGTCGGGATTATCGCTGGCGGCGACAGTGCGATCAGGAAGGCGGTGGAAAATGCAGAGGATGATGCCGGCCAGGCCTGGAAGGATCTGCAGGAATACGAAATAAGCGAAAAGGACTGCCTGGTAGGGATCGCAGCTTCGGGCCGGACGCCTTATGTAGTGGGAGGGCTTACTGAAGCGAGGCGGCATGGCGTCCTGACGGGCTGTATTGTCTGTAACCAGGGATCGCCGGTTGCGCAGGCTGCGGAATACCCGGTAGAGATCGTGGTAGGCCCGGAGTTTGTGACCGGCAGTACCAGGATGAAGTCGGGAACCGCCCAGAAGCTGGCATTGAATATGCTTTCCACATCCGTGATGATCAGGTTGGGAAAGGTGAAAGGAAATAAAATGGTCGATATGCAGCTGACAAATCATAAACTTGTTAATCGCGCCGTTACTATGGTAATGGAGGAGCTTCAGGTAGACGCCGGCAAGGCCAAGGCGCTCCTGGATGCCAATAACTCCAGTGTCAGAGAGGCGATCGAAGCGGGGAGGATGAAGCAGTGAGATAATGAGGAGATGTCTCCCCGCCCGATAGCTAAACAAGCGATTTTACAACCGGCATGAAAGCAGCAGTACTGGAAAAATTACATGAGCCGCTGGTCTTCCGGGACCTGGATTCGCCGGTTGCCGGGCCCGGAGAGGTATTGGTTCAATTGAAAGCCGCCGGGTTGAACCATCGGGATCTATGGATTCAGAAGGGGTTATACCCGGGCGTGAAAGTGCCGGCTGTTCCCGGTTCCGATGGCGCCGGCGTTGTGGTGGAGGCAGGAGATGTGTCCGGTGGTAAATGGATCGGAAAGAGCGTGATCATCAACCCGGCTCACAACTGGGGTGAGGCGAAAACCCATTACGGCCCTGATTTCAGAATACTGGGGCTTGAGGACCAGGGAACTTTTGCTGAGTACATCGCCATAAAAAACGAGTATCTGACCGAAATGCCTGGCCACCTGTCATATGAGCAGGCCGCGGCTATTCCGCTGGCGGGACTCACAGCCTGGCGCGCACTCATAACGAGAGCGGCTTTTACCGGCCCGGAAAAAGTACTCATAACCGGCATAGGGGGCGGAGTAGCACAGTTTGCCGCCCGGTTTGCCGTAGCCATGGGTGCTGAGGTATGGGTAACTTCCGGCACGGATGAAAAAATTGCCAGATCGATCGGCATGGGGGTAAAAGGAGGTGCCAATTATAGCGGTGCTGCGTGGCATAGGGATTTCCTGATAAAGCTGAGGGCGCCACGACACGGTTATTTTGATGTAATTATTGACAGTGCAGGCGGTCCCGGGTTTCAAAAGCTGATAGATCTGGCTGCACCGGGAGGGAGAATCTGCTTTTACGGCGGAACGACCGGAAATATTACCGACCTTGCACCCGCGAAGATCTTCTTCAAACAGCTGACGATTTCCGGCAGTACTATGGGCTCGCCTGATGAATTCCGCGACATGATCGGGTTCATCAATCAGCATAAGCTTTACCCGGAGATCGATACTGTCATGCCTTTTGACGAAATTAACCAGGGAATGAGGCGCATGGAGCGGGGGGAGCAGTTTGGAAAGATTGTATTTAAAATGTGACAATGAGGCGATGTGATCATTAATAAGGTCCGGTTTCAGCCAGCGAATTGTTCATAGCTATTCCATTTTTGATTTAATCTTTAGTTTTATTGAAGTTTTTATTGCCTTTTGCAGTGCTGCTATTTGTGTGGCAGTATTCCTTATCCCAGTCTGTTACGCTCAGCGGGTTTATTAAGGAATCCGGAAGCGGCGAACTGTTGCCGGGCGTTTCCGTCTTTGTCCCCGGAACGCCTCATGGTACGGCTTCGAATACCTACGGGTTTTATTCGCTGACTTTACCTCCCTTTGAAGACACCGTCGAAGTTGTTTTTTCGTCGGTAGCTTATCAGAGCCAATTCTATCGCTGGCACGGGCGTGAAAATATGACCCTGAATATTTTCATGGAATCAGCCACTCAGCTGGAGGAGGTAAGCATCTCGGCCAGGAGGCAAACCAATTTTGTAAGCCAGACACCCCAGATGAGCAGGCTGGAGGTCCCTATTGCCCAGGTAAAGAAGATCCCGGGCTTCCTGGGTGAAAAAGACGTGCTCAAAGTGCTGCAGCTGATGCCCGGAGTCCAGAAAGGCAGCGAAGGGCAATCGGGGCTTTATGTGCGGGGCGGAGGGCCCGATCAGAACCTGGTGATCCTGGATGAAGCCATTGTCTACAACGCCAATCACCTGTTTGGCTTCTTCTCGATTTTTAACGGCGATGCGCTGAAGAGCGTAGAGCTGACAAAGGGCGGGTTCCCTGCCCAGTTCGGAGGAAGGCTGTCGTCTGTGCTGGAAATGAATATGAGAGAAGGGAATAAGGAGAAGCTGAAAGGGGAGGGCGGTATAGGACTTGTAGCTTCCCGGCTTACCCTCGAAGGACCGCTGGCAAAAGGGAAGTCTTCTTTCCTGGTTTCGGGCAGGCGGACCTATATAGATATCCTGGCTAAGCCTTTTATTGCGCAGCAGCAGAAAAATGAAGAGGTCAAGGTGAACCCGGGATACTACTTCTATGATTTGAATGCAAAGGTTAATTATGATTTCGGTGACAAGGACAAGCTGTACCTGAGCGGGTATCTCGGCCAGGACAGGTTTTCTGTGATCGAAAAAGGAGAACGTAGCCGCATGGATGCAGGACTGAACTGGGGGAATGTGACGGCTACGTTGAGATGGAATCACCTGTTCGGATCCCGGTTGTTTGCCAACACATCGCTGGTTTTCAGTAATTTCAGGTTCGGAATCGATAACTACGTGGAGGAAGAAAGGAATGGGGGCGATAAAGCTGAATTTAAGCTCAAATACCTCTCCAGGATACGTGATATCGGGTTAAAAACAGATTTTGACTACTATCCTCATCCTTCTCATGCGCTCCGTTTCGGAGTACAGGTCACCAGGCACCAGTTTGTTCCGTCGGCGCTGGTTCTCACGGGATCTTTGGTGGATGTGCCGTTAAGACAATCCACGACACCGGATCTTTCGGTCGAAAGCGGTATTTATATACAGGACACCTGGCAACTGGGCAACCGGGTCAAAATAAATGCAGGACTGAGGTGGAGCCTGTTCACGGCAGATTCTGTCAGCTATTCCAGGCCGGAGCCCCGGTTCTCGTCGGCGATCCGGCTGGCAAACCAATTTTCATTCAAGGCATCCTACGCAGAAATGAACCAGTATGTGCACCTGCTGTCGAATACGGGCTTGGGCCTGCCGACCGATCTGTGGGTGCCTACGACGGCCAGGGTCAAACCGCAACATTCCCGCCAGCTTGCCGCCGGATTTGCAAAAGACCTGGAAAAGCCCGGCCTGACGCTGACCGTGGAAGGATATTACAAGCATATGCAGGATATCCTCAATTACAAAGAGGGGGCGTCGTTCCTTTCATTCCAGGGAGAAGGAGCGAGCGAGGTCAACTGGGAAAACAGCGTCACATCAGGCAAAGGCTGGTCTTATGGGGCTGAATTCCTGCTGCAAAGGAAGACAGGCAAACTTTCGGGCTGGGTGGGGTATACCTTATCGTGGACTTACTGGAAGTTCCCGGAACTGAATAAGGGAGAGATATTTTTCCCCCGGTACGACCGGCGGCATGACCTGTCGCTGGTAGGTATCTATGAGCTGTCAAAAAAAATCCACCTGTCGGCAGTCTGGGTATACGGCACCGGGAATGCGCTGACCTTGCCGATAGCTACCTACCGTACTATTCCGCATATGCCCTCCGGCGGTTTCAGTGTGTACGCGAACCCTGCGCTGGCCCCTTTCGGATACGGGAGAAATGTGAGCGACTACGGTACAAAGAACAGCTTCAGGGCGGAGCCATATCACAGGATGGACATCTCTGTGCAGTTTATCAAACAGAAAAGGAGGTATGAAAGAGTCTGGGATATTTCTTTTTATAACCTGTATAACCGGAAAAATCCGTTCTTCTATAACATTGAAAACGAAGTCGATTCCCGGACCAACGTAAACAAGAGCGTTCTGAAGCGCTATTCCCTTTTTCCAATCATTCCTTCGGTGAGCTATGGCTTTAAATTCTGACATGATGCGACTGATGGCCCGTGCCGGCTTCCTGCTCTGTTTTGCGTGGATGATAGCTTCCTGCGGTCCCCTCGTAGAGACTGTGCCGGAGTTTGAGCTCGAACACAACGAACCGAAGCTGGTTATACACGCTTACCTGTCGCCGCACGATACCCTTGTGAAGGTATATGTTACCAAAAGCAGCCCGGTGTTCAAAGAAGCAGTGCCGCGTGGAGAACCTATTGTAGTATCCAATGCCGTTGTTGTCCTGGCTGATGCCGCTAAGGAAGTCGTGCTTTCATACGATTCGGCCCACCTGGTCTATTCAGTAAATGCCGACGAAATAGGCGGGATCAGGCCCGGGGTAACCTATCATCTGAGGGTAAGAGATGACAAGCGGTCGGTCGAGGCCGAAACAACCGTGCCCCCCGTACCGCCTGCTATCGCTTCATACCAGCTTGATACCTCATATACCAGCTTCGGAGATTTTTCGGGGAGGAGGGATACGAGCCTGACCGTGCAATTTACATGGAAGGACCCGCCGGGACCAGGCAACTATTACCGGGTCGCCGGGAAAGCTCTTGTGCTTACGGATTACCGGGAAGCCGATCAGGATGGGAAACCGGTGATCAAGCGCGGGCGGGTAACAACTCCTTTGCAATGGAACGACACTTTCGGAGGCAGCGAGCTGCAGAGCGACGCCAATTCAAACGGCGGGGTCATGCAGTCGCCGCTGGGGCGGATAAGCCTGAGAAGGCCGGTTTTCTGGTCGGAGAACGGTCCTGAATCC
Organism: Spirosomataceae bacterium; assembly: GCA_037191015.1. Lineage (GTDB taxonomy): Bacteria > Bacteroidota > Bacteroidia > Cytophagales > Spirosomataceae > Ravibacter. Next base: position 210,133 of record JBBCKD010000017.1, read on the forward strand.
GGGGGAGCCGTGGAAGTAAGAAGTATTACGTTGGGTTTGCTGCACACAGACGAATATTATTACAGGTATCACCAGTCTGCACAGGCCCATGATATAGCGGCGGATAATCCTTTTGCCGAGCCTGTGCTGCTTTATTCCAATGTCAGGGGAGGACTCGGCGTATTTGGCAGCTACAATTCTTTTTCGATAGATGTTAAACCCTGATCAATTTGCCTGGTCTATAGTTTTGCATATGCAATTTTCTATATGTTAATTCGCAACATCATTTTCAATTCTTATCTAAATTTATACAATGAGTAAGTTCAGATTATTTTTTGCCGCTATGACGCTAGCCTTTGTTGGGTTGATTTCAACAGCTGAAGCGCAGAAACCAGTGGAGCTGATACTTGAAAGTACAGACGCAATGCAGTTTACCAAGAAGGAGCTGAAAGTAAAAGCAGGGCAGACGGTGAAGCTTACCCTGAAGCACACTGGTAAGCTGGCAAAAGCTGCAATGGGTCATAATTTCGTGCTGCTTGCGCAGGGAACGGATGTTGCAGCCTTTGGTCAGAAAGCTGCTCAGGCCCGTGATACGGAATATATCCCCAAAAGCGAAGCATCGAAGATTTTAGCGCATACTAAATTGATCGGCGGCGGCGAATCGACGTCTATTGAGTTCAAGGCGCCCAAGAAAGGTACTTACACGTACATCTGCAGTTTCCCCGGGCATTATGCGCTGATGCAGGGAAAATTGATTGTTGAATAAGGTATCTGTCATTTGTTGTGACAAAAAGACCTCTTTTAGCCGGAACCGGGCTGAAAGAGGTCTTTCTGTATTGGGATTGTTGAACACAGACCCGTTATTTTTGTTCCTCTGATTTTTGTTCCCGGCGTTTAACATCTCCCGATGAAAAAAAGTATCCGTTATATTGTTTCCTTCCTGCTGGCGGCCGGCTTGCTCTGGTTCGTTTTCAAAGACATAGACCTGGCTTCAATGGGAAACCGCCTGGCCGCCGCCGATTGGCGATGGATCGCATTGAGCGCTTTTCTGACGCTCCTGGCGCATTTTTTCCGGGCGTGGCGATGGACAATGATGCTGAGACCGCTTCATAAGCAGGTGTCCTTATATGCCAGCTTTATCAGTTTGCTCACAGGCTACTTTGCAAATTATATTTTACCGAGAATGGGTGAAGTCACGCGCTGCGGTACGCTCTACCGTATGGAAGGAGTGCCGGTAAACCAGAGCCTCGGAACGGTAATTGCAGACAGGGTCTTCGACGTGCTCGTTCTCGCAGTACTTCTTATTCTCAATTTTGTACTCGAGTTCGATCGTCTCAGTGCCTTTTTTGCCGGGCTGGCCGGGAGCAGGCTGGAGGGGTCGGGAGAATCCGTGAATATCCTGGGAATTTTGATAGGAGGCGGGTTGATTGCAGCGCTGCTGGTGAGTATCTGGATCTGGAGGAGCAGGTCTTTAAGAGAGAGATTGCTTTCAATTAATCTGGTCCGGAAAGTATGGGAATTTGCGCAGGGTATGATAAACGGACTGCTGAGCGTGAGAAAGCTGGACAGCCCTTTGCTGTTTATTGTCAGCACGGTGGCTATCTGGGTCTGCTATTATTTTACGTCGTATGTTTTGTTTTTTTGTATACCTGAAACATCGCACCTGGGTATGCTGGCGGGCCTGACGGTGCTGGTGATCGGATCAGTGGGCATGACAGCCCCCACGCAGGGAGGAATCGGGGCTTATCACCTTTTGGTAGGAAATGTAATGGTTTTGTATGGCCTGACCCAGCAGGACGGCATCACCTTGGCTACGTTTGTACACGGCACCCAGATGCTTCTCATGCTGGCAGCAGGAGCTATAGCATTTTTGCTGGCTCTTTTTCATCAGAAAAGAGATAGCCTGGAGGGAGATGAGCCGGTAATTCAACCGTAGCTTAGAACATATCATCTTCCCTGATAGCTATCGGGGCGGGACACATTAAATTTTATTCCAATGAAAATGAATTTCGCATTAGTAATGATTTCTATGCTGTTGGGAGTATCTTTCGACGGCACAGGACAGAAAAAGAAAATGACCAACCCGGTAATTGCGCACAGGGGAGCCTGGAAGAATACCAATGTCCCGCAGAATTCGATCGTTTCGCTGCAGGAAGCCATCAGATTAGGTTGTGTGGGAAGCGAATTCGACGTAAGGATAACAGCAGACGGGCATCCGGTGGTGGTCCATGATCCGGTTCATGACGGGGTATCGATCGACAACTCTCCTTACAGCGAAGTCGGGAAGCTGAAGCTTTCAAATGGTGAGCCGCTACCGAAGCTTGAAAGCTATCTGAAGGCCGGGTCGGGTAAGAATTCTACCACATTGGTGCTCGAAATAAAAGTTTCCCAGCTGGGCAAGGAGCAGACGCTGCTTCTGACGCGGAAGTGTGTGGAAACAGTAAAGAAAATGAAGATGACCAAAAAAGTAGACTACATCTCTTTTGACTACGACGCCTGCAAGCTCGTCAAGCAGTTGGACCCGCGGGCAAACGTAGCCTATCTTAACGGAGATATTGCACCGGCGGAATTGAAGAAAGAAGGTGTAGACGGAATTGATTATAACCTGAGAGTTTTTCGCAAAAATGAAAACTGGATTAAAGAAGCTCAGGATAATAAAATGCCGATCAACGTATGGACTGTAAATAGTGAAGAGGATATGAAATGGTTTCTCGGTAAAAAGTTTGACTTTATTACCACAGATGAACCGGAATTATTGTTTTCTTTACTGAAGGCTGAAGGAGGAAAATAGAAGATACAGCAGATCAAATCGAATTAATATTCCTAAACAGAATTATTGTAAATCATGGATTCAGAAAAATCGAGGAGGACATTCCTTAAATCTTCAATGGGGGTTGCCGCCGGTCTTATTACATTTCCGGTCGCCGATGCAGGCGCGGCAGGTATACTTGATAAATATAAAACCGTCAGGATCGGTAATCCTAAAACAGCCCCTAAAATTAAATTTGCGGCTATCGGCCTCAATCACGGACATATTTACGGGCAGATTGAAGTATTGAAAAGAGGGGGAGGTGAGCTCGTCGCTTTTTATGCTAAAGAGCCTGATCTGGTAGCCGCTTTTCAAAAAAGATATCCTGATATTAAACTGGCCCGCAGCGAAAAGGAAATCCTGGAAGATAAGAGTATCCAGTTGGTAACCAGCGCCGGTATTCCCGTAGAAAGAGCGCCTCTGGGGATACAGGTAATGAAACATGGAAAAGATTATTTATCTGATAAGCCGGGTATGGTTTCGCTGAAACAGCTTGTGGAAGCGCGAAAGGTGCAGCAGGAAACCGGGCGGATTTATTCCATCATGTACAGCGAAAGGCTTGAGAACAGAGCTACTATCAAGGCGTTTGAATTAATCCAGCAGGGTGCTATCGGGAAAGTGGTCCAGACCATGGGTGTCGGACCGCACAAAATAAATCCTTCCAGCAGGCCGCAATGGTTCTTTGAAAAGGATAAGTATGGCGGTATTATCTGCGATATCGGAAGCCACCAGTTCGACCAGTTCCTGCATTTTACCGGTTCTACCTCGGCAGAGGTGGTCGCTTCGCAGACCGGCAACCTGAATAATCCCCAGTACCCCGGTTTGGAGGATTTCGGCGACGCACTGCTGAAGGGCAACGGCGGAGCCGGTTACGTCAGGGTGGACTGGTTTACGCCCGACGGCCTGAAAACCTGGGGAGACGGGCGCCTGACGGTACTCGGGACGGAAGGCTATATGGAAATAAGGAAAAACATCGATATTGCCGGTCGTGAAGGCGGCAATCATTTGTTTGTCGTTAATAATAAAGGCACAGAATATATAGATTGTAAAAATGTGCACCTGCCGTTCGGTGAGCAATTGGTGAACGATGTGGTGAACAGAACAGAGACGGCTATGGGTCAAAAGCATTGCTTTCTGGCGACCGAGCTGACTTTAAAAGCGCAGGCAAACGCAAAAAGAATTTCATTTAAAAGTTAGTTTTCCGGATACATTGCGATCATAAGGCGCCGGGATAGTTGCCAAATTTATTGTCATAAATACGTGCAGTCCTTTTGAATTTCTTAACTTAGCGGCCGGATATATTACAGGAGTTCAAACTTTAAACGTATCAGATTATGGCAAGAAAGGCATCAATTGCGAAAAAACTGGAAAATCATATTACAGAGATTGAAGCTAAAATTTCCGCGCTTCAGGATGAACTGGCAGCTGCGAAAACCAACTATGAAAACTACGTTACACACAGGCAGGTTATTGAATCCATTTTGAGCCTGCGTGAAGCACCGGATGTTGCTGCGCCGAAACGTAAGTATACAAAAAGAGCAAAAGCCTGATCGGAATAAAGCCGGTTATTTCCTGGTAACCGACGGGAAACAGAAGGGGTGTCAAAGCAATTTGTTTTGACATCCCTTCTGTTTTTTTATTAAGGTGATTATCCCCCTGATCTCAAAAGTTACGAGCCTCCCGATTTTCAAAGACATAAAAAAAATAAACCAAGTACCTTGCATTGCAAAGTACTTGTTACTACATTTGTCCGTCTTATTACTGAATAGCGTTGAGGGTTCTGTTAGCCATGAGTATGATAAGGAACTCCGGCCATGGGCTGTTTTAGGTAACAAGGTTTGCCTTACTGAACAATTTTAAAGATTATGAATATAGAAAATGCCCAGGTGCAGATGCGCAAGGGGATCCTGGAGTTCTGCATTTTGCACATCATTTCAAGAGGGGAAGTATATGCTTCGGATATGCTGGATGAGCTTACTTCAGCGCGTATCATGGTAGTGGAGGGGACGCTTTACCCATTGCTTACAAGGCTGAAAAACGCCGGTTTCCTGGATTACAAATGGGTAGAATCGTCTTCCGGGCCTCCGCGCAAGTATTACGTCCTGACACGCGACGGAGAGATCTTCCTGGAGGCTATGCAGTCTACCTGGAGCGAGCTGTCTGATTCTGTGACGACGATTATCGGAAAAACACAAAAATACAAAGGAGATCAATAATGTCGGCCGGGAAGATGACTGCCGTTAAAAAATAAGGATTTAGGATAACCATGAAAAAGACAATAAGTATCAACATCGCCGGCCTGATTTTCTATATTGAAGAAGACGGGTATGATAAGCTGCGCCAGTATATAGGGTCTGTTCATCGCTATTTTTCCACCTTTGCAGATAGCACGGAGATCGTGGCGGATATCGAAGGACGGATAGCAGAGCGCTTTTTGCTCAAGCAGAAAACCGAAAACAAGCAGGCCATATCGGTAGAGGACGTAGAAGAGCTGATCAGGGCGATGGGGAATATCTCGGATTTTGAAGCGGCTGAACACGCGGAAGATCTTATTTCGGAGCCTCTGCATACCACACGGAAAAAGGAAGAAGAAAAGGCGCCTGTGGGCCCCGGGGCTACTCCGGTGCGACCCCGTGGGAAGTTTTTCAGGGACCTTAAACGCAAGATCCTGGGCGGCGTGGCAGCAGGGATAGCGCATTACTATGCTATGGATCCTTTGTGGGTCCGGTTGCTTCTCCTGATAGGGATTTTCGGGATGGTACCCTTCAGCGGTATTTTCAACCTGAACCTGGAAGAGAACTTCGCGTTACTAAGCGGTTTCCTGCTCATTTCATACATAGCGATGTGGATTGCCTTCCCGGGATCGACCACCCTGGAGGATAACACAAAGGTCAAGAAGTTTTATCGCGATCCTGAGAGAAAAGTGCTGGGAGGCGTGGCTTCAGGCCTGAGCTCGTATTTCAACGTAGATACAGGCGTGATCAGGTTTATATGGGTCATTTCGATCTTCTTTTTCGGAACAGGTTTGCTGGCTTATATTATCCTTTGGGCAATAGCGCCTGCGGCGAATACGATTACTGAGAAGATGGAGATGCAGGGAGAACCCATCACTCTTTTTAACATTGACAGCAATATCAAACGTAATCTCGAAGGATCCTCAACAGACCGGGGCCAGAGTAGTGACATCAGAAAACTGCTGCTGCTTCCGTTTACGATTATCGGGAAAATACTCAATGTGCTCGGTAAGATATTTCGTGAACTGGGACCGTTGGTCAGGGTGCTTGCCGGCATTATTATGGTAGGAATAGCTGCCATGAGCCTGCTTTCCCTGGTTGTTTTAGGAGCTGCGTTCCTGGGGCTCGCCAGCGTGCCGGACATCGGGCCGTTTCCTTCAGAATTCCTGATATTGAAGGACATGCCCTTAATCCTGATTATTTCTGTAGCAGCATTGCTTATTGTTCCTGTGCTCGTCGTGCTGTTTCTCGGGTTGATGCTGTTGCTGAAAAGGCGTGTTGTTGGAATGACGGCGTGGATCGTGCTGGCCGGTGTGTTTATTTTCAGCCTGGTGGGAGCAATTTCGTCAGGAGTGGTGTTCCAGCGTAATTTTTCAGAAACAGCAGACTACGTACAACAAAGAAACTTCAGCATTGGTAAGAAAATGCTCCTGCTGGATGGGGAGGGCAGCTATAGCAGTCACCAGGTTAGAGTATCGGCGATGCTGAAAGGTACCGTCAGAAAAGATAGTGTATCGGTCAAGGAAACATATTTCGCGCAGGGAGCCGGATTGTCGGAAGCCAGGCAGCTGGCATCGCAAATCAATTATGCAGTCGAGAAAAATGATTCCGCTCTTTTCCTGCCGGCCGGTCCGTTGAAGTCTGAAACATTGCCCTATCGAAACCAGCGTATTGAAGTGACATTGGAGGTCCCTTACCATCACCCGTTCGCTATCACCCGGAAATTCTATTTCGCTTTCCTCGACCGCGACAGGAATACATGGCGGAACATGAATGGTTTTGACCTGGGCCATCGCGATCTGAACTGGGAGAGCCTGCAATGGGCGATTGTGCCGGATTCGGGACTGGTCTGTCTGAATATGCCTGAAAAGTTCAGGAGGGCAGAGGAGGAACGGGAAAGGCCGGTTGACAGGTGGGAGGATAACGATACATTCCGGGGAATAGAACTCGGCAACAGAGGAGAGTTTGTCAAACAGTTTGCTGTTCCGGAGTTCCGGGGAGTAGACTTTGCCGGCGCCTATTATGTTTTACTTAAAAAAGGAGAGCAGACCACCGTTACGGTAGACGGATCGGAAGCCAATGTGGAAGCGCTGGGTGTTAAAGTAGAGGAAGGTATATTGCGCCTGGAAAAGCTGGACAAAAACGCCGATCTTCCCGAGCCGAAGAAAAGGATCGGTGTAGTGATCACGACCCCCGATCTCGAATTTGTAGAGCTCTCAGGCGCCGGTGTGCTGAAAGCAGAAGGATTTAATGACCTGAAGCAGCTGGCTATCAAATTGTCCGGTGCTTCCATGACGGAGTTTTACTTGAATTCCGAGAAAATCGACCTCGATCTGACGGGAGTGTCGAAGATGCTTCTGAAAGGCAGGATAGGCGATCTTAAAGCAAGCATATCGGGGACCTGCCTGCTCGAAGCGAGTGAATCGCATATCAGGAATGCGGAAGTCAGGGCTTCAGGCATGAGCAAGGTGGTCCTGGGCACGGTTGAAAATCTTGACAAAAGGGAGACCGGTGCCAGCAGGGTAAGCAGGAGAGGGGAGTAGACGCCGGACAGTGAAAAAAAATACAGGCAGAAGCAACGTTCTGCAGCAGGATTATCTCATTAGGTACATAAACTATTAAAGATCTGATTTATGAAAAAGTTCACTTTATGGATGGTATTGGCGCTGGGAGTTGTAAGCGCTGCTCTTGCACAGGAAAGCAGGCGTACTTTCGACCTGAAAGACTTTGACAAATTATCGGTCGGAAGCGCTTTCAAGGCAAACGTATCGAAAAGTAATAGCTTCCGGGTGGTCGCAACCGGCGAGCAGCAGGACCTGGATGACCTGGAAGCAAAGTTAAGCGGCCGGACCCTGGTGATAAAGTATAAAAATCATAAGAACAGGAGAAAAGGTGTTACGCTGGATATCGAAATGCCATCGCTGGCAGGCGTAGACCTCTCGGGGGCAGCTTCCATGAAGGCGGCGGGCTTCGAAGGCCGGAACGATCTGAAGCTGGATGTTTCGGGAGCGGCAAAGCTTGCGCTGGAAATTGAGGCCGGCGATGTAAGCTTTGACCTCTCCGGTGCATCGTCGACTACGCTGACCGGGAGCGCCCGTTCGCTGAAAGGTGATATTTCAGGGGCCAGCAGCCTGAAAGCCAATGATTTTCCTGTTAAGGAAGCCGAAGTAGATGCATCGGGAGCCAGCTCTGCTACTGTGCATCCGAGTTCCAGATTGCTTGCCGAAGCCAGCGGAGCAAGCAGCATCCGCTATGCGGGAGGAGCCAAAGACATACGCGTCAATACTTCGGGAGGAAGCTCTGTAAGAAAGAGTGATTGATATAGAACGGAAAACTAATAGTCGCCAAAGGCGACATAATAGTGCTTCGGGGGCGCCCAGCCGGGACTGCAAGTCCCGAAGAGCGTAGGTACCCGAAGAGCATGATATAAAGTAAAAAGGTTGGTTAAGGCCCGGAGCATATATTTTGTTCCAGGGCCTTTTTTACTGCGCCCGGTTGTGGTTAATTTAGACGATATTTTTCTTGAACAAATATGGAACTGCAACTGAAAGGAAAGACCGCGCTGGTCTGCGGAAGCTCGCAAGGTATCGGACTTGCGTCGGCAATTGAATTGTCAAAACTGGGAGCAAACGTCATTCTTCTCGCCAGGAGCCGGGAGGGGCTGGAGAAGGCGCTTCAAAAGCTGGACACCTCCCGGGGACAGGTCCACCGTTATTTCCTGGCCGATTTTGCGGATAGTAAGAATGTGCTGGCGGCAATTGACCAGATGAAAAGCCAGTCTTTACAAGTACAGATCATCGTTAACAATACGGGCGGACCGGCCGGCGGTAAACTGATTGAGGCTCGTGCAGACGAGCTCGACCGTACTTTCAGGATGCATGTGATCAACAACCACTACCTGGCGCAGGCTTTCTGGGAAGATATGAAATCGGAAGGCTTCGGGCGGATCGTAAATATTGTCAGCACCTCAGTAAAACAACCGATTCCGGGCCTGGGAGTTTCCAATACGATACGCTGGGCAGTGGCGTCCTGGGCCAAAACACTGGCAAATGAGCTGGGACAGTTCGGGATTACGGTCAACAATGTGCTGCCGGGCTATACCAGGACTGCCCGTCTTGACGCAGTCTTCTCCATGCGGGCAAAAGAGCAGGGTAAGCCTGTTGAAGAGATTGCCCGCCATCTTGCTTCTACCATTCCTTCCGGGAGGTTTGCCGAGGCGTCGGAAGTAGCAGCGGCAGTCGCTTTCCTTTGTACGCCTGCTGCAGGCAGTATCAACGGCATCAACCTGCCTGTTGACGGCGGAAGTACCGGAAGCCTTTAATCCTTTGTAAAGCAGTCATTCTCCGGGACGCTAATCGCGTAAGCTCTCCAGTGCGTCGGCAAGGACCGGATACCGGTAATTGAAAAAGATTTCGTTGCGGATGCGTTCGTTCACGCAATTTGCTCCTTCAAGCAAAAGTGTTGCCATCTCGCCGAAGATAGCCTTCAGCATGATTCCCGGTACGCTCACGGGCCAGAAGGGACGTCGGAGTATTCTGCAGAGCTCCTTCATCAGGTCGCGATTGGTGACACATTCCGGAGCTACGGCATTGTAGGCCCCCCGGAATGCAGGGTTTTCAGCTGCTTCGGTATATAGCCTGCATATATCCTCCAGGTGGATCCAGGGGACCCACTGTTTCCCGGATCCCAAAGCAGCTCCCAATCCCATCCTGACCGGCGCTGCTATTTTCGGAAACGCGCCGTCCCTGGCGTCGAACACCAGACCGGTCCGCATCTTTACCGTTCTGACCCCCAGATCTGAAAAAATATCAGCCGCTTTCTCCCATTCTTTTACTACTTCCGCGAGGAAAGAATTCCCAGCCGGCGATTTTTCAGTATTACGCCTTTCAAGGTTTTGCTGATCATAAAGACTCACGCCCGACGCAGAAACAAATACTTTGGGAGCAACACCCGCAATTTTCATTTTTTCGACTATCAGATAAACAGGCTTCACCCTGCTGTCAAGTATTTCCTGCTTGCGTATTTTAGTCCAGCGCTTTTCATCAATAGCGGCGCCTGCAAGGTGAATAATCACATCCGTGCGGTCGAGAGCCCGTTCATCGATCTCTCCTTTTCCCGGATCCCATCGATACACTTTAGCATGATTCATCGAGCCGGCCCGCCGGCTCAGTACCGCAATTTTATGCCCTTTGGTGCTTAGCATTTCGACAAGCCGACTGCCAATCAGCCCGGTGCCGCCGGTGATCAGGATATTCTGGGAAGCTGCCATATTTCCGGTTTTTAACGTGGGAATAAAAATAACGAAAACCCAAAGCGGTTTAAGTATTATCTTTGTGCGATTTCCAGGTGCAAGCGCCATTACTATTGGCGTTGCTTAATTGGGAACTCCGTGAAAACCGGAGACTGTCCCCGCAACTGTAAGTCCCGAAAAGGTTCAGATACGCTTCACAGCCACTGTGCACAGCATGGGAAGGCCAGTCTGAACGGGACGAGTCAGGAGACCAGCCTGTTGAGCCGAGCTACGTCGCCTTCGGAGGAAGGGTGGAGTGGCGCTTGAACCGGATTATGGACAGTTCCTTTTCTTGCTGCGGTAAGCTATACACGGGTATTTTTTGCCTGTTGGTGTGCCTGGATGCTCTCACAGCGGAGGCGCAGAGCGACAGCATATCGCTGGAAGAGGTTACGGTCCGTAGCGTGGCACCCGTCAGGTATATGGCGGGGTTATACGTCCAGAGCCTGGATTCTCTTGCCCTGCTGTCGTCAGGGTTCAGGCGGCTGGATGAAATGCTGGCGCAGGCGACCTCGCTTTCTTTTCGTAACTACGGGAACGGACAATTGTCTACCATCGCTTTTCGTGGACTTTCTTCCAATCACACGGCCGTTTTGTGGAACGGAGTGAACATCAATATGCCCACTTTAGGGCAGACCGATTTTTCGACGATGCCGACCCTTTCGTTCGACAGGCTGTCAGTCCAGTATGGCGCAGGCGCCAGTCATCTCGGGTCTGATGCCGTAGGAGGGAGTATTGCCATGGAAAATGTGCCTGTCAGGGAGGAGGGGATATTTATCAGGGCGGGACTGGAGGTAGGGAGCTTCGATAATTCGACAGAACAGCTCATGGTAAGATTCCGCTCCCGGCTAACCCCCCGCTGGTCTCTGGCAGGTAAAACACAGTATTACTACGCTGTTTATAATAACCATTATCCTTATGACACTTTCAAGGGCCGGCGGCTGGAGCACTCCGATACCTTTCAAAAAGGATTCCTCCAGGATCTTTTCCTTGAAGATTCAAAAGGCAGATCCGTATCGGCACATATCTGGTGGAACGATCACAATATGACCCTGTCGCCGGACAACCCGACAGGCCGTGAACGGACGAAAACGGGCAATATGCGGACAATGGTCAGGTATAGCGATGGAAAATGGCAGCTAAGGGCATCATTTATCCGGGATATCATAGACTACGGAGTGGGGGATCTGTCAAACCTCGACCAATCGCTGACCGATCGCTACGGCGCCAGGGCCGAACGGGAATTGAAGCGGCAGTACGGGCAAGTGGATGTATCGGTACTGGCCGGGGGAGAATTTACCTTATTCAGGGCTGAAGTAGAAGGCTATGAGGCTTCCCGGATCAGTGAAGGCAGGAGCGATGTCTTTTTGCTTACACGGGTAAGTGGCAGATCCGGATGGGCCGGTTCGGTCAATTTCCGCCAGGCCTTTGTGCAGGGCTATACGGTGCCCTTTACCCCGTCGGTGGGGTTTGAGTATTCTTTCTTTAAAAATGGGGATTACAGGCTTAAGATGACCGCATCGCTGGGCAGGAGCTACCGCGTTCCGACCCTGAATGAGCGCTATTGGAAGGACCTGGGCAATCCTGAAATAAAGCCTGAGGCAGGGTTTAACAAGGAAGCAGGACTGGAGCAACAGGCCGGGTTTCTCAGGTATTTCAAGTGGGAAAGCCGTATCAACGTTTTCCATAACCGGGTAGATAACTGGGTTTACTGGAATCCGGCCAGGAATTACCGGGCTGAAAACCTGCAGCTGGTGCTGGCCCGGGGAGCTGAGCTGCATAATTATCTTTCTTTTAACCGAGGAAAATGGTCTGCCGGGATCCGGAGTCTGGTCTCCTGCACAAGAAGTACCCAGGAAAGGGCTTATGACGCCTATTCGGAAGGGATATTAGGGAAGCAACTGAGATTCGTCCCGGTGTGGATTTCAAACCTGAATGCCTTTGTCGGGTTTGCAGGTAGTACGCTGACCCTGCAAAGGCATTCAGAATCGCGCCGGTACATAAACGAAATACAAAACCTTCCGGCATTTCATTTAACAAACCTGCAGTTTGAACAGTCTGTCAGGATCGGGACAGGATCTGTTCGGCTCCAGGCACGGGCAGCGAACGTTACCAACCAGCTTTATTTCAGCGTTAAATCGACTGCTCTGCCCGGGCGCAGTTATCATTTCAGCTTACTGGCCGATCAGCGCGTGTTAAAATCAAAACCGTAAACCGGGAAATGGCTATAAGCAATCGATCATCGACTCAAAAGCAGTATATACATTAGAATCGGGATTAAAGAAATTCATTAGTTAACAGTTTAAAAATCAGTAAATTAACAATTTTGTACAAATGAAAAATCAATTGAGGGGAATTCTGACGGCAGGGGCTGCTGTATTGCTTGTCGTGTCATGTAAGAATAACGATAACCCGGAACCGGAGCCTAAAGGGGCATACGCCGAAGGAGTAATCGTGATCAACGGGGGGAATTTCAGCCAGAACAACGGTACATTTTCGTTTTTACAACGGGAAAGCAGGGATGTAGTGGAAAATATCTATAATCTTGCCAACGGGCAGGCTTCTCTTCCTCCCGAAGACGGACGGGTTGAAGGTTACGGCGAAGCGGGAGAAACCGGGATTATACTTTTCGACCACAGCAGCCCGAGCGGAATGGACAAAGTAGTTTTTGTGAATACGTCGACCTTCGAAAAGAAATCCGAGCTGACGGCACCGGCTATCGAGAACCCACGGGACGTAGCGGTAATAAACGAAAAGAAAGCCTATGTGACCAACTGGGATGTGCTGAACGCCGACTATACCTATAAAGATGGCTTTATTACAGTGGTCGACCCCGAATCAGGGACGAGTACCAGGAAGATAAATATCGGCCAGGCTCCGGAAAATATGGTTCTTTACCAGAAAAAAGTATATGTAGGCCGGGCTTCCTGGACCAGCAACCAACTGACCATTGTCAATACGGATACTGATGAGATCGTAAAATCCCTGGAATTTGACAGCTCGCCCAGTCCTATCGGGGTAGACGCCGGGGGGAAGCTATGGGTCAAAGAAGGCCATCGCCTGCACCGGGTCAATACTTCTACAGACGAAGTGGAAGCGACCCTGGAAGCGGGAAGCGACGCGACAAAGTCTATAGGTGCGGTTACACTGACTGCCGACGGGCAGAACATTATCTTTGTCCTGAGCAAGTATGATGAAAACTATAATGAAGTCGGTAGTACGTATGTCTTTAATACCTCGTCATCTTCTATCCAGGTAAATACGCCGGTTTTGAATCGTGTGTTCTCCGCTTTGGGGACAGATCCTGTATCCAAGGCGATCTACGGAGGTGTGACGCCTTCATTCACTCAGGCCGGTTATGTGTTGCGGGTAAGCCCGCTGGGCGTTTTGCAGGATTCGGTAAAGGTTGAAATAGGGCCGGAAGGTTTCTTTTTCAAGTAGAATAAGGTTATCGCGTTCCAGGCCGTAAGCAGCAGGGATAGGCTTTTTTTACCACGGAGTTACACAGAGAAAGACACGGAATTTTAGTATAGAAAGACAAAGAACCACAGAGAAAAATGGAGGGCCGCGGAGGGTAGGGCGCTATATCTCTGTGGCTCTTTACCTGATCTCCGTGGCCCTCTGTGTCAAAACTTCTGTGTGACTCCGTGGTTAATAAACAATATCACGACACCTGGCGGTGTAAAAAGTAGGTTTTTACAACTTCTCTGAAATCGCTTTCTATCGATCCGGCTTCATTTTCCCGTACAAAGTCCTTCAGCTTATGTACAAAGTCCCACAGCGGATCATAGTATTTGTGCCCGGTTTCTTTTTGAAATTCTTCCAGGCTGATCCGCTGATCGTGCTGTATCAGCATATGAAGACCGATAAAAAAATAAGACACGGGCAGCTTACTTCCCTGCAGCACAGTACCGCTTTGCAGGGTCGTTCTGAAGCGGCAACGCTTGCATTGGAACTGCTTCTTTGAAGCCAGCCAATAATGCTGTTTGCTGCCGCATTTTTTACAAATCACGCCTTTTCTTAAACGTAAACCTTTGAACGCCTCCTCGGCAAGCGCTTCGTTTTTGTACGATGTGATCAGATCCCGTGATAACATAAGCTTACTTTTAGTGATACAACTCCACAAAAGTATCCGGAAAACATTAATAATATATACTCTATAGAAATTATAGATTATAAAAAAGTATATCGTACCACCAATTTTTGTGAACAGCTGTTATTTTTTTGTATTTTTTTGTTAGGTAATTAGTGTGGGATGAAGTCCGGTATTGATGTGGCGGCACTTATACCTCACGGTTCATAGCTATTTCATCCAAAATGCCTGTAAATGAAACATGATGGCAGGCTTCTCAGGATCCTTGGAGTGGGTTTTGGGATAGCGGTAACAGTGGGGGGTACGATCGGTACGGGGATCCTCCGCAAGCCGGGACCGGTGGCAGCGGCGCTGGGTGACCCGTGGCTGATCATGGGGGTTTGGCTGGCGGTAAGTCTCTATGCCTTTGCAGGCACCCTGTGCACCATCGAGCTCGGGACCTCGCTTCCCCGGGCAGGTGCGTGGTATGTGTATGCGCGCCGTGCCTTCGGCAATTACACCGGTTTTGTGGTAGGGATCAACAGCTGGCTCGGAACGTGTTCTGCGCTGGGTTTCGGAGTGTATACTTTTTCGGAATATGCAGGCCTGTTGTTTCCTGCGGTTGCGGGGCGCGAAACTTTTGCAGCGATAGTGATATTAGCCTTTCTCGCTGGTTTCCACTGGCTGGGGCTCAGGCTGGCCAGCGATTTCCAGAATATGATGAGCCTTGTCAAAGGTCTGGGGCTGGCCGCTTTCGTGGCCATATGCTTCATTTACGGGAACCCTGTGACGTCTTCGGAGGTATTGGAAACGACCGCTGCCATATGGGAGGGAGGAGCATGGATAGCGCCGTTGTTATTTTCGCTACAGGCTGTATTTTACACGTTTGACGGGTGGCATACAGCCGCCTATTTTGCCGAGGAAGATAAAAATCCATCTAAAAACCTGCCAAAGTCGATGATCGGCGGTGTGCTCCTGATCATCGTAATTTACCTCGCCGTCAATGCGGCGCTTCTGTATGTGCTTCCCATGCAGGTCCTGGCCGGGTCGAAGCTGGCCGCCGCCGATGCGATAGCCCTGATCTTCGGAGAGCAGTCCGGGCAGTTGGTCACTGCGTTCCTGATGCTTTCCATCCTGGGTATCGTAAACGCCCAGATGCTGTTTAATCCCCGGGTGATATACTCGATGAGCAGAGACGGGCTGTTCCTGCCGTGGGGCGACCGGGTAAATAGGCGGGGTACTCCCCTGCTTGCCATGCCCCTTACCGTCCTGGTAGCCATTGTACTGATGCTTACGGGTAAGGAGACCAACGAAAAGCTTTCGGATGTGGCTACCTTCTTTTTTGTGATGGGCTATACTTCCGGTTTCGCATCGTTGCTGGCCCTGCGAAAGAAAGAACCCGACCTGGAACGTCCCTGGAAGGTGCCGCTTTATCCGTTTTTGCCTGTAGTTATGCTTGTATTGTCGTCGGGGTTTCTCATCCTGGCAGTACTGCAGGATCCGCCCGGGAGTATCTATGCTATGATTTTCCTTCTTTTCAGCTACCCGCTTTATAGACTCGTGGTGAAAATAAACAGGCCGCAGGTGTGAAAAGCCGTATGATATGAAGTTTTTCACCACAGAGATATTGAATAGTTGAAAATTGAGAGTTGAAAATTGAAAGTTCTCCATTCTCAACTTTCAACTCTCAATTTTCAATTCTCAACTCCTCAGAAAGGAAGATCATCTTCCGCATCTTCGGTAAAGGTAGGTGGAAGCGGTGTTGCGGTAGCCTGACCTCCGGCGGAAGCAGCCATAGCGCCCCCGGTCTTTTCTACTTTCCAGGCCCTGGCTTCGGTGTACCAGCGTCCGTTGTATTCACGGCTTTCCAGGTCAATGGAAGCAGTCACTGCATCTCCTTTCTGCAATGCCGCCTGGTCGATCCTGTCTCCCCACAGCGAGATGCATACTTTTTTCGGATACTGAGAAGGTGTTTCCAGAATAAATTCCTGTTTGCGCCACATCCCGTTTTTTCCCTGGCCATTTACTTCGGCCATGATATCGATCACTGTTCCGGATATCTCCATAGTGTTATAGTATTGATATATTGTTTTGTGAAATTCAAGAGCTCAAAATAAATGGATTTGGGAGTTTAATCAAAGCGGCTTGGGGGATTGCCCTGAAATATTGCCGGCAGGGCCGGTAACTATCGAAATTTAGCTATTTTGCAAACCCAACACAGAAAGTTCATTATGTCGTCGCAGTCGAATATATTATCTCCGGGAGCCAGGTTCCGTCGTGCGCTTGGTGATTCCCGGGCCCTGCAGATAGCGGGCGCTGTTAATGCCAACCATGCGCTTCTGGCTACCCGTGCGGGCTTTCAGGCGATCTATGTCTCGGGAGGCGGAGTCGCGGCCGGCTCGCTCGGAGTTCCCGATCTCGGGATCAGTTCCCTGTCTGATGTGCTCACTGATGTGGAACGCATCACCAATGTAGTGGATACGCCTTTGCTGGTCGATATCGATACGGGCTTTGGCCCGTCTGCCTTTAACGTAGCCCGGACGATCAGGGAGCTGGAAAAGGCAGGAGCGGCAGCCGTCCATATCGAGGACCAGGTAGGGGCAAAGAGGTGCGGACACAGACCCGGCAAGGAGCTGGTGAGCCCGGAGGAAATGTCCGACCGGGTAAAGGCGGCAGTCGATGCGCGCCGGGACCGGGATTTCCTCATTGGGGCGCGGACCGATGCATTGGCAGGGGAAGGGCTGGAAAGGACCCTGGAACGGGTAGCGGCCTATACGAAAGCAGGCGCCGATTTTATATTCGCGGAAGCGGTGAGCGAGTTGAGCCAGTATGGTCATTTTGCAAAAGTTTCGGGCCTGCCGGTGCTTGCCAATATTACCGAATTCGGAATGACGCCGCTCTGGACGGCAGAAGAGCTGGAAAATGCCGGGGTGAGTATGATCCTTTATCCTTTATCGGCATTCAGGGCTGCCAACAAGGCCGCAGAGAAAGTATACAGCGCTATCCTGAGAGATGGTACCCAGCGTAATGTGGTAGACATCATGCAGACCAGGTCGGAACTTTACGAGAGCATCGGCTACTATTCCTATGAGGAGAAGCTGGACCAGTTGTTCAACAGTAAATGAAACTTTATATTTTTTAACTACCCAAAAAAGAGGAACGATGAGCAGTGAGTCTTTTTCTTTTAAGCCCAAAAAAAGTGTTGCTCTTTCGGGGGTAGCCGCCGGGAACACGGCGTTGTGTACGGTAGGGAAGAACGGCAACGAATTACATTACCGCGGCTATGACATCCTCGATCTTGCCGAAAAAGCTTCCTTTGAAGAAACCGCCTACCTGCTTATATACGGGGAGCTGCCCAACAGGGCGCAGCTCGACATGTACAGGGCCAGGCTGAAGGGTATGCGGGGCCTGCCTGCCATTGCGAGAAATATCCTGGAGCAACTGCCTGCTTCATCGCACCCTATGGATGTGCTGCGCACCTACGTGTCCGTGCTCGGAACCGTAAACCCGGAAAAGGAAGATCACCCGCCGGCCGGAGCAAAGAACATCGCCGACCGTTTACTGGCGTCGCTGCCGTCTGCGCTGCTTTACTGGCACCATTTTTCGCAAAACGGCAGACGGATAGAAACCGAAACGGACGATGACACCATCGGCGGACATTTCCTTCGGCTGCTCCATGGAAAAGAACCTTCTTCCTCATGGGAGCGGGCGATGCAGATCTCGCTCAACCTGTATGCCGAGCATGAGTTCAATGCGAGCACGTTTACATCCAGGGTGATAGCCGGCACAGGCTCCGACATGTATTCCGCTGTTTCGGGCGCTATCGGTGCGCTTCGCGGGCCCAAGCACGGCGGTGCGAATGAAGTGGCTTTCGATATCCAGAGCAGGTACTCAGGCCCTGACGAGGCCGAAGCCGACATCAGGCAGCGACTGGAAAAAAAGGAGGTGATCATAGGCTTCGGACACCCGGTTTATACGATCTCCGATCCGAGAAATAAGATCATAAAGCAGGTAGCACATGATCTTTCGGCCGAAGCGGGCAATACGCAGTTGTATGACATCGCAGAACGCCTCGAATCCGTCATGTGGGATCAGAAGCGGATGTTTCCTAATCTCGACTGGTTTTCTGCAGTTTCATACCACCTGATGGGTATACCGACGCTCTTTTTTACACCGCTTTTTGTCATGAGCCGGGTAACGGGCTGGAGCGCCCATATCATCGAGCAACGGATCGATGGAAAAATAATCAGGCCCGGCGCCCACTATACCGGCCCCGACGACCGGCCTTTTGTGCCGATTGATGACAGATAGTAACACCCCGGTCTGTGTCTTCACAGGTCGGAACAACTTTACAAAAGTGGTTTGCAGAGAGTATGGAAGTGGTCTGTGCCCTCACAGACCACAGATTACCGACTCAGCGTAATTCATAATTCATAACTCAGAATTCATAAATCAGCATAATGTCTTCTCATATTTCAAATGAACGCCCCGAGCCGGACCAGGTACTGGCCGATCTGGCGGACTACGTCCTGGATTACGAAATAAAAAGCCCCCTGGCCTGGGAAACGGCCCACTACTGCCTGCTGGATACGCTGGGATGCGGTTTCGAGGCGCTGACCTATCCTGCATGCACCAAGCTGCTGGGGCCGGTGGTGCCGGGTACGATAGTTCCCAACGGCGCTAAGGTACCGGGCACGAACTATCAGCTGGATCCGGTCCAGGCGGCCTTTAACCTCGGGGCTATGGTGCGCTGGCTGGATTTCAACGATACCTGGCTTGCGGCAGAATGGGGGCATCCTTCCGACAACCTGGGCAGTATATTGGCTACTGCAGACTGGCTGTCGCGTACTGCCGTGGCAGAAGGGAAGGCGGCGCTCACGATGCGTGATGTGCTGGATGCGATGATAAGAGCGCATGAAATCCAGGGAGTCCTGGCGTTGGAAAATTCTTTTAACAGGGTAGGCCTGGATCATGTCCTGCTGGTGAAGCTCGCTTCGACGGCGGTAGCAGGAAGGTTGCTGGGGCTTACGCGCGATGAGCTGATCAATGCGATCTCCCTCGCTTTCGTAGACGGGCATTCGCTGCGCACCTACCGTCATGCACCCAATACGGGCAGCCGTAAATCGTGGGCTGCGGGTGATGCTACGTCGAGAGGCGTTCGCCTGGCGCTTATTGCTAAAACAGGAGAAATGGGATATCCGAGTGTTCTGACGGCTAAGACGTGGGGTTTTTATGATGTGCTGTTCAAAGGAAACCAGTTTAAATTCCAGCGGGAATACGGGTCGTATGTGATGGAAAACGTGCTGTTTAAGATCTCCTACCCGGCTGAGTTCCATTCGCAGACCGCAGTAGAGGCTGCGATGACGCTGCATCAGAAGCTGAAGGCGCTGGGAAAAACGGCTGAGGATATCCGGTCTGTAAGAATACGGACCCATGAGGCTGCGATCCGGATTATTGACAAAAAGGGGCCGCTGCACAATCCGGCCGACCGGGATCATGCGTTGCAGTACATGATTGCGGTTCCGTTGTTATTCGGAAGATTGACCGCTGCAGACTACGAAGATTCTGTCGCGGATGATCCGCGAATCGACATATTACGCGATAAAATGTTTACGGAGGAAGATGTGCAGTTTACAAAAGACTATCATGACCCGGAGAAGCGTTCGATCGCCAATGCGCTTACGGTAACGCTGACTGACGGAACCGTGCTCGACGAAGTGGTCGTCGAGTACCCGATCGGGCACAAGCGGCGCAGGGAGGAAGGTATTCCGTTGCTGCTGGCTAAATATGATGTAAACCTCCGGCGGATATTCCCGGCAAAACAACGGGAACAGATCGAGGCGATTTCACTGGACCTGGCAAAGGTGCTGGAAACGCCTGTGCATGAATTTGTGAATTTGTATGTGAGGCCGTAACAAGGCGGAGGGGAGACTGTCTTCATCCATTCTCACCTCCGCCGCTCTTCTTTTTTACGACAGCAGCGGCATTATCGCTTTCGGGAACTCAGGGATAACAATTTCCGGTTCCGGTATGGTCGGATGCCAGCGTTTTTCCCACTCAAAGGCATAATAGCCCTTATAGCCGCCTTTGACAAGCACGCCGAGCGCTTCCTTCAGCGGCGCTTCTCCTTGTCCTACCTGCACATAGCGCCATTTGCCGTTCTCTCTTATCGCATCTTTTACATGCACGTGGACAATATATTTTTTCAGCGCGGCATATACTTCGGTGGGAGTCTCTTTCGTAACCGACCACATATTGAAAATATCCCAGATCAGCCCTATGTGCGAATGCTCGGAGGCTTGCATGATGCGCAGGAGCAAATCTTTTCCTACTACCTCGCCGTGCGATTCCAGCAGGACTTTTACTTTGGTTTTCTTTGCATAATCTCCCAGCTCTTTCAGCCCGTCGATGATCAGCTGAATGGTTTGTTCCCGGTCCTGGTCTTTGGGCAGGTTGTTGGGGAATACCCTGACATAGGGACAGTTCAGCTGGCTGGCCAGGTCAATGAAGCTCCTGGCTTCGGCCAGATTTTCTTCCCTGAGCTTCGGGTCGGCGATATGGAGGCGGGCCGATGCACCGAGCCCGACAATACGCACGCCTTTTTTCCTGGCTTTCGCGGCAGACTCCCTGATGTTTTCAGACGACCTGAATTCGGGGCACAGCGGCAGGTCCATCTCATCCAGGATTCCCCTGATTTCGATCCCCTGGTAGTTGTTTGCTGCGGCATAGCCCAGGATCGTGTCAAAGTCCCATTTAGGGCACCCGAGCGTTGAAAATGCCAGGAGGGGCTTTTTATTTGCAGCCGCAAGAGTGTCAGTAAGCGAGATGCCTGCAGCAGCCATAGCTGCCGATGTGCGGATAAATTGACGACGCGAGACGATACTCATAGTAGTAATGGGGTTAATGGTGGTTCAAAAGTATCAAAATGAAAAAGGATAGCCTAACGGAATTCCAGTGTTTGTGAAAAAATAGCCGGCTGTTCAGACAGTATTCTTTTGCCAGGCCCGGTGCCATCCGTTTATTGCATCAGGGTTGCCGTAATGCCGCAGATCGCTTTGACAAGCAGCATCCCGTCGATGACGACCAGGTAGTAGAGAATCGGTCTGGGCTTATGCATGCTCAGGGCTATGTACAGCGTAAGTGCGAAAGGGAGGAGATTGATCGCTATCTGGTAGATATTCAGGTCACGGTAGTAGGAAAAGAGCAGGAAGGAAACTACTCCCAGCAAGATCATCGGCAGGAGTATGAACATGATGGTAAAGCGTGCGCCGTAGCTCACTACAAATGTTTTCAGCTTTCGATTGGAGTCGTCGGCATAGTCTTTGATATCAAAGAGGATCGCGTTGACGCTGCAGAACATCCAGTTTTTTACAAACAGCCAGGCAGCCAGCAACCAGGGAACTTCCGTAGCGCCGTCGTGTTCCAACTGAAGCGATACCAGGGGCAGCAGGCTTACCGAAGCGGCCCAGCACAGGCCGATGGTGACGGGCTTTGTCCATCCGCTGTTCCGTAAATTGAGAAAGGGAAGCTTCCCGTAATAAGATGCCGCCGCCAACAGGGTGCCGGATAATATCGTCCAGGAAGACCAGTGAAGGGATTCAAGGGAGCCGTGATACCGGCGGAAGTAGGCCAGCCCGCTCCATAAAAAGGTCAGGGTAAGCAAAACCTGGCTGGTTATTACCGCTTTACGATGGCGCAGGTACCATTTGGTCCTGGGGTTTTCTGCGAAAGAGCGATGCTTTGCCGAAATATAGGCGTATGTGTAATATACTACTACCCCCGAAAACAACAGGATGTACCATAGGAGAGAGTTGAATGGCAGGGCAAGCTGGAAGGAGGTTTCCAGCGATAAAGCGACCGCAAGAATACCCAGGAAGTAGTTGCTGAAAAAAAAGGATCCTATGGCGTCCCTTTTTTCCATTTACATAAGACTGGACTTCCGGATACCGGCGCTGATCTTTTCAGCCTCTTTGAGGATCCGCATGGTATTGCCGCTCCATATTTTCCGGATGTCTTTTTTGCTGTATCCACGCCTGACCAGCTCTTCGGTAATAGCCCCTATCTGGCTTACGTCCTGTACTCCGATCACTTCCCCGCCACCATCGAGATCCATGCCGATCCCGACATGGTTGATCCCTACCAGTTTTACGACGTGGTCTATGTGGTCGACCGCATCCTTTACAGTCGGCATGTCGGGCGCGTACTTTTCCTTGAGCGTGTTGATCTCCTTCTGGATCATTTCCTGGTCTTCCGGAGTCAGCTCGGGTTTCCTGGACCGGAGGATCAGCGGCCGGACGGAAAACTCGTATTCTTGGGACGGCTTTTTGACAAAGCCCGGCACAAAGTTAATCTGGATCACACCGCCGTTTTTTGCGAGCGTCCGGATCATATCGTCGGTCATATTCCTGGGGACATCACACAGGGCCCGGCACGACGAATGGGAAGCGATCACGGGCGCTTTTGTAAGCCGGATTACCTGGTAAAACGTAGAATCCGACACGTGGGAGATGTCAACCAGCATACCCAGGCGGTTCATTTCCTTTACAACTTCGACGCCGAAAGGGCTGAGCCCGTTGAATTCGGGACCGTCTGCATCGACGGAAGAATCGCAGATATCGTTATTGGCAGCATGAGAGAGCGTGATATACCTGGCTCCGAGGTCGTAATACAATTTCAGGTTGGAGAGGTCTTTCCCGACCGGCCACCCGTTTTCCATACCTATATAGACTGCAATTTTCCCTTGTTTTTTCAGCCTGGGGCCGTCTTCGGGCGTAGTTGCAAGGCCGAGATCACCGGGATAGCGCCTGATGGCATTATGGATGGTATCAAAAATGGCAAGGGCTTTCTGCTTGGCTTCCGCCAGTCCCTCCGGCGTTCTTCTTCCCTGGGCGAGGTAAACGGCAAAAAACATGGCGTCCATCCCGCCTTTTCTCATTCTCGGGATGTCGATCTGCGAGCCTTCTTTCGCGAAATCGTGCTCCTTCCCGATATCGAATCCTTCTTTTACCATCATCATCGGCACATCCGCGTGCGTGTCGAGGGTATAGGCGCCGGCGTGGATACGGGCAGCTTTCTGTTTGATTTTCGCCTCATTTCCGGCGGTCTGGGAATATCCCGCCAGCGGGATCACCAGAAGTATAAGTAGCCGTTTCATCAGCATAAAAGAGTGTTAAGTCGTTTTTCCTCTCGCGGGCATCTTAAGGGCGGTACCCGCTTCCCTGTTTAATTTTTCTATAAGGTAAGCCGAAAGCAGCGGCGATTCTTCCTCGACGTTCTGGTGTACGAAGAAGAAAATCTTCTCTATTCCCATCCCGACCCATTGCTTCAGCCTCTCCGCCCAGTCGTCGAGCCTTGTGTAATCGGAAGCCACGTTGGCGCCGTTATAGCGGATAAACGCGACCGGCGTCGACAGGCGCATATGCAGCAGGTCGCGCCTGCCTGCCGAATCCGTGATAATATGAGCGATATTGCGCTCGTGAAGCACCTCCCATAGCAGGTCGGTATTCCAGGAGCCGTCGTACCAGCCTGCATTGCGGAGCTCCAGCGCAAGAGGAAATCCCTGCGGCCACTCCGTTAGGTAGGATTTTAATACTTCCCAGTTTTTAGGGCCGAAATTGTCGGGTAGCTGAAGGAAGATCGTCCCCAGCTTTTCCTGCAGATGTGCAATGCCGTCGAGGTATTCGCCGGTCGGAGCCTGCGCTTCCTTCAGCCGTTTCCAGTGGCTGATCCCCTGGTGCACTTTGGGAAAGAACCTGAAATCGTCCCCTGTTTTTTCACGCCACCCTTCTATGGTAGCGACCGGGAAATTATTATAGAAGGTAGCGTTCAGCTCGATGCTGTTAAACTGCGTGGAATAGTAGGCGAGCTCGTCCTTTGTGCCTCTCGGGTAGAATCCTTTCAGGTCTGCCCGGTTCCATTTTGCGCATCCTATGTATATCTCAGGGTTTCCGGCCCCCTGCTCCAGGACAGCGCGCGTATCGGGATGGTCGCCTGGCAGGGAGAAATCGATATGATCGGCGTGGTCAGTTTTTCCGAATTTCATTGGAGTGAAGGAAAGTGTCAGAAATCTATTTCCAGTCCGAAACGCCTCTTTAATTCGATAAGGGTTTCGTTTTTTGTAACCATATATTCAAATTTTTCTTTCGGGGTATAGGGCATCCTTTTGACTTCCGAAGGGGCAACCCTTCCTTCTATTTTCATCCCGTCTGCTGCAAACCGGCTTCTCAGGAAGTGAATGAGCTCCCCTTTGATCTCATTGAGCTTTTCGAGCTGAAGGTCATTGTCCAGGACCAGGCTCATGACGCCGTTTTCCAGCTGGACCGGGCGTGTGAGCGCTACTTCCTCGGTAGACGAAGAGAGTCCTTCGGCATTTCGCTTGTCGAGGAAATCCCGTATAGCTTCCGGAAGTGCAGCCGGTGTCAGCTCCCTCCGTCCGGGATGGTGAGAGACGGGTTGCTCCTCCGTTTTTCCGGCCGGCTCATTTTTTTCAGGAGCTGTGGCCATCGTAAGTACTTCCCGGACGCTTTTCAACTTACTGGCCGGCCTCAAAGGCGGCGAAGGAAGCGGCCTCCGTTCGTCGGGCGTTTTACCGGCTTCCGGCAGGGGAGGCGCCGGGGCGCTCAGGACCGGCGCGATGTTTTCCTTTTTTACGAAGGTATTGTCTGCCGGGGCTGGCTCAGGGACTTTTTTTTTTGCCGTTTCATCAACGGCGTTCACTGAGGAGAGATCGAGCACATCGGTGATATGCGCCAGCCTCATCAGGCATAGCTCTATATGGAGACGCTGGTTTTTGGCGGTTTTGTATTGGAGGTCGCACTGGCTGGTTACGCTCAGCGCCGACAACAGGAAACTGAGCGAAGTATGTTGCGATTGCTCTGCAAACTTAGCCCGGGCCGATTCGGAAACCTGCAGAAGCGAAGCCGTTACCGGGTCTTTGCAAACCAGGAGATTTCTGAGGTGCTCCATCAGGCCCCCTATAAATAAATGGCCGTCGAAGCCTTTCCGGATGATTTCATCGAAAAGTACCAGCGCGCGTGGAAGGTCGCTTGCCAGGAAGGCCTGCACGATATCGAAGTAGTAATCGTAATCGAGGATATGCAGGTTTTCCAGCACCTCCTTATACCTCAACACCTGGTCTTTGGAAAAGGTGACGTTGAGGTCAAACATGGACAGGGCGTCCCTCAGTCCGCCGTCGGCTTTCTGCGCGATCAGCTCCAGGGCTTCCGGCTCGGCTTTGATGCCTTCCTTCGCGGCGATTGACGTAAGGTGGTCTGAGATATCTTTGGGCTGTATCCGGTTAAAGTCGAAGATCTGGCACCGTGAAAGGATCGTCGGCAGTATTTTATGCTTTTCGGTAGTGGCCAGGATAAAAATAGCATAGGAGGGCGGCTCTTCCAGGGTTTTCAGAAACGCGTTGAAAGCCGCCTGGGAAAGCATATGGACCTCATCTATAATATAGATCTTGTACTTGCCCGTTTGCGGAGGATACCTGACCTGGTCCGTCAGGTTCCTGATGTCGTCGACAGAGTTATTGGAGGCAGCGTCAAGTTCGTGGATGTTAATGGATGCATTGTTTTGAAAGCTGACACACGATTCACATTTACCGCACGGCTCGATATCGTCAGACAGGTTGAGACAATTGGTGGTTTTGGCAAGGATCCTGGCACACGTGGTCTTACCTACACCCCTCGGGCCGCAGAAAAGAAAAGCCTGGGCCAGGTGATTGGTAGCGATCGCGTTTTTTAAAGTGGTGGTAATATGAGATTGACCTACCACCGAATCAAAAGTGACGGGACGGTATTTGCGCGCCGAAACAACAAAATTCTCCATTGCCGCAAGATAGTACCTGGGCAGGGTATTTCAAATAGGAGCGGCAGGTTTTAGGATATCATATTTTAGAAGGAAACAGGGGGGCTTCAAAGAGAGGCGCATGCCTTTATTTGTGAATTACCGGCCGCCGTTAATATGCTTGCTCAGGGATGGAATGCGTTCCACCAATGCGCCGGCCAGATAGGCGCCTGCAATCCGGTTGCCGTAAATGTTCCAGTGCGTATCCCGGGGAACATAGCATGCGCTGTCTTTCTCGCTTTCGAACAAAGGAAGCAGGTCGATGTGAGCGATATCCATTTTTGTAAGCTCTTCAGAGAGCCGGCGGTTGGGACGGGAATTGTCCCAGTCCGGATTGACTCCCGAGACCGCGAGCTTTTCGATAACGGATTTCCGTAATTCCGGATTGACCTGCGACTCGTCAGGTAAAATACAGACGAGCAGCCCGATATTCTTCGATTTGCAGATTTTGTTTGCTTTGTCGAGAAAGAATAGCGCATCAGCCAGATGTGATTCAAAAACAGGGTCGCCGGCATTGAAAATATAGCTTCTGTTTGCCTGCAGTTCAAGGTAGCCTTCGGTTGAAAAAGTTCTGCACGTGTCGCAATAGGTCGTCCATCCTTCCTTATACTGCTCCCTGAAATCGCGGCTCGTTTTGGTCAGCATTTTATAGACCCGGTAAAAGAGCGTAGCTGTATAGGAATATCTTTCTATAAACTTTGCCCTGTCGGATCTCATCGACTCCTGGAAATCGTTGCCGACAAAGAAATTTATCATGACCTGGTCGGGATCCCAGGAAAGCGCTTCATCGGTAAGGAGGGCGAGTTCCTCGCGCGGGCCGATACTGGGAATCCCCATATTGTATATCTCCGTTTTTCGCCCGGCAGCATTTTCGTTGATTATTTTTTCCGCTATAGTCAGGAAATTTTGGGGGTAGGGGGTGACCCCGAAAGTAAACGAATCGCCCAGCCCAACGATACGGTAGGTATTCTTGTCCTTGGGCCCGAACTCTTCGTCTCTGAACCCTTTCGAATTCAGCGGATACCCGTATATGCTGGCATGGGGACTACCCCTGAACCTGTTGTAGCCGGAATCGAAAAGCATGGGAATCGGGTGCAGCCAGATGAAAACCCGGATGCACGCTTCAATAATAAGATAGGAGATAGCTAAGAAAATAGCATAGAATGATAGCTTTTTCATGTCCGGACGATTGGAAAAAAGAGGGCGTTGCTCCCGGGTTTGAAGCCAGGGGTTTACTTTAAATTTTTTGCGTGAAAGTACAAAAAAATATAATGATATACGAACGCGCCGCCGGGAACCTTCCGCCGGGATCCTTTCAGGAACTTACACAGCCACAGGAGCTTTGATGCCTGGGTAAGGATGATAGTCTTCCAGCAGGAAGTCTTCAAACCTGAAATCGAAAATACTTTTCACATCAGGATTCAACGTCATCCTGGGTAACGCCCGGGGTGTACGGCTTAACTGGAGCTTTACCTGCTCCAGATGGTTGAGGTAAATATGGGTATCCCCTCCCGTCCATATGAAGTCGCCGGGCTCGAAATTGCATTCCCGGGCAATCATGAGGGTAAGAAGCGCATAGCTGGCAATATTGAAAGGTACGCCCAGGAACACATCGGCGCTTCTCTGGTATAGCTGGCAGGACAGCCTGCCGGCAAAGTCACTGCCTTCTTCTGAGGGAGCCACGTAAAACTGGAACAAGGCATGGCAAGGCTGCAGGGCCATCTCAGGGAGGTCGGCGGGATTCCAGGCCGACACGATCATCCTCCGCGAGTCCGGCGATCTTTTCAGGGTATCCAGGACTTCCTGGAACTGGTCGATGCTACGTCCGTCAGGGGTTTGCCAGCTTCTCCACTGCTTGCCGTATACCGGGCCCAGGTCACCGTTTGCGTCGGCCCATTCATCCCAGATAGAGACGTTGTTGTCGCGCAGGTAGGCGATATTCGTATCTCCCTTCAGGAACCAGAGCAACTCGTGGATCACGGACTTGAGGTGTACCTTTTTCGTGGTAATCAGCGGAAACCCGTCCTGAAGGTTAAACCGCATCTGGTAGCCGAAAACACTGAGGGTACCCGTGCCGGTACGGTCCGTTTTTTTTACACCATTGTCCAGAATGTGTTGCAGAAGCGCTTGGTATTGTTGCATGACAGGTCCTTAATGAATCGGGTGCAAAATTAGCGTTTTATTGGTTAAGACGGGTAGAATCATTCGATGTATTCGTACTGTCGGGATAGGTCCTTTTCCGGGCTTTTCTCCGGCTGTCGAGCTTGATGTTCACTTCGCCGTTTTCTTCCACCGCCCGCAGGAAGATGGAGCGGAGCTCCTCCGAATCATAGGTTTGAAATTCGTACTCCTCGTCTCTTTTCTTCAGGTTCTTTAACGGGAACTGGATACTGAGGTCCGTTTTGTCGCCGAAGCTGTACTGGCCTTCCAGGAAAAGGGTCAGGACGTTGGATTCAATCTGCATTTTCTGTATGCGCACTTCCTGGCCCTTCAGCGTAAACCGCTTCCGGATTGGAGCGATTTTTACATTTTCGAGCGGGCGATTCTTAAAGATGATCTTCTTTATTTTTAAGAACGGCTCGAAGTCGATCAGCTGCCCTTTGGTGAAATGCATGTCCAGGTAGCCGTTCATTGAATGGGGAACCAGCGATACGTCGGGATTGACCCGGGAAGAGAAGTTGAAGTCGATGTCGAGCATTCCCTTTACATTTTTTGACGAAAGCGCTTTTTGTCCGAAATCATTAAAAGAGTACAGGATATTGCTGACGTTGGCGCTGGTGACTTTGCCTTTGGCGTTCAGGGAGGCAAAGTTCTTATCCTGGTCGGGCGACTTCAGCTCTCCCGACAGGGTAACGCGCCCGCCGAATGCGTCCAGGCTCAGCGGCGCTATGGAGGTGGTATTTTGGGACATACTGAGCTTACCGGTTACATTCCTGGCGCGAAAGTTGTGGTAGTTGAGCGTTCCCGCTTTGAGGTTGGCCTGAATTTCAAGGTTATCGACCAGCCGGTCGACAATTCCCGTAAATTTTTTGGATGACTTCTTACTCCGTTTGCTCTCTTCGCTCACGAGCACCTCGATCCAGTTCAATCTCCATTCAGGAATATTGAGATCGATCGTAGCCTTAGCCGGCTTCGGCGACCCGAGTATGAGGTGCAGGTATCTTGAAATCTTTCCCTTTATATGAAGCCGGTTATGATGATCGGACAGATCGAGCTGATGCACGATAATGTCGTCCTGGCTTATGGAAATATTGCTTTCGACCTGGCTTAGCCTGATATTTCTAGGCAGGTAGGCAATTTTGAGATTGCTTACCCTGGCTTTCCCGTCGAGCTTGCCGTCCAACTGGTCGTTATGAGGATTGTAGAAATTCTTAAGCCTGCCTTTAAAACGCATATCCAGGCTGATATGCCCCCCGGTAGCCAGGTACCGGTCGGTGTCCAGGAGGGAGTTAAGCCCCGTCGAATCTATTTGGGCATGCAGCATAATCCCGGCCAGGGGATTCGTGAAATCGGTTATCTGCAGGGAGCCTTTTACCGGGATTTTCTCAAAGAAGCCGGTAATCCTGCCGGATTTTATCCTGCTGTTGGCATTCCCCGGACTTAAAAGCGTATCGACCCTGTTCGTAAAGCTGCCCCTGGTTTTCATCCCGCGGAAGCGCCCTATGGGAACATCGTAGCTGAACGTATCGGTTTTGAAGTTTACAATGACCCAGGATCGTTTTTCTCCCATATGTCCTTTTAAAAAGACGTCGGCAGACACGTAGGTGTCTATGCCGATCCCGTCGATTTTGGCCGCAATGGTGTCTGCAAGTATGCTTGTGGCTACCGGCACCCTTATCCGGCTGGTATGGAAGCGGAATTCTATGGGGCCATGGGGTACACCGGTCGACATGACACCCGAAATGCCGATCTTTTCCTGGTTTTCAAGCTGGATATAGGTTTCCGGGAGAAATGAAAACTTCCTGGTCTTTTCATTGAAAGCTACCGAGGCAGATAAGTGGATGTCACGGTTTTTCAGGAATGCCCCTTTTTCGGCATTGAAAACCAGGCTGTCCATCAAGACAGGGCCGGTCAGCTTACCCTGCCACCCTTGCCCTACGGCTGCATAGCTTCCTGAAACTCTTTTTAACAGGCCGCCGTAGTATTTTTCCTTCAGGGAATCGGCAAACATGAAGCTGACGTTGTTGAGCTGCAATGATTTTACTTTCCCGAACAGCCTGGAAATATGCCCGTTACCTTTTCCTGGCTTGTCCCCGGCCGATCGGAAAGCAGAAAGATTGGAATACCCGTCCCTTCTCGTGAAAATAAAAATGCTGCCGTCCTGAATATGCAGGTTCCTGATGGAAACATTCATATTCAGCAGGGTTTCCAGGCCGAGCGTGACCTCCAGCCGGCTTATTTCCGTGAAAGGCCTGTTGTGCTTTTGATAAAGAGAATCGCTCAGATGGATATCCCTGAGTGAAAAGGTCAATCCCGGGTACCGCCCGAAAGGTTTGAACCGGAAGCTGCCGATTTCGAACCTGCCGTTGATGGAAGCCTCGACAGATTCCCTGAGCTTTTTTATGATAGTATCCTGGTTGAAATAAATCCAGGCCGCAGCCGAAAAGATAAGAAGGAGAAATACCCCGACAACTGCTGCTAAGATTTTCAGTGCTTTTTGGTACATAGGTCAGGGCGTGTCTTTTTAGACCGGGCAGCGTTTACCAGCCGTTTCTCATCGCCAGCTGGAATGCCTGCTGGTAATGATGCTCCCCGTGCCAGGCATAAAGAGCGATAGCTGTATCCAGGCGGACAATCTGCCGGGAAGATGGGTTATAGAAAGTCCTCGCCAGCTCTTCCTCTCCCAGGGAGTTGAGCAGCAGCACCCACCTGTAATGAGTGAACTTCAGAAGCTGGAGAGAAAGTTCCACCGGGCCTGACCTGGCATCGGGCAGCTCCGCCCACAAATCTTCGCGGTAGGGCTTTATCGTCGGGTTATCTTCGGTAAGCGCCAGCCTGAACCTGCAGTAGGAGTTGATGTGGCTGTCGGCGACGTGGTGCACCAGTTGTCTGACGGTCCAGCCCTCGGGACGATAGGGGGTATCGAGCCGTGCATCGGGCCAGGATGCCAGCAGGTTGACAAATTTAGAAGGAATGGCGCTGATGACCTGGATATTGGTTTTCACCTGGGCAGGAGAATAGGACGCTTCTGCCTTGAACCGGCCGATGGGGTATTTTAGTTTTTCTGAGTCCATAGGAATGTGATGATTAGCTGATGTGATGATTCGTTTTTCAGATACACACGTGATTAGCTAATATATTGTCTTTAATTTTTACACATTAACACATTAACACATTAACACATTAACACATTAACACATTAACACATTATCTCATTCAAAATAAGCCTTTATAACATCCAGCAGTTCCCGGTGCGGCCCTGCACAGGCTATGATGTCGCCACCGAACAGGTAATTGTCCGTTCCCCGGAAGTCGGTTACGGTTCCCCCGGCTTCCTGTACGAGCAGCGCGCCTGCAGCCATATCCCAGGAATGGAGATTGTATTCATAGAATCCTTCGAATCGTCCCGCCGCGACATAGGCCAGGTCTACAGCGGCTGCCCCGAGGCGGCGGATGCCGTGCGTCTTCTGCATCAGGATCTCGAGAATTTCCATGTAGAGATGGTGCTTTTCAAACCGGTAATAGGGGAAACCGGTAGCCAGCAGGCTTTCGCTCAGCTTTTCGACAGCCGATACCCTGAGCCTGTTGCCGTTGCACCATGCCCCGCCGTCTTTCCATGCGTAGAACATCTCATCGAGATTAGGTTCGTGAATAGCGCCTGCGATCGGGGTCTTGCCCTGCGCCAGCCCGACGCTGACACAATAGATAGGGAGCCTGTGGATAAAATTGGTCGTCCCGTCGAGAGGATCTATGATCCAGTTCAGCGCACCGGGGTCACCGGGTTCGCCGGCGGTTCCCTCTTCAGTAATATAGCCGGCTTCCGGCAAAAGTTCCTTCAACCGGGTTACAAGCATTCTTTCGGCTTCCTTGTCTACGTAAGAGACCAGGTTGTTGACATCCTTGTATTCTATTTTCTCGGCTCCGAACGACCGGGCTTCTTCCTGTATAAAAGCCGATGCTTCCCGTACAATTTCGCAGATCTGCCTGGTGATAAGTTCTAAATTCATGATTCGGGAATTTTAGCCAGAGATGTGTTAATGTAGTATAATCTTATGATCAGTACCAGCAAAACCGGGATCAGCACCTGGTTATGCTTATCGAGGTTGATCGTTCCTGCCAGGAGCAGGAGTGCGTAGACTATTAAAAGAACGGATACCCACGGCTTTTTCTTTGCTGCAGACAACCCTATTGCGACAAAAAAAAGAAGAGGGCTGGCCCAGAGGATATCCCAGTTTAAAACCGTATCCTCGTGATCGGTGCCGAACCAAAGCAGCAGGAGGACCGTGCCGGCGAGCGCGCAGACCGTAAACAGGATTTTATCGAACGTAAAATTAATGCTGTGGTTGCGGAGCTGCCACAATGTGAGAAGCCCGGTAAGCAGGGCGAGCAGCCAGAAAGAAAGCATAGGGGTCATAAAGCCCGGGGCCGGACGGGGCGTAGCGCTGTAAATAACATGAGTAGCTGCTACCAGCGGAGCCGGGTTGCCGCCTTTGGTGACCCTGGCATCGGCAAACGCGTCGTGGAGGTTGTCGGGAAGGAAGGTAGCCTGCATGGGAGTCGCTGTCTTATCGGCCGTTTTACCGATGGCAAGGTCCATACCGAAATCAGCCCAGGGCTTTTGCCTGTAAGCATATTTGTCGATCCATTCCCTGAAAGTCCGCGTTTCGTGGGTATAGCCTTCGTAGGCGATGCTGTCGCCGCAAGTCGCGAGCAGCATGTCCTGCAGGCGGGTAGCGCAGTTATCGTAAAAAAAACGATAGCGGTATTCCCTGTTTTCGGGGCGGTAGTTTTCTTCCAGGAGCGCATACAGCTTTTGCTTCTGGGCAACGGACAGGTTCAGAACCTGCTGTACTACAGAGCGGTTTTCGTGCTGCCACACATAAACCAGGGGCGCCAGCGGCGCCTTATCGATTTTATAGGGCAGGGTGCCTCTCAGGAATTTAATGTAGAAGTT
This sequence comes from Spirosomataceae bacterium, assembly GCA_037191015.1. GTDB lineage: Bacteria > Bacteroidota > Bacteroidia > Cytophagales > Spirosomataceae > Ravibacter. The sequence continues at coordinate 243,478 of JBBCKD010000017.1, forward strand.
TTCGGTCTGGAAAGTAAAGCTTCCGTAGTTATAGGAGGCGTCGATGCCTTTTGCCGGGTCGCTAAACCAGAAGAGGCTATGCCCGAAGCTGGAATAGAGATCATCTCCCGGCCCGACGGTTATAAGGCTCACCTGCGTGGTGCTGTCGGGGAGCTGGGCCATTGCCCGGGAGCATCCCAGTAATGCTATGCAGATGATTATGCGGCTGTACAGACGCAAGGCCTTGCATCTCTCCATTTTTAATTTCTTACCTGGATTCACCGGCGATTACAATTACGATTTCTCCTTTTATTGTTTTTTCGGCAAAATACGCAATAATCTCATGTAAACTCCCCCTCGCCGTTTCTTCGAAATGCTTCGAGATCTCGCGGGAAACGGAAGCCTGGCGGTCTGCGCCGAAATATTCTGCAAACTGCTGCAGGGATTTTAGCAGGCGATGGGGCGATTCATAAAAAATCATAGTCCTGGATTCTTCTTTAAGAGATTCCAGCCTGGTCTGGCGCCCTTTTTTGTGCGGGAGAAAGCCTTCAAAGACGAAACGGTCGGTCGGCAAACCCGAATTGACCAGGGCGGGGACAAAGGCGGTAGGGCCGGGGAGGCACTCCACCGGGATGCCGTTACGGATACATTCCCTTACCAGGAGGAAGCCCGGGTCGGATATAGCCGGCGTGCCCGCATCTGAAATGAGCGCCATGGTCTCGCCCTTCAGGAGGCGTTCGATCAGTTTCCCGTGCGTCTGGTGTTCGTTATGGATGTGGTAGCTCTGCATCGGCCGCGAGATCCCGAGATGCCGCAGCAAATTGCCTGAAGTCCTGGTGTCTTCCGCCAGTATCAGGTCTGCCTCCTTCAGGACATTTACCGCGCGGTAGGTAATGTCCTGGAGGTTGCCGATAGGAGTGGGTACAATGTAGAGTTTCATCGCCCTGGCCGGTCAGAGTTTATTTACCAACATGTCGGCGGTGATGTTTTGCTCGAATGTAATATATCCCGGGTAGTTGACCTGCTTGGTGCCGAACGCCAGCGTCGGCTTGATCTTGATCAGGAGCTTGACCGCTTTGTTTTCTTTGGTGCTGGTAAGGGCGGAAAGAAGGTTTACAAAATCATCGCGGGTCTGGTTGTTCATGACAAAGTCATAGGCGTTTGTGCTCAGATGGAACGGGATGATCGTCCGCCCGGTCCCCGGCAATACCTGGATCTTCTGGTTATGAAAGCCGCTGAAAATTTCGCTCTGGCCGAGAAGGATCTTATACTCCATCTGCTCGACGCCGGCAATTTTATTGGTAGGGTTATTGGCTTCCAGCTTGAGCTGAAGGTCGAGCGGGATATTTTTTCTCATCATGCCAAGCCCCAGGGCCGGGAAGCGGGCCAGGTCCAGGTCTTTGAAACTTTTTATTTCCCTGAATTCCCGGACGTCGATTCCGGCCAGGTAAATGCTGTCGATAGATGACAACCTGAATTTACAGTCGCCGAGCGCCTTGGCTTCCTGCACGGATTTATTTAAAACGCACTGGCTCAACGATATCAGCAGCACAACCGGGAGAATTCCTGCAAGTAACTTCTTCATTATTACTGGTTTATTGTGTTGTAAAATAAAACGAAAATGCAAAGTTCCGGGAATTTCCGGCCTGTCGGCCCGGAACGGCAGGCGCAAAAATAGTGAGTATAGCGCGGATATCTGATATTACTCAGCGCATTGTTAGGGCAGGACCGCCGGGGAGATGCACACGGCCTGCCGTATGATAAGGTTTCAGAGCCGTTCCGTCCTCCTTCAGCACAATCCAGATATCGTATTCCCCTTCCGGGAATTTAAATTCGCGGAAGACAAAAGAGTAACGATCCGACCAGTAGTTCAAACGTATGACGGCATCAAGGGGGTGGGCACGTTCGGGTACAGCCGGCAGCACAAACTGCTGCGTGGACGACTGGAGTATGAAGTACCCGGTGCAGCCCCGGCAATGATCCCGGCCTGAAGCGGTAATTTTGATTTTCGGGCTGAGGCGCCCGTTAAATCCGAGTGCATCTTCGGATTCAACAGATACTTTCCAACCGGAGCTATCCGGCAAATGGCCGGCACCGCGCTGCCTGATCTGCTCCAGTACCTTTGTGTCGAACTTTTGCCGGGGGTTGTACAGGTTGGACGCTTTCAGCCTTTTTAACAGGTTTTTGAATGCAGTCGGGTGGTTCCAGGCGATTTTTTCACCATAAATTTCACCAAAAGACAACAGCATGCCGTCGAATGAATCGGTATACAGCTTGTCGAGCCCCAGCGTAGCCTGGTGTGTAGCCAGCGCAGGAATATGGCGGTAGTACGAAGCGATGTTGATCCCCAGGTTAAGAAAAAGGAAGATCCCGAATAAGCGTTTGGAGGCCCGGGCTGAAAACCTGTTCAGGAAGAGCAGCGCCAGGTAAACCGCCACCCATGATACGGAGCTGAAGATCAGGTATCTTTGCGAAATAAACTGTCCGCCGAAGATGATATTGCTACCGACAGGCCTGCTGATGACCAGCATCGCAGCGGTAGCCAGCAGAAACGCGAGGATCCCCAACAAAAAGCTGTAGGATTCCCGGTGCTTTCCCGTCCTGTTCAGGAAAAACGATAAAAACCACCACAGGCTGATCGTTAGAACAAACACCCCGCCAAGTATGGAAACCGCGATGTCCGGATAGAATTTCTGCACCTGGCCGTGATCGAAGTCCCCGTAAAACAACCCTCCCAGGAAGCATAGGAAAACCCACAGGTTTTCGAATGGGTGGTACAGCAGGGCGGAGCGGTCTCTCGGGTACATGACATAGTCGAAGCCCAGATAAAAGACAAGAGTGGAAGCCGCAAAGAGCAGCCAGATAACCAGGAAGCGGTATCTCTTCTGAAGGATCAGCGGGATGACGCCCACTATCCATACGGCTATCCCGTTTCCACACGAAAAGCTCGCAAGGAGCGCAGCCGCTATGCCTGTTGCGTTACCGGTACCTGATTGTTTGCTCAATCCGTAAGCGGAAAGCATGGCAAAGAAAATTACCGGGTAGTTTTGAGTAGCGGTAATAGCCCAATAGGCGTTTTCATAATGTACCAGGCTGAACAGGACGAGCGTTACGGGCACAAAGTATACGACCGGGTGGCCGGTCTGACGGAAAAACCGGTAAAAAAGCCAGAGAATACCGATAAGAAAAAGGTTGCCGATTATGATCTGGAACCTCGGGCTGGGATTGCCGTGCAGCAGGTGGATGAAGAGCATTAAAATCCTCCCCACAACCAGACGGTGCTCGTTTGTCTGCACGAAAAGCGCTTTTACCCTCTCGATAGGCTCGTTTGCAAACATCATCCGGTGGAAATTATCCAACGAGCCGTAATCGTCCTCGTAAGCAACCTCGGTGGAAAATGAAATGATGATATAGAAGAAATAAAAGACCGGCAGCGCTATGGCAGCCATAGCCGCCATTTCCCTTTTTTTCTGCATAACCGGGCTGTCGCTGATCAGCATCGGCAGCAGCAGGATACTGGCGATTATATAGGGAAAGAACAGCAGCGTGGTGTGTGTCATGTTCTGTCAGGAAGTATTTGCCTGCGGGGGCGCGGGCGTAAGTCGTTTTGAATCAGAGACAAAAGTAAGAATAATGTACCAATGAACGGTAGCATAATTAACCCCAGGCGCACCAAACCCGTGTGGCTTACGTGTATAACGGGGTTTTAGCCGTATACTTAAAAGCCTTATAACTTCTCATTACATTTTTTCGGTTGCCTTAAAGTAGATTTTACGTCTCTACCAGATACGTCTTGTATTATTCCGCTACCCTGAGTTTTCGGTTTGTTTTAGAGAAATGCAATAGCTAACTTCGTCACCCTTTCCACAAAAACTGAACATAGGTAATAACAGAAACACCGTTGAAAATAACATGTCTCACCACTATCCGAAAAATACCATAATGGCCGATACAGGCGAAAGCGAGGTGGAGATGGTATGGGAAAAATGTCTCCGGGTAGTGAAGGAAAGCATACCCTATGCCAGCTACGAGACGTGGTTTGAGCCGATCCGGCCGGTGAAACTGGTCGGGAAAGTGATAACGATCCAGGTGCCGAGCCAGTTCTTTTTCGAATGGCTGGAGGATAACTATGTGAACCTGTTAAGGAAAGCGCTCGACTATGCGATAGGAAAGGACGGCATGCTGGAATATTCCATCATTGTCGATACCGGCAACGAGCGGCACAAGCCCCTGACCATGAATGTGACTAAGGCGGTCAACCCTGTGCCGGGTAAACGCGATAACTTTGAGCGGGATCCCCGCAGGCATACACCCGCCCCGGCAAAAGACCTCGATTCGCTTCAGCTTGATACCTATCTGAATCCGAACTACAGCTTTGAAAACTTTATTGAAGGAGATTGCAACCGCCTGGCACGTTCGGCCGGGTACGCGGTGGCGCAGCGCCCCGGCGTGACCTCTTTCAACCCGCTTATGATCTACGGCGACGTAGGGCTCGGGAAAACCCATATCGTACAGGCAATCGGGAATTATATCAACAACCACTTTCCCCAGAAGGTTGTGCTTTACGTTTCTTCCGAGAAGTTTACGAACCAGTTTATCAATGCGCTGAAAAATAACACCCTGTCCTCTTTTACCGACTTTTATATGAAGGTGGATGTGCTCGTGATAGACGACGTGCAGTTCCTTTCGGGGAAAGAGAAGACCCAGGATACTTTTTTCCATATTTTCAACCACCTGCACCAGCTCGGCAAGCAGATCATCATGACGAGCGACCGTCCGCCGAGAGAGCTGGAAGGGTTGCAGGACAGGCTCCTTTCAAGGTTTAAGTGGGGCCTTACCGCCGATCTCCAGGCGCCCGACCTGGAGACAAGGATCGCGATCATCCAGAAAAAGCTTCAGAATGAAGGCGTGTTTATCGACAACGAGGTGATCGAGTATGTAGCGCACAGCGTAAGCACCAACGTCCGCGAGCTCGAAGGGGTAATTATTTCCCTGATGGCGCAGGCGTCGCTTACCCGTAAGGAAATTGACGTGGAGCTTGCCAAAAATACGCTCCGGAATATCGTGATCGAGCAGAGCCGCGAAATCTCGATCGATACGATCATGGAGGTAGTTGCGGACTATTTTAAGGTCTCTGTTGCCGATTTAAAAAGCAAGAGCAGGAAAAAGGAGATCGTATATCCACGACAGGTAGCGGTTTATTTTGCGAAGGAATTCACAGATCTGCCGCTGAAGTCAATCGGGGTGCATTTCGGAGGGCGGGACCACAGCACTATTATACACTCCGTTCAGTCTATCGCCGAACTGATCGAGACGGATCGCTCAGTGGAAGAGACAATATATCGCCTTAAAAGCTATTTTAAATAGTTGAAAGTTGAGAGTTGAAAATTGAAAGTGGAAAGTGGAGAGCAGAGAAAACTTTCAACTCTCAACTTTCAACTTTCAACTAACTAAAACCAAACCGGCTCTGTCTGGAGGCCGCTGTAATGCTTGATATCCATGGCAAGGGCGCCGATAAACAAGTCTACCTCAATTTTAATCGGAACCTTGTTTTCATCGTCTGAGACCCAGATGCGGATAGAGTTTTCTCCTTTAAAGAGCTTGTTATTAGGCATCAGCGGGTGGAGCTTGAAAACTTTGATGCGGCCGTATTTTGTTTTTACCACTTCTTTCCCGGCATATTTTACCCGCATTTTAGTCACTTCGTCGGTAAGAAAGATGGGCACTTCCACAATGTCGCCCTCGTTTTTCCCGCGGAAATCGATAGTACGAAGGAAATAGTAGCCGCTTATAATGTCATGTACATTATAGGGAACATTGAAAACCTTCGTAGTGTCTTTCGTTTTGACGGTCGCCCTGTTACTTCTTTTGTCAAAATAGGTCGTTTCCTCTTTCCTGTAATTATTTTCCCGGATGTTCCTGTAGAACTGATGAGGTTCTAAAGTAGTGGTATCGACGAAAGATCTCCAGGTGTCGCGGACTTTGGTAAAAACGTCGAAGGCCCCGGTCGTTCTTCCGAAAACATTGATGCGGTAGCAGGGCCTGCCGTTCACCTGGCTCAGGTTTTTAGCAATGTCTACCCGGGCCTCTGCGGCATTGATGAACCCGTAATGGATCCGGTATTCCACTCTTTCCCCGGTATCAAAGTATTTCTTCTTTTCGCGGCTTTGCAGCGGAATGAAAGACAGCAGACCAACCGGAATGATAACAGCCAGGAAGAAAATGAGGGATTTTCGGAGCATAGCAGGTGACATAGGTGTGTTTATAGCGTCGGATATTTTTGTTTCAGATAATGCAGGTACCGAGGGAAGTTGCTGTCGAACCGGGAAGAGAATTCTTCAAGGAAAACGTTTTGCCGGGACCGGTAAGTTTTATAGCTGATAAAATATGCATTGCTGGAAGCTATTCCTGAAGTTTTGGCCTTACTATCCAACGGATATTTCCCTTGCAAAAGTGTGTCTGCCCGGGATAATATCTCGTCCAGGACCTTTTGTTTCAGCTCATCCTTTACCCCGGTGCTCATAGCTTCTGTGAAAGTCGAATAGAGCGAATCGAGCTGCCCCGCGCCCCGCAGCATATGTTGTGACCATGCGTCCTGGTACTTTTTCTGAAGCTCATACTTTTCCAGCTGAGGGGAGTCAGGGCCGTATTTATAATTAAGGAACTGGACGGCGCCCCAGTCTCCTACAAAGCTTGCCAGGTTTTCGTTCAGCTCCATGTCGTCTTTTACAAAGAGCGTACCGTGTGTAAGCTCGTGCAGGATAAGGTTGGCCAGCCTTCCGTCGGTCCTTTCGAGCATGCCCGATAAAATCGGGTCGCGTACATATCCCAGCATCGACCAGGCGGCCGCTTCTCCCATATGGGTGTCGTATCCTTTACCGGCGAGCGCGGCTTTTTCCGAATAGGCCCGGGTAGAATCGAAGAAGCCTTTATACGGGAATTCCCCGACAACAGGGAATTTCCAGGAAACGGCTTCCACCCTGTATTTTTCGGAGGCGGTAAGAAGCCACATCAGCTTTTTTCCCTGCTGGTCATAAAAAGTAGTGTAATTCCGGGAGGGGGACAGGCCCAGGGAGTCGACCCCGAACTTTTTTATTTCCTGTATCAGGAGGATTTTCTGTTTGACCGAATCAGGATAGGACGGGTTTTCCAATATCTCTGAGACCTCCCGCACATTCCTGAGAATATGGAGCTGGCCTTTTGCCTGCATCCATCCGTAAGAGAGCAGATCGCGATAAACGATACAAAGCGACACAGCCGCCACCAGCAATATAATACCGAACTTACGCAACATACTAAATGCAGAAATCTGGGCAAAGCTATAAAAACAGCCGGAAAAAGAAACCGGCAGTTTGACAATCTGATGGGGCGGACGTTTAACGGGAGGATTTACCCGCAGGTTGTAAGCCGCCCGGTCAGGGGGTCAGGTGGTACCGGACCGTTACTTTTACCCCTTCTGTGATTCTGGTGAAAAAAAGCACGGGAATCTCGATGTTGTGATCGGCCAGCCTGACATCGAACGCTGCATCCAGGATATAATCACTGCCTTTTTTCGTAAGAGTTCCCCGGATCTGTCTTTTAAGGGTTATACCATGAACGGTAAAGTCCCCGGAAGCAGTGGCCGGGTAAGCACCGTCTGTCGCAGGCGGCCGCCAGTTTTGAATTTTACCTTTGAACGTAGCCAGCGGGAATTGATCAGTTTCCATATAGCGCTCGTTGTAGTGCTTTTGCATAAGCGATCGCGGAAGCGAAAAATTCTTCATCCGGATCTTCACTTCTATGTCGCCGCCGGCGAGATTCAGCGTCACTTTCCCGGTTTTATCAATTGCCTGGATATCCTGAGCCGGCCCCGCAGCTTTGGAGAAGAATTCAGTTTGTCCTTTGTCCGTTTTAACGACAGCTGTCTGCTGCGCCTGTAAGGCGCTATTCAGCATCAGGCAGGTCAATGAAAGGATAACAAAAAGACGCATATCACATCAGGACTCCAGGCTCAGGAAATTGTGCCCCATCCTGTCGCGCTTTGTCAGGAGGTAACGCCGGTTATGAGGATTGGAAGGAACTTCAAGACCCACACATTCCACAACTTCGAGGCCATAGCCGATAAGACCTACTCTTTTTTTAGGATTATTCGAGATCAGCCGCATTTTGGAAATACCGAGATCTCTCAGGATCTGGGCGCCTACGCCATAGTCACGGGCGTCGGACGGTAATCCCAGCTCCTCGTTTGCTTCTACAGTATCCCGACCTTCTTCCTGGAGCTTATAGGCCTTCAGCTTATTGAGAATGCCTATGCCCCTTCCTTCCTGGTTCATATAAAGCACGACTCCTTTGCCTTCGGCTTCCACCATTTCCATCGCAGCATGAAGCTGCCCTCCGCAGTCGCAGCGGCACGAACCGAAGATATCGCCGGTGATACACGAAGAATGCACGCGGACGAGCACCGGCTCATCCGGCTCCCATTGCCCCTTGACCATCGCGATATGGATATCTCCCGTATTGGTCTGAGAGTAGGCTATCAGGTCGAAATGCCCCCATTCCGTAGGCATGTCGACCTTTGATTCCCGCCTGATGAGCGATTCGATCGAAAGGCGGTAGGCTATCAGGTCTTTTATGCTGATCAGTTTCAAGTCGAATTTGTCGGCAAACTGCCTCAGCTCGGGCAGCCGCGCCATGCTCCCGTCTTCGTTCAGCACCTCGATCAGCACGCCCGCAGGCTGCAGCCCGGCGAGCCTGGCCAGGTCTACGGCAGCTTCCGTATGACCGGCGCGGCGCAGCACTCCCCCGTCTTTAGCCATTAAAGGGTTGATATGCCCCGGCCTTCCGAGGTCTTCGGGTCTGGTTTCCGGATCTACCAGCGCCAGGATGGTCTGGGCGCGGTCGTTAGCGGAAACGCCGGTGGTACATCCTTTCCCGAGCAGGTCGACGGTAACTGTAAAGGCCGTTTCGTGGGTAGCGGTATTGTGAGCCACCATCATGTCGAGATTCAGCTCCCGGCACCTGGATTCGGTAAGGGGAACACAGATAACTCCCCGTCCTTCCTTCGTCATAAAATTGACCATCCCGGGCGTTATATGCTCCGCAGCACAGATGAGGTCTCCTTCATTTTCGCGGTCTTCATCGTCCACGACCACGACCATTTTACCCGCTTTTATATCTTCAATCGCTTCGTCGATTCGATCCAGTCTGATATTATTCATATTCATAAAAGTAAAAACTGAAAGGGAGCTGGTGATGTCTGCTCTGGCTCCGGTCTGCTCTTCCAGCCTGTTGTAATGATATCTCTATAGAAAATTAAGCCATCTTATATGGGAAACAAATATAGAATTACTGAACGTTCAAAATACATATATTTTCGGGTTCCGTTGTTAAAAATGACAGGCAGGGCATTTAATATGCATTATAGTTGTGGGGAATAGTTAATAATAGTAAATCGAAACCTGTTATCTTTGTTCCCCCGTCCTGCAGATGGGCGGGTCAGAAAATTTGTAGTATACAAAGTTAAGTAAAGTATGTTCGGGAATTTAGGTGATTTGATGGGAAAGGTAAAGGACCTGCAGGCGAATATGAAGGTTGCCCAGGAGCAGCTATCCGATATTACCGAAACCGGTGAGTCGGGTGCCGGTCTGGTGCGTGCCACGATAAACGGGCATAAGAAGCTGCTGTCGCTGGAAATCGATCCGTCGATCGTGCAGCCGGAAGATAAGGAAATGATGCAGGACCTGATTGTAGCTGCGGTCAATAAGGCTCTTGAAACCATTGAGCCCAGGATCAGGGAGCACCTCAAGAGCGCGACCCAGGGGTCGCTGCCGAATATCCCGGGCCTGGACCTGGGAAGTTTTCTTAAATAGGCACATTTTGTGCGCTCTCTTTATAACATTCTGTAAATGACCCTCCGCCGGTAGCCCGATGACCAAGGTAGCAATAGTTATTCTCAACTATAACGGAAGGGCATTTTTACAGAAATTTCTCCCTACTGTATTAAAACATTCCGCGGGATGCGAGGTATGGATAGCCGATAATGCATCGACAGACCAGTCGCTGGAATGGATAGAAAGCCAGGAGCTTCCGGTAAAAACCCTCGCTTTCAAGGTAAATGACGGCTATGCCGGCGGATACAACCGGGCGCTGAGAGAGATCGACGCGGAGTACTACGTCCTTTTAAACTCGGACATAGAGGTAACCGAGAACTGGATACAGCCGGTTATAGACTTTATGGATTCCGACACCCGTATTGCCGCCTGCCAGCCCAAGATACGCGCCTATGATCTAAAAACTCATTTTGAGTATGCAGGTGCGGCAGGCGGATACCTGGACTACCTCGGGTACCCCTTTTGCCGCGGGCGTATTTTTGATACGCGTGAGGAAGACCTGGGGCAGTACGACGATAACACCGATGTTTTCTGGGCGACGGGCGCATGCCTGTTTCTAAGAGCGAAAGCTTTTCACAGCCTGGGCGGCTTCGACGAAGTTTTTTTTGCTCATATGGAAGAGATCGACCTCTGCTGGCGGTTCAGGAGAGAAGGGTTCCGCGTGACCTATTGCGGCGCCTCCAAAGTGTTTCATGTAGGCGGAGGGACGCTGCATAAATCCAATCCCAGGAAAACTTTTCTTAACTACCGGAATAACCTGATCATGCTCTATAAGAATCTCAGCCCGTGGCAGAGATGGAAGGTAATAGGGCTGAGGCTGATCCTGGACGGCCTGTCCAGCGTAAGGTATATCGCTTCGGGCGCATTCCCCGACGTCCTTGCCATCGTACGGGCGCACTTCGCCTTTTATGCTATGATAGGGAAGCTGTCAAAGCAGCAGGCCGGGTCTCCGACGGGGTCTCCAACCGGGTCTCCGACCGGATCAGAGAAAGCAGTGCCGCTTTATAGCAAGAGCGTAGTCTGGGAATATTTCGTGCTGGGCCGGCATAAGTTTCCCGATCTGAAAGGCTTCCGGGATTAAAGCTCCCAGATGGTCGGACTGTTGTGCCGCCTGAGATGCTTCCGTATTTCCATCCAGAATGCCAGTATCAGGTAGATGATGATAGGCGATCCGAAAGTAAGGAAAGAGGCGTAAATAAAATAAAGCCGGATGCTGCTCGCAGAAAAGTGGAGCTTTTCCCCCAGTCTGGAACAAACTCCGAAGACCTGATTTTCCAGGAAATAGCGAAGTGAGATCATATTGTTTGGCCGGGATTTGTGCGGCTAATTTAGGAAAACCTTTCGATATTGTAAATATCGTCGCTGTAAAGTTAATGATTGCTTCATACTCATACACCCTGTTCTCATCGATATGGCTGTTCAGCCAGTCATTTAAAGCTCCGTCGCTAACTTTTCCGGGCTGGTTGAGGGTTTTAAAGAAGGAACGGGCTACCTTCAGCCTTTTTGAAAAGCTATAGGAGGTTTCGCCCGGCGAAACAGCAGGAACACCACAAAAATGCCTGCCGACTAGAAGTTGGAAACAAAGGGAACAGCGATACGACGCCGCCCGGAATGCTTAACGCGTGCGCCAGTATACTAAGCAGAGAGACAGGAATGCTCCCGGTGCAGCCGGCAATAACCGGAGCAGCGGAACGATACCCCGGAGCGTATATAGAGGACGTTTTTGTTTATTTTTGAGTTAATGTATGACTATTTGATTTTTATGTAAATCTTTGTGATAAGTCTTCGGAGAAGCTTACGGCATAAATCGTATAAAGCGGTTATTTAGGGTATAATTTAAAATATAGCTTTAAAAAATTTTGTCTGAAGTCTTTAATTCCAAACAATTTTTGTTTCTTTGTGTTCATAGCGCTTGTATATTTTACCAAATAACAATTAGTTTATCATGCCAACGGGTACAGTTAAATTTTTCAATGAAGCAAAGGGCTTCGGCTTCATTGTGGATGACGAATCGAACAAAGATATTTTTGTGCACGTAACAGGCCTCGGAGGCCTGACAATTAAAGAGAAAGATCAGGTAGAGTATGATATTGTTGACGGGAAGAAAGGTCTGAATGCCGTAAACGTGAAGAAATTGTAGTTTGTCCTTAGGTTTCTCGAGAGAAGCTATGGCAGGGAGTCATAGCTTTTTTTGTTCCTGAGCTATAGGATAGGAACGTGGTTCCTGACAGACAATGGCAGTTTTTTTCAAGAGGTTGGTATTGCTTTTATCCGTCTTCTTTTTTCCTGGCGGCCCTACTCTTTTCGCACAAAAGACAGAAGAAGCTATACGAATAAAGCTGCCCGACAGCATGGCGGTGGGCTCCAGGGAGTTTTCGGGCCTGGCGACGTCGGGAGACAGGCTGTATTTTCTTGGGGAAAACAGGGACGATCATCTGAAAGCGCCAACGGCGGGAATGTACAGTATCGGCCTGAACGAGCTGGATAAGTGTATGGAGGAAGCGGGCCGGCAGGTTTCGCAATACCGGTTTCACCCGCTTTCCGGGATTGAGAGAATCCAAAAACTGAGAGGATACCAGGGGCTCGAAGCGCTGGTATTTCAGGGCAACAGGTTCTTTTGCACGGTGGAGACGGAACTTTACGCCGATAGCTGCTTCCTGGTAGCAGGCCGGAGGCAGGGCGACAGGCTCGGGATCGATACCTCGCAGATCGTTGCCCTGGAAAAGCCGCTGCTGACCAATGGCAGCAAGGTATTTAATGCGAGCTTTGAAGCGTTGGTCCTGCTGGGCAATGATCTGTATGCTTTTTTTGAATTTAACGGGTTCGCACGGAATTACGCATACAGGATCGATACCCGTACGCTGAAAGTGGAGAAGGTTCCGCTCGACAGGAAGATCCCGTTCCGCCTGACCGATGCTGTCCACTGGAAAAACAGGCGCATCCTGGCCGTTAATTATTTCTTTCCTCTGAAGGCCGAGGCAATCTACCAGGATACAGCGCCGGAGAAAGACAGGTTGCTGGTGCAAAGCGGGAACGAGGGTAAATGGCACCCGTTTGCGAGATTGCTGGTGTTGAAAGTGAAACGAAAAAAGGTAAAGCTGAAGCGGTATATTTCAATGCCCGGGGAGCTCTGGACTACCAATTGGGAAGGAGCTGCCTTGTATAAAAACGGTGTTTTACTGGTCAACGACAAGTTCGTTAAAAACGGTGGGCACGAAACACAACTCATTTACTTACATTTGAGGCAAAAATGACAGCTTCCCGCCTCCGGGAAAGTTGCTATAATTAATCTTCATGAAAGCTTCCTTTATCGTGAGGTTCGGATTTACCCTGTTGATCGGAACTTCTCTTATCATATGGACCGCCCAATGCAGGTCAGCGCGAAAAGCGTTGAAAAGCGGTAAGTATTACGAATCCGTTATGATGGCGGCTAAAAAGCTAAAGGATAATCCCGGTCACAGCGCCTCGCTGGAAGCGCTTACGGCGGCTTACCCGAAGGCGGTCGGCATGCACCTGGGAACTATCAGGAAACTGGAAAACGGAGGATCTGAGTTTTACCGGGAACAGGTGGTTAGCCAGTATGATAAGCTGAATAAAATGTACCACAGCATAGCGCAGTGCGAGGTTTGCCTGAACGCTGTCGATGCGAGAAATTACGAGAAGGAGGAGGCTGACGCCAGGAGTGCGGCAGCGGAGGCGAGATACAGGGAAGGCCGGAAATGGCTGGCGGACGGATCGCGGGAAAGCGCGCGAAAGGCATATGTCCATTTTGAAACTGCCGGCAGAATGGTGCCGGGCTATAGCGATGTGGAATCAAAACTGGCTGAATCTCTCGATCTGGCGACGTTTAAGGTGGTTGTAGAACAGGTACAGGTGACATCAAGGGCATACCAGCTAAGCAATGCGTATTTCCAGGAGAAGGTAAACGAGTTCCTGAAATCAAATGTCAGGGAAAACCGCTTTGTGCGTTTTTATACGCCGGAGGAGGCAGAAGGAGGGAGGCTGAAGCCCGATCATGTCGTAACGCTCCAGTTTGATGACTTTGTGGTAGGACAGACGCTTCTTGAGAGGAATACGGAGACGATGACAAGTAAAGACAGTGTCAAGATAGGGGAAACCAAGGTCAGGGATAAGCCGCAGCCGGTCTATGCCAAGGTGACGGCGAAATTTACCCATTCGAGGAAAACGGTAGTATCGGGTGGCATTCTTGACCTGAGCATAGAGGAATTCGGAACCGGCCGGAAGGTTCACCGGGATAAGCTGTCGGGAGAATATACGTGGGTATGCGAATGGGGAAGCTACACGGGTGATGAGCGCGCGCTGACACCCGCGCAGAAGTTGATGGCAAAGCAGCTGGAATTGCACCCGCCCGCGCCCCAGGAGTTGTTCGTAGAATTCAGCAAGCCGTTATATGACCAGCTGACCCGGAAATTGAGAAATTTCTACCAGTCTTACTGAGCCTGCTGAGCTATACCGGAGGCTGCGTCCCGGTACGGGGAAAAGCTGCCCTCAAACAATAGTCGTTTTGGGTTTGTAATTCAGCAATGCCTTCTTTACTTTGTAGGGAAGACGCGAAACATCGGGGAAGCGTATGAAGAGATTTACTCAGGTTGCTAATTATAAAATTTTAAACGAATGAAGTTATACAAGGTTCCACATTCGGTCCTGGTAGAGAAAGACGGGGCTTATTATCCTGTTAATGGCCTGGAATGGGATGAAATAGTTAACCGGGATAACCTCCATGAGTGGTTGCTGAATGAAATCGAAAGTATCGTCCCGGTCAGGTTCAATTCCGACCAGCCGATGCCTGAAGTTCTGGCCCCGATAGGAAGCCAGGAGATATGGGCTTCGGGGGTGACTTATTTCCGGAGCAAGGAAGCCCGTATGGAAGAGTCTGAAAAAGCCGGCGGCGGTAGTTTTTATGACAGGGTTTATGACGCCGACAGGCCGGAATTGTTTTTCAAATCACTGGCCTGGAGGGCCAGGGGGAGCGGCGAAGAAGTTCGCATAAGGCAGGATTCTCACTGGAATGTTCCTGAGCCCGAGCTGACCCTGTTTGCGACCTCGTCGGGAAAGCTGGTAGGTTATACTATAGGCAACGATATGAGTTCGAGGAGCATAGAGGGCGAGAACCCGCTTTATCTTCCGCAGGCAAAGAGCTATAACGGCTCAACCGCCATAGGGCCCTGCCTGTATGTGCCGGAAGAACCCATACCTTCGGATACTTCTATTCACATAGGGATCTTCAGAGATGGCATAGAGGTCTTCGGAGGAGAGGTGACGGTTACGCAGATGAAGAGAAAACCTGAGGAGTTGCTGCATTATCTTTTCAGGGAAATGACATTCCCGACCGGCGTTTACCTCATGACCGGCACCGGGATCATACCGCCTTCCGAGTTTACCCTGAATTCAGGCGATGTGGTACAGATCACCATCCAGCATATCGGCGTGCTTACCAATACGGTAGCCTGATTTGCAGGTGAACAATAGCATACGGATATTTACGTTCCGATAAGGAGCTTAAGTTTTAAGCCAGTTGTTTAATTTATATTTTAAATTTCTATCTCGATGGAGTTGAAAACTGTTTTTTCCCTCAAAGGCCTTTTATTGTGCTTCTTTTTGCTATCGCTCGTAACCTCCTGTAAAAAAGATGAAAAGGAGGAAGAATGCGTTCCTCCGGCACTTTCCACTCAGATTGTGGGCGCCTGGCAGGCCGATATATCCGGTCTTTCCAAGACTCAGCTGACTTTTACCCAGGGCGGGGAAATTCAGGGGAATCTCGGTCAGTACCTGGCGCTGATACCGGGGATAGGAACGATCGACGAGCTTATCAAATATGAAGTAACCAGTGATACCGGTATGAATGTTATCGTTACATCACAAGGTAACCCGATACCAGCCTTTCCGCTTGCTGTGCAGGAACGTACCTGCGATAAAATAGTGCTTAGCACTACAGGCGTAACGATCACGCTGACAAAATAAAACATGCTTTCATTACGGCCGGACCGAAAACCGGGGCAAAAAAAAGAGGTGCGGACCCGCACCTCTTTTTTTTGCCCCGGTTCTTCTATTCGTAGTAATTCAGGGGAGCGTGCCCTGATTTTTCCAGTAGCTGGTCTTTTTTGAACAATGCAAGGTCAGCCTGCATCATGTCTTTAACAAGCCCGTTCAGGTCATATTTTGGCTGCCAGCCCAGTTTTGTCTTCGATTTGGTCGGGTCCCCGATCAGGAGATCCACTTCCGTCGGCCTGAAATAACGTTCGTCGATAGCCAGCACCAGCTTCCCCACCGGCAGCTGGTAGTCAGGGTTATTGCACTTCAGTATATGTCCCGTCTCGTTTACACCTTCGCCCCTGAATTCTATTTCAACTCCTACTTCTGCAAAGGCAAGCCTCACAAAGTCTCTTATGCTGGTAGTCGTACCTGTTGCGATTACAAAGTCTTCCGGCTTTTCCTGCTGGAGTATCAGCCACATAGCCTCTACATAATCTTTCGCATGTCCCCAGTCCCGGCGGGCATCGAGGTTGCCCAGGTGTACTTTATCCTGGAGCCCCAGGGCAATACGTGAAACCGCCCTGGTGATTTTCCGGGTCACGAAGGTCTCTCCCCGCAGAGGAGATTCATGGTTGAAAAGAATCCCGTTGCAGGTAAACATATTATAGGCCTCCCGGTAATTGACGGTGATCCAGTAGGCATACATTTTGGCGACAGCATACGGAGATCGGGGATAGAAAGGCGTTTTCTCCGACTGCGGAACTTCCTGTACCAGCCCGTAAAGCTCGGATGTGGATGCCTGGTATATTCTCGTTTTTTCGGTCAGTCCGAGCAGCCTTACGGCTTCCAGTATCCGCAAAGTCCCTATACCGTCGACATTCGCCGTATATTCGGGTTCTTCAAAGCTCACCCGTACGTGAGACATGGCGCCGAGATTGTAAATCTCATCCGGCTGCACCTCCTGTATGATCCTGATGATATTGGTAGAGTCGCTGAGATCGCCGAAATGCAGGATCAGGCGCGGGCTGGCCTCATGAGGGTCCTCATAAAGGTGATCTATCCTTTGCGTATTAAAAAGCGAGGTCCTTCTTTTGATCCCGTGAACTTCATATCCTTTTTCAAGCAAAAATTCAGCCAGGTATGCTCCGTCCTGCCCGGTTATCCCGGTGATTAAAGCCTTTTTCATGTGTATAAATTGATGTGATTTTTCTTATCTGTCATCCATAGCCTGCAGCAGGCCTTTTTCGATTTCTATTTTATCAGGAACAATTACGGCTGAAGCGTATTGCAGTTTTACAGAGGCGAGCACATGCTCGGCTTCCGTTTTGCTCATGAAGTCGCCTGCTTTAACCCGGTACGTAGGCTGATTGAACGTGATATAGGGCGAAAGCTCGGGAAAGCTCCTGTATATGAACGATTTGGCGGCGTCTGCTTCCGACCTGATATTACCTACGTACAGCTGGATCCTGTAGCCGGGCATGTACCTGACCGATTTGTTTTGCTGATTGATGGTCTGGATTATTTCGCCAAGCTCCTTGTTGACGGAGGCGGCCTCTTCCGCGGTTTTCGAACTGCTTACAGGGGCATCGGCAGTGCTGGCAGCCGGGGTGCTCCCTTTCACCAGGACATCGTCGTCATTGAACTGGTAGCGGGGACGGACCTTGGAAAGATCCTGCTGATAAGGACTGCTGCTGCCGGGCCGGATAGCCGGCGCACAGGAGGTGATCATTGCTCCGGCAATACAGGCGAAAAACAGATATGAAAAAAAAATACGCATCGCAACGTTTTATGAAACGGGTAATACAGCGGCAAAAGTACATAAAAAAGACTTATGAACCGGCCGGGTAAAGTAAACGCTTTCAAATCCCCGTATCGGACGGGTAGCACCGGGGAAAATAGTTTAAATTTGGCCTGTTTACTGTATAACGACAATTATAACGGGATTGATATAGTGCAATTTTCAGAAAACTACTCTCTGCGCGCCCTGAATACATTTGGAATCGAAGCCCGGGCGAGGTTTTTTTCGGTGGCGGCTGACATCGGAGAGCTGATGGACGCGCTCGAATATGCTCACACCAAAAGTATGGAGCTGTTTGTGCTGGGGGGAGGGAGCAACATCCTGCTACTGGGCAACCCGGACCTCGTGGTTTTAAAAAATAACCTGCAAGGGATTGAGATCCTGGAAGAAGATGAAAAGCTGGTCCGTTTAAGGATAGGGGCAGGAGTTGTCTGGCATGACCTGGTTGCTTACGCCGTAGCGAAAGGGTGGGGCGGTATAGAAAACCTCTCCCTGATACCGGGAACCGTAGGCGCCGCTCCGATCCAGAATATCGGCGCCTACGGAACGGAGATCAAAGACGTATTCGAAAGCCTGGAGGCGGTAAACATACGTACAGGCGATACCCGGCTTTTTGCCCATGCCGACTGCCGGTTCGGTTACCGCGACAGTATCTTCAAACGGGAGGAAAAAGGCCGGTGGATGATCACATCAGTGATTTTACAGCTCAGGAAGGCCGGGGAGGTAAACACGTCTTATGGAGATATCCGTGAAGTACTCCGCACGATGGGCATAGCGGCCCCCGGGATAGCAGACGTAAGCCGGGCTGTGATACAGATCAGGCGCAGTAAGCTGCCCGACCCGGCCGAGATCGGGAACGCGGGAAGCTTTTTCAAGAATCCCGAGGTCCCGGAAGAGTTTTTTACGGACCTGAAGGAGCGGTTTCCTGCCATACCCGGTTATCCTGCAGGAAGTGGAGCGGTGAAGGTACCCGCAGGCTGGCTGATAGAATCGAATGGCTGGAAAGGTTACAGAGAAGGTAATGTCGGCGTGCATAATCGCCAGGCCCTGGTATTGGTCAATTACGGAGGCGCAACCGGCAATGAAGTCAAAGATCTCGCTTCCAGGATCCAGGAATCTGTGGAACAGAAATACGGGATAAAGCTCCATCCCGAAGTAAATTATATCTGAGGAAGGAGGAAGTAGGAAACGGTCTGCCGCATGGGGACGTTCGGTCCTGTTGCGGGGCGGGATTTCACCGCCCGGTACGGGGGTTATTGCATTTTACTGTTTTAAAATTGTAAGAACATAATTATTTTAAGTATAGTATTACTTATTTATTTGATAATCATGTAATTGTATTTTTGATGTTTGTATATTTGCAACGTTCAATCAAACATCACAAAACAATGGCATTATCTAAGCAATTTATCAAAAGCAAGTCTGCCTTTAAGGTAACATTCTCTGTTCCTGCCGAGATAGCTGCTGGCGTAAAAGAAGTATCGGTGCTAGGTGAGTTCAACGGATGGGATCCTAATGAAGCAGCTAAGCTGAAAAAGCAGAAAGACGGCTCGTATAAAGGGGCGGTCGAGCTTACAGGCGGACGTGAGTACCAGTTCCGCTATCTTCTTGACGGCGAGAAATGGATTAACGACCTGGCTGCTGACAAATATGTATCGGCCGGAGTAGCCGAAGAGGAAAACTCGGTGGTCGTACTTTGATTTTTACCGGTTGCGGTGCAACTATGCAGAGGCGCGATACATCGCGCCTCTGCATTATTTTTATCAGAAGCTATCGCTTTCCTGGTAAGCCTTGATCAGGGCTATTTCTCCTTCTTTTCCAGGTTTCGCGTTTCCGTGTTCCATCCCGACGATAAAGTCCAGATTTTCGGCTTTGCTCCGGTCATGGATATACTTGAAAACGTTTTTATAGTTGATTTCGCCGGTAGTAGGTTCTTTACGGCCCGGTTCGTCGCCTACCTGGAAATAACCTATTTCTGACCAGGTCCAGTTGATATTCTGGATCAGGCGGCCTTCATTTTTCTGCATATGATAGGCATCGTAGAGAATCTTGCAGGTAGGGCTGTTTACACCCCGGCAGATCTCATACGTCTGGTCGCTATAGCGCAGGAACAGGTTCGGAGTATCGCTCAGCGGTTCCAGTACCATCACCAGTCCGTGGGGCTCCAGTATTTCGGCTCCTCTCCTGAGCGCATCGATGACGTGGCCCGTCTGGATTCCCAGGGGTAAAGACCGCTCATAATCGCCGGGTACCACAGTCATCCATTTGGCATTGACCCTTTTGGCGACTTCTACCGCGCGTTTGCAGCCGTTCAGGAAGATATCCAGGTGCTCTTTTTTTCCGGCAGCGAGGGTATTCGCCCCGTTTCCTCCTTTATCGACCACAAACACGCCCATTTTCATCCCCAGCCGATCCATTTCACGCGCTATTTTTTCCTGGTCCTGAACAGACCTGCCCATCATCCCGTTATCTTCAAGTGCAGTAAAACCCTGGTCTGCCATAAATTTCAGCTGGTCAATCAGGTCTTTGCCCGCGCTGTTCTGGAACATACCGAAGTGGGGCGCATATCGAAGCTTGAAGCTGGTTTTTACCGGAGAACCAAAAGCTGAATCCGCGCTGAGTGCGTTGACAGAGGCTGCTCCGGCCAACCCGATGGCTGATTTAACAAAATTTCGACGAAACATTAGCGACAATTTTAATTAGGTGACAATGGACATAAAAGGCACTAAATTAGAAAATATACCAATCAGTGCGGTACAATCACATCCATTGACTCAGATAGCGATTAAAATCGTCCTTGTACTGTTCGCTTACGGGGATACTTTCGACCCCTATGGTGATACTGGTCTTGGAAACGGCGCTTATTTTGGAAAGATTGACTATAAATGACCGGTGGACGCGCATGAACCCTTTGCCGGCCAGCTTCTCTTCCAGCGATTTGAGGCTGGTTAAAGACAGCAGAGGCCTGGCGCTGCTCTCCAGGTGCACTTTTACATAATCCTTAAGCCCTTCTATGTAGAGAATATCCTCGAATACGACTCTCACCATCTGGTATTCGACCTTCAGGAAAAGATGATTGTCCTTCGACGCGGGTGCCGGTTGCTGGACCGACTGCTCTTCCGCACGCCTTACAAGGTCGAAATGCTGCCTGGCTTTGGCCGCTGCCCTTAGAAATTCCTCGTAGTTGAAAGGTTTGAGAAGATAATCCAGGGCGTCTACCTTGTAGCCTTCGTGAGCAAACTGGTTGAAGGCTGTCGTAAAGACTATCCTGGGAGCCTTTTCGGGGACCTTATCTAAAATCCGGGCCAGCTCAAGGCCTGTAAGATCAGGCATCTGTATATCCAGGAAAGCGAGCTCTATGTTGTCGTTCTGAATGGCCTGCAGTGCATCTATACCGTTCGAAAAGCTGCCTTTCAAGGAGAGAAAGGGCGTTTTTTCGATAAACGTGCATACCAACCCCAGGGCAAGAGGTTCGTCGTCGACAGCTATGCAGTTCAGTTTCAACTTATTTTCAGTTTAAGATAGACAGTAAATCTCTTTTCAGCCGCATTTTCGTCTACCTTGAGATCATAGCTATCCGGATAGAGGATATCAAGCCTGCGCCTGGTATTGGTCAATCCTATGCCGTAGCTCTCGTCGAGGCCGGGTTTTTTGTCGGAAAACAGCGTGTTGCTCACGTAAAGGTGGATCTCTCCCGGAGGCTGTTTGATATTGATCTGTATGCGGCTGGCTTCGGTGGCGCTGGTTCCGTGTTTGAAGGCATTTTCGACAAACGGGAGGAAGAGCATAGGCGCTACCGGGACATCGGATATCGGGGTGGAGACATTGAAGTCCAGGTCGACCTTTTCCGTAATCCGCAACTTCATCAATTCGACGTAATCTTCCAGGAAAGCAACCTCCTGCCTTAGCATGACCTTGTCCTGCAGGGTGTCATACAGGACATACCGCATCATCCTGGACAGCTTGTGTACCGCCGCGCCTGCCTTTTCGTTGTTGATCTGCGTAAGCGCGTAGATATTGTTGAGCGTGTTAAAGAAGAAATGAGGGTTGATCTGGGCTTTCAGAAACGAGAGCTCGGACTCGATCTTCTGGTTTTCAAGCTCTTCTCTCGCTCTTACGTTATTTTGCCAGCTCCGGATTGTTTCGGTGATCGTACTTACACCCAGGACAATCAGGGTGATCAGCAGCGAAAAATAATCCACAACTTCTTCTCTTTTCATAACGCCGCCCTCTCTTGCGGCACGGAAGGCCCTGTTCATCAGCTCACGCAGCTGCAACCTGGTCTCGATCTGTTCGACCAGGAAAGAAATGGTGAAAGCCAGGGCAAGGTTCACAATGATGAAAAGCGTGATCTTATTCCGGTTCAGCAGGCTGGGCACCAGCACTTTCGCGTTGGTATAGAACAAAAGGACCAGCAGGAGAAACAAAAGGGCTTGCTTGTACCAGAATTCAGCCGGGATATGGATTCTCCAGGTAAGAGGCTGCCATAGCAGCAGGAATGTGCCCAGCAGGGCCCACATCAGTATATGGGCAAATACATTCCCGTAATTATGGCTCAGCGACGGCTTCATATCTTTATAACATTCACAATATCGTCAAATCTAATATTTTGGGGAACGGCAAAAGGTATTTAATAGATTCAGCCGGGATGTTTATAGATCAGGCGTGTATTTTAAACGATGAACCTGCGATCTGTCTGCCGGGGACTACCCGTCGGGGAGTAAATATCGGTTAAAACCGGGAAACCATCGATTAGCTGTCAGGGACAGTCTATTGCGTTTGGTAGAATCGCGAATTGCATTCAAATTTGTATCGTTAGCCGGTTAAATATTATCTGACCTTACAATTACCTGTTCCTTTTCTACAGGAATGCCCCTTTGAAAACTTATCTATTTGCCAGGAAAATAATAATATGAAATCTACGAAATTAAGTATCAGCCTGCTGATCGCGCTGTTTGTTCTGGGAATACAGTCAATAGCGCAGCCGCCCGGGGGCGGGCGTCCGGGAGGCGGCGGTGGCGGCGACTGGGGAGGCAGGCAGCGATCCCAGGGGCAGCAACAGTCGCAGAGACAGGGAATTCCGGGTACATTGGAATCGACAACTCCGAAAGGGAACGGGAAAATCACAGGGATGGTACGTGACTCTTCCAATAAGAGCCCCGTCGAGTTTGCCGCCATTTCTCTTATCGATATCAAAACCAATAACCCTATAGACGGTACGACGACAGATGAGAAAGGGAAATTCAGCCTTACGAAAGTGGCAGAGGGCGAGTTCAAGATCCTGATCTCGTTTATAGGCTATGATACAAAGGAGATTTCAGGGATTAAAATAGAAAAACGTACCGAGGTAGATCTGGGGATCGTCGACCTTGGCAATAATATAGTCCAGCTGGATGAGGTGCAGGTGGTAGGAATGGCCCAGTTGGTGGAAGAAAAAGTAGACAGGCTGGTTTTTAATGCCGAAAAAGACATTACAAGCCGGGGCGGCGACGCCAGCGATGTGATGCGTAAGGTACCCATGCTGACGGTCGACCTGGATGGTAATGTATCGTTGCGGGGAAGTTCAAATGTCAAAGTACTGATCAACAATAAGCCTTCTACTATTATTGCGACCAGCGTAGGCGATGCGTTGAAGCAGATTCCTGCGGAGCTGATCAAATCGGTAGAGGTGATCACTTCTCCGTCGGCAAGGTACGATGCCGAAGGTACGGCAGGGATTATCAATATCATTACCAAGAGAAGCAAAATCCAGGGAGGTACTATTGATTTTAATACGGGGGTCGGAAACCGCGGGGCTAACATGGGCCTTCGCGGGAACTATCGCAGCGGGAAGCTGGGAGCGAGCCTCGGCGGTTTCGGACGGTGGAACTACAATATTCCTTTCGAGTCCGATAATCTCCAGACGAATAAGCAGGATGATTTTACGACACGCCAGTCTATGGAAGGGAAGAATAAAATGCTGTTCGGAAATGTAAGCCTGGGATTGGACTATGACCTGGACGAAAACTCCTACCTGGCGGCGGGAGTCAGGTATGGCGGCAGGAATTTCTGGAACAACCAGTCTATGACCATCATGCGGACTTCCGGAGGCATTACCGACAATTCTTTCCGGGAAGTTAAAACCAAGGACCTCTCGGGTACCTGGGATGTGAACATCGATTATTTCAAAACACTGAAGAAGCCTTCGGAAGAACTGGCCCTTATGGCGCTGTTCAGCCGGAATAACAGGACCAACAACTACGACGCAGAGGTCTATTCGGGGATCACGAGCGACAGGACTTACCTGGGCCTGGACTGGAATGACAACGCCAGCCATAACCAGGAATCTACCCTGCAGGCCGACTACCAGACATCTTTCGGAAAGAACCAATTGCTGGAAGTAGGAGGTAAAGGGATATTCCGCCAGGTATTCAGCGATATTGAATACGGCGGCCTGAATAACCGCCCTGCCAATTCGCTCGACTATGATCAGAATGTCGGAGCCGGTTATTTGTCCTATACGTTCTCTACCAAAGACAAATGGTCGTTTAAGGGTGGTGCGAGGTATGAATATACTACGATCAATGCCCGGCAGGACGAGGGCGGCGACCTGAACATACCTTCTTACGGTAACCTGGTGCCCAGCCTCAATATTTCCAAAACCTTTGGTAAAAAACAGGGACAAACGATCAAAGCTTCCTACAACCGTCGCCTGCAGCGTCCCGGTATCCAGTTTCTGAATCCCAACGTCAATTCTGCCAACCCCAAGAATATTACGCAGGGAAACCCAGAACTCGATCCTGAGCTGACAGATCAGGTGGAATTGGGTACGAGTTTTTTCAAAAATTCGTTATATATCAATGTGACCGGTTTTGCAAGGTTCACCAATAACTCTATCGAAAGCATTCGTACGATCGACGAAGACGTGATCACGACCACTTACGGAAATATCGGAACAAAGCGTAATTACGGGGTGAATATCTATGGTAATATCACTTTGTTTAAAATCTGGCAGGTCGGCGGCGGGATCGACGGATACTATGCAAACCTGAATAATAATTCCGGAGACGTGAGTGTGCGGAGCAGCAATAGCGGATATGTATTCAGCGGGCGGTTCCGTACGGGCCTTAACTTCAAAAACGGATGGGGCTTCCAGGGTGGAGGGTTTATGAGGGGCAAGGAAGTGCAGTTGCAGGGAACCCAGATGGGCTTCCGGATGTATGACCTGGGAGTGAAAAAGGATTTCAACAATAAACGAGGTTCTATCGGGTTCGGAATGGAGAACTTCCTGGCCCCGAGATTCAATATGAGGACGGTTATGGAGACCGCCACCTTTACCCAGGTGAATAACAATTTTATGTACAACAGGGGGTTCAGGATGAATTTCTCGTACAAGCTGGGTAAAATGGAATTTGTCGAGCAGAAGAAAAAGAGAGGGAAATCGATCAGTAACGACGATCAGAAATCGGGGTCGGCCGGTGCGGTAGACAGCGGAGGCCGGTAATACAAGATCTTAAATAGGATGAGTTGTTCATAAAAGCTCTCTGCGCTTGCGGAGAGTTTTTATTATTAAAAAGCCACCCCGCAAGTACCCTGTCGGATACCTGCGGGGTGGCTTTTTATCAGCGGTGAAAACCCCGGGGAGGCTTATTTCTCTGCCGAAATTTCGCCCGAAGCAACCTTGTTGAAATATTCCAATCCGGCCTTTACGTCGGGGAGGTTATGAAACCAGTTGGCTTCCTGCTCTATATATACGTAGCCCTGGAAGTTCTGCCTCTTCAGCTCGGAGGCAATCCCTTTGAAATCGAGCACTCCCTGGCCGATCACCACGTATTCCGGGTTCATTTCGCCTGCTACCGACACATCTTTGAGATGGACGCTGATCAGGTTGTTTTCCAGTGATTTCAGGCATTCGACCGGGTCGAGGCCGCTACGGGTCCAGTGGCCTACATCACCGCAGGCGCCGATGAAAGGCCGCCCTTCCGCGGCTTTCAGCACGCTGTCGGGATGCCAGTAATAGCTCTGCCCTATGGCATGCTGATGAATGGCGGTTTTTATCCCGTAAGCCCTGCCCAGGCTATCCAGCAGGTCCCACTCGTCTGCCCGCGGCTCGCTGACAAAAAACTCAAGGCCTACTTTCTTTCCCATTTCAAAATAGTGCTTCCACTGTTCGGGCGTTTTGGCATCTCCGACATAGATGGAACGCATGGAAAGCCCCTGGTCGTGAATCATCTTTTTTAGCTTTTCTATCTCTTCTTCATCGAGCTGCAGCAGGGTTTTGTCACCTAATTCGCTGCCGAGCTTATGGAAAGAAAATCCTTCTACATATTTCAGGCCTGCCGAATCGGCTTTTTGTAAAGTCTGGGGAAAAGAAAATTTGTTGAACGAATACAGGGCTACACCGGTTTTCCAGGGCAGACCGGATTGCGGGGCATCCTGCGTTTTCCGGTCTGACGAGCCGCAGGAGAGAAGCGTACAGGCAAAGAAGCCGGCAATGACGATACGAAGACAAATTTTCATGATTCGGTTATAGATGATTTAAGGGATAAAGATTGAGAATTTTCCTAATAGTAAAAGAACTGGAAAAAATCCCTAAATACCGAAACTTCAAACATTTATCCAAGTGATGACGACAATACCGGCAGTAAGCCCGGATACGGCTTTATAGTTACGCCCGGCAGCCGTTAAAAATTTACATAGTTTGGGAATATCAAAACAGAAGCTGTAATTTTGAATGTTTTTAAATATTCTCTCAGGCACCATGCAAAATTCTGCTCCGGATTTTGACCTCGCAGGCTTTTCTGACGCAAACGACTGGATCAGGTCGATTGCAGACTGTGAAGGCTGTCTTCTGAAAAAGTGCTGCAAAGCCTACAAGAAAAAAGGTAAGCGCTGCAAAAAATGCCCTAAAAAATAGGTAGCGGAGGCGTCTCGCAATATTGAGCCGCCGTCACCATCTGACAGGCTTAAACTTCCAGCCCGGTGCCACTTTCTGCATTTCGATTTCATCATTTCGTTCGGTGAGCCCGCACCTGAGAAAGTTTTCATGCAAGGCCTGAAGCGCTTTCCGGTCGAGCGTAACACCCAGTCCGGGACCGTCCGGCACGGCGACAGCGCCTTCTTCGAACTTAATCCTTCCGCCTTCGATCACCTCTTCCGACTGCCAGGGATAATGGGTATCGAGGGCATAAGTGAGATGGGGAAGGGCGGCGCCCAGGTGTACCATCGCAGCCAGCGAGATGCCGAGGTGACTGTTGGAATGCATGGACAGCGACCGGCCGAATGTTTCACATATGCCTGCCAACACCATCGAGGCTCTCAGTCCGCCCCAGAAATGGTGATCACTGAGGATAATATCTTCTGACCCGATCTGCACGCTTGTGAAGATTTCGGAGAACGAGGTGGTGCACATGTTGGTTGCGAGCGGAGTCTTTAATTGTCTTCTGACCTCCGCCATTGCTTCCTGGCCCCTGACCGGGTCTTCCAGGTATTCAAGGACAGGCTCAAGCTCACGGCCGTACCTGACTGCAGTTTCAACCTGCCAGAGGGCGTTCGGATCGAAGCGGATAGGAACGTCGCCGGGGAAGGCGTCTCTTAGCGCTAAAAGGGTATCCACTTCTATGCGGGGTTCGAAAACGCCGCCTTTCAGCTTAAGTGATTTGAAGCCGAATTCCCTGCACATGGCTCTTGCCTGATCCACCATCTGTTCGGGCGTCAGCGCCTCTGCCTGCCTGCCGGCATCCCATCCGGTGGCATATGGGTCCATTCCGAACTCCAGGGCTCCCCCGGCTCCTGCGTACTTATAGAACAGATAGGCCGAGAAGGGAACCCGGTCCCTGACTTTTCCGCCCAGCAGGTCGACTACGGGCCTCCCGGTAATTTTCCCCTGGATGTCGAGACAAGCCACCTCGATCGCGCTGAAAACATGGACCAGCTTTCGCTGATCCCAGGGAGCCATGCCTCGCTGCTCATCCTCGTTTTCGCCGAAATGGCCGTTGATCTGCAGGCGTATTGCCCCCAATTGGAAAGGGTCCTTCCCGACCAGCAGGACGCAGGCTTCGGTAAGCGCCTCGTTTGTCCGGACATTTCCGGGGATTTCACTGATGCCTGTTATACCATCGTCGGTGATCAGTTCCAGTATCGTACGCAGGGCATAAGGCGCATGGAGGCCCGCCGCATTGAGAAGCGGGGGATCTGTTACCGCGATCGGGGTGATGATAAAATCCTTTATAAGGGGAGCTTTCATAGTATACTTTAAGATACTTCATCTTTGACTGCCTGGAGCAGGGCTATGATATAACCGTAAGAAAACGAAAATGCCTGCAGCGGCGCTGCCTTGTCTTCGTGCGAGGGTACGTGGTCAGGCATTACCATCCCGTCGAACTCCACCTCTCTCAGGGCGCGCATTACATGCAGGAAATTCATATCTCCGTTGTCCGGATAGACTTCCTGGAAGTTGTTCCAGCCCCCCTTGATATTTCTCAAATGTACGTTAAATATCTGTTTCCTTTTCCCGACCCACTCGATGATGGGGAAAATATCGTTTTTGGGATCTTTCAAACCTTCAGCGATGGAGCCGATACAGAAGTTGAATCCGTGCGACGGGCTGTCGTAAAGCTGTGCGAAACGTTTTATTCCCTCGAAAACTTCGGGGCTGTTCCAGCGGGTTATTCCGCGGTAGCCGACGGGAGTAGGAGGGTCTGCGATATGGTTGCCGAGCTTGACTTTATATTCTTCGGCGACCGGCAGGACCCTGTCGAGTAAATAGGTGATCCTTTCGAATATTTCGTCTACGGAAACATCGCCGGCAATGGTCTTCGGGTGGTTCTGCTTAAGCGCTTCGTCATAGTTCCAGGTGCTGTAACGTGCGTTTCCGCGTTTTGGGTCTGTAGTCCTGGAAGTCCGTAAAACCGGCAGGATCGTGGTGTTGTACAGCAGCATTTTCACCCCTGTCTTCCCCGCGACTTCAATCATCTGCTGAAGGATCTCGATTTCCCGGTCGCGCTCGGGGCTTTTTCCCAGCATGATATTCGGGTATGCGACCCTGTCGATCCCGGCGGAGGTGAGCGGCCAGTGGTAAGCATCCAGGCTGATGCCGTATTTTTCGCAGGCTTCTCTCTTTCGCAGGGAATCTTCAAGATCCCAGCCTTTCCCTTCTATCACGTTGGGAGCGCCTCCATCGATGTTATAAACCCCGTGCCTTGCCTTGAACTGCAGGGCTTCTTCGGAAGTGCCGCCCGACTGGCAGCCTACCTTCATTAAAACGGGCTTGGGTTTGGCAGGGTTGTCTGCTTTGGCGCACGCAACGGGCAGCATGGCAGAGCCTGCAGCTCCTGTGCCCAATAGTTTTATAAACTGGCTTCGTTTCATAGGAGTTCAATGTGATAATGGGAGTTCAATTTGACAATTAGACAATTCATACATACAGGAAAAGGCCGCTGTGGTCGAGATCGCCGTCGCCGGCTTCCAGGACTTTTTCCATCTGCCCGGAAACGAGCTTCGCAGCGCGGAGGGAAAGTCCAAGCTCGTCGCCGCTGTCGAGCACAATCCCCATGTCCTTCTTATGAAGCCTGATCTTAAACCCGGGTTTGAAATTCCGGTCGATTATCCGCTGACCGTGCAGGTCCAGGATCCGGCTTTGTGCGAATCCCCCCAGCAATGCTTCTCTCATCCTGGCCAGGTCGACACCCGATTTTTCAGCAAGCCTGAATGCTTCGGCTACCGCCTCGATCGTAACGCCTACGATCAACTGGTTGCAGGCTTTGGTCGTCTGACCCGCGCCGGGCCCGCCGATAAGGATTATATTTTTTCCCATAGCCTTAAACAACGGCAGAGCCCGTTCGAAGGCATCCTGGTTTCCTCCTGCCATGATCGACAGCGAGGCGGATTCCGCGCCTACCTGTCCGCCCGATACCGGCGCGTCCAACGCTTCTACGCCTCTGGCTTTTGCCAGCTCATATATTTTGCGGGAGACGGCAGGCGCAATGGTAGACATATCGATAAAAAGCGAACCGGGCTTTAGGGAATCCAGGACATTGTCTTCCCCTGAAAAGACCGCTTCGACTTCCGGCGAATCAGGCAGCATCGTAATCACAACATCACTTCCGGAGGCCAGTTGGCTGCGCGTCTCCACTATTCCGGCTCCCTGCTTTCCCACTTCGTCTGCGGCTTTGCTGGAGCTTAATACGGTTACCTCGAAGCCGGCTTTTAAAAGATTGATCGCCATAGGTTTTCCCATAATTCCCAGGCCTATGAATCCTACTTTTTCCATATGTTAAAATAAGTTGTTAATAATAAGGCAATTAGATTAAGGGGAAGAGTTTTGCAGCGATCATAAGCACGATCAGCCCTACGGTCCCCATGACCACCAGCATAGGCGAGAAGGTCTTCAGCGCTTCCTTTTCGGTCAGGTTGCTTATTTTGATAATGATCCAGAAGCCGGCGTCGTTCATCCATGGGACCAGCTTTGAGCCGCACCCTATGGCGAGTCCCAGGTAAATGGGATGATATTCGAGGTTGGCGTTAGTGGCCAGCCCGGAGAGTATCCCCGAAGCCGTGATCAGCGCTACCGTTGCCGATCCCTGCGCAGTCCGGACTACAGCGCTGATCAGGAATGCCAGGGGAATGAGGGCCATCTGGTAGTCTTTTGTCATTTCCCCGATCTTATAGCTGATGCCGGTTTGCTGCAGCATGCCTCCGAAAGCGCCGCCGGCCGCGGTAATCAGGATGATCCCGCCGCCGCTCATCAGGGCCGCCTGGACAAACGAGCTCAGGTCCTTGTTTCCCCTTCTCTGGTAAAGAAGGACGAGCAGCGCCATAATACCGCCGGTGACCAGCGCAATGTTCTTATCGCCGAATACCTGGATGAAACTGATGAAGAATTTTTTAAACCCCGATAGCTGCAGGAAGGCGTCTTTGGCCAGCATATTATCGACGATGTTGTCGGCGCAGATCATCACGAGCGGGAATATCACCGGCAGCAGCGCCATCCATAGCGGGGGCAGCTCGGAATCATCGCGGTTGGATAATTTCCTGATGTCTTCCAGTTTCGCATCCAGCGAATCTCTGAGCTCGACAGGCCATTTTTTATTCACGCTCACCGCAAAAAAGTAGCCCGCCGTAATGGTGACCAACCCGAGGAGGGTTCCTCCCGCCATCATCATCCCGATCGGGATGTTCATTTCCCCGATAAGAAACAAGGGGCCCGGCGCCGGAGGTACAAAAGAGTTAGCCATCGCCGCCCCGCCTGTTATAGCCAGGACGAGCAGCAGGTAGTCTTTCCCGGTCCGCATGGTCACTGCTTTCGCCAGCGGGATCATCAGGAAGATAACGATATCGAAAAATACCGGGATCCCCAGGAAAAAGCTGCTGACGAGGAATGCAACGGGTGCTTTATCGATGCCAAGCGTGTTCAGCATAGATCTTACAATGCGCTCCGCGGCTCCGCTTTCCAGCATACTCTTCCCAATGATGGCCGCCATGGCGATGAGTATCCCGATTTTGGCGCAGGTATTGCCGAACTCGGTGGCGATCCGTTCTCCTATCGATCTGGCGGCCAGCGCTTCTGCGGCGGCCTGTGTGCTTCCCTTGTTCAGGGCAAACTGGATGATAGACGAGGAAGGTGTAAGCAGGGCCACAGCGAATGCGGCGATGAGTAGGGCGAGAAAAGGATTGAGCTTGAAGGCGATGATCCCTCCTACTACGATAACAACTCCTACCAGCAGCAGGAAAAGAGGATCGCCGGAAAATGACGGCAGGCTTGTCAGGGTCATAAGCTGAGATTCGATCTGAATTGATTGAGCTGAGAACTTAGCCTGTGGGCGCCGTCTGCCACGAAGGTAGCGTCGGAGCCGCAGGCCAGAAACCGTATTCCCAGATTGTAGTACCGGTTGTAGTCGTCAGGATTGAAGAAAAGAATACCGACGGCTTTCTGAGCCTTTCCGGCGGCATTGATGGTTTCACGCATGGCTTCGACAAAGAGGGGATGATCAAACTGTCCGAAGATACCCAGCTCCATAGAGAGGTCGGCCGGTCCTATAAATAATACGTCGATCCCGTCGGTTTGAGCCACGGCGTCAAGATGGTTCAGAATGGAGGTGGTTTCTATCTGGGCAACTCCGAGGATATTATCCCGGGAGTTTTCGTAATAGCTCTGAAAATTCTTTCCGAAACCGGTGGCACGTACCATTTTTGCTACTCCTCTTGTGCCGAACGGGGGATAATGCAAACCTTTAGCCAGTTTTGTTGCGTCTTCGGGTGTCGCGATCCTGGGACACATAACGCCCTTTGCCCCCATGTCTAATACCCTGTGGATCCTGGGGCCTTCGGCGCTTTCCACCCTGACGATCGGCGAGACCCCGGTATGCTCGAGGGCCTGAAGCACCGGCATGAGGACGCTTTCCGAGCCTGCGCCGTGCTCAAGGTCGATCAAAACCCAGTCAAAACCCGATAAACCTACTATTTCAGCGGTAAGGGGACTGCCGGTATTCAGCCAGCACCCGTGAACCGCTTCCCCGTTTTTCAGCCTTTGCTTTAAATTCATGCTAGTTGGAGTGTAATTGATTTATGATGAGTGATTTATGAAATCTTCCATTTAATCATCCTGTCGAGGTTCCCGCCTTTTACTTTTGCGCGTTCGTTTTCAGAATATCCATCCATATGTATGTCGACTATCGACGGCGGACCGCTGCCCCAGACAAGCTTATCGGGCCCGAATTCGCCGATGACCCTTTTGGTAAAGGGAAGTGCGCTCCTGTACAGCGGGGCATCTTCAGCAAAATGCCCAAGGCCGGAGAGCTTCATATAAACTCCCGGGAACCCGGCCAGTTCAAGAATATCTGCAAACTCGACCGCGCTGCCCCACTGTGGCTCGGCCATATGGTCGATGAGCACTTTTGAGCCGGGGAAAGCCTTGAGCATATCTGCTACCTGCCTGCCGTATTCCGGTCCTATGTGCAGCTCGATAATCAGGTCAAGATCAACACATTTCCTCCATAACGCCCTTACACCCGCATCGTTAAAAGAAGTGAAATAGGAAGTTTTACCCCTGTGCGCATGAAACCGCGTAGCGATGATACGGGGCTCTTCTTTTACGATGGATTCCAGCCTGGAGGGAGCTTCCGGATCGCCCGGATAAAACAATGTGGTACCTCTAAGCCTGGCCGGCTCCTTCCTCAGACAATCCAGTATCAGCCGGTGATCATCGCCGTATGGTTCCGGGTGAACGATCACTGCCCTGTCTATACCTTCGTCGTTCATTCGCTTGAGATATACATTCAGCGGATCCTGCGGGTATTTTGAGGCATCGGGGTGATAGGTAGCTTTGGGATGGAACGGGTATTTTGCGGTATCCGGGCTAAAGATATGAGCATTCCATTCGATGACCGGTGTTTTTACCGGCCAGTCGAAGGAAGGCTTTACAGCCAGTACGGCAATTGATTTCAGGCAGAGTCTTCTGGTCGGGTTCACGTAGCCGGAGGTTAATGGTTCTCTGATCAGCGCTTATTTAACATCCCACCATACCCGGGTATCGAGCAGGTCAGGACCTTGCCTTCCAATAGCTTCGTCAACGTTGATTTTGTTTACATTGAGCTCCGCGTCGGTATAGGTCAGCCTCCGGATAAAAGGCTCCGTCTTCAGGTCGCTGCCGGGGAAAGGGTTGGGGGTCAGGTTCGGAAACCCGCTTCTCCGGAAATTCGCCCAGGCTTCCGGGCCGTTAAGAAAGCAGGCGATCCAGTATTGTACATTGATCTGCTCCAGCTCGCTGCCGGCGGCAAGCTGGTTGTTCTGCAGATAGGTGCTGATTGCTGCTTCGGGTACCACAGAAGAGGCGCCGTATGTGGACAGCTGCTGCATATGGGCCCTGATGCCGTCCTGGAACAACTTTGCAGCGTCGCCGGTTGTCCAGCCCCGTATCACCGCTTCGGCGAGGAGGAGCTGGGTCTGGGCATAGGTGACAAAAATGGTAGGCGATAAAAGACCTCCCATCCGGGTACGATCGAGCTGGCTGTATTCATACAGGCTTGCAAGCCCATCTTTGGATACTGCCTGAGATACTGTTGTGTTATCGTATCCCTGCGGCATCCCGATCTGAACGGCCGGGTCCCTGCTGGCCCTGCTTTCATTCTGACCCGAGTTGCTTGTCGCGCCTACATACCTTACGGCTATGGATGCCAGGCGGGGATCGTTGGTGCTCTTCAGGTGCGTGACAAAATCTTCAGCCAGGTAGAAAAAATCCGCCTGTCCGCCGTTGAGCTGGGATCCGACCGGGTTGGTGAAGCTGGCCGTATGATTCAGCATGGCATTGTCAGCATTTGAAAGCATCACGCCTCCGGCTACTGCTTTCGCCACTATATCCCGGGCTTTAGAGGGATTGACTTTAGAAAGCCGCATCCCGCCGCGGAGAAGCAGAGAGTTGGCAAGCCTCTTCCATTTTGTTATATCACCTCCGTAAAGAATGTCGCTACTCACAACAGGAGAGGAGGTTGTCAGGGCGGCGGCTGCCGATTCAAGCTCACTTAATATGTCCGTATAAATGAACTCCTGCGTGTCGTACTTCGGGGTGACGATTCCCTCGAGATACCCTAAGCTGGACTCAGTGTAAGGTATGTCGCCATAAGTATCTGTCAGGAACATAAACATATAGGCCTTCCAGATACGGGTTATGTTGTAAAGATTGACTCTTTCAGGGACATCCTTTGTCTGGTGAAGTACATCGACCAGCCCTCTTATTATATTCCGGTAGCCTCTCTGCCAGTTGCCTGCCGTTACACTCCTGTTGTCCTGGTTGTACTGGCCGGCAGCTCCCACACCGCTGAAGGGGTTGATCATCTGCTTGACGATGATGGTCTCATACTGGAGGTTGTTGTAACCGAATGCGCTGTTGACAACCGCGGCGTTGAACTGGTAGGCGGGCTCTACCGAAGTAAGCGCTATGGGATTGACGTTCATTTCGTCGAAACCTTTGTCGCAGGCGAAAATCAGGGGTATTAAAACTGCCCAGATCGATAATATCTTTTTCATATATATGAAATTGTATAATTGCTGATTCTTTTTTCTCTAAAACTTCAGGTTGAGATTGAACCCGGTGCTTCTCGTTATCGGCAGGCCGGTTGCTTCCAGACCGATCATGTTATCGGAAGGAAAGCCGAACTGGTCGGGATGGATGGTAGGCACCCACTTTTTCAGCACCGCTACGTTGTTGGAAACGACGCTCAGCCTGGCCCCTTTGATGAAAGGGACATTGGCGGGCAGAAACCTGGAAAAATCGTATCCCAGCGTAACCTGGCGAAGCTGCCATAAGCCGGCGTTGTAAACAAACTGCTCTGCAATGTTTTGAGAACGTACCGTTTCGTAGAAAGCCTGTACGCCCGATTGCGTCTTATTTACCTCGCCGTTAGGATTGACTCCTTCACCGATGACATAGCCTACATCTCTTCCTATCAGGGTTTCTTTCAGCAGCCCGTGCCTCCAGGAATTATGGTTTGTTCCCGAGATCATCTTATGACCCAGCTTGAAATCGATAAGGAATGACGCCGAGAAACCCTTGTAATGGAAGCTGTTGGTGATACCGCCGACCCATTTGGGTATGGCGCTGCCAAACCGGATCTGCGTGGGCGTACGAAGCGGCCGTCCGTTCCCGGCATCGAACACCTGGATGCCCTGGTCGTTGCGGAGGTATCCGAAACCATACAGCTGGCCCATGGCATGACCTACTTCCTGCCGCAGCTCGCCGGTAAAGTCGCCTGTGCCGACGGTGATCATACCATCGCTCACGTCGCTGCCGAGGTCGAGTACCTTGGTTACGTTGTAAGAAGCGTTGAAATTGAGATTCCAGTTGAAATTGTTATTCGAAACCGGGTTGAGGTTAACCATGAATTCTACCCCGCGGTTACGGCCTTTCCCAACGTTGATCAACTGGGTCAGGTACCCTGAAGCATCCGAGGTCTGGGCTTGCAGGATCTGGTCGGACGAGAGTTTGTCGTAGTAGGCGAAGTCCAGGCCAACGGCGTTATTGAAGAGCTTCAGTTCCAGGCCGATCTCCTTTTCCGATACCCTCATGGGCCTCAGGTTCGCGTTCGGCACCGTGGTGCCGCTGATGGTAGCGAGAGGCTGCAAGGCCCCGGAAGGACTGGGGAATTGCTGGGCATTGATCGAGTAGAACAGGTTATTGGCATAGGGTTGTACGTCAGTATCGCTACCTACCTCGGCATACGCCACTCTGAATTTGCCGAAGCTTATCCACGCAGGCAGCGAGGAGGCAAGCGCCTGTGAGAAGACAAAGCTACCCGTAAAGGAAGGGTAGAGGATGCTCCTGTTGGCGGGGGAGAGTGTGGAAAACCAGTCGTTTCGCAGCGTGGTGTTCAGGAAAAGGTAGTCCTTGAATGACAATTCCAGCGCTCCGTAAAGGGAGTTGACCTGGCGTTCGGAGACAGAATAGATGGCGTCCCTTAGCCGCCCGTTGCCGATCGTATAAAGGCCGCGGGTGTAAAAGTCCTGCACCAGCACATTGTGCCGGCTCAGCTTCCGGTACATCTGGTTCCCGCCCAGGGTAAGATTGACGCCGACTCCCCCGAAGTTTTTTTGAGCGTTAAACAGGAAATCGGTGTTGAGCTCCCTCATGGTACGCGAATCCTGTACGTACTGCCCGTTTACAAATCCTGCCGGCGCGGCAGGCTGTCTCGTGCTGCCGGTGGGGAGGTTGTAATCCTGCTCACGGGCATAGTAGTCCTGGCCGACCCTGGCCTGGAAGTAAAGCCAGTCGGTAAAGTTGTATCGTGCCGACAGGTTTCCGAAGATCCGGTCCCTGTCTATGTTTTCAAATCTTGTAAGTGCGAAATAGGGATTGGTCCTGTTGGTAAACCGTGACCAGGTATATTCGTCGCCGTTTGCGTCGAAGGCATTTTCTCTCAGCAGGTCGAGCGGCATGGAATTTGCCATGCTGTAGATGATAACCGGGCTGTAGTCCTGCTCGGCGATATTGGGCGGGTTTTTCCGGACCTCGTTCGAATAGTTGATATTCCCGGATATGACCAGCTTTTTGGCCATGGTCTGAGTGAAGCCGACGTTGACCGTTCTGCGGTGGAATTTGGATCCGGGCAGGATGGTGCGGTTGTCGAGATTGGACAGGGAAAGGTTGAAGCCGCCATGCTCGCCGCCTGAAGATAGCGAGATGGTATTGGTAAAGGTCTGGCCGTTCTGATAGAATTGCCTGATCTGGTTACGCTGCGGTGTATACGGCACCTCTATGTTGTTGAAAAGAATCTGGGTCATGCCCGGTGCGAATTTTTCGCCGAAGCTCCACTGGCCGGAGGTAGGGTTGGGGGTAGTAGGACGGACGCCGTTTTCTCCCTGACCGTATTCATATTGGTAATCCGTGTAGTCCAGGGGTACGTCGACAGTAAAGTTGGTGTTGTATTCTATCCCTATTCCCGCACCTTCGCCTCTTGTTTTGGTAGTGATCATGATCACCCCGTCTTTTGCTCTCGACCCGTAAAGGGCAGACGCGGCCGCTCCTTTCAGCACGGTCATCGATTCGATATTATCCGGATTGATGGAGGCCAGGCCGTCGCCGCTGTCGGAGGTACGGTTGCTGCCCCGGTCGCCGGCGTCTCCCTTGGCTCCGAAATTGGAATTGTCAATAGGCACACCGTTGATCACGATCAGGGGAGAATTATTACCTCCGAAAGAAGACTGGCCCCTGATGCGGATCTTGCTTGTACCTGCAGGGCCCGACCCGAGCGACGTGATGTTCACACCGGCCATCTTACCCTGCAGCGCATTCATGAAGTTGGCGGTCCGGTTGACGGTCATCTCCTCCGTAGGGACGGAGGCCGTCGCATATCCGAGGCTTTTGGCCGATTTCTTGATACCGAGCGCTGTAACGATCACTTCCTCCAGTGCTTTGTCTTCAGGTACGAGGGAAACTGCGATCCTGGCCTCAGGACCTACGTTCACCTCCTTGGTTTTGTACCCTACGAAGCTGAATAGCAGCGTATTTTCACCGTCGTTCAGCTCAAGCTGGAAGCGGCCTTCCGAATCCGAAATCGTGCCCCGCTGCGTTCCTTTGATCAGGATGTTTACGCCCGGCAAGGCAGCGCCCTTCTCGTCGGTGACTTCGCCGGAGAGCGATCTTTTCAGCGATTCACCGGGAATTTGCATACGTTCGGGGAGAGGCGCGATCCCTTCGGCTTTCCTGGCAGGGCTGAGGATGATGTTGCGGCCGGAGATCTCATAGCTGACATTGAGCGGAGGTAGCAGTTTCTGCAGGGCCTGGTCGAGCGGAAGCTTCTGCACGCTCAGGGATACCATCTGCCCTGACCTGATCACGCTGGAGCTGTAGACAAATCTTACTCCGGTCTGCTTTTCAATTTCCAGCAGGACTTTCTTCACTTCGGCGTTGTGGTAGCTTACCGAGAGCTTCCGGTTCAGGTAGTCCTGCGCATTGCCGGGAAAAGCGTTGGCTATCCCGATCAATAATATCATTGCAAAGCACTGCAGGATAGAGAACCTCATGAGGGCTGCCCACGGTTCTTTAAGGTGTTTTTTCATAGTTAGCTGACTAGGGTTGAAGGTGAATATTTTTACTACGGGCAATAGGTTGCATCATACGGCTGTCATAGCCGTACCGGTTTCCCCGGGCAGTAGAGCCCGGATAACCAGGTGATTGTTATTTCGGGCACTTTTTCAACACCCCTTGCCGAGGATCAGGATCTGG
This sequence comes from Spirosomataceae bacterium, assembly GCA_037191015.1. Taxonomy (GTDB): domain Bacteria; phylum Bacteroidota; class Bacteroidia; order Cytophagales; family Spirosomataceae; genus Ravibacter. Next base: position 281,813 of record JBBCKD010000017.1, read on the forward strand.
CCGTCGACGATTTCATAAACAGCGTCGATTGATTTACAAAGCATCTCGAGCTTTTGATACAGGTTTTCATCTGCAAGGGTTGCGGTAATCCTACACTTTTCAAATTGCTCCCTGTCAAAGAGAATGGATATCCCATAAGCTTTTTCGAGGTCGGACAATATTTTGCTCAGCTGAGTTTCATCATACCTTTTGCTTTCGAAATCGACGGCTTTCGAAAGTCTGACCGGGTCGGATACAAGCGTTTTTGTAAACTGTCTGATGCTTTTTTCGAAGACCGCCGCCTGGTTGGCTGTGATAATCAGGCCACTGTTTTCCTTTACCTTTTTCCGGGTCCCGCTCTTTTCCTTTTCGAATACCGATACTGTGCCTGTACGTACCCGTATGGTTGTGTTCTGATCTTTTTCAAACGCCCTGACCACGAATCTCGTACCCAGCACCTTGGTGATCACCCCCCCTGCGTAGACCATAAAAGGAGTGCTGCCTTTCCGTACCGAGAAATCTGCTTCGCCCGTCAGGTGGACCGTCCGGGAGCTGTCCGTAAAATGTGAGGGATAGCTTAAAGTGCTGCTGGGGCTCAGGAATACCTCCGAATTGTCGCTCAAAAGAATTCTCAGCGGCTTATCGGTATCATTTCGTGTTTTTACCAGGTTGGAAGTGAGCGATTGGGTGGCGGAAGCTTCCCTGGGAGGCGCCGGTTTTTCGGTCAGGAAATAGTTCGTCGCCACAACGGCTGCAATACATGCGGCCATGATCCAGGGGAGCCAGCCAGGTGTACGGAAAGCGCCGCGTTCTTCTTCCGTTTCAATGACGTGACCGGGTTCATTGATGGACATCTGCTCCAGCAGCGCTTCCGCTTCCGCCCTGATCTCCTTGCTGTCGATGGCAGGTTTGCGATGCCCTGCCGCCCGGATAATTTTTTCGGCCTGCTTCAGAGCGGCATTTTTTTCAGGATAACGAAGAAGGAACGAGCTCCAGAAAGGCTCTTCCGGGCCGCCCTTCCGCTGTACCCAGTCCCGGAAGCCGTCATCCAGCAGGAATTCCTTTAACGTATATGCGTTATAATCTTTCATCTCGCTACCCTGAATTTACCGGTTGAATAAGAATTGGTTGTTTATAGGTGACATCATCAGAGCATACCTACGTTATAACATCATAGAATTTGCGCAAGCTGTTAAGCGATTTCTGAAACAGGTTATAAACCGACTGCCTTGTGATCGACATTACCTCTGCGATCTGCTCGAAGCTCAGGCACTGGTAGAATCTCAGGTAGATCAGCTCTTTCTGCCGCCCGGGTAGTTTATTGAGCGCAAGGTTGAGCTTTTTGATCTGGTAAACTTCAAACTCCTCATCTATGAGCTTCAGATCCTCGGCAAATTCAAAGACAAAAGTGTATTCTTCGGTCAGGCTTGTAAAATGGGTAAACTGCTTCCCGGAAAGTTCTTTCAGTATCCTGGTTTTGAGCGTAACAAGCAGGTAAGATTTTACATTTTCAACAACTGCTACCGACTCCCTGATTTTCCATAGTTTCAGAAACACGTCATGGATGCAATCTTTGACGAGCTCTCTCTCATGGTGCAGCGACATACCCCATTGGTACAGGTCGGCGTAGTAGCCCTGCATGATCGTCACGAGCGCGAACATATCGCCGCATTGGTATTCCCGCCATAGAGAACGAGCTTCATCAGAAGATATTCGTGCAGTCATTTGAGCGTCCTTTACCCGTACAATTTCCTGAATGATACGCACAATCCCGAAACCTACCCTATTTAAATTATATTTTTTTTAAACATTCTTCTATTTGCCTCTTTCCGTCCGTGTGTATGCATTGTCTCGTTGCCTCCCCCGGCAACTGCCGGGACCCATCATCACATCAATATCGAACATTAGTCGTAATTTTGAAGCATATAACGGCGCTGCGCGACCGGGGATCCGGCGGGAACGCCTGTAAAACCTTATACGGAAAGAGACTTAGAATATGGCCAGGAAACTGCTCAACTATTTCGGAAGTGGATTATTGCTGGTAGGACCGATTTACATTACGCTCTGGATCATTATGGCCGGGATCCAGAGCCTTGACAATATTCTACCGGTTTACCTCGATATAGCCGGGAATAATAATCCGGTGTATTTTCCGGGGCTCGGCCTGCTGATCATCGTGTCGCTGATCATCCTGCTAGGGTATGTCTTTTCAACGATTGTACCGCAGTCATTTTTTCACCTGATTGAGCAACTGCTGACGCGGATACCGCTGGTCAATATCATATACACCTCGATCAAGGATCTCATCGGGGCGTTCGTGGGCGACAAAAAGAAGTTCAGCCACCCGGGCATCGTAACGGTATACCCGGACTCGGGGATCAAGAAATTCGGGTTTATCACCCAGCACGACCTCAGCCACTTCAATATCGAGGGGCATATAGCGGTTTACCTGCCCCATGCCTACGCCTTTTCAGGACAACTGGTGATAGTGCCGACGGAAAATGTAAGGTTACTGGATGTATCCAGTACCGATATTATGAAAATGATCGTATCCGGCGGGGTTTCAATGAGAGATAAAACTCCCGATGAAAAGCCGGCAGAAGATAGTGAAACGGGTGTGAAAGGGTGAGGGGAGAGGCATAATACTCTAATTTAATGAACCATGATTAAGGAAGCCAGTTTTCTCAGCAGCAATACGGAATATGAAAAATGTCCTCCGCCGGTCCTGCCTGAATATGCTTTTATCGGGAGGTCTAACGTCGGCAAGTCCTCGCTGATCAATATGCTCACGGGGCGGAGCAAGCTGGCCAAGACTTCTTCGACACCTGGAAAAACGCAGCTGATCAATCATTTCGAAATTGACCGGGATTGGTACCTGGTCGATCTGCCCGGCTATGGTTATGCGAAGATCAGTAAGACAGACAGGGATAAATGGCATAAAATGACCTATGACTACCTGTTTAACAGGCCGAACCTGGTTTGTACGTTCGTCCTGGTAGACAGTCGTCACGATCTTCAGCGGAGCGATCTCGAATTTATGCAGACGCTGGCGGAGCGGAGCATCCCTTTCAACCTGGTTTTTACCAAAACGGACAAGCTGAAAAAAGGCCAGGCGGAAGGCTCGATCCGGAATTATATCAGGCAGATGCTGGAATTTTGGGAGGAGGTTCCGCGTTATTTTGTAACCTCCTCTGAGAGCGGCCTGGGGCGGGCAGAACTTTTGAAGGCTATTCAGGAGTACAATCAATTATTTACAGAAAGCAGGAGGGTTTAGGTTGTTTGAAGGATTTACTTTCTTTTAATTTGCGCCTGAATTTATTCCACGTACTAAAAAAACATGAGCGAAAGTAAGGAGAACGTACAAGAGAGAGAAAAAGACTTTTTACAGGATATAGCCAATATTTCAGGTAAGCCGGGTCTGTTCCGTATTTTAAAGCCCGGAAGATCGGGAGTGATTATAGAAACACTTGACGACAAACGCGAGAGGAGCATGGCTTCGGCCTCATCGAAAGTCTCGATTCTCAAGGATGTTTCTGTTTATGTAGAAGATGACGACCGGGAATCGGTGCCCCTGGCGGATGTTTTTTTGAAGATCAGGGAGGTTCTGGGCGACAGGCTGGCGTTCGATCCCAGGAAAACTTCCGATGTCGATCTGCGGGATAGCTTCGAAAGTGTGCTGCCCGGCTTCCACAGGTCGAAAGTATATGCCTCAGACATAAAGAAAATTTTTTCCTGGTATGCTGTGCTTTCTGAACAACTGCCTGAGTTTTTTGAACAGCAGCCTTCTGCCGGAGAACCTTCTGAGAAAGAAGAAGCCGGTGAATAGTTGTTTTGAAATGTGTTTATTAAAACAATTTGCTGAATTGTTTTAATATTAAATACCACGATTTCTCCGAAATATTTAACTTTCGGAGAAATAAGTTGCTAAGGTTACTTCAGTCAAATTGAGTGACGATGTTCATAAATAAAATAAGCCATTATCTGCCTAATGAAGTAATTGGCAATGAGTATTTTACAAAACTGAATAACCTGTCGAGCGATTGGATAATAGCCAGAACCGGGATTCACGAGCGTAGAAGAACATCGGAGGGAGAAAATACTTCAACAATGGCTGTCAATGCCGTCGAGGCGCTTTTGGTAGATGCCCCGTACAGCAAGAACGAGATAGACCTGATAGTGGGTGCTACCTATACACCCTATGATACTATTGTGACGCTTGCGCATGCGGTCCAGCACCAGCTGCAGATTCCCGATATTCCGGTAGTATCCGTTTCATCCGCCTGTTCTTCCCTTCTCAACGCAATAGAGGTGGTCGAAGGGTATTTTGCGATGAATAAGGCGAGCAAGGCGCTGGTAGTCGTATCGGATAATAATTCTGCCTACAATAACGAAACGGATACCGTTTCGGGGCACTTATGGGGCGACGGCGCTTCGGCAATGCTGATCTCGAAGAAGCGCCAGTCGGAGAACGACCTTTTTATCAGGGATCTCAAGACCGGCGGGGCCGCCACGCATGAAAAAGCGATGGAGGCTGTTGTATTAAGGCCCAATGCCCGGGGTGTGGTTATGCCTCACGGACGTGATGTTTTCATCCATGCCTGCACTTATATGCCCAAGGTAAGCCAGGAGGTGCTGCAGCGCTGCGGGCTGAGCATTGAAGATATCAGCTACATCATCCCTCACCAGGCAAACCACCGCATCAGCCTGAATATTATCGGTACAATGGGAATTCCCGAGGAAAAGCTGCTGTCCAATATCCAGGAGCTGGGAAATACCGGTTGTGCCGGCTGTGCAATAGCCCTCTCGGAGAACAGGCATCGCTTTAAGAAAGGCGAAAAGCTCATTGTGACCGTCTTCGGAGGCGGCTATTCATACGGAGCTATGCTGATCGAGGTATAGCCTCTTTCCAGGGGAACAGGAAAATTCGTAAATCCGGGCGACAATGCGTATCTTGTCACTGTTTGTTATTTTTTTATCCTAATCCCCGACTATTTTTGCCTGATCACGCTTCCTTTTCGCACCTTCATCACGTCGAATTCCTGGGTCTCACCATCCTCGAACCGTCTACCGTCGTTTCGAGCCTGATGATGACTGCGGTTTGCGCGGTAGGCTGCAGCAGATCGCTGCCATACCGCCAGCAGCGGATCGCATTCCTGACGACGGGTTTCCTGGTTTTCATGGGGCTGGCGACCGCTATCGGGGGGATCCTTGGGCATGGATTTATCTACAAAACGGGTATGGCAGGCAAGCTGCCGGGCTGGCTTTGCGGTATCATCGCGCTGGCATTCTATGAAAGAGGGGTTATGTACAGGCTTGGGGGATTGGTAGAGCCAAAGCTGCTTTCCAGGCTTTTATGGCTGAATCTTCTGGGCGTGCTCTTTTTTGTGATCATGACGGTATATTACTGCCGGTTTCAGATGTCCCAGTATCATGCCGTTTACAGCCTGTTGCTGCTGATCGGTTCAATGGAATTGTATATTTATAAAAAGACCCGCAGCGCCGGAAGCATTTATGTCTTCCTGGCTATAGCCTGCGGTGTTCTGGCTGCCCTGACCCACCTGTCGGGAGTAAGCCTGGGCGTCTGGTGCCAGGCCAACGATATCAGCCATATCCCTATGGCAGGCAGCATCTGGCTCCTGTATGCAGCCATGGCCCGCAACGGGTTTGAGAGAGCCTGCCTGAAAAGTTAATATTACTTGCTCTCCCTCGTCTTCAGACGAGGGGAGGGGGCTTCAGGTCTTTGACCTGATAAAAGACGATTTTTTTGCCGGTCAGAGACCGGCTTTCACACTTTCACCGTCGGGAGACGGGAAAGAGCTTCTTGTTAAAAAAAGTTAAAAGCTATTTGCTGGTTTCTTCCCGGAAGATAAATTTGCGACCTGTAACATCAGTCATCTAAAGATTAAAACGTTAATTTTTCTATGTCGTTACACGTTAAACCTTTACGCTTTATTTTATTTTCTTTCGCTCTTCTTTTTGCCCGCTCCCTGCCAGCTATGCAGGATGGCCTCACGCTCTACACTCCCTATACCAAAATTGAAGTCGCACCCGGAGAATCGATCGATTATAGTGTCGATATCGTCAATAAATCCGGGGCTGTCAGGCATGCCGACTTATCGGTAAAGGGGCTCCCCGAAAACTGGACCTGCGAACTGAAGTCCGGGTCGTTTAAAGTAGGGGAGATATCGGTACTTCCCGGAGAAAGGAAAAACGCCTCTTTAAAGGTGGATGTACCCTTGAAAGTAGACAAAGGGGTTTACAGGTTCTCTCTGGTTTCGGCGGGCGGAAGCGCTTTGCCCCTCACGGTTATAGTTTCTGAGCAAGGTACTTTAACTACCGGGCTGAGCTCGTCCCAGCCCAATATGCAGGGCAGTTCCGGCAGCACGTTTACCTTTAACGCTACGCTGAAAAACCGTACCGGCGACGACCAGGTTTACGGTTTGAGAGCCGATGCGCCCAGAGGCTGGAATGTCGTTTTCAAAGTGGCCGGGAAGGCCGTTTCTTCGGTTCCTGTCGAGGCGGGTGGCAACAAAGAGCTGATGATAGACGTCGATGCCCCGTCTGAGGTCCCGGCCGGGACTTACAAGATCCCCGTGTCGACATCGACTCATCTTACCTCGTCTTCTATGGAGCTGGAAGTCGTGATTACGGGTTCCTATAAGCTCGAGCTGACAACGCCGGGCGGGTTGCTCAGTACAAAGGCAGTAGCAGGAAGCGAGAAAAAGATAGAGCTGCTTGTGAAGAATACCGGGTCTACGCCATTGAGCGGGATCGAGCTTTCGGGAGCGGCGCCCGTTAACTGGGAGCTGACTTTTGAGCCCAAAAAAATCAGCCTTGTAGGGCCGGGCAAAAGCGAAACGGTAACAGCCGTGCTGAAGGCCGACCGGAAAGCGCTTGCCGGCGACTACGTAGTCAATATGGATGCCAAAGCTGCTGATACTTCATCCCGGGCTGCTTTCCGCGTGTCGGTCGAAGCTTCGTTTTTTTCGGGGTTCCTGGGGGTCGTGATCATACTGGCTGCGCTCGGAAGCGTATATTACCTGTTTCGCAAGTACGGAAGAAGATAGTCATGGGCGCAGAGATCATACGGTTGTCCGGGCTCACTAAAGAGTACGGGCAGCAGGCGGTGGTCCGGGACCTCGACCTGACTATCGGAAAAGGAGAGATTTATGGCCTGCTGGGTCCCAATGGCGCCGGGAAATCTACCACGATACTGATGATCATGGGGCTCACGGAACCTTCCTCCGGAACGATACGTGTCGCCGGCATCGATCCCGTAAGACAGCCTGCGGAAGTAAAAAGGAAAGTTGGGTATCTGCCCGAAGACGTGGGTTTTTACGACGATCGCACCGGTCTGGAGAATATTGTCTATACAGGCAGGCTCAACGGCTTGACTGCTTCTGCGGCAAAAACCCGGGCGCTGGAGCTCCTGGAGCGGGTTGGCCTGACCGATGCAGCGCATAAGCGGGCCGGGACCTATTCCCGGGGCATGAGACAGCGGCTGGGCCTTGCTGACGTCCTGATCAAGCAGCCTGAGATCATTATTCTCGACGAGCCGACCTTAGGGCTTGACCCCGAAGGGCTGCGACGCTTCCTGTCCCTTATCGTAGCGCTTAGCCGCCAGGAAGGGCTGACGGTTTTATTATCTTCCCACCATTTGCAGCAGGTACAGCAGGTTTGCGACCGGGTAGGCCTGTTTGTTGCCGGTCGGCTGATAGCGGAGGGGAATATCAGGGAGTTGTCGAAGAAGCTGTTTTCCAATGAATTAATAGCATACGAGGCAGGGCTATACAGGGGTGTGCGGACTGACGGAGACTGGATCCCCCTGCGGAGCCGGGCGGCGGATGCGGTCCGTAATACCGGAGGAGTCCGGAATTTTCATGTAGAAGGAGACCGTTTTTTCTGGGAATCAGATATTGAATCGGGGCATGAGATTGCCCGGAAGATGATCGCGTCCGATGTTGACCTGTCTTATCTGAACAGGAAAGAATATGGTCTTGATGAAATCTATCACAGGTATTTCAGCACGGTAGCAAAGTCATGACAGTAAAAGAAAAAATAATGAGTGAGACTTCGCACCCGTTCTGGCTGATGGTGGAAAAGGAAATATCGGACCACGTCAGGAGCCTCCGGTTGATCATTATGGTGGTATTGATCGCTTTGACTTCCATAGCTACGGTTTACCTGGCATTGGGAAGCCTGAAAGATGCGATAAAGCCGGGAGACCCGGAAGGGAGCTTCCTTTTCCTGAAAATATTTACGGCTTCAAACGGTTCTATACCCCCGTTTCATGTTTTTATCGGGTTCCTGGGCCCGCTGCTGGGTATCAGCCTGGGATTTGACAGCATCAATTCGGAGCTTGGCAGAGGTACGATGAGCAGGTTGCTCGCCCAGCCGATACACCGCGATTACATTATCAACGCTAAATTCGTAGCGGCGCTTATCGTCATATCAGGGCTTTTTTTGTGCCTCGGGCTCCTGGTGACAGGCTGGGGAATTTTAAAAATAGGGATTTTGCCTACATTCCAGGAATTCTTCCGGATCCTGGCCCTGGTAGTCCTGACCATATTTTATGTCGCTTTCTGGCTTAATCTGGCTATTTTTTTCTCGATACGCTTTAAGCAGGCTTCTACTTCAGCGCTGGCTTCCATTGCAGTCTGGTTGTTTGTAACCGTATTTTACGGGATGCTGGTAAGCCTTGTGGCAAGATCTATCGCACCTTCGGAGTTTGCTCCGCCGGGCCGGATCATAGCCTACCAGAAGCTCGTTCAGAATCTTGGCCGCCTGGTACCGAGCCAGCTGTTCAGCGACGCCACAACGACGCTGCTTATGCCGTCGGTCAGGAGCCTCGGGCCGCTCACGATGGAACAGGTGCACGGCGCCATACCGAGTCCGCTGTCGCTGGGACAGAGCCTGCTGGTAGTATGGCCGCAGCTTACGGGGCTGATAGCGGCCACGGTTGTCTGCTTCGCGCTGTCCTACAGGGCTTTTATGAGAAAGGAAATAAGATCGAGGTAGGAATAAACACAGACACAGAGAACCGCAGAGGAAACACAGAGTTATACAGAGAGTTGTTAGCTCTCTGTGTAACTCTGTGTCTTCCGTAGCTAATTTGTTGTGGGAGCTGCGAATTTCTGCGGTTTCCAGGTATTGTTCCGCGGATCGATATCGGGTAGCTGCTTGTCCGGATCTACGGTTACGCTCCTGAGCGGGAGCCTCGTATCGGCCTTGAACGACCACCTGTTGCCCCGCTGCCATACTTCGACCGGAAGCTGTACCCTTGTCTTTTTACCATCGGACTCTTCCAGTTCTATAGTAGCGGGCATGGCCCATTGCTCATAGTTTTCTATCGTGATAACAGAGCCGCGGGCCGGATCCTGGTCTATATAAGTAACTTCTTTTACACCCTGATCGAGCTTATAGTTTTCAAAGAACCACCCTTTCCAGAACCATCCCAGCTTTTCACCCGATGCGTCTTCCATCGACCGGAAGAAATCATAAGGCGTAGGATGCTTGAAAGCCCACCGACGGGTATATTCTCTGAATGCATAGTCAAACCGGTCCTTGCCCAGCACGATGTTGCGCAGCATTTTGAGACCTAATGCCGGTTTATAATACGCTTCCCAACCCAGGTTGGAGGATTGTATCACGTCAGGGAGGGTCATGACCGGATCAGCATAGTCCCGGAATATCGAGGGAGCGATCCGGTGCATATCATCGAATCGGCCGTTATAATATTCGCCGTTATTGAAGTTCTCGGTAGCGAGAAAATTGATAAAGGTATTCAGCCCTTCGTCCATCCACGCATATTTGCGTTCGTTGGATCCGACGATCATAGGGAACCAGTTGTGCCCGAATTCGTGATCTGTCACCCCCCACAGCCGGTCTGACTTGGAAGCATGGCTACAGAAAACAATCCCCGGGTACTCCATACCGCCTACGATTCCCGCTACGTTGGTCGCTACCGGGTATGTATAGGGCATGATATACCTGGAATAAAATTCTATGGATCCCTTTACATATTCAGTGGAACGGCCCCAGGCGTTGTAGCCGGCAGATTCTACAGGATATACCGATTGCGCCAGCGCTGTTTTCCCGTCGGTGATGTTCATCCTGGCGGCGTCCCAGACAAAGGCTTTGGAAGTGGCCCAGGCGATGTCCCTGGCCTGGTTACAACGGAAACGCCACGCAAGCGTGCCGCTTTGCTTCGGCCGGGAGGAAGGATTGGTTACTTCTTCCTGCGTTCTGATAAAGATCGTAGAATCACTTTTCGACGCCCTGGCGAGCCTTTCGACCTGCTCTCTTGTCAGGACTTCGTTAGCATTCACGAGCTCTCCCGATCCCACGACGATATGGTCCCAGGGTACGGTTATCGCATATTCAAAGTCCCCGTATTCGAGATAAAACTCGCCGGCGCCCAGGTAGGGCATCACGTTCCATCCTTCAATATCGTCGTATACGTACATACGCGGATACCATTGGGCGATCTCATAAACCGTGCCGTTTTTGGTTTCCAGTATGCCGGTCCGGTCCGATCCATAATTGGGTATGATATAGGAGAAGCCGATTTTGATTTTAACCGCATCTCCTTTGGCAAGCACCGGTTGGTCCAGCCGGATCTGGAGCCGTGTATCATCGACGATATAGTTGGCCGGCTGCCATTTGCCTTTTCCCTGCTGGATGCTGACCTCGCTCAGCGTATTCCCGCCGTCGAAATCCTGGTTACCGAAGCGGCCGCCTGTAATCGGTGTAGTCTTTCCGCCCCTCGAAGCAGTATGGAACGAATTCTGGTCGAGCTGGAGCCACAGGTGGCGGAGCTCGTCCGGGCTGTTGTTCTTGTAGGTGATTTCTACTGACCCGGTCAGTGTTTTCTTCGACTCGTCGAGCGCTACTTCTATTTTGTAGTCGGCCCTGTTCTGCCAGTAGGCTGCACCGGGAGCGCCGCCCGAAGACCGGAACTCATTGCCGGGCTGGGAGTTATAGAGCGGGTGGAAAAGAGTGTGATGGTCGTATTTGCTTTTTGAGAGAGGAGGAGTTTGCGCGATAGTCAGAATCGCAAAGCTTCCCCAAACCAGGATGGTAGCAAGAATGTTTTTGAAGCTGGATATGAACATGCTTTTTCTATTAAGTTAACAAATAGCGGGTTGAAGATACGGGAATTCAGGCATTAAAGAAAACCCTCCTATTATGCGATCGATCTTAAAAACCAGCTCACAAACACTTCTATTGTCCACCGGCGTCGATGCATAAGTCCGGTTGCTGATCCAATAGTATAACTACGAATGACGTTCCTTTTGAAAATACATTCGTTGTAAACTGACTATGAAAGTAAATCCGGTATGGCTGGAATGACAAAGTGGAAGCGGTTCTTATCGGCCTTCTGGCAGGTCTCCTATAGCCTGACATTTATCTTCTTCATGGTAATCTTGTGCACGGCGCTGCTGTGGGTACCCGATCAGGCGAAAGATATGATCGACGAATTCGGCCAGGAATCTCCCCTTCATAATTTCTTTATGCTGAAGGCAGTTTCTGTCAGCATATGGACTGCTACGGTGTGGCAGTGCTCCCGTATCATCTTGCTTTTTCCGGACAATATCGACCTGGCCGGAAACTGGAGAGCGGTACAGGTCAGCCTCGTATGGGTGCCGCGCCTGCTGGGTATTACGGCCGGGCTCTTTCCGGGCATAGCTTTCTGTAACGAAGGCCATTGGGAGCACGGCTTGCTGATGCTGGGCTACGTAGGGCTGACTGCAGCATTGCTGATTGTGTTTGAAGGCGTGATCAAACGGAGTTCCGATGCCAGATACTATCAGCCGATACGGAAGAAATACAAGATACTGATGAAAGCCGGGTTCAATCCCCGGTCTGTCGCCGGGTACAACAGGGGATTTTTTTCAGGGCTTCGCAAGGATTTCCGGGAGCTCATTGAAAACGCTTCCATCAGAAATTTCCTGATCATAGGGCTGGCGCTGATGCTGGCGGTATTCATCCTGTTCCTGGTACCTGTCATCCTGCGTTCTCCGGTTATCAGCCAGTCGTTTTCGGCTATTTTTATCGTGCTGTCAGGCTTGTCTTTCTTTACCGGGCTGGGTAGCATTGCCGTCTATTTCTCGGGCAACAGGGTGCGCCCCCTGTTCATTGTTTTCCTGGTTTACATATTTGCTGTTTCATTCTGGAACGACAATACGACCATCAATGAATGCGCCGATACGCCGCTGTACAGAACGGAGATCAAAACGCAGTTTGAGCGTTGGCTGGCTGCCCGGGGAGCCGCAAAAGGGGATAGCCTGCCATTGATCGTTATTGCCGCCGAAGGCGGAGGCGTGCGCGGCAGCGTCTGGACCAGCGAGCTGCTGTTCGGGCTAAACAGGCATATGCCGGGCTTTAACGAACATACTTTTGCCATTTCCGGTGTGTCGGGCGGAGGGGTAGGCGCTGCCTTCTACCTGGCTTTCCTGAACGACAGCCTGAGCAATCCGCAGGATACGATTTTTACAAAAGCCACTCTCGACCAGGTGCTGAGAGAAGATTTCCTGTCGCCGGTGATCGGCGGCTTTATATTCAACGAGTCGATCCAGATGCTGCTTCCCTGGCCCGTAAAATCGCTGGAGCGGACCAAGCGCCTGGAAGATGCGTGGGCGTATACCTATAAAAAACATTTTAACCCGGGAAAGGCCCGTTCCTTTGTCAATCCTTTTGATTCATCATTTACGTCGTTATATAAAAATGATGTCCATTGCAGGATACCCTCTTTCGTGATCAACGGTACCCTGGCTGAAACCGGCCAGAAGACGATTGTGTCCAACCTGGTCACACATGGGAGCCGCAGCTTCATGGATGTGGTCGATATACTCCATCTTACACAGAACGATATGCCGCTCAAAACGGCTGCGACCATGTGCTCCAGGTTCCCGTTTATCATGTCGGGAGGTCGTTTTAAAGTAAAAGATACGCAAAGCGCAGGTATACGGAGCGGGCATGTGACGGACGGCGGCTATTTCGACAATACCGGCATGGAAACGGCTATTCAACTGGTGACGGCTTTGCTGCCGGCGATCGATTCGCTCAGGGCCGACAGCATTACCGTAATTCCCTATATCCTTTTCTTTAAAAACTCGACATCAGCAGAGCATGACGACCGGCTGGTAGTCCGGGCCCAGCGTGGCGCCAGGGGCTTGGGTATTCCCATAAACAGCTTTTATAATCCCTGGGGCAGGGGTAGCGGTACCCGGGATGCGCTGTACCAGGGATTGGCGCCCTTTACGCATCCGCAGGTCAGGTACATGAGTTTCAAGCTCGACTATCGCGACACGGAAGGAGAGAGGCTCCGCCTGCCTTTGGGCATGTCTATCTCCGACACGGCCATCCGGCATATCCATAAAAAGGCCGATACGCTTTTCGTGGAAAAAGCCAGGGACAGGGACTTTATCAACCTGCAAAAGCTGGTCACGAGACAATAAGCTGATTGCTTATGGCCGTTTCATCAGATCTTATCTCCTTTTATGACCGCGTAAGGTTTGAGGTCGTTGTTTATAATGGAAACACTCTTCCTGAATTCGGCCGTCAGTCCCTTTTCTTCGAAGGTACAGGTTACCCTCATGTAGTGAGCAGTATCTATAAACCTGCAGGTGATTTCAAGGTTGTTGACGTCCTTCCAGAACGCAGAGGCCCGGGTTTTTAGCGACGGGTTTCCGGGTATGGCGGTGGGGATCAGCTTCAGCCATTCGATTGCCATCCCGGTTTCGCCTTTTCTCCATTCATTTATACCGAAGTCAATTTTATGCTGTCCGGTTGAGTCTTTGATCACCAGGGTGCCCTCTTTTTCATTAATGCGGAAATTCATCCGGCTTATCTTCAGTGGGTTTGATTCTGTCGAAAAGCGACTTCCGTTAACGCGGGAGAGAGCCGGGGAGATTTTGCTGCCGGTAGGCAAGGTTAAGGCGAGCGCGGCGAGCTTCTGCTTAAGCGCTGCCTGGCTGCCCGTTTCTTTGGCGGGGCTGAGCAGGTGTTCCCACGCATGGTTCAGAATACTCTGCATATTGCCGGTTTCGCTGGTGATCGCGATTACCATTTGCTGCTCAGGCATGACGACGCAGTACTGCCCGTAAGCTCCGTCTCCCCTGAAGGCGTTATGACGGCACCGCCAGAACTGGTAGCCGTATCCCTGCAGCCAGTCGCTGTTCGGGCGGTCTTCTTCCTTACCCGGCTGCATGATATGGGCAGTAACGGCTTCTTTCACCCAGGCAGCGGGCAATATGGTTTTCCCGTTCCATTGGCCTTCCTGCAGGTAAAGCTGGCCGAATCGGGCAATATCCTCTGTTTTCACCCGCAGGCCCCAGCCCCCGGTCTCGATACCGGCCGGGTCTGTTTCCCAGTCGAAATCCGTGATGTTAAGCGGGGCGAACAAGCGCGGCTTCAGGTAAGAAGTCAGGTTCTGCCCGGTTACTTTCTGAAGGATGGCGGACAGCATATAAGTCGCCCCGCTGTTGTAGACAAAGTGGGTTCCCGGCTGATGTGCGACCGGCTGCTCCAGGAAGGCTTTGACCCAGTCGCCGTCGGCAGATTCCCTGAGCTGCCCGGTTGTGTCTCTGGCGTGGCCGGTACTCATCGAAAGCAGGTGCCTGATGCGCATATCGGCAAGGTTTTGGCTGACTTCTGCCGGGAGTTTGTCCGGGAAAAAGGAAACAACTTTGTCGTCTACATTGAGTTTCCCGTCGTTGACAGCCAGGCCTATGGCAGTAGAAGTAAAGCTTTTGCTCAGGGAATAGAGCGTATGCTTAAACTCCGGGGCGTAGGGAGCCCACCATCCTTCTGCTATGACATGGCCGTTTTTTACTACCATGAGGCTATGTACGTTGCTTTCGTTTATAGCATTAACGAAGCCGAGGATCGATTGGGAGCTGATTCCCTGCTTTTCGGGAGAACTGCGCAGCAGGGCCCCTTTTTTCAGAAAGCTGGTTTCCTGCCCATACAGCCGGGTCAATACACCGAAATGCAGGGCGCCCAGCGCCGATTGTATTAAGAAAGTACGCCTGTCGATAGCCATAGCTTAAAGAGTAAAATTAGCTGCTACTTAATAAGCCGGCGGGGCATGTTTATTTACCGGTATTTGTTTCGATTAATTTCATATACCTGCCCATCCAGTACGGCAGGAGCCAGAAAACCGGCTCACGCTCGACGTGCGGGTTTCCGCCGGCCAGAGTCCAGGGGTTTTTGTCCCAGCGCACCGTCATACGGATGCTTGCCGGAGGAAGCTTTGATACCTGGAGCTCTTCCAGAACGGGAGTTCGTACGATGTGCACATCCTCGCGGATGCTATGATCGATGGGCCAGTCGACCAGGTCCAGCGGGGTGTCCCTGAGAAATGCAACGGAGCTGCCAAGTTCTTCGCGGTTCTGCCGGCAGTAGTTGTAGAGGAAGTTGATCAGCGGATTCTGATCGGCGCGCCGCAGCTCAAACCATTCGTCCATATGTGCCCGATAGAATTGCAGCAGCTTTTCATCTTTCTCCGCACCCAGCAGGATCGGGTAAAGGTATGCCTGAAGCACGACATCGAAATAGATGAACCAGGCCGGGTTTTGTTTCGTAACCTGCTTCATATTGTCGAGGTAGCGCTCTTCTTCAATGAGCCGGAGGTATGCTTCCTGGTATTTTTCGTCGGCGGTTACATGGTAGGCCAGTTTCAGGAATGCCAGTATTTCCATGGAGTTCTGGTTACGGTCCGGCAGCCATTCCGGGTCGCGGTTCAATTGTTCGGGCGACCAGACCGACCACCTTGTAGGTTTACCGTCAACATCCGCCAGGTTGTAGTCATGCTTCATCAGGTAGTCGACAATTGCCGCAACGTGTCCTGCAATTTCTTTTTTTTCAGCTTCACCGGCGATGAGCGTATAATAGAAATAATAGGCAAACATATGCCCGCACATTTCGTCGCTGCTGGTATCTCCCTTCCACAGCCATTTGCCGTCTGACGAAAGATGCCACCTTTTTTCCACGGGCTTGAAGCGGGGCTCTTCCACCAGCCGCTCTGCGATCTCAATGTCGGTGTAGGTCCGGTTTTCGTCGTGCATTTTCGTCCAGTCCGACGGAATAATGGTCCTTGCGAAAAATCCTTCGTGTTCCGTTATTTCGCGGAGCATTTTCAGGAACTGAAACGCTTTTTTTGCATTTTCCTTTGCGAGCGGGTCGCCCGTAGCGGCATAGCGAAAGCTCTCCATAGCGAGGTAGTTTCCTGTATATTCACCGTCGTTATCGTCATCTTCCGGCTGGAAAACAGTAGTATCTCCGGCTACCGGCAGATGGGCCTGCCCTGCGATCCACGGAGCCCTGATGTGGCGGTGCATCAGGTTATCGTAGAAGAAATCGCATTTTGACGCCAGGTTCATCGACTTCCGCCCGATAACGCTCACGCCTCCTTCGGTGGCGATCCATGCGTTGCCCGTTTGATCGAAGGCTATATCGTTGACCTGGTTATGGAGCAACCAGCGGCGGCTGAAACGGAGTGAGTTTGTCCCATCCGGTGCGTAACGGACTATCCCAGTATGGGTACCTATCCACATAACGCTGTCGGGACCCAGCCGGACTGTATTGACATACGCTGAAGGGATCCCGTCTGCCGGGCGGAGCTCTTTTTCCTTTCCCTGATTTCCGCGTATGGTCACACCTCCGAGTCCTCCGACCCATAGCTTTTTGTCCGGGTCAAAGGCAAGACCTTTTGCATACCCGCTGATAAGATCTGATGTCTCGTAGTAGTGAGAAATTCCGCCCTCCTTCCAGTGATAAAGCCCGACGTCGGAAGCCAGCCAGAGACCGCCTTCGCCGTCGGGGATGATGTCCCTGAGCGAACGGGCCAGGTCTGCTTCGACTTTTTGAGCCTGGTCTTTCCGGGTAATCCAGAAGCCTTTTGGTCCGAGTGCATACACGGTGTCTGCGACAGATGCAATGGTGCTGACCGGCCCTTCTACAAGCGGGATCTTCTCCGTTTTCCCCGGCCCGGTTATTTTAAAAAGGCCATTCCATGTCCCTGCCCAGACGGTTCCGGAAGAGTCGGCCATTACCTTGAACGCCGGAGCAGTCAACGCGTCACTGCCTGCGTATTCCCATCGCCGTGCTGCAACGGGTTTCATGAAAATACCTTGCGGGGTAGCAATCCAGGCATTGCCGGCCGTATCGATGCAGATACTCCTGATGCCCGTTACTTTCCCGCCTGAAACGGTTTCCGGCAGGGGGAGCGCGTCGTGGTATTCCTGGATGAAAGGAGTATCTTTTACGGATTCAGTAGTATTCCGGTCGGATCCGCACCCCGCCGAAAAGATACATAACAGGGATAGAATGAGGAGATTGCTTTTCATGATACAGATAGCGGACAGGGTGGAGCAGCTTTATCAGCTGTTATACGAACCTTCCGGCAGAAAATACCATTCCCGGCGCAGCGCTTCGACATGGCAACGGCTAAAGCCATAATAGCAAGAGGTATAAAGTTAGCTGTCTTCTTAATACCTGATTTTTGTTTTATGGATATTTGAATTAAAAAAATTCATTAACTATTATATATTATTAATATTTGATTTAATTTTGTGCGACTGAGAGCATTTGAATATGAGACTGCCAGCTATTTGTCCTTGTTGTGACGCTGTCCTAGGGGTCAGTACGTTAAAATGTGACCATTGTCAGACCACGATCAACGGGAATTACCCTATGCCGGTTTTCCTGCGGCTTACACCGGATGAACAGGAATTCGTAATGAAATTTCTGCTTGCCAGCGGAAGTATAAAGGAGATGGCTGCCCAGGAAGGGATCAGCTACCCGACGTTGCGGAACCGGCTGGATGACCTGATTGAAAAAGTTAAGCAATTACAGCAATGAATACTACCAAAGCACTCTTCTCACCGCTGGAGCATTTCAGTGACCGGACTTTGCTCATAACGGGCCTGGCGGCTTCCGCAGCCGGCCTGGGGCTATCTGTCGGCTTTGACGTGGCGCAGGACGGGATATTCGACCTGCATATCGCCAGGCTGCCGTTTCAGACGCATCTTTTGTTCCTGACAGGGAACATCCTTCTGACTGCGCTGAGCCTGTTCCTGGCAGGCAAAGTCATCAATCCCGGAACGCGTCTGATCGACATGGTGAAGGTCAGCATGATCGCCCGGATCCCTCTTTACCTGGCTATCCCGTTTATAGGCAACAGGACAATGGTTTCACTCTCCGAACGCCTGGTGAAGCAAACGGCAGGTGGTACGTCCATGCCGCAGCTGGAGGGCTCAGATATGGCCCTGCTTCTTCTTTTATCGATGGTTTCCGTTTTATTCCTGGCGGGCTTTTTTGTATTGCTGGTAAATGGCTTCAGAGTGGCGGCAAATGCTAAAAAGTGGCAACACTATCTTTCGCTGGCCGCGGTTCTCCTGGCGGCTGAGGTGCTGTCGAAGTTTTTGTATGCTAAAATGGTCGTCCTGTTTTAGCCTGAATATACAGATGCCAACTTTAAACGGAAATTTATGGATAACAATGTGCTATATATCACCAATATTCTGCTAAGTGCACTTTTAGTGTTGATGGCATTCCTTTTCAAAAAATATGTGCCTAAAAAGAGAAATTATCTTTACGGCTACCGAACCGAACGGTCAATGAAAAGCGAGGACGCCTGGTTGCTGGCAAACCGTTATTCCTCCAATCTTATGTTTAAGCTGTCGGTAGGAATCAGCGTTATTCACCTGGCTGTTCTGCTACTTTGGAACGGCGTTTATGCGCTTTGGGTTTTATGCGGGCTATGGGTGGTGATGCCGTTTATCATGATTTTTCGTACAGAAAGGTTATTGAAAAAAAATTAAGAGAATAGTGTGCAGGTGCAAAAAACGTACAAATCAAAAGTTGATCTCTGGCTGCTTATCCTGCTGGTTACAGCTTTTGGCGGCCCCCTGGTTTATATGACGGTCAGGGACCCGCACTGGTTCGGTCCGGTTATCTGGCTGCCCCTTACCATATTTGTCATCTATTCGGTAACCACCATACGATATGTGATAGCAGGAGATATGCTTTTGATCAGAAGTCTTGGTTCCAGTTCGGCTATTCCGATGGGGGCTATCCGCCGGATAGAAGAAACCAATTCCCTTCTGGCTTCACCGGCAGCCTCCCTGGACAGGTTGGAAATTGTTTACAATAAGTACGATTCGGTGTTGATTTCCCCGAAGGATAAATACGTGTTTATCGATGATCTGAAGGCGATCAATCCGGAGATTGAAGTAAAACTGAAGCGGAAGGGCGGGTAGTACTTTATTTTACTTCACCACCAGCTTCCTTACAGTAACCTCACTTCCCTGCCGTATATGCACCAGGTAGATTCCCGGGGTAAAACGGCTTACATCCAGCCCGGTAGCATCGGTCGATATGATATGCACCTCCCTGCCCAGCAGGTCGAAAACCCGTATGTGCAACGGTTCTGCAGCACTCCGGTACACTTCCACGGTTACTTTCCCTTTATGCGCCGGGTTGGGATAAATGCGAACGGACAACCCCTTGCCGGTATCGTCGAATGATACCGCCTCGATGGAGGAGTAGGCGAAGGTTCCGTCCAGGTCGATCATTTTGAGGCGGTAGTAAGCTAAAGAGGAAAGCGGAGAGTCGAAAGTGGAGCGTGGCGTGTTATCGGTAAAGGTATAGGCGCCGCTGTGCTTTGCCGCTATGGCTCCGATGGCCTGCCACGCCCGGACGTCGGAGCTGCGCTGGATCTCGAAATGGGAGAAATCTTTCTCCTCAGTCGTCTGCCAGCTAAGCAGGACAGTGTTTTCGTGTTCTCGGGCTTTGAAAGAGAGGAGAGTGACCGGCAAACCGCCTGAGATCTGCATTACGATCGCATTGGAAGCGACCTCCGGAACAATGACACAAGCTTCATCCGAAATCATCAGGCAGCTCACTACATCTCCATCGTGCAGGGAGGCAGAGGTCCAGGTAGCCATCTCTCCGGTCTGTACGACCTCATCATTCACTTTGAAGGTAAAAGAAGGTTGCGCCCCGCCGTTTTCGGGAATGGCGGTAAAGGTAACGGGCATATCGGTTTCTATAGGATTTGCCGAGGCAGTGAGGCCGACGGCGGCCGTGGTCGGATTGACAATAACCTGTATCGGGACGGTGGTTTCGCAGGATGCGCCTGTACCGGTGAGCGTATAGGTTGCGGTAGCAGGGGGAGTGATGGAAAAAGTAGCTGCCGTGCCAACCGGTGCTCCGTCCGGCCCGAACCAGGCGTAGGTTTCGGCGCCAGAGGCTGTGAGTATGGCGCTCTCGCCGGCGCATAACGGATTTTTGCTTATGCTGACCTCAAGGGCGGGCCTCGGTTTGACTACGATGTCCACATATTGGCTCCTGACCCGCTGGCACCCTCCGCCCATCACATCCAGGCTGACGCGATAGGTGCCGGGCGTATCGAACAGGACGGTTTGAGCAACAGCTTCCGACGTGCCAGGCAGCCCCCCCTGGAAATTCCAGAGTATCCCGCCTTCATAGGTCGAGCCCGCTGCATCGAAAGTGATCGTTTCGCCGGCGCAGATAGTAGTTGCCGAACTGCTGATCACAGCGATCGGAGGCGCCGGAGTCAGGAAGGGATGGATCAGAAGGGATACGCCAAGGTTCCAGCTACCCGGAGTCGTATACCTGTACCATTGGGAGTTGGACTGCCTTTCCCAAACAGGCGAAGGAACGCTTTGACCGTTGATGTTGCTTACAATCGAAAGCGTATCCTTTGCGGTGGCAGTCCATCGAAGGTTGGTCAGGTCGATACTGATGAATATTTTTTTTGATTCCGGCAATGTAATTGCAGGTTCAAACTCCGCATTAGTATACCACTGGTTGGCCACATCAGTCATGATCTGCGCCATGGTAAGGGTGGACGATCCTATTTCGGCTCCCGGGCTTCCGGAGGTGCCGTCGTAAACGTGGACCGGTACCTGCATGGCCGGATCGTCCGAGTAGGCCTGCCCAAAGGCAATCCAGGAGCTTACCAGTACCCCCGTATGGGCGGAAGCATCGAAGTACATGGCTTTTTCCCTCTCCTGGTTTGTATTTTTCCCGTTGATCCACCCATTTTGACCGAGAAAAGAACCGGCGTAATAGTTTACGAGCCCCCATCCAGCCGGTAGAGGGTAGTTGATGGTAGCGCAGCCGACGGCATCTTCAACTGTAATATAACCGGTCTTAACTAATACGTTATTTCCGTTGGGGTTGCTTACGGTAAGCCTGACATCGAATGTACCGGGCGTGTCGTACCGGATCAGCGGCGGATCCTGGCCGGTATAAGAGGAAGGACTCCCGCCGCTGAACTCCCATTCCCAGGTGGTGGAATAGGTGGAGCGGTCGGTATACCTTACCATACCTCCCGCGTTCAGGACAGTAGTGTTGGCGGTAAAATCTGCATGGGGTTGGTTTAAAAGCGCTTCCTGTATACATTGCATCGCCGCCGCGGCGTTTATTCTTCCTGTCCCCAGCTGGCCGGCATAAGCAGGATTAAGATTGTCGATCCCGACTGCGGTGGACTTCAGACACTCCACCAGGTCGCCGCCCGGCATGTGAGGAAGCAGCGATTTCATCAGCCCCAGTAAACCGGCTACCAGCGGTGCAGCCATAGAAGTACCCGATTTGGAGCCGTAGGTATTACCGGGCAGCGTGCTGTACATAAAATCACCTGGCGCGCTGATGGTGATCCAGGATCCGTAATTCGAAAGGCCGGACTTTTTATCGTCTTTGTTGGTGGAAGCGACGCTTACGACTCCGGGGTAGCCGGCCGGGTAAAAAACAGAGCTGCTGCCGTTATTACCCGCTGCGCCCACCACAATACAACCCTGCTCCTGCGCATAGCGGACGATATTCTGATGGGTAGCGCTTGGCACGCTGCCTCCCCAGGAGCAGTTGATGATATCCGCTCCGTTGTCGGCTGCATACAGGATTCCCTCAAACCCGTTGGTGATTGCTGAAGAGGAAGTATTGGTGGCCTTCACGCACATGATCCTGCAGCTGTAGCCCATACCGGCAATACCCAAACCGTTTCCGGTCGCGGCAGAAGCGATCCCTGCTACATGGGTGCCGTGGTCGTAAGAAGACGTCGGGGGATCAGGGTTGTTATCATTGCTCGCCACATCCCATCCGTTTATGTCATCGATATATCCGTTGCCGTCGTCGTCGATGCCGTTACCGGGGATTTCTCCGGGATTCACCCAGAGATTGGGAGCCAGGTCGGGGTGGGCGCGATCCACGGCGTCATCCACGATTGCGATAACAATTGTACTTCCCGTTGAAAAGCGATCCCATGCTGATGTCGCACCGATATGGGGCAGATGCCACTGGTTTGCATAACCCGGATCGTTGGGCTCGGCGAACTTTTTCATCAGGGGTACCTTTTCCGCATACTCGACCCGTTCATCCTGCTCCAGCTCACGAATCAACTCGTCGACCCTGTCGATGTCCTTAAAATGCAGCATAACCGTCTGGCGCAGGGGAGTATCCTTTTTGGCAGCAGTAAAAGGGGCCATCGCCGTATTTACACCGAATTTCTCCTGTAGGCTACCGGTGGCGACAAGCTGATTTACCGGTATTTCTCCTGATCTTCCGGGTGGAGGTGCTAACGATACAATGTCTTTCCTGAATTTCACCCAGAGCTTCCCGTCCTCGTAATCAGGATGAACGGTCTGAGACAGGAGGAAAAACGGGTGCAGTAGAATGGAAACGAGCAGTAAGGCCTTTTTCATTGCTTTTAAGATAATAGCCGGTTTGACCGGGGTTTGTTTTTCGTTTATTCCACCACCAGTTTCCTTACCGTCATGGTACTTCCCTGCCGTATGTGCACCAGGTAGATTCCCGGCGTAAGCCGGCTTACGTCCAGCTCTTCGGCCCCGGCCGGCACGGTAAGCATCTCCCTGCCCGGCAGGTCGAAAACCCGTATGTGCACCGGTTCTGCCGCGCTTCCACGCACTTCCACGGTCACTTTTCCCTTATGCGCCGGGTTGGGAAAGAGACGAACGGCAAATCCCTTACCGGTATCGTCGAATGATACGGCCTCGATGCGGGAGTAGGCGAAAGTGTCGTCGAAATCGACCATTTTGAGACGGTAGTATATGAGAGAGGAAAGTAGAGAGTTGAAAGTGGAGCGTGGCGCGTTATCGGTAAAGGTATAGACGTCGTTGTGCTTTGCCGCTACGGCGCCGATGGCCTGCCACGCCCGGGCGTCGGCGCTGCGCTGGATCTCGAAATGGGAGACGTTGACCTCTTCGGTGGTCTGCCAGGTAAGGCGGACTGCGTTTTCCTGTTTTATAGCTTTGAAAGAGAGGAGGGTAACCGGCAAACTTCCTGAGATCTGCATCACGATCGCATTGGAAGCGACTTCCGGAACAATCACACACGTTTCATCCGACGTCATAAGGCAACTGACCACATCCCCGTTGAGCAGGGAGGTGGAGGTCCAGGTAGCCAGCTCGCCGGTCTGTACCACCTCGTTGTTGACTTTGAAGGTAAAAGAAGGGTGGGCCCCGCCATTTTCAGGCGCGGCAGTAAACGTAACGGAAGTACCTGCCTCTACGTTGTTGGCCGAGGCTGCCAGACCGACGGCAGCAGCCGGTCTTTGCTTCACTATAATGTCTACATATTTATTCAGGGTCTGCTCACACCCGCCACCCGACACGGTCAGGTTGATGCGATAGGTGCCGGGCGTATCGAACCTGGCGTCTTGTAAAGCAGTATGTGATGTGGCCGGTAACCCCCCCTGGAAATTCCAGGTTATCCCGTTTTCATAGGTAGAGCCAGCTGCATCGAAAGTAATCGTTTCACCGGCGCAGATCGTGGTCGCTGAGCTGCTGAACGTAACGATTGCAGGCGCTGATGTCAGCAGGGGATGAATGAAAAGAGAGGCGGCGAGATTCCAGGTACCCGGAGTCATATACCTGTACCACTGGAGATCGGACTGTCTTTCCCATATAGGCGACGGGTTAGTCTGACCATCGAAATTGCTATAGATCGAAAGCGAATCTTTCACAGTGTCGGTCCATTGGAGATGGGTCAGATCGACGCTTATAAATAATTTTTTCGAGGCCGGCAGCGTAATGACCGGGTCAAACTCCAGGTTGGTATACAAGCCGTTGAGCACCTTATCCATGATCGTTGCCATGGTAAGGATTGCCGAGCCCAGTTCGGCTCCCGGGCTTCCGGAAGTGCCGTCATAGACGCGGATCGGCACCTGCTTGCCCGGGTCAGCTGAATACGCGGTCGCAAAGCCGATCATAGTGCCTAAGAGTACCCCGGCGTAAGCAGAAGCGTCGAAGTACATAGCCTTTTCCTTGTCCGGGTAATGGCTCAGTCCGTTGAGCGCCCCGCCTTCGGGTATCGAGTAATTGGTGGCCCTCCACTCTGCAGGCACAGGGAAATTGATCTTTACGCAGCTGACTGCTTCTATCCAATTGGAAGTATTGCCGGTGAGGAAAAAGTTGGTGGCAGTGCCGTGGTGGCCGCCCGCAGCATCGGTTACGGTGGTTAGTCCTGCGTTATTACCGCCGGGAGTGCCGGTTTCAAACCGGTAGTACGCTACCAACCCGGTTGTGGCGGGATTTAATATGCTACGCATAGCCGTCAGGATCTCGGGCCGTGTTTTCGCCACATTCCAGATCCGCACTTCATCGATTGTCCCTTTAAAATAGCGCGGAGACGGCAGGTAGTCTACCCCCAGTGTGAGCTCGTCGGTATTCGCGCCTACGCTGACGGGCGTGCCGCTCAAGGTATATTCCACTCCGTTTACGTAGAGCCTGCGGACGCCGTTGTCGTTCACCGCTGCAATGTGATACCACCTGTCGGCCTCTAAAATGCCGGTTTCTGTTTCCATCCCGTCGAAATTCAGCCCGGTATAAGGGGAGGCAGCGCCCAGCCGGAGTAGGTAGCCATTGGAAGGGATGGCGTTGTATTTACTGATGATCCCTGCGAGGAAGTTGAACCTTTCCGGCCTTATCCAGCATTCCAGCGTATAAGAGCTGGTCAGGTCGAGCGCGTCGGCATCAGGAATAGTCACATAGTCATCGACCCCATCGAAATGCAGGGCATTGCCGGGAATAGGTGTCTGAGCGAAGGTATACCCCGCGCCCAGCACCATGATACAGAGGAAAAGTCTACGTAAGTTCATAGAATAGGAAACCGGGTTTGATACAGGAATCGGTGGTTCGCAGGAACTGCGGACGGGTGAAGCGTAAAGTAGGAGAAAAGGGGAGGTGAGGCCGCAAAAAAGGCTGTAACAAAAATGTAACAATTTTCCAGGAATGGAGAATGGGATTGTTACGGAGCTATTCTTTGTGAAAAGGGGCGAGTTCTTCCGCGGGTTTCCCGTATTTCTTTTTGATCCGGTGACGGATCATACGAATGGTCGCCGGCAGCACGCCCAGGGCATGAGCCATCTCCTGCTCTGACAGGCCGAGGGCGGAGAGCATGAAAAACCTGGTTTCAGCCTGCGTGAGACGGGGCTGTATCCCCCGAAGATGTTGTGAGAAGTCTTTGTACAGTTCTTCAAAGCGCTGCTGGAAATCTTCCCAATGCTGGTTGGTGAGTATCCTGACGTCATGAAGATCCTCTTCCATCCGGCTGATCTCAGTATGGTCGGCCGCCGGGGATCCCTCTTTTTGCCGGAGTGTTTCCAGGTCTGCAGTAAGTTTTTCGACAAGGCGCTCTTTTTCCCCGATCAGGTCCAGGTGATCCCGAAGCTTCCGGCGCGCCTCCAATAGCTCCTCCTTTATAGCGAGCTTTTCAAGCTGGAGTATTTTTTGCTGGGCCAGGTGCTCTGCCCTTTCCTTGTCTTTCCTGAGCCGCGTCAGGTAATACAGCAACGCAAATACCGTCACCAGCATAAACAGCGCGGCTACCAGGAGCCCATACCTGACTTTCTGGTGCTGTTGTTCCTGCCGGAGCATTTCAACGCTCGACCGCTGCCGCTGTATATCGATGCGTTGCTGGGCGGTGGTGGTGATTAGCCTGTGGTAGACCGCATCTTCCTCGGCAGCAGCGGCCTGAAGGCTATTGAGGTAACGATATGCTGTCTGGTAATCCCTAATGGCATTATAATATTGATGGGCTACCCTGAAGTAAGCTTTCCGGATGGTTTTCTCGTACTGTGTGCCACTATAGTCGTAGCTGACCTTTTCGCCTGCTTCCCCGTAACTCGTCAGGTAATGTCTCGTTTTTTGCAGATTGCCAAGTTTAAGCCAGGTTTCTGCCAGCCCCAGTGCGCTCATTTTGGTAAACCCGGGAATTGACGTGATGCCAACCCGGTACTGGTGATCGGCATTCCGGTACTTCAGCGCCTGGTCATAAAGTCCCATGTTGTGGTAGACGCTTCCGATATTTCCGTTAACAATGCTTATCCAGATCGAATCACGGTATTGTTCAGCCAGGCGGAGGGTATGCTTAAAGTAATACAGCGCACTGTCGGGGAGCCCGCTATTCCTGTGAGCCAGGCCCAGGTTGTTGTAGCGCTGCATGTCCAGGTTTTTATTATAAGGAGGCAGCCTGACAGATGTCCGCATCAGGTCCGTGACCTTATGGTAGTCCCTGAAATAATAATGGGCCAGCGCCAGCTCGTGGAGATAACGCCCGATCTCAGGAATATTTGCGTAACCGACTTCCCGGAAAAGGTCGTTCGCCTGCAAAAGATGGTCGAACGCCGGGGCAAAGTCTTCACGCATGTAATAATGCTGCCCGATCATATGAAGGCAGATACCGGCAAACAGCTTTTTCCCCTGCGCTTTATAATGAGCCGACGCCCTGCTCAGGAGGCCGATGCACATATCGGGGTCTTCCCAGGCCAGCGCCGGGAAGATATACCGGTAAAAATCCAGGTATTCGCGCAGTTGCGTGTCGTGCAGGGAGTCGGCCAGCGGGTAGAGACGCCGTATAACCTCTTCTTTCTGACCGGTCTTTTCCGCCCTTTCCATCAAATAGGCATTGAGCGTCAGGAGGCGCTCGTGTGCCGGCAATCGTGTCAGGCTATCGGCGGAAAGCGGGTGTTGCGCAGGTCCCCTTTGTCCCCCTGTGAGGATCGATATAGCCAAAAGAATGAATGTCCGGCACATAGTTGAGGGTGTTAGGCTCTTCCCGGTCAGGAGACGATGGAGAGTGGGCAGAACTTAAACCCTGGCCAACGCCTTCTCTGCTACTGTTTTCCCTATTGACAGAGAAGAGGTTGCGGCAGGCGACGGCGCATTACATACGTTGACGGCTGTCTGGTTCTCGATGATCGCGAAATCGTCGAGCAGCCCGCCATCGTAGGAACAGGCCTGGGCGCGCACGCCTGCGCCGCCCGGAACAAGGTCTTCTTCCTGTATTTCAGGTATAAGCCCCTGCAGTGCTTCGGTAAAAGCAGCTTTCGAAAGAGAACGGTACATCTCGCCAAGCCCTGTGCGCCAATACTTGCCCACTACCTTCCGGAAGCCCGGCCACGCAAAGCTTTCGTATAATTCCTTCAGGTTGATATCGCTCATTTTGTATCCTTCCCTTTTGAAAGCCAGCACCGCATTGGGACCTGCTTCAACCCCGCCTCCGATCATCCTGGTAAAATGGACCCCGAGGAAAGGGAAATTAGGGTCGGGGACCGGGTAGATCAGGTTTTTGACAAGGTATTCCTTTTCCGGCTTTATCTGGTAATATTCGCCCCGGAAAGGAATGATCCTGACATCGACTTTCTCCTTCTGCGAAAGCTGCGCAACCTTGTCGGAATAGAGGCCTGCGCAGTTGACAACCAGCCGGCACTGGTAAGCCGTACCATTTTCAGTCAATACTTCGGACCTTCCGCCCCCGGCCGGCCGGACGCCGGTTACTTTCTGATTAAAAACCAGGGTTCCGCCGGATTGCTGTATTTTTTCGGCATACCGCCTGCACACTTCCGAATAGTCGATAATGCCGGTATAAGGTACCCAGATCCCTTCGAGTCCCTCGACATGCGGTTCTATTTCCTTCAATTCCGACCGGGTGATCTTCCTGTTTTGTACCAGCCCGTTCTGAATACCCCGGTCATATAGCTTATGGAGGTAGGGGACCTGCGCGGCGGAGGTAGCTACGACAATTTTTCCGCAAAGCTCGTAGGGGACTTCTTCTTTACGGCAGAAGTCAAGCAGCATGTCATACCCGAGGATGCAGTTGGTAGCTTTAAGGCTCCCGGGAGCATAGTAAAGGCCCGAATGGATGACGCCGCTGTTATGGCCCGTCTGGTGGACTGCCACCCGGTCTTCCTTTTCCAGGATGGTGATCTTAAGCCCGGGGCGCTGCTGTAAGATCTGGTAACCCGTTGCAAGTCCTACGATTCCGCCTCCGATAATGACTATGTCCTGCATGATGATTTACTGTCTTTTATGAAAGATGCTTGATTTCTTCCTACCCCGGGAACGATATTTTACCCAGGCTGACTGCCGGAAGACCCTGTTTTCCCTGCAAAGCCGGGACAGGCGCAGCAACCGCTTCGTTCGCCAGCACGGCAAAAAGTACCGCTTCCTTGGCATCGGCGGGGATCCCGAGCCGGGAAACGGGCTCAAGCGGGATTTTCCCCAGCCCGGCCTGTATCAGGCTGCAGAGAAAAGGGTTGTCGGCTCCGCCTCCGCTCACATACAAGGTTTTTTTCCTGTCTGCGGGCACGCTGCCGGCGATAGCCTCCGTCACCGAACGGGCTGTCAGGTGAGCCAGGGTAGCGAGGATATCTTCGGGAGGAAGAGCCCGCGTGTCGGTATCCTCCTGCGCCTTTTCGAGGTATTGCATATTGAAAAGCTCGGGGCCGGTGCTTTTGGGGAGAGGCTGTCTGAAAAAATCGTTTTCCAATAGCCGCTGCAGCAGCGGACTACTGGGAGTCCCCCTGGCTGCTAGCGCTCCGTTATGGTCGTACGGCCTGCCTGCATATCTCCTGCAATAGGCGTCCATGAGGGTGTTGGCGGGGCCGGTATCGGTGGTAAAAACTTCTGCGGGGTCCAGGCTTGCCGGTAAATACGTAAAATTGGCGATCCCTCCAAGGTTAAGCAGGATCCGGTCTTCCGCAGGGCTGGAAAACAGCAGGAAGTCACCATACACGGCCAGGGGAGCGCCCTCCCCGCCGGCAGCTACATGTTTTTGCCGGAAATCGCTGAGGGTGATAATTCCTGTCCTGACGGCGATATGGTCTCCGTCGCCGATCTGGAGCGTGGCGTCGGGGTAGAAGTCCGAGCAGTGTTTGGAGCGCGGCGCATGAAATACGGTCTGCCCGTGGCTGGCGATCAGGTCAATTTCCCCGGGACTGATCTTCCAGGAAGCGAGTGTATCCAGCACATACCCCGCGTGCAGCGACCCGATGTACGGGTTGAGCGTGCACAGGAGTTGAAAATCGATCACGGGCTTTGCAAATACCTTTCCTATTTCCTCTCTGATATGAGACGGGTAGGGGATTGTAACCGATCTTTCCAGCCCGAGCCGGGTGTTCATCCCTGACCCGCTGATGCGGCAGAGCGCTATATCGAGGCCGTCGAGCGAGGTGCCCGACATAAGGCCCAGGATAAGCCGCGCATCTTTGCGCGCAATGCTATAGAGCTGGTCTATGTACGGGTTCATCCGACTCCTTATTGTTGTTTGGGTGCAGCCGGTTTTTGCTTGTCGGAATGCCGTCTTTTCTTTTTCTTCTTTTTCTGCTCGCCGCTGTACTTTTTATCGAGCCCTACCAGGTCGCTGTTAAGATTTTCCGACCTTTTCTCCCCTTTTTTGACAGGGATCGGCGGCTCGAGGATTTCCAGGGACTCAGGAATGATGCCTTTTTTGTTCATTTCCATGATCCGTATCACATCCGGTATGGCAACGGGATACCAGTTGGCTTCCTGGCTGAACCCGAACCACATGATCTTCCTGAAAATGTCTGTTTTCTGAAGAGAGGCTTCCCCTTTTTGAGTTTTAAGGTTCGTGTCTACTTTCGGGATATCTTTCAGCGCGTCCATGTAGGTCTCCAGCTCGTAGTTGAGGCAGCATTTCAGCCTGCCGCACTGACCGGAGAGCTTGGAGGGGTTGAGCGACAGGTTCTGGTAGCGCGCCGCCGAGGTCGAAATATTCTTGAAATCGTTGATCCACGTCGAGCAGCACAACTCTCTTCCGCATGAACCGATTCCTCCCAGCCTGCCCGCTTCCTGCCGGAGGCTGATCTGCCGCATTTCCACCCTTACCCTGAACTCGTTGGCTAATATCTTGATAAGCTCCCGGAAGTCGACCCGCTCTTCCGAAGAATAAAAGAAGGTCGCCTTCGTATTGTCCGACTGGAATTCGACGTCAGACATTTTCATATTCAGCTTCAGCTCGCGGACTATCTCCCGGGTCCGGTACATGGCAGGAAGATCGCGCGCCATCGACTGGGTATGCTTCTCCAGGTCCTTGTTGGTCGCTTTCCGGAAAATACTCTTTATCTCGTCGTTGACGGGGATCTGCTTGCGCTTCATCTGAAGCCTGACAAGATCTCCCTGCAGCGAGACCGCGCCGATATGGTGCCCGTTCGGCATTTCGCAGACCACCATATCGCCTGTGTACAGCTCCAGGTGATTGATATTGCGGAAATATTCTTTCCTGCCGCCCTTGAACCTTACTTCTACAATGTTGAACCGCATATGGACGGGAATGTCCATATGGCCCAGCCAGTCGAAGGTATTCATTTTATTGCATCCGCTTGTCCCGCACGACCCGCTTGAACAACCCGCAACCTTACTGCTTCCTTTATAGCCGGAGACACCGCACGATGTACATCCCATAATTTCTCTGTGTTTAATGCCTAATCCTGATAACGGATCAGGTCGATACCAATGTCACTGCGATAATATTTCCCCTCGAAACGGACTACCTGCGCCGCTTTCTGGGATTTCATTACGGCATGTTCTATGGAGTTGGCCATACCTGTCACTGTAAGAACCCTTCCTCCGTCGGTCAGAACATCTCCCGTTTCACCCAGTCGTGTACCTGCATGGAACACTACCACATCTTCGCATCTCTCTATGTTGTCTATCACTTTCCCTTTTTCATATGCTCCGGGATAGCCGCCTGATACCAGGACGGTCGTTACCGAAACCTGTGGCGATATGGTCATCCCGACATCTTCGATCGTGCCTTTGGAAGCCGCTACCAACAAAGGCACCAGGTCGGACTGTATCCTGGGAAGCACCACTTCCGTTTCCGGATCGCCCATCCTGACGTTGTATTCGATTACATAGGGTTCGCCTTTCACGTTCATCAGGCCGATGAAGATGAATCCCACATACCTGATACCCTCTGATTGAAGACCGTTCAGAGTGGGTTTTACTACTTTTTCTTTTACTTTTTTTATAAAGTCCTCATCTGCAAACACTACCGGGGAAACCGCTCCCATACCGCCTGTATTCAGACCGGTGTCGTTTTCTCCTATCCGTTTATAATCCTTGGCTTCCGGGAGTATTTTATAATTCTTTCCGTCCGTCAGGACAAAAACCGACAGCTCGATACCTTTCAGGAACTGCTCGATGACTACCTTTTCGCCGGCATCGCCGAATTTTCTTTCGAGAAGCATTTCCCTGAGGGTTTCTTCCGCCTGCTGAAGTGTTTCGGCAATTACTACTCCCTTCCCCGCTGCCAGGCCGTCTGCTTTTAACACGACAGGAAGCGAATGGTTTTTAAGGTAATCCAGCCCCGCTGTCAGCGTTTCCCGCGTGAAGGTCCGGGAACCGGCGGTGGGGATCCCGTATTTCTGCATAAAGGTTTTGGAAAAATCCTTGCTCCCCTCCAGGCGCGCGCCCGAAGCATCCGGCCCGATCAGCCTGACATGATTAAGTTCCGGCTTCGATCTTATATAATCGACAATCCCTTTCACAAGCGGCTCTTCCGGACCTATCAGGACCAGGTCGATGCGATGTGCTACGATGGCTTTTTCAATAGCGTCGAAATCACTGATGGAAATGGGTAAATTCCGGGCAATCTTAGCTGTTCCTGCGTTTCCCGGAGCTATAAACAAATCGTCGCATAAAGGACTCTGTACAATTTTCCATGCAAAAGCATGTTCTCTGCCCCCCGAACCTAAAATAAGTATATTCATTTAAAACTGATTAACTACATGAGGGCACTTCCGCCTCAAAAAAAGCATAAAAATTAGTTGGCCAGCTCAGAAAGGAACTTGATGCGCATCAGCCTCAGCTCTTCTTCGCTTATATCTTCCCCTCTGAACTCTTTAAGGGCTTCTGCGATATTATCCGTTTCGGCGGTCAGGAAATATTCATAGATCTCATTCTGTTTATCTTTATCCATCACCTGGTTGATATAATAATCGAGGTTCAGCTTGGTCCCTGAATAGCAGATATGCTCGATTTCCTCGATGAGCTCTTCCATGGCGATGCCTTTGGCTTCGGCGATCTCTTCCAGGTTTATTTTGCGGTCGACCTGCTGGATGATAAAGATCTTGATCTTCGACTTGTTGACGGTCGATTTGATCACGACATCCTTGGCGGTTTCGATGTCATTCTCCTCCACATAGGTATTGATCAGGTCGAGGAACGGCTTCCCGAACTTCTGGACCTTACCAAGACCCACCCCATTGATCTGGGCCATTTCCTGCTGGGAAGTGGGATAGGTGGTGGACATTTCTTCCAGCGAGGGGTCCTGGAAGATGACATACGGAGGAAGGTTTTTCTCTTTCGCCACTTTTTTCCGGAGCGCCTTCAGCATGCCCAGTAATGTTTCGTCGTAGGCGTGCGCGCTGTTTTCCCCGGCGATTTCCTTTTCCTGCGCATCGCTTTTTTCAGCCTCGGCCTCGTAGTCGTGATCTTTGCTGATGGTAACAGGATAGGGGTCGTCGGCGTAGGCCAATCCTTTCTGGGAAGCTTTCACCACGCCGTAGTTGTCGAGATCTTTTTCGAAATACCCCATAATGAGCAGCTGGCGGTAAAGCGACGTCCAGAACTCGGGGGTTTCATTGAAACTGAGCCCTTTCCCGTAAACATCCAGCTTGTTGTGCTCGTAGCTCCTGATATACTGGTTTTCCCTTCCGGTCAATACGTCGGCCAGGTGTTCGGCGTCAAACCGCTGCCCCGTCTGGACTGCTGCGGAGATGGCGAGGATAGCTTCATCCTGGATTTTGATCTTTTCCGTAGGCTTGAGGCAGTTGTCGCAAAAGCCGCAATCCTTATCCAGGAATTCTCCGAAATAGCTCAGCAGCTGCCTGCGCCGGCATATCCCCTGCGTAACGTAGCTGACCATCTCGTTGAGAAGGTGCTTGGCATTATCTCTTTCGGTAACGGTTTTATCCTTATTGAATTTCTCGAGCTTGAGAATGTCGTCATAGCGGTAAAACATGATGCAGTTGCCTTCCAGCCCGTCGCGGCCGGCCCTCCCGGTTTCCTGGTAGTATCCTTCCAGGGATTTGGGCACGTCGTAATGGATAACAAAACGGACATCGGGTTTGTCGATTCCCATCCCAAAGGCGATGGTCGCTACAATTACATCCACTTCTTCGTTGAGAAACGCATCCTGGTTGGCCATTCTTACGTTTCCGTCCAACCCCGCATGATAGGGGAGAGCCTTAATATCGTTCACCTTCAGAAGCTCCGCTATTTCCTCCACCTTCTTGCGGCTCAGGCAGTATATGATACCCGATTTGCCCTTATGCGACCTGATAATCTGGATCAGCTGTTTCCTGGCGTCCTTCTTTGGCCTTACCTCATAGTACAGGTTTTTGCGGTTGAAGGAAGACTTGAAGGTTTCGACCTCTTCCATATGGAGGTTTTTCCGGATGTCCATCTGGACCTTAGGCGTGGCGGTAGCCGTCAGCGCAATAATAGGAAGGTCTCCCACATTGTCAATGATCCCCCTTATCCTCCGGTATTCCGGCCTGAAGTCGTGGCCCCATTCGGAAATACAATGGGCTTCATCGATGGCGACAAAAGCAATTTTTATTTTTTGCAGGAAATCGAGGTTCTCTTCTTTATTAAGCGATTCGGGTGCTATGTACAGGAGCTTGAGCGTGCCGTCGAGCGCATCTTTTTTGACTTTGTTCATTTCGCTCTTGCTCAGCGTGGAATTCAGGAACTGGGCGTTGATGCCGAACGCGCTCAGCTGGTCCACCTGGTTTTTCATAAGCGCGATGAGCGGGGAAATTACGATCGCCATCCCGTCGCTTACCACTGCAGGCAGCTGGTAACAGAGCGATTTGCCGGCGCCGGTAGGCATAATGACGAAGGTGTTGTTGCCCTTCAGAATATTTTCAATAATCGGCTCCTGGTCACCCCTAAATTGGCTAAACCCAAAGACTTCCTTGAGCCTGGCTTTCAGTGATTCGCTGATTACCGGTTTGTTTTCCTGTTGTATCATGTTTAATACTAAAAAAGAGTCTTTTCAAAGTTCATATCTTTGCCCTTAATTTCCATCAACATCTGCTCAAATTCTTATAAAAAAACTTTAGTTTGAAATTAGTAAAAAAAATCAACTCTACGGCAATACAGGTAATCGAACGGGAAGCCGCTGCGATTGCCGGCCTCGCTTCCTTTATCGACGACGGCTTTGCCGGGGCGGTCGAAAAGATCCTGGCCGCAAAGGGAAGGCTGGTCGTGACAGGTATCGGTAAAAGCGCCCTGATCGGCCAGAAGCTCGTTGGGACCTTTAACTCGACCGGCACCCCTGCCATTTTTATGCATGCCGCCGATGCCATACACGGCGACCTGGGAATGGTCCGTCCCGGCGATGTGGTGCTTGCCATCTCCAAAAGCGGCGATACACCGGAAATCAAAACCCTGATACCCTTTCTCCGGCGTCTCGACATACCCCTGCTCGGGATGGTCGGAAGTAAAAATTCGTATCTCGGAATACACGCTGATCACATTTTGTGTACTTATGTTCCGCAAGAGGCAGATCTGCACGACCTCGTTCCGACGTCGAGCACGACAGCTGCCCTGGCGATGGGCGATGCCCTGGCTATCTGCCTGCTCGAGATCCGCGGGTTTACCCCACAGGATTTTGCCGGCTTCCATCCCGGCGGTATCCTGGGCAAAAGACTATACCTGAAGGTGGATGATATCTATCCGGCCAACGCCGCTCCTTCTGTTCCGCTTCATGCCGGCCTGAGGGAAATTATAGTCGAAATTTCATCCAAATGCCTGGGAGCTACCGCTGTTGTCGGATCTGACGGCAGGCTCGAAGGGATCATTACCGACGGAGATCTTCGAAGGATGCTCAACAGGAGCCCGGCAGACAACCTGTTTGATCGTACCGCCCGCGAAATTATGACTCCCGACCCCGTAACCGTAAGCACAGGAACCTATGCGATAGCAGCGCTGGAGCTCATGCAGTCGCGGAGTATTTCGCAGCTGCCGGTTACCGAAAACAGGGATTTGAAAGGCTTCGTGCATCTTCATGACCTGGTGAGAGAGGGCCTGGCCTGACCGCGACTCCGAAGTCTGCGACCCGGAGCTAACGGAACCTGTTGGATTCCTTCACCATCTTTTCATCTTTCCGGATAAACCTGTTTGCCAGTACATTGGCAAGCATGGCGACCACCAGGGCGTAGAAACCGTAGCCGTAGTCGCCCGGCGCTTCCGGTTCGAAGATCTTTCCAGCCTTAAACATCGTCTGGTACACCACCACGCCGAGAAGCACCGTCATCAGGATAGAGTTGACAGCGCATAACGCGGATTGCATCAGCCGGTTTTTATATTTGAAAATGGCAAATAACGCAATCCCGGCAATCAGGACCGCCAATCCGAGGTGATAGTATGCGGGCTGTATCTCGGCCTGGACGCTGTTAAGCTGGTGCCTGATCACAAAAGCATCGAGCGTAACGGATTCTTCGCTCCCCGGAGCGGTTTTGTTCCAGACCGGCAATGCGACAAACGCCCCCATCGAAAGGGCTACGATCAGTAAAAAAATACTTTGAATACGTTGAATCATTTTTTTGCAGAAAAACTGCCCGGCGATTTTCCCCCGGGCATACAAATTTATAACTAGTTGGCTAATTCGGCATAAAGGTCGAATTCTTCGGCATGAGTGATGCGTACGTCGGCAAAGTCGCCCAATCGCACATAAGATGCCGCAGGAAGGAGGACTTCATTGTCGACTTCAGGCGAATCGAATTGCGTACGGCCTATGAAATACCCGCCTTCCTTGCGGTCGAATAGTACCTTGAATGTCCTGCCGACTTTCGACTGGTTGAGCTCCCACGAGATGTTTTGCTGCAGATCCATAATGGTATCCGCCCTTTCCTGCTTGGTTTCCGGAGCGACATCGTCCGTAAAGCCGAAGGAATGGGTGTTTTCTTCGTGCGAATACTGGAAGACGCCAAGCCGGTCAAACTTCGTTTTCTCTACGAAGCCATACGTTTCCTCAAACAGCTCGTCGGTCTCGCCCGGGTGCCCGACAATGAGAGTGGTCCTCAGCGCTATGTCGGGTACCGTCTGCCTGATCCTGTCGATGAGGTCCTCGGTTTTCTGGCGGGTAATTCCCCTCCGCATCAATCTGAGCATTTCGGTGGAGCCCGTCTGCAAAGGCATATCCAGGTAATGACAGATATTGGGATGCGCTTTCATTGCATCGAGTATGTCCATCGGGAAGCCGGCCGGGTAAGCGTACTGGAGCCGGACCCACTCTATGCCTTCGACGTCGGCAAGCTGCATCAACAGTTCCGAAAGGTTGCGTTTGCTGTAGATATCCAGGCCGTAGTACGTCAGGTCCTGGGCAATCAGGATAAGTTCCTTAGTACCTCTTTTAGCCAGCGACCTCGCTTCTGTCAGTAATTCATCTATAGGTCTCGACACGTGTTTGCCGCGCATCAGGGGAATTGCGCAGAAAGAGCAGGGCCGGTCACATCCTTCGGCTATTTTAAGGTACGCATAATGAGAAGGGGTAGTCAGCAGCCTTTCGCCCACCAGCTCATGTTTGTAATCCGCCCGCAGGGTTTTCAGGATCCGCGGAAGCTCGTTCGTGCCGAACCAGGCGTCGACGCTCGGGATCTCCAGCGCCAGCTCGTCTTTGTACCGGTGAGATAGGCAGCCGCTTACATATACTTTGTCTACCAGTCCCTTGTCTTTTGCATCCACGTACCGCAGGATGGTATCTACCGACTCTTCCTTGGCGCCGTCAATAAAACCGCAGGTATTGATCACTACTATCTGGGCATCGTCTTTTTTGGATTCGTGCTCAACCTGGTAGCCGTTGCCTTTCAGCTGGGTAAAAAGCACTTCCGAGTCCACCAGGTTTTTAGAACAGCCCAGTGTGACGATATTGATTTTGTTTTTTCTTAACCCTTTGGTTTTCATATTTTTATAATTCCTGAAAGAGTTCCCGGCGCAATATCCCATCGCCGGTTGAACTATCAGGCGCGCAAAGATCGTCAAATTTCTATAATTTCCACGCCCGGGGACAGACACTACCGATTGCTGCATACCCTGCTTTAGCCCTGATCTACGCCCGGATACACGATTTTCCGGCTACTAAGGATGCTCTTATATATAGTTTATTAAATTTGCGCTTCAAACGGCTGACAGCCGGAACAACTAACTGTGCAGGATATATTTATGGTTTCAGTTGCTATGTGCACCTATAACGGGGCGAAGTATCTGGCAGAGCAATTGGAAAGCATTGCGCGACAAAGCCGGCAGGTCGATGAACTGGTCATATGCGATGACAAGTCTACGGACGGGACCGTCGGGGTATTGCAGGAATTTGCGGCCAGGGCTCCTTTCCCGGTAAAAATTCATATAAATGAAGCGAACCTGGGCTCTACCAGGAATTTCGATAAATGCATGGGGCTATGCAAGGGTGAAATCCTGATCCTTTGCGACCAAGATGATGTCTGGGCGTATGACAAAGTGCAGAGACAGGTAGACTATTTTGCAGAACATCCCGGGCATGAAGCAGTTTTTTCGAATGCCTACCTGATCAACGACGGGGGAGAGACGCTGGATCATATGCTGTGGGACAATTTCGGGTTCAACCATGAGAGACAGGTAAAATGGCAATCAGGCAAGGCGAAAGACCTGCTGTTCGAAAGCTATATCGTGACAGGGGCCACCCTGGCTGTCAGGCAGAGGGCGCTCAGCTACCTGTCGCCCTTCCCGGTTCATCTGGGACCCTACATACATGATGCCTGGATAGCGCTGGTGCTGTCCCTGAAAGATAAGATCGGTTTTATCACCGAGCCTCTTCTTTCTTACAGAGTACACGCCAGTCAGCAGGTAGGGTTCGGGCAGAAGGCGGAACCGGTCAGGCTGAAAGACAGGTGGAAGCGCGACCGCGATAAGAAAATCGGCCCTATAAAGCAGCGGGCAGAGCTTTTAAAGGCGCTGATTGAAGCTTTGGAAAAGGTCGAGGGAGTTTCTCCGGAGTCGCTCACCAGGCTGAAGGAGTTACAGGTTCATTTCCAGGCCCGCGCAGACCTGCCGGAAAACAGGCTCAGGAGATTAGAGCCGGCTATATCCGAATTGGTAAAAGGACGCTATACTTTTAGCAGCGAGCATTGGTGGCTGCCTTTTTTGGGAGACTTGTTAGAATAGACCGATGCGCGTATGTCCACTGCAGTAATCGTTATTCCCATCGTTCAGTCAGAGCTCAGAGACTTTGAGCGTTTGTCCCTGGCCCGGTGCATGAAGGTGCTGGGAGCGTGGCCGGTTTGTGTGATAGCGCCGGAGCAGCTCGATCTCTCCGAAGCGCTGGGGACTTTTGCAGAAAAAATCCGGGTGGTCCGCTTCGATCCGGGCTACTTTCGGAGTATTTCGGATTATAACAGGCTGATGACCTCGCTGGAATTTTACGAGGCATTTGATTCCTACGACTTTATGCTGCTGTACCAGCTGGATGCCTTTGTTTTTGAAGACAAACTTGCAGAGTGGTGTCAAAAAGGATTTGACTACATAGGAGCGCCGGCATTCAACAGAGAAGGTTTTGAGGTGCTGGGGAAAGAGGAAGCTGATGTGTACGCCCGGGCATTGTCTGTGCACAGGCTGGTTTTCAACGGCGGGCTGTCACTTCGGAAAATTGCCGGTATAAAGCGTCTCCTCAGGATATACAATACGTTCTATCCGTCCTGGAAAGGCAATGAGGACATGCTTTTCTCCCTGGACAGCACAAGGCTGTTTCCGCTGAAGCCCTTTATGAACCTGCCCGGCTGGGATGAAGCGCTCAGCTTCTCTTTTGAAAGGAGCCCCGCAGCCTCCTATGAAATAAACGGCAGAAAACTTCCTTTCGGATGCCACGCCTGGCAGCGGTATGACCCTGATTTCTGGGCAGAATTTATTCACTGAAGGCGACTCCTATTTAACATCTTTTAACAAACTAAGACAGTGTGTTTTACGTTTAAAATAGTGTTTTTGTAACTGCTATTGTAACCGAAAAATATGAACGTCAGGATATTAACGAGCCTGGTAATGCTGTTTACTGCCGGGCCTTTCATTTTGACCGCACAGTTGATTACCCGCAATCCGGAAGTTGAGGAGGCAAGTGTAGATTATGTAAAGATCACGAAGGTGGAGATCACAGACCGGCACACGGCGATATACCTTCGCTTTAAAGATAACAGCAGGATGGAAGAAGTGCCGCCGCAGCATATGCCCCGGCCCAGGTTTTTTCAGCCGAGGCCCAGCAATCCCGAAATCTGGATAGATCCCAATACGCGGTTGTACAAACCCGGCGACATCAATACCAAATTCAGGTTCCTGAGAGCGGAAGGCATTCCGACCAACCCCGAGCGGAAACAGGTGGAAAGCGGGGAAGTCGTGGAATTCATCGCTTATTTCGAAAAGGTAACGCCGGGAATAGAAGTAATCGATTTTTATGAGGGAAAGAGTACCGGGAATACCACGGCCTGGAATTTTTATGGTATTCATATCAACAACCCCGATCCTAAGAAAAAGCCAAGGGAGGCTCCGAAAAAAGCAGTGGAGCCGATCAGGGAAGAAACCGCAGCAGCGGATAGCAAACCTGCTCCTGCTCTTGCCGGGCTTACGGGTAGTGTCCTGGATGCCGTCACCGGGAAGCCAGTGCCTGCCACGATCAGTTACATGGAAGGCGGCGACACAGTAAAGATAAGTACGGGCTCCGGTAAGTTCCGGATTGCCCTGGAGCCGGGCCGGAAGTACGCTTTCAAGGCTTCTGCCAAAGGCTTCGGCGATGAGACCTGGGAGCTCGATACCTCCGCCGATTCTACAGGAACGGGCGTTTTCGGGCATGATTTCAGGCTTTCGCCGCTTTCGGAGGGAACGACTTTCACGCTTGAAAACATTTATTTCGAAACTTCGTCGTACACGCTGTTGTCGGAATCTTTTGATGAGCTGGACAAGTTTGTGAAGATCCTGAACGATAATCCCGGGCTCCACATCCGTGTGGAGGGACATACCGATAATGTTGGCGATTTTGATAAAAATGTAGAGCTTTCCCGTAACCGGGCAGAGTCCGTAAAATCTTACCTGGTAGAAAAGGGGATCGCGGCGAATCGTATTGAAACGAGAGGGTACGGACCGACAAAGCCCCTCGTAAAGGGGAACAACGAAGAGCAGAGGCAGAAAAACAGGCGGGTAGAAATTGTGGTCCTCAAATCCTGATACCTATAGGGTTTATAATCCAGATCGACGGAGGCTGCCCGGACAGGACAGCCTCTTTTAGCATTTTTATGTATAGATTTATAGCCGCGGAATCGCCTCATTACTTTTACATAGAATGAATTACATAGAATTATCCCTGGAGATCGACCCTGAATACGTTGAAATTCTTATTGCGGAGCTTGCCGAGATTGACTACGAATCATTTGTGGAAACGGACGAAGGAATAAATGCGTATATAGAGGAACCGCGTTTCGACCAGGTGGCGCTTCATGAGGTCATAGCCAAATATGAGGGGCAGACCGCAATAGCTTTTTCGGTAAAAACGTTGGAAAAGGAGAACTGGAATAAAGAGTGGGAAAGTAACTATGAGACCATAGAAGTGAAGGACCGGGTACGCGTGCGGGCTTCTTTTCATGAACCGGACCCATCCTTCCCCTATGAGCTCCTGATCAATCCTAAAATGTCGTTCGGTACCGGCCACCACGAAACCACGTGGCTTGTCATGGCCGAACAGCTTTCCCTGCCGCATGAGGGTGCAGATCTGATGGATGTCGGCAGCGGAACAGGAATACTGGGGATCCTGGGGAAAAAACTGGGAGCTACAGCCGTGCTGGCGTTCGATATTGAGGAATGGGCTGTTGAAAATGCAAAAGAAAACGTTGCGCTGAACAACGTTTCGGAGGGTTTTGAGGTCTTTCTGGGAACAATAGGTGATGTGGATGAAAGAAAACGCTTTGACGGTATCCTGGCCAATATCAACCGGAATATCCTGCTGCAGGAAATGGAGTCCTACAGTAAGCATCTGAAAGAGGGAGGCTGGATGGTGATCAGCGGCTTTTACCAGGCGGACGCCCCGGGCCTGATCGCGCTGGGAGAGCAGCTGGGCCTGAAATTACTCAGGACCAACGTCAGAAATGATTGGGCAGCGGTAAGCTTTACGAAGCTCTGAAAGAGCGCCATATCCCGGCCCCGGGCCGCGCCCGGGGATTAAAAAAACATCCGGATAAAAACGATAGCCGTCTATATGGTAAAGGGAATTATAACCAGGGCTTGCGGGAAAGTTTGGCATAACCTGATGTACGGGTTTACACTATTTTTGTTTTTAATGACAGGACTGCTTGCAGGGGAGAGCTATGCCCAGAACCTGAAGTTTTCCGAAGATCCGGATGCGTTTATCATCGAATTGCGCAAAATAATGGATAACAGCCGCAATCAGGCTTATATCCAGTCGTCGAAAGGGCTCGAAGCTATATGGAACTCCGGGCTGAATACTACACAAAGGCAGCAGTTTATCAGCCTGTTCCGGAATATGGCCGGGCGGGGTTATAAGCCCGGACCAGCCCTCAACCTGGTCATAAGCAACCTGCTGACCGTCGTCGGACAGCAGGGTGATGTTAACGGGTATATGATCGCGCTGGACCATACCGTCGAGCAGCACGACCAGAAAGAGATGCTCCAGGCTTTGCAGACTACCCAGCTTGTGCTGGACAAAAAGCTGTTGTATCAATCCAATTTCAATAAGCTGTATCTTACTGCCGGGCAATACCGGTTCAGGTATGAGGCGCCGGCTCAGAATGCGCCTGCCGACAAAGGGTCGGACGGCTGGGACACGCCGGTCGAAGATTTACCTTTAAAATCAGCGGAGCCGCTTCCCGTACTTTCCGGGCTGCTGCTGGATCTGCAGAATGCCGCCTTCGCGATGGTGGCCAACGGAGACTCCGTGAGCTTCGGGCCGAGCACCGGGAGCGTCGCGCTTCATAAAGGGATTTTTGCAGGGAACGGCGGACGCTTTGACTGGCGGACCGCGGGAGATTCTTCGGTGTATGTTCAGCTGGCGGACTTCGCGTTCAAAACGGCCAGCCCGGCGCTGAGGGCTGAGAAAGCCGTGATCCAGGACAACAGGCTTAAATCGCCTGTTACCGGGACTTTTGAATATAAGAGCGCCAGGAAACCGGCAGGCAAAGCATCGTCGGGTTTCCCCAGGTTTATGTCTTACCGGAATGACGCGGTCTTGTCCGGTCTAAGCGAGCATATTTCGTACAAAGGCGGCTATTACCTGCAGGGACACGAGCTGTTCAGCACCTCTCTGAGCGGTGAGCCTTCGGAGGTAATAGTCAGCTTCCAGGGCAAGCCCGCTTTCAAATCCACGAGTCAACGGTTTACATTATCGCCTTTGAAAATTACGTCAGAGCTGGCGACTTTTACGCTTCCGATGGGGCAGGATTCCATTTATCACCCGGGAGTAATGCTTAACTACCAGGACGAGGCAGGCAGCCTGCATCTCACCCGGCCGCCCAAAGGGGATTTTACCTCGCTTCCGTATATAGATACCTACCACAAAATGTACATCTGGTCGGAGTCGGCCAGGTGGGATTTCGCGAAAGGCAGCTTCCAGTTTTACATGGTGTCGGGAAAAACGGAAATCCCTCTGCGGATGGAATCGATAGACTTTTTCAGGAAGTCCAGGTTGCAGGAAATGAGCCAGGAGTTCGGTTTTCAACCCCTGATGGCCGCCGCCGGATACCTCCAGCAGCAGAAAAAACAGACATTTTTTCCTGATGAGCTGGCAAAAGTCGTAAAAAAGCAGCCCGCGGTAGTGAGACGTATGCTGGAGCGCCTGACACTGGAAGGTTACTTCCAGTACCATGCTGACCAGGATGAATACAGCCTTACAC
Source organism: Spirosomataceae bacterium (assembly GCA_037191015.1). Lineage (GTDB taxonomy): Bacteria > Bacteroidota > Bacteroidia > Cytophagales > Spirosomataceae > Ravibacter. The sequence continues at coordinate 325,008 of JBBCKD010000017.1, forward strand.
GGAAGGCCGTTTTTTACATTATGGCCAATGTCAACAAGGCGGACTTCGATAATTTCACGCTCAGATCGGTGTTCCCCTCTAACGATAACCTTGCCAACGCTTCCATTTCTTTCAAAGATACACTGCTGACCGTCAGGGGAGTAGAGTATTTTAACATCAGCGATTCCCTGAGGATTTCCGGAAAGCCCTCTGACCGGATCGTGATCATGGGTAAAAACAGGGATTTTACCATGAACGGTCTTTTGCAGTCGAGCAACTTCAAGTTCACCGGGCGAAACATAAAATTCAACTATAACGACTTCTTTATCAATATGTCCGATATGGACTCCATTACCTATGTCCCGCATGAAAAATATGCAAAAGGGCTGGGCGGTGAGGTCGGCGGAAATATCAAATACGATAAAGCAGGGACGTTCTACCTGAGCGATGCTAAGAATAAATCCGGTCAGCAGAAGGGAGTAACCGGGTCCCCGAGAATTCATATACCGGAGGGGGTAGTCATCCATTTTAACCAACCCAGAAGAGGGCAGTGGACCTACCCGGAAGAAGTCTTTTTCAGCGTTCCCGAGCTGGATGTGGGCGGGCTGGATAAGAGGGATATCGAGTTTGTCGGAGAGTTTCATTCGGCAGGCATATTGCCAATGATCAAAACGGCGCTGAAATCTATGCCCGATACGTCGATGGGCTTTGAGCATCCTCTTCCTAAAGAAGGTCTTAAGGTGTATAACGGAAAAGCTGTTATTAAAGGGCCCAAACTGTTCATGGACTACAAGGGATTGCAGAGTGAGGGTACGCTCAGCTACCTGACGGGGCAGATCCAGGCCGAACGGATGGTTTTAACTACCGATTCGCTGGTAGCTTCAGGAAAAAGCGCAAAGTTTTCGGAAGGTACGATCGGAGGGGTGTATTTCCCGAAGGCGGATCTGAAGGAATTCACGATGAAATGGCTGCCGGAAGCGGACAGCATGATGCTGAGGACGCAGGGTAATGCTTTCGATTTTTATAACGGGACGACCAAGCTGGAGGGAGAGCTGGTATTGAGGTCGAAAGGATTGTTTGGGAACGGGGTGCTCAAAAGGGCAGATTCGGAGCTCGCTTCCGGTAATATACAATTTAAAAAAGGAGGTTTCTGGGCAGGAGACGCTACTTTGAACGTAAATGCATCTGCGCAGTCGGACGGTGTATCTCTGCTGAGGGCAAAGGGAGTGGATATAGATTTTTCGATCGACAAAGGCATTGTCCAGCTTAACCAGAACAGTGAAGGCTTTACCGGCGATTCATCGGGAATAGAGCTCCCGATGGCGAATTATTATACCTCTATAGGTTCGGCAACCTGGGATACCAAGGCACGTAAGATTACGATGAAGAGTAACGGAGAACCCGCCACCTTCAGATCGCTGATGCCTGAGCAGGAAGGCCTGGAGTTCAGAGGTACCAGTGCAGTATATTCCGTAGACAAGAAAGAGATGACGGTTGCCGGCGTACCTTTCGTAAACTCGACCGGTCTCAATATCGTGCCCGATAAAGGACAGGTAGTGGTTGACGGCAATGGTCACCTGGCAGAGTTTAAAAAGGCCCGGATCGTAGTGGATACAATGGGCATATCGCACCGCATGTACAATGCCGATATCAAAATACATTCCAAAAACAGCCTTGAAGGGTCTGCTATCTACCAGTATATCACGGCGGGCAAGGACACTTTCGATATAAAGCTCGGGAATTTTGAGCTGCAAAAATCAGGACAACCCCTGGCCTCCGCTTCAAGAAGAAGCGAAAAATCATTGTCGCCGGCCGACCAGGAAAGCTATTATACCACTGCGGTAGCCTATATCGAAGAGACGGATCAGCTTCGCCTGGCGCCGGGCATAGCCTATAAGGGAGATATCCGTTTCGCCTCCAACAAACCTTCCCTGGACCTGGACGGCTTTATCCGCCCCATGCTGAAGGAACGCCAGAGCCTGGAAAGTTCCTGGATAGAATATAAGGAGGCCCCGGGGGCGAACATTACCCTGAAAGTAGATCAGAAGCTGGTCAATGCCGAAGGGACTCCTCTGTCGGCCGGATTGCACTATCGTTTTGCCAGCGGTATTTACCCGACATTTTTATCGCCGAAGGACGATACCCGGGATTCCGATTTTTTTGTAGCTACGGGCGACATGCATTATGACGGGGATTCACGCTCTTTCAGGATTACCCAGAAGAACCCGGTTGATACGCTTGTGCCGCCTACTACCGTGCTGGCATTCGATGACCGGAAAGGGCTTTTTGATTTTTCGGGTAAGCTCGGCTTCGGTCCAGGTGACTGGGTGCTGGCCGCAGGACGCGGACAGGCCCAGATAGACAGCATGCGGCTGGATGTGAATGCGCTGATGGGGCTTAAGTTTACCGCTTTGAACCCGCTTCTTCCGGAACTGGCGTCCAAAATTGTTGCAACCAACCTGGAGGAGAGCAATAATGATCCTGCGGAAGATGACCTGGAGCGCCTGTTCGGGAAGCTGGAAGCATTGATAGGAGCTGCAGCCACCAAGACTTTTGCCGACAAGCTTGCCGCCGAGCATAAGCCTCTGAGCGACGCTTCGCCACTGCTGAACCTGCCTATCGTGCTCTCGAGCGTGAACCTGCACTGGTCGGAACAGCATAAGTCCTTTTACACCTCCGAGAGAATGGGTATATCGAATATGGGGACGAACGATATCAACGCCAAAGCAGACGGGCTGATGGAGATAAGGATGGATGGCGGCCAGGAGGGCTTCAGCCTGCTGCTGGAAATCACGCCGGAGCTGTGGTACTTTTTTGATTATGCGGAAAATATGCTGGGTGTAGTTTCGTCCGACTACAGTTTTAACGATAAGGTATCGGCTGCTAAAAGCCGCACGAAAGATATGCAGTTACTACCGCTTTCGCTGGAGGATAAGATGGCATTTACAGATAGGTTTAATACTACATACCCACAGGCGAAGAGAGCACCGAGAGCGGTCAGAAAAACCGCCAAAGGAGCGATACAAAAAAAAGAAGCAGCTAAAAAAGAAGAGAAAGCCGAGGGCTTCTGAAAAATTAAAATCTTATTAAAATACTAAAAATGCATGGTATTGTGAAGGAGTTGAGTTAGATTTGGGAACATATTGATATTAAGAATTTTTCAACTATCTCAGCTTTTTAATCTATGTCTCTGTTTATGACCGTTTTAATGGTGTTTGCCGCCTATCTGTTGGGTTCAATTCCTTCTTCCGTTTGGTATGGAATCGGGTACCTGGGCGTCGATGTCAGGAAATTCGGGAGCAAAAATGCGGGGGCTACCAATACGTTCAGGGTGCTCGGAAAACGTGCCGGTACCGTAGTGATGCTGATCGATGTGCTGAAAGGCTGGACAGCGACAATGCTGGCTGTTCTGCTTTACTATTTCGGGTTAATTACCCATGAGCAGATCCTTACTTACCAGTTTATTTTCGGGATAGTGGCGATAATCGGGCATATCTTCCCGATCTATGTCAATTTTAAAGGTGGAAAGGGCGTCGCAACCCTGCTTGGAATGGTGCTGGCCATTCACCCTGAGCTGGCGCTTGTGTGCATTACTATCTTTATCCTTACGCTGATAGCCTCCCAATATGTCTCGCTGAGCTCGATCCTGGCTACACTTGCCTTTCCGGTCCTCTTATTGCTGGGAGTTTTCGGCAAGCCTGAGATATCGCTCGTGATTTTTGGATTCGCAATGTTCCTGATGGTGGTTTTTACACACCAGAAAAATATCGTTCGCCTTTTCAACGGAAGCGAAAACAGGGTAAAGCTGTTTGTGCGGAAGGGGAAGGAGACACGGTAGTTCTTTCGGGGAGCTAAGCTATTTTGTTATTTTTATGGCGCGGATTGTCCGCGCCATTTTTCTTTTCATTCAGATGCCGTTTTTATGTCTGTCCAAACATACATCAACGATCACAGAGCACGCTTCCTGGAAGAGCTGATCGACCTGCTGAAGATTCCGTCGGTAAGCGCCGACTCCCGCTTTAAACCTGACATGCTGCGTGCGGCGGAGTTTGTGCGGGATAAAATAAAAGATGCGGGCGCCGACAGGGCGGAAATATTCGAGACGCCCGGCCACCCGGTAGTATACGGGGAAAAAACAATAGACCCTGAAGCCCCTACCGTGCTGATTTACGGGCATTATGACGTACAGCCCGCAGATCCTTACGAGCTTTGGGATTCTCCGCCGTTCGATCCCGTTATCAAGAACGAGCGTATCTACGCGCGGGGAGCCTGCGACGACAAAGGGCAGTTTTATATGCATATTAAGGCTTTTGAAGCGCTGACGGCAAATAAAAGCCTGCTATGTAACGTCAAGTTTATGATCGAGGGGGAAGAGGAGATCGGATCGGATCACCTGGGGACGTTCGTCAGGGAGAACCGGGAACTGCTCAGGGCCGATACGATACTTATCTCGGATACAAGCATTATAGCGAACGATGTACCGTCGATCGAAGTGGGGCTCAGGGGGCTCACCTATGTGGAAGTGGAGGTAACCGGCGCCAATCGTGATCTTCATTCCGGGGTCTATGGCGGGGCCGTGGCCAATCCTGTCAACGTGCTTTGCGAAATGATTGCTTCGCTCAAAGATGAAAACGGGCATATAACGATACCCGGCTTTTACGACAATGTAGCCGAGCTTTCTGCCGAAGAGCGCGCTGCCCTGAACGATGCGCCTTTTGACCTGGCCGGCTATAAGCAGGACCTCGGGATAGACGAGGTCGAAGGAGAAGAGGGATATACTACCATAGAGCGTACCTCCATACGGCCTACCCTGGATGTCAACGGGATCTGGGGAGGCTATACGGGAGAAGGTGCAAAAACGGTTTTGCCGTCGAAAGCATATGCCAAGATCTCGATGCGCCTGGTACCCAACCAGACGGACAAGGAAATCGAGGAACTTTTCTCCAGGCATTTTATGCAGATAGCCCCTCCGTCGGTAAAAGTAAAGGTAAAGCCGCATCACGGAGGATTGCCCTATGTGACGCCTACCGATTCTATTGAATACAAAGCCGCGGCATTGGCAATGGAGGATTCTTTTGGTAAAGCCCCGATCCCGACAAGGGGCGGGGGGAGCATTCCTATTGTCGCCCTTTTTGAACAGGTGCTGGGCGTAAAGAGCGTGCTGATGGGATTTGGCCTGGATATAGACGGATTACATTCTCCCAATGAAAGCTTCGGGCTTTTTAATTTTTACAAGGGGATCGAAACAATCCCGCTTTTCTTTGAACACTACGCCCGTTTGAAAAAACAATAGAGGTTGATATTACCACAGAGTTGAAAGTGGAGAGTTGAAAATTGAGAGTTAAAAGTTCATCATTCTTCACTTTCAACTTTCCACTTTCAATTTTCAACTCCTCTTTCCTACTTCAACGCTTCCACTACAGGCTCCCCTATGCTGCCGTTCGGCGGTAAGGTATGCAGCAGGGCGGAAATGGTAGGTGCAATATCGGCAATCGCAGTACGACGAAGCGTTTCGCCTTTTTTAATACCCCATCCGAACAGCGCGAAAGGTACGTGCGTATCGTAATTGTATGGCGAGCCGTGTGTTGTTCCCATACTGCTTCCCGGGAACCAGCCCGGACGCGGCACTATCTGTATATCGCCGCTACGCTTCACGTTGACCAGGTTTTTATACAAAGCCAGCTGGTAGTCCGTAAGCTGTTCGTTATTCAGGTTTTTGAGGTTCAGGATATCCGCAATAGAAGGATCTGAAATAAGGGCTTCCTTGATCACACGATGAAGATCAGCCTGGGTAACCCCTCTTTTTTTCATTTCTTCGTGGTTCAGGTAAATCTGGTAATTTTCGGCAGCGAGGATAAAATCTCCTTCGCCTAATTCGGCAGACAGCGCCTGCTTCATGTTAACCACCAGCTGTTTCTGGTCCATTATTCCAGCGGGGAGCTTTTTGGAATTCCAGAAGGCGGGCACACCCATTACTCCGTGGTCTGCCGAAAGGAATACGGTATAATTGTCCTTTCCTACCCAGCCATCCAGAAAAGTAAACAGCTCCTCGAAATCCTTGTCAAGGCGGAGGTATACATCCTGCGATTCTATCGAATTAGGACCATATTGATGACCGACTGCGTCGGTAGCGGAGAAGCTCAGAGCCAGGAAGTCTGTGAAACGCCCTTTCCCCAGCTTTTCGTTTTTAACGGCAGCGATACCCAGGTCTTTTACCATGGTATTGCCCCAGGGAGTAGAAGATACGGTGCCGAAGACATTCCCGGAGATACCGGCAAGCGCATGAGGGAAAACAGGGTTTTCTTCACCGGTATTCTTGCGTTCCCACGGCTGGTTGTCGGCAGTGCTTTCTTCGTACTGATCGATCGGCAGAAGCGTTTCCCAGCCCTTCTGCGCGTACTGCGAAGGGTATTTTTTATCATTATATTCCTGGAGCCATTTGGGTAGCTCATTCATATAATAGGTGCTGGAGATAAAATGACCTGTGCGGGAGTCGAACCAGTAGGCGGCGTCGGCTGAATGACCGGCCGGCAGGATCGCCCCCCTGTTCTTGATAGAAATTCCGATGGTTTTCGACCTGAAATTAGTGGCAAGCTTCAGCTGGTCAGGGATAGTAGTGACCAGGAGGTTACGCGGAGACATTTTTCCGGCGCCTTCGGATGTACTACCAACTACCGTCACGGTGCTGTCCTCGACACAATAAACAGCTCTTTTGGTAATAGGATCGTACCAGTCGTTGCCGACGATGCCATGGATGGCCGGGGCTGATCCGGTATAGACCGATGCATGGCCGGGAGCAGTAACAGTGAGCGCGTAGTGATAATGGTTATTGCGGGCCATAAATCCCTCGTTCATGAAGCGCTTGAGCCCGCCTTTCCCGTATTTATCATAGTAGCGATAAAAATAGTCGTAGCGCATCTGGTCTACAATGATCCCGACGACAAGCTTCGGTCGCGGAATATCTTTTGATGCGGCGGATGGTACGTTTCGGGTCTGGGCAGTGGCCAGGGCTGAGAAACAGACAAACAACAGGAGAAGAATCTTTCTTTTCATGTGTATAAAATTGATGTGATAATGAGTCCCGACAGTTATCGGGAGAGATGATGTAACAATGAGACGATGTACCCCGGTAGCCTACGGAGATCTCATATGGATTAAAATTTTAAGCATTTTAAGGTGTCAGGTTATTTATTCCGTTCAATGGTATATAAAACGAGCTTTTGCAGCGCATTCCTGTGGGGTATGGAAAGCGGGACCGATTCCAGGAGCTTCATGGCCTGGTCCACAAAAATCTGCATTTGCTGCTGAGCGTACTGGATACCTCCTTTTTCCTTTACAAAAGCTATCACCTCGGCTACTTTGACCGGTTTGTCACTATCGTTTTTGATAGTCCTGATAATTTTACGTTTGCTGCTCCAGTCAGACTGGTTAAGGGCGTAAATAAGCGGGAGTGTCATTTTCCGCTCCTTGATATCGATGCCGAGAGGCTTTCCCACATCCAGGTCGCCGTAGTCGAAGAGATCGTCCTTGATCTGAAAAGCAACCCCGACTTTTTCGCCGAAAGCGTGAAACAGGCGGACCATTTCTTCATTTGCGCCTGAGGAGCTTGCGCCGACAGCGCAGCATGCGGCTATGAGCGAAGCCGTTTTCCTTTTTATAATCTCGTAGTATACCTCTTCGGAAATATCCAGCTTTCTCGCCTTTTCCATCTGGAGCAGCTCACCTTCGCTAAGCTCCCTGACAGCGGTAGATACGATCTTGAGAATAGTATGCTCCGAATGATTAACGGAGAGAAGAAGCCCTTTTGCAAAAAGATAATCGCCTACCAGTACGGCGATTTTATTTTTCCAGAGCGCATTGATGGAAAAGAAGCCCCGCCTGTAGTTGGAATCATCGACTACGTCGTCGTGTACTAATGTAGCGGTATGAAGAAGCTCTATCATGGAAGCGCCCCTGTAGGTCGATTCGGTGATCTCCCCGCACGCCCCTGCCGAAAGAAATACAAGCATCGGCCTGAGCTGCTTGCCTTTTCGACGGACAATGTAGTTCATAATCTGATCCAGCAGCGGGACCTCGCTCTTCATGAATTCACGGAACTTCGGTTCAAAGGCAGCCATTTCGGCAGCTATGGGTTCCTGAATTTCGCTTATAGAAAGGGGCATATGACAATCAAGGCGATTCGCCCTCCAAAGTTGTCAAAAAATCTTCTGTTAAACTAATGGCAGCCGGAATTCGGCAGTCAGCAAGTGGTGGCCGCGGGGAAGTTGGCCGGTCGCACGGTGAACAAAGCTTAACCCGGATCGGCATTAAGTAGTAAATTCCTTTTAATATTGTAGCGACACGGTTTTTCTATAACATCGGATACGATCATAAGACTATGAAAGCATTGGTGCTGGGAGGAGGCTCGATGAAGGGGGCCTATCAGGTGGGGGCTGTAAAGGCCGTGCTGGAAAGCGGTTTTGAGCCGGACATGATCTACGGCATCTCCGTGGGGGCGCTCAACACGACATTTCTTGCTCATGAGGCGGGCCGGCAATTTGATACTGACGGACAGATCAGCTGGAAGAGGGCAGCCCGGCACCTGATGGAATTCTGGATTACCAGGATAGACAGTCCGCAGGCAGTAGGCACCCTGAGGTCGCGGGTATCGCTTGGCGTAAATACGCTGATTAGCCAATACGAAGGCTTGCTGGACCCGGCCCCGCTCCATTTACTGATCAGGGAGCAGATCAGCAGGGAGGTTCTTGAAAAGAGCCCTGTAAAGTGCAAGGTAGGGGCTGTCAGTATCAATACGGGTGAGATGACTTACGTATCACCCGATGATGCGAATTTTTTTGAATACCTTTTTGCAAGCTCTTCCATACCGATGATCATGCCTCCCGTCCCTATCGGCGATCAGGGAGACCTGTATATGGACGGAGCGCTGCGCGAGGTGGTACCGGTCAGGCAGGCATTTGAAGACGGGGCTACGGATGTCGTAGTGATAGCCTGTCATGCGCATTCCATATACCGGAGGGAACAATTCAATGCGCGCAACCTGATAAGCCTTATCCAGCAGATAAAGGATATCACGGTAAACCAGATGGAGAATAATGATATCATGTGGGCAAAGATCTATGCTGAAAGAGCGGCCCTCAGATCGGAAGATGTCAGGTTAAGGATTATCAGGCCCGGCGCGCCGCCGGCCCTTGACCTCACCCGGTTTTCGGGTGAGGATATCTCAAGGCTGATTGTGGAAGGATACAAGGAAGGCCTGAAGACTATCTCAGGAGCTGGATCCATCCTTTGACGGTGACGTTTTTCCCGTTCCTGGTAGTGGACTGGATATTGGCTTCACACTCATAGAAGTACTGTCCGGCGGGCATTTCATTCCCGTTACTGTTTCTTCCGTCCCAGTTGATCTCAATACCTTCGGTCTGCCATACCAGGGCCCCCCACCTGTTGTAGATCCTGAATTT